>NZ_CP061315.1:0-1200000 GCF_018688315.1 Polynucleobacter sp. AP-Kolm-20A-A1
TTGGATTGGATCAAAAAAACTTTTGCTGATCGTTTTCAAGAGTTGGCAGCCCAGCATTTTGGTCGCCCCATTAATGTCAATTTTGCATTGGCCCCAGAGGGCGCCCCAGTAACTCAAAACGTGAATTTATCTCCGGCCCCGGAGGCTGCAATGCTGCAGCCCTCGACAAGCCCTGAGCCCGACACAACAACCTCTCTAGAAGAGGGTGCATTTGAGATTGAGGACCACTCAAAACTCAATCCGAATCTTACTTTTGAAACCTTTGTTACTGGTAAGGCCAACCAGCTCGCGAGAGCGGCATCCATCCAGGTGGCGCACAACCCGGGCACCTCATATAACCCAATGTTCTTATATGGTGGTGTGGGCCTAGGTAAAACCCACTTAATACATGCCATCGGAAACCACCTTTTAAAAGAAAAGCCCAACGCACGTATTCGCTATATTCACGCCGAGCAGTACGTCTCTGACGTGGTGCGCGCCTACCAACAAAAGGCTTTTGATCGATTTAAGCGTTACTACCATTCACTTGATTTGTTACTAATTGACGATATCCAGTTTTTTAGCGGCAAATCACGCACTCAAGAAGAGTTCTTTTACGCATTCGAGGCGCTGCTTAGCAACAAGTCCCAAGTCATTATTACGAGCGACACCTATCCCAAGGAGATGGCAGGGATTGATGACCGCCTCATCTCAAGATTTGATTCTGGACTAACCGTAGCAATTGAGCCGCCAGAACTAGAAATGCGTGTTGCCATTTTGATGAAAAAGGCAATTAGCGAAGGCATCCCCATGAGTGAAGATGTAGCTTTCTTTGTTGCAAAACACCTTCGCTCCAACGTGCGCGAGCTTGAAGGTGCATTGCGTAAGATTCTTGCTTTTGTTCGCTTCCACGGCCGCGAGGTCACTATTGATGTGGCCAGAACTGCCCTAAAAGACCTGCTTTCAATTCAAAACCGCCAAATTTCTGTGGAAAACATCCAAAAAGCTGTTGCGGACTTCTACAGCATTAAGGTGGCCGACATGTATTCCAAGAAAAGGCCCGCCAACATTGCGAGACCACGCCAGATCGCCATGTTTATGGCCAAAGAACTGACTCAAAAAAGCCTTCCTGAGATTGGTGAGTTATTTGGTGGCAGGGATCACACAACTGTTTTGCATGCTGTGCGCAAGATGGCGGATGAAAGAGCTCACGACAGCCAGTTAAACCATGAAATTCATGTGATTGAGCAAACTTTAAAGGCTTGAGTTTTCCCTGTGGATAAACCTGTGCACAAGCCCAGGGATAAGTTTGGGGATTAGATGTGGATAAATTGTGGAAAGGTC
The DNA here is from genome assembly GCF_018688315.1 of Polynucleobacter sp. AP-Kolm-20A-A1. Classification (NCBI taxonomy): domain Bacteria; kingdom Pseudomonadati; phylum Pseudomonadota; class Betaproteobacteria; order Burkholderiales; family Burkholderiaceae; genus Polynucleobacter; species Polynucleobacter sp. AP-Kolm-20A-A1. Next base: position 1,324 of record NZ_CP061315.1, read on the forward strand.
CAGCTTCATGCAAAAATAGGGGATTGATAAAAAGTTATCCCCTTTTTATGCAGCGTTTATACAAAAGTTTTCCACAGGTTTTTTTGGTTTTAATGTGTTGTTTTTGATGGGGTTTTTGACTTATCCACCGAAATAGAGAGCCTTATTACTATTACTACTAAGATATATACAAGGATTTAAAAGCAATGCAATTAGTTAATACTTCGCGCGATAACTTACTAAAACCACTTCAGGTTGTTAGTGGCATTGTTGAACGTAGACACACATTGCCAATTCTGGCAAATCTCCTCTTCAAGAAAAACGGAGAGAAGGTTTCTTTTGTTTCCACTGATATCGAAATTCAAATTACAACCAATGCAAATTTTGGAGTTGGTTCTGAGGATGTAACCACTACGGTTGCTGCAAGAAAGTTATTAGATATTTTGCGCGCACTCCCGGAGGGGCCTGTTGCTTTAAATCTTAAAGACAATCGTATGGTTGTTCAAAGCGGTAAAAGCCGTTTTTCTTTGCAAACTCTGTCCGCAACCGAGTTTCCAATCATGCAAACTGTTGGCGAAGTGACTGCAGCCTGGAAGATGACGCAAAAGAATTTCCGTCAGTTAATTAGCCAGGTGCACTTTTCAATGGCACAACAAGATATTCGTTATTACCTAAACGGAATGTTGTTGGTAATTGAAGGTAAAGAGGTTGTTGCTGTTGCGACGGATGGTCATCGCCTAGCTTATTCTCAAGTTGAGTTGGCCGAGGCACCTTCTGGGTCTGGTCAAAAACAAGAAATTATTATTCCTCGCAAAACCATTCTTGAGTTGCAACATCTCTTAGAGGACTCGGATGAGTTATTGGAAGTTAGCTTAACTGCGAATCAGGCAAAGTTTGCTTTTGGCGATATTGAGCTTATTTCTAAATTGGTTGAGGGTAAATTCCCGGATTTCCAAAGAGTAATTCCGAAAGGGCATAAAAACTCGTTAGTCGTTGGTCGTGATGAGCTACAAGCTGCGCTTCAACGTGCTGCAATTTTGACTACAGATAAATTTAAAGGGGTGCGTTTTTCTTTATCCCCGAATCGCATCACCATTCAATCCACCAATGCTGAACAAGAAGAGGCGCAGGAAGAGATTGAAACTGAATATGGTGGCGATGCAGTTGAAATTGGTTTTAACGTAAGTTACTTATTAGATGTTTTATCAAACCTAAAGACTGAGAAGATTCAAATTAGCTTAGGTGATGCAAACAGCAGTGCTGTAATTACTCTGCCTGGCTCAGAGAACTTTAAGTATGTTGTGATGCCAATGCGTATTTAATTTAGAAAAAAATGACTGAAGAAAAAAAAGTAGTAGAGCAGTACGGCGCTGCATCGATTCAAATCTTAGAGGGTCTTGAGGCGGTTCGTAAACGCCCTGGAATGTACATTGGAGATACCTCTGATGGGACTGGTCTTCATCACCTTGTTTTTGAGGTCTTGGATAACTCTATTGACGAGGCGTTGGCCGGTTATTGTTCTGAAATTACAGTAGTTATTCAAACCGATAACTCCATTTCTATTGTTGATAACGGTCGTGGCGTGCCTACTGGCATTAAATACGACGACAAACACGAACCAAAGAGAAGTGCTGCTGAAATCGTAATGACCGAGCTTCATGCTGGCGGTAAGTTCGACCAAAACAGCTACAAAGTTTCTGGTGGTCTTCATGGTGTGGGTGTTAGTTGCGTAAATGCATTATCTAAATGGTTAAAACTAACCATTCGTCGTGATGGTAAAGCGCACTACATGGAGTTTGCTCGTGGCGTTATACAGAATCGCAACATAGTTGATGAAAATGGTGTTTTGGTTTCCCCAATCACTGTTACTGGTGATACAGAACTGTCAGGGACTGAGGTCCACTTTTTGGCTGACGAAGAAATTTTTGGAAACGTAGAGTTTCATTATGAGATTCTGGTTAAGCGTATCCGCGAACTCTCTTTCTTAAATAATGGCGTACACATTAAGTTGATTGACCAACGCACTGGCCAAGAAGAAGATTTTGCTTTTTCTGGTGGTGTTAAGGGGTTTGTTGAATACATCAATCAAACCAAGAATGTTTTACACCCAAATATTTTTTATGCAGAAGGTGTTCGCCCTTCGGATCTCGGCGGCCAAATTACTGCTGAAGTTTCTATGCAGTGGAATGACAGTTTTAGTGAACAAGTGCTTTGTTTTACCAACAACATTCCTCAGCGGGATGGTGGCACCCATCTAACAGGTCTACGCGCGGCAATGACGCGTGTCATCAATAAATATATTGATGAAAACGAAGTTGCTAAAAAAGCCAAAGTAGAAATTTCTGGCGATGACATGCGCGAAGGCTTGGCATGTGTTCTTTCGGTAAAAGTGCCTGAGCCGAAGTTTTCTAGTCAAACCAAAGACAAGCTTGTATCAAGCGAGGTTCGTGGCCCTGTAGAAGAAATTGTTGCTGAAGCATTAAGCGCTTATTTACAAGAGCGCCCAGCAGACGCAAAGATTTTGTGCGGAAAAATTGTTGATGCTGCGCGCGCTCGTGAAGCTGCTCGTAAAGCGCGCGATATGACTCGTCGCAAGGGCGCTTTAGATGGTTTAGGTTTGCCTGGGAAGCTGGCTGATTGCCAAGAGAAGGACCCATCTAAGTCTGAATTGTTTATTGTTGAGGGAGACTCCGCGGGTGGCTCTGCTAAACAGGGCCGTGATCGTCGCTTCCAGGCCATTCTTCCTTTGAAAGGAAAGATCCTAAACGTTGAAAAAGCGCGCTTCGATAAGATGCTAGCCAGCCAAGAGGTGGTTACCTTAATTACTGTTCTTGGAACAGGTATTGGCATCGAGGAATACAAGGCCGACAAGCTTCGTTACCACCGCATCATCATCATGACCGACGCGGACGTTGACGGAAGCCACATTCGTACACTCTTGTTAACATTCTTCTATAGACAGATGCCAGAGTTAATTGAGCGTGGCCATATTTATATTGCCCAGCCACCTCTTTATAAGGTGAAGTTTGGCAAGAGCGAGCAGTACATTAAAGATGACAACGAGCTAAACCAGTTGTTATTAAAGATTGCGCTGGAAACCGCATCCTTGCAAACCCCATCTGGAGAAATTATTGAGGGCGATTCACTCAATGAGCTTGCAAAGCACTATCAAGTAATTCAGTCAATTGTTGACCGCCTCTCGCGCACAATAGACGAAGATGCTTTGCGTGCAATTGCTTCTGGTACACCATTAAATCTCGACACTGAAAAGTCTGCTAACGAGTCGGCAGATCGCTTAAGGCAGGCGCTCGCTGATTCCCTTAACCCGTTAGCGTTGCCACCAGAAATTATTGTTCAAAAAGAAGACCGCACCGAGCGCTTCCGTTTATTGTTGTCCCGCCGAATTCATGGAAACCTAAAGCTGTCCTCCATTAACTCAGACTTTGTTCATGGCGATGACTATCAAAGCCTTGCTAATGCTGCCGCTGTTTTGTCTGGCAAGGTGGTGCCGGGCTCTAAGGTGCGCCGCGGCGACCCTGATAAGAATCAGAAAGAACAAACTATCAGCGACTTTAGGGCTGCCTTTGCTTGGCTCTTGTCTGAGGCAGAGCGCGTTCTAAGTCGTCAACGTTACAAAGGTCTTGGTGAGATGAATCCATCGCAGTTGTGGGAAACCACCATGGACGCAAGCTCAAGAACCTTGTTGCAAGTGAAGATTGAGGATGCTATTGCAGCTGACCAAGTCTTTACAACGCTGATGGGGGATGAGGTAGAGCCTCGCCGCGCGTTCATTGAAAAGAACGCACTTATTGCCCGCAACCTAGACGTTTAATTTATGGCATCCAAAAAATCAAAACCACCAAAGGTGGATCGATCCGCTATTGTTGTTAAGTCTTCACCCATTCATGGCAAAGGTGTTTTTGTTGCGAAGCCAATTAAAAAAGGCCAGGCCATCATTGAGTATCAAGGTGAGCGCATTAGTTGGAAGTTGGCCGAAAAGCGCCACCCACACGATCCAAAAGACCCAAACCATACTTTTTACTTTTCTTTGGAAGATGGTCGGGTAATCGATGCCAAGTACGGCGGCAATGCTGCGCGGTGGATTAATCACTCTTGCGCCCCCAGTTGCGAAGCTCGTGAGGATGACTTTGGTGGTGAGCCACAAGTTTTTATTTATGCAAAGCGAGCCCTCAAGGTTGGCGAAGAATTGTTCTATGACTACTCATTGGACATTGAGGGCCGCATTACTAAGCAGATGAAAAAAGACTACGAATGTCGTTGTGGTGCAAAAAAATGTCGCGGCACCATGCTTGCGTCTAAAAGCAAATAAACCGAGCGATCTTTAATGTTGTACGTAACAATCCAAGAGCTTGAGGCCGCTATTAATTATTGGCGTAGCCAGTCCCCATCAGAGGGTGATGAACTTCGTTTGTGCCCCGAGGCATCGGCCCTCGCCAAACCATATGCACTCATGATCGTTCAGGGTTCGCAACGCATCCCGGTGGATGTTTTGGATGAACTGGCGCGATCTGCTGTGCAAAAATTCATTAAAACAATTCAAGCCAGCTAAGCATTTCTCCTTTTTCTATTTAGGGTTATCGCTATATAAGACAAGGCCGTCTTAGGTTATCCTCAATGTCTTGCTCTATTTAGAGGGCAGAGGGTAAAAGATTGCAAGAGACGATATTAAAAACAATTGGACTGGGAAAATCTTTTAAGGGGTTTTCTGCGGTCACTGACGTCAACCTGGATGTCACCAGAGGGACAATTCACGCCTTGATTGGCCCCAATGGCGCTGGAAAAACAACCTGCTTTAATTTGCTAACAAAGTTCTTGGAGCCAAGTAGCGGCCAAATCCTATTCAATGGTTTTGATATCACTAAGGAAGCGCCGGCTCAAATTGCCCGCAGGGGTGTAATCCGGTCTTTTCAGATTTCTGCTGTATTCCCGCATTTAACGGTCCTGGAAAATGTTCGTGTTGCGCTGCAGCGAGGTTTGGGTACAGAGTTCCATTTTTGGAGGTCTGGCGATTCCTTGGATGTTCTTAATGACCGAGCGCTCGAGCTGTTGCATGAGGTTGGTTTAGAGGGCTTTGCCCACGAAGAGACCTTAAACCTGGCGTATGGCCGCAAAAGAGCGCTCGAAATTGCCACCACCTTGGCCATGGAGCCAGAGCTGATGCTTTTGGATGAGCCGACCCAAGGAATGGGTCATGAGGATGTCGAGCGTGTAACCGAGTTGATTGATCGTGTTGCGAAGGGCCGCACCATCTTGATGGTCGAACACAATATGAAGGTGGTTTCGTCTATTGCCGACAGAATTACCGTATTACAGCGCGGCTCAGTTTTGGCTGAGGGTTCATATCACGAAGTGTCTACCAACCCCTTGGTTGTCGAGGCTTACATGGGTAGCCATGGGGGAGACAACCTATGAGCACAATGGCGTTAGAGGTTAAGAACCTAGAGTCTTGGTATGGCGAGTCCCATATTTTGCACGGCGTTAATTTTGCTGTGCGCGACGGCGAGGTTGTTACTTTGCTCGGGCGCAATGGGGCGGGGCGAAGCACTATTTTAAAAACCATTCTCGGGCTGACTAGCAAGAGAACTGGTTCAGTAGAGGTTTATGGAACACAAACCATTGCCATGCCCACATACAAAATTGCGCGCCTGGGTGTTGGGTTTTGTCCTGAAGAAAGAGGAATCTTTGCAAGCCTAAGTACCGAAGAGAATTTATTGCTTTTACCGGAGATCGCTCCGGGTGGCATGGGCTTGGATGAGATTTACGAAATGTTTCCAAACCTCTATGAGAGGCGCAACAGCCCGGGCACCCGGTTGTCTGGTGGCGAACAACAAATGTTGGCAATGGCGCGAATCTTAAGAACCGGCGCCAAGCTTTTATTGCTTGATGAAATTACCGAAGGTTTGGCACCGGTGATTGTGCAAAAGCTGGGAGAGGTTGTAACCAGCCTTCGTAATAAAGGCTTCACGATTGTGTTGGTCGAGCAGAATTTCCGTTTTGCGGCCCCTTTGGCGGATCGCCATTATGTGGTTGAGCATGGAAATGTGGTTGAAGTTGTAAATCAGAATGAGCTTGCTGAAAAAGCAACGCTATTAAATGAGTATCTTGGTGTTTAGTGGATTTCTATAGGAGACGGTAATGAAGTTAAAGCAAATAACCGCGTGTCTGGTTGCGGCGACCATGTTTGGTTCAAACCCAGTGTTTGCGCAAAATGCACCAAAAGTTAGTGGGGATGTTATTAAGATTGGCGTGTTGACCGATCTGTCATCAACCTACTCTGACTTGGCTGGTCCAGGCGCTGTAATTGCAGCGAAGATGGCAATTGCTGACTTTTCCAAAGACGGAACTGTAATTGGAAAGAAAATTGAGCTTGTAAGCGCCGATCACCAAAATAAGGCCGACATTGCTGCCAATAAAGCGCGCGAATGGTATGACAAGGATGGTGTAGACGTTATTGTTGAGTTGGTTTCTACCAACGTTGCTTTGGCTGTTATGGAAGTTGCCGAGCAAAAGAACAAGATCACTTTGGTATCTGGCGCAGCTTCTTTGCCAATCACTAACGAAAAATGTACTGCCAATAACGTACATTGGACCTATGACACTTATGCCCTCTCAAACGGCACAGCCAAGGCTGTTGTAAAACAAGGTAAAAAGAACTGGTACTTCCTAACTGCTGACTATGCTTTTGGCGCAGCTTTGGAAAAAGACTCAACCAACGTTGTGAATGCTAATGGCGGCAAGGTTTTGGGAACCAGCAAGCACCCATTCCCCAATAGCGATTTTTCATCCTATCTTTTGAAGGCGCAGGCTAGTGGTGCTGATGTGGTTGCTTTGGCAAATGCCGGACAAGACACCATTAACAGTGTTAAGCAAGCATCTGAGTTTGGCATTAACAAAAAGCAAACCGTTGTTCCTTTGCTAATGTTTATTACCGACGTTCACTCTTTGGGCTTGAATGCTGCTCAAGGCATGTACCTCACAGAGGGCTTCTATTGGGATAAAGACGATAAGACCCGCGCTTTTGCAAAACGCTTCATCTTGCAACATAAGCGTATGCCATCTAGTGTTCAGGCTGGTGTTTACTCATCTGTTCTTGCTTATTTAAATGCCGTTCAAAAGGCTGGCACTGATGACACCCAGGCAGTCATGAAGGCCTTGAAGTCTACAAACATTGATGACGGTCTTTTCAAAGGCAAAATTCGTGCAGATGGCAAGTTTGAGCATGATATGTATTTACTAGAAGTGAAGAAACCAGCTGACTCCAAGAGCCCATGGGACTATTACAACGTCAAGGCAGTGATTCCTGCTGCTGAAGCTACACAACCGCTCTCATTGTCACGATGCAAGCTGGTTACTAACAAGTAATTCACCCTAATTAAGCATGTTTGAACTTCTCGGAATTACCCCTCAAGGGCTGGTAGCCCAGCTCTTGGTGGGGCTTATTAATGGCTCGTTTTATGCCATATTGAGTTTGGGATTGGCCATTATTTTTGGCCTTCTCAACATTATTAATTTTGCTCATGGCGCTCAGTACACCATGGGTGCATTTATTGCCTGGATTGGTTTAACTCAGATTAGCCAGTGGCTTGGCTTCCCTGACCTTTCCATTAATTACTGGTTTGCATTGATTGTTGTTCCGCTTGTGTTGGCGGGTTTTGGTTTGATTCTTGAGCGAACCATGCTGCGCCGTTTGTACCATCTCGATCATTTATATGGTCTGCTCCTAACCTTTGGCTTGGCCTTGATTATTGAGGGCATGTTCCGTCATTGGTACGGCATCTCTGGCGAGAGTTATCCTGCCCCCGAGTTACTTCAGGGTGCAATCCCCCTGGAGTCCATTGGCATCATCTTGCCAAAATATCGTTTATGGGTGGTAGTCATTTCTTTGGTTGTGTGCTTCTCTACTTGGTATGTAATCGAGAAAACAAAGCTAGGCGCTTATTTGCGCGCGGGCACTGAAAATCCAAAATTGCTCCAAGCCTTCGGTATTAACGTTCCTTTAATGATTTCTTTGGCTTACGCCTATGGTGTTGGCCTTGCGGGTTTCGCTGGCGTTTTGGCCGCCCCTATTTTTCAAGTTAACCCGCTAATGGGTTCCAACCTCATCATCGTTGTTTTTGCGGTGGTTGTAATCGGCGGCATGGGCTCTATCATGGGCGCCATCTTGACTGGTTTAGGTTTAGGTTTGGTTGAAGGCCTCACCAAAGTCTTCTACCCAGAAGCCTCTGGCGTGGTTATTTTTGTGATCATGGCAATTGTTTTGTTGATTCGTCCTGCTGGACTATTTGGGCGGGAGAAATAATCATGAATCCAAAAACAAAATTGTTGTACGGCATTTTGGTATTAATTGCCCTGTTGTTGCCTTTCCAAGATTTCATTTATCTCGTCTTTGCAATGAAGGTTTTGTGTTTCGCCCTCTTTGCTTGTGCTTTTAATTTATTGCTTGGCTTTACAGGACTATTGTCTTTTGGGCATGCGGCTTTTTTTGGAACCTCCGCTTACATTACCGCCTACTTCTGCAAAGAAGCCGGCCTTTCCCCTGAGTTGGGAATCGTCTTAGGCGTCTTTGGCTCTGGCATCCTTGGTTTTTTGATTGGTTCTTTGGCTATTCGCAGACAAGGCATCTATTTTGCGATGGTGACTTTGGCGCTATCGCAAATGATTTACTTCCTGGCGGTTCAACTTCCGTTTACCGGTGGTGAGGATGGCATTCAGGGCGTTCCTCGTGGAATGTTGTTTGGTTTGATTGACCTAAAAGACGACGTTGCGATGTATTACTTCGTTTTAGCCGTTTTCTTGTTTGGCTTCGCACTTATCATGCGTGCGGTTCACTCCCCGTTTGGTCAGGTGCTGAAGGCGATTCGTGAAAACGAGCCTCGTGCCATTTCTTTGGGTTACGATGTTGATCGATTCAAGCTGATGTCTTTTGTAATCTCAGCTGCTCTCGCTGGCTTGGCTGGTTCCATGAAGTCATTGGTATTCCAGTTGGCAACATTGACTGATGTGCATTGGCATATGTCTGGCGAAGTGGTGTTGATGACACTGCTTGGCGGCATGGGAACCATTCTTGGTCCGGTGGTTGGCGCTGGCATTGTTGTCGGCTTGCAGAACTACTTGGCAAACATTGGCTCGTGGAGCACGATCGCAACGGGCTTTATTTTTGTAATTTGCGTTTTAGCATTTCGTCGTGGCGTTGTTGGTGAAATCGCTGCGCACTTCAAAAACAAAAACTGAGTTTTTGTTTTCCTTTTATTATTTGGTTTTAGTGCGGCGTCAATTTTTAATTGCGCCGCACTCATTTAATTAAAAGAGACACTCATCGAATTTTCAATTTATATCTGGCCATTGCTTTTGGCGATGGCTTTTTTTGCCGGTCTAGTTGATGCGGTAGCTGGCGGTGGCGGCCTCATTCAGGTGCCCGCCTTATTTGCTGCCTATCCAGATGCCCCGCCTGCAACTTTGCTTTCAACCAATAAAGTATCTGCAGTTGGTGGAACCTTAAATGCTGCGCGCAGATATTTGCGCCATGTTTCTTTACCGTGGGCTGTTGTTGGACCCGCAATTGTTGCGGGTTTTGTCGGCTCACTCTTGGGCGCCAATGCGGTGAGCAACTTTCCGGCAGAGCCTTTACGTAAAGCGCTCCCCTTTCTATTGTTGTTTTTGTTGATTTATACGTGGTTCCAGCCCAACCTCGGTCAGGCACACACTCCCAAGGGCCTTGGGAGACTTCAACAGCTTAAGGGTATTGCGCTTGGTTTGACTATTGGTTTTTATGACGGCTTTTTTGGCCCCGGCACTGGAAGCTTTTTATTGTTTGGGTTTGTTCGTTTCTTTGGCTTTGATTTTTTGCATGCGTCAGCTGCGACAAAACTAGTGAATGTTGCAACCAATCTGGCGGCAATTTTGATGTTGGCTAGCCTTGGACAAATTAACTGGACCTTGGGTTTTGCCATGATGATTGCCAATATTGCGGGGAGTCAGTTTGGAAGCCGCCTGGCAATTAAACATGGCAGCACTTTTGTTAGAAAGGCTTTTTTGGTAATCGTGAGTGTGCTGATTCTGAAGTCTGCCTGGAACGCCTATTTCATCAATTAAATCAATTACTTAGAAAACATGCCTTTATTTTTCTAAGAATTTGCAATCTTTTGTTTCACGTGAAACAAACAAAATGCTATGATCATCGCCCTATCTGAGGCAAATCATGCGTTATTCCAAAAGTTTCGATGTCATAGTGGTTGGTGGCGGTCACGCTGGGACCGAGGCCGCCCTGGCATCTGCGCGTATGGGTTGCGACACCCTATTAATTACCCATAGTATTGAAAACCTAGGCGCGATGAGCTGTAATCCCTCCATTGGTGGGATTGGTAAGGGCCACCTTGTGAAAGAGATTGATGCTATGGGGGGCGCCATGGCTGCAGCCACCGATGAGGCCGGTATTCAATTCCGTATTTTGAACTCCAGTAAGGGCCCTGCTGTTCGCGCCACTCGTGCTCAGGGCGACCGGGTTTTATATAAGGCAGCAATTCGCCGTCGACTAGAAAATCAACCTAATTTAAGCCTTTTTCAGGCTGCGGTAGATGATTTGATGGTTAAGGGTGACGAGGTTCAGGGCGTGGTCACCCAAATGGGCCTGGAGTTTATGGCCAAAAAAGTGGTTTTGACTGCCGGAACCTTTTTGGATGGAAAGATTCACGTTGGTTTAAATAATTATGCGGGTGGACGCGCAGGCGATCCTGCCGCAGTTTCTTTGTCTGCCAGACTAAAAGAATTGAAGCTTCCGCAGGGAAGGCTCAAGACTGGCACCCCGCCCCGGATTGATGGTCGGACGATCGACTTCTCCGTCATGCTTGAGCAGCCTGGAGATCTCGATCCAGTTCCGGTCTTTTCTTATTTGGGCCGCCCTGAGCAGCATCCCAAGCAGGTTCCTTGCTGGATTTCACATACCAATGAGAAAACCCACGACATTATTCGTAGTGGACTAGACCGTTCACCAATGTATACTGGCGTTATTGAAGGTGTTGGCCCTCGCTACTGCCCTTCCATTGAAGACAAAATTCATCGCTTTGCCTCTAGAAATAGTCATCAGATCTTTTTGGAGCCCGAGGGTTTAACAACAAACGAGTTTTACCCTAACGGGATATCGACCAGTCTGCCCTTTGATGTGCAGTGGGACTTGGTCCGCAGCATTCGTGGCATGGAGTCTGCGGTTATCGTGCGCCCTGGCTATGCCATTGAATATGACTTCTTTGATCCGCGCCAACTACGCCATAGTCTAGAGACTAGAGTTATTGGCGGCCTTTACTTTGCCGGCCAAATTAACGGCACCACGGGGTATGAAGAGGCTGCAGCGCAGGGAATGCTGGCTGGAATCAATGCTGGCTTGGCCGCCAAAGGCAAGGAACCTTGGTTGCCGAAGCGAAGCGAGTCCTATATCGGCGTTTTGGTGGACGACTTAATTACCCGCGGGGTCCAAGAGCCATATCGGATGTTCACTAGCCGAGCGGAATACCGCCTAAGCCTGCGCGAAGACAATGCGGATATGCGTTTAACTACTATTGGGCGAGAGCTGGGGCTTGTAGATGACTATCGCTGGGAAGTGTTTTGCAGAAAGCAGGAGGCTGTTTCACGTGAAACATCTCGTTTGCAAAGCATTTGGGTGGGCCCTAAGAGCGAGGCAGCCCCTTTTGTATCCCAGCTATTAGGCCAAGATCTTTCACATGAGTGTAGTTTGGCAGAGCTTTTAAGGCGCCCGGGTGTTACTTATGAAGCAATTACCATGCTTGGAAATGGCATGTGGGCTCCAGAGACTTTAGATGAAGATCTGGGTTTGGCCGCTCAAATTAGCGATCAAGTGGAAATTTCTGTGAAGTACCAGGGCTACATTGAACGCCAGGCTACCGAAATTGCTCGTCAAGAACACAATGAGACATTCCCATTGCCTGAGTCGCTTGATTACACACAGGTTGTTGGTTTATCTAAAGAGGTTCAGCAAAAGCTCAATCTACATAAGCCCGAAACATTGGGTCAGGCCGGCCGCATTTCTGGTGTAACACCGGCAGCCCTTTCTTTGCTTTTAGTACACCTTAAAAAAGGTTTGGGCCGCACCCAAGAAACCCATGAGTGAGGGTTTGCTTGCGCTCGGAATACAGGAGATTGGTCTGGATTTGAGCTCGGCCAACATCGCGGATTTAGAGATGTTTTTGCAAGAAATGGGGAGATGGAATCAGGTCCATAACCTCACAGCAATTGAGGGTGAGAAAGACTCTGTGCGGCTGCATCTTATTGATTCTGTTGCAGTTTTACCTGTGCTGAGGCGGTTTTTACCGGGCCCATCACCCAAGATTGCAGACCTAGGTTCGGGTGGCGGCCTGCCGGCGATTCCCATTGCCATTGTGCAGCCCGAGTGGCGACTTTCCTTGATTGAGGCAATTCGTAAGAAGACGGCTTTTTTGCAGCATGTACGTGGAAAGCTGAAGCTAAAAAATATAGAAGTACTCAGTGAGCGTGCCGAAGATGTTGCGCTGCAGCAACCAGGCCAGTATGACGCAGTCATTTCTCGCGCATTTACCAATCTTGCCCGCTTTTTAGAGCTTTCATTACCTTTTTTAAAGCCAGACGGACTGGTGTTTGCCATGAAGGCAAAGCGTGCCGATGAAGAAATGCAGGACGTTTGTATGGATGATTGGCGTTTGGTAGCCGATGAACCTCTTCATATTCCTAATTTAGCGGTGGAGCGACGCCTTTTGGTGTTGGCCCCCGTGAGAAAATCCCCCTCCCCCTAAAGTAAAACAAAAACTAGCCATGGCAAAAATCTTCTGTATTGCAAATCAAAAAGGTGGTGTTGGTAAGACCACTACAGCCGTTAACTTGGCGGCGAGCTTGGCCGGCCTTCAGCAGCGCGTCTTGTTGGTGGACTTGGATCCCCAAGGCAATGCAACCATGGGCTCTGGTGTAGAGAAGGCAGACCTCAATGCCAGCGTTTACCAGGTCTTGATCGGCATGTCGTCTGTTAAAGATTGTGCACAGCGTTGTGAAAGTTCGGGCTATGACGTATTGCCAGCTAATCGTGATTTAGCTGGCGCAGAAATTGAATTGGTGGATTTGGATTTGCGCGAAGTGCGCCTGAAAGATGCGCTTGCTCAAGTAGCAAATGATTACGATTTTATTTTGATTGATTGTCCCCCTGCTTTATCTTTGCTAACACTCAACGGATTGTGTGCGGCTAATGGTGTGATTGTTCCAATGCAGTGTGAATACTTTGCGCTAGAGGGGCTGTCTGATTTAGTGAACACCATTAAACAAGTACACGCAAATTTGAATCCGGATTTAGTCATCATTGGTTTGTTGCGCGTGATGTTTGATGCGCGCATGACACTGCAACAACAGGTGTCGGATCAATTGCTGGAACACTTTGGCGACAAAGTATTTAAGAGCATTATTCCGCGTAATGTCCGTCTTGCCGAAGCCCCATCATATGGGCTTCCTGGCGTGGCTTTTGATAAGTCATCGCGTGGCGCAAAAGCCTATTTAGAGTTTGGCGCTGAAATGGTTGAGCGCATCAAACACATGTAATTTGTAGAAAGAAAAAGATCATGGTCGCTATTAAGAAAAAAGGTTTGGGTAGGGGTCTTGAAGCCCTGCTTGGAGAAAAGACTCAAGCAGCAAGCTCGTCCACCGATATCCATCGTTTGCCGCTAACAGCGTTGCAAGCAGGCAAATATCAGCCGCGTCAAAAAATGGAAGCAGGCGCTCTGCAAGAATTAGCAGAAAGCATTCGTGAGCAAGGCGTAATGCAACCACTGTTAGTGCGTTTGGTGGCGCCAGGCAAGTATGAAATTATTGCCGGCGAAAGACGTTTTCGTGCGGCCACTATTGCTGGTTTAAAAGAAGTTCCGGTTTTGGTTTCTGGTGCAGATGATCAAGCCGCCGCTGCAATGGCCCTAGTAGAAAATATGCAGCGTGAGGACCTAAATCCGCTCGAAGAGTCACAAGGCCTGGCTCGATTGATCGAAGAGTTTGGTTTTACACATGAGCAGGCTGCTAAAGCAGTAGGTAAATCAAGAAGCGCCATCACCAATCTGTTGCGTCTAGCGCAGCTGGCAAAGCCCGTGCAGGCCATGCTGTTGGCTGGCGATATTGATATGGGGCATGCCCGCGCACTTTTGCCCCTCCCAGGCTCTAGCCAGGTAGCTTTGGCCCAAAGAATCTCTGCCCAGGGCCTTTCTGTTCGTGAGGCGGAGCGCATGACTGCTGCATTGGTTATTGCTGGTGGACAAATTGGGGACAAAAAAGCCAAAAGCAAACCCGGCAACACATCACAGGGCGCGGATCCAGATATGCAGCGTTTAACCCAAGAAATAGCGGATTTGATTGGCTTAAGCACTGAATTTAAGCTTAAAGGTAAAGGCGGAGAGCTCAGAATCCGTTTTAGCCAGTTTGACGAGCTTGATTCCTTATTAAAAAAGTTGGGTATTGAGTCCTAAATTAGGTTGAAAAATGTCCCCAAATCCTTTGACATATTGCAGTGCACACATTAAACTTTCGGGGCTAAATTGATTCCTCAAAAAAATCACTTTTCCGATGTAAATGAATGGGATGAGCCTGAAGAAGAAGTCATTCGGGTCTACAGCAAAGAAGAGATTGTTGCGCTGCAGCAAAGTAATGCAACAAAATATCGCGCCCTTTCGCCTTGGAAAATTATTTTGGCCCAAGTGCTGATTACAGCTATCAGCATGCTGTTTTGGTCAATTTTTGGGGAGCCGGTAGGGGTAAGCCTTTATACTCAGTCGGCCTTTTTAGGTGGTTTAATTAGCGTCTTGCCTACAACGTTGTTTTTAACAAGGTTGGAGTTGGCAAAAAAATCGCAAAGATTAAATCCAGGAAGATTTTTAGCAGCATTAGTTTCGGGTGAATTTATCAAAATCGCCGTGACGCTGATGCTGTTTATAGGGGTTGCTTATTACATCCCTGGCGTGCTTTGGGTCCCCCTTTTGGTGACTTACCTGCTTGCCTTGAAGTGTGTGTGGCTGGCGTGGTTGTGGCGCTAAGTAGTGACAATTGAGATTGAAACAAAGGACTAGTTAAGAGATGTCTAGCGAAGTACACCAAGCCCACGGGGCAGCAGAACAAATGACGCCAACAGCGTACATTTCTGAACACTTACAAAATCTCACCAATAGTGGTGGACCTCAGTCGTCCATTATTGATTTCAGCATCATCAATTTAGATACTATTTTCTGGGCCTCTTTAATGGGCCTCTTGGCAGTATTTATTTTGTTAATTGCAGCGCGTCGTGCAACACCTGGCGTTCCTGGTCGTTTTCAGTGCTTAGTGGAAATGATTGTGGAAATGGTGGATACACAAGCTAAGAGCATTGTTCATGGCAATCGCACTTTCATCGCACCACTCGCGCTCTTCGTTTTCTTTTGGATCATCCTTCTCAACACTCTCGACTTAATTCCAGTGGATTGGGTTTTAGGCGTAAATCATTTCATCGAAAGCTTTGGTGTGCACGTTCCTCACCACAGATTGGTTCCTACAACCGATTTGAATGCCACCATGGGCATGTCACTTTCAGTTTTGGTTTTGGTGTTCTTCTACAGCTTCAAAGTAAAAGGTTTTGGCGGCTTCTTGCATGAACTCATTTCTGCCCCATTCGGTGCGAAGTGGTATCTGGCCCCATTCAATCTTGCATTGAACATCATTGAATATTTGGCGAAAGGCGTTTCATTAGGAATGCGACTTTTCGGCAATATGTACGCTGGCGAATTGGTCTTCTTGTTGATCGCCCTACTTGGTAGCGTATGGACATTTAATTTAGATTTATCCCTGTTCGGATTGGTGGGCCACGTTATTGCTGGATCAGCTTGGGCCATCTTCCACATTTTGGTTATTTTGTTGCAGGCCTTCATTTTCATGATGTTGACTTTGGTTTACATCGGGCAGGCACATAGCCATCACTAAGATTTTATTTTTAACTTACCTCTTTTAACTTCAGGAGTCAGCAACATGCAAGCATTTTTAGCAACTATTCAAGGTTCAACAGCTATCTGTATCGGCATCATCATCGGCCTCGGCGCGATCGGTGCATGTTTGGGTATCGCATTGATGGGCGGCAAGTACATCGAAGCTTGTGCACGTCAACCAGAATTGATGGAGCCACTCCAAACTAAGATGTTCCTTTTGGCTGGTTTGATCGACGCTGCGTTCTTGATCGGCGTTGGTGTTGCAATGTTGTTTGCTTTCGCAAACCCACTGCTCGCAGTTATTAAGTAATTGTTTTGGCGTGGATGACCAGCGGGTCATCCAACTGTTCTCAACAATACTGAAAGGAATATCGTGAATCTGAACGCGACCCTATTCGCGCAAATGATCGTTTTCTTCGTCTTATGGTGGGTTGTTGCACGCTTTGTGTGGCCACCGCTAGTAAAGGCGTTAGATGAGCGTTCAAGCAAAATTGCTGATGGTTTAGCTGCCGCCGAGCGTGGTAAAGAAGCTCTCGCACTAGCCAGCAATGAAGCTGAGCAAGAATTAACTAAAGCACGCCAAGAAGGTGTTCAACGCGTTGCTGAAGCTGAAAAACGTGCACAAATGTCAGCCGAAGAAATTCGCGCTAACGCACAAGCTGAAGCCGCTCGAATCATTTCTCAAGCGCAGCAAGATGCAGCCCAACAAGTAACTCGCGCACGTGAAGTATTGCGCGCAGAAGTTGCCCTGCTTGCTGTTAAAGGCGCCGAGCAAATTTTGCGTCGTGAAGTTGATGCAAAAGCTCACGGCCAATTGCTTGATCAACTAAAGGCAGAACTTTGATATGGCTGAATTAGCCACCATTGCACGTCCTTATGCCGAAGCACTTTTTCAAAGTGCCAAGCCAGCTGAGCTCGCTGGTTGTTTAGAGCAATTAAACGAATTGGCACAGCTTGCTGCTTTGCCAGAAGTTGCTGCTTTGTCAAACAACCCAAAAGTATCCGCTGATGATTTAAGCAAGCTACTTTCCGGCATGGTGAAAACCAAGCTCGATCCTAAGGTTGCCAGCTTTTTAAATCTTGTGAATCAAAACCACCGCTTAGCAGCTGTTCCTGAAATTGCAAATCAATTTGAAGCAATGAAGAACAAGAGCGAAGGCGCAGCAGAAGTAAACATTACTAGCGCATTCCCTTTAGAGGGTTCTGCGTTAAATGATTTGTTGTCAAGTTTGAAGAAGCGCTTTGGGGGTAAAGAATTGCGCCCAACTATTCAGGTTGATCCAACATTGATTGGCGGAGTTCGCATTCAAGTTGGCGATGAAGTGATGGATAGTTCAGTTAAGGCCCAGTTAGCTCAAATGCAAGCAAGTCTTGGCGCATAAGTGATCCCTATTAAGAACATACGAAATAAGACCCAGGAGTAAGTAATGCAACTCAACCCTTCCGAGATCAGCGAGCTGATCAAAAGCCGAATTAGCGAATTGGGCGTTGACTCCCAAGTTCGCAACGAAGGCACTGTTATTTCAGTGACCGACGGTATTTGCCGCGTACATGGCTTGTCAGGCGTTATGCAGGGCGAAATGTTGGAGTTTCCTAACAACACTATCGGCCTCGCGTTAAACCTTGAGCGTGATTCTGTTGGTGCCGTAGTGTTGGGTGAATACACCCACATTAAAGAAGGCGACCCAGTTAAATGTACTGGCCGCATTTTGGAAGTTCCAGTTGGTCCAGAGTTGCTCGGTCGCGTTGTAAACGCACTCGGTCAACCGATTGATGGCAAAGGCCCAATCAACACCAAGTTAACTGACTTTATTGAAAAAGTAGCTCCTGGCGTTATCGCACGACAATCTGTTAGCCAGCCAGTTCAAACTGGTTTGAAGGCGATTGATGCGATGGTTCCAATTGGCCGTGGTCAGCGTGAGTTGATCATTGGCGACCGCCAAACAGGTAAGACGGCTGTTGCGGTTGACGCGATCATTAACCAAAAAGGTAAAGGCGTTTATTGCGTTTACGTGGCGATCGGTCAAAAAGCTTCTACTATTGCTAACGTTGTTCGCAAGCTCACAGAATTGGGCGCGATGGAGTACACCGTTGTTGTTGCAGCGAGTGCTTCTGAGTCTGCAGCGATGCAGTACCTTTCTGCATACGCAGGTTGCACCATGGGCGAATACTTCCGCGATCGCGGTGAAGATGCTTTGATTGTTTACGATGACTTGACCAAGCAAGCGGTTGCTTATCGTCAAATCTCCTTGTTGCTTCGTCGCCCACCAGGCCGCGAAGCTTATCCTGGCGATGTGTTCTACCTCCACTCACGCCTGCTCGAGCGCGCTGCTCGTGTAAATGCTGAGTACGTTGAGAAGTTCACTAACGGCGCAGTAAAAGGCAAAACTGGTTCTTTGACTGCATTGCCAATTATTGAAACTCAAGCTGGTGACGTTTCTGCATTCGTTCCAACCAACGTAATTTCGATTACTGACGGTCAGATCTTCTTGGAAACTGACTTGTTTAACGCTGGCGTACGTCCTGCGATTAACGCCGGTATTTCTGTTTCCCGCGTTGGTGGTGCTGCACAAACTAAAGTAATTAAGAAATTATCTGGCGGTATTCGTACCGACTTAGCGCAATATCGTGAATTGGCAGCGTTTGCTCAGTTCGCATCTGATCTTGACGAAGCAACCCGCAAGCAGCTTGAGCGTGGTCGTCGCGTTACTGAATTGTGTAAGCAAGCTCAATACAAGCCACTCCAAGTTTGGGAAATGGCTGCTTCACTTTATGCTGTTAATAACGGCTACTTCGATGACCTCGAAGTGAAGAACGTATTGGCCTTCGAAAAAGGTTTGCAAGATCATTTGAAATCTAAGTACGCTGACTTAGTTGCGCGTATCGAAGAAACCAAAGACTTGAGCAAAGATGACGAAGCTGCTTTGCGCGCTGCTATTGAGGATTACAAGCGTTCTGCCTCTTTCTAAGAGGGCTCGCATAAATCATGGCAAGCACAAAAGAGATACGATCTAAGATCAAGAGCGTGCAAAACACGCGCAAGATCACGAAGGCAATGGAAATGGTCGCCGCATCCAAGATGCGTCGCGCCCAGGAGCGCATGCGTAATGCGCGCCCATATGCTGAAAAAATTCGTGAGATTGTTGCCAACCTTTCAAAAGCAAATCCTGAGTTCCGCCCTGCTTACATGGCAACTCGTGAAGTGAAGAAAGTTGGCACGATTTTGGTTACGACAGACAAAGGCTTGTGCGGCGGTTTAAATACCAACGTCTTGCGTTTGATTGCTAACCAAGTGCGCGATTTGCAAGAAAAAAATATTGAGATCGCTTACACAGCGATTGGTTCAAAAGGTTTGCAATTTTTGAATCGCTCAAAAGCAAAACTCATTTCTCAAACAATCCAAATTGGTGATACACCACATATGGATGTTTTGATTGGTGCAATTGTTAGCCAATTAGAAGCGTTTGAGCGTGGCGAGATTGATGCTGTTTATTTGGCATATACCCGCTTTGTAAATGCAATGAAACAAGAGCCTGTTTTGGAAAAGCTCTTGCCTTTAGAGGCAGAAGCTTTAACTCCACAAGAGAAAACAGGCAATTCTTGGGATTACATCTACGAACCTGATGCAGAGTCCATTTTGAATGGCCTGCTTAAGCGTTACGTTGAAGCAATGATTTATCAGGCAGTTGCTGAAAACATGGCTTCTGAGCAGTCTGCACGTATGGTCTCTATGAAGGCCGCTTCAGATAACGCGAAGAACGTAATTGGCGAATTGCAATTGGATTACAACAAGACACGACAGGCTGCTATTACTAAAGAGTTGTCAGAGATTGTTGGCGGAGCGGCTGCGGTTTAAGCGGTCAGCGTTTAGGAATACGAAAGAATTCAGGAATTAAAAGCGGAGAAATGCGATGAGTAACGGAAATATCGTGCAATGTATCGGTCCAGTGGTGGACATTCAGTTCCCACGCGACAAAATGCCAAACATTTATGATGCGTTGACATTAGTTGATAGCGGCGAAAAATCATTTGCTGAAAAAGGTTTGACCTTTGAAGTTCAGCAACAAATCGGCGATGGCGTAGTTCGCGCGATTGCCATGGGTGCGAGCGATGGCTTGCGTCGTGGCATGGAAGTGAAATCTACTGGCAAGCCAATTTCTGTGCCTGTTGGCCCAGCAACTTTGGGTCGCATCATGGACGTTTTGGGTCGCCCAATTGACGACGCAGGTCCGATTGCTACTGAAGAGCGTCGCGCTATTCACCAGCCAGCACCTAAGTTTGATGAGCTCTCTCCTTCTGTTGACTTGCTCGAAACCGGTATTAAGGTTATTGACTTAGTTTGCCCATTCGCTAAAGGCGGTAAGGTTGGCTTGTTCGGTGGTGCGGGTGTTGGTAAGACCGTGAACATGATGGAATTGATTAACAACATTGCTAAGCAACACTCAGGTTTATCTGTGTTTGCCGGTGTTGGTGAGCGTACTCGTGAAGGTAATGACTTCTACCACGAGATGAAAGAATCTAACGTTATCGACAAAGTGGCGATGGTGTTTGGTCAGATGAACGAGCCTCCTGGCAACCGTTTGCGCGTTGCGTTGACTGGTTTGACAATGGCTGAAGCGTTCCGTGACGAAGGCCGTGACATTTTGTTCTTCGTTGACAACATCTACCGTTACACATTGGCCGGTACTGAAGTTTCTGCGTTGCTCGGTCGTATGCCTTCTGCCGTGGGTTACCAGCCTACGTTGGCTGAAGAGATGGGTAAATTGCAAGAGCGTATTACTTCTACTAAGACAGGTTCTGTTACTTCTATTCAGGCCGTTTACGTTCCTGCGGATGACTTGACCGATCCGTCACCTGCTACAACCTTCTTGCACTTAGACTCCACAGTTGTGTTGTCACGTGACATCGCTGCATTGGGTATTTACCCAGCGGTTGATCCATTGGATTCAACCAGCCGTCAGCTCGATCCACAAGTGGTTGGTCAAGAGCACTATGAAGTAGCTCGTGATGTACAGATGACATTGCAGCGCTACAAAGAATTGCGCGACATTATTGCGATTTTGGGTATGGACGAATTGTCACCAGAAGACAAATTGGCTGTGTCACGCGCTCGTAAGATTCAACGTTTCTTGTCCCAGCCTTTCCACGTTGCTGAAGTGTTTACTGGTTCACCAGGCAAATACGTTCCATTGAAAGAAACCATCCGTGGTTTCAAAATGATCTGCAGCGGCGAATTGGATCACTTGCCTGAGCAAGCGTTCTACATGGTGGGTTCAATTGATGAAGCCATCGAGAAAGCCAAGAAGCTTTAATCGAACTCATCTAGGGAAATTATGTCAACCATACGCGTCGATGTAGTAAGTGCTGAGCAGTCTATTTTCAGCGGGGAAGCCAAGTTTGTTGCGCTTCCTGGCGAAAGTGGTGAGCTCGGCATTTTGCGCGGCCACACTCCTTTGATTACACGTATTCGTCCAGGCTCAGTTCGCATTGAAAAAGCTGACGGTGACGAAGAGTTTGTTTTCGTAGCAGGTGGCTATTTAGAAGTTCAGCCAGATCGCGTTACCGTATTAGCGGACACCGCTATTCGCGGCCATGATCTCGATGAAGCTAAAGCTATTGAAGCCAAGAAACGCGCTGAAGAGGCTATGCAAAATCGTGGCACAGACTTTGATTTGGCTTTGGCCCAATCTGAGTTTGCAATGGCAGCCGCACAGTTGGCTGCAATTGCTCGTTTCCGTCGTAAAAAGTAATAGCCGGTCATCTCCTTGCTGTTAAATGATCGGTTTTTAAAGGCCTGCCTGGGCGAAGCGGTTGATCAAACACCGCTTTGGCTCATGCGCCAAGCCGGCCGATATCTCCCTGAATACAACGCTACTCGTGCTAGAGCTGGAAGCTTTTTAGGCCTAGCAAAAACACCTGCTTACGCCACTGAAGTAACTCTTCAGCCTTTGGATCGCTATCCATTGGATGCAGCAATTTTGTTCTCCGATATTTTGACTATTCCTGATGCAATGGGATTGGGGCTCAAATTTACTGCCGGCGAAGGCCCAAGCTTTGATCATCCCCTTCGCACAGAGGAAGCGGTTAAGAAATTGCGTGTGGCTGATATGGATCAGCTCAAATATGTTTTTGATGCAGTTTCGGAAATTCGTAAGGCACTTATTCAGGATGGCAAGCAGCGCGTTCCTTTGATTGGCTTCTCTGGAAGTCCATGGACGTTGGCTTGCTATATGGTGGATGGTTCCAGTGCGGATGATTTCCGTCATGCCAAAACCATGATGTTTAGTCGCCCTGACTTGATGCAGCATATCTTGGATATCAATGCACAATCTGTTGCTGATTATTTAATTGAACAAGTAAAAGCAGGTGCGCAAGCATTGATGATTTTTGATACCTGGGGCGGAATGCTTCCGGATGGTTGGTATCAAAAGATGTCTTTAGCTTCGATGCAAAAAGTGATTGCTTTGTTGCCACGTGAGCATGAAGGACGAAAAATTCCGGTGATCATGTTTACCAAAGGCGGTGCAATTTGGTTGAATGATATGGCGCAAGTTGGTGCTGATGTGATTGCTCTGGACTGGACTATGTCGCTCAGTCGCGCTAGAAAACAATTACTTGCCATCGACAAGCCTTTGGCATTGCAAGGCAATTTAGACCCGCTTATTCTGTTTGCAGAGCCAAAACAAATCGCTGAGCAAGCAAACCTTCTTCTGGAAGATTTGGCGAGCGCTCCAGCCCTTAAAACTGGTTTGCATCCTTTAGACGGCCACGTCTTTAACTTGGGTCACGGCATTTCTCAGTTCACCCCGCCAGAAAGCGTCACGGCCCTTGCTGAGGCAGTGATTTCCAGGTCGAGGGCTCTCAGGACCAAGTCTTAATACTGAGTGACTGCTAACTTGCCGCTGGAATTTTTAGCGAAAGTTATGCACAGTTAGTGACAAATTTCGAAATTCAGTGAGATTGCGATTAAATGTGAAAATTCACTTTCGCATATCACTGTAAATAGTTGATTAATATACAAATTAACTAAAAAGCTTTAAAAGGGTGCAAAAAAAGAAAGCTGATAAATTAGCTTATAAATCAGAATCCTTGGATGATATCCACAGACTTATCCACAAGCTAAATAGAAATTTGAAGTAACACATGCTCACTCCAATCGTTGTTCAGGTCGTCGTTGATAAGCCCCTTGCGCAGGGCTTTGACTACTTGTGGGACAAAGATATGCTCGGAGCCGTGCCAGAGCTTGGAACAATAGTAGAGGTGCCTTTTGGGCGTAGCTATCTTATTGGCATGGTAGTAAAAGTAAGCACTCACTCTGATTATGAGATTGAAAAGTTAAAGAGCGTAACGCGGGTTGCCCCCCTTCCCCCATTGGATCAGGCAGTTTTAAGGCTAATGAATTTTGCTAGCCAGTACTACATTCATGCCCTTGGGGAAACTATCATCCCCACTATCCCGGCGATGTGGAAAAAGCCAGACGACTGGGAAAAGATTCCCAAGAAATTGGCAACTGATGCAGAAAAGAAAAAGAATAAGAGCCTGCAGGGATCAAGCGAAGGATTCATAGATGAAGGCAATTTGAACGAAGGGCAAAAACTTGCCTTGGAAAAACTTCGGACATGTCCCGCAGATGCATTTAAAGCAATTCTCCTACAAGGCCAAACTGGCAGTGGAAAGACTGCTGTATTTTTAAATTGGCTCAGTGGAATTTTGGAGGACGCGAATGCGCAAGTGCTGCTTTTAGTACCCGAAATTAATCTCACGCCGCAATTAGAGCGCAGAGTTAGAGCCTATTTTCCAGATAAAAAAATGGTGGTACTTCACAGCGGAGTGAGTGAAAAAGTGAGAGGTATCGCTTGGCATGACGCGTTGACGGGCAAGGCTCAAATTATTTTGGGAACACGTTTGGCAGCATTAACACCTTTGCCCAATCTGCGTGCGATTGTTGTTGATGAAGAAAATGATCCTTCCTATAAACAACAAGATGGTATTCGTTACTCCGCACGAGATCTGGCGATCTGGCGCGCCCACGATTTAAAAATTCCAATCTTGCTTGCTTCAGCAACTCCATCACTTGAAACTTGGATGGCCGCTAAAGCAGGACGCTATGAATATATTCGCCTGGATCAACGCGCACAGGGCGCAAGTTTGCCCAAAGTGCATTTAATTAATACGCGTGATCCACAAACCCAATTTAGTCCAGGCGATAGCGAGAAGCCCCAATCAAAAAGTTTGATTACTAAAACGCTAGCCAATGCGGTCAGCAAGAGTCTTGCCTCCAAAGAACAAAGCTTGATTCTCATTAACCGGCGCGGCTATGCGCCGGTCCTCAGTTGTGGCGCGTGTTCATGGCTTTCAAAGTGTGAGCAATGCACTTCATACATGGTGCTCCATAAGGCAGGTGCATTGGGTCGGAAGTCGGTATTAAGCTGCCATCACTGCGGCTTGGTAAAGGCTATTCCAAATTATTGCCCTGATTGTGGAAATGCGGATATGAAAACCTTGGGGCAAGGCACCCAAAAGATTGAGGACTCTATTGAAGAAATGTGGCCTGGTGCAAGGGTGCTAAGAGTCGACACAGACTCCAGCAGAAAAAGCAAAGGGGCCGAAGAGTTATTTCAGGAGATACATGAGGGTAACGTCGATATCGTTGTTGGAACTCAGATGATTGCAAAGGGCCATGACTATCAAAATATTGGCTTGGTTGCTGTTTTAGACGCGGATAGCAGGTTGTTCTCGCAAGACTTTAGAGCTGCAGAAAGATTATTTGCACAATTGGTCCAAGTTGCAGGGCGTGCTGGACGTTCAAATAAAGACGGTGAAATAGGCGGCGCAATTTATATAGAAACTCAATTTCCAGAGGCGGCTGTTTTCCAGTTTTTACTACGTCACGACGTAGATGGCTTTCTATCGTTTACTGCAAATGAAAGAAAAGAGGCGGGATTGCCGCCTTTTGCCTATCAAGCCCTTATTCATGCCGAAGCAAAAAATCTGGATAAAGCAATTCAGTTTTTGAGTGGACTAAAGGGGTATATTAAGGCCCGAGGCCTTATAAATAAAGGACTTAGAGTCTATGACCCGGTTCCCAAACCAGTCATGCGAGTCGCAGGCACAGAGCGTGCTCAACTATTGGTTGAGTCGGACGAACGCAAGGACTTGCAGGAAATTCTAGAGGCGATAGACCATTATTTGCGTGATCAATCCCAAGGGCGCATTAGTAAAGAGGGTCGCATTCGTTGGCTCATTGAGCGCGACCCTATTTCAATCTAATGACTACGCGCCAGGGCCCGACTGATAGCTTTCTGGGCTTAGGAGTTGATTTAATTCAGCAGCAAGATTTTCTTCAGAGCTAGGTTTGATTTTGAATAGCCATACACCATAAGGCTTCTCATTCACAATCTCAGGAGAGGCATCCACCTCTTCATTGAGCGCAATAATTTCACCACTTACAGGCGCATGAATATCACTTGCAGCCTTTACTGATTCAATGACGGCGATGGCTTCGCCTTGCTTTACTTGTTGACCAAGCTTAGGCGCCTGAAAAAACATCACATCACCAAGCGCCTCTTGTGCATGGTTGCTAATGCCAACCCACACTAAGCCATCACCTTCAAGGTCGGCCCATTCATGGGTTTCAGCAAATTTAAAAGTATCTTGAGTGTTCATTGTTTATCCTTTGAGATTATTTTATGCCTAGTCTCATACACTAGAGGCTTGTTAAATAATTAACTCGTACACCGTCCAAATATGCCAATCAAATTAGGAATAGTCCCTGTTACGCCTTATGAGCAAAACTGCTCTATTTTGGTTTGCCAAGAAACCGGAGATGCTGCTGTAGTGGACCCGGGCGGGGATATTGAAAAGATCCTTGCAGGCGTTGAGCAGATGTGCGGCAGGGTTAAAAAAATCTTACTGACACATGGCCACCTAGATCATTGCGCAGCTGCTAAAGATTTGGCTGATCAGTTAGGCGTGCCTATTGAGGGACCTCAGGAAGATGAGCGTTTCTGGATTGATCAATTGCCTGAGCAAACAGTTCGCTTTGGTTTTGGACATGCCAAAGTTTTTGAGCCCGATCGCTGGTTAAATAATGGCGATCATGTGCAGGTTGGCAATGTGGATCTTGAGGTATTCCACTGTCCTGGCCACACTCCTGGTCATGTCGTATTTTTTGATAAAGAAGATCGGCTCGCGATTGTTGGCGATGTCCTATTTGCTGGCTCGATTGGCAGAACAGATTTTCCGCGCGGCAATCACGCAGACTTAATTAATGCGATCAAATCAAAGTTATGGCCCTTAGGCGACGATGTGCAATTCGTTCCGGGTCATGGACCAATGTCGACGTTTGGCCAGGAGCGAAAAACCAATCCCTATGTCGGGGATGGCGCTTAAAACTTTTACTACTCTGAAATTAGGTTTTTGCTGAACCGGTACGATGTGTACGGTTATATAAACAGCTGGCGCAGATCCAGCGTTGTTTGCGATTGCTTGTCGGAATCCATGTGCCACCCTCAAGTCGTTTTTCGCGACTGCAAGAAGAGCAAAATTTCAGGCTCTGAGAGGTTTCTTGGGTAGCTGCTGGAGTCGAGGTAGTCATGGGCAATCCGGGTAAGGCAAATCTTATACAGAAGATCTATTTTACCCGTTTTGTCCCGCTGGAGCTGGGCTCAGCACAACTCGTACTGAATCTGCTGTCTTATTGCCATCAAAATCGAGCCAAGCCTTGTTTTCGAAGTCATAAAGCTTGCACTTGCGGGCAGTATCGAAATACCAGCCCCAAGAGAACTTTTGCACAAAAATACGCTCTGGAAGGATGGTTTCCAGGGTCTGTTGGGCTTCTGGCAGTCGATACAGCGGCACGCTCATGTCTACGTGGTGGGCTGTGTGCTCCATGATGTGGTGCATTAATTTGCCCCAAATCCAGTTAAAAGTCAGATGAACCGTTGTTGACACAAATGGCTGCGCACGCAACCATTCAGATTTCTTGTCGTACCAAGAAACCTTTGGATGGGTGTGATGGACGTAGACCACGAAACCAATCATGCCGTTCCAAAACAGGAAAGGAACAGCAAAACCTGTGAGCAGTCCAATCCAAATAGATTGACCAGTTGCAATAGCGCCAGCAATTAAGCAGCCAATCCAAACAATTGCAAATGCAGTAACCAGCAAGTTGTCTTTTAAGAA
Organism: Polynucleobacter sp. AP-Kolm-20A-A1; assembly: GCF_018688315.1. Taxonomy (NCBI): domain Bacteria; kingdom Pseudomonadati; phylum Pseudomonadota; class Betaproteobacteria; order Burkholderiales; family Burkholderiaceae; genus Polynucleobacter; species Polynucleobacter sp. AP-Kolm-20A-A1. Next base: position 28,470 of record NZ_CP061315.1, read on the forward strand.
GATTGGGCGATCGCCAGGTTTGTTTTGGGCATTTGGGAAGTACTCGCGCCTCCACCAAATTTCAATGAGGTAGTAGAAAACAGGGCCCCAGCCGCTACGATATAAGCGCTCTAGAGCCTTACGCCATGGGGGAAGCGCGTCATATTCAGATTTTGAAAATGGCGCCCAAACGAAATCAAAACCTTTTAAATTGGTTTGGCCATGGTGAACCACGTTGTGACCAACATCCCACAAACTGTATGGTGTGAGTGATGGCAAGAATGCGATGCGGCCTAAAACTTTATTGAGCTCACGATTGGGTGTGTAGCTTTGGTGACATGCATCATGACCCAAAATAAAGATGCGACCAGTTACAAAGCCTGCAATCAGGCCAAAGATAATTTTGAGCAGAATGCTTTCTGCAAATACAGTTCCTGCAATACAGCCAAGCCATAAAAAGGCATCAATCGCTAAGAGCATGATTGCGCGGCCAGTTTCGCCTTGCGTCATAGGAATTAGCCAGCTTCGGATAATTTTCCGGTGAGGCAACGGTGCCTCAGGTGGCAAAGGATTGGTCAGGGATGGCTCTGAAAGGGCTGAATTTAGATGTGTAGACACGATAAGAATCAATAAGTTAGGTGCAAATGATAGCTGTTTTAATGATTTTGTGCATGATGTAAGTCAAAAACCCCCTCTGTTTTGGCGCGCCCGGCAGGAATCGAACCTGCGACCCTTGGCTTCGGAGGCCAATACTCTATCCACTGAGCTACGGGCGCCAGTAGAAAATCTGGCTACCTTGCTATTGTAAGTGCCTATAACCCTACTCTCTAGTTATAATCACGGCAAACCAACCCTAAAACCCGTCTAACGATAAAAGTCCTATGAGCGAAGAGCACGGAAATCTAATTAAGTCCCCAAAACAACTCATCATCATGGTGTTTGCAAGCTTCTTTGTGCCACTCATCATTATTTTGTTGTTAATGGTGTTTGTTAACAATGGCAAGCGTGGCGATTCAACTACTACGACCGAGCAATTGATTAAGCCAGTAGCCCAGTTAAATTTCAAAGATGCTAGCGCACCAAAAGAGTTGCAGACAGGTGAGCAAGTTTATAAGGCGGTTTGTTCTTCATGCCACGCTTCTGGTGCGGCAGGCGCTCCGAAATTTGGTGATGCAGGCGCATGGGCTCCACGCTTGGGCAAAGGTTACGATGGATTGCTGACATCCGTACTCAAAGGAAAAGGCGCAATGCCAGCGCGTGGCGGTGCAAGCCCTGCCGATGTGAGCGATTATGAGTTAGGTCGTGCAGTGGTTTATATGGCAAATGGCGCGGGTGGAAAACTGCCAGAGCCTAAAGCTCCTGCCGCAGCGAAATAAAAAAGTAACGCAATAAAAAGCTGGCTACATGCCAGCTTTTTATTTCTTGTCGTCAGAACTTTTTGCATCTAAGGCAATTTGATACGCTTCTTTTTTGGAAAGACCCAGTGTCTGCGAAAGAACTGTAGCAATTTCTTTGCTGCCAAGAAAGGGGCTCAAGGCATTTGCCCACAATAGAAGTGAGGCATGTTCGGGAGCCTCGTCACTGCTGGCTGGGCGGCCAGCAACAACAATCACGAATTCACCTTTAAGGCTTTCTGCATTATCTAGCCAAGCGGCAATTTCAGATGCTTGGAGTGAAACCAATTGCTCAAATTTTTTGGTTAACTCACGACACACTAATACTGTACGCGTGGGTTCTAGTGTTGAGCCCAGCGATAGTAGAGTGTCGCGAATGTGATGAGGAGATTCAAAAAAGACGCTCGTTTTTTTGCTGCTCGAAATATCTTGAAGAATGGCATCGCACTCTTTGCTTTTGTTGGGCCAAAACCCTAAGAATTGAAAGCGCCCATCCGAATCTAACATCACAGATCCTGACGCGGAGATGGCGCATGACACAGCGCTTGCCCCGGGAATCGGAATAACTCTAAAACCCGCTTTTTGCACCGCATTAACCAGGCGGGCTCCTGGGTCTGAAACGCCAGGGGTTCCTGCATCGGAAATGTATGCCCAGCGCTCATTATTGGCAAGTCGTTGTATGACCGCCTGAGCGCCCTCTAGTTCATTGTGTTCGTGCAGGGCTACACATTTTTTATGTAGGCCAAATTGCTGCAATAGTGCCACGCTATGACGCGTGTCTTCGCAGGCTATACCATCTACTGCGTCAAGAATATGAAGGCCGCGAAGAGTTATATCACCCAGGTTGCCAATCGGTGTAGCCACCATATATAGGGCTCCAGCCGGCAAATCTTGCTGCTTTAAAAAATCTAATGAGCCTATTTCCATGGGGGTATTGTCTATGCAAGATTGGTGAATAAGCAAGAGAATACGTTGCTTTTAATGTAGGCCTGCCCCACTACAAGCGATGCGGTGTTTGGCGCATAATATTGCTATGGAAAAAAATACTACTGAACGATTGCGCCAGCGCGCTTCCCAGCATTTTTTAGATAGCATTGCCGTCAAGCAAGAGGCTGAAAAAATTCTTCCAGAATTGGTGGCACAGGGCGTGCTTGCAATGGTGGATTGTTTGCGTGCGGGCGGCAAGGTGATGGCTTGCGGAAATGGCGGCTCAGCTGCCGATGCGCAGCACTTTGCAGCAGAACTTATTGGGCGATTTGAAAGAGAGCGCCAAGAACTGGCCGCTATTGCATTAACAACAGACAGCTCGATTTTGACTGCCGTTGGAAATGATTACAGCTATGACGAGGTGTTCAGTAAACAAGTTCGTGGCCTTGGAAAAAAAGGCGACATCCTGTTAGGAATTTCTACCTCAGGAAATTCGAAGAACGTTATTAGGGCAATTGAAGCAGCGAAAAAGATGGGCATCAAAATCATCGCGTTGACTGGTAATGGCGGCGGCAAGATTGCGCAACTGTTGGATAAGGATGACGTTCATTTGTGCGCCCCATCAACTCGTACTGCTCGTATTCAAGAAACACATTTGGTTTTACTTCACGCGCTTTGTGATGGTGTTGACCACATCTTGTTGGATTAATTCTCCCTTAACCCACTTTAAAAAATATCTAATGCAAATTTCTTCACTCATTAAGTTAATTGTTGCTGTAGTTATTGCTTCGCAACTCACCGCTTGTGGTGTGCTTGCTGTTGGTGGTGTTGCTGCAACCGCCACTGTTGCTACCGATCGTCGCACCCCAGCCGTACAGGCCATTGACAAGGGAATCGAGCTTGAGGCTGAGAATGCTTTAGCAAAACGCTTTGGCGATAACGCACACATTAATGTCACCTCATTTAATCAAAAGGTTTTGCTGACGGGTGAAGTAAAGGATGCTGATATCAAAGGAGAGGCAGACGCATACTTGAAGTCAATGAAGAATGCGCGCACAGTATTTAATGAATTAATAGTTGGACCTAACAGTAGTTACACGTCACGCGCCAATGATTCTTATCTAGAGTCAAAGATTAAAACGCAAATGCTATTTACAGAAAAATTACCATCCAACTCAATGGCAATTATTGCTGAGGGAACTAGCGTTTATTTGATGGGCATCTTGACGCAAGGCGAAGCTGATATGGCGAAGAAAATTGCGAGCAACACCAATGGCGTAAAAGATGTTTATGCATACTTTGACATCATTTCTGAGGCAGAAAAAAATCGTCTAGAAAAACAAGGCAAGGCAGATGAATCACAGCCAAGCTCCCCGCCAAAATTTCAGTAAAGCGTTTTAGAAAATCCGATGATGATTTGTTTTTGGCGACATGCAAGAAGTATTTTTGTAGTCGCCATTTTCTTTTTTGGTATCGCACTCGCTCATGCTGATGAAGTTGATAGCAAGGCCTATGCGCTCGCAAAGCAAAACGCATGTTTAGGTTGTCATGCAACGAACAAAAAGATCGTTGGACCCAGTTTTCAATCTGTTGCGCAGAAATATCAGAATCAATCTGACGCACAAAGTTTTTTAAAAAACAAAATTGCTAAAGGCGGTGCAGGTTCTTGGGGTGTTGTACCCATGCCTGCGAATAGCAAATTAAGTGACGCAGATTTATCTTTATTGGCGCGCTGGGTATTGCGTGGCGCCCCAATCGGTAATTAACGAGCCATTCCCGGTCTGCCTAAGAGCCACCACCACGCTTGATTGGAGCGTTTGAGGCCTTCTTTTAAAGCGTAATCTAAGTCTGCCCATTGTTCGTTTGCAGCTTCTTCAACGATGGTTGCTGGGCTTGCTGGCGGTAACGTGAGGTAGGCATCAGCATCGCCATAAGCATATTCAACGCGCATGCCGGCCTTTTGTGCCAAATGCATCATGGCCTTGTTGTTAGATAGGCAATGAACATAGAGCGTTTCAATACGAGTATTGCGCGAATGAACCGCTGAGCGTTGTAATAAAGCGGTTCCAAGGCCCTGGGCACGGCCTTCTGGCAATACGGAAACACCAAATTCAGCAGCGCGTGCCTGACCCTTAATCTCGGGCAAATAAGCCAAATGGGCCATGCCAATCAGCTTGAGGTCAAGATCAAACACACCAAAAAGCACGTCCCTATTGAAATCAAGGCACTCTACATAGTGCGCAATGACCTCATCCGGTGTTTGGGTGCCGAAACGAAGGCGTCTATCTTCTTCATTTAGTTGAAGTAAATGATCTAATATTTCCTGACGATACCCGGCATGAAGTTCGCGGACGGGCACAGCCTGCCCTGCCGTATATGGCTTGACAGGTAAGTGATTAATCGCTTTTTTATTGTGCATAGCAATATTTTAACAGAAACAGGGGAAAAATTCAGGGTTTTCCCTTAGAGTGTGGCTTTAACGCTATAAAAACGTAGAAAAAAGGGGCTCAATTGGTTGGGCTCACCCAAAATTATCAAAAAACCAGAAATTTAAGAAAAAAGTTTAAAATTTTTTTAAAAGATAAGTAATTGTTTTTATTGAATTAATTTTTAATCTAGGAAAAAACCCTGCCTTTTTTAGGAAAAAGACTACGAAAGGTGTTGACGACCCTAAAAAAGTGGGATATAGTCTCACCTCTCTGCTGAATGTTTTTTGAAACAAGAAACAAGTCAGCCCTCTTTAAAAATTAGTCAACCGATAATTGTGGGTACTAAGTGAAAGCATCCAGTCCTTCGGGACAGATGTAAATAAATAGTACTCATAGACAGTAAAAAGATTTGGTTTTATTACCAAGTCAATTTCTTGAATGAGTGCGACGATCCGCAAGGATCACAGGAATTGAACTGAAGAGTTTGATCCTGGCTCAGATTGAACGCTGGCGGCATGCCTTACACATGCAAGTCGAACGGCAGCACGGGTGCTTGCACCTGGTGGCGAGTGGCGAACGGGTGAGTAATACATCGGAACGTACCTTATCGTGGGGGATAACGCAGCGAAAGCTGTGCTAATACCGCATACGCCCTGAGGGGGAAAGCGGGGGATCGAAAGACCTCGCGCGATTAGAGCGGCCGATGCCTGATTAGCTTGTTGGTGGGGTAAAAGCCCACCAAGGCGACGATCAGTAGCTGGTCTGAGAGGACGATCAGCCACACTGGGACTGAGACACGGCCCAGACTCCTACGGGAGGCAGCAGTGGGGAATTTTGGACAATGGGGGCAACCCTGATCCAGCAATGCCGCGTGAGTGAAGAAGGCCTTCGGGTTGTAAAGCTCTTTTGTCAGGGAAGAAACACCGGCTCTAACACAGTCCGGGAATGACGGTACCTGAAGAATAAGCACCGGCTAACTACGTGCCAGCAGCCGCGGTAATACGTAGGGTGCGAGCGTTAATCGGAATTACTGGGCGTAAAGCGTGCGCAGGCGGTTATACAAGACAGGCGTGAAATCCCCGGGCTTAACCTGGGAATGGCGCCTGTGACTGTATAGCTAGAGTGTGTCAGAGGGGGGTAGAATTCCACGTGTAGCAGTGAAATGCGTAGATATGTGGAGGAATACCAATGGCGAAGGCAGCCCCCTGGGATAACACTGACGCTCATGCACGAAAGCGTGGGGAGCAAACAGGATTAGATACCCTGGTAGTCCACGCCCTAAACGATGCTGACTAGTTGTTCGGGATTTACATCCTGAGTAACGTAGCTAACGCGTGAAGTCAGCCGCCTGGGGAGTACGGTCGCAAGATTAAAACTCAAAGGAATTGACGGGGACCCGCACAAGCGGTGGATGATGTGGATTAATTCGATGCAACGCGAAAAACCTTACCTACCCTTGACATGTCACTAACGAAGTAGAGATACATTAGGTGCTCGTAAGAGAAAGTGAACACAGGTGCTGCATGGCTGTCGTCAGCTCGTGTCGTGAGATGTTGGGTTAAGTCCCGCAACGAGCGCAACCCTTGTCTTTAGTTGCTACGCAAGAGCACTCTAAAGAGACTGCCGGTGACAAACCGGAGGAAGGTGGGGATGACGTCAAGTCCTCATGGCCCTTATGGGTAGGGCTTCACACGTCATACAATGGTGCATACAGAGGGTTGCCAACCCGCGAGGGGGAGCTAATCTCAGAAAATGCATCGTAGTCCGGATCGTAGTCTGCAACTCGACTACGTGAAGCTGGAATCGCTAGTAATCGCGGATCAGAATGTCGCGGTGAATACGTTCCCGGGTCTTGTACACACCGCCCGTCATACCATGGGAGTGGGTTTTGCCAGAAGCCGTTAGCCTAACCGCAAGGAGGGCGACTGCCACGGCAGGGTTCATGACTGGGGTAAAGTCGTAACAAGGTAGCCGTATCGGAAGGTGCGGCTGGATCACCTCCTTTCTAGAGAAAAGATGCTGGATCTATAGTGCCCACACTTATCGGTTGACAATAAAAGCCACGGGTCTGTAGCTCAGCTGGTTAGAGCACTGTGTTGATAACGCAGGGGTCGTAGGTTCGAGTCCTACCAGACCCACCACCAGCCAGAAACAAGACTTAGTGGGACGTTGGGGGATTAGCTCAGCTGGGAGAGCACCTGCTTTGCAAGCAGGGGGTCGTCGGTTCGATCCCGTCATCCTCCACCATCATCTAAATGTCAAAACTAAGCGATTTAACGATTGTTTAGTTTTGCCATTTATGGCTGTTCTTTAAAAATTTGAGTAAGCAAAGTGTCAAATGTTTCTTTGAGAGGACATTTGACAATGTAATAAGGGTAAAGATTGAATCATCAATCAGTAATACAAACGAGTTTTACCAAGTTCTTAACAAAGTACTTACAGTTTGGATTACGGCAAACATGTCAGAAGTAGAAGTAAAACCTGTAACAGGTACTAGCAATGGTGCTCGTTATAGGATCAAGTGAATAAGTGCACATGATGGATGCCTTGGCGATTACAGGCGACGAAAGACGTTATAACCTGCGATAAGCCCCGGGGAGCTGGTAAATAAGCTTTGATCCGGGGATTTCTGAATGGGGAAACCCACCACTTTTGTGGTATCCATACCTGAATACATAGGGTATGAGAAGCGAACCTTGTGAACTGAAACATCTAAGTAGCAAGAGGAAAAGACATCAACCGAGATTCCCAAAGTAGTGGCGAGCGAAATGGGAAGAGCCTTCTAGTGATAGCTCAGTAATTAACAGAATGGAATGGAAAGTCCAACAATAAAGGGTGATAGTCCCGTATGTGAAAATTATTGGGTGGTACTAGGCTAGAGACAAGTAGGGCGGGACACGTGAAATCCTGTCTGAATATGGGGGGACCATCCTCCAAGGCTAAATACTCGTAATCGACCGATAGTGAACAAGTACCGTGAGGGAAAGGCGAAAAGAACCCCGGGAGGGGAGTGAAATAGATCCTGAAATTGTGTGCATACAAACAGTAGGAGCCTCGTAAGGGGTGACTGCGTACCTTTTGTATAATGGGTCAGCGACTTACATTCAGTAGCAAGCTTAACCGAATAGGGAAGGCGTAGCGAAAGCGAGTCCGAATAGGGCGCTAGTTGCTGGGTGTAGACCCGAAACCAGTTGATCTATCCATGGCCAGGTTGAAGGTGCGGTAACACGTACTGGAGGACCGAACCCACTAACGTTGAAAAGTTAGGGGATGAGCTGTGGATAGGGGTGAAAGGCTAAACAAAACTGGAAATAGCTGGTTCTCTCCGAAAACTATTTAGGTAGTGCCTCGTGTATCACTGTAGGGGGTAGAGCACTGTCATGGTAGTGGGGTCCATTGCGGATTACTGCGCCATAGCAAACTCCGAATACCTACAAGTGCAAGCACGGGAGACAGACATCGGGTGCTAACGTCCGGTGTCAAGAGGGAAACAACCCAGACCGCCAGCTAAGGTCCCTAATATATGCTAAGTGGGAAACGAAGTGGGAAGGCTAAAACAGTCAGGAGGTTGGCTTAGAAGCAGCCATCCTTTAAAGAAAGCGTAATAGCTCACTGATCGAGTCGTCCTGCGCGGAAGATGTAACGGGGCTAAGCATATAACCGAAGCTGCGGATCACAGTAATGTGATGGTAGGAGAGCGTTCTGTAAGCCTGTGAAGGTGTCTTGTAAAGGATGCTGGAGGTATCAGAAGTGCGAATGCTGACATGAGTAGCGATAAAGGGGGTGAAAAGCCCCCTCGCCGTAAGCCCAAGGTTTCCTGTTCAACGTTCATCGGAACAGGGTGAGTCGGCCCCTAAGGCGAGGCAGAGATGCGTAGCTGATGGGAACAAGGTTAATATTCCTTGACCATTGTTAGATGCGATGGGGGGACGGATCGCGGAAAGTTGTCCGGGTGTTGGAAGTCCCGGTTCTTGCGTTGGAGATGGCTATTAGGTAAATCCGGTAGCGTAATTCAAGGGCGTGAGACGAGCGAATTTATTCGCGAAGCAATTGGAAGTGGTTCCAAGAAAAGCCTCTAAGCTTCAGTCTAACAAGACCGTACCGCAAACCGACACAGGTGGGCGAGATGAGTATTCTAAGGCGCTTGAGAGAACTCAGGAGAAGGAACTCGGCAAATTTGCACCGTAACTTCGGGATAAGGTGCGCCCTTGTAGTTTGACCGTGAACAACGGAAGGACGAAAGGGTTGCAATAAAAAGGTGGCTGCGACTGTTTAATAAAAACACAGCACTCTGCAAACACGAAAGTGGACGTATAGGGTGTGACGCCTGCCCGGTGCTGGAAGATTAAATGATGGGGTGCAAGCTCTTGATTGAAGTCCCAGTAAACGGCGGCCGTAACTATAACGGTCCTAAGGTAGCGAAATTCCTTGTCGGGTAAGTTCCGACCTGCACGAATGGCGTAACGATGGCCACACTGTCTCCTCCTGAGACTCAGCGAAGTTGAAATGTTTGTGATGATGCAATCTACCCGTGGCTAGACGGAAAGACCCCATGAACCTTTACTGTAGCTTTGCATTGGACTTTGAATCGGTCTGTGTAGGATAGGTGGGAGGCGTTGATAACAGGATGCTAGTTCTGTTGGAGCCAACCTTGAAATACCACCCTGATTTATTTGAGGTTCTAACCTTGGCCCGTTATCCGGGTCGGGAACAGTGCATGGTAGGCAGTTTGACTGGGGCGGTCTCCTCCCAAAGTGTAACGGAGGAGTACGAAGGTACGCTTGGTACGGTCGGACATCGTACCTAAAGTGCAATGGCAAAAGCGTGCTTAACTGCGAGACCGACAAGTCGAGCAGGTGCGAAAGCAGGTCATAGTGATCCGGTGGTTCTGTATGGAAGGGCCATCGCTCAACGGATAAAAGGTACTCTGGGGATAACAGGCTGATACCGCCCAAGAGTTCATATCGACGGCGGTGTTTGGCACCTCGATGTCGGCTCATCTCATCCTGGGGCTGTAGCCGGTCCCAAGGGTATGGCTGTTCGCCATTTAAAGAGGTACGTGAGCTGGGTTTAAAACGTCGTGAGACAGTTTGGTCCCTATCTGCCATGGGCGTTGGAGATTTGACGGGGGCTGCTCCTAGTACGAGAGGACCGGAGTGGACATTCCGCTGGTGTACCTGTTGTTTCGCCAGAAGCATCGCAGGGTAGCTATGAATGGAAGAGATAACCGCTGAAAGCATCTAAGCGGGAAACTTGCCTGAAGATGAGATCTCCCGTAGGTTTAACCTACATAAAGGGTCGTTGAAGACCACAACGTTGATAGGTCGGGTGTGGAAGTGCAGTAATGCATTAAGCTAACCGATACTAATTGCCCGTTAGGCTTGATCCTATAACCAGCACTATTGTGTTGGATGTTTGCCAGATTTAATCTGCATCCTTATTACATGCTTACTCAAATGGAGTTGTTGATTTAATCAGCAACTCAACCCTCTACGCCCGGTGACCATAGCGAATTGGAACCACTCCTTCCCATCCCGAACAGGACAGTGAAACGATTCTACGCCGATGATAGTGCGGATTACCCGTGTGAAAGTAGGTAACTGCCGGGCACCAATGCGACGCCCAGACCCTTTTAGGTCTGGGCGTTTTTACTTGTGCAAAGCGTTTAGAGAGATTGACAGAAACTCCATTTGGAGTCAGAATATTGGGTTCGCGGAGGGGTGTCCGAGCGGCTAAAGGAGGCAGACTGTAAATCTGTTGGCTACGCCTACGTAGGTTCGAATCCTACCCCCTCCACCAGATGTGCGGGATTAGTTTAATGGTAAAACAGCAGATTTCCAATCTTCGGTCAAGAGTTCGATTCTCTTATCCCGCTCCAGAATTTGTTGCATTAGATTACGCCCATGTGGCTCAGTGGTAGAGCACTCCCTTGGTAAGGGAGAGGTCGGCAGTTCGATCCTGCCCATGGGCACCATGTTTGATTTTATTAATTGTGTATTTCGTGTTTGGTTTAAGAGTTAACTAAAGGCAGATTAAAAATGGCAAAAGAAAAGTTCGAGCGGACAAAACCGCACGTAAACGTAGGCACCATCGGTCACGTTGACCACGGTAAAACCACATTGACAGCAGCAATCGCAACCGTGCTTTCTAAAGCATTCGGTGGCGAAGCAAAAGCATACGATCAGATCGATGCTGCTCCTGAAGAAAAAGCACGTGGTATTACGATTAACACAGCACACGTTGAGTACGAGACAGCTAACCGTCACTACGCTCACGTTGACTGCCCAGGACATGCTGACTACGTTAAGAACATGATTACTGGTGCTGCTCAGATGGACGGCGCAATCTTAGTTTGCTCTGCTGCTGACGGCCCAATGCCACAAACTCGTGAGCACATCCTCTTGGCACGCCAAGTTGGTGTTCCTTACATCGTAGTTTTCCTCAACAAGTGCGACATGGTTGATGACGCTGAATTGCTCGAGTTAGTTGAAATGGAAGTTCGTGAGCTTCTATCTAAGTACAACTTCCCTGGCGATGACACACCAATCATCCAAGGTTCTGCTAAGTTAGCCCTTGAAGGCGACGAAGGCAAATTGGGTAAAGAAGCCATCATGAAATTGGCTGAAGCACTCGATACATATATCCCAACTCCAGAGCGTGCTGTTGACGGCGCGTTCTTGATGCCAGTAGAAGACGTGTTCTCTATCTCCGGTCGCGGTACTGTTGTAACAGGCCGTATCGAGCGCGGTATCGTTAAGGTTGGTGAAGAGATCGAAATCATCGGTATCAAACCAACACTCAAGACAACTTGTACTGGTGTTGAAATGTTCCGCAAATTGCTCGACCAAGGTCAAGCAGGCGATAACGTTGGTATCTTGTTACGCGGTACAAAACGTGAAGAAGTTGAGCGCGGCCAAGTATTGGCTAAGCCAGGTTCAATCACCCCACATACTCACTTTACAGCCGAGGTTTACATCTTGGGTAAAGATGAAGGTGGCCGTCATACTCCATTCTTTAACAACTATCGTCCACAGTTCTACTTCCGTACAACGGACGTAACTGGTTCAATCGAGTTGCCAAAAGACAAAGAAATGGTTATGCCTGGTGATAACGTAACTATTACCGTAAAACTCATCGCTCCTATCGCGATGGAAGAAGGTTTACGTTTTGCGATCCGTGAAGGTGGCCGTACTGTTGGCGCCGGCGTGGTTGCAAAGATTTTGGCTTAAGTCGTTTTTATAAAGGGGTGTAGCTCAATTGGCAGAGCGTTGGTCTCCAAAACCAAAGGTTGGGGGTTCGATGCCCTCCGCCCCTGCCACAAATTGAACTGAAAGCAAAATGTCTCAACAAACAGTTAGTCACTCTGAAGAAAAGAGCAGCTGGGTCTCCGGACTCGCTGCTTTAATCGTCGTTGCAGCGCTAGTCCTGTACTACACGCTGATCGATCAATCTTTGCTGGTGCGCTTGGCAGTTTTGTTTGGCGGCATTGCGGTTGCGGTTTTGATTGTGGCGATTTCACCGGATGGGCGTCGTTTTATCGCCTATGCAAAAGATTCTTGGTATGAAGTAAAAAAGGTTGTTTGGCCGACTCGTAAAGAGACGACCCAGATGACTCTAGTCGTATTTGGCTTTGTTCTGATCATGTCCCTGTTTTTATGGTTCGCAGACAAATTAATTGAATGGCTAGTTTTTTCAGTCTTTTTGGGCTGGAAGTGAGTAAGAAAAATGATTGATTCTGAAGTCGCCCCAAATCCACAAGCTACCGGCAATATGCGCTGGTACGTTATTCACGCCTATTCTGGAATGGAAAAGAGCGTTAAAAAAGGCCTTGAAGAGCGTATTGCACGTTCTGGCATGCCTGAAAAATTTGGCCGAATTTTGGTCCCCTCCGAAGAGGTGGTTGAGATCAAATCTGGCGCAAAATCTGTTACTGAGCGTCGTTTTTTCCCAGGATATGTCCTGATTGAGATGGAAATGACCGATGAAAGCTGGCATTTGGTGAAAAATACGCCAAAAGTGACTGGTTTCGTAGGTGGCGTTCGCAACCGTCCAAGCCCGATTTCTACGGCAGAAGTTACCAAAATCATGGATCAGATGCAGGCTGGAGTTGATAAACCTAAGCCTAAGACCCTGTTTGAGGTGGGTGAGATGGTTCGCGTTAAAGAAGGTCCGTTTACAGACTTCAACGGAAACGTTGAAGAAGTGAATTATGAGAAGTCAAGATTGCGCGTTTCTGTTACAATTTTTGGCCGCGGTACCCCAGTTGAGCTGGAGTTCGGCCAAGTAGAAAAGATGTAAAAACAAGGACTTAGTCCGGTTTTGCAGTTTAGAAGTAAAGGTAGTTTTAGATGGTTATATAGATTTTGTATTTAACCGAGGAGCGGAGCTAGAAAGCCAAAAACTAGCGAAGCGTTTACTCAACGGCGGTCTTTCCTTATGAGGTTAGGCGCGCTTTAAGGAGCAACACATGGCAAAGAAGATTATTGGCTTTATTAAGCTGCAGATCCCTGCAGGTAAAGCAAATCCATCACCACCCGTAGGTCCAGCATTGGGTCAACGCGGTCTTAACATTATGGAATTCTGTAAGGCGTTTAATGCTCAAACTCAGAGCATGGAACCTGGCCTGCCAATTCCAGTCGTGATTACAGCGTTCGCTGATAAGAGCTTCACATTCATCATGAAGACTCCTCCAGCAACCATCATGATTAAGAAGGCTGCGAAGATCGAAAAAGGATCACCACGTCCCCATACCGATAAGGTAGGAAAAATTACACGTGCTCAAGCGGAAGAAATCGCTAAAGCAAAAATGCCAGATTTGACAGCGGCCGATATGGATGCAGCCGTTCGCACAATCGCTGGTAGCGCCCGTTCCATGGGCATCACTGTGGAAGGTCTCTAATCATGACTAAATTATCTAAACGCGTAAAAGCAATTCAATCTAAAGTTGATCGCAATAAGTTCTATTCATTAGACGACGCATTGAACCTCGTTAAAGAGTGTGCAACTGCTAAGTTTGATGAGTCTATCGACGTTGCTGTTCAGTTGGGTATTGATGCTAAGAAATCTGACCAAGTTGTGCGTGGCGCAGTGGTGCTCCCAGCTGGTACAGGTAAGCATGTTCGTGTAGCAGTTTTTGCACAAGGCGAGAAGGCTGAACAAGCTAAAGCTGCTGGTGCAGAAATCGTTGGCATGGAAGATCTTGCTGAACAAATTAAAGGCGGCAAAATTGATTTCGATATTTTGATCGCATCTCCAGACACAATGAAAATTGTTGGTACTTTAGGTCAAGTATTGGGCCCACGTGGTTTGATGCCGAATCCAAAAGTTGGAACAGTTACTCCTGACGTTGCTACTGCAGTTAAAAATGCAAAAGCTGGTCAAGTTCAGTTCCGTGTGGACAAAGCCGGCATCGTGCACGCAAGCATTGGCCGTCGTTCATTCGAACCAACTGCATTGAAATCTAACTTGCTCGCATTGCTCGAGGCTTTGAATAAAGCGAAGCCACCTGCATCAAAGGGTATTTATTTAAAGAAGGTTGCCGTAAGCAGCACCATGGGTGCAGGCGTGCGCGTAGACCAAGCATCGTTACAGGCCGCAGCTTAATTAGCTTGTAACAAAAAAGAACTTTGGGTCGACTCCTGCTCTTGTAGTGAGAGTCGAACATCAAAGACCGTTGGTGAATTAGTTGCTAATACAGAGTTAATTCTTAATCGTTACGAAAGTAATAGCCAGCGCAGATGGCGACCCTGAAAAGATTTTCACAAGAACTTTGTGAACAAATGATCAGACGCTGGTGTGTAACCCCAACTGGAAACAGTTGGTTTTTATGGAGTTAAACCGTGCCTTTGAATGTACAAGACAAAAAAGCGATTGTTGCTGATGTCGGCGCTCAATTGGCTGGAGCCCAAACTGTCGTGCTCGCTGAATACCGTGGTATTCCAGTAGAGCAGTTGACAAAGCTACGTGCTAGCGCACGTGACCAAGGTGTATATCTTCGCGTTTTGAAGAACACATTGGCACGCCGTGCTGCACAAGGCACTCAGTTTGAGCCTCTTGCTGATTCGATGGTTGGCCCCTTGATTTACGGCATCTCTGCTGATCCGATTGCTTCGGCAAAAGTATTGCAGGGCTTTGCTAAGACTCAAGATTTGCTAGTCATTAAAGCTGGCTTATATAACGGCAAGTTGTTAGACGTTGCAGGCGTAAAAGCCCTTGCAACAATTCCAAGCCGCGACGAGTTGTTATCTCAGTTGTTGGGTGTGATGTTGGCACCTGTCTCTGCGATGGCTCGCGTATTGGGCGCAGTAGCAGCACAAAAGGCAGCTGGAGCACCCGCTCCCGCAGCAGCACCTGCAGAAGTAGCAGCCCCAGCAGCAGTAGCCGCTGAAGCCGCTCCAGAAGCAGCCGCTGAGCCTGCAGCCGCAGCCCCAGAAGCTGGAACAGAAGCAAACGAAACCCCTGCCGCTGAATAAGCGACAGATTAACTATTTAAGTATTAGGAGCTAAAAATGGCGATTACTAAAGAAGAAATCATTGAAGCAGTAGGTAGCATGTCCGTTATGGATTTGAACGACTTGGTTAAAGCGTTCGAAGAGAAGTTTGGCGTATCAGCTGCAGCTATGGCTGTTGCTGGTCCTGCAGGCGGTGGCGCTGCAGCTGGTGGTGGCGAAGAGCAAACAGAATTTACTGTTAACTTGCTCGAAGCTGGCGCAAACAAGGTTTCAGTAATTAAGGCAGTTCGCGAAATTACTGGTCTTGGCTTGAAAGAAGCTAAGGACTTGGTTGACGGTGCACCGAAGCCAATCAAAGAAGGCGTTGACAAGAAAACTGCTGAAGAAGCTAAGAAGAAGCTTGAAGAAGCTGGCGCTAAAGCAGAACTCAAGTAATACACACAATGCTGGCGCCTCTCACAAAGGGGCGTTAGCCATGTTGGGTTTGACCTCTAGAGGTCAAACCCGATTTCATTTCTGATTGAAATCGGGTTTGCCTTCTGATACGACTGCAGAATGCAAGTTTGGTCGGACACTAGATCTATCGGTTTAGTGTTGTCCGCCAGTGATTGGTAGTGGCCAATCGCCAAATCTTTGTACAGTCGCTGAATTCGGAGATGAAATGAACTATAGCTTCACCGAACGCAAGCGAGTCCGTAAAAGCTTTGCTAAGCGAGTAAACAACCACCAGGTTCCGTACCTGATCGCAACGCAGCTGGAATCCTACGCTAAATTTTTACAGGCTGATAAGCCGGCAATGTCTCGTCTTACTGAGGGACTTCAAGCTGCCTTTACATCAGCATTCCCAATTGTGTCTAACAACGGCTATGCACGTATGGAATACGTGTCTTACCAGTTATCACAACCACCATTTGACGTTAAAGAATGTCAACAACGTGGTTACACATACCACTCCGCCTTACGCGCAAAAGTTCGCTTGATTATTTATGATCGCGAAGCGCCTACTAAGGTTAAAGAGGTAAAAGAGAGCGAAGTCTACATGGGTGAAATTCCACTCATGACAGAAAACGGCTCTTTTGTGATCAATGGTACTGAGCGCGTGATCGTTTCTCAGTTGCACCGTTCCCCAGGCGTGTTCTTCGAACACGATAAGGGCAAGACACACAGCTCAGGCAAGTTGCTGTTCTCAGCACGCATCATTCCTTACCGTGGTTCATGGCTTGATTTCGAGTTTGATCCAAAAGATATTCTCTATTTCCGCGTTGACCGTCGTCGTAAGATGCCTGTGACCATTTTGCTCAAAGCAATTGGTTTAAACAACGAACAGATTCTTGCGAACTTCTTTAACTTTGACCATTTCGCATTGACTGCTAACGGCGGTTCAATGGAATTTGTGCCAGAGCGTTTGCGTGGTCAGTTGGCTAGCTTTGATGTGCTCGACAAGAATGGCGTTGTAGTCATTCAAAAAGACAAGCGTATCAATGCAAAGCATATCCGCGAACTCGAAGCTGCAAAAACAAAAACAATCGCTGTACCAGATGACTATTTAATTGGTCGCGTAGTTGCACGCAATATTGTTGATCCAGACTCTGGTGAAATTTTGGCGTACGCTAACGATGAAATCACTGAAGAGTTGTTGGCGACATTGCGCGATGCAGGTATCAAGCAACTAGAAACCATCTATACCAATGATTTGGATTCTGGTGCGTACATTTCTCAGACATTGCGTACTGACGAAACTGCGGATCAAATGGCTGCTCGTATCGCCATCTACCGCATGATGCGTCCTGGTGAGCCTCCAACAGAAGATGCTGTTGAGGCCTTGTTCCAGCGCTTGTTCTACAGTGAAGATACTTACGATTTGTCACGTGTTGGCCGTATGAAGGTCAACAGCCGTTTGAACCGTCCAGAAATGGAAGGCCCAATGGTTCTGTCAAACGAAGATATTCTCGACACTATTAAATCTCTCGTAGATTTGCGTAACGGCAAAGGCGAAGTAGACGATATCGATCACTTAGGTAATCGTCGTGTACGTTGCGTTGGCGAATTGGCTGAAAACCAATTCCGCGCTGGTTTGTCACGTGTTGAGCGTGCGGTTAAAGAACGTCTCGGCCAAGCCGAAACAGAAAACCTCATGCCGCATGACTTGATTAACAGCAAGCCAATCTCTTCTGCTATTCGTGAGTTCTTCGGCTCTTCACAGTTGTCCCAGTTTATGGACCAAACCAACCCACTTTCAGAGATCACGCACAAGCGTCGTATTTCTGCATTGGGACCTGGTGGTTTAACACGCGAGCGTGCAGGCTTCGAAGTGCGCGACGTGCATCCAACCCACTATGGACGTGTTTGCCCAATCGAAACTCCAGAAGGACCAAACATTGGTTTGATCAACTCACTCGCGTTATTTGCGCGTTTGAATGAGCATGGGTTCCTTGAGACTCCATACCGCAAAGTTTCCAACAGCAAGGTAAGCGATGAAGTGGTTTACCTCTCTGCGATTGAAGAAGCTAAGTATGTGATTGCTCAGGCAAACGCAACGATCGACAAGAGCGGTAAGTTGGCCGATGAATTGGTTTCAGCTCGTCAAGCCGGTGAGACTATGATGGTTAGCCCAGAGCGCATCGATTTCATCGACGTTGCTCCTAGCCAGATCGTTTCTGCTGCTGCTTCACTCGTTCCATTCCTAGAGCACGATGATGCGAACCGTGCGTTGATGGGTGCGAACATGCAGCGTCAAGCAGTTCCTTGCTTGCGTCCAGATAAGCCATTGGTTGGTACAGGTTTAGAGCGTATTGTTGCAGTTGACTCCGGCACTGTTGTATTAGCAGCGCGTGGCGGTAACGTTGATTACGTTGATGCGAATCGTGTTGTGATTCGTGTGAACGATGATGAAACTGCAGCTGGTGAAGTTGGTGTGGATATTTACAACCTCATCAAGTACACCCGTTCAAACCAAAATACCAACATCAACCAACGACCAATCGTAAAGGTTGGCGATCGTGTAGCCCGCGGCGACGTAGTTGCTGACGGTGCATCTACCGATTTAGGTGAATTGGCTTTGGGTCAAAACATGACTGTGGCATTTATGCCATGGAACGGTTACAACTTCGAAGATTCAATCTTGATCTCTGAAAAAGTTGTTGCTGATGACCGCTACACCTCTATTCATATTGAAGAGTTGTCAGTGGTTGCTCGTGACACCAAGCTAGGTTCAGAAGAAATTACACGCGATATCTCCAATTTGGCAGAGTCACAACTCTCCCGTTTGGATGAGAGCGGTATTGTTTATATCGGTGCTGAAGTAGAAGCTGGCGACGTATTGGTTGGTAAGGTAACTCCAAAGGGCGAGACTACTCTCACTCCTGAAGAGAAGCTCCTCCGTGCGATCTTCGGTGAAAAGGCGTCTGATGTTAAAGATACTTCTTTGCGCGTTCCATCAGGAATGATCGGCACTGTTATTGATGTTCAAGTCTTCACCCGTGAAGGCATTGAGCGCGATGCACGTGCGCAGTCGATCATTCAAGAAGAATTGCAACGCTATCGTTTGGACTTAAACGACCAGTTGCGTATTGTTGAGGGCGATGCCTTCATGCGTTTAGAAAAGATGTTGATTGGCAAAGTTGCCAACGGCGGTCCTAAGAAATTAGCTAAAGGCACCAAGATCGACAAGGAATACCTTGCTGATTTGGACAAATACCATTGGTTCGATATTCGTCCGGCAGATGACGAAGTTGCTTCACAAGTTGAGGCAATCAAATCTTCTATTGAAGCGAAGCGTAAACAGTTTGACGAAGCTTTTGAAGAAAAGCGCACCAAGCTTACCCAAGGCGATGATTTGCAGCCTGGTGTAACGAAGATGGTTAAGGTGTACTTGGCCGTTAAGCGTCGCTTACAGCCTGGTGACAAGATGGCTGGTCGTCACGGTAACAAGGGTGTGGTTTCTAAAATCGCTCCTGCGGAAGACATGCCATTTATGGCTGACGGACGCCCTGTAGACATCGTCTTGAACCCACTAGGCGTTCCTTCTCGTATGAACGTTGGTCAGATCTTGGAAACCCACTTAGGTTGGGCTGCTCAAGGTATTGGCAAACGTATCGATGAAATGGTTCGTCAACAAGCTAAGCAAGCTGAACTGCGTAAGTTCTTCAAGCAGCTTTATAACGAAACTGGTCGTCAAGAAGACATCGACAATTTCACTGATGAGCAAATCAATGTGTTGGCTGAGAATCTCCGCCAAGGCTTGCCATTTGCAACGCCAGTGTTTGACGGTGCTACTGAGGCTGAAATCGGTCGCATGCTCGAGTTGGCATACCCAGAAGATGTTGCTGCATCCTTGCAGATGACGCCTTCACGCCAGCAAATGGTTCTGTTTGATGGTCGTACTGGTGATCAGTTCGAGCGTCCTGTAACCGTTGGCGTAATGCACGTCTTGAAACTCCACCACTTGGTTGATGACAAGATGCATGCTCGTTCAACTGGACCTTACTCTTTGGTAACGCAACAGCCATTGGGCGGTAAAGCTCAGTTCGGTGGTCAGCGCTTTGGTGAGATGGAAGTCTGGGCCCTCGAAGCATACGGTGCTTCATATGTCTTGCAGGAAATGCTGACAGTGAAGTCCGATGACGTCGCAGGCCGTACCAAGGTTTACGAAAACATCGTCAAGGGCGAGCACACGATTGATGCTGGCATGCCCGAATCCTTCAACGTGCTGGTAAAAGAAATCCGTTCGTTGGGTATTGACATTGACATGGAGCGCAACTGATATGAAAGCATTGCTCGATTTATTTAAGCAAACGCAGGGCGAAGAGCAGTTTGATGTCATCAAAATTGGTCTCGCATCTCCTGAGAAAATTCGCTCATGGTCTTTTGGTGAAGTACGCAAACCAGAAACCATCAACTACCGGACTTTTAAGCCCGAGCGTGATGGCTTGTTTTGTGCCAAGATTTTTGGACCAACTAAAGACTACGAGTGCTTATGCGGTAAGTACAAGCGCTTAAAGTTCCGTGGCGTTATCTGCGAGAAGTGCGGCGTTGAAGTTACTCTCGCTAAGGTACGTCGTGAGCGCATGGGCCACATTGAGTTGGCAGCCCCTGTAGCGCACATCTGGTTCTTGAAGTCCTTGCCATCCCGTTTGGGCATGGTTCTCGATATGACATTGCGTGATATCGAGCGCGTACTCTACTTTGAAGCATATGTAGTTGTTGATCCTGGCATGACTCCTGAAGGCGCAATGAAGCGTGGTCAGATCATGTCTGAAGATGAATACATTGCCAAGACTGAAGAGTATGGTGACGGTGCATTCACTGCAATCATGGGCGCGGAAGGTATTCGTGATCTCTTGCGTTCGATTGACATTGATCGCGAAGTAGAGACTATTCGCGCTGATTTGAAAGCTACTGGTAGCGATGCCAAGATCAAGAAATACGCTAAGCGCTTAAAAGTGCTCGAGGCGTTCCAGACTTCAGGTATTAAGCCTGACTGGATGATCATGGAAGTATTGCCAGTATTGCCACCTGAATTGCGCCCATTGGTGCCTTTGGATGGCGGTCGCTTTGCTACCTCCGATTTGAACGACCTCTATCGTCGTGTGATCAACCGTAACAACCGTTTGAAGCGTTTGTTAGAGTTGCGTGCACCAGAGATCATTGTTCGTAACGAAAAACGCATGTTGCAAGAAGCGGTTGACTCATTGCTCGACAACGGTCGTCGCGGTAAGGCTATGACTGGCGCTAATAAGCGTCCTCTCAAGTCCTTGGCTGAGATGATTAAAGGTAAGAGCGGTCGTTTCCGTCAAAACTTGCTGGGTAAACGCGTTGACTACTCTGGTCGTTCAGTCATCGTGGTTGGCCCTACATTGAAATTGCATCAGTGCGGCTTACCAAAATTGATGGCCTTGGAATTGTTCAAGCCATTCATTTTCAACAAGCTTGAAACTTTGGGAATTGCAACCACTATCAAGGCTGCGAAGAAAGAAGTTGAAAGTCAGACTCCAATCGTTTGGGACATTCTCGAAGAAGTAATTCGTGAACATCCAATCATGTTGAACCGTGCTCCTACATTGCACCGTCTCGGTATTCAGGCTTTCGAGCCAATGCTGATTGAAGGTAAAGCAATCCAATTGCACCCATTAGTCTGCGCGGCATTTAACGCTGACTTTGACGGTGACCAAATGGCGGTTCACGTTCCTTTGTCGCTCGAAGCGCAAATGGAAGCACGTACATTGATGTTGGCTTCGAACAACGTATTGTTCCCAGCTAACGGCGAGCCATCTATTGTCCCTTCACAGGACGTGGTGTTGGGTCTGTACTACGCTACACGTGACAAGATCAACGGTAAGGGCGAAGGCATGGTTTTCGCCAACATTACTGAAGTAGTGCGTGCATACGAAGCAGGTCAAGTTGAATTGGCCTCTCGTGTTGCTGTGCGTATTACTGAGTATGAGATTGTGGACAAGAAGGCAGAAGGCGATGCGCGTTTTGCTGAGAAAACCAAGATCTATCAAACATCAGTTGGCCGTGCAATCTTGTCTGAGATTTTGCCTAAAGGCATGTCTTTCGAGGAAATTAACAAGCCTTTGAAGAAAAAAGAAATCTCACGTTTGATCAACACATCATTCCGTAAGTGCGGTTTGCGTGAAACAGTGATTTTTGCTGATCGTCTATTGCAGTCTGGTTTCCGTTTGGCAACTAATGCTGGTATCTCTGTTGCGATCGACGATATGTTGATCCCAACATCCAAAGAACGCATCATTACTGATGCTTCTGCCAAGGTTAAGGAGTATGACAAGCAGTTCATGTCAGGTCTCGTAACCAATCAAGAGCGTTATAACAACGTGGTTGATATTTGGGGTGCCGCAGGTGACCAAGTTGGTAAGGCAATGATGGATGAGTTGTCACACGTTGACGTGCTCGACCGTAATGGCAAAACTGTGCGTCAAGAATCCTTTAACTCCATCTACATGATGGCGGATTCTGGTGCCCGCGGATCTGCAGCGCAGATTCGTCAGTTGGCTGGTATGCGTGGTTTGATGGCTAAGCCTGATGGCTCCATTATTGAGACCCCAATTACTGCGAACTTCCGTGAAGGTTTGAACGTGTTGCAGTACTTCATCTCAACCCACGGTGCTCGTAAAGGTCTAGCCGATACAGCGTTGAAGACAGCGAACTCTGGTTACTTGACACGTCGTTTATGTGACGTAACTCAGGATCTCGTGGTTATCGAAGAAGATTGCGGCGCAACTTCTGGCGTAACGATGAAGGCGCTTGTTGAAGGCGGCGAAATTATCGAAGCATTGCGCGATCGTATTTTGGGTCGTGTATGTATCGGCGACATCGTTCACCCTGACACACAAGAAGTTATCGTTCCTAACGACACATTGCTCGATGAAGATCATGTTGATCAAATCGTTGCATTGGGTATCGACGAAGTTAAAGTTCGCACAGTATTGTCTTGTTTAACTCGCTTTGGTTTGTGCGCTAAGTGCTACGGACGTGATCTAGGTCGCGGTGGTTTGGTGAACGTTGGTGAAGCAGTAGGCGTTATCGCTGCTCAGTCTATCGGTGAGCCAGGCACACAGTTGACTATGCGTACCTTCCACATTGGTGGCGCAGCTTCACGTGCGTTGGTTGCAAGCAATATCGAAGCTAAATCAAACGGCTCTTTGAAGTTCTCTGGAACGATGCGCGTTGTTAAAAACGCAAAAGGTGAGCAGATCGTGATTTCACGTTCTGGCGAAGCCTTGATCGTTGACGAGAATGGTCGCGAGCGTGAGCGTCATAAAGTGCCTTACGGTGCAACTCTCTTGTTGAAAGAAGATGCAGCAGTGAAGGCCGGCGCAAGCTTGGCGACATGGGATCCATTAACACGTCCGATTATCTCTGAGTACGCTGGTATCGCTCGTTTCGATAACGTCGAAGAGGGTGTAACTGTTGCTAAGCAGGTTGACGAAGTTACCGGTCTTTCCACTTTGGTGGTTATTGACGGTAAGCGTCGCTCTGCAGCAAGCAAAGGCGTTCGCCCAATGATCAACTTGGTTGATGACAAGGGCAACGAAGTCATGATCGCCGGCACTGATCATCCAGTAAACATTGGCCTCCAAGTAGGCGCTTTGATTACCGTTAAGGATGGCCAAAAGGTTGAAGTTGGTGAAGTATTGGCGCGTATTCCAATCGAATCACAGAAGACTCGTGACATTACCGGTGGTTTGCCTCGCGTTGCAGAATTGTTCGAAGCACGTTCACCAAAAGACGCAGCAGTCTTGGCGAAAGTTACTGGAACAGTTTCATTCGGTAAAGAAACCAAAGGTAAACAGCGTTTGGTGATTACCGATATGGACGGCGAAGCAAATGAATTCTTGATTCCTAAAGAGAAGCAAGTTCTCGTTCATGACGGTCAAGTTGTGAACAAGGGCGAGATGATTGTGGAAGGCCCTGCTGATCCACATGACATCTTGACTCTCAAAGGCATCGAAGAGTTGGCTATCTACATTGTTGACGAAGTTCAGGACGTTTATCGTCTCCAGGGTGTGAAGATTAATGACAAGCACATTGAGGTTATCGTGCGTCAGATGTTGCGTCGTGTTCAGGTAACTGATCCAGGCGATACATCATTCATCACTGGTGAGCAGGTTGAGCGTTCTAAGTTGTATGACGCAAACGATGCTGTGATTGCCCAAGGTAAGCACCCAGCTCAGTTCGATAACGTGTTGCTTGGTATTACTAAGGCATCCTTGTCGACCGATAGCTTCATTTCAGCGGCTTCTTTCCAAGAAACCACCCGTGTATTGACCGAAGCCGCAATTATGGGCAAAACCGATACACTCCGTGGCCTCAAGGAAAACGTCATTATTGGTCGTCTGATCCCAGCTGGTACCGGCTTGTCTTACCGCCGTGCACGCAAGGTCAGAGAGCAATTCGAGCGTGATCGCGCTCAAATGATTGCCGCCGAAGAGGAAGCAATGGCCAATATGCCTGTAGAAATAGAGGCTGAAGTCGTTGCTCCTACTGGGGAGGCTGATCCAAGCTAATTTGGCAAATCTGGCCTGAATAGGCCAGTTTTTCCCCTCGAGGTTGACGGGAAGGGCTGGCCAGGCTAGAATGCTGAGTTCTACTGATTCAGAAGAGGGTCTTTTTGACCTAGAAATTCTCTAAGTCATTGATTTTCTTGAAGAAAGCAACAAAGAAGTACTAACCGAGCTATTTTATGCCAACAATTAATCAATTAATACGCAAGCCAAGATCCAGGCTTATCGTTAAAAGCAAGAGCCCTGCACTGGAAAACAGTCCGCAGCGCCGTGGTGTTTGTACACGTGTGTACACCACTACTCCTAAAAAGCCTAACTCTGCGCTTCGTAAAGTAGCCAAAGTTCGCTTAACCAATGGTTTTGAAGTTATTTCATACATTGGCGGTGAAGGCCATAACCTCCAGGAACACTCAGTAGTATTAATCCGCGGTGGTCGTGTAAAGGATTTGCCAGGTGTTCGTTACCACATCGTTCGTGGCTCACTTGACTTGCAAGGTGTTAAAGACCGTAAGCAATCACGTTCCAAGTACGGTGCTAAGCGCGCCAAGAAATCTGCTTAATCTTTCAATAGATTTTTGCTGAAGCATTTGTAGTAAGTCTTCGTTTGTCAGACTTAAAAGACAAGTAAGTGGTTGTTCCGTCTAAGAATCTTCTTAGATAGTAGGGCAACCGGAGCGGATGATTCATGTGAATCATCCCTAACTGAACTGAAGGAGTAGTTATGCCACGTCGTCGTGAAGTTCCCAAACGGGAAATTTTGCCGGATCCAAAATTCGGTAATGTAGAAGTAGCTAAATTTATGAACGTCCTCATGTTGGACGGCAAGAAATCGGTTGCAGAGCGTATCGTTTACGGTGCCTTTGATCACATCGAGAAAAAAGCAAACAAAGAACCACTCGAAGTTTTCTCAACAGCTATGGGCAACGTTAAGCCAATGGTTGAAGTGAAGAGCCGTCGTGTTGGTGGTGCTAACTATCAGGTTCCTGTTGAAGTTCGCCCATCACGCCGTTCAGCTTTGGCAATGCGCTGGGTGCGCGAAGCCGCTAAAAAGCGCGGTGAGAAATCTATGGCTCAACGTTTGGCCAATGAATTATTAGAAGCTGCAGAAGGTCGCGGCGGAGCAATGAAGAAGCGTGAAGAAGTTCACCGTATGGCAGAAGCTAACAAAGCTTTCTCACATTTCCGCTTCTAATCAAATAGCAAAGAAAAGGCACCAACAGTGGCACGTAAAACCCCTATCGACAAATACCGCAATATCGGTATTTCTGCGCACATTGACGCAGGTAAAACAACAACTACAGAACGCGTTTTGTTCTACACCGGTGTTAATCACAAGATCGGTGAAGTACATGATGGCGCTGCAACCATGGACTGGATGGAGCAAGAGCAAGAGCGTGGTATCACAATTACTTCTGCTGCTACTACCACTTTCTGGAAGGGCATGGCTGGTAATTTCGCAGAGCACCGTATCAATATTATTGATACCCCAGGACACGTAGACTTCACTATTGAAGTTGAGCGTTCTATGCGTGTTTTGGATGGCGCTTGCATGGTTTACTGTGCGGTAGGTGGTGTACAGCCACAATCTGAAACTGTTTGGCGTCAAGCTAACAAGTATCAAGTTCCACGTTTAGCATTCGTAAACAAGATGGACCGTACTGGTGCGAACTTCTTCAAGGTCTACGACCAAATGAGAACTCGCCTTAAAGCGAATCCAATCTTGATCCAAATCCCAATCGGCGCTGAAGAAAACTTCAAAGGCGTTGTGGATTTGGTGAAGATGAAGGCGATCTATTGGGATGAGGCTTCACAAGGTACTAAATTTACCTATGAAGAGATCCCTGCTGAATTGCAAGCTTCTGCTGAAGAATGGCGCGAGAAGATGCTCGAAGCTGCTGCTGAAAGCTCAGAAGAGTTGATGGAAAAATATCTCGGCGGCGAAGGCTTGACCGAAGAAGAAATCAAAGCAGCATTGCGTCAACGCACTATCGCTAATGAAATTGTTCCAATGTTGTGCGGAACAGCGTTTAAGAACAAAGGCGTTCAGGCGATGTTGGATGCTGTTGTTGAATTGTTGCCATCCCCATTGGACGTTCCACCAGTTCCATGTGAATTGGAAGATGGAACACCTACAACACGTGAAGCATCTGACAGTGCTAAGTTCTCAGCATTGGCATTTAAGATCATGACTGACCCATTCGTTGGCCAGCTCATCTTCTTCCGTGTTTACTCAGGCGTAATGAAATCTGGCGACACAATCTACAACCCAATTAAGGGTAAGAAAGAACGTGTTGGTCGTTTGTTGCAGATGCATGCAAACGAACGTGAAGAAATTAAAGAAGTATTCGCTGGCGATATCGCTGCTGCGGTTGGTCTGAAAGACGCCACTACAGGCGAAACATTGTGTGATCCAGATAGCATCGTTATTTTGGAGCGCATGGTATTCCCAGAGCCAGTGATCTCTCAAGCTGTTGAGCCAAAGACTAAAGCTGACCAAGAAAAAATGGGCCTTGCTTTGAATCGCTTGGCACAAGAAGATCCTTCTTTCCGCGTGAAGACAGACGAAGAATCAGGCCAAACAATTATTTCCGGTATGGGCGAGCTCCACTTGGAAATTTTGGTTGACCGTATGAAGCGTGAATTCGGTGTTGAAGCAACTGTTGGTAAGCCACAAGTTGCCTACCGTGAAACGATTCGTAAGGTTTGCGAAGAGATCGAAGGTAAATTCGTTAAGCAGTCTGGTGGTCGTGGTCAATACGGTCACGTGGTATTGAAGTTAGAGCCACAAGCCCCAGGTAAAGGTTTTGAATTCGTTGACGCAATTAAGGGCGGTGTAGTTCCACGTGAATACATCCCTGCAGTTGAAAAAGGCATTATCGAAACATTGAACTCCGGTATTTTGGCTGGCTATCCAGTTGTAGATATCAAAGCAACATTGTTCTTCGGTTCATACCATGACGTTGACTCCAATGAAAACGCATTTAAGATGGCGGGTTCTATGGCGTTCAAAGACGGTATGCGCAAAGCATCCCCAGTGTTGCTTGAGCCGATGATGGCTGTTGAAGTTGAAACACCAGAAGATTTCATGGGTAACGTAATGGGTGACCTTTCATCCCGTCGCGGTATTTTGCAAGGTATGGATGACATTCCAGGCGGCGGCAAGATCGTACGCGCTGAAGTGCCATTGGCAGAGATGTTTGGTTACTCAACTGGCTTGCGCTCGTTGACCCAAGGTCGCGCTACCTACACCATGGAATTTAAGCATTATTCCGAAGCACCTAAGAACGTTGCTGAAGCAGTCATGGCTGCTAAAGCGAAGTAATTTATCCACATTAATTTTGAATATTGACTAGCTAAAGAAGGCAGACAAAAATGGCAAAAGAAAAATTCGAGCGGACAAAACCGCACGTAAACGTAGGCACCATCGGTCACGTTGACCACGGTAAAACCACATTGACAGCAGCAATCGCAACCGTGCTTTCTAAAGCATTCGGTGGCGAAGCAAAAGCATACGATCAGATCGATGCTGCTCCTGAAGAAAAAGCACGTGGTATTACGATTAACACAGCACACGTTGAGTACGAGACAGCTAACCGTCACTACGCTCACGTTGACTGCCCAGGACATGCTGACTACGTTAAGAACATGATTACTGGTGCTGCTCAGATGGACGGCGCAATCTTAGTTTGCTCTGCTGCTGACGGCCCAATGCCACAAACTCGTGAGCACATCCTCTTGGCACGCCAAGTTGGTGTTCCTTACATCGTAGTTTTCCTCAACAAGTGCGACATGGTTGATGACGCTGAATTGCTCGAGTTAGTTGAAATGGAAGTTCGTGAGCTTCTATCTAAGTACAACTTCCCTGGCGATGACACACCAATCATCCAAGGTTCTGCTAAGTTAGCCCTTGAAGGCGACGAAGGCAAATTGGGTAAAGAAGCCATCATGAAATTGGCTGAAGCACTCGATACATATATCCCAACTCCAGAGCGTGCTGTTGACGGCGCGTTCTTGATGCCAGTAGAAGACGTGTTCTCTATCTCCGGTCGCGGTACTGTTGTAACAGGCCGTATCGAGCGCGGTATCGTTAAGGTTGGTGAAGAGATCGAAATCATCGGTATCAAACCAACACTCAAGACAACTTGTACTGGTGTTGAAATGTTCCGCAAATTGCTCGACCAAGGTCAAGCAGGCGATAACGTTGGTATCTTGTTACGCGGTACAAAACGTGAAGAAGTTGAGCGCGGCCAAGTATTGGCTAAGCCAGGTTCAATCACCCCACATACTCACTTTACAGCCGAGGTTTACATCTTGGGTAAAGATGAAGGTGGCCGTCATACTCCATTCTTTAACAACTATCGTCCACAGTTCTACTTCCGTACAACGGACGTAACTGGTTCAATCGAGTTGCCAAAAGACAAAGAAATGGTTATGCCTGGTGATAACGTAACTATTACCGTAAAACTCATCGCTCCTATCGCGATGGAAGAAGGTTTACGTTTTGCGATCCGTGAAGGTGGCCGTACTGTTGGCGCCGGCGTGGTTGCAAAGATTTTGGCTTAAGTTTTACTAGTAATAAATATTTAGCGGTTTGCTAACCGGTGACATCAGTGCTGCTGATGTCACCGAGCTCTTTAGATGTATAACGTGGCAGCACCACAACGCTCTTTGGAATTAATATGCAAAACCAAAAAATTCGTATTCGCCTTAAAGCATTTGACTATCGCTTGATTGACCAGTCTGCAGCTGAAATCGTTGATACAGCTAAACGCACTGGTGCAGTTGTTAAGGGTCCAGTACCTTTGCCAACTCGTATCGAGCGTTTTGATATCTTGCGTTCACCACACGTGAACAAGACATCGCGTGATCAGTTAGAGATCCGTACCCATCTCCGTTTGATGGATATCGTTGATCCTACAGAGAAAACTGTAGATGCTTTGATGAAATTAGACCTCCCAGCTGGTGTGGACGTCGAAATTAAGTTGCAGTAATTTGTTGTTTCCGGTCTTTTTGCTTGTCAAGATTGGGTTTTCGGGATAGAATCTAAGGCTTCGCTCATTTATTTGGGCGAAAATCTTAGTTTTATCAGCACTAAAAACGTTGTAAGTTATTGATTTAGAAGTACTTTTACTTGTAAATCACTTAAATTAATTTTGCCGACCAATCGAAGTCGGCGTGGAGCATGAATATGAGCTTAGGCTTAATCGGCCGCAAGGTCGGCATGACCCGTCTATTTACGGACGAAGGGGATTCAATCCCTGTAACCGTAATTGACGTGAGCGACAACAGAATCGCTCAAATCAAGACCCAGGCAACTGATGGCTATGATGCTATCCAGTTGGCACATGGCACACGTAGAGCTACTCGCGTTACCAAAGCAATGGCTGGTCACTTCGCCAAAGCTGGTGTGATGGCTGGTAATGGCCTCAACGAATTCCAATTAGACGCAGCGAAAATCGCAGAAATGACACCAGGACAAGTAATTCCTGCTGACACTGCATTTACTGCTGGTCAAAAAGTGGACGTACAAGGCGTGTCTATCGGTAAGGGCTACGCAGGTACCATCAAGCGTTATCACTTCGCTTCTGGTCGTGCATCCCACGGTAACTCACGTTCACATAACGTACCAGGCTCAATCGGTATGGCGCAAGATCCAGGTCGTGTTTTCCCTGGTAAGCGTATGACCGGTCACTTGGGTGACGTTACACGTACAGTTCAAAATTTAGTCATCGCACGCATTGATGCAGAACGTAATCTCATCATGGTTAAAGGCGCTATTCCAGGTGCCCCAGGCGGTAAAGTTATTGTTACTCCAGCGGTTAAGACACCGTTGAAGAAGAAATAAGGAGAGCGAATATGGAACTTAAGCTTCTCCAGGACAACGGTACTTTAGGTGCAGGCGTACAAGCTTCACCAGAAGTATTCGAACGTGAATATAACGAAGCATTGGTACACCAAGTTGTAGTGGCTTACCAAGCAAATGCACGTAGCGGTAATCGTGCGCAAAAAGACCGTGAGCAAGTTAAGCACACAACCAAGAAACCTTGGCGTCAAAAAGGTACTGGTCGTGCACGTGCTGGTATGAGCTCTTCCCCGCTGTGGCGCGGAGGCGGTCGTATATTCCCAAATTCTCCAGAAGAGAATTTCAGCCAAAAAGTAAACAAGAAAATGTACCGCGCTGGTATGAGATCAATTTTGTCTCAGTTAGCTCGCGAAGGTCGTTTGAATGTTGTTGATCAATTTTCTCTTGATGCTCCAAAGACTAAAGTTTTAGCTGACAAAGTTAAAGCAATGGGCTTGGATTCAGTGTTGATTATTGTTGATCAAGTTAGCGAGAATTTGTACTTGGCATCACGCAACTTGCATAAGGTTGCTGTATGTGAGCCACAGCATGCAGATCCATTAGCTTTAGTTCAATACAAAAAAGTATTGGTAAGCAAAGCTGCGATCGCAAAAATTGAGGAGTTGCTGAAATGAGCCAAGTCCGTAAAAACGATCACAACCTGATGAAGGTTCTGCTTGGACCGGTGATCTCTGAAAAAGCCACAATGGTTGCAGAGAAAAACGAACAAGTAGTTTTCCAAGTAGCTCGCGACGCAAACAAGAGCGATGTAAAACAAGCAGTTGAATTGCTCTTTAAAGTGCAAGTTGACTCAGTTCAAATCGTGAATCAAAAAGGTAAGCCTAAGCGCTATGGCCGTTTTGAAGGTCGTCGTGACCACACTAAGAAGGCCTATGTGAATTTGAAGCCAGGTCAAGAAATTAACTTTGAAGCGGAGGCGAATTAATCATGCCTTTGATGAAGACAAAACCGACCTCACCAGGTCGTCGTTCAATGGTCAAGGTGGTAAATCCTGACCTGCATAAAGGTAAACCTTTTGCAGCGTTGGTAGAGCCACAATTCCAAAAAGCAGGCCGTAACAATAATGGCCACATCACTACCCGTCATAAGGGTGGTGGTCATAAGCATCACTATCGTGTTGTTGATTTCAAACGCAACGACAAAGACGGTATTCCAGCAAAGGTTGAACGCTTGGAATACGATCCAAACCGCAGCGCAAATATTGCACTGATTTTGTTTGCTGATGGTGAGCGTCGCTATATTCCTGCTGCTAAAGGCATGACAGTTGGCCAGGCAATCATGAGTGGTGCAGAAGCGCCAATCAAGTCTGGTAATAACTTGCCAATTCGCAATATTCCAGTTGGTAGCACTATTCACTGTGTAGAAATCATGCCAGGCAAAGGTGCACAAGTTGCACGTTCAGCCGGTGGTTCAGCAGTATTGTTAGCTCGTGAAGGCGTATACGCTCAAGTGCGTTTGCGCTCCGGTGAAGTTCGCCGTGTTCTGATTGAGTGCCGCGCCACTATTGGTGAAGTTGGTAACGAAGAGCATAGCTTGCGTCAAATTGGTAAAGCAGGTGCAAATCGCTGGCGTGGTATTCGCCCAACCGTTCGCGGTGTGGCAATGAACCCAGTAGATCACCCACACGGTGGTGGTGAAGGTAGAACTGGCGAAGGCCGCGTACCTGTATCTCCATGGGGCACTCCAACCAAAGGTTATCGCACACGTCGCAATAAGCGTACAACTTCGATGATCGTTCAACGTCGTCAAAAACGTTAAGCGATAAGGATAAATAGATATGACACGTTCAGCTAAAAAAGGCCCATTTTGCGAAGCCAGCTTAGTAAATAAAGTTGAAGTCGCACAAGCCAATAAAGACAAAAAACCGATTAAAACTTGGTCACGCCGTTCAACAATCCTCCCAGACTTTATTGGTCTGACGATTGCTGTGCATAACGGTCGTCAACACGTTCCGGTATATGTATCAGAAAACATGGTGGGTCATAAGTTAGGCGAATTTGCCTTGACCCGTACTTTCAAAGGTCACGCTGCTGACAAGAAAGTAACGAAGAAGTAAGGGGATGATGATGGAAGTTAAAGCTATTCACAAGGGCGCCCGCATTTCTGCGCAAAAGACACGTTTGGTCGCAGACCAAATTCGTGGTTTGCCGATTGCCCGCGCATTAAACATTTTGAACTTCAGCCCCAAAAAAGCTGCCTTCATTGTGAAAAAAGTTGTTGAGTCCGCAGTGGCCAACGCTGAACACAATAAAGGTGCTGATATTGATGAGCTTAAGGTTTCAGCAATTATTGTTGATAAAGGCACTTCATTGAAGCGCTTTACCGCACGCGCTAAGGGTCGTGGCAATCAAATTGAAAAACAAACTTGTCACATTAGCGTGACCTTGAGTAACTAAGGAAATATATGGGCCAAAAGATAAACCCAACCGGATTCCGACTCGCGGTAACGAAGAATTGGACATCACGTTGGTATGCAAACAATACTGACTTCGCAAAGATGTTGAAAGAGGACGTTGACGTTCGCATCTATCTGAAGAAGAAGTTGAAGAATGCATCCGTTAGTAAAGTTGTGATTGAGCGTCCTGCAAAGAATGCCCGTATCACTATCTATAGCTCACGTCCAGGCGTTGTAATCGGTAAAAAAGGCGAAGACATTGAAGTTCTCCGCCGCGAATTACAAAAGCGTATGGGCGTTCCAGTTCACGTGAACATCGAAGAAATTCGTAAGCCTGAAGTTGACGCGCAATTGATCGCCGACTCTATTACTCAACAGTTAGAGAAGCGCATTATGTTCCGTCGTGCGATGAAGCGCGCAATGCAAAATGCAATGCGTCTTGGCGCACAAGGTATCAAGATCATGTCATCCGGTCGTTTGAACGGTGCTGAAATTGCACGTCGCGAATGGTACCGTGAAGGTCGCGTTCCACTTCATACATTGAAGGCTGATATTGATTACGCAACATCAGAAGCGGAAACAACATACGGCATCATCGGTGTAAAAGTTTGGGTATACAAAGGCGACACATTGGGTCGTGGTGCAGAAGCTCAAGTAGCCGCTCCATCCGCTGAACCAGCTGCCGAAGAAAAGAAAACTCGTCGTGCTCCAAGCAAGACAGCTGCTCGTAAACCAGCTGCTGGCACAGACAAGCCATTAGTTGCTGCTAAACCAGCAGTAAAGCGTGTGCGTAAGGTTGAAACACCAGCCGCAGATACGCAGAAGTCAGGAGAGTAAGCATGCTACAACCAAAGCGTCGCAAGTATCGTAAGGAACAAAAAGGCCGTAACACTGGCGTGGCAACACGCGGTAGTTCTGTAGCCTTTGGTGACTTTGGATTGAAGGCCGTTGGCCGTGGTCGTTTGACTGCTCGTCAAATTGAGTCAGCACGTCGTGCAATGACTCGTCACATTAAACGTGGTGGCCGTATTTGGATTCGCATTTTCCCAGATAAGCCAATTTCACAAAAACCTGCTGAAGTACGTATGGGTAACGGTAAAGGTAACCCAGAGTACTACGTAGCTGAAATTCAACCAGGCAAAGTGCTCTACGAGATGGACGGTGTTGATGAGCAATTGGCGCGCGAAGCTTTCAAGCTTGCTGCTGCTAAGTTGCCTTTACAGACCACTTTCGTGATTCGCCACTTAGGTTGATCGGGATAGAGATTATGAAAAATACAGAATTAGCTTCAAAAGATCTGAATGCATTGAATGCAGAGTTAACCGAGTTGCTTAAGACCGGTTTCAAGCTCCGTATGCAAAAAGGCACTCAGCAACTCACAAATACCAGCCAATTGGGTAAAAATAAGCGCGACATCGCTCGTGTGAAGACTTTTATCGCCCAAAAGACTGCACAGAAATAAGGAAAAAGGGATATGACAGAATTATCTAAACCCTTGCGCCGCACCCTTGTGGGCCGCGTTGTTAGCGACAAAATGCAAAAAACTGTGACGGTGTTGGTTGAGCGTCAAGTTAAGCATCCAGTGATTGGTAAGTACGTTGGCCAGTCCAAAAAGTACCACGCTCATGACGAAGCTGGCACATACAAGATGGGTGATACCGTTGAAATTGCTGAATCTAAGCCAATTTCACGTACTAAATCTTGGGTTGTGACCCGTTTAGTTGAAGCTTCAAAGGGTATTTAAAGAAATATTGGGGATTTTGGCGAAGTTTCTTCCCAAATCCCTGTTTTACGTAGTAGAATAGAAGGCTTCTCTGGTTTTATTGGAGAAGCAGTGTTTTTCATTAATTCCGGGTTTTAGCTTTCGTTAAAACCCATAGACGGAACCAAGACTGTTTGCCTTTGGCCAATAAGTTGGGGATTAGAAATGATACAAACCGAAAGTAGATTACAGGTTGCCGATAACACAGGCGCCAGTGAAGTGTTGTGCATCAAGGTATTGGGCGGCTCTAAGCGTCGTTACGCCAGTATCGGTGATGTCATCAAAGTCAGCGTTAAGTCTGCTGCTCCACGTGGCCGTGTAAAAAAAGGTGACATTTATAACGCCGTAGTAGTGAGAACTGCTAAGGGTGTTCGCCGTCCAGATGGTTCATTGATTAAGTTCGATGGCAACGCTGCGGTATTGCTCAACGCTAAGTTAGAGCCAATTGGCACACGTATCTTTGGACCAGTGACGCGCGAGTTGCGTACTGAAAAGTTCATGAAGATCGTTTCTCTCGCCCCCGAAGTTATTTAAGAGGCTGATATGAAAAAGATTCGTAAAGGTGATTCCGTAGTTCTGTTGACTGGCCGCGATAAGGGCAAGCAAGGAACTGTTACAGCCGTTCTCGAGAACAAACTAGTGATCGAAGGCGTAAATATTTATAAAAAGAGCGTTAAGCCAAATCCAGCAGCCGGTGTTACTGGCGGCATGATTGACAAGACGATGCCTGTTCACATTTCTAATGTGGCTGTGGTTGACGGTAACGGCAAACCATCACGTGTTGGTATCAAACTCGTGGACGGTAAAAAGCAACGTTTCCTCAAAACCACTGGCGCAACTTTAAGCGCATAAGGGGCACGGAGAAATTATGAGCACACGTTTTCAAGAGCACTATCAAGCTAAAGTTGTTGCAGATTTGATCGCCAAGTTTGGTTACAAGTCTGTAATGGAAGTTCCACGTATCACTAAGGTAACCCTGAACATGGGCTTAGGCGATGCAGTGAACGACAAGAAGATTATCGAAAATGCAGTTGGTGATTTAACTAAAGTTGCCGGCCAAAAGCCTGTTGTAACTAAAGCTAAAAAAGCGATTGCAGGATTCAAAATTCGTCAAGGCTACCCAATCGGTGCCATGGTGACATTGCGTGGTGCACGCATGTACGAATTCTTGGATCGTTTCGTTACTGTTGCATTGCCACGCGTACGCGACTTCCGCGGTATCTCTGGTAAAGCATTTGACGGCCGTGGTAACTACAACATCGGCGTTAAAGAACAGATCATTTTCCCTGAAATCGAATACGACAAGATTGATGCCCTCCGTGGTCTCAATATCAGTATTACGACGACTGCTAAAACCGACGAAGAAGCAAAAGCTTTGTTGGCAGCATTCAAATTCCCTTTCCGCAATTAAGAGGCTAACGTGGCAAAACTATCCCTGATTGAGCGCGAGAATAAGCGCGCAAAAACTGTAGAGAAGTACGCTGCCAAGCGTGCTGAACTCAAAGCGATCATTGCTGATCAATCACGCAGCGATGAAGAGCGCTATGAAGCTCGCTTGAAACTACAGGCACTTCCACGTAACGCAAGCCCGATTCGTCAAAGAAATCGTTGTTCATTAACCGGTCGCCCACGTGGCACATTCCGTAAGTTCGGTTTGGCTCGTAGCAAGATTCGTGAAATCGCCTTCCGTGGCGAAATCCCCGGTTTAACCAAGGCCAGCTGGTAAGCGGCGAAAGAATTAGGAGAACTCATGAGTATCAGCGATCCAATCGCCGACATGTTGACAAGGATCCGCAATGCGCAAGCAGTGCAGAAACCCGTAGTCTTGATGCCGTCGTCAAAAGTTAAAGTAGCCATCGCAAAAGTTTTGCAAGATGAAGGCTATATCGAAAGTTTCGAAATCAAAGGTGAAGCAGCTAAGCCAGTGCTCCACATTGATCTCAAATACTATGCAGGCCGTCCTGTTATTGAGCGTATTGACCGTGTATCTACACCAAGTCTGCGTATCTATAAAGGCCGTCATGACATTCCAGAAGTAATGAATGGCTTGGGCATTGCAATTATTTCAACCCCTCAAGGCGTAATGACAGACCGTAAAGCACGTGCAACAGGCGTGGGCGGCGAAGTTATTTGCTACGTAGCTTAAGGAGCGAAATATGTCCCGCGTAGGTAAATCACCAATTACAGTTCCTAAGGGCGCTGAAATCAGCATCAACGGTGCAAACATTACTGTTAAAGGTCCATTGGGCACTTTGACACATAACTTGCATCCTTCTGTTGGTTTGAAACAAGAAGATGGCGTATTGACAGTTGTTTTAAATAACGACTCACCAGAAGCTGGTGCTCAGTCAGGTACAGCCCGCGCCTTGGTTAACAACATGGTTGTTGGCGTAACTACTGGCTTTGAGCGCAAGCTCAGCTTGGTAGGCGTTGGTTACCGTGCTGCTGCTCAAGGCGAAACATTGAAATTGCAGTTGGGTTTCTCACACGACATTATTTACAACCTGCCAAAGGGTGTAAAGGCTGAGACTCCAACTCAAACTGAAATCATTATCAAAGGTTCCAACAAGCAGCAAGTTGGCCAGGTCGCAGCTGAAGTTCGCGCATACCGTTCACCAGAGCCATACAAAGGCAAGGGTGTTCGCTACGTGGATGAGGTTGTGCATCTGAAAGAAACTAAGAAGAAGTAAGCGAGATTAGAAAATGAATAAAGACGAATCCAGACAAAGACGTGCTAGGCAGACTCGTATTCGCATTGCCGAAGCATTGGCAAATCGCTTAACAGTTATCCGTAGCAACACACATATTTCTGCTCAGGTTTATAGCCCATGCGGAACCAAAGTTGTGGCAGCTGCTTCAACAATGGAAAAAGATTTGCGCCAAGCGATCAAAAACGGCGGCAACGCTGAAGCTGCAAAACAAATCGGCAAGTTAGTTGCTGAGCGTGCTGTTAAGGCAGGCGTTGTTGATGTTGCTTTTGATCGTTCCGGTCATCGTTACCACGGCCGTATCAAGGCCTTAGCTGAAGCTGCGCGTGAAGCCGGCCTGAAGTTCTAATAGGGTTTAGGAAAAAACATGGCAAAAATGCAAACTAAGATGCAAAACGAAGAGCGTGATGATGGTCTTCGCGAGAAGATGATCGCTGTTAATCGTGTAACTAAAGTGGTTAAGGGTGGTCGTATTCTCGGCTTCGCTGCACTCACTGTAGTTGGCGATGGCGACGGCCGCATCGGCATGGGTAAAGGCAAGTCAAAAGAAGTTCCAGTTGCTGTTCAAAAGGCAATGGACGAAGCTCGTCGCAAGATGATCAAGGTTACTTTGCGTAAAGGTACTTTGCAGCACACTGTTACTGGTCAGCATGGCGCGTCACGCGTTTTGATTTCTCCAGCTAAAGACGGTACTGGAATTATTGCCGGCGGCCCAATGCGCGCGATTTTCGACGTAATGGGTGTAACAAACGTGGTTGCTAAGTCACTTGGCTCTACAAACCCATACAACTTGGTTCGTGCAACGATTGATGGTTTGAGCAAGATGAGTACTCCTGCTGAGATTGCTGCTAAGCGCGGCAAGTCAGTTGAAGAGATTCTCGGCTAAGACCAAAAGATTAGGAATCTATAAATGACAACATCTAACTCCAAAGTCAAACTGCAATTAGTACGCAGCTTGATCGGCACACGCGAAAGCCATCGTGCAACTGTACGTGGCTTAGGCCTTGGTCGTATCAATTCAGTTTCTGAATTGGAAGACACTCCAGCTGTTCGCGGCATGATTAATAAAGTTTCTTATCTAGTTAAAGTCATTGGCTAATAACTAGCAAGTAAATAGGCGAAGAATATGCAACTCAATACAATCAAACCAGCAGAAGGCTCCAAGAAAAACCGTCGTCGCGTAGGTCGCGGCATTGGTTCTGGTCTTGGCAAAACTGCAGGTCGTGGTCACAAAGGTCAAAAATCCCGTTCAGGTGGTTTCCACAAGGTCGGGTTTGAAGGCGGTCAGATGCCTATGTACCGTCGTTTGCCAAAGCGTGGTTTCGTGTCTTTGACACGTCGTCATGTTGGTCAAATCACTTTGAATGACTTAGCAAAAATCAACTTGCCAGAAGTAGACTTATTGGTATTGAAAGCACACGGCTTTGCTGGTGAGCAAATCAATGCAGTAAAAGTAATCAAAACTGGCGAACTCAAAATTGCTGTAACCCTCAAGGGCATCACAGCAACTGCCGGCGCTAAAGCAGCTATCGAAGCAGCTGGCGGCAAATTGGTTGAATTGGCTTAATAGGTCTTTTTAGAAAAATGGCATTAGCACCTACCAATAACGCAAGCACTTCAACAGCAGGAGGCAAGTTTGGCGAATTACGCCATCGCTTGATTTTCCTGGTGTTGGCTTTGCTCGTGTTCCGTTTGGGTGCGCATATTCCAGTTCCTGGAATTGATCCAGACCAATTGGCACAGTTATTTGCAGGACAAAAAGACGGCATCTTGGGAATGTTCAATCTGTTCTCAGGCGGTGCATTATCGCGCTTTACAGTCTTTGCCCTGGGAATCATGCCCTATATCTCTGCATCGATCATCATGCAATTGATGACCATTGTTGTTCCATCATTGGAGTCTTTGAAAAAAGAAGGTCAGGCTGGTCAACGCAAGATTACGCAGTACACCCGTTATGGCACTGTATTCTTGGCAACCTTCCAAGCATTAGGTATTTCTGTTGCTTTGCAGGCTCAACCAGGTTTGGTTGTAAACCCGGGCTTGATGTTTGAATTAAATACCGTAGTGACTTTAGTTACTGGCACGATGTTCTTAATGTGGCTCGGCGAGCAAATTACTGAACGCGGCTTAGGTAACGGCATTTCCATCATTATTTTCGGCGGCATTGTTTCTGGCTTGCCAAATGCATTAGCTAGCTTGTTAGAGTTGGTTCGTACCGGCTCTATGAATATTATTTCTGCATTGCTGATCGTAGTAATTTGCGTGGCAGTAACTTATTTTGTGGTGTTTGTTGAGCGCGGTCAGCGCCGCATCTTGGTTAACTACGCTAAGCGTCAGGTTGGGAACAAGATTTACGGTGGCCAGTCTTCTTACTTCCCATTGAAGTTAAATATGGCTGGTGTTATCCCCCCAATTTTTGCTTCTTCAATCATTTTGTTTCCTGCAACGATTGCTGGCTGGTTTACTTCAGGTGAGCCAACCAATATGTTCAGCAGAATTATTAAAGATTTAGCGGCAACTTTGGCCCCTGGTCAGCCCGTGTACACAATTTTGTATGCAGCAGCGATTATTTTCTTCTGTTTCTTCTATACCGCACTGGTATTTAACAGCCGCGACACTGCTGAGAATTTAAAGAAGAGCGGTGCTTTTGTTCCAGGCATTCGTCCTGGCGATCAAACAGCGCGTTACATCGACAAGATCTTGGTGCGTTTGACTTTGGCTGGTGCAATTTATATGGTTCTGGTTTGCTTGTTGCCAGAATTCTTGGTGTTGAAGTACAACGTGCCGTTTTATTTCGGCGGTACTTCATTGTTGATTATTGTTGTTGTTGCAATGGATTTCATGGCTCAAGTTCAGTCATTTGTCATGC
The DNA here is from genome assembly GCF_018688315.1 of Polynucleobacter sp. AP-Kolm-20A-A1. Lineage (NCBI taxonomy): Bacteria > Pseudomonadati > Pseudomonadota > Betaproteobacteria > Burkholderiales > Burkholderiaceae > Polynucleobacter > Polynucleobacter sp. AP-Kolm-20A-A1. The sequence continues at coordinate 68,270 of NZ_CP061315.1, forward strand.
AACAGCAGTACGGCTCTTTGATGAAAAAAGCCAACTTTAAGATGGGCGCTTAACTGAATGTCTAAAGACGATGTAATTCAGATGGCGGGAGAAGTTGTAGAGAATTTGCCGAACGCGATGTTTCGCGTGAAGCTGGAAAACGGACATGTGGTTCTAGGGCACATTTCCGGAAAGATGCGGATGCATTACATCCGTATTTTGCCGGGAGATAAGGTGACGGTGGAGATGACTCCTTACGACCTGACGCGCGCCAGAATCATTTTCCGTGCGAAGTAAAGATTAAGTAGTACCTATTTTTAAGAGGTGAGTTATGAAAGTTTTAGCATCCGTTAAGTGTATTTGCAGAAATTGCAAGATCATTAAGCGCAAACGCGTTGTGCGCGTGATCTGTTCTTCAGACGCACGTCATAAGCAGCGTCAAGGCTGATCTGGTTAATTAAGAGGAAATCTCATGGCACGTATCGCTGGGGTAAATATCCCAAATCATCAACATACTGTTATCGGTTTAACAGCAATTTTTGGCATTGGCACAACTCGTGCTCGCAAAATTTGTGAAACCACAGGTGTTGCTATCGACAAAAAAGTTAAAGACCTTACTGACGGTGACTTGGAAAAGTTGCGTGATGAAGTAGGTAAGTTCATCACTGAAGGTGACCTTCGTCGTGAAGTAACTATGAACATCAAGCGTTTGATGGACTTAGGTTGCTATCGCGGTGTTCGTCATCGTAAGGGCCTGCCTGTACGTGGTCAACGTACAAAGACTAACGCGCGTACCCGTAAGGGCCCACGTAAGTCTGGCGTGCAACTGAAGAAATAATCAAGAAAGTTTATTGACATGGCAAAACAACAATCCGCTTCCGCCGCTTCACAGCGCGCTCGTAAGAAGGTTAAAAAGAACGTTGCTGACGGTATTGCACACGTTCACGCTTCTTTTAATAACACCATCATTACGATCACTGATCGTCAAGGAAATGCTCTTTCATGGGCAACTTCTGGCGGACAGGGCTTCAAAGGCTCACGTAAATCAACACCTTTTGCTGCTCAGGTAGCTGCAGAAGTTGCTGGTAAGACAGCCATTGAATGCGGTATCAAGAACTTGGAAGTTCAGATCAAAGGCCCAGGCCCAGGTCGTGAATCAGCTGTTCGCGCATTGAACTCATTGGGCATCAAGATCACTGAGATTCAAGACGTAACTCCAGTTCCACATAATGGTTGCCGTCCTCCTAAGCGTCGTCGTATCTAAGCTAGGAAGTTGGCAGTACAAGTTTTAGTAGTTTTTTATTAAAGCCCACTGTTCGCCTGATTTAAAGGGCGAACTCACCGCCGGTCGTAAGACTGCGGCAAAGAAAGGAAAGCATCGTGGCACGTTACTTAGGGCCTAAGGCCAAATTAGCACGTCGGGAAGGTACCGACTTATTTTTAAAGAGCGCACGTCGCGCCCTGTCAGACAAGTGCAAGTTAGATACTAAGCCTGGTCAACATGGCCGTACATCTGGCTCAAGAACATCTGATTACGGTAATCAATTGCGTGAAAAGCAAAAGGTTAAGCGTATCTATGGCGTATTAGAGCGTCAATTCCGTCGTTACTTCGCAGAAGCTGAGCGTCGTAAGGGCAACACTGGTGAAACATTGCTCCAGTTGCTTGAGTCACGTTTAGATAACGTGGTTTATCGCATGGGCTTTGGTTCAACTCGCGCTGAAGCACGTCAGTTGGTTTCCCACTGCGCAATTTTGCTCAATGGCAACCCTGTGAATATTCCATCAATTCAGGTTAAACCTGGTGATGTAGTTGCTATTCGTGAAAAAGCGAAGAAGCAAGCGCGTATTACAGAATCACTCAATTTAGTTGGACAAATGGCAGCTGTTACTTGGGTTTCAGTAGACGCAGCTAAGCTCGAGGGAACATTTAAGCAAGTGCCTGACCGTGAAGATATTAGCGGTGAAATTAATGAAAGTTTGATCGTCGAATTGTATTCACGCTAATTAGGCACTCTCAAGGAAAAAATATGCAAACAAATTTGCTCAAGCCAAAGATTATTTCTGTTGAAGCGCTTACCGCCAACCAAGCTAAGGTTGTTATGGAGCCGTTCGAGCGTGGCTATGGCCACACACTCGGAAATGCATTACGTCGTGTACTTTTGTCCTCGATGGTTGGTTATGCGCCAACTGAAGTAGCTATTGCTGGTGTTGTTCATGAGTACTCCACATTGGATGGAGTTCAAGAGGACGTAGTAAACCTCTTGTTGAACCTCAAAGGTATCGTATTTAAGTTGCAGTCACGTGACGAAGTTACTATCAATTTGCGTAAAGAAGGTCCAGGCGTTGTTACTGCAAAAGATATCGATTTGCCACATGATGTAGAAATCATGAACCCTGATCACGTGATCGCTCACTTGTCAGCTGGTGGCAAGTTGGACATGCAGATCAAGGTTGAAAAAGGCCGTGGTTATGTGCCAGGTAACGTACGTCAGTACAGCGACGAAGCTACTAAGATTATTGGCCGTATCGTGTTGGATGCGTCATTCAGCCCGGTAAGCCGTGTTAGTTATGCTGTTGAGTCTGCTCGTGTTGAGCAACGTACCGACCTCGATCGTTTAGTAATGACGATCGAAACTAACGGTGTGTTGTCTCCTGAAGAGGCGATTCGTCAAGCAGCTAGCATCTTGGTTGATCAATTAGTTGTATTCGCAGCCCTCGAAAGCAGCGAAGTTTCTGGTGATTTAGCACCAAGCCGCTCATCAATGGTTGATCCAATGTTGATGCGTCCGGTTGATGATCTCGAGCTCACAGTTCGCTCTGCAAACTGCTTGAAGGCTGAGAACATTTACTACATCGGTGACTTGATTCAACGTACAGAGAATGAATTGTTGAAGACGCCTAATCTAGGTCGCAAATCTTTGAATGAAATCAAAGATGTTTTGGCGGCTCGTGGCTTAAGTCTTGGCATGAAACTCGAAAGCTGGCCTCCAGCTAACCTCGAGAAATAATTAGAAAGGAAGCATCATGCGTCACGGAAACGGCTTACGCAAACTTAACAGAACATCATCACATCGCTTAGCGATGCTGCGCAATATGTCCAATTCACTCTTGGAGCACGAAGTTATTAAAACAACTTTGCCAAAAGCTAAAGAATTGCGCATGGTTGTTGAGCCTTTGATTACCTTGGGTAAAAAAGATAACTTGGCAAACCGTCGCTTGGCATTCAATCGCACTCGTGATCGCGATATCGTAACCAAGCTCTTTACAGAACTCGGCCCACGTTACGCAACACGTCCAGGCGGCTACCTTCGCATTTTGAAGTTTGGCTTCCGTCATGGTGATAATGCACCTATGGCTTTGGTTGAGTTGGTTGATCGCCCAGAAGTTGAAGAAACAGCAGCAGTAGCTGAAGAGGCTTAAGTCTCCCAGTTACACTAAAAAGCCAGGCTTCGGTCTGGCTTTTTTCATTTATCGGTTTATAAATACAGAATGTCTGAAAACCTCCCAGTCAACCCCAGCAAGCTTTTGGTGGTGCTAACCAGTCTTCCTAATATGGAGGCCGCCAAGGGCTTGGCAAGGTCCTTGGTGGAGGAGAATTTAGCCGCTTGTGTGCAAATTACTGAAGGAGCTCACTCAATTTATCGTTGGGAGGGCAAGGTTTGCGAAGAATGCGAAGTATTGCTTTGCGCGAAGACAGCTAAAGCAAAGTGGCTTGAGATCTCCACCTTTATTAAAAATACACATCCATACGATCTTCCAGAGATATTGGCCTTTTCTCCTGAGCAATATGAAGAGCAGTACGGCAAGTGGGTAGAGTCTGAGGTAAATTCGAAGTCATGAAATTACATTCTTCCCTCGTGAGAATTTTTGCGCTCCTGTTGTTTTTCTCTGCACAAGTATTTGCCGCACAGGACTTCTTGTCTCCAGAAAAGGCCTTTCGAGTTGAAGCTAGTTGGCTGGAAAATTCCAACCAAGTCGAGCTGGAGTTTCTGCCTGCAAAGGGCTATTACATCTACCAAGAATCTTTAAAGTTTCAAGTGGGTACACAGGCTGCGAAGCTAGATAATATAAGGCCCACATTGCCAAAGGGCGTAGAAAAGTTTGATGATACTTTTCAGAAAAAACTGCAGGTATACAAAGATCCGTTCTTAGTTTTTTTAGAGATCAAGTCGGTGGCTGGACAGCCCGTTCATTTGGAGGCCACTCTTCAGGGATGCGCTGAAGCAGGTATTTGCTATCCACCCATGACCCTTAAATTTTTACTTGCTGGACCTGGTGTGAAAGCAGCACCAATTCCGGATGTATTAGATGGCGTTCCCTCGTCTAGCGTGAAGGCGAATGACCAATTTAGCTTGGCAGATTTATGGCGTGAGCGCGATGACGTTAATGCTATTGGCCGATTCTTAGAGAGCACATCCACAGGATATTTATTCTTAGCATTTTTTGTTTTGGGTTTGGCTTTAGCTTTTACGCCTTGCGTGCTTCCAATGCTGCCTATACTTTCAAGCGTTATCTTCGGCACCCAGGGTGGTAAAGCTGTATCCAAGAGCCGTGCTAGCGTCTTAGCGCTGGCTTATGTGCTGGGCATGGCTTTGGTATATGCCTTAGCTGGCATGCTGATGGCGGCTCTAGGGGGTAGCGTGCAGCGCGCCTTACAAAGCCCTTTTGCGCTGGCAATATTCGCCTTATTGCTCTTAGCGCTTTCAGGAAGTTTGTTTGGTCTCTACGACTTACGTTTACCGCAATCCTGGCACCAGCAGATTGATAATTTGGCTGGTCGACAAAAGGGCGGCAGTGCAGTAGGCGCTTTTGCGTTGGGGGGCATCTCTACTTTAGTGGCTAGCCCATGCATTACTGCTCCGTTGGCCGGTGTGTTGGCGTTTATTGCGCAAACAGGCTCTATGAGCCTGGGCGCTGGATTGCTCTTCGTAATGGCCTTGGGAATGGGATTGCCATTGCTATTTATTGCAGTTGAAGCCCGTATTTTGATACCGTCTACCGGGATTTGGATGGTGTGGTTGCAACGTACCCTAGGTGTTTTATTGGTAGCGACAGCAGCTTGGATTGCATCTCCCTTGCTGCAAAAAAGTGACACTGCTAGCACTATACAAACAGTGAATGGCCAGAGAATTCATCAGGTCGGAGAACTTTCATTTGTGGTTATTCAGTCTCCAGCAGAGCTTGATGCGCAATTAAGCAAAGCTCGAGCAGAAAAGAAATTTGTCCTCTTAGATTTCTATGCTGACTGGTGTATCAGCTGCAAAGAGATGGAAGTGAATACTTTTGCAAATCCAGAGGTTAGCAAGGAGCTAAAGCAGTTTGTTTTATTGCAGGCAGATGTAACTGCAAATAGCCCTGAGAACCAAGCATTACTTAAGCGCTTTGGTTTATTTGGCCCGCCAGGTATTTTGATCTTTAATCAAAATTCAGAAGAGCAAAAAGAGCAACGCGTTATTGGTTATATGCCGCCACAGCGCTTTATTGAGCGCTTAAGAAATATATTGAAAAATTAAAGCGGCTAAAAATTATTTAGTCGCTTTAATTAAACGTGCAGCTTCTAGCGCAAAGTAAGTAAGAACGCCGTCAGCGCCCGCACGTTTAAATGCAAGTAATGATTCCATCATGACGGCATCGTGATCTAGCCAACCATTTTGTGCGGCCGCCTTAAGCATGGCGTATTCCCCGCTCACTTGGTAGGCATATGTCGGGTAATTAAATTCTTCTCTTACGCGACGCACGATGTCCAGGTAAGGCATGCCAGGCTTGACCATCACCATATCAGCACCTTCGCTAATATCGAGCGCAACCTCCCGCAAAGCCTCGTCGCCATTGGCACAATCCATTTGATAGGTTTTTTTATCGGCCTTGCCAAGATTCTTTGCAGAGCCTACGGCATCTCTAAATGGGCCGTAAAAAGCAGAGGCGTACTTTGCTGAATAAGCCATGATGCGTGTATGAATCAATTGCTTTTGTTCAAGTGCTTCACGAATTTTTCCAATACGACCATCCATCATGTCTGATGGTGCAACGATATCGACACCGGCCTCAGCTTGAGTGACTGCTTGCTTTACCAAGATTGCAGTGGTCTCATCATTTAGGATTCTGCCTTGCTCATCGAGTACGCCATCTTGACCATGGCTTGTGTAAGGATCAAGTGCTACATCAGTCATGATGCCTAAATTAGGGAAGCGTGTTTTAAGTTCGCGAACAGCAGTCGGAATGAGGCCATTTGGATTAAAGGCTTCCTTGCCATCAGGTGTTTTTAGGGTGCTATCGATTACTGGAAATAATGCGAGGACTGGAATACCTAGGTCAACACACTCTTGCGCAACAGAAAAGAGTAGATCCAAAGAAACGCGATAGACACCAGGCATTGAAGCAACAGCTTCAGACTTACCTTGGCCTTCAAGTAAAAATACTGGGTAAATCAGGTCACTTGCGCAGACACTATTTTCTTGCATGAGACGACGTGACCAATCATCGCGGCGCATCCGGCGCGGACGATGCCCTGGAAAGTTAAGCAATGATTTAGCTGGTGATCTCATCTTCTTTAGTCTCTGCTTCAAATAACCATTTAATGACAATATTGTCGGCCTCTTCAAGACCAATACGTTTGGTGCTCGAAAATAATTGTGCCGTAAGTTGTGTGGACTCGCCATTACCATCGGGTAGGGCTGGGTCATATTGCTGCAATTGCTTGCGCACTGCCTCCAGCGCATGTTTGCATTCGCTTTTGTTGAGTTTGTCGCATTTGCTGAGCAAAACGTGGATTGGTTTGCCGGTGGGTACAAACCACTCAATCATTTGCTCGTCCAGGTCGGTGATACCGCGCCTAGAATCCACAATCAGGATCATGCCTACCAACTGCTCTCGCTCTTGGAGATAGTCGCTTAGAAGCGCATTCCAGTGGTATTTGGTCTCATGATTGACGGCTGCATAGCCATATCCTGGTAGGTCGACTAAGTAGCCCAATAAGTCATCTTTTGCAAAAATCCCAAAATAGTTGATATGTTGGGTGCGCCCAGGCGTTTTACTGGCAAAAGCGAGCCTTTTTTGGTTGCAAAGGACGTTCAGAGCGCTAGATTTGCCCGCATTTGAGCGGCCAGCAAAGGCTACCTCGCGCAGGGGAGTGGCAGGCAGGCAATGGGTGTCATTGACTGTGGTGGCGAATCGGGCTTGAAAGAGTTTAGACATGTCCAGAAGCTATTGTAAAATCACGCAAAATCATGAAATATCTCATGGTGTTGGGTAAAAGGTTGTAAATGCAGGGCCCAAACACTTTTAGGAATTTTTGCCAAGGTAAACATAATGCGTCAAACCTCTCAAATCTCCAAATTAACTAGCTTGCGTGCTGGTTTTGCGGCCGTCTCTATTTTCGCTCTGATCGGCGTTTCAGGTGCAGTTTTTGCTGCCGATGCCGCTCCAATGGCTCCTGCTGCAGAAGCCAAGGCTGCTGTGCCAGGTAAACCAAAGGTTGACCCGGCTGCTGGTGAGGCGCTCTATTCCAATGGCGATGCGTCACGTGGCGTTACTGCCTGTCTTACTTGCCATGGCCCAAAGGGTCAAAGTGCAACAGGTACTTGGCCTAAGTTATCTGCTCAGCATGCGGCTTACACAACCAAGCAATTGAAAAATTTCAAAGATGGCAGTCGCGCAAATCCTGTGATGATGGGTATGGCAGCAACTTTGACAGAGCAAGATATGCAGAACATTGCAGCATTCCTATCTAAGCAACCAATCTCACAAGGCGTTGCTCAAAACAAAGCATCGATTGAGTTGGGGCAGAGTATCTACCGTGGCGGTATTGCTGCTAAAGGCGTTCCAGCTTGTGCTGCATGTCATAGCCCAACTGGCGCTGGCATCCCTGCTCAGTACCCACTCTTAGGCGGTCAATGGGCTGAATATACAAATACACAACTGCTCGCGTTCCGTGAAGGCATTCGTAAAAATAGTAGCCAAATGACTACTATTGCTACCAAGCTTTCTGATCAAGAAATGAAAGCAGTTTCTGATTACATCGCTGGTTTACATTAATTAGCGCAAGACTTGAAACAAAAAACCCCGCTGAGTTAGCGGGGTTTTTTGTTTCTCATGATTTGCTGTTAATTCGGCAGCACCGTTTCACTTGCAAATAAGTCGGCTGTTTTTTCACGAGCACGAATAACGTAAGCATTCTTTCCATCAACCATAATTTCTGCAGGTTTAGGGCGCGTGTTGTAGTTAGAGGCCATGACAAAACCATAAGCACCGGCAGATAAGATGGCGAGTAAATCACCTTCTTCTACTGCAAGGTGGCGATCTCTACCCAGCCAGTCACCGGATTCGCAAACAGGACCAACAACATCATAGGCCACGCTCTTTGCCGGTTTAGTTTGTACGGGAACGATGCCGTGATGAGCTTCATAGAGGGCGGGCCGCATCAACTCAGTCATTGCTGCATCAACAATACAAAAGTTTTTCTCAACACCTGGCTTTAGGTATTCCACAGTAGTTAGCAATACACCAGCATTACCTACTAGTGATCTGCCGGGCTCCAAAACGATATCGAGATGTCCAAAACCACGCTCAGTCACATGGTTCAACAGCGTGTTCGTGAACTCAGTAATATCCGGCGGAGTTTCATCGCTGTAAGAGATTCCAAGGCCACCACCCAGATCCAGATGATGAATCACAATGCCTTCGCGTTTGAGATGTTCCACTAGATCCAACACTTTATCTAAGGCATCTAAATAGGGTGCGGTGGTTGTGATTTGAGAGCCGATATGGCAATCGATACCAACAACATCAATTTGAGAAAGTTGCGAAGCCTCGCGATAGGTTTTTAAAACTTCGTGATAGGCAATACCAAACTTATTACCCTTTAATCCGGTAGAAATATAAGGATGTGTTTGTGCATCGACATCTGGATTCACGCGTAAAGAAATCGGCGCACGGCAGTTCATTTCTGTCGCTACGCGATTAATCTGGTGAAGCTCGGCAATTGACTCCACGTTAATGCATTTGACGCCGGCTTTTAGTGCGGCCGCAATTTCTGAGGCGGATTTGCCAACGCCAGCAAATACCAGGCTTTTTGGGTCGGCGCCAATTGCTAATGCGCGGGCTAGTTCGCCACCGCTGACCAAATCAAATCCTGCACCAAGTTTTTTAAAGCAATCAATTACCGCTAAATTGCTATTGGCTTTCATGGCGTAATGCACTCGGGCACGACGCTTTCCTTTGCCGTCTACGCAGGCCTTATCGTAGGCTTGATAAGCTTCAGTCAACGCCTTCTTGCTGTAGATGTAGAGCGGTGTACCAAATTCTTTTGCTAAATCGGCCAATGGAATTTCTTCGGCATACCAGTTGCCATCACGCTCTGTAAATCCAGATAACTTAGGGAGTGGAATTGCTTTCATTGTCATTGCTTGGTCGATGTCGAATTGCTTGGGCTGGCAGAGGTTTGAGGTGGGTAAAGCTTGCCCTTAGGTTCTGGCTCGGTAGGAGCAGGAGGAACTGGTGGCACATTTGGCAAATATAGCTGACCCCTAACCCCACATCCAGCAAGGGCTATTAGAAGGCTAATACCGAGGGCTCTATTAAGAATCGCTATCATGAATGTCTCTAAAACGAATGATTGAATATAGCATGCAGGACTCGACTATGAATCCAAATAATTCAGGCGTAGAAGCCATTGATGACAAGCAGTTTTATCAGCTGGGAAGCAATTTATTGCATTCTATTGAGGTGGCATTAGAGGCTGCTGATGATGCGCTTGATCTTGATTTAGACGTAGAGCGTCAAGGCGGCAATGTCATCAATATTCGCTTCAGGGATAAAAGTGTCATCGTAGTGAACACTCAGCCCCCTTTGCATGAAATTTGGGTGGCTGCCAAATCAGGTGGTTATCACTATCGCTGGGCTGGAACGATGGCACAGCCCTTGTGGCTAGATACCAAGACTGGGAAAGAGCTTTTGAGTGACCTGACTGAATTTGCAAGTGCGCAAGCAGGTCAGGCAGTCAAGATCGGCCTTATAAAAGGCTAGCAATAAATTAAGCGGCACCTGTGGCGTTTAAGGTGTCGATGACCTGAGCATCTGGCGCACTTTTAATTTGAGCTTTGCCAATCTTTTCGAGCACTACGTAACGAATCTGGCCACCCTCAGTTTTTTTGTCGACCTGCATCAGCTCCATATATCTAGCGGCACCAAATTTTGGTGGAACAATCGGCAAGTTCATTGACTGAATAATGTTAGTAAGTCTTGCTACATCATTGGCACTAATCAGATTTAAGCGATGGGATAGATCGGCACCCATCACCATTCCACAGCCAACAGCTTCGCCATGCAACCATTCGCCGTATCCCATGCCAGCTTCAATCGCATGACCAAAGGTATGACCAAAGTTTAGAGTTGCACGAATGCCACCCTCTCTTTCATCGGCGGAAACTACTGCAGACTTAATTTCACAAGAGCGCAATACTGCATGACCCATAGCCTCGGTGTCACACGCTAATAAAGCTTTTGCGTTTGACTCAATCCAATCTAAAAATTGCGCATCAGCAATGGCGCCATGTTTGATTACTTCAGCTAGGCCGGCAGATAGCTCTCTTGGGGGCAGAGTTTTCAGGGTATTGAGATCGGCAATAACGGCGGCAGGCTGATGAAAGGCGCCAATCATGTTTTTCCCAAGGGGGTGATTGATGCCTGTTTTGCCGCCTACAGAAGAGTCAACCTGCGCCAGCAATGTGGTGGGAACCTGAATAAAGCGAACGCCACGCATAAAGCTTGCCGCGGCAAATCCGGTCATATCTCCAATGACGCCACCACCCAATGCAACCAACATCGTTTGACGGTCGGCGCCAAATTTTAGGAGGTCATCAAAAATCAGTTGGAGGTTTTTCCAGTCCTTATATGCTTCCCCGTCAGGAAGAATGATGGTTCTAACTGACTTGCCAAAGCTCTCCAAAGTTTTGCTTAAGCGCTGCGCGTAAAGCGGCGCTACTGTTGTGTTTGTAACGATGTAAATCGATGTGGCTTTTTCACAAGCGGAGAATAGACTGGGTTGATCAATGAGATCGGTGCCTATGTATATAGGATAGCTACGATTGCCAAGATCAACTTCTAGTGTTTTCATCATAGTGCCAATGTATTTAAGCGGATAGTTCAAGTTGCATGATTAAAGTGTTGACCAATTGATTGACGCTTGGTTTACCGGTTTCAATCACATGGTCTGCAATTTCTCGATAGAGTGGATCGCGGATAGCATACAAATTTTCAAGTATTTTTTTTGCGTCACCATTCTTTAAAAGAGGGCGTCCCTCACCACCTTTGGTGCGATGCCAAAGTTCGATGGGGTTTGCATGTAAATAAATAACAGTGCCGCGCTCTTTTAATGCCGCGCGATTTTCGGGTAGCAAAACGGCGCCACCACCGGTTGCTAAAACAATATCTTGTTCGCTAGTGACTTCCCGAATGGCTTGTGCCTCGCGTTTGCGAAAACCATCCTCACCTTCCATTTCAAATATGACTGGAATTTTGACGCCACAGCGTTCCTCAATGACATGATCGGCATCTAAAAAGCGACGCCCCAGTTTCTTTGCCAATACTTTTCCAACGGTCGACTTCCCGGCACCCATGAGGCCGATTAGAAAGATGTTGTTTGTCGAAGAGTTCACCCTTCGATTTTATTAGGGTTTGTCGAGAACGGTCGGGGTTAAGAAGACAAGCAGCTCAGTTTTGTCTCGTAATTTAGATTTATGACGAAATAAGTGCCCAATTAGAGGAATATCGCCAAGCAAGGGGACTTTGACCTCATCCTCTCGTTCGGTTGTCTGAAAAATCCCCCCGATGATCGCCGTACCCCCATTTTCAACCGTTATTTCTGAGCTCAAACTTTTGGTGTCTATGGCATAACCCTGCTCGGTTTTCATGCCGATAGTGTCTTTATTGATTCCAACAAGCAATGAAATGTTCCCGTCTGGATGAATTTTGGGAATTACCTCTAAACGGAGGTTTGCTTTTCTAAATTGCAGCTTGCTGCCATTTTGGGATGTGGTTTGGTAAGGGAGCTCGGTACCTTGTTCGATAGTGGCTTTGACCTGATCCCCAGTCATGATTCTGGGATTAGAAAGAATCTTTCCCTGACCATCGGACTCGAGGGCAGACAACTCCATTTGTAAAAGGCGGCTGGCGTTTTTTGAAACCAGTGTCGCTGCTACTGTCGCTGGATTAAAACCATTGAGACCTGCACCGCCTAAATCAAAGCCCCCGGAAATTTTTTGATCTGGATTTCCTTGAATTGAATTGGCTTGATACCCAAGCTTTACCCCTAGCTCACGGGCAAAGCGTTCATCTGCCTCAACAATACGGGCCTCAATCAGAATCTGCCGTGGACTATGAATATGATCGCCGCCAAAGGGTAGGGCGGCATCTTCGCGACGATATTTTTGAAAGGCCAAAATTTCTGCATGGGGCCCAATCCAGTAAATGTCACCGTTTCGCACTATTCGTAAACCTTTGCTTGCCAGTATCGAATGGACTGCGGTTTGCCATGGCGTATGGATAAGATCTATCGTAATCTTGCCCTTAATGGAATCACTCAGTAGGAAATTGGTGTTGCCAAGTTTGGCCAAAATTTGCAAAAGCTCAACCAGATCGATATCGGTAAATTGCAAACTAATTGGTGTTTGCAAGGGGTTTTGCGAAGGAGCGTTTCCTTGTGCGGGGCATGCTAAAAAAATGAGGGCAAGGGCCACACTCCCCAAATATTTTTTTAATCTTTCTCGCATGTTTTTTGGGTTCAAGTTCATTCACTCTTAGATGCTGTGAGCGCGAGAGATTTCCCCTGGGGGTGCGTCAGAGTGACGACATCCTTTTGAATGTGACTTAGACGCCAATCGCCTAAAACAGATGCTCCCATTTCGAATGTAGACCCACCCTTGCCGGTATGGAAATAAGCGCGCTGGGAGTGACCCATTTGAAGGCTCCCCAAATATCTCCAACGCCGTAATTCAGCCTCATGGGGAATGGGCGGAGGTTTGTAGATAACCTTGTTTTCTGCCTTCTTTTCTTTAAAAGAGTGAATACTCACTTCTAATGATTCTATTTCTTTATATATATCATCCAGGCCATCTTGTAGCTCATTGCGCAAAACAGCTACTTCTTTTTGAAGCTCAGTTAGTTGGTTTTGGGCGCTTTCAATCTGTGCTTGAGAGTTTGATTTCAATGATTCATAGGCACCAAAAAACACCAATCCGAGGACAGCTAGAAAGGCAAATCCAGCGACTAATCCGCTTATCTTTTTGAGTTGAGGTGTTAAGTGAAGACTTTGGAGAGCGTCCAATTTTGGCTGGTTTGTATGTATGCCCAAGGTCTCTGAATGATTATTTTTGGCGGTCTTGGGTTTGCGGATTCCATGGGGATCTGGGATTGCAGGATCGTCACCAAGATCACTCAAAATCTCATCAAATGCATGGTTGGGAATATGGCGTGATGGCATGCCCACATTTTCAAAGTGAGGGCGTTCAATATCTATAGGCCTAACTTGAATGGCTCGTCAGAATATGACTTGAAAAAAGACAAAAACAAGGGTTTTGGAGCTTTTAGGTAAATTGTCCAAGCACCCTATAATTTGAACATATGGCGCTACCCCCAAAAGACAAGCCGACGCTCAATCAGAGACCAACCCGTCCAATCGACAGACGTCCTCGGCAACCGCGAGTTGATGGCGGCATACCTCGCAAGTCTTCCAGCAATCCACTCGTTAAGGCGTTACTCATTATTGGCGTGGTTTTTGCTTTGGTGGTTACCCTTCTGATGGGGTACGCGTTTTTGGTTGCAAAACCAAACTTGCCAAAAATTTCTGCATTAACGGATTACAACCCGAAAACACCATTGCGCATTTATACAGCTGACAAAGTGTTGATTGGCGAATTTGGTGAAGAGCGTCGCAAAGTGATTCCGCTCAATGAAATTCCGCAAAATATGCGCAATGCAGTCTTAGCTATTGAGGATGACCGCTTTTACTCTCATGGTGGTGTCGATTATGTTGGCATTCTGCGCGCTGCTGTCACGAATTTACGAGGTCACCTCTCACAGGGCGCCTCAACAATCACTATGCAGGTGGCCCGCAATTTTTTCTTGAGTAATGAGAAGACCTTTAGTCGCAAAATTTATGAGGTGTTGCTCGCGTGGGAAATCGAATCGCAACTCACTAAGGACAAAATTCTCGAAATCTACATGAACCAGATTTTCTTGGGCCAGAGAGCATATGGTTTTTCTAGTGCAGCACAAATTTACTTCGGCAAGGATCTAAAGGACATTACGATCGCTGAGTCTGCAATGTTGGCGGGCTTGCCTAAGGCGCCTTCAGCTTATAACCCCGTGACAAATTTCCGTCGCGCCAAGATTCGTCAAGAATATATTCTGCAGCGCATGCGTGATCTGGGATACATCTCCTCAGATGAATATCAAAATGCCATGATTGAAGAGTTGCGTATCCGTGGCCTTGGCAATGAGTTTGCGGTACGCGCAGATTTCCCTGCGGAGATGGTTCGCCAACTTCTCTTTACGCAATACGGCGAGGCAATTTACTCGCAGGGCATTGATGTCTACACCACTATTCTGAAGGCAGATCAAGACGCTGCATATAAAGCAGTGCGTCGCGGTATTTTTGAGTACGACTTACGTCATGCTTATCGTGGCCCAGAAGGATTTATTGATCTTCCAGAAGACCCTGTAAAACGTCAGCGCGCAATTGATGAGGCTTTGTTGGCCTACCCCCAATTAGATGATTTGCAGTCTGGTGTAGTGCTTGATGTAAAGCCTAAAGAAATGCAAGTCATGATTGCTACCGGAGATACCATCACCCTCAAAGGCGAAGGCATGAAGTTAGCGGCAGCCTCCTTAACGGATAGTGCGCAACCAAAGAAGCGTTTGCGTCCAGGTGCTGTTGTTAGGTTGCTTTCTGATGCGGGCGTTTGGAAGCTTGCGCAGTTGCCACAAGTGGAGGCTGCCTTCGTTTCCATGAATGCGGAGACGGGCGCGATTCTGTCTTTAGTTGGAGGCTTTGATTTCCGTCGCAATCAATTTAATCACGTGACTCAGGCGCTGCGTCAGCCGGGCTCATCCTTCAAACCATTTATCTATGCCGCCGCACTTGAAAAAGGTTTTGCACCCAGCACAATGGTGAATGACGCGCCTTTATCTATTGGCAGTATGGAGACGGGTAGCCAGGCATGGGAGCCAAAGAACTACGATGGCAAATATGACGGCATGATGCGTCTACGCACTGCCTTAGCAAAGTCTAAGAACTTGGTTTCCGTAAGAATTATCCGGGCGATCGGCCCATCCTACGCTCAAGAATATATTCAGCGCTTTGGATTCGAGCCAGAGAAACACCCACCTTATTTGACAATGGCTTTGGGTGCTGGCTCGGTAACACCTTTGCAAATGGCATCAGCCTATAGCGTCTTTGCAAATGGCGGTTATCGTGTTGATCCTTTCTTAATCGATAAGATGATTGACTCCAAGGGCACAGTTTTGTTTGAGGCAAAACCGACGCATGCACGGCAAGATGCACCTAGGGTATTGGATGCCAGAACTGCATTTGTAATGGATAGCATGCTGCAAGAGGTTACAAAGTCAGGTACCGCTGCAAGTGCACGAGGCAAATTAGGGCGCACTGATATTGCTGGAAAAACCGGAACAACCAACGAGTCTCATGACGCATGGTTTGCAGGCTACAACCCCAAGGTGGTTGCGATTGCCTGGATTGGTTTTGATAAGCCCGCTAGCTTAGGTGATCGAGAAACAGGTGGCGGCTTAGCATTACCAATGTGGATTTCTTATATGTCAGTTGCTCTAAAAGATTCACCACAAGAGGCACGCGAAGTACCTGAGGGCGTAACCCAATTTGATGGCGATTGGTTTATTCCAGAGTTCTCGCGCAATAGCGGTCCACGCGAACTGCAGTAGTGCATCTTTAAAATGGCTCGGCAAGCGCGCACTGTAATACCCGGCCAAGCAATGCATGTCATGGTGCGCGGAAATAATCGAGAGATGCTTTTCTTTGGTGATGAGGATCGTCGCATTTATTTAGAGTGGTTGCGCGATGCGGCAAAACAATTTGCATGTGCGGTACATGCATTTGCTCTAATGCCAAATCACGTGCACTTATTGATGACACCCCAAAATGAAGATTCGCTTGCCAAGACCATGCAGTCTTTGGGGCGTCGTTATGCGCAATATTTCAACCAGCAACATCATCGCTCTGGGACTATTTGGGAGGGGCGCTATCGCTCGTCTTTGATTGACCCAGAATATTTCTTACGTTGTCAGCGCTACATCGAGCTAAATCCAGTGAGGTCTGGTTTTGAATCAAGCCCCCAGGATTCTGGATGGACTAGCTTTTCGAGCCATATTGGCGGAAACCTTGAGCCATGGCTTGTAGATCACCAGTATTTTTGGAAATTGGGTAATACGCCATTTGAGAGGCAAATGGCATGGGCTAGCTTTGTAAAAGAGGGCGCCCCTCACTGGGAAGATAAGCAGATTACGGAATCCTTAATTCGTTCTAAGCCTTGGGTGAGCGATATTTACGCTAATAAGCTATTTAAAGACAATCCAGAACTTGCTCAGATCCGTCATCGTGGGCGCCCAAAGAAAATTACCTCTTTAAATTCAATAGCTTAAGAAATTTCTTGCTATCCCTCCCTTGTTTTAATGGGATTGAATTTATTGACTCTGTCCCCATATATGTAATTCATATTGGTGCGACATCGAATTAAATGGGACAGACTCATTTTATTTCTATTGCATCAGCATGGGTATTCACCTATATTTGATCCTCCAAAAGTAATCAGGCCTTTGTCGCCCCTCGGAAACACTATGACTACACAATTGAATTCAGATCTTCGTCCAATCGCTCAAGGTCTATATGACCCACAAAATGAGCATGATGCCTGCGGCGTAGGATTCGTAGCGCACATTAAAGGCAAGAAATCCCATGAGATCGTTTCTCAGGGTTTGCAGATTCTTGAGAACTTAGATCACCGGGGGGCGGTTGGTGCCGATCCTTTGATGGGTGATGGCGCTGGTATTTTGATTCAGATTCCAGATACCTTATATCGCGAAGAAATGGCCAAGCAAGGTGTGACATTGCCACCCTTGGGCGAGTATGGCGTTGGCATGATTTTCTTGCCTAAAGAGCACGCCTCTCGTTTGGCTTGCGAACAAGAATTAGAGCGCACAGTTCGCTTAGAGGGCCAGGTTGTTTTGGGCTGGAGAGATGTTCCGGTTGATGTGAAATTGCCGATGTCTCCAACAGTGCAAATGACAGAGCCATTCATCCGCCAAATCTTTATTGGCCGTGGTCGCGACATCATGACAACCGATGCGCTTGAGCGTAAGTTATATGTGATTCGCAAAACAGCAAGTCATGCTATTCAAGATTTACATTTGAAGCATGGCAAAGAATATTTTGTTGCTTCAATGTCTGCTAGAACCATTGTGTATAAGGGCTTGCTGTTGGCTAACCAGGTCGGCGCTTACTACCAAGATTTGCAAGATAAGCGCACTGTATCGGCGCTTGCTTTGGTTCATCAACGCTTCTCTACAAATACTTTCCCTGCATGGGAATTAGCGCATCCATATCGCATGATTGCGCACAACGGTGAGATCAATACCGTTAAAGGCAACGTAAATTGGGTGAATGCACGTGAAGGCGCAATTAGCTCCCCAGTGCTTGGCGATGATCTCCAAAAATTGTGGCCACTGATTTATCCAGGACAGTCTGACACTGCATGTTTTGATAACTGTTTAGAGTTGTTGGTGATGTCTGGCTATCCATTGGCTCAAGCCATGATGATGATGATTCCCGAGGCATGGGAACAGCATGCATTGATGGATGACAATCGTCGCGCCTTCTATGAATATCACGCAGCGATGATGGAGCCATGGGATGGCCCTGCTGCAATGGCATTTACCGATGGTCGTCAAATCGGCGCAACTTTGGATCGCAATGGTTTGCGCCCAGCCCGCTATTACGTTACTGATGATGATTTAGTCATTATGGGTTCTGAGGCAGGTGTATTGCCTATTCCAGAAAGCAAGATTGTTCAAAAGTGGCGCCTGCAACCAGGCAAGATGTTCATGATTGATATGGAACAAGGCCGCATCATTGATGACGTTGAGCTCAAGAACGCCGTTTCTAAAGCGAAGCCATATAAGAGTTGGATTGATGCCGTTCGTGTGAAGTTGGACGAGGTTGATGCAAGCAAGGCCGACTTGGTTGATGAGAAAACGACTATTCGTCCAGCCGCAAAATTGCTAGATCGCCAACAGGCATTCGGCTACACCCAAGAAGATATCAAGTACCTCATGGCTCCAATGGCCATGAATGGCGAAGAGGCAATTGGTTCAATGGGTAACGATAGCCCATTGGCAGTTCTCTCTAATAAGAACAAGCCACTTTACAACTACTTTAAGCAATTATTTGCGCAAGTTACCAATCCCCCGATTGATCCGATTCGCGAGAATATGGTGATGTCATTGGTGTCGTTTATCGGACCAAAGCCGAACTTGTTAGATACAAACAACATCAATCCACCAATGCGCTTGGAAGTTAGTCAGCCAATTTTGGACTTTGATGACATCACCAAGATTCGTCACATTGGTCACTACACCAATGGTAAGTTCCGCTCATATGAGTTGGATATCTGTTACCCGGCTGCATGGGGCAAGGCTGGTATCGAAGCGCGTTTGGCGTCTTTGTGCGCTGAAGCGGCCGATGCAGTTCGCTCTGGATACAACATCTTGATCGTGAGCGATCGTCAGGTTGACGAGAAGCACGTAGCAATTCCTGCGTTGTTAGCTACTTCTGCAATTCATCAGCATTTGGTGCAAAAAGGCTTGCGTACTAGCGTTGGTCTAGTGGTTGAGACAGGTAGCGCTCGCGAGACTCATCACTTTGCCCTCTTGGCTGGTTATGGCGCGGAAGCTGTTCACCCGTACCTCGCTATGGAAACTTTGGCTGAAATGGCCAAAGGTTTATCTGGAGATTTGTCTGCCGAAAAGGCAGTGAAGAATTTTGTAAAAGCAGTTGGTAAGGGCTTGCAAAAAGTAATGTCCAAAATGGGCATCTCTACTTACATGTCTTACACCGGCTCACAAATTTTTGAAGCCATTGGTTTAAACCGCGACATCATTGATCAGTATTTCAAGGGCACCCCATCAAACGTTGGTGGTATCGGTGTATTTGAAGTTGCTGAAGAAGCCTTGCGCATGCACACTGCTGCGTTTGGTAATGATCCAGTGTTAACCAATATGCTGGATGCTGGTGGTGAGTACGCTTTCCGTATTCGTGGCGAGAACCATATGTGGACTCCTGACACGATTGCGAAGCTGCAACACTCCACCCGTATTGGTGCAGAGAAGGGTTATCAGACTTATAAAGAGTACGCAAACATCATCAATGATCAGACCAAGCGTCAAATGACTTTGCGCGGTTTGTTTGAATTCAAGATTGATCCAGCAAAAGCTATTCCGTTGGATGAGGTTGAGTCTGCAAAAGAAATCGTTAAACGTTTTGCAACGGGCGCGATGTCTTTAGGTTCTATCTCTACTGAAGCCCATGCTACTTTAGCTGTGGCAATGAACCGTATTGGCGGCAAGTCTAATACCGGTGAGGGTGGCGAGGATCCAAATCGTTATGTAAATGAACTCAAAGGCATTCCAATCAAGAAGGGCGAGACTTTAGCCAGTATCTTGGGTAGCGATGTTGTTGAAGCCAATATCCCGTTGCTCGATGGCGATTCATTGCGCTCCAAGATCAAGCAAGTAGCTTCTGGCCGCTTTGGTGTGACAACAGAATATTTGCGCTCAGCTGATCAGATTCAGATCAAGATGGCTCAAGGTGCTAAGCCTGGTGAAGGCGGTCAATTGCCTGGTGGAAAAGTTTCTGACTACATCGGTAAGTTGCGCTTCTCAGTGCCAGGCGTAGGTTTGATTTCACCTCCTCCACATCATGACATTTACTCAATTGAAGATATTGCTCAATTGATTCATGACTTGAAGAACGTCAATCCAAAAGCTGATGTTTCTGTGAAGTTGGTATCAGAAGTGGGTGTTGGTACTGTTGCTGCTGGTGTTGCTAAGGCAAAAGCTGATCACGTTGTGATTGCTGGCCACGATGGCGGTACTGGCGCATCTCCTTTATCTTCAATTAAGCATGCCGGTTCTCCATGGGAATTAGGCTTAGCTGAAACACAGCAAACATTGGTTCTCAATGGTTTGCGTAGCCGTATTCGTGTTCAGGCTGATGGTCAAATGAAGACTGGGCGCGACGTTGTAATCGGCGCACTATTAGGCGCAGATGAATTTGGTTTTGCTACTGCGCCATTGGTGGTTGAGGGTTGCATCATGATGCGTAAGTGTCATTTGAATACCTGCCCAGTAGGCGTAGCAACACAAGACCCAGAATTGCGTAAGAAGTTCTCTGGAAAACCAGAGCATGTCGTGAACTTCTTCTTCTTTATTGCTGAAGAAGCTCGCGAGATCATGGCGCAATTGGGTATTCGTAAGTTCGATGATTTGATTGGGCGTGTAGATTTACTCGATACCCGCAAAGGTATCGAGAACTGGAAAGTACATGGCTTAGATTTCACTAAGATCTTTGCTGCTCCACAAGTCGCTGCAGAAGTTCCACGATATCAAGTGCTTACTCAAGATCATGGCCTGTCAAATGCACTCGACAATATCTTGATCGAGAAAAGCGAGCCTGCACTAGAGCGCGGTGAAAAAGTTTCCTTCATCGTTCCGGTGAAAAACGTGAACCGTACTGTGGGTGCAATGCTTTCAGGTGAAGTTGCTCAACGCTATGGTCATGCAGGCTTGCCTGATGACACCATTCATATTCAATTGAATGGCACTGCGGGTCAGAGTTTTGCGGCATTCCTTGCGCGTGGCATCACTCTAGATTTGGTGGGCGATGGCAACGACTATGTTGGTAAAGGTCTCTCTGGTGGACGTGTCATTGTGCGTGCTCCGCATGAATTCCGTGGCGATACGGCTAAGAACATTATTGTTGGTAATACCGTTCTCTACGGCGCAATCGCCGGTGAAGCATTCTTTAACGGTGTGGCTGGCGAGCGTTTCGCAGTTCGTAATTCTGGCGCTACTACTGTTGTTGAAGGCACTGGTGATCACGGTTGTGAATACATGACTGGTGGAACAGTAGTTGTGTTGGGCGCAACAGGTAGAAACTTCGCGGCAGGTATGAGTGGCGGTATTGCTTATGTTTATGACGAAGATGGTTTATTCGATAAGCGTTGCAATACCAGCATGGCAAGTTTAGAAAAAGTATTGCCTTCGGCTGAACAGATCGCCAAGATTCCTCAGTCTCAGTGGCATGCCCCTGTTGATGTGAAGGATGGCGGTGAGCGCTTAACTGACGAGCAAATTCTGAAGACTTTGATTGAGCGTCATTTCCGTCATACAGGCTCAGAGCGTGCAAAAGCGCTCTTGGCTGATTGGGAAAACGCCCGTGGCCGTTTTGTGAAGGTGCTTCCTACTGAGTACAAGCGCGCTCTTGGTGAGCTGTGGGAAAAAGCTCAGAACAAAGCAGTCGTTGCTTAAGTCACTTAACAACCTAGACAGATATTAAGAAAAGATACTAAGGATTAGATATGGGTAAGGTCACTGGATTCATGGAGTTTGAGCGCGTTGATGAAACATACGAAGCGCCGGTTAAACGTCTCCACCATTACAAAGAGTTTGTAGCGGCATTAACTGATGAAGAGGCAAAAGTTCAGGGTGCACGTTGTATGGACTGCGGCATTCCGTTTTGTAATAACGGCTGCCCAGTAAACAACATCATTCCTGACTTTAACGACTTGGTATTTCATAACGATTGGAAGAATGCATTGGATGTATTGCAATCTACCAATAACTTCCCTGAATTTACTGGACGTATTTGCCCTGCACCATGCGAAGCGGCTTGCACCTTAGGTATTAATCGCGCCCCTGTTGGCATTAAGTCAATTGAGCACGCCATTATTGATAAGGGCTGGGAGAACGGTTGGGTTAAACCACAACCATCTAAGACTAAGACTGGCAAAAAAGTGGCTGTTGTTGGTGGCGGCCCGGCAGGCATGGCAGCTGCACAGCAATTAGCGCGCGTTGGTCATGACGTTACCGTATTTGAGAAGAACGATCGTGTTGGCGGATTGCTGCGTTATGGCATCCCTGATTTCAAAATGGAAAAGTGGTTAATTGACCGTCGCGTTGAGCAAATGCAAGCTGAAGGCGTGAAGTTTGAGACAGGTGTATTTGTTGGTAAAGAAGCAATTGGTGCGGAAGTAAAAAATTACTCCACTAAAACAGTTTCGCCTGAGCAGTTGATGAAAGACTTTGATGCAGTGGTCATTACTGGTGGTGCAGAGCAGCCACGTGATTTGCCTGTGCCTGGCCGTGAATTGGCTGGAGTGCATTACGCATTGGAATTCTTGATTCCACAGAACAAAGAAAATGCAGGCGACTTTAAGAATGAAATTCGTGCAACTGATAAGCACGTAGTTGTTATTGGCGGTGGAGATACAGGCTCTGATTGCGTAGGAACCTCAAATCGTCATGGTGCTACGAAGATCACTCAGTTTGAGTTGTTGCCACAGCCACCAGAAGTTGAGAATAAGCCTTTGGTGTGGCCATATTGGCCAACTAAGTTGCGCACTTCTTCATCTCATGAAGAGGGCTGTGATCGTGATTGGTCAGTTGGCACTAAGCGTTTTGAAGGCAAAAACGGCAAAGTTGAAAAACTGATTGGCGTTCGTTTGGAGTGGAAAGACGGCAAGATGGCAGAAGTGCCAAACTCTGAATTTGAGATCAAGGCAGATTTAGTACTTTTAGCGATGGGTTTTGTATCCCCAGTGCAACAAGTGTTGAATGCTTTTGGTGTTGAAAAGGACGCGCGCGGTAATGCTAAAGCTACTGTAGATGGTCAAAACGCTTATCAAACTAATGTTCCGAAGGTATTTGCAGCCGGCGATATGCGTCGCGGCCAGTCTTTGGTGGTCTGGGCGATTCGCGAAGGACGTCAATGCGCTCAAGCAGTGGACGAGTATTTAATGGGATCATCTGTTTTGCCCCGATAATATCGAGGATATGAACAGTGACCAGTTAAACCCTTTGGATGTAAGCAAGCAAGCTACGGGTGAAGTTGTCGTTTCGATCAAGGACGTCAACTTCTCTTACGCTCCAGGTGAGCGTCAAATTCTATCTGGCCTGAATATGGAGTTTCGTCGCGGCCAAGTAGTTGCCGTAATGGGCGGCTCTGGTTGCGGCAAGACAACGATTCTGCGTCTCATTGGCGGACAATTTACCGCACAATCTGGACAAGTTTTATTTGAAGGTAAAGACATTGGCAATATGAGCGGCGACCAGCTAATGGCCGCTCGTCGTCGCATGGGAATGCTGTTCCAGTTCGGCGCTTTATTTACAGACTTAAGTGTTTTTGAAAATGTCGCATTTCCTTTGCGCGAGCATACTGATTTAAGTGAAGAGTTATTGCGCTCTTTGGTGCTCATGAAATTAAATGCAGTAGGTTTGCGTGGGGCGCGTGATTTAATGCCTTCACAAATTTCCGGCGGCATGGCAAGACGCGTTGCGCTTGCTAGAGCGATTGCCTTAGACCCACCACTCATCATGTACGACGAGCCGTTTGCCGGTTTAGATCCTATTTCCCTTGGCATCACGGCGCGCTTGATTCGCGATCTTAATAACGCCCTGGGAGCCACGAGTCTATTGGTTACGCACGATGTCGAAGAGACCTTTGAAATCGCAGACTATGTTTACTTTATTGCAAATGGACAGATTGGTGCACAAGGCACTCCAGAAGAGCTCAGTCGATCAACCGATCCTTTTGTAAGACAGTTTTTGGATGCATCACCTGATGGTCCAGTACCTTTCCACTATCCAGGAAAAAGCTTGGCAGAAGATTTTGGAGTGAGATCCGAATGATCATCCTTCAAAAAATTCTCAATCTCTTTGGCGATCTCGGATTTTTTATTCGTCGCAATTTAACGAGTCTTGGTCTCGCTGCCAGAATGTTTGCGGCAGTGATTTTGCGCTCCGGATTTTTGCTCAAGAGGCCGCGATTAGTGGTTGATCAGATTCTGTTTGTGGGCAATCACTCGTTTGTCATCATTGCGGTATCTGGTTTATTCGTTGGCTTTGTATTGGGTCTGCAGGGTTACTACACCTTAAATCGATATGGCTCAGAACAGGCTCTAGGATTATTGGTAGCTTTATCTCTCACTCGTGAATTGGGCCCAGTAATCACGGCCTTATTGTTTGCTGGTAGAGCTGGCACCTCACTGACCGCAGAAATCGGCCTGATGAAGGCTGGCGAACAGCTGAGTGCAATGGAGATGATGGCTGTGGATCCTTTGGGGCGCGTGATTGCTCCGCGATTATGGGCTGGCATTATTTCAATGCCTATTTTGGCTACGATTTTTACTGCGGTTGGCGTTATAGGCGGCTACTTTGTGGGCGTTCCTCTGATTGGCGTGGATTCAGGGGCATTCTGGTCTCAGATGCAAGGTGGAGTCGATCTTTTCTCTGACATTGGAAACGGCTTAATTAAAAGCATGGTCTTCGGTGTTGCTGTGACCTTTATCGCGCTTTATCAGGGCTATGAAGCCAAACCAACGCCAGAAGGCGTTTCGCAAGCCACCACACGTACTGTGGTGATCTCTTCTTTGTCGGTTTTAGCATTGGACTTCTTGCTGACCGCGATGATGTTCTCAAATTAGAAAGAATAAACTGGGGCTCTTATGAGAAAAAGTGCAATTGATATTTGGGTAGGCATCTTTGTTGCCATTGGTCTATTGGCCGCATTATTTTTGGCGCTCAAAGTAGGCAATATGAATGCAGTTTCATTCGCGCCAACATACAAAATTTCCGCTCGCTTTGACAATATTGGTGGGTTAAAGCCGCGCGCACCAGTGAAAAGTGCTGGCGTAGTGGTTGGAAGAATTGCCAACATCTCGTTTGATGACAAAACTTATCAAGCTACTGTAGTGATGACCATTGAAGAGGCTTATAAATTTCCAAAAGATTCTTCAGCTAAGATTTTGACCTCAGGGTTATTGGGCGAACAGTACATTGGTCTTGAGGCAGGCGGGTCAGATGATATGTTGACCGGCGGTGAAAAGATTGCACAAACTCAATCCGCTATTGTTTTGGAAAATTTGATTAGTCAATTTCTTTATAATAAGGCGGCAGATAGCGGCCAAGACAAGGGCGCAACAAAGTGATGCAGGTAGTTTTGCATAAAGCCAGGCGATTTTTCTTGCTTGGCTTTGCCGCTTTATTAGTCGGCTGCGCCTCAATTCCTGCGGGCGTAGAGCGCTCCCCTCAAGATCCTTGGGAGCCGTTTAATCGCTCAGTATTCGAGTTTAATGAAGGCTTGGATGCTTATGTGCTTAAGCCAGTAGTTGCAGGTTATCGCTTTGTGTTGCCGGAATTTGTGCGCGAAGGTGTTTATAACTTCTTTAGTAATTACAGTGATATCTACACGGCCCTCTATAACTTATTGCAGGGCAAGCCTGGCTATGCCTTTAATGATTTTATGCGGGTAGTGGTTAACACAACAATGGGTTTAGGTGGTCTTCTCGATTTGGCGTCATCCGGTGGCCTTGAAAAACACAAAGAAGACTGGGGTCAAACCTTTGGTGTTTGGGGTGTGCCTGCTGGACCATATGTGGTTTTGCCTTTCTTTGGGCCAAGCAACGTGCGCGATACATTTGGAACGGTTGCCGACTTAGAGTCTGACTACCTGTTCCGCTTGCTGCCAGACGTTGCCTTACGAAATAGTTTGACGGGTTTGCGAGTTATCAATGCGCGAAATACCTATTACGAAGCCGGCGATTTATTAGATGGCGCCGCAATTGATAAATACAGCTTTATGCGCGATGCTTATATTCAAAGACGTGCCTATCAAATTAATGAGGGCAGGGATGATGAAGAGCCGCAGATGCCTGTATACGAAAATCCATACGAATAAGTAATGCGGTTTAAAGGGCTAAAATTGGCTCTAAACCAGTTTAGATAATGGCAGCAAATGAATAGGGCGGGACAAGGGATTATGAAAAGCTATAAAAGAATTTCTCAATGCTTGGTTGCAGGTTTATTTCTGATCTCGAGTGCTATTTTTGCGCAAACTCCGGATCAATCTACTCCTCCTGATGCCCTTATTAAGATGGTTGTCACCGATGTAATGGCCACAGTGAAATCTGATCCGGATATTCAAAAAGGAAGCATTCCTAAGATCGTGGATTTGGTTGAGAAAAAAATTGTTCCTTATACCGATATGCGTCGTACGACTGAAATGGCGATGGGTCCTAATTGGAAAAAGGCGACACCAGAGCAGCAAGCTCAACTCTCAATGGAGTTTAAAAATTTATTGATACGCACATACTCTGGCGCCTTAAGCCAGTTGCGTGATCAAACTGTTCAATTTAAGCCATTGCGTGCCGCCCCTGATGACAAGGAAGTTGTTGTAAAAACTGTTGTAATGGGGCGTGGAGACCCAGTTCCACTCGACTACCGTTTAGAAAAAACGGCGAACGGTTGGAAGGTCTATGACATGAATATCATGGGCGTTTGGTTAGTTGAGGCTTATCGCAATCAGTTCTCTAATCAGATTAGTCAAAATGGTATTGAGGGTTTGGTGAAATTCTTGCAAGATCGCAACAAGCAATTGGCTGCTGCCAAGCCATCTAACTAATCGAAAAGTACACACACCATGCCTTTTCTATTGCCCAAAATTGTCACGCAGGAAAATGCCCTGCAGTTGCAAAAAGAGGGCTTGTTGAATGCTGCCACATTAAGAACGGTTGACTGTTCTTCACTCAAGGACTTTGATTCGACGGTGCTAACAGTGCTGTTGGCATGGCAAAAAAAGCTGCAAGCTGATGGACATTCCATTGCGGTAGAGCATGCCCCTGAAAAATTAAAAGTCTTGGCTGGTGTTTACGGCGTTTCCGCGTTGCTAGGTTTGTAACGGCATGCATCCAGCCATTTCAATTAAAAATATATCGAAGCATTACGGAGCACTACAGGCTTTAGATGATGTTTCTTTGGCGATAGAGCAGGGCGAATTCTTTGGCCTGCTAGGCCCAAATGGCGCCGGTAAAACAACCTTGATTTCTATTTTGGCCGGCTTAGTCACGCCAGATAGTGGGCACGCAGCCATCTTGGGTGCTGATGTACAAAAGTCATTCCGTGAGGCTCGTCGCATGTTGGGCGTAGTCCCCCAAGAGTTGGTGTTTGATCCTTTTTTCACTGTTCGCGAGACTCTGCGCTTTCAGTCTGGCTATTTCGGTATTCGCAATAACGATGCATGGATTGATGAGATTCTGGCCAACTTAGATCTCACCTCAAAAGCAGATAGCAATATGCGTTCTTTATCTGGCGGCATGAAGCGACGTGTATTGGTTGCGCAAGCTTTAGTTCATAGACCACCAGTAATTATTTTGGATGAGCCCACTGCCGGTGTTGATGTGGAGTTGCGTCAATCTTTATGGCAATTTATTAGTAGATTAAATCAAGACGGCCATACGATCGTTTTGACGACGCACTACTTAGAGGAAGCCGAGGCTTTATGTCAGCGCATCGCCATGCTGAAGCAGGGTGAAATTGTCGCTTTGGACACCACCGCTAACTTATTGACTCGCTATGGCTCAGTTAAAAAAGATGGTGAAGGTAAAACAGATCTTGAGGATGTATTTGTCAATATTATGTCTGGAGGCGCCTTGTGAAACAGGGGTTAAATAGACCTCCTCTTGAGTATGGCAGCGGTTTTCCGACGCTTTTACATAAAGAAATAAAGCGTTTTTATAAAGTTGCTTTCCAAACGGTTGCTGCACCAGTCTTAACGGCAGTGTTGTATCTCATGATCTTTGGCCACGTGCTCGAAGGTAGAGAAGTTTATGGTCGTCTGAGTTATACGGCCTTCTTGATACCGGGTTTAGTCATGATGAGCGTTTTGCAAAATGCCTTTGCAAATACTTCCTCATCGCTGATTCAGTCAAAAGTAACCGGCAACCTCGTGTTTGTCTTGCTTGCCCCATTGAGTCACTTAGAGTTTTATGCGGCTTATATTTTGGCGGCAGTATTTCGGGGTGTGGTTGTTGGATTCGGCGTGTTTTTGATTACCGCCTGGTACGGTTTGCCGACCTTGGAATACCCTTTATGGATTTTGACGTTTGCATTTTTAGGTGCAGCAATCTTAGGAAGTTTGGGATTAATTGCCGGTATCTGGGCTGACAAATATGATCAGCTAGCTGCCTTCCAGAACTTCATCATCATGCCTGCCACGATGTTATCTGGTGTTTTCTATTCAATTCACTCATTGCCGCCAGCCTGGCAAGCTGTTTCCCATTTCAATCCATTTTTCTACATGATTGATGGATTTCGCTACGGCTTCTTCGGGGTTTCTGATATCTCACCTTGGAATAGCTTGGCGATCGTTGCTTTCTTTTTTGTAGTGGTGTCAGCAATCGCTCTGAGATTGCTTCAAAAGGGCTATAAGCTTAGACATTAAGTGTTTTAGGAGAAAAAATGTTACCAACCCCAGAGCAAATTGAAGGCTACATCAAACAAGGTATCAATTGCACCCATATTCAAGTTGAGGGTGACGGTCAGCATTTTTTTGCCACGATTGTGAGCCCAGAGTTTGATGGCAAACGTTTAGTGCAACGTCATCAATTGGTATATGGTGCAATGGGCGATCGGATGAAAGCCGAGGTGCATGCTTTGTCCATTAAAGCATTTACACCCGAAGAGTTTGCACAAAATTCTGCCGCATAAATATATTAGTTATTAATTACCTGTTTTTTCTGGAAGTGTTTCATGGATAAATTACGAATGGTTGGTGGGACCCCACTCAAGGGTGAGGTGCTTATCGCTGGCGCAAAAAATGCTGCATTACCAATTCTTTGTGCCTGCTTATTGACCGATCAACCTGTTGTGTTGCGCAATGTTCCAGATTTACAAGATGTGCGCACCATGCTCAAGATTTTGCAAGAAATTGGTGTGTCAGTTGGCTTTCCAGATGCTGGTGATCGCAGTCATGTTGTTTTAAGTGCAGCAGTAATTAAAAGCGCAGAGGCAACATACGAGATGGTTAAGACCATGCGTGCCTCTATCCTGGTTCTTGGGCCGCTCTTAGCCAGAATGCATTCTGCCAAGGTCTCCTTGCCAGGCGGCTGCGCAATTGGCGCACGTCCAGTTGACCAGCACATTAAAGGCTTAAAGGCTATGGGTGCTGTGATCAAAATTAAGAGTGGATATATCCAGGCAGAGACAAAGTCGCAAAATGATCGCCTTAAAGGCGCCTCGATTTTGACCGACATGATTACGGTGACTGGTACAGAAAATTTATTGATGGCAGCCACGTTGGCATCCGGAACAACCATTTTAGAAAATGCTGCGCGTGAACCTGAAGTTGGTGATTTGGCTGAGTTGCTAGTGAAGATGGGCGCCAAAATTACTGGAATTGGCAGTGATCGTCTCGTTATTGAAGGCGTTGAAAAGTTGCATGGTGCAGAGCATTCGGTGATCCCTGATCGCATTGAAGCGGGCACCTTCTTGTGTGCAGTTGCAGCTACTGGTGGCGAGATCGTAGTGAAGCGCTGTCGTCCAGATACATTAGATGCAGTCATCGTGAAGTTAAAAGAAGCTGGCCTCACCATGGAAGTCGGTCCAGACTGGATCAAGGCCTCAATGCAAGGACGCCCAAAGGCTGTAAGTTTTCGCACTTCCGAATATCCCGCCTTCCCAACCGATATGCAGGCTCAATTAATGACGGTCAATGCGGTGGCGAGCGGAAGCTCAACAATTACCGAGACGATTTTTGAGAACCGATTTATGCACGTTCAAGAATTAAATCGCCTAGGTGCTGATATTGCAATTGAAGGTAATACCGCTATTGCCCAGGGGGTAGAAAAGCTTTCGGGGGCAATTGTGATGGCCACCGATCTGCGTGCCTCAGCCAGTTTGGTGATTGCAGGTTTGGCGGCCCAGGGCGAAACCCAAGTCGATCGGATCTACCATTTAGATCGGGGTTATGACCGCATGGAGCAGAAATTAACACTCTTGGGCGCCAACATTGAGCGTGTGAAGTAAGCCTGAGAGATAATTAGGTCATGAAATTGACTTTAGCCCTCTCTAAAGGGCGCATCTTCGAAGAGACCGCAGAGATCCTATCCAAGGTTGGTATCGTGCCGCTGGAGGATCCCGAGAAGTCACGCAAGCTCATTATTGAAACGACTAACCCCGATGTTCGTTTAATTATTGTTCGCGCCTCAGACGTTCCCACTTATGTTCAGTTTGGTGGTGCAGATTTTGGCGTTGCTGGTTTAGATGTATTGATGGAAAAAGGTGCTGATGGTTTGTATGTGCCTTATGACTTAAACATCGCGAAGTGCCGTATGTCAGTTGCTGTGCGCGAAGGTTTTGATTACGCTGGTGCAGTCAAACAAGGCTCTCGTCTTAAAGTTGCCACCAAGTATGTCAATTGCGCGCGTGAACACTTTGCTAATAAAGGTGTGCATATCGACACTATTCAGCTCTATGGCTCTATGGAGCTTGCGCCTTTAGTTGGCTTGGCTGACGCTATCGTGGATTTAGTTTCCACTGGCAATACACTCAAGGCGAATGGCTTAGTTGAGGTAGAGCCGATTGCTGACATCAGCGCACGTTTAGTTGTTAATCAAGCTTCTTACAAGCGTAAGCGTGCACAGCTACAACCCATTTTTGAGTTGCTAAAGTAATTAACGACCATATAGAAGTCTTCAATCCATGTCTTCATCAATCAACGTTAAGCGTTTAAACAGCAAGGATGCTGGCTTCAGAGAGGTTTTGCTGTCCAGCCTTTCTTTGCCCATGGCTGATGACGAAGCTATTGATACTGCGGTGGTCAAAATTTTGGCAGCGGTAAAAACAAAGGGTGATGAGGCGGTATTGGGTTTTACGAAGCAATTTGATCGCTTAGATGTTGCAGCGGTTTCTGATTTAGAAATTCTCCGTAAGGATTTAGAGCAAGCCTATAAATCTTTATCCGCCGAACAAAAGAATGCGCTTGATATTGCTGCACAAAGAGTGCGGGCGTATCACGAGAAGCAAAAAATTGAAGCGGGTTGCCACTCTTGGGAATATGAAGAGGCGGATGGTACGCGCTTGGGTCAAAAAGTAACGCCATTAGATCGAGTGGGCATTTATGTGCCAGGCGGTAAGGCTGCTTACCCATCCTCTGTATTGATGAATGCTATTCCCGCGAAAGTGGCCGGTGTTGCTGAGGTCATTATGGTTGTGCCCACCCCTGATGGCGCACGCAACCCATTGGTTCTAGCGGCGGCATATCTTGCGGGCGTGGATCGTGTCTTTACGATTGGCGGTGCTCAAGCTGTTGGTGCATTAGCCTACGGCACCAATACGATACCTGCGGTAGATAAAATTGTTGGCCCTGGCAATGCATATGTGGCGGCAGCTAAGCGCAGAGTATTTGGAACTGTGGGTATTGATATGATCGCCGGCCCATCAGAAATCTTGGTACTTTGTGATGGCTCTAGCAATCCGGATTGGATTGCGATGGACTTGTTTTCTCAAGCCGAGCACGACGAGCAAGCGCAATCGATTTTGCTTTGCCCTGATCTAGCCTTTATTGAGCAAGTTCAAGCAAGCATCAACAAATTGCTCTCAGAAATGCCGCGCGCAAAAGTTATTGAAGCATCGTTAACAAATCGCGCATTATTGATTCAGGTAAAAGATATGCAGGAGGCTTGTGAGATAGCCAATGCTATTGCAGCAGAACATTTAGAAATTTGCGCCCTCGATCCGCGTAAGTGGGCGGATCAAATTCGCCATGCTGGCGCAATCTTTATGGGTAACTACACCAGTGAGTCACTCGGTGATTACTGTGCTGGGCCCAATCACGTATTGCCAACCGCACGCACTGCGCGCTTCTCTTCACCTCTGGGTGTTTATGATTTTATTAAGCGCTCTAGCATGATTGAGGTGAGTGAGGCTGGCGCTCAAACGCTGGGCGCGGTAGCGAGCACATTAGCTCATGGCGAAGGCCTGCAGGCCCACGCGCGTGCAGCTGAGATGCGTCTTAAAAAATAATCTAAAAATTTATTCGCTGTTTGATTAAGCGAGGATTTCTTTTAAAGCGGCGACGAGTTCGCCGCTTTGCTCATCTGTGCCAATCGTAATACGCAAGAACGCATCTATACGTGGTGACTTGAAATGGCGCACGATGATGCCGCGATCCCGCAATGCCTGATATAGCTTGGCGCCCGCATGCGTAGGATGACGAGTAAAAATAAAATTTGCAGTAGATGGCAGTGTTTCAAAGCCTAAGGCGCTTAACTCAGTTACTAATGAGGTGCGAGTGTTGATAACTTTTTTAGAGGTTTTCTCGAGATGTGCTTGATCTTCAATTGCAGCTATTGCTCCCGCTTGCGCTAGTCGACCGAGTGGATAAGAATTAAAACTATTTTTTACACGCTCTAGACCTTCAATTAAGGTAGGGTGACCAACAGCAAAACCAACTCGAAGTCCTGCTAGTGCTCTCGATTTAGAAAGTGTATGCACTACTAAAAGATTTTCTGGGCAAGCAGCACCTTGTAAAAGTGGGATGCAAGATTCTGTACCGTAATCGACATAAGCCTCATCAATGACTAGTACTGAATCTTTGTTGCTTGCAAGGAGTGACTCAATTTCTGAGCGCGGAATAGATCTACCAGTTGGCGCATTAGGATTGGGGAAAATAATTCCTCCATTAGGCGCTTTGTATTGAGTTGTATTGATCTCAAAGTGATCACCTAGCGGCACAGTTTTATAGTCAATGCCAAAGAGTTTGCAGTACACCGGATAAAAGCTGTAGGTGATGTCTGGAAAATGAACGGGTTTACTTTGTTTGAGTAGGCCGGCAAAAACATGAGCCAGCACCTCATCCGAGCCATTACCTAAAAAAACCTGATTTGGGTTCAATCCATGTAACTTTGCGATTGCTTGCTTAAGGGCAACGCCCTCAGGGTCTGGGTAAAGGCGCAAATCATCGTTATTTTGAGCCTCAATTGCAGCAAGCGCCTTGGGCGAGGGTCCGTATGGACTTTCATTGGTGTTGAGCTTAACCAACCGCTGCATTTGCGGCTGCTCCCCCGGGACATAGGGGGTTAGGGTTTGAACAACGGGGCTCCAAAAACGGCTCATGAGGGTACTCGGGTCAAAAATCACAAGGAAAATGCTGCAGCATCCATATTTATATTGCTTCTAGGAATGATATTATGAGGCTTCAATCAACACTTCGCCTCGCGGCGCAATGAAGCATGCGGCAAGCCGACGTTACCCGAAACACTTCGGAAACCAAAATTCAGATTTCCATCAATTTGGATGGTACCGGTAAGGCTCAGCTAGCCTCCGGCGTTCCTTTCCTGGATCATATGCTGGATCAGATTGCCCGTCACGGCATGATTGATCTCAAAGTGGTTGCGCAGGGCGATACCCATATTGATGATCACCACACCGTTGAAGATGTCGGCATTACTCTAGGCCAGGCCTTTGCCAAGGCTGTAGGTGATAAAGCTGGCATTACACGTTATGGCCATTCTTATGTGCCCTTGGATGAAACTTTGTCTCGCGTTGTGGTCGACTTCTCTGGTCGTCCAGGACTTGAGTTCAATGTTCCATTTACTCGTGCTCGTGTAGGTGACTTTGATGTTGATCTCAGTATTGAGTTCTTCCGTGGATTTGTGAATCACGCCGGCGTTACTTTGCATATCGATAATTTGCGCGGTATCAATGCGCATCACCAGATTGAGACCGTATTTAAAGCCTTTGGCCGTGCGTTGCGCATGGCCTTGGCGCTTGATCCACGGGCATCCGGATCTATTCCCTCAACTAAAGGAAGTCTGTAATCTAGACCTCTTTTAGTTGCTCAGCAGACAACAGTAGACAACAGGTAAATTTTGGCGCAAACCATTGCGATCGTTGATTACGGAATGGGTAACCTTCGTTCCGTTTACCAGGCATTCCATCACGTTGCGCCTGATGACAATGTATTGATTGCCCATAAGCCTGAAGAAATTCGCTCTGCCGATCGCGTTGTTTTGCCGGGTCAAGGGGCGATGCCTGATTGCATGAAGCACCTTGAGGAGTCTGGTTTATTGGAGGCCTTATTAGAAGCCTCTAAAAACAAGCCACTTTTGGGCGTTTGTGTTGGTGAGCAAATGTTATTTGATCAAAGCGCTGAAGTGCGCGCAAATGGAGTTGATCATTGGACGCCTTGTTTGGGTTTAATCCCTGGAGAAGTTCGTCGCTTTGAGTTGGCAGGCAAAAAGCAGGCTGATGGGTCTGCTTATAAAGTGCCGCATATGGGCTGGAATCAAGTACGCCAAGACCGTAAGCACCCTCTATGGGTCGGTATTCCGGATTTAACGAGCTTTTACTTTGTGCACAGCTACTATGTTGTGCCGCAGCGCAGTGAAGACACTGCTGGCTCTACAGAATATAGCGATTGGTTTACATCTGCTGTGGCAAGGGATAATATTTTTGCTACACAATTTCATCCTGAAAAAAGTGCAGAATACGGATTAAAGCTTTATCAAAATTTTGTTTCTTGGCAACCTTAAAAATTTTTAACCTATTGTTATGCTGCTGATTCCCGCAATTGATCTTAAAGATGGCCACTGTGTTCGACTCGAACAGGGTGATATGGATAAGGCCACAGTTTTTTCTGAAGATCCAGGTGCAATGGCTGCGCATTGGATTAGTAAAGGTGCGCGACGTTTACATCTCGTAGATCTGAATGGCGCTTTTGCCGGCAAGCTAAAAAACGAATCTGCAATTAAATCTATTCTTAAAGCGGTTGGAAATGAGATTCCAGTTCAATTGGGTGGCGGTATTCGTGATCTTGAAACAATTGAGCGTTTATTAGACGACGGAATTAGCACTGTCATTATTGGTACTGCGGCCGTGAAAAATCCTGGCTTTGTACAAGATGCTTGCACTGCCTTTCCGGGTCATGTGATGGTTGGCTTAGATGCAAGAGATGGCAAAGTCGCTACTGACGGCTGGAGCAAGATTACAGGGCATGAAGTGGTTGATCTTGCTAAGAAATTTGAAGACTGGGGCGTTGAAGCCATCATTTATACCGATATTGGTCGGGATGGCATGCTCAAGGGCGTTAACGTTGAGGCTACGATGAAGCTAGCGCAAGCCATTCGTATTCCGGTAATTGCCAGTGGCGGCCTTTCCAATAACCAAGACATCGAAGCCTTATGCAAAGCTGAGGAAGAGGGTGTGATGGGCGTGATTGCTGGGCGCTCTATTTATTCAGGCGACCTTGATCTCGCCGCCGCTCAAAAATATGCTGATGAGCTAACGCTTAAGTACGCAAAGAAAACTATCTAGTGTTAACCAAAAGAATTATTCCCTGTTTAGATGTCACCGCAGGGCGCGTGGTTAAGGGTGTAAATTTTGTTGGGTTGCGTGACGCAGGTGACCCAGTAGAAATCGCCAAACGTTATGACACTCAGGGTGCAGACGAACTCACTTTTTTAGATATCACTGCGACCTCTGACGGACGTGATCTGATTTTGCACATCATTGAGGATGTGGCATCGCAAGTATTTATCCCATTGACAGTTGGTGGTGGTGTGCGTGCAGTGGCTGATGTGCGGCGCCTGCTTAATGCTGGCGCAGATAAGGTCAGCATGAATTCATCTGCGGTTGCTAACCCCGATTTAGTTTCTGATGCGGCTGCATATTATGGTTCGCAATGTATCGTTGTCGCAATTGATGCCAAACAAACCGAGGCTGGTAATTGGGAAGTCTTTACGCATGGCGGTAGAACTGCTACCGGCATGGATGTAGTGGAATGGGCGACAGAAGTGGCTAAGCGCGGTGCCGGCGAAATTCTGCTAACCAGCATGAACCGTGATGGCAGTAAAGATGGTTTTGATTTGGCATTGACTGCCGCCGTTAGTGATGCAGTGTCTGTGCCTGTAATTGCCTCTGGTGGAGTGGGAAATCTTCAGCACTTGGTCGATGGCATTACAAAGGGCCATGCCGATGCGGTTCTTGCTGCCAGCATTTTTCACTACGGTGAATACACGGTGGGACAGGCAAAAGAATATATGGCGGCCCAGGGAATCCCAGTCCGCATTTAAGTTGTATCAACACTTTGGCAAGATTTCCAAAGCCCTCAAGATTCCCTGTAAAGTTCAGATATGAGTCAAATTACATTTCAACCAATTGAATCTATGCAACCCGGTCAGTGGCTCGATGCTGTTGCCTGGAATGAGCAAGGTTTAGTTCCGGTGATTGCCCAGGAAGTTGGTAGCAAGGACATCTTGATGATGGCCTGGATGAATCGCGATGCTTTATTGGCTACCTTACGTTTGGGCGAGGCCGTTTACTGGACACGTTCCAGACAAAAGCTTTGGCATAAAGGGGAAGAATCTGGCCATACCCAAAAGGTTAAAGAAATTCGCTTAGATTGTGACGGGGATACGATATTGCTCTTGGTTGAGCAAAAAGATGGGATTGCCTGTCATACAGGTGAGCATAGCTGCTTCTTTTTGCAATGGGATTCCGCTAAATCAGCTTGGGTTGATGAGTCCAAATCAAAGAAGTGAATCTTCTGAATAAACAACATAAAATACCTAGATGACTAGCGCTGCAAATAAACCCTCTTCTTTAGACTCTGGATTGGCTCACTTGGCTGACGTGGTAGATCAACGTCGAGACGCTTTCAAGGCGGGTCAATCCGATCCCAAAACTTCTTATACCGCTTTGCTCTTTTCTAAGGGTGATGACGGCATCTTAAAAAAGATTGGTGAAGAGGCAACCGAGGCAGTAATGGCGGCCAAAGACGCCCGCAATTCTAATTTGGCGGCTGAGCAGCAAAAACTCTTGGTCGGCGAAATGGCCGATTTATGGTTTCACTGCTTAATTGCACTCTCGCAATTTAACCTGCGACCAGAAGATGTGATTAGCGAGCTTGACCGTCGATTGGGCACTTCAGGGATTGAAGAGAAGGCAGCCAGAAAAGCCGCCGGCAAGGAGTAGTCATGTCGCACGACCCCAATTGCTTGTTTTGTAAGATTTCTCAAGGATTGATTCCATCCCAGAAGGTTTATGAGGACGAAGAAATTTTTGCTTTTAAAGATATCAACCCGGCTGCACCGGTGCATTTTTTGATGATTCCTAAAAAACACATTCCCATGTTGGAATCCACGGAAAGCATTGATGCGCCATTGCTGGGTAGAATGATGGAATTAGCACCCCGTCTTGCCAAAGAGCAGGGCTGTCGACCTGGAAAGGATGGCGGCTTTCGATTGATGGTAAATAATGGGGTAGATGGTGGGCAGGAGGTTTATCACTTGCACCTGCATGTGATGGGCGGTCCGCGCCCCTGGAAAAAATAATCCAAGGAGATTAAAGATGGGTTCATTTAGCATTTGGCATTGGTTAATTGTTTTGGTCATCGTGATGTTGGTATTTGGTACCAAGAAATTGCGCAATATTGGCCAAGATTTAGGTGGAGCTG
The DNA here is from genome assembly GCF_018688315.1 of Polynucleobacter sp. AP-Kolm-20A-A1. NCBI lineage: Bacteria > Pseudomonadati > Pseudomonadota > Betaproteobacteria > Burkholderiales > Burkholderiaceae > Polynucleobacter > Polynucleobacter sp. AP-Kolm-20A-A1. Next base: position 105,840 of record NZ_CP061315.1, read on the forward strand.
TAAAGGGCTTTAAAGACGGCATGAAAACTTCTGAAGAGCCTAAAGAGCAAATTCAGCAAAGTGCTACATCTACTGAAAAAACAGTTGATGTGCAAGCTAAAGACGTCAACAAGTAACCATTGATAGCGCAGATAGAAACTCATGCGGTTCTTAGTTAGCTTGTTCAGATGATTGATCTTGGAGTTTCAAAGCTTGCGCTGATTGCTGTGGTTGCTTTGGTCGTAGTTGGACCAGAGCGCTTGCCCAAAGTAGCTCGTATGGCTGGAAATTTATTTGGTCGCGCTCAACGCTATATGGCTGACGTTAAAGCTGAAGTGAGCCGCCAGATGGAAGTTGAGGAGTTTAAAAAATTCCGCGAAGAGAGTGCCACCACTCTCAAAGAAGTCGAAAATAGCATTCACTCGACTGTACAAGAGGCTAGCTCAAGCCTTAGTGATCAAGCCGATATCTTCGAAACCAGCTTTGAAAAACCCCCGCTTGATGAAAGCGAAGTGCTTCGCAAGACGAAGCGGCAAGGCCGCAATAGTTGGGGTGTTAGGCGTGCAGCTAGGCCTATATGGTTCAAGCGTTCATCCGGGGTGCGTACGCGCGTGCAATCTGGTGCTGCAAGAATGAAGCGCTTTCATCATGCTGCTGGTAAATAAAAAATAATCTTCGTATGACGCAAAATAATTCCACCGAAGATTCAGGTTTACAAGAAACTTTTCTATCGCATTTATTTGAATTGCGCGATCGCGTAATCAAGGCGGCCCTGGCAATTATTGTTGTCTTCGTCTGCTTGGTGTATTGGGCGCCAGATATTTTTCATATATTTGCGCAACCTTTATTACAGGCCCTGCCTGCTGGCGGCAAGATGATTGTGACAGACGTCACTGGCTCATTTTTTGTGCCTATGAAAGTTACGATGCTGGTGGCATTCTTAATTGCATTGCCTGTAGTGATGTATCAGTTGTGGGCCTTCATTGCGCCTGGACTGTATTTGCACGAGCGTAAATTAATTTTGCCCTTGGTAATCAGTAGCTATAGCTTGTTCATTATTGGTATGGCGTTCGCATACTTTTTAGTATTCCCAACCGTATTTAATTTCATGGCAAGTTATAACGCTCCATTAGGCGCAGAAATGTCTACTGACATTGATAACTACTTAAGCTTTGCGATGACGACTTTCTTGGCGTTTGGTATTACGTTTGAGGTGCCGGTAGTGGTAGTTGTTCTAGTGCGCATGGGCATGGTCCCTTTGGCTAAGCTAAAAGAGATTCGCCCTTATGTGATTGTTGGGGCATTTGTGATCTCAGCGATTGTGACGCCCCCGGATGTGCTTTCTCAACTACTTCTTGCTGTGCCAATGACCTTACTCTACGAACTCGGTCTTTTGATTGCGCGGTTTTATGTGCCCAAGTCTTCTGAGAATGACTCCGAAGATAAAGCGGGCGCTGAAATTTAAGTCATTGACTTAAATTAAGCAGGCTCTGCGTCAGTCGGGGCTTTAGAAAAGGTGCTTGTTAACCAGCTGGTCACTCGATCAAAGCGGTAACGTCTCTGACGCAAATTTCCTTCAATATCCAATTCTGATCCTGCAAATGCTTTGCCCGCGGCCAATAAGGCGCGACGTTGCTGAATCGTTTCAATCTGAATTAATCTGGGCAAAATCTTCGGTAATTCCCAGCGAATATCCACCACCACGCAATGTTCATGTTGTAGCTGGCCTACCTCGCAAAGAAGTAACTCGGCTTTGGTGAAATTGAATTGGTTGGCGATGACAATGCGATGGCATAGCAATAGCCAGTCTTCATCTAGCTTATGTTCCGCATGGTGATTAATGGCTTGTTCAGCGAATTGCGCAAGTTCCAGCCAGTCGTTTGCCTTTGGGTTAGGACAACTCTCTAAAATTTTGCCAAGCAATTCTTTTGCTTCTGGAACGCCCTGTTGATGTGCGTGCCAAACCCAGTAGGATGCTTGCAGGCCGCGTACTTTTTCATCGCTCTTCTCGCGCTTACGCCAGAGATTTGCCCCTTTGCGAAGTTGTGCTTGCGGGTGAGCAAGGTCGGCTGCGCGATCAAAACAGCGATCACTCTCTGTTGCGTTGTATCCAGAAAATTGCGGACGGCGATAGATTTCGCCTAGCGCATACCAAGCATCGCGATCACCATCTTTTGCAGCAAGCTCCAGCCAGTGAGCTGCTTTTTTCAGAGACGCGTTTGGCTTTCCTTCTGTGGAGGCTTCACTGCCATCTAGTTGAGCAAGACGCAAACCAAGCGTGAGTTTTGCAATGGTTAAGCCAAGCTCTGCCGCCTGAGCCAGAGCATCTTCATTCTGCTCCTCAAGCCAGGCATTCCAAAGTGAGGTGAGCGCCTCATTCTTAGGCTGTAATTTAATTAGCAACTCTTTGGCATTCGAAGCAAAAACTGAATCGCTTTCTGCCAATTCTTGCAAATACTGCTTCACTATTTTTTGCAGCCCAGTGAAATCTAGGTGATTAATCTTTTCGAGAGATGTTTTTTCTTTTCTGGTTTTGATCCAATCGACCAGGCTAGATTGGATCTCTTGATTGAGTGGGTTAACCAACAAATTAACTAGTTGCCATTTGGCCGCAAGCTGGATCGCGGAGTCGACATTCTCTTCCGCCAATCTCCAGAAGGTATCCCAACCAAAGCCAAATGCTGGGGAACCAAAGGTCTCAGCTAGCGGGATATTGGCAATTTGGGATACAACATCCAGGATGGCTGGGTTGTAGGCGCTTTGCCCTTCAAGCTTTTGATTTGTAATGGAAAAATAGGATTTCTCTAGCCAAATCAAGGCATTAGCAGGCTGTATAGGGGTTTTAAATGCCCCTGTAAGGTAAGCTTCGGCCAATTTTTGTTGCGCTGATACATCACCCAAGCGGGCTGAACTGAGTATTTTTAAGAATTCGCGACTTGCCATATGACAATTTTGGCATTGCAAGGGCATAAAAGACAGAAAACAAAGGTCTTGTTGCCGAGATACAACGACAAAAGCCAAAAAACTACCTTTTGACAAGCAAAAAGAGGTCCTAAATACCCTTACCCCCAGTCTAGTGGGGCAAAAGAAGCAAAATTCGTAGGTCCCAGTTTTATTTGGGCATTACTTTTAATTTTTGGAGATTTAAAGAATGAAAAAATCGCTATTCGCTCTCGCAGCTACAACAGCTATCGCTGGCGCTGCTCAAGCTCAGTCCAGCGTAACCGTTTATGGTTTATTGGACGCGGGCTATGTTGGTGGTAACAGCAAGACTGTTACTGCTGCTGGTGCAACAACCAAACAAACTGTTAGTGCGTTTGGTCAAAACCAAGAGAACACTTCACGTTTGGGCTTCAAAGGTACTGAAGACTTAGGCGGCGGTTCTTCTGCGTTCTTCACCGTTGAAATGGGATTGACACCACAAAACCCTAACCTCAGCGGCGCATCAACAGGCTGGGACAAGTTGCAAAACAACCAAAACGGTGGCGGATCTGCATTGGATAACCGTCAAGCATTCCTCGGTTTGAAGAAAAACGGTATCGGTCAATTCGCTTTCGGTCGTCAATACACCCCAATCTTTAACCAAGGCGCTGCTACTGACCCTTCACAATATGCAAACGTTGCTGGTAACGTTATCTATTTGAGCCCTGGCATCACTGCTGATGCAAACAGTGGTCAAGCAGCTGGTTATGGCTTTACAAACCGTGCATCAAATGCGCTCACATTCAAGACTGATAACTTTGCTGGTTTCAGCGCTTCAGGTATGTACGCATTGAACAACTCTAACTCTACTGTTACTACTGCGGCTGGTACAACAGCTGGTGGCAATGCTAACTGGAACGGTTGGGGTCTTGCTGCTGACTTTACATGGAAGAAATTGTATGCAACTGCTGCATATCAGTCTTTCAAAACTGCATACACAAACATTCAACAGCAAGCTGCTGCTGAAACTAACTTGAACGGTGCTGGCGTAACTAGCGGCCAGGTTGTTCCTGCTGCCGCTTCTTTGTTTGCTGCACAACAAACTGCTGATAAGCAAACTTATGCTGCTGTTACTTATGACTTCGGTATCTTGAAGGCATACGCTCAATGGATTGGCCGTAAGATTCAAAATGACTACACTGTAACTGCTGGTGCAGCTGGTCAACAGTTGAATCGTACTGCACAGCAGATCGGTGTCCGTAGCTATATCACTCCAACAATCGAGGCTTGGGCTTCTGTTGGTACTGGTAAGGTTAAGGGTCCTATCGCTGCTAACGTAGAGCCATCATCTGTTAACATCTTCGGCTATCAGTTGGGCTCTAACTACTACTTGAGCAAGCGTACAAACTTGTATGCTATCTATGGTCAATCACAATCTACATCATCAGCTTCTTCAACAGCTGGTTCTGGTGCTAGCGTGAACCAATACACAGTAGGCTTGCGTCACACTTTCTAATTTTTGCGGTTAACTAACCGCTTAACTTAGAATTGCAACAAATTAACCACCCCTCGGGGTGGTTTTTTATTTCTGAGTTTTAGTTCGCTTTCTTATAGATTTGCTATGGAATTTAAGATTGTTGCTTGAATCTTATCCAACGGCCAAATACCGCGTTGTTCTTGGCGGATTAATTGGGTGTTGGGGTACCAGGGACTTATTTTCACCTCAGTCATAAACATAAAGTCTGGTGGGTCGGGTAGCAAAAGAAGTGTTTGATTACCCAATGCGCCGGCAAGATGCCCTACAGCGGTATCGATGGAGATAATGAGGTTTAGCTCTGCAATGAGCGCAGCCGTATCTGCAAAGTTATTGAGCAAATGAGAATGTAGGAAAAGGTTTCTTGGACATCCTTTACTTGGAATATCTTCCAAATCCTTTTGTATTGCATGAAATTCGATGGGATATGTCTCCATGGAGTTTATTAAAGAGCATATTTCGTCAAAAGAAACATCTCTTTTATGATTTTTCTTGCCGGCATAGTGACCAGAGCCTGACCAGGCAATGCCCACTCGGAATGGTTTATCTATTGCGGAGGCTTGATTTAATCTGTTTTCCCAGGACAGTCTTTTCTCTGAAGTGGCGAATAAGTAAGGTGTTTGATTCGGAACTGTGTCTAGCGTGGTCCGCAGCGCAAGGGGTAGACTCATTACTGGGCACTGAAATTCTGGCGCGTCCTGTATTTGTTTCTCAAGTGACGAATTGGAGCTAATCACTGCAATCTCGGACCCCAGTGAGCGCATCAGTTCGGTAAGGGAGGGAGGAACTTCAAAAATTACCTTGGCGCCATTTTCTTTGGCGAGAAGCGGTAGGTAGCGACTCATTTGAATGGCGTCACCAAAGCCCTGTTCCGCGTGAATCAAAATGGTTTTTCCTGCCAGCGATTGATTTCCAAGCCATAATTGAATGTTTTGATGCCTCGCATGCTCCGCCATTCCAGAGATGTGCCAGCGCGATTCATAAAGTTTCCATCCCTCTTCGAATTGACCCAAGCGTAATAGCGAAAGCGCTTTATTCCATTGGGCTTGAAAGTTCTGAGGGTTAATTGAAAGAGCTTCAGATAAGTGCGCCAGTCCCAGTGAATATTCTTTAAGCTCATTATGCAGATTGGCTAAACCTATGTGCGCCTCTTCCAGGTGCTGTCCTAGCTTGTGGGCTGTTTCGAAGCAGCTACGCGCATCGGCAAATAATTCTTTTTCCAGCAAAATATTGCCTTTGTTGACCCAGGCTGAGCTTGAGTTGGGATCGATTGCCAGCGCTTGATTAAAGTAGTCAAGAGCACTGTCAAGGTTATTAGTATTCTGTGCGCAGATTCCTAAATTAATAATGCCTTCAATGCTATTGGGTTCAACGACTAATAATTCAGCACAAATATCTTTAGCATCACCCCACTTGCTTTGGCGTATCAGTACTGCAGATAAATTGGCTAGGATTGAAGGTCTGGCGGGTGCGCATTTCAATGCTTTGCGTAGCTCAATTTCAGCTTGTGCATCATTATTTTCTTCAAGAGCAGTGAGTGCAGCCTCAAAGTGGTGCTTAGCAACTTCCAGATTTTCAGTCATTGAATACTGTTCTTGACGAATGTTTTGTATAGATGCACTTCTATTTACTCTGCTAATTTTTTCGGTTTTGGCCGCTTGCCAGTTTGAACTTTTAAATTGAAGTCTTTACCATTACGTAAAATTTTAAGTTCAACCTCCGTTCCAGGGGCAATGCTCGCAATAGTATCTAGCAGATCTCTAACGCTATTAGTTGGGGTGGCATTGACTGAAAGCAGAACATCCCCAGGCTTTACGCCGCCACGCGATGCCGGCCCACCCTCCAAAATTCCGGATATCAATACACCCTTTGCATTTGCGGGCAGCCCTAGCGATTCGGAAAGTTCAGGATTGAGATTTTGAGGTTCGACCCCAACCCATCCCCGGGACACGCTCCCATTTGCCAAAATGGATTGCATTACTTGTTTTGCTAGACTGATTGGGATTGCAAACCCAATACCCATCGATCCGCCATTATTTGAAAAAATAGCCGTATTAATTCCAATTAAATTTCCGCGAGTATCAATTAAAGCGCCTCCAGAATTTCCGGGATTGATTGCTGCGTCTGTTTGAATAAAGTTTTCAAAAGTATTGATGCCTAAGTGATTTCGGCCTAGAGCAGAAACAATGCCTGAGGTCACGGTTTGTCCAACACCAAAAGGATTGCCTATGGCCAATACAACATCGCCGATACGAACGGATTCCGAGTTTCCAAACGTTATAGGTGTTGGCAGCTGTTTTCCGTCAATTTTTAAAACTGCGATGTCAGTCTCGGGATCGCTGCCAACCACTTTTGCTTTTAGTTTGCGCCCATCAGAAAGTGCAACATCGATATTGTCTGCATTACTGATGACGTGATGATTAGTAAGAATGTATCCTTCGGCGCTCACAAGCACGCCAGATCCGAGGCTTGAGCTGGGCTCTTCTGGCGGTTGGTCGCCAAAGAAGAATTTAAAGAGTGGGTCTGCTGAATTAGGTTTGTTGCCGGAGCGTGCCCTAGGTTTTACTGTGCTTTTGCTAGTAAAGATATTTACTACAGCTGGCATGGAGCGTTTTACGGCTTCATGATAAGATCCCGGACTTACTTGATCTTGCTGTCTAATTTCGTTAATCGGAATGGTATTTGCCAAAGAGCTCACACCCGAGCTGGGTATCCAGTCTGGCTGGAGAGTGACAACAATAAATACGGCCGCTAGAAGGATAGTGACGGTTTGCGCAAACAAGAGCCAGAGCTTATTAAATGTAGTGGGCATATTTATTGTTGTTTTCTCATTTGCCCGATTAAAAAAGCTTCAAGGCTACGAATAGGTTCTAGATTATTAAAAACTCTATGAAGATTTTCTTTGATACGTTTTTTATAGATCTTTTGTATTTCTGGATTTTGAATCAATTCCACTGCTCGATCAATATACTCTTCGTCTGAGTGGCAGATGAGGTCTAAAAGTGCCATTCGCCTCAAAATGGCGCTAGCAAGTCTGCCGCGCATGAAGTCACCCTCGATGGTGACAATGGGCAAGTTGCAACTCAGCGCCTGTATAGCAGTATTAAAGCCAGAAAATCCAATGGTGTCCAAGTAAAGATGAGACTGCTGCATGAGACTGTGAAATTCTTCTTTCTGTAAAAAAGGAATGAAGTGAATAAACGACTCTGCATGGAGGCTTTCTTTTATGAATGCAGTGTGCAATCGTTCTTTTAGGGTGCTGGTGAGGGTTTCAGAGAAATCAAAAAAGATAAATTGGCAGCGCCCTAGTCGTTTGGCAATTTGAGTAAAGACATGGTCGTTCTTGGGGTTGTATTTAGAGGGTGATCCAGCGCAGATCAGTATCGGTAGATTGGCGTCTATCCCGAGCTGGTCTAAATTAATATCAGCAGTTTTAGTTGATTGGGATTCAATATAAGTCCCAAGGCTAGGTAGCTTAATTAACCCTTCGCTGTAAAACAGCTTTGATGTCTCGCCCTCAAAGAGTTCTGCAGACAGGTAATAGTCGATGGTTGAGAGACCGGTTGTTTCAGGATGTCCCCATGCCACCATCTGTGTGGGCGCTAATCTAAGGCATGCCAAGGCCCTAGTGGCGGTATCCATGCCAATTTCTGGGTAGAGTAAAACATCTAGTTCGTGGCTTTTAATGAGGCGGGCAGCATCGATAGTGGATTGCCCGCAATTAAGGTACCTCCCTTTTAATTTGGCTATGGACGTTTCTTCATCTTCGGCTCCATTGGTATTAAAGAGGAAAACTTCAAATTGCCCGGGATTTAAATGGCTTACCAATCCCTTTGTGATGGCATGCCAGACGGGATGATTGCAAAAATAGTTGCTGACAATACCGATACGAATCTTCTCTGAAGAAATTAGGCAATTCTGGATTGAATCAACCTGGTGCTGAATTGCCTGCGCATGGCGTATTCCGAATGCCCCAAATTGTGAGAGCAGGGGCTTATTATTAAGATCTTGATAGGCAAGGTAAAAGGGGTGCCGATATAGAATTTTTTCGTCAGCTTTGAACGGCTTTAACGAGTCATCACCTAACGGAAAGAAATCCAGATGCTGTGCAAATGCATTCCTGGATTCTTTAATCTCATCTTGGCTGCTATATACCTTGGGTATTTGTGCGATAGTCAATGCAACCCGCACCTCAAGATTTTCTGGGTCCAGGGCCAATGATTTTGAATAGTTCTTCTTAGCCGAGTTTGACTCACCCATCTCGTAGTAAGTCTCACCCAATAAATTACAAGTAACTGGGTTGTTGGGATCGAGTTGCTCTGCACGTTGATAGCATTCAATGGCGCCACTAAACTGCTTGCACTTTTTTAGACAATTACCAAAGTTGAGATAGGCCTCTAAATAATTGGGGTTTAGTTGAATAGCGCGTTCAAAACACTGAAAGGCAACGTCATAATTCTCGATTTGAGTCAGAGCATTTCCGAGGTTGTTAAAGCCAATAGAGAATTGAGGATTTGCATGAACCGCTTGCTCCAAAAATTCAATTGCTTTCCCAAACTTTTCATCTTCTAAAAAGATTACGCCTTGATTATTAAGGGCTTCAGCGTAATTAGGCCTTAGAGAAATTGCTTTTGCATATGCTTCTAAAGCCTCTGATTTTCTAGTCAATCCCTTTAGCGCGTTTCCGCGATTGTTGTGCGTCTCAGCAATGCGGCTATCCGCCGATATAGAGAGATCAAAAAAGTGAAGTGCTTCGGAATATCGTCCAAGCGCATTTTGAACCAGGCCAATGTTTCCAAGGGTTGGAGCGAAGTGAGGCACACGTAGATTGGCCTTATTTAAAAAATCTAAGGCTTTTTCAAATGATTGGTTTTGATAATGCCGAATACCTAAGAGATTAAGTACATCGACATTGCTAGGATCAAGCCTGAATGCCTCATTAAGCAATTCATCAGCTTTTTCAAGCTCACCCTTTTGAAGCAATGAAAAACTATTGTGCAAAATTTGTTTTGCACGTGCTTCTTCCGTTAACGTTTTTTCAGAAGGCAAGTGTTATAACCTTGGGCGCGCGAATGAATGGGTGATTAGCAATTTATTTATTCAGACTATCGCGAATTTCACGCAACAAAACAATATCTTCTGGTGTTGGGGGTGCAGGGGGCGCATCGAGAAGCCGCACTTTATTGACAACCTTGACCATTTGAAAAATCACAAATGCCAAGAGGATAAAATTGATGGAAATAGTGATGAAGTTTCCGTAGGCAAAAATTGGGACGCCTGCTTTTTTTAGGGCATCAAAAGTTCTTGGCACGCCTTCAGGAATATGGCCTAAAACGACAAAAAGATTTGTAAAGTCGATATGACCGCCCAAAAGGGTTGAAATGACGGGCATCACGATGTCGTTGACGAGGGAATCCACGATTTTTCCAAATGCACCGCCAATAATGACACCCACCGCCAAATCGATCACATTTCCCTTAACGGCAAAGTCCCGAAACTCCTTTAAAACGCTCATAAATGCTTCCTTTTTTGATTTGATACTGATTAACCCGAGATTAACCCCAGAACTTTCTTGCTTACCCCACTTTTTACTTTAAAATCCTACCTTTAAGCAATTTCCACCCATAAATACCCTTTTTAGGAATTTTGTAAATGAGTGACAAGCCCTGTATGGACAAGGATCGCCGCAATTGGCTGATCGCCACTTCGGCAGTTGGTGGCGTAGGTGCAGCCGCAGCCCTTTACCCTTTTGTGGACAGCTTTGAGCCTTCTGAGCGTGCTAAAGCCGCTGGAGCAGCTGTTGAGATCGATATCGCGGGCATGCAGCCTGACGAAATGAGAATGGTTGAATGGCGCGGTAAGCCTGTATGGGTGGTGCGTCGTACGCCTGAGCAGGTTGCTGAACTCTCTAAAATTGATGGCGAATTGGCTGACCCTGATTCATTGCGTGATCCAGCCCAATTTACCCCTCCTTACGCCCAGAACCAATGGCGCTCAATTAAGCCTGAGTACCTTGTGGTTGTTGGTATTTGCACCCATTTAGGCTGCTCCCCAACACCAAAATTCGAGTCAGGTGCTCAGCCATCCCTCCCAAATACTTGGCCAGGCGGCTTCCTCTGCCCATGTCATGGCTCTACATTTGATATGGCAGGCCGCGTATTTAAGAACAAACCAGCCCCAGATAACCTTGAAGTGCCGCCACATATGTATTTGAGCGACACCAAGATTCTGATTGGCGATGATAAGAAGGCCTAAGGAGAAATAAATGGCATTTCACGAAAAAGAAGTCCCAGCAAACGCTCCTGTTGCCCAGAAGGTGTTGGCTTGGGTTGATTCCCGTTTTCCTCTCACTTCCTCGATTAAGGCTCATTTAACCGAGTATTACGCACCTAAAAACCTCAATTTTTGGTACTTTTTTGGTTCCTTAGCGATTGTGGTTTTGGCTTTACAAATCATTACCGGTATTTTCTTGGTAATGAACTACAAGCCTGATGCTGCCAAGGCTTTTGAGTCTGTTGAGTACATCATGCGTGAAGTTCCATGGGGTTGGATGATTCGTTACCTCCATTCCACAGGCGCTTCAATGTTCTTCGTGGTTGTGTATTTGCACATGTTCCGTGGTTTGATCTACGGCTCTTATCGCAAGCCACGTGAGTTAATTTGGATCTTCGGTTGCGCAATTTTCTTGTGCTTGATGGGCGAGGCTTTCTTTGGTTACTTGCTCCCATGGGGCCAAATGTCCTACTGGGGCGCTCAAGTAATCGTGAACTTGTTCTCTGCAATCCCATTCATTGGTCCAGACCTTTCTTTATGGTTGCGTGGTGACTATGTTGTGGGTGATGCAACCCTCAATCGCTTCTTTGCATTCCACGTGATTGCAATTCCATTGGTATTGATTGGTTTGGTTGCTGCTCACATTATTGCTTTGCATGAAGTTGGCTCAAACAATCCTGATGGCATTGAAATCAAAGAGAACTTAGATGCAAATGGTCACCCTGTAGATGGCATTCCATTCCACCCTTACTACACCGTCCATGACGTGTTTGGTCTTGGTGTGTTCTTGATGATTTTTGCTTGCATCGTGTTCTTTGCACCAGAGATGGGCGGTTACTTCCTTGAAGCTAACAACTTCATCCCTGCAAATCCATTGCAAACGCCTCCGCACATTGCACCGGTTTGGTATTTCACGCCGTTCTACTCTATGTTGCGTGCGACAACTACCAACTTCCTGTTGCCTCTGTGGATCTTCTTGGCAGTCATTCTTGGAATGTTTGCTAAAACTTCAAACGATAAGAAAGTCAAAGGCGCTTGCGTAGCAATTGCTGTTATTTTGGCCGCTGGTTTCTATTTGTTTGATGCGAAGTTCTGGGGTGTTGTGATCATGGGCGGTTCAGTTGTGATCATGTTCTTCTTACCTTGGCTTGATAAATCACCGGTGAAATCGATTCGCTATCGTCCACAGTTCCATAAATATATTTATGGTGTGTTCGTAGTGAGTTTTGTGATCTTGGGCTATTTAGGTATCGAGCCACCATCACCAGTATTTGAAAAGATTTCTCAGGTATGCACTATTTATTATCTGGGCTTCTTCTTGGCAATGCCGTTCTGGAGCACGCGTGGCACGTTCAAGCCTGTTCCAACACGCGTTACTTTTAAGTCCCATTAATTCACGCCTGAGATATTGGCAAAGAGAAATTAGGAATTAGCATGAAACGAATCCTGCAAACTTTGATGGGCGTCTGCCAAGCTACGGTTTTGGTTGCTGCCCTTGGCTTTGGTGTTGCTGCCAATGCAAACGAAGGCGGCTTTCCATTGGATAAAGCCCCTGACCGTGTAAGCAGCAATGCTTCATTGCAAAACGGCGCCAAGATATTTGTGAACTATTGCTTGAACTGCCACGCAGCTTCAAGCATGCGTTACAACCGCTTGCGTGATATCGGCTTGACCGATCAGCAGATTAAAGACAATCTCATTTTGAACGACGCTAAAGTTGGCGATTTGATGACCATCTCCATGACACCAAAAGAAGGCAAAGCGTTCTTTGGTAAAAACCCACCAGATTTATCAGTTGAGGCTCGTGCTCGTGGTACTGATTGGCTCTACACCTACTTCCGCACTTTCTACAAAGACGATACTACGCAAACGGGTTGGAATAACTTGGTTTACCCAAGCGTAGGTATGCCGCATGTTCTTTGGCAGTTGCAAGGTGAGCGTGCTGCGAAGTTTGAAGAGCACAAGGATCCGCATGACGAAGGCAGAATGGAAAAGGTTTTCGTTGGCTTTGAGCAGTTAACTCCAGGCACAATGAAGCCGCAAGAGTACGACGACAATATCGCCGACTTGGTTGCCTTTATGTCATGGATGGCTGAGCCAGTGCAGTTGGAGCGTAAACGTCTTGGCGTAATCGTGCTCCTATTCTTGGCAATCTTCACCATATTGGCATGGCGTTTAAATAAAGCCTACTGGAAAGATATTCACTAATTCGAATTAATGGGCCCTGAAGCTAGGGCCCATGAGTGAAAAGATTTAACGCTGTTGTGCGTTTGTTGTATTGAAGTAGAAATTTAAGGAAATAAATTTATGATGGTGTTGTACTCGGGTACTAACTGCCCATTCTCGCAACGCTGCCGTCTGGTGCTTTTTGAAAAAGGCATGGACTTTGAAATCCGCGATGTTGACTTGTTTAACAAGCCTGAAGACATTTCGGTAATGAACCCTTATGGCCAAGTGCCAATCTTGGTTGAGCGCGATTTAATTTTGTATGAGTCAAACATCATCAATGAATATATTGATGAGCGCTTTCCTCATCCACAGTTGATGCCGCCAGACCCAGTAGCTCGTGCCCGTGCGCGCCTTTTTCTCTTTAATTTTGAGAAAGAGCTGTTTGTACACGTAGCGGCTTTGGAAAATGAAAAAGGTAAAGCTGCTGAGAAGGTTCATGAAAAAGCACGTTTAGCTATTCGTGATCGTTTAACTCAGTTAGCCCCAATTTTTGTTAAAAACAAATACATGTTGGGCGATGAGTTCTCAATGCTTGACGTAGCAATTGCGCCATTGTTATGGCGTCTTGAGCACTACGGTATTGATCTTTCTCGAAATGCTGCGGCTTTGTTGAAGTACGCTGAGCGTATTTTTAGCAGACCTGCTTATATCGAGGCATTAACTCCTTCTGAAAAGGTAATGCGCCGCTAAGCATCAACTTGCGGTTCATTACAGGTCAGTATGTCTGACGTTCCAAGCAATAAACCCTACCTAATCCGTGCCCTACATCAGTGGTGCACGGATTTTGGTTTTACGCCCTTCATAGCGGTTTTTGTTGATGCCAGGGTTGAGGTGCCCATGGAGTTCGTTAAGAACGATGAGATCGTTTTAAACCTCTCCCTTGAGGCGTGCCATCAATTGCAGCTTGAAAATGATTGGATCAGCTTTCAGGCCCGATTTGGGGGAATTCCAAGGAAGATTATGGTTCCGGTTAGTCATGTCCTAGCAATTTATGCCCGGGAAAATGGCCAGGGAATGTCTTTTCCGTTTGACCCGGCGCAAGCTAGGGATTTGCATGTGGCAGACTCTTCAGATCAACCCCCAGAAAAGCCAAAATCCAAGAAACCATCCTTGACGATTGTGAAATAGGCTAAAATATCACCGTTGCCCCTTTAGCTCATCTGGTAGAGCAACTGATTTGTAATCAGTAGGTGGTCTGTTCGAGTCGGACAAGGGGCACCACTCATCTCATCATTTTTCAGAATTTTCCCCAGGAAAAATATGTCTAGAGGAATATTGTCTATCTATTGGGGTGATGAATCCAAGCTTCCTTTAGCTCGTCTTAAAGCGTCTGTTCAAAGATTTCATCCTGAGCTAAAGCATGAAATTATCAAAGTTGACGCTCCCACTGGAGATCTTGCTAGCTTAAATAAGAAAGCATCCATGTTTGAGCTTTCACCATTTGATGAAACTTTATTCTTAGATATTGACACGGTAGTAATGGGAAATCTAGATTTTGGATTTCGGAAAGCGGCGCAGTTTGGTTTAGCCATGAGCATCTGCGAGGCTCCATGGGCTAGAAGGTACCCAAGAATATTTGTTGGTGATGAAGTGGAGTACAACACTGGCGTAGTTTTCTTCTCAAGGAAGGCTGAGCCTTTATTCTGCGAGTGGAAGGGGCTTGCCTTGACTGCAGACACCACCTTGGTTGGCGCAAATGATGGCAAGGTCTATGAGGTTCCAGTGCAAGATCAAGGCTCATTCGCATTAGCAGTTGAAAAAACAGGCTTTCACCCGTTTGTTTTGCCTTTAAATTGGAACTTTAGACCGCTTTGGCATGGAAGCTTCTTTGGGCCCATTAAGGTTTGGCATGACTATGCTGACCCACCACCCTTCTTTGACGAGTTAAATACTTACTATTCCAAAAAAGATTCAGTCATCCAGTTTCATCGGGGATAATTTTTAAATGAATACAGTACAAATTCTTAGTACGCCCGACACTTTAAATTCTGCTTTAGAGACATGGTTTATTCAAAACAATCTTTTTGGGGGTGCGCCATATAGCCTTGGCGTAGATCAGGCAAAATTGGACAATTCACCTGTGGTGTATCTGGAGCTCCATCAAATTAATGTCGAACTGATTCGGTTCATCAAATCCTTAGGTAATAAAGTGGTCCTCTACCATATGGGTGGGGAAAGGCTTGATAAAGATATCTCGGCGTATGCCGAATGTGATCTAGTGATCCGAAACTATTATTTCTCTAGCATTATTGAAGGATATGGCCCTGGTAGCAAAGTTATGTGGGCCCCGAATGGCTTTAGAACTGGTGTTGGCCCTCGACATAAAGATTCTTTGAAAAAAGCATCGCAACGCCAGTGCTTGGCTGCATTTTTGGGTTGGATTAATAACTCAGCTTCTTACAATAATGAGCGCGCCAGCTTTTCTGGGCCTGCAACCGCTTGCGGCGAGAATTTGTACGTAATGCCTTCCAATGGATTCGCGGGTGGATATAACGTAGGCTTATATTCTGCAATCATGGAGGATAGTATTTTTGCCCCCTGTCCTTCGGGTAACAATCCAGAAACAATACGTTTGTATGACGCCTTAGAGTTGGGTTGCATCCCCATTTCCCTGCCCCATGAGTTTTTATCATCCCCGGACGCCTTGGGATTGGTTGGTCCCGCTCCCTTCCCAATTATTGAGTCGTGGGCTCTATTGCCGGAATTTTTGAATCAAATGAAAAGTAAAGCAGCCTCTAATCCAGAAGGGATTCTAGAGTTGCAGGCGCGCTGCATCAATTGGTGGGCAGCTTTTAAGGATGCCATTCAAAATAAAATTCTCGAAAGAATTCTTTCGCCCTGAATCTTTTCGCCTAGAAATCAAGTAAGAAGTTGAAGTTAATAATGCATCTTGCTTTAGAAGTTCTGGGTGGATGGTTTGCATGTAAAACCGTTTCATTGAAGTAAACCAGCGAACCTTTCTTTGGTGTGAAAGTATCCTCTACTTCATATACCCCAGAATCATTCTTTTCTTTAAAGAAAAGGGTGTCACCATCCGAATCATTCACGTAGTAAATCGCAACTACAGCCTTATCAGTCGTGTCGTAATGTGCCGGAAAGTGATCGTTTTCTCCAAACTCCGGATTGGGGAATGTTAGGTTTAACTTGCAGCTGGCAATTTTTGGTTCTAGGCCGAGCTTGGTCACTAGCGCTAACGCAATAGGCTCAATTAGACCCCACTCATTTGAGACTAGCTGACCTTCATGAACAAACATGTGATTAAGCCGATAACCATCTTTGGTGTTGGGATCAGAAAATGCTGTTTTGTTATCTAGGTTAACTGATCTTGGGTTTAAAAAGAGCGGGAAGTTCGGTCCTAAGAATCTTTCTTCAATAGCATTTTGTTGCTCTATGGGCACGATGTTTTCAATGACGTTCAATGACATATTTATGAATCTTTTTGAAGGTTACTAATTGAACTAAGTCTAATCTACTTATTAAGCAAATTGAGCTTAGTCTCTGGTAAATACATTGCGGCAATTATTGCGGCGCTCAATAAGAAAACGACAGGGTACCAAAGGCCGGTGAGATTATTTCCTGAAACTTGATTGATCCAGGTAACTGCCAAAGGGAGTAATCCGCCTACCCAGCCTGCGGCCAGATTATGGGGTAATGTGGCCGCGCTATTTCTATTTTTTGCAGGAAAGAGTTCTGCCAGTAGCGCAGTCTGGGGTCCTACTACTAAGGCTAGCGCCAAAGCTAGTGTCACGAGGACAATGCTTAAGCCCAAAAGAGAAGATGCGCTATTTGTTTGTATGTACGCTATTCCATAATTCTCTAAAAGCTTAAATGCCGGAATAATAAAAATGGCGCCAAGCATAACCCCTCCTACAATTACAGGCTTACGTCCAATCTTGTCCGAAAGCCAGCCTGAAAAAATAGTTAATGGAAAGAGCATTAGTGTGGCGCCAATACTCAGTTGATCAACCAACTCAGGCGGAAGCTGAATCGTAGTCTTTAAGAAAATGGCCACATAAACTTGAACGCAGAAAAACAAAATAGCTCCGCTAGATGAAATACAGAAGAATAATAAAAACATTCTTTTGCGTATCTCCGGATCTTTAAAGTTATTTGCTAGCTGCGATTCTGCTTTGCCATTTTTCTTCGTAATTTCTAAAAATACTGGCGTCTCTTCAAGGGACTTTCTTATCCAAAACCCAAATGCTAGCAGCAGTACTGAGAGCCAAAATGGCACACGCCAACCCCATGACTGAAATTCCTCAGGGGAAAGGTAGTTTCTAAGAAGTGCAATTTGTAAGGTAGAGAAGAGTATTCCTAAGGGGCCCATTAATTGCAGGAAGCTAGTCTTAAAACCGCGATGCTCATTTCCTGCATGTTCAGTTAGGTAAACAGCGCTTCCTCCAATTTCTCCACCGGCGGATAGGCCTTGCAAGAGTCGAAGGCTAACCAACAGAATGGGGGCCCAGATACCAATTTGGGCATAAGCGGGTAGAAAGCCCACGCTAACTGTCGCCAAACCCATTATGGCGATGGTGATCATGAATACAGGTTTGCGGCCTATACGATCACCCATAGAGCCGAAAAGGGCTGAGCCGATAGGGCGTACTACCATTCCAACGCCAAAGGTCGCCAAGCTCGCTAAAAGCCCGGCATTGGGGTCGCTAGAAGGGAAAAATAAAGGTCCAAATACAACTGCTAGGGTGGCGAAGGTCAGGAAGTCATACCACTCTAAAAAGGTCCCAAAACAGGCCGCAAGCGCTACCTTTCGATAGGAATGCAAATCCTCTTTTGATTCTAAGTTATTGATTTTATTCAATTTATATCTTTAAAAGTATTTATTTGTTGCATAGCAGCAAAAATTCCTTGCTTTGTCATATTCGCTCAGTTACAGTTTCATGGTGCAGTGCAATATTTAAGGTATCTACATCCTCCTTATTTAGCACTTAATTGACTAGTTGTACCACTTAATTTCTGGAGAAATATATGAACCAAGAACAAATCACCGCTAAATTGTCCCAAATTAACAGCAAGGGCCTCGAGGCTTCATTTTCTTTGAGCGAAGCTGCTTTGGAAAATGCTCAAAAATTGGCTGAATTGAACTATGCAGCATCCAAAGACGCTTTGGTAAATGCGCAAGACGGTTTTCAACAAGTTTTGACAGCAAAAGACCCAAAGCAAGTTACTGAACTTTTAAATGCTGAGACATTGCAAGCTGCGGGTAATCAAGCTGCTGCCTACCAAAAGAAAGTAAGCAAAGTGTTGCGTGATAGCAATAAAGAATTTGCAAACGTAGTTGATGCAAGCATCGACCAGTTGCAAGATGGTTTCCAGGACTGGATTAATACTGTTGCTTCAAATGCACCTGCTGGTTCCGAGACTTTCATCTCTTCTTTCAAGACTGTATACGGAAGTGCGTTGCAAGGTTTTGAACAGTTCCGCGCTGCTAGCAAAGAAGCTTTTGCAACTGCTGAGAAAACTGCTGATCAGGCACTCGAAACAGTACAAGGTCAAATTGCTCAAGTTAAGAAAGCTGCTACACCTGCATCACGTAGCCGCAAAGCTGCTTAATTAGAGAATTTACTAAAGCATTACGTTTTAAAAAACCCGCCTAGTGTGAGCTAGGCGGGTTTTTGTTTGTCTTGACTAAAGAAAATATTATTTATTTTGGGCGCTACTCAAAGTCTGAAGATGATTCGAGTAGCGGCGCCGCTATATTCTTACTGGGCTTAACGCCTAGTTCGCGAACTTTTTCGGCGGAGCGTATGAGATTGCCTTTGCCAGTCTTTAATTTATTGAATGCGTCGTGATAACTTGTCTGCGCCTGGTCTAGTCGTTGGCCAAGCTTCTCAAGATCATCTACAAATCCAACAAATTTGTCGTAAAGATTGCCGCATTGTTTCGCAATCTCAAGGGCATTGCGATTTTGATGATCCTGTCTCCACAAATGGGCAACAGTGCGCAAAGTAGCCATCAAGGTGCTGGGGCAAACCAGCACAATATTTTTTGCTAAAGCTTCTTGGTAAAGATTGGGCGCAGTCTTTAGTGCCAATAAGAATGCTGGCTCAATTGGTACAAACATTAAAACAAAGTCTACTGAGCCAACGCCATACAGGGCGCTATAGTTCTTGCCAGATAAGCCTTGAATATGTTGGCGCAGCGACTGGATATGGGCTGCCAACTCTTGTTCTGCTTTAGCTGGATCTGTGGCTTCAGCGTGCCTTGCATAGGCCGTAATAGATACCTTGCTATCGACAACCAGACTTCTACCTTCAGGCAGCTTGATAACAACGTCAGGTTGTAAGCGCGAGCCATCTGTTTGCGTATGGCTATCTTGCACAAGATATTCTTCGCCTTTGCGTAGACCCGAAGATTCCAAGATGGATTCCAGAACTAGCTCCCCCCAATTGCCCTGAACTTTAGAGTCGCCTTTTAAGGCTTGGGTTAAGGAACGGGTTTCGTCTGACATACGCAGATTGAGATTGGCGAGTCGCTCAATTTCACTTTTGAGTGCATGGCGCTCACGTGCTTCATTGCCATAGGAGTTGCTTACTTGTTCTTTAAATTCAGTGAGCTTGGTTTGTAGTGGTTTTAATAAAGCATCTAAGCTGGCTGCATTCTGTTCGGTAAAGCGCTTGGATTTGTCTTCCAAAATCTCATTGGCCAAATTTTTAAATTGGTTGGTCAGGGCTTCTTTTGCTTCATTGAGTGACTCGATCCGACCTAGACCTTGTTTTCGTTCTGAGTCGAGCTCTGCTTCAAGGCGAATCGCATTTTGAAGTGCCTTGTCACGTTCGGCGCGCATGCTTGCCGTCAGAGAGGCATCCGCTTGTACTTGTTGTTCTACGCGAGTCAGTGCTGAACGTAAATTGAGCGCATAAACCAAAAGGCCTGCACACAAACCTAAGGGCAGGCCAAACAGTAGAAGAGAGCTAAGATCGAAGGTCACAGCGAAAGAGCTTAGGCCTGAACCAATTTTTGTAGTTCACCGGATTGATACATCTCAGTCATGATGTCTGAGCCACCAATAAATTCACCATTAATGTAAAGCTGTGGAATAGTTGGCCAATTGGCATATTCTTTAATTCCTTGGCGGATTCCGGCATCTTCCAAAACATTCACGGTGTGTAGATTTTCGACTCCACTAGCGCGCAAAATATTTACGGCATTGCCGGAGAAGCCGCATTGTGGAAACTGTGCTGTGCCCTTCATAAACAACACCACTGGATGGCTGGTAACGATTTCTTTAATTTGAGCTTGTGTGTCCATAAATTCTTTCTAGTAAGGCAGCCTTTACTCAAAGGCAGTTTGAAAACAGGGTTTATTTGATTTTAAGACTTTATGCGAAATAGGGTTATTTATAAGCCTATTTTTCTGCCTGAAGCCACTCGAGTGTGCCCAGCCAAATCCTGGTGGGTTTGAATATCCGCAAGTCCGGCAGCTTTCATAATGGCAACAACAGCTTCGGATTGATCAAAGCCGTGCTCGACGGCAATTAAGCCATTGGAATTTAGATGCGTGGCTGCTCCGGCAATAATGACTTCAAGGCAAGTCAGACCACTGGCATGATCGGTAAGTGCTGATATTGGTTCAAAGCGTAAGTCGCCCTGAGTGAGGTGCTTATCCTGAGAGGCGATATAGGGCGGATTACTCAAGATGACGTCAAAGCGCTCATCAGGTTGCAAAGCTGAGTACCAGTTGCCTTGAGCAAATTGGACGCGTGAAGCGACGTTTAGAAGCTCAGCATTTTTTTTGGCAATCTCTAAAGCCCCTGGAGATTGATCTGTTGCAGTGACTGCTATATGAGGAGCTTCATGTGCAACTGCTAAAGCAATAGCACCAGAACCAGTGCCAAGATCAAGAATCTTCGCTGGCCCTCCTAAGGCTTGAATTTCACGCAATCCGATTTCAACTAGTAATTCTGTTTCTGGGCGCGGTATCAAAACACCAGGCGCAACATAAAGCTCAATGTTATGAAACCCTCTTTTCCCCACGAGGTATGCGATTGGTTCGCCATTCATTCGCCTGGACTCTAAGTTTTTCCATTGCGTGAGGGCTTCGGGGTTCAATGCCATCTCATCGCGAGAAAGTAATGCTGAGCGAGGGAGCTGGTAGTGCTGCTCGAGGACATGAGCCATCAGGATTCGTGCATCGCTAGGTGGAAGCAGGGAGGCGCTCAATAGCGAGCGCAGGCTAAATTCGGCACTCATAAAGTGTTTTAGTTATCGCCTAGTGCGGCAAGCAATTCAGCTTGATGTTCGGATGCAAGTGCGTTACAAAGATCATCGATATCGCCATCCATCATGGCATCAATCTTATAGAGCGTCAGATTAATGCGATGGTCAGTAATGCGCCCTTGAGGGAAGTTATACGTGCGAATGCGATCACTACGATCGCCGGAGCCAATTAAAGATTTCCTAGTTTGTGCCTCAAGCTGGTGTTTCTCGCGTTCGCGGGCATCCATGATGCGCGATACCAAAACCTTCATAGCTTGTTCGCGGTTGCGGTGTTGGCTGCGATCGTCTTGGCATTCGACTACTGTGCCAGTTGGCAAGTGCGTAATACGTACTGCAGAGTCAGTTTTGTTAATGTGCTGTCCACCGGCACCTGAGGCTCGGAAGGTATCAATTCGCAATTCAGCAGGATTAATCTTGACGGCTTCTAATTCATCCGCTTCTGGCATGACGGCAACTGTGCATGCTGATGTGTGAATACGCCCTTGTGTTTCGGTCTGTGGAACACGTTGGACGCGATGGCCGCCAGATTCAAATTTGAGTCGCGAGTAAACAGATTGGCCTACTAGGCGTAAGACAACCTCTTTATATCCACCTAAATCTGATTCAGCGGCGCTGACTACTTCGACCTTCCAGCCCTGTCGTTCAGCAAAGCGGGTGTACATACGTAGGAGATCGCCAGCGAAAAGGGCGCTTTCATCACCGCCTGTGCCTGCCCGTATTTCTAGAAAGACGTTGCGTTCGTCGTTCTCATCTTTTGGGAGTAATAGCTTTTGCAGGATCCCTTCAAGCTCTTCCATGGTGGCAAGAGCTTGTTTTTGTTCTTCGTCTGCAAAGTCCTTCATTTCGGGGTCTTTGCGCATCTCTTCTGCAGCTTGAGCATCCGCTTCCGCTTGCTTATAAAGGCCGAACTGTTCAACTACGGTCGCGATATCAGAATGTTCGCGCGTGAGCTTCCGATAGGCATCCATATCTTTGGTTGCTTCTTCGGAAGTTAAAAGGGAATTGAGTTCGGCTAAGCGCGTGTCTAGGTGGTCTAGCTTAGCCCGCATGCTGGGCTTCATCTAATGGTCTTCTGGCTTGGAGTGTGAGGCAAATAGTTTTGGTAGCAGCTTAATAAGAGCGTCGCGCTCTGCGCCATTGGAGTGTTGTAGTGCATGCAAAGAGCCATGCAAGAATTTATTGGTAAGACCTTGAGCCATTGCATTAAGGACTTCTTGAGGGTCGTCGCCACGCATTAAGCGTTTCATAGCACGCTCTAATTCAAGTTGACGTAAACGTTGGCCTTGCTGCTGAATATCTTGAATCAGAGGCACTGTTTTGCGGCCCTGCATCCAATGCATAAAATTTCCAACCCGATCTTCAATGATCGCTTCAGCTTGACTTACTGCTGCTTGACGTAAGTTGGCACCAGTCTGAATCATGACGCCTAAATCATCGACGGTATAAAGATAGATATCTTCGAGCCTTGAGATCTCAGGTTCAAAGTCACGTGGCACCGCTAAGTCAATCATCACCATCGGTTTGTGGCGACGTTGCTTGAGTGCGCTTTCAACCATACCAAGACCAATAATTGGTAGGGAAGAAGCCGTACTTGACACGATGATGTCGAATTCATGAAGACGCCCTGGCAGCTCTGAGAGCTTGAAGGATTCTGCCTGTACATCTTGTTCGGAAATGGAGTCAGCCAATTCTTGGCCACGCTCGATAGTGCGGTTAGCAATTGCAACACTCTTGGGCTTGCGCGACACAAAGTGCGTTGCGCATAAAGTGATCATGTCGCCAGCGCCGATAAATAAAACGCGTTGCTCAGAAATTTTTTCAAAGATGCGCTCTGATAGGCGTACCGATGCGGCTGCCATTGAAATAGAGTGTGCGCCGATCTCTGTAGAGCCGCGAACCTCCTTAGCTACGGAAAATGTTTTTTGAAAAAGATGATTTAAGTAGGTGCCTAGTACGCCAGCATCATTTGCAGTACGAACAGCATCTTTCATTTGCCCCAGGATTTGGGTTTCACCAATCACCATTGAATCTAATCCGCAAGCAACTCTAAACGCATGTCGTACAGCGTCCGATTGGGGTAGCGAATAAATATGAGGCTGAAGGCTGCTGGGCGCAAGTTGTTGGGTTTTAGCCAGCCAGTCGAAGGTGGCTTCGTGCAAAAGTCCTGCGGCACTATCGTCATTGGCTGCGCAATAGACTTCAGTGCGGTTGCAAGTAGACAAAATAGTTGCTTCTGGCAGCCCGGCCTGATTCGCGCCAACTAAATGTTGGCGTAGGTCGTGCAACGCTTCTTGAAGAAATTCAGGGTCAAAGGCGACCTTTTCCCGAATGGCGACCGGCGCTGTGTGATGATTGATGCCGAGTGTCAACAACTTCATAATGGCGATTATAGATTTGATGGCAGCATTATTGGGGGTAAGAATGGGGTTTTTAGCTTTTCTGGTGATTGGGGCTATATCCGGGGCATCGGCTTGGATGTTTTATCCTGGCCGCTCCAGTGGCTCTGGGCTTGGAAAGTTCTTGCTAGCTATGCTGGTGGGCTTTATTTTTGCCGCTGCAGGCGCATATTTTGGGCAGTACATGGGCTTTTTCGAGTCTGGACAAATGTTGGAGTGGCTGAGCGCCATATTTGCCTCCTGCCTGGCAAGTTGTGTTTATAGCGCTTTAGCTAAATAAGTCTGTTTGCGTCTGGCCGACCCACTGAATGGGTGTGCGGGCATGAGCTATTAACCATTGATTCGTTTTGGAGAAGTGTCCACAACTCATTTTTCCGCCGGGCTCTAAAAAAGGCTTATCCGTCTTATAGACTCCAAGCCCCGATGGGTGGGATGATTGCAAGATCAGCTGATTAGCTTCAGATTGAATGAGAGGCAATTTTGATTGGGCATGTCCTCCCCACAACATCCAAACCAAATGTAAATTTTTTTGTGCAAGAGCAGCTATTAGTTTGTCTATCAAACTTCTCCATCCCAAACTTGCATGACTACCAGCCTCGCCTAGTTTGACACTAAGGGCGGTGTTAAGAAGTAGCACACCTTGATTGGCCCAGTGATGTAAGTCACCATTTGGCAAATAACCAAAACCCTCAAGAGCAAGTGCTTTACTGATATTGCGAAGTG
Organism: Polynucleobacter sp. AP-Kolm-20A-A1; assembly: GCF_018688315.1. Taxonomy (NCBI): domain Bacteria; kingdom Pseudomonadati; phylum Pseudomonadota; class Betaproteobacteria; order Burkholderiales; family Burkholderiaceae; genus Polynucleobacter; species Polynucleobacter sp. AP-Kolm-20A-A1. The sequence goes on from NZ_CP061315.1 coordinate 130,130, forward strand.
AGCTGGGAAATTCTCGTGAGTTTGTAGGAATAGTTGCTGGAATTGAAAAAGCCAATCCCTGAGCTAGGCCAGGTGAGTGATAGGGATCTTGTCCGAGAATGACGGCACGAACTGATTCAACGGGAGTAAGCTTCAGTGCTTTGAAGAAATTCTCTGGCTCAGGTCGAACTTCTTGAGAGTCTAAGACAAGACGTAAATTGTCTTGGAGTCTTTTCCAATCGGAAGATTCGAAGTAGTTGCCCAACAAGGCTTGCCAATCACGGGGAATATCTTCTTTGGAAAAAGATTGCATCTGCTTGCTTATTAGGAGCGCGGACTTAATTCGTATTGCATCGGAACCTGGGGGGCTTGCAATATCAAGATGCGCTCATGTTCCATGTCGTCTCGATAAAAGGAGATCTCTAGGCTCTGATTTTCGGAGAGACTTCCTAGAACCTTGTCCCATCGAGCGCTTGTAATTCGCTGACCATTGATGCTTGCTAGTAAATCTCCTGCTGCAAGACCTGCGGCTTGGGCTGCTCCGCCATCTAAGACGTGAGTCACCTTAAGCCAACCACTCACTTCGGCATGACGCAACCCAAGTTGAAGCTTGATTTTTTCGAGTTTTGTATGAGTCTTAGTGGCTACCGAGACCACTTTAGAGTTAAGCCATTTCTGCAGTGGGATATCTTCAGTCCCAAAGATATAGCGTGACTTCATTTCATGCCAAATCTTATTGAATCCATCGCCCAATAATTGATGTATTAATGCATCTAATCCATCCTCGGAAATTCCATCCATCGTTTGGCCATGCATCTTCCAAATGAAGCGCATCAAGTCATCGAGAGATTTCTGATTTTTCGAGAAAGCGCGAATTTGTAGATCAAGACCTAGCGCAAGTAGTGCGCCTTTACCGTAGTAACTCACCACTGCATTCGGGGTATTTTCATCGGCCTGGTAATACTTGGTCCAGGCATCAAATGAGCTGTCAGCCAAACTCTGCTTTTGTCTGCCGGGACCCCGTAAAACGCCATTCCAGTTGTCGGCAACCAATCTTAGGTAAGTCTTAAGATCTATGCGCTTGCTGCGAAAGAGTTGAAGATCGTCGTAATAGCTGGTGAAGCCTTCAAATAACCAAAGTAAACGGGTGTGATTACGCTGAGATAGATCGTAAGGTTGAAATACTTTTGGTTGAATACGCTTGACTAGCCATGCATGAAAATATTCATGGCTGCATAAGCCCAGAAATTCACGATAGGCATTCTCTTCAAAAAGAACGCCTTCCTGTGGAATTTGATCGCGACGACACAGTAGCGCAGTGCTATTGCGATGTTCTAGTCCGCCATATCCATTTAGTACTGCATTGACCAAGAACAGGTAATTGGGGAAGGGCGTCTTTTTGGTTTTAGGTTCAAAAAGATTAATAGTGGAAGCGCAGATGGCTTGCAGATCATTTTCTAAACGCGCTTTATCTATAGGGTGAATGCACCCCTGTATTGCCATAGAGTGTGCAGTGCCATTTGAGATCCAGCGGGCAATTTGAAATTCACCAATGGCAACAGGATGATCCAATAAGTCATCGTAGTTTTGCGCAAGATAAAAACCAAAACCTTGATCGTCAGTTTTTGCTGACCGCAAGCTTGTTTGTACTGACCAATGATCAGCAAAAGAGCTTTCAGGTCGAATAATGGCAAGAGAGCAAGGAATATCTTCTTGTCCCTGCACTCCTAGGCAAAGGCTGGTGGCATTAAAGAATGCACGCTCGGTATCAAGATAAGCTGCACGTACTGACGAGTCGAAGGCGTAAACCGTTGTGAGGATCTCTACTGCAGTATTTATGTTAGGTAGTCGCCATTGATCGTTGCTTAATCTTTCAAGAGCAATTTTTTTCTTGGTATCACCTGCAACAAATGCTTCGATTGATTCAATGTGCTTGCTGAAATCACGAATCAAATAGCTGCCTGGAATCCATGCTGGCACCTGCAATATCTGCCCCTCTGGATTGGGGTTTGATATGTGAAGCTTTACTTTAAAGCGGTGACCCTGAAGATCTGCTGGCCATATGGTGTACTGAATTGCTGGTAAGTCAGAGTTCTTCATATGAATTATTTCAGTGAGCTAAATTTCTTTTCGATATCAGTAATTTGAACTGCGCCAGGAAAGCGGCTGCCATCAGTAAAGAAGAGTGTTGGTGTGCCAGTAATGCCATAGGTCTTCGCAAAAGCCATATTTTTATCTAGGGCTGTAGCGCAATCACTCTTTCCGCTGGGAGTGACACCATTAACCATCCAGTCCATGTATGACTTATAAGGGTCTGCTGAGCACAAAATTTGTTTTGATTTTTGTGCCGAGTCCGGAGAGAGAATCGGAATGAGATAGGTGTAGATGGTGACGTTATCCAATTGTTGTAGGGATTTTTCTAGGCGTTTGCAGTAACCACAATTAGGGTCAGAGAAAACGGCGAGCTGGCGACTACCATTTCCGCGAACATTTTTAATGGCGTTGGCTGGATTCAGATCGGTCCATTTAATGCGATTTAAATCGGCCTGCCTTTGCTCGGTAATATTTTTACCGGTGGCCAATTCAATGACTTCGCCTTGAATGAGATATTTCCCGCTAGCATCGGTATAAACGATTTCGTTGCCAACAATTACCTCATATAAGCCGGTGATGGGCGCAGGAGCGACATTTTTGACTTTGACATTGGAGCCCAATTTTTTCTGTAATTCGGCTTTTATTTGTTGCTCTGCTTGCGCGTGGGCATGTCCACCAAAAAAAATAGTGGCACCAATTAATGCGGCGGTGGATAAGAATTTAATCAAAATCGATTTCCCCTAAAGCGCGTTCAATAAGACGCTGTTTTATAAAGTGACTTTTATTTACAAGACCAAGTCCCCAATTGCGAATTTGTTTTTCAGTGCTGCTGCTTGCAGAAAATAATTTCTTCAGCTTATCGGTAACCCACAGGAGTGCGCTGGTGTCACCTTGTCTTTGGCGCTCATATCGACGCAAGAGTACCAAGTCGTTTGGCGAGCGAAATGATTCACGCCTACCTAAAATGTTGAGTAACACCGCTACGTCTCGTAGTCCTAAATTTAAGCCTTGCCCTGCCAACGGGTGCATCACATGAGCTGCATCACCAACGAGTACAGCCTTAGGAGAGTTATCCGGACCAATAAAACGTTTGGCACGAATTCTTCTCAGGGGAAAAGCGCCAGGTTCTGAGTTGAGAGTAAGTTCACCAAGTTGCTTGCTGATTGCGCCATTTGCAATGGTAGAAAAGCGGTCTAGCCATTGCTGTTGATTGAGCTTTAATAGATCGGCTGCGTTATCTGGCGATGTTGACCATACCATCGATACTTGTTTGCCTGGTAGCGGCAACATTGCCACAATATCTCCACCAGGTAAGAACCACTGAAAAGCAGTTTCAAGATGTGGATAGGTACAAAGCCAATTGGCAACAACAGCGCTTTGCGAATAACTTTCTTCGGTTGCAGTAATTCCTAGTTCTGTGCGTATCGGAGAATTAGCGCCATCAGCGGCAACAAGAAGTTTTGCGCGAATAGCGCCGCCATGGTTGAGGTACGCAGTAACACCGTCGTCATCCACCTCTATCTTTTTGACTGCATCACTAATGCGTTCCAATTTACTTTGAAAGCGTGAGGCTTGATCAAGGGTGTGTTCGATTAAATTCGATTCACCAATCCAGGCCAATTGCGGCGCACCAGCTTCAAACGCTGAAAGATGGAGTTGATCATTTTTTTCGCCACGATCACCATAAATACGCATATCGCGGACTGGTTGCAGTCGGCTGTGATCAAGTGCATCCCAAATTTGCAAATGGGCGAGTAGTTTTTGGGTGCTAGGCGAAAAAGCATAGATTCGTTGCCCCCACTGAGATCCTTGTGGGCCAGCAATGCTTTTTTCTAGGTCGGGGGCAATCTCGATTGTTTGCAGGCCGAGTTGAGCCAAACCCAGGGCGCAAGCCTTACCAGCAATGCCGCCGCCCACCACAAGCACGTCTACAGAGCGAGTAGGGGCTGAAAGTCCAGAGGTTTTGGAGGGGGAGTTTTGGTTAACTTCTGACATAACTCGATGATATCGAAACAAGCCCCTTTACAATAAGGCCATGTCTTTGAAATGTGGCATCGTCGGCCTGCCTAACGTCGGCAAATCTACCCTCTTTAATGCGCTTACCAAAGCTGGAATCGCAGCGGAAAACTATCCTTTCTGCACGATCGAGCCCAATGTAGGCGTTGTTGAGGTTCCTGACCCTCGTCTAGCCCATTTGGCTGAGATCGTGAAGCCGGAGCGCATCCTGCCTGCAGCAGTCGAATTTGTCGATATCGCAGGCTTGGTAGCGGGCGCCTCCAAAGGCGAAGGTCTAGGCAATCAATTTTTGGCAAATATTCGAGAAACTGACGCAATTACCCACGTGGTGCGTTGTTTTGAGGACCCAAACGTGATTCACGTTGCCGGAAAAATCGACCCAATCGCTGATATCGGCGTGATTGACACTGAATTAGCGCTTTCGGATTTGGCAACTGTTGAAAAAACTCTGAATCGCTCTACGAAAGCTGCGAAATCCGGTAATGACAAAGAGGCTGCTGCTTTAGTTGCGGTGCTTACCAAAGTGCAAGCGCATCTGGATTCTGCTCAGCCGGTTCGTAGCCTCAATTTGACTGAAGAAGAAAAATTGGTGATTAAGCCTCTTTGCTTAATCACAGCTAAACCTGCTATGTATGTAGCCAACGTGAAAGAGGATGGGTTTTCGAACAATCCTCATCTTGAAGCAGTCAAGCAGCATGCAGCAAAAGAGGGTGCCCCAGTAGTTGCAGTCTGTGCCGCAATTGAGGCTGAGATCGCTGATTTGGATGATGCTGATAAAACGGAGTTCTTAGCTGATCTTGGCATGGAAGAGCCAGGCTTAGACAGAGTCATCCGTGCTGGATATGCATTGCTAGGTTTACAAACGTACTTTACAGCCGGCGTCAAAGAAGTGCGTGCTTGGACTATTCATGTGGGCGACACAGCTCCTCAGGCTGCTGGAGTAATTCATACGGATTTCGAGCGTGGCTTTATTCGTGCCCAGACTATTTCTTATGAAGACTTTATTCAATTTAAGGGTGAGTCCGGTGCTAAAGAGGCGGGCAAGATGCGCGCAGAGGGTAAGGAGTACGTCGTGAAAGATGGCGATGTCTTGAACTTCTTGTTTAATGTTTAGCATTCCTGCGACAGCTCGTTGAAATAAAAAAGCCCTTCAAACAAGGGCTTTTTTATTGCCTGCACAAAGGCAAAAAGTGTAGAGAGTTTTCTTAGCCTGCTTTAGCGGCTTTCTCGAGGCACTTAGAAATTTCTTCGTAACGTTTTAACGCTAACTTAGTCGGCAGCACTTGCTTTTTGCGACCATCTTCATTGCTACCCATCTTGATGTAGCCCATTGCACTCAGATTCTTGAGTCGCCCATGCAGCGTGGCTTGAGAGCCTAACTCTGATAGTGAAATCAAGTCCCCTACCAACACAGTTTCTTTGAGGTGTGCATGAGCAACCACTTTATCCAGCAAGCCTTCCTCGATGCAATCGAGTTTCTTCCCAGGGTTAATGCGATCGAGAGCGTCAATTAAGTTCAGGAAGCGCAAATAGGGCGGTTGCTTAGGTGAAGACATTAGTTGAATTATATAGTTGAGTTTTTATTAGCTGTAGGGCTAATGCTATTCTATTCCTTAAATACGATTTGTGCGATTTATCTTTGTCAAATGAAATCATCCATACTCTGAGTAATGTCTAAAGTTATTTCACAACCTATACGCACATGGCTCTTGGGAATGTTCGTTAGTGCACTCGCCTATGCAGCACTCTTCTATTTCAATTCGTGGCTTACGAGCAGTCTTGTAGTTGGTGCCGGTGTTAACTGGATATATCTTCCTGCTGGTTTGCGACTTTTTCTTATTTTAATTTTTGGCTTGCCAGGGGCCGTCGGAATTGCCCTAGCCTCATTTCTGATTAGCTATTCTGGTTCGCTGTCAGATGATCTGATGGTATGCATTGGAACCGGTTTGATATCAGGCTTCGCACCTTACCTCGCCAGAATATTTGTGCTGAGCAATTTGGAGTTGGATTCCGATCTCAGCAACCTAAATTTATCTAAATTACTGAATTGTATTTTGGTATTTGCTGCATTAAGCGCTGGGCTGCATCAGTTTTGGTACGCCACAGTCAATATTGATGACTCTGGCACCATGAATCATTTCATTGCCATGTTCATTGGCGATATATTAGGATCAGTACTGCTGATCTCACTAATTAAATATAGCCTCGATCTTTTAAGGCGATTTAGGAAAACAGCTCACTAAGGGCGGCGCCCGGATCAGGTGCCCGCATAAAAGCTTCGCCAACCAAAAATGCATTAACTTGGTTATCACGCATTAATTGCACATCAGCGCGGCCTAGAATCCCTGATTCAGTCACTAACGTTTTATTACTAGGAACCATCGATAAGAGTGAAAGCGTTGTTTGTAGTGTGACCTCAAAAGTTTTGAGATTGCGATTATTGATTCCAAGCAGCGGGGTTTTTAATTCAAGCGCTTGTTCTAGTTCTGGTGCGTTATGTACCTCAACCAACACATCTAAACCTAATTCATGCGCACACGCTTCAAGCTCTTTCATTTGATTAAGTTCGAGGCAGGCAACTATCAGAAGAATGGCATCAGCGCCGATCGCACGCGCTTCATAAACTTGATAAGGGTCTATCGTGAAATCTTTACGCAAGACGGGAATGCTACACGCAGCCCGAGCTTGTTGAAGATAGGTGTTGCTGCCTTGAAAGTAATCTACGTCCGTAAGGACCGATAAACAGGCTGCTCCATGTTTCTCATACGATTTAGCAATGTCGGCAGGCATGAAGTTCTCGCGCAATATTCCTTTACTGGGACTGGCCTTCTTGATTTCGGTAATGACGCCTGCCTTACCCGCGGCAATCTTTTGTTCAATTGAGTGAATGAAGCCGCGCGGCTTCATTAAGACATCTTGATTATTTGCCCCTGCTTTTTCTCGCTGATTGCTAAGAGAAATTTTTTGCAGGCAATTAGCAACCTCGATCTTTTTGGTTGCAACAATTTTTTCGAGGATATCGCTCATGTATAAGAACTTAATTAGATTGAGTTGCGGCAACAAAGGCGTCAAGCTTTTGGCGTGCAGCCCCAGAAGCAATAGCTGCCTTGGCAAGGGCAATACCGCTGGCAATATCTTTAGCCACTCCAGCTACATATAGGGTGGCACCGGCATTTAGGCAAACAATATCGCTGGCAGCGCCCGGCTGGTTATTGATGACATCCAAAACAATTTTTTTAGATTCTTCTGCATTGGCTACTTTGAAGCTATTTGTCAGTGCAGTACTGAGTCCAAAATCTTTCGGGTGGATTTCATATTCACGAACCACGCCATCCTTAAGTTCGCCTACTAAAGTCGCACCTTCAAGCGATATCTCATCCAAGCCATCTCGCCCATAAACGACTAAGGCATGGTCCATACCTAAGGCTTGTAATACCCGCGCCTGAATACCTACTAGATCGGGATGGAACACACCCATCAGAATGCGCTTGGCATCAGCAGGGTTCGTTAGTGGGCCCAGGATGTTAAAAATTGTGCGGACACCCAATTGCTTGCGAATTGGCACCACATTCTTCATGGCGGGATGGTGATTTGGGGCAAACATAAAGCCCGCACCTACTGTAGAGATGCATTTAGACACTTGCTCTGCTGAGAGTGCTAGATTTACTCCCAGCGCCTCCAATACATCGGCGCTGCCGGACTTGCTGCTTACGCTACGATTTCCATGCTTAGCAATTTTCGCTCCGGCTGCTGCTGCAACAAACATGGCTGCGGTGGAAATATTAAAAGTATGTGCACCATCACCACCGGTACCAACTACATCCACCAGATGGGAGCGATCGTCAACCTGCACTGGAGTAGCAAACTCACGCATTACTTGTGCGGCAGCTGCGATTTCACCAACAGTTTCTTTCTTCGTTCGCAATGCAACGAGCAAGCCAGCCACTAATTCAGGAGGCATTTCGCCACTCATAATAAGGCGCATCATTGCGGTCATTTCATCGTGGAAAAGTTCACGATGTTCGATGCAGCGTTGTAGTGCCTCTTGAGGTGTGATTGACATAGCGCTATTTAATTATTTATTAAGCAAAAAATTCTTGAGAAGGGCGTGACCGTGCTCAGACAAAATAGACTCAGGGTGAAACTGAACGCCCTCAACAGCCAATTCGCGATGGCGCACACCCATGATCTCGCCGTCTGAAGATGTGGCGGTGACCTCGAGAACATCCGGTAATGAACTCTTTTCAATTGCAAGAGAGTGATAACGCGTGACCTTAAATGGGTCGGGCAAATTCTTAAATACCCCAACGCCAGTGTGATGAATGCTATCGGTTTTGCCATGCATCACCTTATGAGCGCGGATCACTTTTCCGCCAAACGCTTCGCCAATAGCTTGATGACCTAGACAAACACCAAGGATTGGAATTTGACCTGCATAGCGTTTAATTGTGGCAACGGAAATACCGGCCTCGGCAGGACTGCATGGCCCAGGAGAAATGCAAATGCGGTCTGGATTGAGTTTTGCAATTTCTTCCACTGCAATTTCATCATTCCGAAATACCTTCACCTCTTCGCCTAGTTCAGCAAAATATTGAACGAGGTTGTAGGTAAATGAATCGTAGTTATCAATCATTAGGAGCATCAAGCCCTCCTTGTACCAGCTCAGCTGCTGTCAACACTGCGCGCGCTTTTGCTTCGGTCTCTTTCCATTCGGCGGTAGGGTCAGAGTCTGCAACCACACCTGCTCCAGCTTGAGAGTGCAGCATGCCATCACGAATAACGCCAGTGCGGATGGCAATCGCAACGTCCATATCACCAGAGAATGAGAGGTAACCAACTGCGCCGCCATATACACCGCGTTTCACAATTTCCATTTCATCAATGATTTCCATTGCACGAATTTTTGGGGCTCCAGACAATGTGCCTGCTGGGAAGGTTGCGCGTAAAACATCCATATTGCTCATATTGTCGAGCAGATCACCTTCAACAGAGCTCACAATATGTTGCACGTGGGAGTACTTTTCAATAGACATGGAGTCGGTGACTTTTACGGAGCCAGTTTTTGCAATCCGTCCCACATCATTGCGCGCAAGATCGATCAACATGACGTGCTCTGCAATTTCCTTAGGATCTGCGAGCAATTCTTTGGCCAAACGCTCATCTTCCTCTGGGTTTGCACCGCGAGGGCGGGTGCCGGCGAGCGGTCTAATAGTGACAATCTTTTCAGATGCACGTTTTTCCTGGCGGACCAAAATTTCTGGCGAAGATCCAACGATTTGCATGTCGCCAAAATCATAAAAATACATATAGGGCGACGGGTTCAGTGAGCGCAAGGCTCTGTAAAGAGCTAACGGCGACTCAGTAAAAGGCTTGCTAATGCGTTGTCCAATCACGACTTGCATACAGTCGCCGGCCAAAATGTATTCTTTGGTTTTTAGTACGGCTGCTTCGAAGTCTGCGGCTTTAAATTTACGAATGAGTTCGGTCTTGGTGCTAGGCAATGAAGCAGGCATATTTGCCGGCTTACCAAGACAAGTCATTAATTCTTTTAAGCGGTTCTGTGCCTTTTCAAAACCATCGTCAATGCTTGGGTCTGCATAGACGATGAAATAAATTTTTCCTGCAATGTTATCAATGACTGCCAATTCTTCGGTCAACATCAGTTGAATATCGGGTACACCTAATTCATCGGGAAGCTGATGTTTTGCAAGACGGGACTCAATATAGCGAACGGTATCGTAACCAAAGTAACCAGCAAGGCCACCACAAAAGCGTGGAAGGCCTGGCTGTAAAGCTACCTTAAAACGCTTGAAATATGTATCAACAAAGTCGAGTGGATTATCGGTATTGCTTTCAACTACTTTACCTTCAGTCACGACTTCATTGATAGGTGCAGAAGGTGTGCCAACAGTTCTGACAATAGTCTTGGCAGGCAGGCCAATAAAGGAGAAGCGCCCAAAGCGCTCGCCGCCAAGAACAGACTCCAAGAGATAAGTATTTTTGCTGCCAAAAGCCTGACTTAGCTTGACGTAAAGCGAGAGCGGAGTCTCTAAATCAGCCAAGACCTCTTTAACAAGAGGAATCCGATTGAACCCCTGTTTTGCTAGAGCATGAAATTCTTCGCGCTGCATCAAGCTTTTCCTGACTTGCCTAATTCGCTGCGCATCTTCTCGATTACTTGAGCGTAATTGTCTTGGCCAAAAATTGCAGAGCCAGCAACAAAAGTGTCGGCACCAGCTTGTGCAACTTGTGCAATATTGTCTGATTTAATTCCACCGTCTACCTCAAGACGAATGTGGCGACCTGTCTCAGCTTGATAGCGATCTAATCTTGCGCGCACTTGCGTAATTTTATTGAGAGTGCTCGGAATGAATGATTGCCCACCAAATCCGGGGTTGACCGACATGAGCAAAACCAAATCTAGTAATTCCAGCGTGTGATCAAGATGATCAAGCGGTGTTGCGGGATTGAGAACTAACCCTGCTTGACAACCTTGATCGCGAATTAAATTGAGAGTGCGATTAACGTGAGGGCTCGCCTCTGGGTGAAAGCTGATTAAGTTAGCTCCAGCTTTTGCAAAGTCAGGGACGATGCGATCAACAGGCTCAACCATGAGATGAACATCGATCATGGCGGGCTTGCCGTTTTTGACAGCGTATGGGCGAATAGCCTCACATACCAGAGGGCCAATAGTGAGGTTAGGGACATAGTGGTTGTCCATCACGTCAAAGTGAATCCAGTCAGCTCCTGCGCTCAAAACATCCTGCACCTCTTTGCCTAAGCAGGCAAAGTCGGCCGACAAAATGGAGGGGGCAATAACAAATTGGCTAGTAGATGGTGATTTTTGGCTTTCCATCCCTAGATTCTAGCTTGCAGTTGGCTCTTGGATGGAGCAGAATTCGAGCATGAATCCCCACGAAATGAGCGTTACGGTCAAAGCCCAGTACCTTCCTGACCAATCTGACCCCGATAACCGCCAATTTGCCTTTGCTTATACGGTCACTATTCGCAATACAGGTAGCGCCAGTATTCAGCTAATTGCCCGCCATTGGTTCATTACTGACGGGGATAACGACGTTCAGGAGGTTAAAGGGCTAGGGGTGGTTGGGCAGCAACCCCTTTTGCGCTCTGGAGAGCATTTTGAGTACACCAGTTGGGCTACTTTGCCCACACCAGCCGGGACTATGCGTGGGGAATATTTTTGCGTCACGGAAGACGCTCAATTCTTCCAGGCCCCTATTCCGGAATTCGCTCTAGTAATGCCTCGAACGCTGCATTAATAGGCTTGGCATGAGATTACTTCTTTCCCTTGCCGGTCCATAGGACAATAAACAATAAGAGTCCGAGAGCAATGGCTCCTTCAACGGCAAAGAGGATCATTGGGTATTCATCGAGTAAATTGGCGATCATGAGTTCTAAATTTAAATTAGCGCAATCTGTTGCGAAAGAAGTGACTTTGTTTAGTGTATTCGCTATCTTGCTAGCGAGTTTGATTTCTGGTTGCTCGGCCCCTCCAACGCGTGGATCAGGATTTCGCTCCGGATCAGGTGCAGGGCCTGCCTCCTACAGTTCGTCTATCGCTAGTTTTAGTGCAGTCTCTTGGCAGGCTTTGCCAGGCTGGCAGGACGATGATTTATCGCAAGCTTGGCCTGCTTGGCAAAAGAGTTGCGATGGTTTGCGCAAACGTAATAGTGAGATTAATTGGCGTCAAGTCTGCGCTCAAGCGACAAGCGTATCAAGTGGAGATGCCCAAGCAATTCGCCGATATTTTGAAAGCAACTTTCAAGCTTATGAGATTCGCAATAGCGCGGGTAGCGATACGGGAATGATTACCGGGTATTACGAACCAGTGATGAATGGATCATTAACTCGCACAAGCACCTTTAGCGTTCCGCTCTACGCCTATCCAAATGCTTGGAAAAAATCAAAACCCAATCCAGGCCCTACACGTGCAGAATTAATGAGCTCTGGAGCCTTGCAGGGTACTGAAATCGCTTGGGTACAAGATCCTGTTGCCGCAGCATTTATGCAAATACAGGGCTCTGGAAAAATCCGACTGCAAGATGGCCGAGTGCTGCGACTGGGTTATGCAGGCACAAATGACCAACCCTTTAAATCATTTGCTCAGTGGCTGCTTGACCGAAAAGAGATTTCTCGAAGCGAGGCAACTATGCAAGGTATTTCACAATGGGCTAAACGCAATCCCGATCGCGTGAATGAAATGCTCAATGCAAACCCCCGATTTGTTTTCTTTAAAGAGTTGCCTGGCAATGTCGCTGCAGATTTAGGTCCCAATGGCGCACTGGGAGTGCCCTTAACTGGCGAGCGAAGTATTGCGATTGATCTTCAGGCGATGCCTTTGGGTGCACCTGTATTTTTGTCCACCACAAAACCTTTGAGTGCGCAGCCCTTACAAAAATTGGTGATGGCACAAGATACTGGTAAAGCTATTGTGGGTGGGGTGAGGGCTGATTACTATTGGGGTTCGGGTGAGGCTGCTGGGGAAATGGCGGGTCGCATGAAACAAAATGGCAAGATGTGGTTATTACTGCCGCGTTAATTGATTGCATATTAGAAAGAAAAACATGAGTTACAAGACAATTTTGACTGAAGTGGAAGGTAAAGTTGCCACCATTACCTTAAACCGCCCTGAAGTACTGAATGCATTAAATGATCAGTTGATGGATGAGCTTGGCGCTGCATTGCTGGGTTTTGATGCGGATGACAATATTGGTTGCATCATCGTGACCGGTAGCGAGAAAGCATTTGCTGCGGGCGCTGATATTGCATCGATGGCAAAGTATGGATTAAAGGATGTTTATCGCGAAGACTTCATTTCTCGCAACTGGGAAGAAATGAAAAAAGTTCGCAAGCCAGTTATTGCAGCCGTGTCTGGGTATGCACTAGGCGGCGGTTGTGAATTGGCCATGATGTGCGACACGATCATGGCTGCAGATAATGCGAAGTTTGCCCAACCTGAAGTGAAGCTGGGAATTATTCCGGGGGCTGGTGGCACGCAACGCTTGCCACGCGCGGTTTCCAAGGCAAAGGCAATGGACTTGGCACTTACAGGTCGGATGATGGATGCCGCCGAAGCAGAGCGATCTGGATTAGTGTCCCGCGTATTTCCTCAGGCTGATTTGCTTAAAGAGGTAAAGGCGATTGCCAAGGGGATTGCCGATATGCCTTTGCTCACTGCGATGATGGTGAAGGAAAGCATTAATGCTGCTTATGAAACCACTCTTTCAGAGGGTATGCATTTTGAGCGACGCTTATTCCACACTTGCTTTGGAACTAATGATCAAAAAGAAGGCATGGCTGCATTTATGGAAAAACGGCCAGCAAAATTTACGAATTCTTAAACTTGAATTCGTAAAGCAGTGAAGCAAATTAGTTTTTTGCTAGGTAGCGTTGAGCTAGTGTGACCCAGTAGCTCACGCCTACCGGAATCAATGCATCATTAAAGTCATAAGATGGATTGTGTAGGTGACATGGACCCATGCCATGGCCTACTGAGCGATGATCGCCATCACCATTGCCTAAGAATACGTAACAACCAGGCTTTTCTAGCAACATAAAAGCAAAGTCTTCTGCACCCATGGTTGGGTCAATTGCCGTATTTACATTTTGCTTGCCAACCAATTCACTCATTACTTCACTAGCAAATTCAACTTCGTTGTCATGATTAATTAGAGGCGGATAGTTTCTAGCAAAGGAAATCTCCGCCTGGCAATCAAACGCGCTAGCAACATTATGTGAAATCTCTCGCAGACGTCGTTCAATCAGATCTAAAACTTCTAGCGTAAAGGTGCGTACGGTGCCCCCAATAAATGCGCTATCAGGAATAACGTTGCTAGTTTCACCCGCATGAAATTGTGTAACCGATATGACGGCTGCATCTACTGGGCGCTTGTTGCGAGTGATGATGCCTTGGAGTGCAAGTACAACTTGTGCACCAGTAAAGACTGGATCAGCGCTATTGTGAGGTAATGCAGCGTGCCCACCTTTGCCTTTAATCGTAATCTCAAAACTATTACTGGAGGCCATCATCGGCCCAGAGGTTACCCCAAAGTGACCTTCAGACAGGCCTGGCCAATTGTGCAAGCCAAAGACGGCATCGCATGGGAATTTTTCAAAAAGACCATCTTTGATCATTTCGCGTGCGCCTGCACCACCTTCTTCTGCTGGCTGGAAAATAAAGATAACAGTGCCCTTGAAATCGCGATGATTCGATAAATATTGGGCTGCTCCTAAGAGCATTGCGGTGTGGCCATCATGGCCGCAAGCATGCATCTTGCCCGCATTGCGGGACGCATGTGCAAAGTTGTTGTGTTCTTGTAGGGGGAGCGCATCCATATCGGCGCGCAGGCCAATCATTTTTCCCGGACCCAAATCACCATCAAGGCGACCTACCACTCCAGTCTTACCCATGCCACGGAATACAGTAATACCCCAGCTCGAAAGTGCCTCAGCAACTAAATCAGACGTACGGTTTTCTTCGAAACGCAATTCAGGATGAGCATGAATATTGCGTCGAATTTCTTGAATGGCTTCTGCAGAAGCAATGATTTCAGAAGGTAAATGCATCCCTTCATCTTATCCGAAAGTCTTTTGATATGCACCTTTGGGGTTAATTAGTGCAAACCAATCCAATTAATAAGGCAATTTAATTTTTTGGTAGTTGTATGTGCTGTGCAGCAAATTCAAGAGCCTCAATCGAGTAAGGGCTATCAATAGATTTTTGAAATTGTTTTGGTAACGCAGGTATTAAGCCCAAAAAAGGCGCTTTGATTCTCGTCTTTAAAGTCTCAATATTTTCTTGAAGTAGTGGCATTTCACTTGCGAGAGTATTGGCAACCCAGCCGGCAATATTGAGCTTTCTGGCTACCATTGCTTCATAAGTCAGTAAGGCGTGATTTAGGCAGCCCAACTTCATTCCCACTACTAAGATGATCGGAAGGTTCATCTCTTTTGCAACATCAGCCAAGTCCTGAGTCTTATTGAGTGGAATTAAAAATCCTCCAGCTCCTTCTGCCACTACAACATCGCTTTGGCTCTGCACTTTGGCGAGTGCTTGCATGATGCGGTTTATCTCTAGCTCTTGACCTATGCTGGCAGCCACTAAATGCGGTGCGGCAGGCATATCGAGAACGTAAGGACACAAATCTAATTGGCCTGGATTGAGATTGGAGGCAATGCGTAAAGTTTCCAAATCTTCGTTTAAAACTGCGCCTTTGATATCTTGATAAGTACCAGCAACTACTGGTTTGAAGCCAATAGCTTTTTTCCCTTGTGCACGCATTTTTAGAATGAGGGCGCCACTTACCAAAGTTTTACCAACTTCGGTATCAGTTCCAGTAATAAAAAATCCAGTGGGAAAACTCATGATGATTTGCTAATCACTTTCTGCTCGATTTCTTTTAGGGTGCTTATCAATTCACGTAAATCTTCAGTGCTATGGTTTGCCGAAAAGGTAATGCGCAAGCGAGAGCTGCCAAGAGGTACGGTGGGCGGTCGAATCGCTGGGATCCAGTAACCCGCTTCATCCAATAACTTTGCCGCCATCAGTGCGCTGGCATTATTGCCTAGGATGATTGGTTGAATAGGTGTGCAAGAGGGAACTTTTACCCAGTTTGCAAAGTGCATTTCTTCCTGCCAAATGCGAATGAGTTGGTTTAAATGCTTACGACGTTTTGAGCCTGCTTCACTCTCAATGAGATCTAGGCTTTTGAGTAATGTGTGGGCGATAGCAGGTGGAGTTGCGGTACTGTAAATGTATGGTCGCCCTTTTTGAACAAGCCATTCAATGAAAGAGTCTTGTGCGCAAATAAAGGCGCCACTCACGCCCGCAGCCTTGCCTAGGGTGCCAATATAAATGATGCGATCAGAGAAGAGCTTTTCTTGCTCTAAAATTCCATGACCATTTTCACCAAGCACGCCAAATCCATGAGCATCATCGACTAATAACAGTGCATCATGTTGCTCAGTAATTTTTAGTAGCTCTTTCACTGGAGCTAGATCACCATCCATACTAAAGACGCCATCAGTCACAATGATTTTGAGTGGTTTTTTATCAGCTTTCAGTGGCTCAACTAATTCACTGGGGCATGCGTGATCAAAAAGCGTGACTGCAGTATTTGTTTGGGCGCTAGCTAAGCGGACGCCATCAATGAGTGAAGCGTGATTGAGTTTGGCTGAATAGAGGCTAACCTCGCCCCGACCCGCCAGTTTTGCGAAGCCAGTAATTGCGGCCAGGTTTGCCATATAGCCAGTGCTAAAAAATAGCGCGCGAGCTTGCGGGATGTGTGTTGCTTGAAATGAAGCCAGTCGCTTTTCTAGCAATTCATGAGCAATGCTATGTCCGCTAATTAAATGAGAGGCTCCGCTGCCAACACCATACAGCTTTGCCCCTTCGGCTAATGCGCTAGCTAAATCTGGGTGATTAGCGAGTCCGAGATAGTCATTGCTACAAAATGCCTTGAGCTTTCTTCCCGCAACCTGAGTCTGGGTATCGCAAGGCGTCTCTGTAACGCGTAATGTGCGCTTCAGGAGTTGCAGATCTAGATCTGCAATTTGCTCTTGCGCCATGGTGAGGGCATTAAATCGATTCGTCATATCAAGGTCTTATCGAGTGCGTTCTTGATAGAGCTACCCATTTGCATTGCTTCTTCGGTGGTCAAAATATACGGCGGCATTACATAAACAGTATTACCTATTGGTCTGATTAGTGCGCCATTTTCAAGTCCGTTTGAAAACATTTCTCGTGCGAAGATGCCTGGATTCTTGATGCACTCATTCTTGATATCGAATGCCAAAATCATTCCCTGTTGTCGCCAATGAGCAATGCGAGAGTCTGATTTTGCCCATGAGAAAGCATTGGCCAAATCCTGGGAGAGCATCTTATTTTTCTCTAAGACGTTCTCGGATTCAAAAATTTCAAGACAGGCTAAGGCAGCTGCACAAGCCAACGGATTGCCGGTGTAAGAATGCGAATGTAAAAACCCATGACGAGTTTGATCGCTATAAAAAGCACGATAAATTTTTTCTGTCGTCATGCAAAGAGAAAGAGGGAGGTAGCCGCCACTGATACCTTTGGATAGAGTGAGGAAGTCAGGCCAAATTCCAGCATGCTCACAAGCAAAGAATTTACCGCTACGTCCACACCCTACGGCGATTTCATCGGCGATGAGATGCACTTCGTAACGATCACATAGCGCGCGAACTTGGCGTAAATATTCCGGTGAATACATTGCCATTTGTCCGGCGCATTGAACTAGCGGCTCAACGATGATGGCGGCAATGTGCTGATGCTCTTTTTCAAGTAGCCGTTGTAATTTATCTGCTGCTTGCCGTGCAACATCCTCGGCACTTTCTCCAGGTTTTGCTTTACGCGCATCTGGAGAGTCAACCGTATAAACATCTTGCAAAAGAGAGCCATAGGCCTCTCGAAAAATGGCAACATCAGTTACCGCTAATGCACCAAGTGTTTCCCCGTGGTAACCATTTTCTAAGCAAATAAATTTTTTCTTTTGCGCTTTACCATTGAGTTGCCAAAAGTGGTGACTCATCTTTAGTGCAATTTCAACTGCAGATGCGCCATCAGATGCATAGAAGACATGGCCTAAATTACCATTAGTGAGTGCGGTGAGTTTTTCTGAAAGTTCAACAACAGGAGCGTGAGTAAATCCTGCAAGCATCACATGCTCAATTTTTTCTAGCTGCTCTGTGATCGCTTTATTGATGCGCGGATTTGAGTGCCCAAATAGATTTGTCCACCAGGAGCTAATGCAATCTAGCAGTGCATTTCCCTGCTCGTCATAAAGCCATGCACCCTTACCTTTGGCAATCGCAATCAAAGGAAAAGACTCGTGCTGCTTCATTTGCGTGCAGGGGTGCCAAACGGCTGCCAGGCTGCGATCTACTAACGAAACTGGATTTGGATCGGAAATAACCTTCATGTTTGATATTTGACCACTAGTTTTTCCAAACTTAGGCTTGTATCTGTTATGTTTATGGCTTGAATTGACCTATTTTCTGGAATTTACCCATGCTGGACACCCAAAGCGCTGAAAAACCCCTTACCCAATTTAAAACTAAGGCTGATTTGCATCAGGGCGCGAACGCATCTGCAGAGTGGTCAGTAGCCCAAATTGAAGCCCTTTTTGCGCTGCCATTTAACGAATTAATGCTTAAAGCCCAAGAAACCCATAAGGCTTATTTTCCTGAGGGTGATGTGGAATTAGCTACGCTTTTATCCATTAAGACTGGCGGGTGCCCAGAGGATTGTGGTTATTGCCCTCAAGCAGCCCGTTACGACACTGATGTCAAGGCCGAGAAGTTGATGGGCCTCGAAGAAGTCCTTGAGGCTGCTAAAGCCGCTAAAGCGGCTGGCTCAAACCGTTTCTGTATGGGTGCTGCATGGCGTGAGCCTAAGGACCGTGATATCGAAAAAGTGACCGCCATGATTAAGGGCGTCAAAGCTTTGGGCCTTGAAACATGTGCAACTCTGGGAATGCTAGAGGCCGATCAGGCCCAAGCTTTACAGGAGGCGGGGCTCGATTTCTATAACCACAACCTAGACACCAGTGAAGATTTTTATCGCTCAGTGATCTCCACCCGCGGCTATCAGGATCGACTCGATACCATTTCAAATGTGCGCGCAGCTGGAATGTCTGTATGTTGTGGCGGCATCGTTGGCATGGGTGAGTCTCGCGAGCAGCGTGCGGCATTCTTAGCGCGTCTAGCCAACTTGAGCCCTTACCCTGAGTCAGTGCCTATCAATCACTTGGTGCCAGTTGCAGGCACGCCTTTGGCTGAACAAAAGCCATTAGACCCTCTGGAATTTGTCAGAACCATTGCAGTAGCCCGTATTACGATGCCTAAGGCACGAGTGCGCTTATCTGCAGGCCGCCAAGAGCTAGGAAGAGCTGTTCAAGCCATGTGCTTCATGGCAGGCGCCAATTCAATTTTCTATGGTGAGCAACTACTCACTACCGGGAATCCGGAGGCAGAACAAGACCGTGAACTCCTTGCAGAGCTTGGTTTAAAGACAAAACAGAGCTGCAAGGCTGAAGTTTTAGTCTAATTTCTGCCTTTATGAGTCCGATCGACCGCGCCATTATTGAGTTTGATACGGCCTTGCGCTCGATTGTTGGAGGGGCAAATGCAGGTCGCCCAACCCCCGGGTCTGAGGTTGGGGCAAATAATGATCTTGATGCTGCGCAGCGACAGCATGCTGCCGGATTAATGCGCGTCAATCATGTGGGTGAGGTTTGCGCCCAGGCGCTTTATCAATCACAGAAATTGGTAGCACGAAATTCACAAATTCAGGAGATGCTCGATCACTCCGCTCAAGAAGAAATGGATCACTTAGCTTGGTGTGAAACTCGTCTTCAAGAATTGGGTTCGCATACAAGTTATCTCAATCCACTTTGGTATGCCGGATCCTTTGCGATCGGCTTGGCAGCTGGCTTAGCGGGTGATAAGTGGAGCTTAGGATTTGTTGTTGAAACAGAAAAGCAAGTTGAGAATCACTTAGAAAGTCATCTCGAAAAATTACCAAAAGAAGATCAACGTTCTCGTGCAATAGTTGATCAAATGCGCATTGATGAAATTGAACATGGACAAGCAGCAAAAGATGCTGGCGGAGTAGTTTTACCCGAGCCAATTCAGAAAATAATGCAGGCGATGTCAAAGGTAATGACTACGACGGCTTACAAAATTTAAAAGTCGATTAATTTAAATATATTTTTATTTAACTACTGTTTTTAAATACAGTATATTTAGGTATTAATTGGCCTAATAGCTAAGACCTATTCTTAAGTGTATTTTCCAAGCCATTGTTTTAAGTAGCTATTTTATTCCCACCATTTTGTGAACAGACGACGCTAAGTGTTTGTAAACATTAGAGAAATTCCTAAAAAAACTCCCAAAAACACTTGACCCTCTTAGTGCGATCCTCTAAAGTGGGAGGAAGTGTGAAAAAGTGGGGTAAATGGTGTTTCAAGGTGCGTCAGCTCTCAATTTGGATGCAAAAGGCCGCATGTCTGTGCCGGCAAAGCATCGTGACGCCTTGTTGGTGCAGGGCGAGGGCCGAATCACGCTTACCAAACACCCGGATGGCTGCCTACTTCTCTTTCCACGCCCAGAGTGGGAAACCTTCAGGGCAAGAGTTGCTCAGCTCCCAATGGATGCACATTGGTGGCGCAGAATTTTTCTTGGTAATGCAGCCGAAATAGATTTAGATAGCGCGGGTCGTGTTTTGGTGAGCCCAGAATTGCGTGCAGCCGCAGGCATTGAAAAAGAAGTGATTCTGCTTGGCATGGGAAGTCACTTGGAGTTGTGGGATGCAGCAACATACGCTGCAAAAGAACAGGCTGCGATTGCGCAAGGCATGCCTGAAGCACTCAAGCAATTTAATTTTTGATGACAGGGTGCCATGAACATAACTCATCGCCCAGTGTTACTGGCCGAGGCGGTGACGGCGCTAGTCAGCAGCCCGCTCATTCAAAATCAAAACACAACAAACAACGTTTTAGTAGTCGATGGAACTTTTGGGCGCGGTGGTCATACCCAAGCTTTACTCAAAGAGTTGAGCAGCAATGCGCGCATGATTTCATTCGACAAAGATTTGGATGCAATAGCAGTAGCAAAGCAAATCAACGACCCGCGTTTAACGATAGTGCACGACAGTTTTGCGCATATGGATCAGTACGCACAAGCGCAATCAGTCGATGGAATTTTGTTGGACTTAGGGATCAGCTCTCCGCAGGTCGACGAGGCGCATCGCGGGTTTTCATTTCGACGCGACGGTCCGCTCGATATGCGAATGAATACCGACCAAGGTTTAACGGCAGCACAGTGGTTAGAGCAGGCGCCGCAGGAGGAAATCACGCACGTGATTAAGACTTACGGAGAAGAACGCTTTGCATTTCAAATCGCTAAAGCCATTGTGGCTAAGCGAGAAGAGGGCTTGTCGCCAAAAACTACATCTGAATTGGCGAGCCTGGTGGCTAGTGTTGTGCGCACTCGCGAAGCTGGCCAAGATCCTGCCACAAGAACGTTTCAAGCGTTACGCATCTTTATCAATCGCGAGTTGGAAGATTTAGAGTTGGGTTTGAAAGCTGCATTGAATTTATTGAAGCCTGGCGCAAGACTTGCAGTCATTAGCTTTCACTCTCTCGAGGATCGTATCGTTAAGCAGTTCTTACAGGCGCATGCAAAAGTAGAAGTGCCACGTGGATTGCCTGTGCGCGAAAAAGATTTGCCTAAAAGCGCTTTAGAAATCATTTCACGTATAAAACCAAGCGAAGCCGAAATTCTTGAGAATCCCCGTGCTCGTTCAGCGATTATGCGTGTTGCTGAAAAGCGTATTGAGGTGCCAGCATGAATCGCGCAACCTTAACTTTGCTTGCTCTCTTGCTAATTTGCGCACTTTCACTGGTAGCTGCACAGCAACGTGCCCGTAAATTATTCATTCTCCAAGAGCGCGCGCAAATTGAAGAGCGTAAATTAAATCAAGAGTGGTTGCGTCTTGAGTATGAGCAGCGCAACCTATCTAAATCTGCCCGCATTCGTGATGTGGCACGCAATCAACTACGTATGTCCCCGATTTCTCCCGAGCGTACTTTGTATTTGAGGGAGGCTAAATGAGAACGGTGAGATTTTCTACAACGCCGAACTTAGTGTTGCGTCTGCCAATGTGGCGGTCACGCTTAATGCTGTTCCTTTTGTTCTTTGTGTTCATGATGTTGCTACTGCGTGCCTTTTGGATTCAAGGTCCAGGAAATGCATTTTATGAAGCTAAGGGTATCCGCGGTACACAGCGTGAGTTAGAGCTGCCTGCAAGTCGTGGAAAAATTTTGGACCGTAATGGCCAAGTAATTGCTACGAGCTTGGAAGCAAAATCTGTTATTGCGTATAACGATACAGTGCCGGATGATTTGGCTGCTGACAAAGTGCAGAAGCTTGCTAGTTTGTTGCAGATTAGCGAGTCAGAGCTACGCAAAAAATTACGAGAAGAGCGTAAGCAGATTTTCTTAAAGCGTCAGGTTGAGCCAGAAGTCGCCCAACAAATTAAGCAATTAGAAATTCCAGGCATTGGCTTGAATAATGAATACCGTCGCTTTTATCCTGAGGGCGAGGCAATGGCTCACGTGGTGGGCTTTACCAACGTGGAAGATCGTGGGCAAGAGGGTATGGAGCTCTCTAGAGAAAAAGAGTTGGCTGGTCGCCCAGGGCAAAGACGCGTTGTAGTGGATCGTCTTGGCAGAGTTGTGGAAGAGATGGCAATTTTGCAGTTGCCGCAGAATGGTAAAGATTTAAATCTTTCCATCGACAGCAAAATTCAGTTCTTGGCTTACAACGCTGTGAAGGATGCTGTAGAGAAGCATCATGCTAAAGCTGGCGGCGCAGTTGTTTTGGATACGCAAACCGGTGAGATTTTGGCACTTGCAAATTATCCTAGCTACAACCCAAATAACCGTAAGTATTTGACTGGTGAACAGCTTCGCAATCGCGTACTGACAGATACCTTTGAGCCTGGCTCAACCATGAAGCCTCTAACTATTGCAATCGCATTAGAAAAAGGCGCAGTTAAGCCTGACACCAATATGGTGATCGGCGCAAAGTATTTAGTGGGACCTAAGCCGATTACCGATACACATCCTTATGGAAATTTAACTGTTGCTCAGGTTATTCAAAAATCTAGCAATATCGGTACCGCAAAGATCGCAATGAATAGCCTCTCCGCAGAAGAGATGTGGGATTTTTATACTGCGGTGGGTTTGGGTCAGGCGCCAAAAATTGGCTTCCCTGGCGCGGTTGCTGGAACCGTTCATCCATTTAAGAAGTGGATGCCTACTGACCAAGCGCGTATTGCCTTTGGTTATGGAATTTCTGCATCTTTGTTCCAGGTCGCACGTGCTTACACAGTATTTGCACGTGATGGCGAGTTAGTACCACTAACGATTGAGCGTAGTCCCGATTTCAAGCCGGGCACTAAGGTGCTATCACCAAAGACTGCCATTGAGATGCGTGCAATGTTGGAGACAGTTACTGAGCCTGGTGGAACTGCAATCAAGGCGCAAGCAGAAGGCTTCCGTGTGGGTGGCAAGACAGGAACGGCACATAAATTAGTTGGTAAGGGATATGGCAATAAATACCGCGCTTACTTTGCTGGTTTAGCGCCTATTAGTGCGCCTCGTATTGTGGTTGCAGTAATGATTGATGAGCCAACTGGTGGAAGTCACTACGGCGGCGATGTTGCTGCGCCGGTGTTTTCAACTATTGTGAGTGAAACCTTAAATACTTTAAATGTTTTGCCTGACAGTAAGGCAAAACAAATGGTTCTCCAGGATAAGAGTCCTGAAGAAATTCGTACGGCAAATGTACAGCCTCAGCAAGTGGTCTTAAAGAGATGAGGGTGGCATTGAAAATAGATACCAATCACCTGATTGAGCACTTACGAAGCATGGCAAACTCCTCTGCCAAGTTAAGTGCGGATAGTCGCCAGATTGAATCTGGCGATATCTTTTTTGCCTATTCAGTAGGTCATGGAAAAGCGTTGTGTGATAGCCGCCAATTTATTAATGCAGCCTTAGAGCAGGGTGCAGCTGCAGTTGTGTTTGATCCATTAGGTTTGGATGGCGAATTCGCAAATCATCCTTTGTGCTTTGCTGTAGAAGGACTGGCGGAAAAAGTAGGCAGTCTTTGCGCCCAATGGTATGACTACCCTAGCAAGCAATTGAATGTGATTGGTGTCACGGGCACTAATGGCAAGACCAGCATTACTCAGTGGCTAGCCCAGTCGCTCAATACGAATTCACATCGCACCGCAGTGTTGGGAACTTTAGGGGCTGGATTTCCTGGATCTTTGATTCAGACTGGCTACACCACGCCTGATGCTCCAAAGTTGCAAACGCAGCTGAAGGAATTATTAGATGCAGGTGCTGCGCAAGTGGCGATGGAAGTTTCATCTCATGCCTTGCATCAAGACCGTATTGCGGGAACAGAATTTAATTGCGCCGTTTTCACCAATTTGACACAAGATCATTTGGATTACCACGGCAATATGGCTGACTATGCCGAAGCAAAGGCTAAATTATTTCATTGGGCCGAACTTCAACATGCTGTCATTAATTTGGATGATGCATTTGGCCGCGAATTAGCAATGAACCTTTTGGCGAAGGGCGAGGCCAAGGTTTGGGCTTATGCATTAAATCAACAAGCTTTTAATGGTTTTGAAAAGTTTGGTAATCGTTTGCAGCGTATTTATGCAAAAGATAGCGTCATTCATGGCGCTGGTTACGATTCAGTCTTTACTCATGAAGGCGTTGCTGCCAATTCTTTGCATATTCCTTTGGTAGGCGAATTTAATTTAAGTAATGCGCTTGCTGTATGGGCCGTATTGCTGAGTCAAGGCTATACGTGCGACGAGGCAAGCAAAAAAGTAAGTCAACTTACTCCAGTTTTGGGTCGCATGGAGTTAATTCATCTCGGCAAAAATCAAAAGACCGAGGGTGTATTGGCAATTGTTGACTATGCGCATACGCCAGATGCCCTTGAGAAAACATTGCAAGCATTGCGTCCAATTGCACAGCAACGTAATGGAAGAATTTGGTGTGTATTTGGATGTGGTGGAGATCGTGATGCGGGAAAACGCCCTCAAATGGGTGGTGTAGCAGCCCGTTATGCCGACCACGTATTAATTACTAGTGACAATCCGCGCTCTGAAGATCCACAAGCAATCATGCAAATGATTCGTGATGGCATTGATGCAGATGCGCAGAATGTGCGGATGATTGCTGATCGAGCCGCGGCAATTATGGCCGCAATTCGAAATGCTGATCCATGCGATATTGTTTTGGTTGCGGGCAAAGGCCACGAAACAACACAAGAAATTAGTAGCAAGAAATTTGATTTCTCTGACCAAGAGCACATTCGCTTGGCTGCGGGAGGAGGGGTCTGATGTCTGTAATGACCACGCTCGCTCAAGTGCATGCTATGTTGCCTGGCAGCAGTCTGGTGAATATTTCCGCTGATGATGCAAAAGAGTTGGTCCTCAGTAGAGTGGGTACGGATAGCCGTCAAATTGACTCCGGTGAATTATTTATTGCATTAACGGGCGATCGCTTTGATGCGCACGATTTTTTATCGGACGTAGCTCAAGCAGGAGCGGCTGCGGCACTCATTAGCAATGTAGAAAAGTGCCCAAGTAGTTTGCCGGGGGTAAGCGTTCCTAATACACGCATAGCATTGGGTGAGCTAGCTAAAGCATGGCGTTTGAAGCATCCTATTCCTTTAGCGCTAGTGACTGGCAGTAACGGTAAAACTACCGTTAAAGAAATGATTGCCTCTATTTTTAAAGCAGCCGTTGGTGAAGATAAGACCTTGGTTACTAAAGGTAATTTGAATAACGATATAGGGCTGCCTCTCACGATACTAAAGTTAAGCGCCAGTGATCGTCTTGCCGTGGTGGAGTTAGGAATGAACCATCCTGGCGAGACAGCTCAGTTAGCTGGAATCGCACAAGCCAATATTGCCTTGATTAATAATGCCCAGAGAGAGCACCAGGAGTTTATGGCAACAGTAGCCGCTGTTGCAGAAGAGCATTCCGATGCAATACGCGCCTTACCAAAAGATGGTGTTGCTGTATTCCCGGCTGAGTCAGAGTTTGCAAATGTATGGCGTACAGCTGCTGCTGGTCGCAAGGCTCTCGACTTTATTTTGTTATCTAGCCAAGTCAATACAAAGGCAGCTGTTACTGGACAACTTTTAAGCAATGGTCATGTGCAAGTTCAAGCAGAGCAGGGGACAGTTGAGATTCAGTTAAATACATTAGGCAGCCATAACGTGCGTAATGCATTAGCCGCGAGTGCGGTGGCATTAGCCGCAGGTATAAGTCTTGAGAAAATTAAGCAAGGCCTTGAATCATTCGCTCCAGTCAATGGCCGCATGCAAGCCAAGAAGATTGATCCTAATCACACCTTAATTGACGATAGTTACAACGCTAATCCAGACTCGGTAAGGGCCGCAATTGATGCACTAAAGCAGTCTGGCAATCCATCTTGGTTGGTATTAGGAGATATGGGCGAAGTTGGTAATCAGGGCCCAGAGTTTCATCGCGAAGTGGGCGCTTACGCTGCGGAGCAAGGCATCTCTAAATTATTTGCGCTTGGTGAGCAATGCCAATTTGCGATTCGTGGATTTGATGAGGCTAAGAAGCCTTCTGCATCTTCAAGTGCAAAGCATTTCTCAGATATGGATAGTCTGATCGTGCAAGTAAGAGATGCATTTCATGCACAGTCTAGTGGCAGCAGTCAGCATTTGAATATTTTGGTTAAAGGTTCGCGATTTATGCGCATGGAGCGTGTAGTACAGGCCTTATTAGAGGAGGCTAAAACATGCTCTTGATGTTGGCGCAATGGCTGCAGGATGATTTCGGATTTTTCCGGGTATTTAACTACATCACTTTTAGAGCGGTGATGGCAACAGTGACTGCGCTATTAATTGGTTTGGCTGCGGGCCCATGGGTTATTCGCAAATTGGCTGCATTAAAGATGGGCCAAGCAGTGCGAACTGATGGACCGCAAACTCACTTAGTGAAATCTGGCACCCCAACAATGGGTGGCGTATTGATTTTGATCGGCATCTTTATCTCCTGCATGTTGTGGGCTGACCTCAGCAATAGATTTATTTGGATTGTGATGATCGTCACATTTGGATTTGGTTTGGTGGGTTGGGTGGATGACTACCGTAAGGTTGTTTACAAAGACCCTAAAGGCATGGCATCAAGAGAAAAATTCTTTTGGCAAACCTTGATTGGTTTGTTTGCGGCAATTTATCTGGCCTTCTCTGTTTCCGAGGTGAATAACCTCAAGGTATTACAGCTTTTCTATGAATGGTTGAAGAGTGGTTTTGCATTGGATCTTCCAGCAAAAACCAATCTACTTTTGCCTTTTATGAAAGAGGTTAGCTACCCATTGGGTGTGATGGGCTTCATTATTTTGAGTTACCTGGTAATTGTTGGCAGCAGTAATGCGGTTAATTTGACTGATGGTCTAGATGGCTTGGTCATCATGCCGGTGATTTTGGTGGGCGCTGCATTGGGTGCATTTGCTTATGTCATGGGTAATGCTATTTACGCAAAGTATCTTTTGTTCCCGTATATTCCTGGCGCCGGTGAATTGATGATCTTCTGCGGCGCGATGGGTGGTGCGGGCCTGGCATTCCTTTGGTACAACACTCACCCAGCACAAGTATTTATGGGTGATGTCGGTGCGCTTGCATTAGGCGGCGCACTCGGAACCATTGCCGTTATTGTTCGCCAAGAAATAGTGCTCTTTGTTATGGGTGGAATTTTCGTTGCCGAAACAGTTTCAGTGATGTTGCAAGTTTTTTGGTTCAAGGTAACCAAAAAGCATTTTGGTGAAGGCCGCCGTATTTTCCGTATGGCGCCGCTGCACCATCACTTTGAATTAGGTGGCTGGAAAGAGACTCAGGTAGTTGTCCGTTTCTGGATCATCACTATTTTGTTGGTATTAATTGGTTTATCTAGTCTGAAATTACGGTGAGCCAAAAGTAAATATGCTGATCTTAGAAAATACTTTCGCTAACGCAAGCCTTATGGCTGATGCAGGCTATGAGGCTCCTGCACGCTTCCTTATTTTAGGATTGGGTGAATCAGGTGTGGCTATGGCGAAGTGGTGTTTACGTAACGGCGGAAGCGTTCGTTTTGCGGATACTCGAGATCCAGCTAAATTTTCTGATCGCCAGCATGCTTGGTTAGAGGAGCTAAAGTTTGCTGGATTAAAAGATATCCAGTTTGGTCCTTTGTCTGAGGAATTACTTGGGGACATTGATGTCATTGGCATCAGCCCAGGCTTATCTCCACTGCAGGAGCCAACAGCATCATTTTTAGTGGCGGCTCGTAAAGCTAGGATCGATGTTTGGAGTGAAATTGAATTTTTTGCTCGTGCAATCGCCGCCTTGAGTCGGATGGCTCAAGCTCAAGAATATAGCTACGAGACTGCGGTGTTGGCAATTACTGGCACCAATGGAAAAACTACTACTACAGCGCTTACTGGACAGTTATGCGAGCGCGCCGGCAAGAAAGTAGCTGTCGCTGGAAATATTAGCCCGGCCGCCTTAGAAAAAATGATGAGCTGTTTAGATGGGGCTGATCAGATTGAGGATATGCCTGATATTTGGGTGTTAGAGCTGTCGAGTTTTCAGTTGGTTTATACGCATACCCTTAACGCAACAGCTGCGACGGTTTTAAATCTTACCCAAGATCATCTGGATTGGCATGGTGATATGCAAGCTTATGCAGAGGCCAAGGCTAAGATATTTGGTGATGACACTGTATGCATCCTCAATAGAGATGATGCTTTGGTGATGGGTTTAATTCCTGAGACACAAAGAGTGGAAAGATCGATTGTTACCTTTGGTTCAAATCGTCCGGATGAGCAAGGTGCTTTTGGTATTGAGCATGATTTGCGAGCGGGCGGTATTGATTGGCTGGTATGGGCTGAGGTGGATGAAGATGTTGAGCCTCAACCGAAGCGTCGTCGTAAAACTGCTGCAATTGAAGAAGACGAGCCATTACGCTTGAAGCGCTTGATTCCGGCTGATGCTTTGCGTATTCGCGGTCGCCATAATGCATTAAATGCATTAGCAGCGCTTGCACTAGCGCGTGCAGCTAAGTTACCAATGAATGTCTTGTTGCATGGCTTGCGTGATTATCACGGAGAGCCACATCGAGTTCAAAGCATAGCGATCGTTAAAGATGTTGAGTATGTAGATGACAGCAAGGGCACCAATGTGGGCGCTACTGTTGCTGCATTAAATGGCCTTGGCAGTAATGAAGCCGGCAAGAGAATTTGGTTGATTGCTGGCGGTGATGGTAAGGGTCAGGATTTCAGTCCGTTGCGCGAACCATCATTACGTTTTGTTAAAGGCGCATTCTTGATCGGTAAAGATGCTGAGGCTATTTGTCAAGCGCTTGGTGACAGCATTCCTTGCGCGGTTAGTGGTGATTTGGTTGCGGCCGTCCAGGCTGCTGCTGCAGAGGCTGTATCAGGGGACTTGGTCCTGTTATCTCCTGCTTGCGCAAGCCTCGATCAATTTAAAGATTATGTAGAGCGTGCGCAGGTATTTGCTGCAGAAGTTGAAGAATTAGGGATGCGCTTTGAAGGAGTACAGGCATGAACTTAAAAGATAAATTGTTCCCTGAAAATCGTTTAGGCCTAAATCGTTTTTGGGATTTTTCCAGAGGCGGTATTGATAACTTCCGCACTGGCCTAAGGGATGCTGTTTCTGGTGTGGAGCAAACACGCTCTCGCATGATGGAGTACGACCAATTACTTGTATGGGCAGTTTTATCTTTGATGCTTATTGGCCTGGTGATGGTTTATTCAGCCTCTATTACTTTGGCTGATGGCCCTAAATATGCTAATTACAGCAGCAACTTCTTCTTGATTCGCCACATGATTTCTTTGGTGATTGCAATAAGCGTAGGAATATGGGCTTTTAAGATCCCTACAAAAGTTTGGGATCGCTATTCTCCAGTAATTTTCGGATTTACAGTCCTTTTATTAATTGCAGTGTTAATACCTGGAGTTGGTAAAGGCGTGAATGGCGCTAAGCGCTGGATACCTTTGGGCTTAATGAACTTTCAGCCCTCTGAGTTGATGAAATTTGCGGCAGTCATTTTTGCTGCAAGCTATACCGTGCAGCGCCAAGAATATTTGCACTCCTTTGTGAAGGGCATGCTTCCTATGGGAATTGCAGTTGCTCTAGTTGGTGGCCTCCTAATGGCTGAGCCTGATATGGGTGCATTCGTAGTGGTTGCCTTGATTGCCTTTGGCATTCTCTTTTTGGGCGGAATCAATGCAAAATTATTCGGCGGCTTGATTCTTGTTGGCTTGATGAGCGGCGCAACGATGATTGCGCTTTCTCCTTTCCGTCGTGGGCGCATGCTCGCGTTTATGGACCCATGGCAAGTTGATAACGCTGCGAATAAAGGCTATCAGTTAACGCATTCGCTGATGGCATTTGGGCGCGGGGAGTGGTTTGGTACTGGTCTAGGTGGAAGTGTAGAAAAATTACATTACCTACCAGAAGCTCATACCGACTTCATCATGGCTGTGATTGGTGAAGAGTTGGGTTTTGTTGGTGTGGTTGTAATGATTTTCTTGTTTTACTGGATCGTGCGACGCGCATTCCTGATTGGACGCACCGCCTTGCAATTGGACCGTAGTTTTGCAGGCCTTGCTGCTAAAGGTGTGGCTATTTGGATTGGCTGGCAGGCATTTATCAACATGGGTGTGAACCTGGGGCTCTTGCCCACTAAGGGGTTGACCTTGCCGTTGGTTAGCTACGGCGGCTCTGGAATTTTGATGAATGCTGTTGCGGTTGCAATGTTGTTGCGAATCGATTTTGAAAATCGCATTCTCATGCGTGGAGGGCAGTTGTGACAAAACCCTCGATTTTGGTGATGGCTGGCGGTACTGGTGGGCATATCTTCCCAGGACTTGCTGTCGCTGAATATTTACGGATCTGCGGTTGGAATGTTTCTTGGTTGGGAAATCAATCTGGAATGGAATATCGCCTAGTTAAATCATGCGATTTTCCATTTGAAGCGGTTGATTTCGGTGGTCTGCGTGGAAAAGGCTTAAAAGCAAAGCTCATGTTGCCGGTGAACTTAATGCGCGCAAGCTTCCAGAGTTGGAAAATCATACGCCGTTTAAAGCCAAGCGTTGTGCTTGGAATGGGTGGTTATATAACCTTCCCTGGAGGCTTGGTAACGAAGTTATTAAAGCGGCCGCTGGTATTGCATGAGGCAAATTCAGTGGCGGGTAGCGCAAACCGAGCGCTTGCAAAAATAGCGATGCGAGTTTTGACTGGCTTCCCTAATACGATGGAGCATGCGGAATGGGTGGGCAATCCTATACGCGAGGAATTTGATCGTATTGCACCTCCTGCCCTAAGGTATGAGCAGCGCCAAGGTCCTTTATCTATTTTGGTTGTTGGCGGAAGCTTGGGCGCGGCTGCGCTGAATGAAAATATTCCTGCAGCACTAGCTTTGATTCCCCAAGAGTCTCGTCCGCAAGTTATTCATCAGGCAGGAGATAGACATATAGCGGAGCTGGAAAAGCGCTATGCAGAGTTGGGCGTGCTTGCAGATGTCCGTCCATTTATCGACGATATGCCAACGGCCTATGCACAAGCAGATCTGGTTATTTGCCGCTCTGGCGCAATGACAGTTTCTGAATTGGCGGCTTGTGGAGTGGCGTCATGCTTAATTCCTTTCCCGCATGCAATTGATGACCATCAAACTGCCAATGCTCAGTTTTTATCAGATGCAGATGCAGCAGTTCTGTTGCCGCAGGCATTTTTGAATCCTCAAGACTTGGCACAGATGATTCAAAACCTTAATCGGTCAGACTTAAAAGACATGGCATTGCGAGCACATGGTTTGGCTAAGCCTCATGCAACTCAGCGTGTCGCCGAAGTGTGCGCTGATTGTGCAGGAGTGGGTATATGAAACATATTGTTCAGCAAATTCACTTTGTCGGCATTGGTGGCGCAGGCATGAGCGGCATCGCAGAAGTGCTCTTGAACTTGGGTTACCAAGTTTCTGGATCTGATTTGGCTGAAGGTGCAGTTACCAAGCGCCTAAAAGAATTGGGCGCTGTTATTCATATTGGCCATGACCCTAAAAATATTGGCACTGCTGAAGCGGTAGTAATTTCTACGGCAGTTGCTGGAAACAATCCAGAAGTATTGGCTGCACGTGCGGCAAAAATTCCGGTTATTCAGCGTGCAGTGATGTTGGGTGAGTTAATGCGCCTAAAACAGGGTATCGCTATTGCGGGCACGCATGGTAAGACCACTACAACGAGCCTAGTTGCATCGGTATTGGCTGAGGGTGGTTTAGATCCAACCTTCGTTATTGGTGGAAAGCTCAATTCAGCTGGCGCCAATGCACGCTTAGGACGCGGAGACTTCATTGTTGTTGAGGCAGATGAGTCAGATGCATCATTCTTGCAGCTGTTTCCAGCAATGGAGGTGGTAACCAATATTGATGCTGATCACATGGATACCTATCAGCACGATATGGCCCGCTTAAAACAGGCATTTGTGCAGTTCATTCAACGCATGCCGTTTTATGGCGTTGCAGTGCTTTGTATTGATGACGCCAATGTGCGCGACATCATGCCATTTGTTTCTCAGCCGGTGCTGCGTTATGGCTTATCTGAGGACGCTGATATTCGCGCGAGCAATGTCCGGGCTGATGGTACATGTATGCACTTTACGGTTGATCGACGTACGGTACGTAGACACGGCAACAAGCCAGGTCCATTGAATATCACCCTGAATTTACCTGGCTTACATAATGTTCGAAATGCACTTGCTGCAATTGGAATTGCAACAGAGCTGGGTGTTGGTGATGAAGCAATTACAAAGGCACTTGCCGAGTTTGGTGGTGTTGGTCGCCGCTTCCAGCGTTACGGTGATATTCCTTTGGCCTCAGGCGGCAGCTTCACTCTTATTGATGATTATGGTCACCATCCTGTTGAGATGGCTGCTACCTTAGCGGCAGCACGGGGAGCTTATCCAGACCGCCGCTTGGTGCTGGCGTTCCAGCCGCATCGCTTTACAAGAACACGCGATTGTTTTGGCGAGTTCGTTCAGGTAATTAAAAATTTTGATGCCTTAGTTTTGACTGAGGTGTACCCAGCTGGTGAGGCAAAAATTCCAGGTGCAGATGCAAAAAGCTTGATGAAAGCTGCGCTTGCAGAAGATAAAAATACGAAAGCACTATTAAATTCTGCCGCCGTTGCTTATGCGGCAAATGTGGCAGAGATGCCAGAAAAATTAACTCAAGTTTTAAAAGATGGAGATGTGTTGATTACGATGGGCGCAGGTTCAATTTCTACTTTGCCACATACCCTGTCGGAGATTAAGAATGTCTAAGACTGGTATCCAATTGACCTCTTGGGGTGAGCGTGTAAAGAGTCAGCTATCTGGCTTGGATGTGAAATCCTTTGGTCGCGTTGGCGTATTGTTGGGTGGAAAATCTGGCGAGAGGGAAATCTCTCTGATGTCTGGTAATGGGGTGTTAGAAGCCTTGATGTCAAAAGGGGTTGATGCCCATGGATTTGATCCAGGTTTACGTTGCCCCACTGAATTAGCCAAAGAAAAATTTGATCGTATTTTTATATCCCTCCATGGTCGCTATGGTGAAGATGGCACGATTCAAGGATTATTGGAGTTGTTAGGTCTACCGTACACAGGCAGTGGTGTTTTGGCCTCGGCTTTAGCGATTGATAAGATTGTGACCAAGCAAGTTTGGATCAGCAATGGCTTATCAACACCGAAGTTTGAAGAACTCACCGCCGCCAGTGATTGGAACGCTGTTGCAAAAAATCTCGGTTTGCCCTTGATTGTCAAACCTGCAAACGAGGGATCATCCCTAGGCTTAACAAAAGTGAAATCCGTTGAGGAGCTCCCAGCAGCTTACAAACTGGCTGCGGGTCTAGATAAAAAAGTCATTGCAGAGACATGCATTATTGGTGATGAGTTGACTTGTCCATTAGTTGGTCAAGGTGATGCAGCTGAAGCATTGCCTGTGATCAAAATTATTCCACCGCAAGCAAATTACGATTTTCATAACAAGTATTTCTCTGATGAAACTCAGTATCTTTGTCCGACAGGTCTGGCGCCCGAAGTGAATGCTGCAGTCCAGGACTTGGCGCTAGCAGCATATAAAGCCTTGGGTTGCCGTACCTGGGGCCGAGCTGATGTGATGCTGGATCAAAAAACTGGCAAGCCGTATTTATTGGAGATGAATACCTCACCCGGCATGACGTCCCACTCTTTGGTGCCAATGGCTGCTAAGGCTGCCGGTATCGAGTATGCAGATTTGGTCTTGTGGCTTTTGAGTCAGACCTTGCAGCAGAAAGAGGGCGCTAGCGCATGAACAACTTCATGGACCGGTTCGGAGAAATATTCTCCATGCTGATGTCGCCGCTCTGGAATCATCCAGAACGGATGCAAAAGCTTAGCCGTTTCTTGATGCGCTGCTTTACTGTCATGTTGGTAGTTGGTGTATTGGTATGGCTGAGTCAACGTCCTGTCTTTGCGTTAAAGCAAATTCAGATTGAGCCAGTTGCAGGACAAACGTTAAAGCATATCAATAGACCTATTGTGAAGCAGCAGGTTCTGGAAACAGTTCATGGCAATTTCTTTAGTGTTCGATTGGAAGATGTGAAGCGTGGATTTGAGAGTATGCCGTGGGTGCGACATGCCAATGTCCGTCGTGTTTGGCCGAATGGTTTGGTTGTCAGTATTGAAGAGCAGAAGCCATTTGGCACATGGGGCGGAGCTGATAGCCACACCCTAATCAACTCACATGGCGAAGTCTTTGCTGGTCGAGTTTCGGAAGTAGGGGAAGACACACGCTTGGTGGACTTTTATGGCCCCGAAGATTCGGGCAAAGAAGTAATGAGTTTGTATGAGAAAGCAAATAACTGGTTTAAGCCATGGGGCGCTGAAGTTACCAGTCTTGCTCTTACAGAGCGCTATGCCTGGCACGTCAAACTTTCGAATGGAATGAAAGTGGAGTTTGGGCGCGACGAAGAGAGCTCAGACAAAAACTTGACGGAAGAACGTGTTGCGCGCTTGTTTAAATATTGGCCGCAGGTACAAGAAAAGTGGGCGAATCGAATTGATGCAGTCGATTTGCGTTACGCAAATGGTTTTGCAGTTCATCTTGCGTCCGCAAGTTTGAAAAAGAATGAAGTGGATGGCAAAAAAAGTGAGCAGAAGCAATGAGGAATGGCAATGAGTAAAGACAATCGTGACCTTTTAGTTGGTTTGGATATTGGCACCTCTAAGGTTGTTGCCTTGGTTGCTGAATTGGCCCCAGATGGTCAATTCAACGTAGTTGGTGTTGGTCAAACAGCATCCAAAGGATTGAAGAAGGGTGTGGTTGTCAATATTGAGGCAACTGTTCAATCCATTCAAAAAGCGCTTGAAGAGGCCGAGGTAATGGCTGATCGTCAGATTGTGCAAGTCTTTACCGGTATTGCTGGTAACCACATTGTGAGTTTCAACTCAAGCGGTATGGTTGCCATCCGCGACAAAGAAGTTGGATCCGGCGATGTGGAGCGCGTACTCGAGACTGCAAAAGCAATCAATATTCCAACTGACCAACAAATTTTGCACATCCTAGTTCAAGAATTCATTATTGATGGACAGGAAGATGTGCGTGAGCCAATCGGTATGAGTGGTTTGCGCTTAGAAGTGAAGGTGCATATTGTTACTGGTGCTGTCAGCGCTGCACAAAATATTGTGAAGTGTGTTCGCCGTTGTGGCTTAGAAGTTAATGACTTAATTTTGCAACCCTTGGCTTCAAGCTTGGCAGTGCTCACTGAAGATGAAAAAGAGCTAGGCGTTGTGTTGGTTGATATTGGCGGCGGTACCACTGACATTGCTATTTATTGCCAAGGATCCATTCGTCATACTGCCGTCATTCCAATCGCAGGCGATCAAATTACCAATGACATTGCAATGGCATTGCGCACCCCGACTATTGATGCTGAAGATTTAAAGATTGCGCATGGCATTGCTCGTCAAGATATGGCTGACCCAACCGCAATGATCGACGTGCCTGGTGTTGGTGATCGCGAGCCTCGCCCAATGTCTAAGCAAGCGCTTTCTGCTGTGATTGAGCCCCGTGTTGAAGAGCTATTCACACTGGTTAGAGGTGTAGTGCGTGACTCTGGCTATGAAGACATGGTTTCTTCGGGAATCGTATTAACTGGTGGCACTTCATTGATGCCCGGAATGGTCGAATTGGCTGAACAAGTGTTCTTGAGACCTGCTCGAATTGGCACTCCGGAATATCGCGGTCATTTGCATGAAGTGTTACGTAGCCCAAGATATGCCACCAGCATTGGCTTGCTGATGGAAGGCCAGGCGCAGTTATTGCGTGGCCGTCGTGTTTCTCAATCAGGCGCGTTGCAAGGAGTTATCTCGCGCATGAAGGAATGGTTTGCAGGAAATTTTTAAGTTTTTTCGTCGTCGTCAATGTAGTACGTTTATTACCTAGGAGGGTATATGGAATTTGAAATGTTAGATCAAGAAGTAGCTGGCAAGACCATTATTAAAGTGGTTGGAGTCGGTGGTGCTGGTGGTAATGCTGTTCAGCACATGATCCGTCGTGGTGTTAATGGCGTAGAGTTCATTTGCATGAACACCGATGCTGGCGCTTTACAGCGTTCTGAGGCATCTGTGAATTTGCAACTGGGCTCTAGCGGATTAGGTGCTGGCGCTAAACCAGAAATCGGTGCAGCTTCAGCTGAAGAAGCCCGTGCTCGTATTGCAGATACATTGCAAGGCGCGCACATGGTGTTCATCACTGCTGGTATGGGCGGTGGCACTGGCACTGGTGCTGCTCCAATCGTGGCTCAAGTAGCTAAGGAAATGGGTATCTTGACCGTTGGCGTGATTAGCAAGCCGTTTGATTTTGAGGGTGTAAAGCGTTTGAAGGTTGCTGAGAACGGTGCTGCTGAACTCGAGTCATATGTGGATTCATTAATTGTTGTGCTCAACGAAAAACTCTTTGAAGTAATGGGTGAAGATGCTGAGTTCGACAAGGCATTTGCATGCGCAGATGACGTATTGCACAACGCAGTTTCTGGTATTGCAGAAATCATCAATGTTCAAGGTTTGATTAACGTTGACTTTGAAGACGTAAAAACTGTGATGGGCGAGCAAGGCAAGGCCATGATGGGTACTGCAACTGTTTCTGGCATGGATCGTGCTCGTTTGGCTGCAGAAGCCGCTGTTGCTTCTCCATTGCTCGAGGGTGTTGATTTATCAGGTGCGCGTGGCGTATTGGTGAACATTACTGCAAGTCGTTCATTAAAGTTGTCTGAAACTCGTGAAGTGATGGCCGCGATTCGTGGTTACGCTGCCGATGACGCTACTGTGATCTTCGGTACTGTGTACGACGAGAGCTTAGGCGATGCATTGCGTGTGACGGTTGTTGCTACTGGCTTGAATAATCCACAAGCTCGTCAAAATCATCAACCAGAAGTAGTGTGGAGACAGGCTACTGGTACACATGATGCAATGCCAACTATGGCTGATCTAAATAGCTTTGCGCCTGCAAGTGCATCTGCAGCAATGAGCAAGGTCAGTTTAGATTCAGCTTTGTCCACTAGTGCTGGATTGGCGATGACAGGTACTGGCAGTGCCCCTGCAATGGCGGCTCAACCTGCTAGTGCTGGCGTTGACTACAGCCAATATGATTTGCCACGTGTTTTTCGTAGCTCTCGTGAAGCGACTCCTGCGCCTACATTAGGTGCAGATAGCTCCCCGCAGGCTAAATCCATGTTGGACAAAGGGGCTGATTACTATGAAATCCCAGCCTTTTTGCGTAAGCAAGCAGATTAATTGGCTGCTTAATACAATAGGTAATTGCGAAATGCCAGCGCGGCGCCCCTCCGGACGACGAATCCCGCGCTTGCGTTGGCATGCTTACTAACAATTATTTATTGGAGATGTCATGATTGCTGTTGGACAAAAATTACCAAACGCTACGCTTTATGAGTTTTTTGACGAAGAGAGCGAAGGCTGCTCCTTGGGGCCAAATGCATTTGAAGTTGAGAAATTGGCAGCAGGAAAAAAAATTGTGATCTTTGCTTTGCCTGGTGCCTTTACACCAACTTGTTCTGCAAAGCATGTACCTGGATATGTAGAGCACGCTGATGCGATCAAAGCAAAAGGCGTTGATGAAATCTGGTGTATTTCCGTGAATGACCCATTTGTGATGGGCGCATGGGGACGCGACCAAAAGGTTGGTAAAAAGATTCGCATGTTAGGTGACGGTAGTGCTGAGTTCACCAAGAAGCTTGGTTTGGAGTTGGATCTCACTGCCCGCGGTTTGGGTGTGCGTTCAGATCGTTACGCCATGATTGTTGAAGATGGCGTAGTGAAATCTTTAGATCGCGAAGCTCCTGGAAAGTTTGAAGTGAGTGATGCTGCTTCTATTTTGAAAAAGCTGTAACTCAAATTTATTAATAGATACCCCCTGAATTTAGAGATATCAAGATGATGAAGCAAAGAACCATTGCTGCTCCGGTGAAAACCGTGGGCATTGGTTTGCACTCTGGCCGCAAGGTCACGATATCCATTAAACCTGCGCCAGTAAATTCAGGGGTTCAGTTTGTTAGAGTGGATACGCCTGAGCAGTCCGTTGTTCCTGCAACTGCTTTGGCTGTATGCGATACCAGGCTTGCCTCCGTCATTCAAAAGGATGGGGTGCGCGTCTCCACAGTAGAGCATTTGTTATCGGCTTGTGCTGGTTTGGGCCTTGATAATTTATTGATTGAGTTGGATGGTGAAGAGGTACCCATCATGGATGGGAGCGCTGCATCATTCTTGTTTTTGATTGAGTCTGCTGGCATTGCTGAACAAGATGCACCACGTCAGTTTGTGGTGATTAAAAAGCCGATAGAGGTACGTGAGGGCGACAAGCTTGCACGCCTAGAGCCTTTCTTCGGATTCAAGTTAGATTTTACGATTGACTTTAAACATCCGGCCGTTGATAAAACAGGTCAACGATTTATTGTCGATTTTGCAGAACATGCTTACCGCAGTGAAATTGGTCGTGCGCGAACTTTTGGTTTTGCGCATGAAGTTGAGGCATTACGTGAAATGGGTTTAGCTCGCGGTGGAAGTTTGGATAACGCAATTGTTTTGGATGAGCACCGAATTTTGAATAACGAAGAACTTCGTTATGAGGATGAATTCGTGCGCCACAAAATCTTGGACGCTATCGGAGATTTGTATCTGATTGGCCACCCAATTGTTGGGGCTTATGTAGCCGAAAAATCAGGCCATGCTCTCAATAACGCACTGTTACGTAAGCTTTTGGAAGATCCAAGCGCTTACGAAATTAGTCCATATGCGCAAAATAAGGCGCCTGCGGCCTATTCTCAAGAGAACCAACCACTCTTTTTTTAAAGTACTAAGTTTTTAGCTACTTAGGCTTGTTCTGCAAAAGTCGTTCAACTGCCTTGCGTAGGTTTGAATCTGGCGCCAATTTATTTAACAAATCTTCCCAGGATTTCTTGGCTACCTCATTGAGGCCTTTAGGCTTTTCGCGTTTTTGAGCGTCGGGGCGCGGCTTTACTTCCCATGCTGGGGCGGCAGGCCTTACGCGCACTTTAATGGCACTGCAAACCAGGCCTAATTTTGATAACTCATTGATTAGACTGGGTAAAATCTGTTGGAGTCGGCTGGCAATACTAGCGCTACCTACTAGTAAAAACAGCTCATTTTGGGCTCCTGACCGCCATCCCGCCTCAATTTTGGAGTTCAGGTGCTCTAAATCCAGCCTTCCTAGTGCCAGCCCAAGGATGGTCTTGAGTTTGGCCAAATCTTCGGTCTTGGCCAAAATACCCCCTAGACCTTCAGATTCCCGCAGGTAATCTAGCCATTCATGGGCTGCATGCTTGCGGGTGGGTTTAGGGCTAAAGTTCATAAAAAATGGGGTTGCGGGTGATAAACTCAAGGACTTAATTTTCTTCAATATCCCATGGTAATCGGTCTTCTTAAAACCCTGGTCGGCAGTCGTAACGACCGCCTCTTAAAACAGTATCGCAAAGTCGTTGCCAAGGTTGGCGCTTTTGAGGCTAGCCTGCAATCTTTGGATGACGCTGCGCTTGCAGCCAAAACGGCTGAATTTAAGTCCCGTTTGGCTGCTGGAGAGTCTTTAGACGACATCACTGCTGAAGCATTTGCAGTAGTTCGTGAGGCCAGCACTCGCGTCATGAAGATGCGTCACTTTGATGCACAGATATTGGGTGGCTTAGCTTTACATCAAGGCAAGATTGCTGAAATGGGCACCGGCGAAGGTAAGACCTTAACGGCTACTCTTCCTGTTTACCTCAACGCATTAACCGGCAAAGGTGTGCATGTTGTAACGGTAAACGATTACTTGGCACAGCGTGATGCTGAGTGGATGTCGAAGTTATATAACTTCCTGGGTATGAAGGTTGGCATCAATTTATCCCAGATGGATCATGCAACCAAACAAGAAGCGTATGCTGCCGATATTACTTACGGCACGAATAACGAATTTGGTTTTGATTATCTGCGTGACAATATGGTCCAAGATTTGGGTCAACGTGTTCAGCGCGGATTAGCTTACGCAATCGTGGACGAAGTCGACTCGATTTTGATTGATGAGGCGCGTACGCCATTGATCATTTCTGGTCAGGCCGAAGATCACACTGATCTCTATATCAAAATTAATGCGTTGCCTGCTCACTTAGATCGCCAAATTGGCGAAGAAAAAGCAGATGGCACAGGCGTTGAGAAGCCTGGAGATTACTGGGTTGATGAGAAATCACAGCAAGTCTATTTAACTGAGCAAGGGCATGACAAAGCTGAAGCCGTACTGGTTCAGTTGGGTGCTTTAAATGACGGTGCTTCTTTGTATGCCCCGCAAAACATTACCTTAATGCATCATGTGTACGCAGCATTGCGCGCACACACTTTGTATAACCGTGATCAGCACTATGTTGTTCAAAATAATGAAGTAATTATTGTTGATGAGTTCACTGGTCGTTTGATGCAGGGGCGTCGTTGGTCTGATGGCCTGCACCAAGCAGTAGAAGCTAAAGAAGGTGTTCCGATTCAGAATGAGAATCAAACCTTAGCTACCATCACTTTCCAGAACTACTTCCGTATGTACGGCAAGTTGTCAGGCATGACGGGAACTGCAGATACTGAAGCCTACGAATTCAAGGAAATTTATAACCTTGAAACTGTAGTGATTCCTCCCAATAGAATCAGTCAGCGCAAAGATCGTCAGGATCAGATTTTTAAATCTTCGCGCGAGCGTTACGATGCGGTTATTAAAGATATTGAAGATTGTTATCAACGCGGTCAACCAGTGTTGGTTGGTACAACCTCGATTGAAAACTCTGAATTAATTGCTGGCTTACTTGATAAGCGTAAGCTGCCACACCAAGTGCTAAACGCTAAACAGCATGCACGTGAAGCCGAAATTATTGCGCAAGCAGGCCGTCCAAAAATGATTACGATCGCCACGAATATGGCTGGCCGCGGAACTGATATTGTGCTCGGCGGTAACGTTGGCAAACAGTCTTCTTTGATTGAAGCTGACGATTCACTTTCTTCTGCAGAAAAAGCAAGCAAGATTAAGAATCTCCAAGACGAGTGGCAAAGTATTCATGATGAAGTCTTAGCTGCAGGTGGTTTACACATCATCGGTACTGAGCGCCATGAGAGTCGTCGTATTGATAACCAGTTACGAGGCCGATCTGGTCGCCAGGGTGATCCAGGATCTTCCCGTTTTTATCTTTCTTTAGATGATTCGCTTTTGCGCATTTTTGCGGGTGACCGTTTGCGCGCTGTGATGGAGCGCCTAAAGATGCCAGATGGCGAGCCAATCGAAGCTGGCATGGTGACCCGCTCTATTGAATCTGCGCAGCGTAAGGTTGAAGGTCGTAACTTTGATATTCGCAAGCAATTGCTGGAATATGACGACGTCGCAAATGATCAACGTAAAGAAACTTATCGCTTAAGAAACGAAGTTCTTGAGAGTAAAGATATTGGCGATCTGATTGCGAACTTGCGTGAAGATGTTTTGCGTTCCGTGTGCGATTTTTATGTGCCTAGTGAATCCATGGAAGAGCAGTGGGATTTAGCTGGTCTTGAAAATGTCCTGGCGAGCGAATGGGGTCTTACTGTAGATCTGAGAAATTGGGTTGAGGCGGCAGATACCGTTGAAGACACTGAGATTGTGGATCGAGTTCTCCAGGCAGCAAAAGATGCTTATGACGCCAAAGTTGATTTATGTGGTCGTGAGTCATTTGCAGGTTTTGAGCGCTCTGTTTTGCTATATAGCTTAGATAGCCATTGGCGCGAACATTTGGCAGCTTTGGATCATTTGCGCCAAGGTATTCATTTGCGTGGTTATGCCCAGAAAGATCCTAAGCAGGAATACCGTCGTGAGGCTTTCGAGCTTTATGGTGAGTTGCTAGGCATTATTAAAAACGATGTTGTAAAAAACATCATGACCGTACAAATCAGAAGTGCTAGTGAATTAGATCAAGCATCTGAATCCATGAACGATGATTTGGCAAAGCTTTCTGATGTTCAGTATCAACATGCTGATCCTGAGCAAGAGGTTGCCGGTTCAACAGGTGATCGTGGTGCTGCGATTGACATTCAGCCAGCACCGGTTCGAACTGGTCCTAAGGTTGGACGTAATGATCCATGCACCTGTGGAAGCGGCAAGAAGTATAAGAACTGCTGCGGCGCATTGGCTTAAAACCTAACTTACCAATTATTTTTAATGGCTCGGATTTATCCGGGCCATTTTTCTTGGTGAAATCCCTAATCTTTTAATTCGGCGAGCATTTGTCTTATCTGTCATTATTTGTAAATGATCAAATAAGCTGCATTTCTTTTCGTTATTAAATTCACTAAGGGGGCGTCATGGCCGTATCTTTTACTCTCAATGGCAAAGCGGTTAATTTTGAAGGGGATCCAGAAACCCCAATTCTTTGGGTACTGCGAGACCATTTAGATGTCACCAGTCCAAAGTACGGCTGTGGCGCTGGATTATGTGGCGCCTGTACTGTGCACCTTGAGGGTGCTGCAATTCGCTCCTGCTCAACTCCAGTTTCAGCTGCCGCTGGTAAGAAAGTGACCAGCCTAGAGGGTTTATCGGCCAAGGTCGGCAAAGCGCTACAAGACGCTTGGATTGAATTTGATGTCCCTCAATGCGGTTACTGCCAGACTGGTCAGATGATGTCTGCAGCAGATTTGTTAGCAAAGAAAAAACAGCCAAGTAGTGATGACATTAAAAATGCTATGAGCGGCAATATTTGTCGCTGCGGCACTTATTCCCGTATTGAAAAAGCAGTAAAACGCGCTGCCGATAAATTGGCTTAAGAGGGGCATTAAATATGAAAAATCAATCTATAAAAAATTTAGGCCGTCGTCAATTTATTCAGCAAGGGACTGCTTTAACTGGTGCTCTAGTTATTGGCATGCATATTCCTATAGCAAGCGAGGCTGCTGTCGGTGATGCTGGTAAGCCTGCTTTAGCAAATGCTTGGATCCAAATTGCACCGAATAATAAAATTACTTTAATATGCGCTCGTTCAGAGATGGGGCAGGACGTTTACACCTCATTACCAGCATTACTTGCTGAGGAATTAAATTTACCTTTATCCATGATTCAGGTTGAGATTGCAGGAGTTGCACCGGTTTATATCAATGCCATGTTAGGTGGACAAATTACGGGCGGCTCAACATCGGTACGTGAAGCATTTGATAAATT
Source organism: Polynucleobacter sp. AP-Kolm-20A-A1 (assembly GCF_018688315.1). Classification (NCBI taxonomy): domain Bacteria; kingdom Pseudomonadati; phylum Pseudomonadota; class Betaproteobacteria; order Burkholderiales; family Burkholderiaceae; genus Polynucleobacter; species Polynucleobacter sp. AP-Kolm-20A-A1. The sequence goes on from NZ_CP061315.1 coordinate 173,616, forward strand.
AAGAACCGCTGGCGCCGCAACTCGTGCGGTGCTCGTTCAGGCTGCTGCGCAGCGTTGGAACGTAGCAGTCGCTGACTGCAAGGCGATGAATGGCAAGGTTATCCACTCTAGTGGTAAGTCAGCAACGTATGGTGAGTTGGCTGCTGATGCTGCTAAGTTACCACTGCCAGAAAAGCCAGCATTGAAATCGCCGGCTAACTTTATGGTGATTGGCAAAGAAACAATGCGCCGTTTGGATACTCCTGCCAAGGTGGCTGGCAAGGCGGTATATGGGATTGATGTAAAGATCCCGGGAATGGCAATTGCATCTTTGGCGCAGTGCCCTGTAATTGGTGGCACGCCAACCTCGTTCGATCCTTCGGTGGCGATGAAGGTTTCTGGCGTCATCAAGGTGGTGCAAATTTCCGATGGCGTTGCGGTGTTGGCAAAAGACTTTTATGCCGCGCGCAAGGGTAGGGATGCGCTAAAAATTACTTGGAATGAAGGCCCTAACGCAGGTTTAAATAACGCGGTAGTTCGCAAAGCGCTTGAAGCAGGCTTATCTAAAAAAGGCGCCGTTGTTAAAACGTCTGGAGATGTGAATGCAGTTGTTGCCGGCGGTAAAAGTATTAGCGCAGATTATTTCTTGCCATATTTAGCGCATTCCACTATGGAGCCGGTCAACTGCTCTGCAGATGTATCTAATGGTAAATGCAGAATCATTGGACCTATTCAGTTTCAGCAGGGCGGTCAAGCTGTTGCTGCCGCAGCTGCGGGTGTGAAGCCTGAAGACGTCACAATTGAAACCACTTTCTTAGGTGGCGGGTTTGGTCGCAAGCTTGAGCTGGATTTTATTCGTCAGGCTGCAGAAATTTCTAAGGCAGCGGGTATGCCAGTCAAGATGCTCTGGACTAAAGAAGACGACATCACACATGATTTCTATCGTCCAATGAGCATTCATCGTATGGAGGGTGTGATTGGTGCTAATGGCCAGCTTGCAACAATGAAGGCGAAGATGGTTTCGCAATCAGTGACAGCACGCGCTTTCCCAGGTTTTGTGAAGGATGGTTTTGATCCTTTTATGGTCGAGGGCTCTGGTAACTTAACCTACGACATTCCTAACATAGAAATGACTAATGTCATTGAGGGTGCAGGTATTCGAGTTGGGTATTGGCGTTCGGTGAGTAATGCGTTAAATGCCTTTGCAGTCGAGAGTTTTATAGATGAAGCTGCAAAAGCTGCAGGCAAGGATCCTGTTGCTTATCGTATGGCAGCATTAGCTAAACATCCTAGAGCAAAGGCAGTGCTTGAGGCTGCTGTGAAGAAGTCTGGTTATACCGCTGGCAGTAAACGTTTTGGTGTCGCCCAGATGGAATGTTATGACACTTATTCAGCATGTATTTTGGAGTTAGATAGTGCTGCACCAGAAACCAAGGTGAAGAAGATTACGTTTGTGTCGGACTGTGGAATCGCAGTTCACCCAGATCAGGCACGCGCACAACTAATGGGTGGTGTTATTTATGGGTTAAGTGCTGCCTTGAACAACGCTATTACTATTGAAAATGGTCGTGTGCAGCAGAACAACTTTAATAATTATCCAAGTTTGCGTCAAAACCAGGTTCCAGTGATTGAAGTGCATTTGATCCCAAGCCAAGAAAAGCCCGGAGGTTTGGGTGAGGTTGGTGTGCCATTGGTGGCGCCAGCTTTGGTTAATGCAATTGCTGCTGCTACTGGTAAGCGCATTAGGGAATTGCCTGTAAAAGCCTGAAGGTAGCATTCTGAGAATCAAACAAAGCGCGCCAGATTCTGGCGCGCTTTGTTTTTGGGTCTCATCTACAATTGTCAGACTATGACTGTTAACCTACCCCTCCCCCTAAAAGCCGACCTCAAGCCAGTTAAAGGTTTCGAGATGGGTATCGCCGAAGCTGGAATTAAGAAGGCTAACCGCAAAGATTTGTTGGTGATGACGCTTGCTCCCGGATCTCAGGTCGCTGGCGTCTTTACTTTGAACCGCTTTTGCGCGGCTCCAGTGCAGGTCTGTCGTGAGCATTTGGCTCAAGAAGGGTGCAAGGGTGAGATCCGAGCCTTGGTGGTGAATACCGGCAATGCCAATGCAGGAACTGGTGAGCAGGGAATGAAGCATGCCCTGGAAACTTGCGCTGCGCTAGCAAAAGACCTCAAGATTAATCCAGAGCAGATCTTGCCATTTTCTACGGGCGTCATTCTGGAGCCCTTGCCAATTGAAAAGATTATTAGTGCGCTGCCAAAAGCGGTGAGCAATTTGGGTGAAGACAACTGGTTTGATGCTGCAGAAGCCATCATGACTACTGATACTCAACCCAAAGCCACTTCAGCGACCGTTCAAACACCAGAAGGTTTAGTGACTATTACTGGTATTTGTAAAGGTGCCGGAATGATTCATCCCAATATGGCAACCATGCTGGGATTTATTGCCACTGATGCAGGATTTGCGTCAGGGCTATTGGGTGAGCTCACACGCGAAATTGCAGACCTTTCTTTTAATGCCATCACTATTGATGGGGATACATCAACGAACGACTCGTTCATCATCATGGCCACAGGGAAGTCAGCCGTAAAAATCCAATCTGTCAATGATGCCAGTTACAAAATTGTGCGTGATGCTTTAGTTGCTTTGGCCAGAAAACTCGCGCAAATGATTGTGCGTGATGGTGAAGGTGCAACTAAGTTCATGACGATTGAAGTGGTAGGCGGCAAGACTTCTGAGGAGTGTCGCTTGGTTGCTAAGGCGGTTGCGCACTCCCCGTTAGTGAAAACAGCCTTCTTTGCCAGCGATCCTAATCTAGGCCGAATCCTTGCTGCTATTGGCTATGCGGGCATTGCAGATCTAGATGTCAATCGTGTTCAGATGTGGCTCGGAGATGTTTGGGTTGCTAAAGATGGTGGGCGTAATCCGAGCTATCAAGAGGCGGATGGCCAGAGAGTAATGCAGGCCCCAGAAATTACTATCAAGATTGATTTAGGACGTGGTAATGCGAGTCAGACGATGTGGACTTGTGATCTTTCCCATGATTACGTTTCTATTAATGCTGACTATCGCTCTTAAAAGGCCCGCAGATCATGAATGAAAAACTAGAGCAGCTTTTAAGTCATCTTGAGACGTTTTTACCTAAGCCATTAACCGATGAGCAGTGGGAGTCTTCTACTGCATTTAGATGGCGTCGTCGCGATAGTATTTTTGGTAGCATTGGATTCTTGCAGCCAGTAAAGCATGTATCCGACATTACCTTTGAAGATTTGCAAAATATTGACCGTCAGCGAGATGCGATTCGCGACAACACAAAAAACTTTATTCAAAAGAAGCCCGCCAATAATATTTTGTTGACTGGTGCTAGGGGCACTGGAAAATCCTCTTTGATTAAAGCGAGTTTGCATGAATTCGCTAGCCAGGGATTGCGTTTGGTTGAGGTTGAAAAAGAGCATTTAGCCGATTTGGCTGATATCACCGATCTTTTGGCCGAGCGGCCAGAGCGCTTCATTGTATTTTGTGATGACCTTTCCTTTGAAGACGGGGAGTCTGGCTATAAATCAATGAAATCTGCCTTAGATGGCTCTGTTTCGGCTCAGGTCGACAATATTTTGATTTATGCCACTTCCAATAGGCGCCATTTATTGCCTGAGTATATGAAGGACAACGAGGGCTATGTTCATAGTGATGATGGAGAAATTCATCCTGGTGAAGTAGTTGAGGAAAAAATTTCCTTATCTGAGCGTTTTGGATTGTGGCTATCTTTTTATCCGCCCAAGCAAGATGAATATCTTGCCATCGTTGCACATTGGCTTACGCATTTTGGTTTGACTGCGGCGCAAATTGAAGCTGCTCGTTCAGAAGCTTTGGTTTGGGCTTTAGAGCGTGGCTCACGTTCAGGCCGCGTTGCTTGGCAATTTGCAAAACACTGGGCTGGCTCACAAGCTTGATGATGTTTCTTTATGAGTGAAATCAATCGACCCATTACTGTCGTTGCCGCAGGAATATTGATTGATTCTGAAGGGCGCTATCTTTTGGGTCAAAGGCCTGAAGGTAAACCATACGCCGGCTATTGGGAGGTTCCTGGCGGCAAAGTAGAAAAAGGGGAAACCGTTTTTCAAGCGCTCCAACGTGAACTTCAAGAAGAGCTTGGAATTGATATTCGCTCTAGCGAGGAATTAACCGTCCTTGAGCATGATTATCCACATGCATATGTACGACTTTATGTCAGCATTATTAGAGAGTGGACTGGTACCCCAAGGGGTTGTGAGGGACAGGCGCTTTCTTGGGAACTCATCACATCAGATTCGCCTAGCGTAGAACCTTTGTTACCGGCTGCTTGGCCAATGCTGGAGTGCCTTAGAAGGTCTATAGCTTAAAGCTGGCAAAGCGTTAGCTTGAATGGCACATCGGCATTCACAAGCTGCGCTTTTTTATCACGGTCGGACTTTAAGAAGCGTACTGAGAGCAGGTATTTATTGGCGCTGATCTCGGAAAATAACGTGTCGTCTTCAACAGCAATACGCATCAGTTGATACACCTTGCCCGATGGAGCTTGCTGAAAAGATCCATTGTGAGCTACAACATCTTTCGCTTCACCGGATTGACGTAAGAGTCTTAAAAATAATTGGCAAGCTTCATGCCATGGCAAAAGTGGCTTAACGTAGTTTTCTAAAAGATCTCGACGTTCACTTGACGGACTATTTTTCCATGCGTGATAACTTGGAAGATCAATTGGGCTTGTGCCACCAGGAATATTTAAACGTGTACGAATTCCATTAAGCCATTCACTTTCGGTGATAGCAGAATTTGGTCTTCCAGCAGAGTGATTGATGCTGCTTGCAACACTATCAATTTCACTGAGAATCTGGGACAGTGCTTCTTGATCTACTTTTTGTGATGACTTAAGGCCATTCAAAGCGTACTTCTGACGCTCAAATTCTTTTAGCAGTAAGGATTTGATATCGCCACGTGCACCAATGTCACCAAGATCAAACAAAATAGCAATCGCATTGTGATGAAGCTCTGGATCATCTGAGCGTGTGAAGTGATTGAAACGGGCGAACAAATACTCCAGCCGAAGCATGCTTCGAACTAATTCGTTGAAGGGGTATTCGTAAACAATCACAAGCCCATATTCTATGACGAACTGAGTTTGTTTTTCTGAATCTGTAGGATTTTTTGGTGCAGGTCTTGGACTTCGACCTCTAGGGTTGCAAGACTGCCCTGATTTTCAATGACAACATCTGCTTGAGAAAGGCGTTCTTCTCGGCTGGCTTGGGCCTGGAGGATCTGTTCCACCTCTTCCCTGGGTAAATTGCTGCGGCGCATTACGCGTTCAATTTGGGTTTCTTTAGGGCAATCAACCACCACCAGGTAGTCAACGATTCCCCTCCAGCTATTGGACTCAATTAAGAGTGGCACCACAAAAACCAAGTAGGGTGCACCAGCTTGGGCTAGTTTGTTGGCTTCCCTAATCGTTTCTTGTCGAATTAAGGGGTGGGTAATTTGTTCAAGGGCTTGGCGGGACTCTGGATTGGCAAAAACCAGCGTGCGCATTTTGCTTCTGTTTAAAGCTCCGGTAGAGTCAATGAATTCAGGGCCAAACCGTTCCAAAATCGCGGGTATTGCAGCCCCTCCCGGGGAAGTGACTTGGTGGGCTATTAAGTCGGTATCGATAATGCCTGCGCCGAATTTACCCAATAGGTCGCTGACAGCAGTTTTTCCTGAGCCAATTCCACCCGTTAATCCAACGAGGAGAATCCGCTCCTTCAAGGCGCTTAAATCGGATTGCTGAGTAATAGGTTCTGGAGAATCTGTGGCCATAACAACTCCATGATGCCAGCAAATGCAAGGAATGGCCCAAAAGGAAATGCTCTTTGATAGCCTTGTTTATTCCAACAAAGCCAAATAAAGCCACCCACCAGGCCAGCTATTGACGCTATGAATAAGACGCCCGGTAGCGTCAGCCATCCAAACCAGGCGCCCAGAGCTCCCAATAGTTTGGCGTCCCCCATTCCAATGCCATCTCGATTTTTGGAGAGTCGGTATAGATAATTAATCAGCCAAAGAAAGGTGTAGCCAAGGATGGCGCCAAGAGCCGCGCTTTGTAAGTTTGCAAATGGATGACCAGCAAGCGCATTGAAGCAGAGTCCGCAAATTGCCAGGGGGATAGTAATGACATCTGGCAATCTAAAGGATCGCAGATCAATATAGGCCAGGTACACCAAGACTGCGATGAGTAAAGCGCGGACCAGATCTGGTGTGACTAAGTTACTCATTAAACAATTTGACCTAAATTAAAAATGGGAAGGTACAGGATGACTACTAGACTACCAATAATAATTCCCACAAAAATAATTAGGAATGGTTCTAGACTTTGACTGAGTGTATTTAAGCGATTGCTTAATTGCGATCCCAGGGTTTGAGCGCGTTGCCCTAGCATTTGGGTAAGAGATCCGCTTTCCGAGGCAATGTGCAGTAGCTGCAAGGTTTCAATGTCAAACAATAAGTGCTTGGGATCAGCCCGTTTTAGAGCATCACCCAAAGGCCAGCCTTGCGTGAGCTGTTTAAATACCTCAGCGCTTAAATCATGGCTAAGCCAGTGGTTAGAAGATTGGGCCGTCACGCGCAACGCATCGGGCAATGGCAGCCCTGATCGCAGCAAGTGTCCGAGTGTCCGGCACCAGTAGGTCAAAGTGGCTAGTCGCAATAGCTGCCCCACAATCGGTATACAAAAGCTGAGTTGATCACACCTCTTTTGTAAGCGAGGACTTTTTAACCATGCCATGCTAAAGAGCGCAACAAGTCCAATGAGGGAAATCCCAATTTCTATATAGAAATTTTCGATCCATGAGGAGGTTTGAATCAGCGCCTGTGTTGGCGCCGGCAGTTCTGCTTGAAAGTGCGCAAAAACATCTTTAAATACAGGGACTACCCACACCATCATGACAATAATGAGAAGAAATGAGCTCATTAAGGTAATGATGGGGTAACTCAATGCCTGTTGTAACTTTCGGCGCAATTCAATTTGTGCTTCGAGCTGTTGGGAAATGGTCGTCAGGGCCAGGGGAATGTCACCTGTACGCTCACTGACGCGAATGAGATTGATAAATTCTGCAGAGAACTGCTCCTGTCTTAGTTGCAGACTATGTGAAAGGCTATTACCTTTTTTGAGTTGTGAGTGCACATCCATTAGGCAGGCGCGCCAATGTTTTGGAGCGCAAGAATGCATGAGTTCAATGGCATTCAGAAGAGCCAAGCCTGCTGAGAGTAGAGATAAGAGTTGCTGAGCGAAATGCAGTTGATCTTGCTTGTTCATTGCCATGTTCCTAATTCAGCCTCTAGACTCTCTTGGCTAATGAGGCCCTGACTAACATATTCCATGCCTGCATCGCGCATAAATAGATGAGCGGAGTCAGGGTTCAGTATTTGCGACTTATTGAATACTTCATGAACTCCTACTCGGCCTACCTTGCCATGCCCTTTGCATGCAAGGCATGCTGGATTTATGGGTGTCAGGATGCCGTGACATCGTGTACATGTTCTGCGTACCAATCGTTGAGAGCTTGCGCAAAGCAGGCATGATTCAATCGTCTCATAATCAATCCCCAAACTCTTGAGGCGAGCAAGAGCGCCATGTGCATTACGGGTGTGTAAGGTGCTTAAAACAAGGTGGCCTGTTTGTGCTGCTTGAGTGGCAAGCTGCGCAGTTGCGGCATCACGAATTTCTCCAATCATGATCACATCAGGATCTTGCCTTAAGAGGGCGCGAATGATCACCGGGAAGTCTAGTCCTGCGCGAGGGTGGTAGGCCACCTGGTTGACGCCAGGTAAACGAATCTCAATAGGATCTTCTATGGAGCACAGATTGCGATGGCTTTGATTTAATGCGCTCAAACAGCAATACAGCGTCCGGGTTTTTCCGCTTCCCGTGGGGCCAGTAACGAGAATGAGGCCATTTGTCTGTTGTAGTGCGCTTTGGAAGATTTCTAGTTGTGTTGGCAGTAGCCCAATTTGATCTAGCGCCAAATCTTCAGCTTGGCTTGGCAAGATTCGAATAACTGCTTTTTCTCCGTGAAGCGTCGGAATAATTGAGACTCTGCAGTCGATATTCGGTCTAGTGAAATCATGGCCAATATAAAGGCGACCATCTTGCGGAAGACGTTTCTCTGCAATATCTAAGCGCGCAAGAATTTTGATACGGGTGATTAATCGCTCATGCAGATCTATAGGGTAATGCGCTTGGACTTGAAGTTCGCCATCCACTCGGATACGAACTAATGTTTCTTGAGTTCTTGCCTCAATATGAATATCACTCGCTCCAGAGTTAAGTGCATTAACTGCGATTTCAAACCAGGTGCGAACGATAAGTGAGTCATCTTGGGATTGACTCAATCTTGCTCTGCGGTGAGATTAGGTCGATAGAGTTTGATGGTCTTTACGCCTTGTTCATCAAACTGCACAATTTCCATAACGATGCCAGCAATTCGAACGCTGACGTCATGATCTGGAATCGCCTCCAGCTTTTCAAGAATGAGACCATTCAGAGTGCGAGGTCCATCTAGGGGTAAGTTCAAATTGAGTAAGCGATTGAGATCCCGCAAAGATGCTCCACCGCTAGCAAGATAGGTGCCATCTGCCAGCCAGTGTGGGTCGGTAGATAAATTGGAGAAGGATGTGGTGAACTCACCAATGAGCTCTTCCACAATATCCTCGAAAGTCACCAGCCCAAGCACTTCCCCATACTCATTTACGACCAGGCTTAAGCGCTGCTGGTTATCTTGGAAGAATTGCATCTGCTGCAGAACAGGTGTGCCGCTGGGAATGAAGTACGGCTCATTTAGCAAGGACTTAAAGTCTTCATGCTTTAAATCTGTATCACCAAGTAATGACAAAGCCTTCTTAACCGACAAAATCCCCACAATGCGCTCAGAATCGCCATCGCATACCGGCAATTTATTGTGGTAACAGGTTTCTAGTTGTTGGACTACTTCATCGATCGGTCTAGAAAGATCTAAGACTTCAATCTTTGACCTGGGAGTCATCACATCATCAACGGTAATATTTTCCAGGTTAAATAGGTTGAGCAAAATATTACGGTGATGATTGGAGACAAATCGATTTGATTCAAGCACCAAGCTTCGTAACTCCTCTTGACTCATTGCCCTGCTGTCCGAGGAGGACTGAAGGCCAGAGATTTTCATAAGCCCAGAAACAAAGCTATTGATAAACCACAACAAAGGCTTGAGCAAAAATGTCAGAGGCAAGATCAGCCAACCAACACGAGAGGCAATCTTTTCAGGAAAAGCTGCACCAATGACTTTCGGTGTGATTTCGCTAAAGATGATGATCAGAAGGGCTACAACTAATGTAGCAATTGACAGAACCAGGCCGCTATCGCCAAAGATATGTAAAGCAATGCCCGTTACTAAGATAGGCAATACAGTATTAATCAGATTATTTGAAATCAGCAGAACTGACAAAAGCGAGTCAATTCTTTTCAGCAATCTTTCGGCCAATCCTGCGCCTGCATTACCGCCCTTAGCCATTGCGCGTAGGCGATGGCGATTTGATGAAAGCATGCTTGTTTCAGCCATGGAAAAAAAGCCAGAAAGTGCGAGCAAAAAGATGACTAGGGCAACCTGAGCAATAAAGGGCCAATCATCAAAAAAAGTGTCCATCGGGGCTGCCTGCAAAAAGTAAGGATGAATCAATATAGCAAAGTGGCATTTCACTAGCTATAGCTGGGGTAGAAATAGGCGTCATCACAACTGTTTATTTGTGTGAGAATTACACATCTATGGCAGCTTCCCTAAAATCCCTTTCTGTTGATGGCGCTCAATACTGTGTGATTGAAGCCCCTTTTGGGCGCTTAGGAATATTGACTGAGATGGTGGATGCCAGTTTGATGTTATCCAAAATTGATTATTTACCGACCTCAACCGCATTGATTACCCCTCAAAACCAATTGGCTAAGGAGGTTGCAAAACAATGTCGGGCCTATTTCAAGAATCCCGCATACCAATTTGATTTGCCATTAAAGCCAGCCGGTACGATTCATCAGCAAAAGGTTTGGAGTCAAATTCAGAAAATTCCAGTTGGGAGTACTTCAACCTATGGAGAGCTTGCCAAGAAGATTAAAAGCGGGCCGCGCGCGGTGGGGACGGCTTGCGGCGCCAACCCTTACCCACTGATCTCACCTTGTCATCGGGTAATTGCTGCACAGGGCATTGGTGGCTTTATGAAGAAAAATGCGCCAGGGCTTTATCGTCAAATTAAGGTTTGGCTATTAAGGCACGAGGGCGCAATTTAGACGCAAATATTATTTTCTGAGGACACCTGAAAATAAATAAAAGAACGCTTTCATCAGTGCATCACTCATCACTGCAACCTTGGTGAAGCTGTAAAAAGCCATGACTGTGCTGCGAGAAAGTTTCACCTCATCCTTGTGGCTAAATTGAGTTCGCTCAGCAATCTTTGAAAGCGTCATTACTGCTAGGCCAAAAGCCAGGAAGCAGAAACGCCTCATGCCTAACTCTGTTTTAGGGATTAGTAGGATGTAGCGTAGGGAATCTTGAAGTTTTTGATAGGCAATATTCAGTAATTGCGTTTGGCTAATGTCAGCCGGCTTCCAGGAAACGCCGCGCGCTCTATCTTCGGGGGAGTCCTTCAGAATATTGGTCATCTGCAGTGCCTGACCAAAAGCAATGGCTAAAGTTTCTTGGTTTTGAATGTGCTTGGCAAAGGCTTGCGAGTGATTGCTAAAGATGGTTGTTAACAACTCCCCGACAACGCCCGCAACCACATAGCAATACTCTTCAAATTCGGGAAGATCTTTAAGACCTTCTTTAGTTTGTTTGCCATGAAAGTGGGACATACCTTCGGACATGATCGATACACAGCGACTGACTGCTTGTTGATCGGTGCTGCTGCACGTGTGCAGGATGCGCAATACAGTAGGGGTGTGGGCAATCAGGTCTAGTTCATCTTGATTGCCATAATTTTTTAGCGCCTCAAGGCAGGGCTCTACAAAAGAGCTGACCGGGACTTTTTCAAGTACCGCTTGTAAAAACAAAGCTGAGAGGTTTTGTTTGACTTGCGGGCTGAGGTCTGCAGCGTCTTCAATCGTGTCGACAATTCGACAAAGCAAATAAGTGTTGCCTACTACTTTCTCAATAGCTGGCGGTAAAAGTGGAATGGTCAATGCAAAGGTGCGCGATACCGAACCCAAAATAGCCTTTTGATAGGCCAGATCAGTGCTTGGGTTATTTGATGAGGATTCCACCCTTGGATTATGTCAGACCATGACGCTCCAAATTGGCACTTTTGACCATACTGAGAAAAGTGCCAAGGTCATATAATTTCACCAATTTCCTTTAGGAGAAATCAGGCGTGCTCATTTGGTTCGTCATTATTTACTGGGTTATATCTGTAGGCATTGGCCTGTGGGCTGCCCTGCGTGTAAAAAATACCGCTGACTTTGCTGCGGCTGGCCATAGCCTGCCCTTGCCGATAGTTACCGCCACTGTCTTTGCCACCTGGTTTGGTTCCGAAACTGTATTGGGTATTCCGGCAACTTTTCTGAAAGAGGGTTTGGGGGGTGTTGTGTCAGATCCATTTGGATCTTCGATGTGCCTAATATTGGTAGGCCTATTTTTTGCGCGTCATTTATATAACCGCCGCATGCTCACAATCGGAGATTTTTTCCGAGAAAAATATGGGCGCACCGTTGAAGTTTTGGTAACTCTTTGTATTGTGGTTTCTTATCTTGGTTGGGTTGCTGCGCAAATTAAGGCTCTAGGTTTAGTGTTTAACGTGGTTTCAGAAGGCAGCATTTCTCAGGCAGGCGGCATGCTGATTGGCGCCGGTAGCGTATTAATCTACACCTTGTTTGGCGGCATGTGGTCAGTGGCGATTACCGACTTCATTCAGATGATCATTATCGTGATCGGCATGTTGTATATCGGTGGTGAGATGACTGTGCAGACTGGCGGCATCGGTGTGGTGCTTGAGCATGCGGCTGCAGCAGGCCAGTTCAGTAACTTCTGGCCTGATATGAATCTTGCCTCCATCTTAGGATTTGTCGCTGCGCTTTGCACCATGATGTTGGGGTCCATTCCCCAACAAGATGTATTCCAGCGGATTACTTCTTCTAAGAACGTGAACATTGCGGTTCAAGCTGCCATTCTGGGTGGCGTACTGTATTTCATTTTTGCTTTTGTGCCGATGTATTTGGCTTACTCAGCTACTTTGATTAGTCCAGATCTAGTGAAGCAATATCTGGATACAGATCCGCAAATGATTTTGCCAAAGTTGATTCTCAATCATGCCCCAATCATTGCTCAGGTCATGTTTTTTGGTGCCCTACTCTCAGCTATTAAGAGTTGTGCCAGCGCAACTTTGCTAGCCCCATCGGTAACGTTTGCAGAAAACATTGTGAGAGGTTTTTTTAAACACCTTTCGGATCGCGACCTACTCAAAATTATGCGCATTACCGTTTTATGTTTTGCAGTTGTAACGACATTTTTTGCGGTGAACTCCGAGCTCTCTATTTTTAAGATGGTGGAAAGCGCATACAAGGTAACCTTGGTTGCTGCGTTTGTACCCTTAGCTTTTGGTGTGTATTGGTCGAAAGCAAATTCATTGGGTGGTCTACTTGCAGTGGTGGGGGGTCTGACTATCTGGATTAGCTGCGAGATCCTTGCGCCTAACGCTATATTGCCGCCCCAGTTGGCAGGCTTGTTTGCCAGCATTGCGGGAATGATTTTGGGAAGTCTGGTGCCCAAAGATGCTTTGAAGGCCGTATAAAGAAAAAGTTGCCTAAAAATTAGGCAACAATAATTGCTGCAGCGCAAAAATCCAATTAAAATACAAGTAATTCAAAATTTTTAGTTCTTATGGAGTTCCTATGAAAATCTGTGTCATTGGTGGAGGCGGCGCAATTGGCGGCTATCTGGCTGTTATGTTGGCAAGGGCAGGCAATGACGTCACTGTTGTAGCGCGCGGCGCTACTTTGGCGGCGATCAAAGAGCGTGGCTTGGCGTTGATCATGGACGATCAACCTGAGCCATTAGTGGCGCAAGTAAAGGCAGTAGAAAAAATTCGTGATGCTGAAACTCCGGATGTAGTGATCCTGGCAGTAAAGGCGCATCAAGTTGAGCCGATCATTGATGACCTGGCTGCGATCATGGGCCCAGAAACGATTTTGATCCCAATGCAAAACGGTATTCCTTGGTGGTATTTCCAAAAGCTGGGCGGCGAGTATCAAGATCACTCAGTGGAAACAGTGGATGCCGGTGGTGTTGCTAAGAATGCAATTAATCCAAACAATATTATTGGTTGCGTAGTCTATCCGGCGACCTTTACACAAGCCCCTGGCGTGATTCGTCACGTTGAGGGTAATCGCTTCCCGTTGGGCGAGCTTGATGGCAAGACAACTGAGCGTATTCAGAAGATGTCTGAAATGATGGGCGCAGCTGGATTTAAGTCACCAATTCTGGACGACATCCGCTCAGAAATCTGGCTCAAGCTTTGGGGCAACATGACATTCAACCCAATCAGCTCATTGACGCATGGCACCCTAGAAGGCATTTGCCAATATCCATTGACCAAAGAATTAGCTCGCAACATGATGGCTGAAGCTCAGACAATTGCCGAGAAGTTGGGTGTCACTTTCCGCGTGGATATTGAGCGTCGTATCGCTGGCGCTGAAAAAGTGGGCAAGCACAAAACATCTATGCTGCAAGATTTAGAGGCTGGCCGTAGCTTGGAGATTGATGCATTGTTGGGTTCAGTTATTGAGCTTGGCAAGATTACTCAAACGCCAACACCTTGTTTAAATACTGTATTTGCTTTGACAAAATACTTGGATGAAAACGTTCAAGTCTCTAAAGGTAGCTTGGCATTGCCATCAGTCAGCGGCTACTAAGCAATACGGCATTACGCGTAATAAAAAACCCTTGCTACTCACCATAGCAAGGGTTTTTGTTTTAACGGGAAGCGACTTATTCGAAGCGATTGTCTAAGCGACCAACCCCATCAATAATGATGCTGACATTGCTGCCTGGTTTCATGGAGCCAACGCCTACCGAGGTGCCACAGGCAATGATGTCGCCAGCTTCTAGAGGGACATCCTGAGAAATCAGACTGACTAGCTTTGCAGGCGAGAAAATCATATCCGCAACAGGATAGTTTTGACGCTCTTGATCATTGAGGATGGTTTTGATAGTGAGCTTACTCGGATCAACATCAGTGGTGATGTATGGACCAAATACACCAAAGGTATTAAAGCTCTTGGAGCGGGTCCATTGCGCATAACCAGGATCACGATTGAGAATCTCAATCGCAGTGACGTCGTTAATGCAGGTGTAACCAAAAATGGCTTTAGCAGCTTCCGCTTCATCCACTTCATGACAACGTTTGCCAATCACAATTCCCAACTCGCCTTCATAAACTACTTTGCCTGAATAAGACTTTGGCGTACGAATAACTTGGTTGGCTGCAAGAAAAGAGTTGTTTCCTTTGAGGAAGTACAAGGGCTCTGCGGGTACCGCATGCTCAAGCTTGGTAACTAGAGCATGGAAGTTATCTACCATCGCAACCATTTTGGATGGCGTACACGGAATGTCGATGGTGACATCACTCAAATTGAGGGTTTGCCCAGTCGCTTTAGGCCCATTGAATAAATCACCCTCGTACACTGCAATTTGATCGCCATGTACTTGCCCTAAACCACTTTTTCCTTGGTGTTGAAATCTAAGCCATTGAGCCATAATGAGTTCCTATGAAGTTTAATATTTGATATGCAATATCTTACAGGGATGTGTTGATGTCTCAGGCTTCTGAACTTATCTTTGCACCAGAATTGGACCAGCCAGTTCGCTATATTGAGCGCACGCGTAACTACTACTTAGGTTTGGGGTATGACAACCCTTATATCTGGGCACACTTCATTGATATTCCATTTACTCCGCTTGCAAAACCGTTAAATCAATCTGTCCTGGGCCTTATTACAACTGCAGTTCCTTATGATCCCGCAAATGGACCTCAGGGTCCGGGCGCACCTTACAACGCAGCGGCAAAGTTTTATCAGCCGTATCAGAGGCGCGTGAAGGATGATGTCGATCTGCGCATCGCCCATGTGGGAGTTGATCGAAAGAATGCCAACATGGAAGACAGCAACTGCTGGTTTCCGTTGGCGGCAGCAAAAAGAGCAGTCGCATCAGGAAGAATCCACGAGCTATCACCACATTTTTACGGTGTGCCCACCAATCGTAGTCAGCGACACACTCTAGAAATAGATGCGCCCATCATTTTGGAGATGCTGAAAGCGGACAAAGTAGACGTTGCGATGTTGATTCCTAATTGCCCGATTTGCCATCAAAGCCAGAGCCTTTTAGCGCGCTATCTGGAGGCAGCAGGCATACCTACAGTGGTGATGGGTGCGGCCAAAGATATTGTGGAGTACTGTGGCGTTCCGAGATTTTTGTTTAGTGATTTTCCCTTAGGAAATGCCGCTGCAAAACCTCATGACGTGAAGTCCCAGGATGTAAATATGGAATTGGCTCTAAGCCTATTGGAATCTGCCCCTGCAGCACGCACAACAGTTCAGTCGCCTATGGTGTGGTCGGCTGATCCAGCATGGAAATTGGATTATTCCAATTTAGAAAGATTGTCTGCGCAAGAGATTTCTCGCTTGAGAGAAGAGGCTGAAAAGGCCAGGATTACTGCGCGTGAGCTTAGACTTAAAAGCGTAGGCGGTTAAGTTTGTCTTGCGAGGGAATATTCGCAAAGAGCATGTAGTGCAGCGGTAGCCTCATTGGCAGGAAAGCTTGTTAGACATTTCAGCGCGAGATCCGCTTCACGCTTTGCTGCTGCTTGCGTGTAATCGAGTGCGCCTGAACTTTGTACGGCACTCAGAATTTGTGCAAACACATCATCGGGTAGATCTTGATTTTGTTCGATGGCGGCGCGAACTAATAATCGCTCTTCGTTACTACCATTTTCTAATAAGTAAATTAGCGGTAGCGTAGGCTTGCCTTCGCGCAAATCATCCCCAGCATTTTTCCCCATCTGAGCGGCATTGGCTGTGTAGTCCAAGAGGTCGTCCATCAGCTGAAATGCGGTGCCAATATGACGGCCGAATGCTGCAGCTTGTTCGCGCTGAGTATCTGAGGCGTTGGCCAAGATGGCGCCAAGCTCCGTCGAAGCTTCGAATAATTTGGCGGTTTTGTAGCGAATGACTTGGAGGTAACTTGCTTCATCTACTTCTGGGTCATTCATATTGAGAAGCTGCAAAACTTCACCTTCGGCGATGGTGTTGGTGGCATCCGACAGAATTTGCATGACGCGAAGGTCATCAGGACCCACCATCATCTGAAATGCCCTGGAGTACAGAAAGTCTCCAACCAGGACGCTGGCTGCATTGCCAAAAGCTGCATTGGCTGTTTCGCGACCCCTTCTGAGGGTGGATTCATCAACAACATCATCATGAAGCAAGGTGGCTGTATGGATAAATTCGACAACAGCAGCCATTTCCAGGGTGTGTGGGGTGTCTTTTCCGTTGGCTAGAGCCTTGGCTACCAGCATTAACAGGGCTGGTCTAACCCGTTTTCCGCCCGCCTGGATGATATATGTGGAAATTTGGTCAATTAGGGCGACTTTTGAGGCTAAACGCTGGCGAATAACCTCATCTAAGGCCTTGAAATCTAAGGCAATTGGGGCCAGGATCTGGCTTAAGTCATTGGTTTTGACAGTGCTCGTCATGCAAGATATAATAATGGGCTTAGCTGGTCCAGGGTGGATTAGCTTAAATGTAGATATTAATTGAGGTTTCAAACCATGTACGCGGTCATAAAAACCGGTGGCAAACAGTATAAAGTTGCTGCAGGCGAAAAATTGAAAATAGAACAGATACCAGCGGAAATCGGCAGCGAAATCACTCTTGACCAGGTCCTCGCCGTTGGCGAAGGCGCTTCACTGAAGTTAGGTGATCCATTGGTTAATGGTGCAGCTGTGATGGCCACTGTCGTCTCCCAAGGACGTCACGATAAAGTGACAATCTTTAAGATGCGCCGTCGCAAGCATTATCAAAAGCACCAAGGCCATCGTCAAAATTTCACTGAAATTTTGATCAATACGATTAAAGCCTAATTCCAGAGTAGGAGAAAGATATGGCACAGAAAAAAGGCGGCGGCTCAACACGAAATGGCCGCGACTCAGAATCGAAACGCTTAGGCGTTAAGGTATTTGGCGGCGAGCACATTAATGCTGGCAGCATCATCATTCGTCAACGTGGCACACGTGTTCATCCAGGTGCTAACGTTGGTATTGGTAAAGATCACACTTTATTCGCCTTAATTGACGGACAAGTGGAATTCGGCGTTAAGGGTGCTTTGAAGAAGGCCCAAGTTTCAGTCTTGCCTCGTTCATAAGGCGCCTGACTGAGACACGTTTGATTCAGATTTATTCCGAATTTAACTCTTAGGAACGGGCCTCGCTAAGCGAGGCCTTTTTTATTTATGAAATTTATAGACGAAGCGCGTATTGAAGTGATTGCTGGCCAAGGTGGCGCCGGAAGCGCCTCTATGCGCCGCGAAAAGTTTATTGAATTTGGCGGCCCTGATGGCGGCGATGGCGGCAAGGGTGGAAGCGTATGGGCGACAGCTGATCGCAACATCAACACTTTGATCGATTATCGCTACGCAAAAACACACACCGCTAAAAATGGTGAACCAGGGCGTGGTGCTGACTGCTATGGTCGCGCTGGTGATGATATTGAATTGCGTATGCCAGTGGGCACCATCATTTCTGATTACGAAACTGGTGAGCCAATTGCTGACTTAACAACTCATGGCGAGCGTCTTTGCTTAGCGCAGGGCGGTGTTGGTGGCTGGGGCAATATTCACTTCAAGAGTAGTACGAATCGTGCGCCACGCCAAAAGACAAACGGTAAAGAGGGTGAGCGTCGTAAGTTAAAGCTGGAATTAAAAGTATTAGCCGATGTTGGTTTATTAGGCATGCCTAACGCAGGTAAATCCACTTTAATTACTGCAGTTTCTAACGCGCGTCCAAAGATTGCTGACTATCCATTTACAACTTTGCATCCTAATTTGGGTGTGGTGCGTGTTGGTAACGAGCGTAGTTTTGTAATTGCGGATATTCCAGGTTTGATTGAGGGCGCTGCGGAAGGTGCTGGCTTAGGTCACCGTTTCTTGCGTCACTTGCAACGTACTGGGGTGCTTTTGCACTTAGTAGATATTGCGCCGTTTGATGAAAACGTAGATCCGGTTGCGGATGCCAATGCTATCGTCAACGAATTGCGCAAATACGATGAAGCTTTGGTAGAGAAGCCACGTTGGTTGGTTTTAAACAAGGTCGACATGATCCCTGAAGAGGATCGCAAAAAAGCAGTTGCTGACTTTGTGAAAAAATTTAAGTGGAAGGGTCCTGTATTTGAGATCTCCGCTTTGACAGGTTTGGGTTGCGACAAGTTGTGCTATTCCTTACAAGACTATTTGGACTCTGTGCGCAAAGATCGTGATGATGCTGAAGAGCGTGCTCAAGACCCACGTTATCAAGACCAGACTCAAAACAAAACCCCTGATTAAATTACTTGTTTAATATTTTCTGCTGTTATGAACGCCAAAAAAACTAAACGGATTGTTGTCAAAGTAGGCTCTAGCCTTGTAACCAATAATGGTGAAGGCTTGGATCATGCTGCGATCGCAATGTGGGCTGAGCAAATGGCAGATCTCTTAAAGGCTGGCCATGAGGTGTTGATGGTGAGCTCAGGAGCAATTGCTGAAGGAATGCAGCGTTTGGGTTGGACTAAGCGCCCACAGGAGATTCATCAGTTGCAGGCAGCTGCTGCAGTAGGGCAGATGGGTTTAGTGCAGGTTTACGAAAGTTGTTTTGCGCGCTTTAACTTACGTAGCGCACAGATTTTATTGACCAATGCCGATTTGGCAAACGCCGAGCGCAATGCCAATGCAAAAGCCACTTTAGATACTCTGTTAAAACTGGGCGTTGTTCCAATTATTAATGAGAACGACACGGTTGTTACCGACGAAATCAAGTTTGGCGATAACGATAGTCTCGCAGCGTTGGTGAGCAATTTAATTCAGGCAGATCTGTTAATCATTTTGACCGATCAGGGTGGCTTATTTACGGCTGACCCACGCCAAAATCCTGCTGCAACCCTATTGACTGAGGCAATTGCTGGCGACCCTGCTTTAGAAAAAATGGCTGGCGGCGCAGCAAGCGAACTCAGTAAAGGTGGGATGCTGACTAAAGTATTGGCTGCCAAAATTGCAGTGCAAACCGGAGCCTCTACGGTGATTGCATCTGGACGTGAGCCACAAGTGCTGACTCGTCTTTTGAGCGGCGAAAAAATCGGTACCCGCTTAAACCCTAGATAAAGGTAGATTCAATAAACGCCGCTTTAAGCGTTTATTGAACTCCAAATGAATTGGTTGGCTTAGTTCCGCCAGTGAAGTCTCTTGGATTGAGCGATTGAAGTATTGCTCGAATACTTTTTTCTTGACTATTGAAGTTACAAAAAGCCCCTTGCGCTAATGCTGCTTGATAGCGGTTAGGTACATTGCTTTGAATTGCCCTCCAACTCGAGAGTGGATTTTCTTTCCAAGAGTCGTTTTCAAGTGTTCCGTAAAGACGCCATTGGAAAGAGTCACAACGAATACCTTCGTATTGAGCCTGTTGACCTCCGCTGGGATTAGTCATCACCACAATGTAGCGGGTAACGCCATCAGCCCCAATCAGAATTGAGTCAGTGTCGACTGCAAACTTAAAAATTGTGTGCTGAGAAACATAGAAGGGGGCAAGCGTTGCTTTATTCGGTGGGTTGAGGGGCATTGTGGTTACCCCTTCTTTAAATACCATGGGTGCAAACGGATCTAAGCCACTTTGCAGTGGATCTCCAGCGCATCCTATCAGCAAGCTTGCAGCAGTTATGCCAATCGCATAGGAACGCATTTGTCGCAAAGCATTATTCATTTTCTTTATCCGATTTTTCAGAAGATTTATGGGTATCTTCATTTCCAGCATAAAAAGACTGAAATAGATCTAGCGGTGAGCCCCATGCCAGTTGTTGCATACGTATGCCACGAGTCAGGTAACGTGCTAGCTCAGAGAGAGCTAATTGATAAACCTCGCGTTTGAAACCGATTACAGCATCCAATTGAATCCAAAAGGGGACCCAACGCCAGGCATCGAATTCGGGGTGCTCAGAAGCGCGCAATTGAATATCGCTATCAAGCCCCACTAGGCGCAATAGAAACCAAATCTGTTTTTGTCCTCGATAGGCTGCTCGATGGACGCGGGTGGAGTTTTGACGGCGCAGGTATTCCTCAGGGACGTCGTAGCGAAGCCAATCCCTGGTGCGTCCAATAATCTGGACATGCTCCGGCAGTAAGCCAACCTCCTCTTGCAATTCGCGGTACATAGCCTGTTCAGGGCTTTCACCATGCTGAATCCCACCCTGTGGGAACTGCCACGAATGCTGCCCAACGCGTTTTCCCCAGAAAACCTCGTTACGGCTGTTGAGGAGGACAATGCCGACATTGGGGCGATACCCTTCACGGTCAAGCATGATCGTGCCTCAAATCCTTTAAAATCAATGATTTGATTATATCCATACATGAAAGCATCACAATCATTTCTCGCCACGCTAAAAGAAGCCCCCTCCGACGCTGAGGTGGTTTCGCACAAACTCATGGTGCGTGCTGGTTTAATTCGTAAGCTCAGTGCTGGCGTTTATAACTATTTGCCTTTGGGTTTGAAAGTCATTCGCAAGGTGGAAAACATCATTCGCGAAGAAATGAATCGTGCGGGCGCTATTGAATTGCTGATGCCGATGATTCAGCCGGCTGAATTGTGGCAAGAAACTGGCCGTTGGGAAAAGATGGGCCCTGAACTACTGCGTATCAAAGATCGCCATGATCGCGATTTCTTGATCCAACCCACTTCCGAAGAGGTGGTAACAGATTTGGCTCGTAATGAGATTAAGAGTTACAAGCAGCTGCCTGTCAACTTCTATCAAATTCAAACAAAGTTCCGTGATGAGCGTCGCCCTCGTTTTGGCATCATGCGTGGTCGCGAGTTCAGCATGAAAGATGCTTACTCATTTGATCGTGACACCGAGGGCTTGAAGAAGTCTTACCAGACGATGTTTGATGCCTACACACGTATCTTTAAGCGTATGGGGCTTCAATTCCGCGCTGTGACTGCGGACAACGGCGCTATTGGCGGTTCTGGTAGCCAAGAGTTTCATGTGATTGCTGATACCGGCGAAGATGCGATTGTGTATTGCCCAAGTTCTGATTACGCAGCTAACCTAGAAGCCGCAGAATCATTGGCCTTGATCGCTAGCCGTGCCGCAGCATCTGCTGCAATGACCAAGGTGCCAACACCTGAGAAAACCAACTGCGCAGATGTTGCTAAGTTCTTAAACATTCCACTTGAATCTACCGTGAAGTCATTATTGTTTGCGGCTGATCAAGAAAAAGGACCGGCAAAACTCTTTATGTTGTTGGTACGTGGTGATCATGAACTGAATGAAGTTAAAGCTAGCAAAATCCCTGGCATGGCTGAATCTCGTTTTGCTACTGAAGCTGAAATCAAGCATGCATGTAACGCACCTGCTGGTTACCTAGGTCCTGTTGGCATTAGTGCCGATGTGACTGTAGTGGCTGATCGCACTGTTGCCAACATGGCAGATTTTGTTTGTGGCGCAAACGATGCTGGTCATCACTTAACCGGCGTGAACTGGGGACGTGATTTACCTGAGCCATTGGTTCTGGATATTCGTAATGCGGTAATTGGCGACCCTTCACCAGATGGTAAGGGTGTGGTTGATATCTGCCGCGGCATTGAAGTGGGTCATGTATTTCAATTGGGCACACGTTATTCAGAGGCGATGGGCTGTACTTATCTAGATCAACAGGGCAAAGCGCAGCCCATGGTGATGGGTTGTTACGGTATCGGTGTTACGCGTTTGCTAGGCGCCGCAAT
This sequence comes from Polynucleobacter sp. AP-Kolm-20A-A1, assembly GCF_018688315.1. NCBI lineage: Bacteria > Pseudomonadati > Pseudomonadota > Betaproteobacteria > Burkholderiales > Burkholderiaceae > Polynucleobacter > Polynucleobacter sp. AP-Kolm-20A-A1. Next base: position 195,634 of record NZ_CP061315.1, read on the forward strand.
CGAGCAGGGCCATGATGAGAAGGGCATTATTTGGCCTATCTCCATGGCGCCGTTTGAAGTGGTGATTTGTCCTATGGGATACGAAAAGTCAGAAGCGGTTAAGGCTGCATGCGATCAATTGCATGATGAACTCATAGCAGCTGGTATTGATGTCATTTTGGATGATCGCAATGAGCGTCCAGGAGCGATGTTTGCTGACTGGGAGCTAATTGGCGCGCCATTCCGCGTGGTGATTGGTGATCGCGGCTTGGCAGATTCGCAAGTGGAGTTTAAGGGCCGCATTGATGCTGAGTCTCAGAACATTCCGCTTAGTGATGTCAAAGCAAAAGTGATTGCTGCAGTTCAAGCAGCCAAACAATTAGTCAGTTAATTATTTTTTAAAGAGTCCGCCAATACCCTTGGCGGCTCCTTTGGCAGCCATGGTGGCCATCGTGCGCGCCATTTTTCCGCCCTTGAATTGCTTCATCATGGTTTGCATTTGTTCAAATTGAGCGAGTAGGCGATTGACTTCTTGCACTTCAACGCCAGCACCAGCAGCAATACGACGTTTACGGCTAGCCTTTAGTAATTCAGGTTTGGTGCGCTCACGCGGCGTCATGCTGTCAATAATTCCGCGCATACGTGTCGTTTGCTTATCTGCATTGCTCAGATTGGTTTTCGATGCTGCTTGAGCAACCTGGCTTGGTAGCTTATCCATCAAGCTGGCCATTCCACCCATTTTCTGCATCTGCATCAGTTGATCACGAAAATCTTCAAGATCAAATCCACCTTTAGAGATCTTGCTGGCTAATTTTTCTGCTTTAGCAACGTCAACGTGTTGTTGAGCTTGTTCAACCAGAGCCAAAATATCGCCCATACCCAGGATGCGATTTGCCATACGCTCAGCATCAAAGGCTTCCAGGCCATCCATCTTTTCGGCCACGCCGATAAATTTGAGTGGTACACCGGTAACTTGGCGCACTGATAATGCGGCACCACCCCGTGAGTCGCCATCTAACTTGGTGAGAATCACACCAGTTAATGGCAGCGCTTCGTGGAAGGCCTTGGCGGTATTAACGGCATCTTGGCCGAGCATGGCATCGACCACGAATAAGGTTTCTATTGGGTTGAGGCTTGCATGCAAAGTTTTAATTTCTTGCATGAGCGCTTCATCAATACCTAAACGACCTGCCGTATCGACTAGAACCACATCAAAGTAATGACGACGTGCCCAATCTAAAGCAGCCAGCGCAATATCATTCGGTTTTTGATTAATGTTGCTTGGGAAAAATTCAGCGCCAACTTGTTTGGTGACAGTCTCTAATTGTTCAATAGCCGCAGGACGGTATACGTCACAAGAAACAGTCAGTACTTTCTTTTTCTTCTTTTCTTGTAGCCACTTGGCAAGCTTGCCTACAGAGGTAGTTTTACCGGCGCCTTGTAAGCCAGCCATCAAGATAACCGCAGGCGGTTGGGTTGCTAAATTGAGCTCGCCGCTTTGATTGGTGTCGCCCATCATTACTTGAGCGAGCTCTCTTTGCACCACGCCAACTAGCGCTTGACCAGGGCTGAGGCTGCCAACAACCTCTTCTCCAAGCGCCTTAAACTTAATTTGTTCGAGTAAAGACTTCACAACCGGAAGCGCTACGTCAGCCTCTAGTAGGGCTAAACGGATCTCCCGTAACATTTCTGCGGTATTGGCTTCAGTGAGGCGGGCTTGGCCCCGCATTGTTTTAACAACGCGAGATAGGCGGTCGGTGAGGTTTTCTAGCATTTATCGATTAGACTTTCCAGATGGATATTTTAGGTTACTCAAGTTATGGATGGCTCCCATCCGCACTTTATTTAGCTCTTTTGCTCATTTTGAGCCTGAGACCCAAAGAGGGCTTGGAGTCTTCGCTCTCTACCGCCTTGATTCAAGGGGCTATTTTTGGGATTTTGGTCGTCCACGGAATTCAATTGCATGACTCTGTTTTTACGTCTGAGGGCTTTGTTTTTGGCTTTGCTCAGGATTTGTCCTTGATTGCTTGGGTTGGCTTGGCTTTTTACTGGTTCCAGTCTTGGTTTTTACCCATCTCAAGCCTGCGTTGGATGGCTTTGGTATTCGCCTTAATTTGCTCCTTGCTGCCATGTATTTTTCCAGGAACGCTTCTGTCGCCGAAAGCAGTTTCAGATCCCTGGTTTAAGGGGCACTTTGTTGTTGCAACAGTTTCAGTGGGGCTACTCAGTTTGGCAGCAATGCATGCAATGTTAATGAGCATTCAAGATCGCGCTCTACATCGTCGCTTGGCAATCGTCCCAAATAGTCGTGCCGCACATTGGCTGGAGGATTTGCCGCCACTGATGACAATGGAAAGCCTGTTATTTAACTTGCTATACGTTGGATTTGCGCTGCTTAGTCTGACAGTTTTTTCTGGATTATTGTTTTCTCAAACCCTCTTTGGCAAACCGCTCGTGTTTGACCACAAGACTATTTTTGCTCTCGTCTCTTGGTTCTTATTCGCCGGTTTACTCATAGCGCGTTGGAGAGTTGGTCTGCGCGGTAGAACGGCAATACGTTGGGTGTTAAGTGCATACACAGCACTTTTGCTAGCGTATGTGGGTAGCCGTTTTGTGGTGGAAGTGATTCTTCAGCGGACATGACCCTTGTTTAAGTGGCTTCTCTTAATTGCGGGCGCGAGCCTTTTTTACCTTTGGTTTAAAGGAAAAAAACAGACAAAGCTCGATCAGCAAAATACCACCAAAGCCAATGCTGATAAGGCTTCTAAGGTCGCTGAACCTGAGGTAATGGTGCAATGTCAATATTGCAAAGTGCATTTACCCAAATCTGATGCAATTACTCATGACGGTCGGTTTTATTGTTGCCAAGAACACTTCAATGAATTAGATGAGCAAGGTTGGATTGGGTTTGCCAATTGGCGCGCTTCACCGAATCAAGATGTCAGACCAGAAAATCTTCAACCGGACTTAGTGGTGATTCATCACATTAGTCTTCCACCTGGCGATTTTAGAAACCAAAGGTCTAGTCAGCACATTGTTGACTTTTTTCAAAATAAGCTCGACCCCAAAGGTCACCCGTATTTTGTAGAAATTGCCGATCAAAAAGTATCAAGCCATTTTTTAATTACACGCTCGGGCGAGTTGGTGCAATTTGTAGCAACCCACAACAAGGCTTGGCATGCTGGCATTTCTTCATTTTTGGGGAGAGAGAAGTGCAATGACTTCTCTATTGGCATTGAGCTAGAGGGTGATGGCGATACTCCATTTGAAGAAGCTCAGTATCAAACTCTTACCAAGTTGGTTGAAAAATTGGTCGAGGCCTATCCAAATGTGCAGTTTTCTGGACATAGTGATATTGCTCCCGGTCGGAAAACAGATCCTGGAATTTATTTTGACTGGAAAAAGTTCCAAAAAGAGACAGTAGTCTCTCCTGAAAAATTGCCCTTCGGACTCATTTCTAGATAGTCTATTTTTTGTATGTGAGCGTACGCTTACTTTTACAGCCTTTGCCTAAAAAGGGCTAAAAATTCCGCACCAAAATGACCCCTAAATTGGTGGAAAACTTAGTAAAAATACTGATAAATATTTGTCATAAATACCTTACCAAATAAGCAATATTTCCCTATACTTAGTGCCTAACGCGCTTCAGAACACTAGATGTAGTGTTTGATTTCCGCAATACCCCATTGTTTTTTAACGATATTTTGTCCAAATAACTATATATAGACGCAGGAGCAACATGACATACGCAAACCCACAGACAGCAGGCCAACCTTCTGGTGCGATTAATCCAGGAGTGAGTCCTACAGGGGCAATAAATCAAGCCCCTTCCGCCGGCTTTGTAGCTGGTGGTGTTGGTGGCACCCAGGCAACCCAATTGTCTGATTACAAAATTATTCGCCGTAATGGTTCCGTTGTGGCTTTTGAGCCATCCAAAATCGCGATTGCTGTAACAAAAGCATTTTTGGCTGTTAATGGTGGTCAAGGCGCAGCTTCTGCTCGTGTTCGTGAGCAGGTTGAGCAATTGACTCATTCCGTTGTGCGCGCTTTGTTGCGCAGTCGTCCAAATGGCGGAACTTTCCACATTGAAGATATTCAAGACCAGGTTGAGTTGGCCTTGATGCGTAGTGGTGAGCATAACGTTGCTCGTGCTTATGTTCTTTATCGTGAAAAGCGCAATCAAGAGCGTGCAGCACAGCAAGAAGTTTCTCAAGATACTCAAGCTGCAAGCCAGGCTGGTGAATCCGGCATCAAAGTAACTGATAACGGCGTTGAGAAGTGGCTTGATATGGCTGCTTTGCGCACTGTGATTGAGGCGGCATGCGAAGGTTTGGGCACCCATATTGATGCAACACCGATCATCACCGAGACTATCAAGAATTTGTACGATGGCGTACCAATGGCGCAAGTGTATGACTCCGCTATTTTGGCTTCCCGCACTTTGATTGAAAAAGATCCTGCTTATAGCCAAGTGACAGCACGTATCTTGATGCACGTGATTCGTAAAGAAATCTTGGGCAAAGAAGTATTGCAAGGTGACATGCAAGCTGAGTACAGCACTTACTTTGCGAAGTACATCAACGAAGGTATTTCTGCGGAGTTGTTGGATCCACGTATGCGTGAATTTGACTTGCCGCGCCTAGCTGCAGCTTTGAATGCTAGCCGTGACTTGCAGTTCAATTACCTCGGTCTACAAACTTTGTATGACCGCTATTTCTTGCACATTGAAGACCGTCGTATTGAAATGCCACAGGCTTTCTTCATGCGTGTTGCAATGGGCTTGTCTTTGAATGAGTTGGATCGTGAGCGTCGTGCAATCGAGTTCTATGAAATCCTCTCTACATTTGATTTCATGTCTAGCACCCCAACATTGTTTAACTCAGCAACTACACGTCCACAGCTCTCAAGCTGCTACTTGACGACAGTTGAAGATGACCTTGATGGCATCTATGAAGCGTTGAAAGAAAACGCGTTGTTGTCTAAGTTTGCAGGTGGCTTAGGTAACGACTGGACTAACGTTCGTGCATTGGGAAGTCATATCAAAGGCACTAACGGAAAATCTCAAGGTGTTGTTCCTTTCTTGAAAGTAGTGAACGACACAGCAGTTGCTGTTAACCAAGGCGGTAAGCGTAAGGGTGCGGTTTGTGCCTACTTGGAAACATGGCACTTAGATATTGAAGAGTTCTTGGAATTGCGCAAGAACACTGGCGACGATCGTCGTCGTACTCATGACATGAACACTTCTAACTGGATTCCTGACTTGTTCATGAAACGTGTAATGGAAAATGGTGAATGGACATTGTTCTCACCATCCAATACCCCTGATTTACATGACAAGTTTGGCAAGGCTTTTGAAGAGGCATACGTTGCCTACGAGCAAAAGGCTGATCGTGGTGAGTTGAAGCCATTCCGCAGAATTCCAGCGCAGCAACTGTGGCGCAAGATGCTCGGTATGTTGTTCGAAACTGGTCACCCATGGATTACTTTCAAAGATCCTTGCAACATCCGTAGCCCACAACAGCATATTGGCGTAGTTCACTCATCCAACTTATGTACTGAGATCACTCTCAATACGAATGAGGACGAAATTGCAGTTTGTAACTTGGGTTCTGTGAACTTAACTGCTCACATGACTACAGATGCCAATGGCAAGATGATTTTGGATCACGAGAAGCTCCAAAGAACTGTTCGTACAGCAATGCGTATGTTGGATAACGTTATCGACATCAACTACTACGCTGTTGCTAAAGCGCGTAATTCAAACTTGAAGCACCGTCCAGTCGGTATGGGCATCATGGGCTTCCAGGATTGCTTGCATATGCAACGTATTCCTTACGCTAGTGATGAGGCTGTGAAGTTTGCTGACTCCTCAATGGAAGCAGTTTGCTACTACGCTTATCAAGCGTCGAACGAACTAGCTGAAGAGCGTGGCGTTTACAGCACCTATAAAGGTTCTTTATGGGATCGCGGCATCCTCCCACAGGATTCAGTAGCCCTCTTGGCAGCTGAGCGTGGCGGTTATTTGGAAGTAGATAGCTCATCCACAATGGATTGGACTGGATTGCGTGCTCGCATTAAGCAACACGGTATGCGTAACTCCAATTGCGTAGCTATTGCACCAACAGCAACGATTTCTAACATTATTGGCGTGTCCGCTTGTATCGAGCCAACATTCCAGAACTTGTTCGTGAAATCCAACCTTTCTGGTGAATTCACTGTAGTAAATGAGTATTTGGTGCGTGATTTGAAAGATCGCGGCTTGTGGGATGAAGTAATGATTGCCGATTTAAAGTACTTTGACGGCACCTTATCCAAGATTGATCGCATTCCTCAAGACTTGCGTGATTTGTACGCGACTGCGTTTGAAGTGGAGCCAAGCTGGTTGGTTGAGGCTGCTTCCCGTCGTCAGAAGTGGATTGACCAAGCTCAGTCATTGAACATCTACATGGGTGGCGCTTCCGGCAAGAAATTGGATGACACCTACAAGTTGGCGTGGTTGCGTGGTCTGAAGACAACGTATTACCTCCGCACAATGGCTGCAACCCACGTTGAGAAATCAACCGTTGCTAGCGGTCAGTTGAACTCAGTGTCTAGTGGTGGTGGCGTCAATGGTACCGACGCAGCTGCTGCAGGTGCAGCCGGTGGAGTTGAAGCGGATGGCCCAGTTTGCACAATGCGCCCAGGCGACGCTGGTTTCGAAGAATGTGAAGCATGCCAATAAGCCATTCGCTTATTGGCCATAAATAGAATAATTAGGAGAGAGTTATGTTGAATTGGGAAGAGGAAGTTGCTCCAGCACTAGCGAAAGCTGGTCTTGCACCGCAGCCGGTTGCAGTGGAGCCACAACGTCCACAGCCAGATCAAGTGGCAATCGCGCCACAAACCGCAGCACCTACACCAGTAGCGGCTGCCAATTTATCTGGCGGCGCATCTTTGCGTGTAAATGCTGCTGATAAGCGCGTAATTAATGCCAAGACCGACGTTAATCAGTTGGTTCCATTTAAATATAAGTGGGCTTGGGAGAAGTATTTGGCTGGTTGTGCAAACCACTGGATGCCGCAAGAGATCAATATGAACCGCGATATCGCGCTTTGGAAAGATCCAAATGGCCTGACAGAAGACGAGCGTCGCATTATTAAGCGCAACCTTGGTTTCTTTACTACGGCTGATTCTTTGGCTGCAAACAATATTGTTTTGGGTACTTATCGCCACATTACCGCTCCAGAATGCCGCCAATACCTATTGCGTCAGGCTTTTGAAGAGGCAATTCATACCCATGCCTACCAATATATTGTGGAATCTTTAGGTTTAGATCAGTCCGAAATCTTCAATGCGTACCATGAGATTGACTCAATTCGCGCTAAAGATGAGTTCTTGATTCCTTATATTGATGTACTGACCAACCCAAATTTCAAGACTGGCACATTAGAAGCTGACCAAACATTGCTCCGTTCGCTGATTGTTTTTGCTTGCGTAATGGAAGGTTTGTTCTTTTATGTTGGTTTTACGCAAATACTTGCAATGGGTCGTCAAAACAAAATGACGGGTGCTGCTGAGCAGTATCAATACATCCTTCGCGACGAGTCTATGCACTGCAATTTCGGCATCGATTTAATTAACCAAATCAAGCTGGAGAACCCGCAGTTATGGACTTCCGCGTTCAAAGACGAGATCAAATCTATCTTCGAAAAAGCGGTCGAATTAGAGTACCGTTATGCCGAAGATACGATGCCTCGAGGAGTGCTCGGATTGAACGCTCCGATGTTCAAAGGGTACCTAAGATACATTTGTAATCGCAGATGTTTGCAAATAGGACTTGACGCGATGTTCCCAAATGAAGAGAATCCATTTCCATGGATGTCAGAAATGATTGATCTGAAAAAAGAACGAAACTTTTTTGAGACACGCGTTATTGAGTATCAAACCGGTGGTGCGCTGAGTTGGGAGTAGTAAAGCAGTAATACAGCGTACAACTGGCTAAATAGGAGATTAGACGGTTGGATAGTTTAAGAAGTCAGCAAAACAAGACTCAAATCCGAAAACCCTTGCTCAAGGGTGCCTGGGCTATTCTCTCTATTTTTTCCAGCACATTTAAGAAGCCGTTGTCCTTCGGGGCCACGGCTTTTTTTCCAAGATTCATTAGCGTGCAGCACTTAGTATCAAGCCGCGCGCCGATGAATGGCTCGCTCGTCAGATCCAATTGGTTGCAAAACCAGGCGGAAATGAGTGGTCGGGTCTTCTTAATGTAGTTTGTACTAATCCTCACGTGAAGGAGCATTACTATGGCAACTGCCAAGAAAAAACCTGCTGCAAAGAAACCAGCTGCTAAGAAAAAAGTAGCTGCTAAGAAGCCTGCTGCTAAAAAAGTAGCTAAAAAGAAGCCTGCTGCTAAGAAAAAAGTAGCTGCTAAGAAGCCTGCTGCTAAAAAAGTAGCTAAAAAGCGTCCTGCTGCTAAAAAAGCTGCTGCTAAAAAGCCAGCTGCTAAAAAAGTAGCTAAGAAGAAGCCTGCTGCGAAGAAAAAAGCTGCTGCTAAGAAGCCTGCTGCTAAAAAAGCTGCAAAAAAAGTAGCTAAAAAACGCGTAGCAAAAAAAAAGTAAGTAAGCCTGCTGCGAAGAAAGCGGGCTCTGCTGTAAAAAAGCCCGCGGCTAAGAAAGCTGCACCAGCGACTAGTGCGTTGAATCCTGCCGCTGCTTGGCCCTTCCCAACTGGCACACGTCCTTAATCAGACGGGTGTTACTAGAAGGGGTCTCTCACGAGACCCCTTTTTTTATTTCCTAAATTTGAATGGCTCGAGTTTGAGCCCAGGACTTAAAAGCTAAAGCCAAATGCGGTTTTAAACTGCTCAGCGATCTGATCTTTGCTTAATTGGTGATTTTGTGGTCCTTGATGGGTAATCTTGATAGAGCCCATGAGACTGGCGAGACGACCGGTAGCCTCCCAATCCATACCGTTTTCAAGTCCAAACAGCAATCCACCGCGAAATGCATCACCACAACCAGTTGGATCAACTACTTTTGCAGCTGGGACCGGTGGAATCGCAATACATTTGCCGTCTACGTAGATATCAGCTCCTTCAGCACCTTTGGTGACAATGAGTGCCTTTACGCGCTCAGCTACTTTTGCAAGACTTAATCCAGTGCGCTGCGAAAGCATCTCACCCTCATAGTCATTTACCGCTAAGTAGCTTGCAATATCAATCAACTCTAGAAGTTCTGGGCCATTGAACATTGGTAACCCTTGGCCTGGATCGAAGATAAATGGAATATTTGCATCTGCCAGCTGATGGCAGTGCTCCCACATCCCTTGGCGGCCATCCGGGGCAACAATTCCAAATTTAGCCGCACCTTTGGCATTTTTGCTGCGCTCGGCTACCACTTCCGAAACCTGGTTTAGGTGAGATTCACCCATCGCGCCTGGATGAAAGGCGGTAATTTGATTATTCGCTTGATCCGTGGTGATCATGGCTTGAGCTGTAAATGCTTTATCAATTTGGCGTATATGGCTCGCATCGATTTGAAGTTGCTTCAGACGATCCATATACGGGGCTGCATCACCGCCAACGGTTGCCATGATGATTGGGTCGCCACCTAAAAGTTTGAGGTTGTAGGCAATATTGCCCGCACAACCGCCGAATTCGCGGCGCATGGTGGGTACCAAAAAGGCCACATTCAGGATATGAATCTGCTCGGGCAGGATTTGATCGGCAAATTTGCCTTCAAAGTTCATGATGGTGTCGTAGGCGATAGAGCCGCAGATCAAGCTGGCCATAAATTACTTTCTGTAAGGTAAAAATTGAATCATTAATGGATTAAAGCGATAAATTGGATGAGGTTATTGAGGGTAAAACGCGCGCACTCGATAGCCTGCAGCATTTTGCGGCAAAGAAATCGGCAAATCGGTTTGAATAAGATCCCCGGAGGGCGCGCCTACTCGCAAATAATCTGGATGTGCATCTTGCCAAGCAGTCGGCAACCATTCTTTTGGAGAAAATTGCACTGTTTTAATTTCAGATTCTTCTGCATCCGTTAAAGAAACTTCCAAATTTGGCAATAAAACTGCAATTGCAAGACGATTTTGTATTTCAACTTGCAAGATAGATTGATTTGCAAGGTTTTTAAGGCCCTCTCGCGCGTTTTCAGGCGATAGTGTGGCTGAAGTTATTTTCCACGCAGCAAAATCGCTCACAGGGCGATTTAGACATCCCAGTGCGCGACAAAGTTTTTCATCAACTCGCTGTAAAAGAGAAAATGCACCGACAGAAATAGAATTTGATGTGCCATCAATGCGTGGAGCTAAAGCTGGGAGTAAAGAATTTCTGGATAGGTGCTCTCCAAAAAGCAGTAAGAGCAAAAATAAACCAGCGAGAAGGGCTAGCTTAAGACTTTTTTTTTGAGCAGGTACAGCGGAGGTGGTTTTTTTGCCTGAATCTAGAGTGCCGTGCAGGCAAACCCAGCCTTCACTTTCTTTCCAGACCGACAGCTTGAGCCATTGACTGTAGGTAGCGATCACTTCTTCTGCTTGACGAGCAAGGACGCCAGATAAAACAATTTGACCGCCTGGACGCATCTTATTTACCAATGCTGGGGCTAGAACCTGCAATGGATTGGCCAAAATGTTGGCCATCACGATGTCATATTTGGTTTCTGCAGCGAGTTCAGGCGCACCTTCATTTGGAAGTACGAATGTAATTGTGGTGTTGTTGATTTCTGCGTTGCTGCGGGCGGCAACCATCGCTTGCGGGTCGATATCTGTGCCAACAACCGAATTACAACCCAATTTAGCGGCAGCAATAGCTAAGATGCCTGAACCGCAGCCGTAATCTAAAAGGCTCTGGTTTTTTAAGTTGCTATGTTCTTCTAGCCAAAGGAGGCACAAGTGTGTGGTGGGATGGCTGCCTGTACCAAATGCAAGTCCTGGATCAACGGCGAGACAAATTGCATCGGGGTCAGTGGGTGCATCGTGCCAAGAAGGCACCACCCAAATGCGTTTACCGATTTGAATTGGCGCAAATTGACTTTGTGTTAGCCGCACCCAATCTTGCTCTTCAACTGTCTTTTCTTGCGGGGCGCTTAGATAAAAGCCTGCATCTTTGAGTGAAGAAAGCAATTCTGGAATAAATTCTGCGCTGCCAGAAGCATCAATATCAGGATTAAAGAGCGCTGTAACGGCAGATCTGTCCCATGCCTGCACTTCCGGTGATAACCCCGGCTCTCCATACAGCGGATTCTCATCGTATCCGCCGGCTGCATCATCCTCTACAGTGACTGAGAGGGCGCCCAGCTCCAAAAGTGCATCACCCAAAGGCTCTGCAATTTCGGCAGATACCGTGAAAACGAGTTCACGGTAGGACATGGATTACGCGCATGAATTAAGACTTTCCGCGACTTGCAGCTTGCTCTTCTAAGCGATGCTCCAGGTAGTGAATACTGGTGCCGCCTTCCATAAAATTCGGGTCGAGCATTAATTCGCGGTGGAGTGGCACGTTTGTTGTGATGCCGTCAATCACCATCTCGGAGAGGGCAATTTGCATACGACGAATCGCTTGTTCGCGAGTATTGCCATAAGAAATCAGTTTGCCAATCATGGAGTCATAGTTCGAGGGAACTACGTAACCACTATAGGCGTGCGAATCAACGCGAATTCCAGGGCCTCCTGGCATGTGGAATGAACCAATGCGGCCAGGACTAGGAGTGAACTTGAAAGGATCTTCAGCGTTAAGACGGCATTCGATCGCATGACCACGGAAAACAATATCTTTTTGGCGGTAACTGAGTTTTAGGCCAGCAGCAATACGAATTTGTTCTTGAACAATATCAACGCCGGTGATCATTTCGGTTACTGGATGCTCAACCTGAACGCGAGTATTCATCTCAATGAAGAAGAATTCACCGTTTTCATAGAGGAATTCAAAGGTTCCAGCGCCGCGATAACCTATCTTGCGGCACGCTTCAGCGCAACGCTCGCCAATTTTGGCGATCAAGCGACGATCAATGCCTGGAGCCGGAGCTTCTTCAATCACTTTTTGGTGGCGACGTTGCATTGAGCAATCGCGCTCGCCCAGCCAAATGGCATTGCCATGAGTGTCAGCCAAAATTTGAATCTCTACGTGACGAGGTTTCTCTAGAAACTTCTCCATATAGACTTCTGGATTACCAAAGGCGCGCCCCGCTTCTTCGCGAGTCATATTCACAGCGTTAATGAGGTGTGCTTCGGTATGAACAACACGCATACCGCGACCGCCACCACCGCCAGCAGCTTTGATGATGACTGGGTAGCCCACTTTTTTAGCGGTTGCAATAATTTCTTTTGGATTATCTGGCAAAGCACCTTCGGATCCAGGCACGCAGGGCACACCTGCTTTAATCATGGCGCGTTTTGCAGAAACTTTGTCGCCCATTAAGCGGATAGAAGCCGCTGTAGGGCCAATAAACGCAAAGCCAGACTTCTCAACGCGTTCAGCAAAGTCAGCATTCTCTGAAAGAAAGCCATAACCGGGGTGAATCGCTTCTGCATCCGTTACTTCGGCTGCAGAAATAATAGCGGGCATATTGAGATAGCTCAGTGGAGAAGGTGCTGGACCGATACAAACAGCTTCATCGGCAAGCTTCACATACTTAGCTTCTTTGTCTGCGGTGGAATAGACCACCACAGTTTTAATTCCCAACTCGCGGCATGCGCGTTGGATGCGGAGAGCAATTTCTCCCCGATTGGCAATCAGAATCTTATCGAACATGTCGGCTCTGAGTTAGGTAAAAAGGATTATTAGGGAGCTTTAAAGAATTAAGCAATGATGAAAAGTGGTTGGTCAAATTCAACACCCTGACCGTTTTCACACAAAATTTCTTTAATTACGCCAGCTTGTTCAGATTCGATTTCATTAAGTAACTTCATGGCCTCAATGATGCAAAGTGTTTGACCTACCTTCACGGTGTCACCAACGTTCACAAAATTAGGTGACTCTGGATTTGGTGCGCGGTAGAAAGTACCCACCATTGGGGAGCGTGCAACAAAACCAGTTTCTGCAGCAGGCGCTTCTGGCGCTGGAGCAGCCGCGGGTGCAGGCGCGGCTGCAGGAGCAGCTTGCATTGCTTGAGTTGGTGCTGGATTGGCATAAACCATTTGGCCGACTGGTGCTGGAGATCCTGCGTTAACAATACGTACGCGATCTTCACCTTCATTTACCTCTAATTCAGAGATGCCTGATTCAGAAACTAGGTCGATCAAGGTTTTTAGTTTTCTCAGATCCATGTGAGTGCTTCCTCTCTTGTGATTCTTTAAATAGTTTTATTTTTGTAAACGAGTAATCGCTGCTTGAAGTGCCAATTCATAGCCAATCGCGCCTAAGCCGCAAATCACGCCAGTAGCGATATCTGACAGATAGGAGTGCTTGCGGAACTCTTCGCGTTGGTGAATATTGGATAAATGCACTTCAGTAAAGGGAATGGCAACCCCAGCCAAAACGTCACGCAAGGCAACGCTGGTGTGGGTGAATGCTCCAGGATTGATGATGATGAAATCCACTCCATCCTGTTTGGCTTTTTGAATGCGGTCAATTAACTCGCCTTCATGATTACTTTGATAGGTGTCCAAATCTACAGATTGGGCTTTTGCTAGGTCCGCTAGCTTTCTATGAATATCTTCGAGGGTAGTTTTTCCGTAAACCTCAGGTTCACGAGTTCCCAGTAGATTGAGGTTTGGGCCCTGAATTACGAGAATTGAAGCTTTTTTCGACATAGATCCCTATTTTTAGAGGCAGTTAGGTGTTAATTGCTTAATTAGGCTTTTAGCCACCGGTACGGCTTAGTGCATCTTTGGTGCTTCGCTTGCTATGGGGGAAGTATACCTTTATGAAGGGCGCAGGCGATGAAATTTTTGCCCAGAAACTCGAAAATTTGCAGCTTTTAAAGACAAATAATGAAAATTATTCAATCTATTGCTTAATAAATAAGCAATAGTTAAAAAAACATTTGCTCGTAAAATTCTTTAAAAATTCTTATAAAGCTGATTTTATAGCTTTTCTGAGCTCATCTTCGTTTATCTTCCCTAATTTTGTATATACAGCCTTGCCTCTAGGGTTGATGATGACGGTATAAGGAAGTGCCCCTTGGGTATTGCCCATCTGTTTAGATAGATTGCTGCCCTCTAGTCCGCCGATAACGATGGGATAGGAAACTGGGGTATTTTTCAGGAATTCACGAATATTAGATGGTGAATCGATACCGATGCCTACAAATAAGACATTTTGCTGTAAATTTTCTTGCTGTAGTTGATCTAATGCTGGCATTTCCTCAACGCAGGGAGGGCACCAAGAGGCCCAAAAGTTCACTACCAGGACTTTTCCTTGCCATTCGCTGGTATTGACTACTTTTCCATCCGGCGATTGCCATGGGTTGGCAAAAAAGGCTTTTACAGAGGAGTCGCTAGCAAGACCTGTTTTGGAAATCCATTGGGAGGTGAGGGCGCCACCAAGGAGTGCCAAGAGGCCTACTCCACAGGTGATGATCCATTGTCTTCGGTTCATTCTCACTCCTTCGCTAAAATTCGCTAATGCATATACATATCTTGGGCATTTGCGGTACTTTCATGGGCGGCATTGCCGCAATCGCTCGGCAAGCCGGACATCGGGTAACTGGTTGTGATGCTAACGTCTATCCACCAATGAGCACGCAGCTTGAAGCTCAAGGTATCGAGTTGATTGAGGGATTTTCGCCGGATCAATTATTGCAGTTTGCCTCAATGCCGGATTTATTTGTTATTGGCAATGTGGTTTCTCGCGGCAACCCACTCATGGAGGCCATTCTCAATCAAGGCTTGCCTTATATCTCTGGGCCACAGTGGTTGGGTGAACAAGTTTTATATGGCAGACATGTTCTCGCTGTTGCGGGCACGCATGGCAAAACAACTACGTCTGCCATGCTCACTTGGATTTTAGAATTCAATGGCTATAAGCCAGGATATTTAATCGGTGGCGTACCGCTGAATTTCACGGTCTCGGCTCGCTTGGGCGAGAGTAAATATTTTGTTATTGAGGCTGATGAATACGACACAGCATTTTTTGACAAGCGCAGTAAGTTTGTTCACTACAGACCGCGTACCGCTTTATTAAATAATCTAGAGTTTGATCATGCCGATATATTTGCTGATCTTGCTGCGATCGAGACGCAGTTTCATCATTTAGTGCGCACTGTTCCGGGCGATGGCCTACTAGTGGTTAATGGCGAAGAGCCAGCGCTAGAGCGCGTGATTACACGTGGCGCCTGGGCTCCCGTAGAGCGCTTCGGCCAAGAGCTAACAAATGAATGGTCGTTGATTTCTCAAGAGGGTGATGGTTTTATTGTTCGTAAGTCCGGCAAAGAAGTTGCAACCGTAAATTGGGCTTTTGATTCAGGTGTTATGGGTAGGCACAATCAACTCAATGCGCTGGCTGCTATAGCATCGGCAAATCACATCGGAATTTCTCCTGCAGATTCTGCGCGTGCTTTGGCGGAGTTTAAAAATGTGAAGCGGCGACTTGAAACGATTGGCGTTGCTAACGAAGTAACTGTTTATGACGACTTTGCGCATCACCCCACTGCAATTACAACGACTGTAGATGGTTTACGTCGCCGCGTAGGCAAGGCTCGTATCTTAGCGGTGTTAGAGCCTCGTTCAAACACAATGAAACTAGGTGTTATGAAAGCGCAGTTACCAGGTAGTCTTGAGCAGGCGGATAAGGTTTTTGCCTACGGTGCCAATACTGGTAAAGAGTCTTTGGGTTGGGATCTGGCAGAGGTGCTATCCCCGCTAAACACAAAAGAGCAGGGTAAGGCTCACGCCTTTGATGATCTTGAGGCGTTGGCCAAAGCTGTTGCTCAAGAGGCGCGCCCTGGCGATCATATTTTGGTAATGAGTAATGGTGGTTTTGGTGGGGTGCACCAAAAGATATTGAAAGCGCTTGCGGTCTAAAGCTGATTCCTTGAAATAACAATAAATAACAAATACTGAAAGTAAATCATGGGCGATAGATTAAAAGACAAAGTGGCAATCATTACGGGCGCTGCAAAAGGCATTGGTTTTGCAACTGCTCAGCGCTTTGCACAAGAGGGTGCGAAAGTAATCATTGCCGATATGAATCTTGAGGCCGTTAACGCAGCTGCAGCCCAGATTCCTCATTCTGAAGCATGTGTAATGAATGTAACTGATCGGGCTAGTATTCAGGCGGCGGTAGATCGAGTAATGCAACAGCATGGACGAATTGATATTTTGATTAATAACGCTGGAATTACTCAAGACGCGCGTTTAATCAAGATGACTGAAGCGCAATTTGACACGGTGATTGATGTCAATTTAAAAGGCGTATTTAATTGCACGCAATTGATCGTGCCGCATATGCTCGAAGCTGGCGTTGGCGCCATTGTGAATGCCTCAAGTGTTGTAGGTCTCTATGGAAACTTTGGCCAAACCAACTATTCAGCCACTAAATTCGGCGTCATTGGTTTTACAAAAACATGGGCGCGTGAGCTAGGTCCAAAAGGTATTCGTGTGAATGCGGTATGCCCAGGCTTTATTGCTACCGAGATGGTGAAAGCCATGCCGGAAAACGTTTTAAAAGATATTGAAAGGCGCAGCTGGCTGGGGCGCCTAGGCACACCAGAAGAGATGGCAAATGTGTATTTGTTCCTGGCAAGCGATGAAGCAAGTTACGTCAATGGTGTTGCTTTAGAGGCTAGCGGCGGGATTTCTCTCTAAGCATGAACCTTTTATATGAAGAGGGTGGCGACATTAAGATCGCCACGGTTCAGTCGGCTACTGGGGCTGGTGATGCTGAATCTTGGCAGGCGACGAGTCTTTCGGGAAAGAAGATCAAGCTTAAAGCTAAAGAGGTTTGGTTGCGCTTTGAAAAGCCTGATGCGCAAGGAGTTATGGACGAGGCAACTGCCTTGTCAAAAGATATTGATTTGCAATTGCTTTGGGATTGCGCGCCGGATGAAGAGTTTGGTTTGGTGGATGTTTGTTTGGAATACTTTGGTGCCCAACCCACTATTCCGCAACAAGCCTCCCTGGCGATTGCGCTTCAAGGGGCGCCTGTATTTTTTCGCCGCAAGGGGCGCGGTCGCTTTCAGCGTGCACCACTTGAGCAACTTCAAGCTGGCTTGGCTGCGCTAGAGCGTAAACAAAAAGAATTAGAGCAACAGTCTGTTTGGCAACAAGAATTAATCGCGGGAACTTTTCCCGAGGCGCTGAGGTCTTCTGCAAAACAGCTGCTTTTCTCACCGGACAAAAATACCTCTGCCTATAAAGCCCTAATGGCGGCATGTACGGAGAGTGGGGAATCTCCTGCTCAATTAATGATTCGTTGCGGCGCAATTGATTCGCCTTTGGCCTACCACCAAGGCATGTTTTTAAAAGCGCACTTTCCGAATGGCGCTCAACATAGTCAGGGTATTGCGATTGATCGGGCAGCCTACGATGCAGCAGTGGCTGAACTCCCGCTGGCGCAAGTACAAGCTTTTTCTATTGACGACTCTGGAACAACCGAGATTGATGATGCTTTATCAGTTACCGAATTAGCAGAAGGTGGGCATCGCATCGGCGTCCATATTGCTGCTCCTGGTTTGGCGATTGCAAAAGACGACCCCTTGGATCAGCTTGCTCGTAGCCGCATGTCTACCGTGTATTTCCCGGGCGACAAAATTACGATGTTGCCTGATTCGGTGATTGAACAGTTTTCATTGGATGCGGGCGTACCTCGCCCTGCCTTATCCATCTATGTTGATATTGATGGCGATGGGTTGGTGGATAGAAGTACTCTGCAAATGCGTGCTGAGCTGGTGCCGATGGCAGCAAATTTGCGTTTAGAAGATCTCGAGCATCTGGTGAGCGAAGACAGTTTGGTTGACGTAGGTGCTAGCTATCCTTATCGTCAAGAGCTATCGATCCTATGGAAGGCAGCTAAACACCTGCACGCAGGTCGACAAGAAAAGCGGGTGGCTAATGGGCTGCGCGCTGAGCAGTTGGGTCTGATTGACCCCAATGCATTGGCGAGAGATTTTCACTTTCAAATAAAAGATGTTGATGGCATACAGCGCGTAGAGATTATTCCTCGTCAACGCGGATCTATTTTGGACACGATTGTTGCGGAGTGGATGATTTTCTGTAATAGCGCTTCGGGACAACTCTTAGCTGACCATGGTTTACCAGGTTTATTTAGAACTCAGAAGGGCTGGGGCCCATTGCGCACCCGTATGCAAACTACCCCAGGACCACATGAAGGTTTGGGGTTAGATTATTACGCTTGGTGCACATCTCCTTTGCGTCGATATTCTGATTTAGTAAATCAATGGCAGCTGATTGCATTGGCGAAGCATGGTGTGACGGCCAAAATGGTGGCTCCATTCCCGCCGCGCGATGCAACCCTCATGGGAATTGCGGCGGATTTTGAGTCTTGCTATCAGGCTTATGGTGAATACCAAGATAGGTTAGAAAAGTTCTGGTGCTTGCGTTGGGTAGCGCAAGATGGTGAATCCAAAACCGTTCAAGTGCGCCACTTAAAAGAGGGTATGTCTAGAGTTGAATTGGTTCCGCTGCATTTGCCAGTTCCTGAGCTAGCAAATCATCCGCGCATGACGCGTGCAGAAGTAGTGATTGCGGACGTAGATTTATTGCAATTAAGTGCTGCAGTGCGAGTTCTCGAAATCGAGACCAAGCAAGACGATCCAGCGGCACAAGAGGTGCAAGAAGCAAAAGAAAATACAGAAGTAGTAGATGAGGTTCCTAACAATCCTGAAAAAGATGCTGGCGCCGCTTAAATCCTTGGATCTGCCATATCCACAGGGCTTGCGGCGTGCAGCAGCCTATTTGCGGGCTGCATGGCATCGTCACCCTTTTTGGTTTGCACTTTGCGTTTCACTTCTCCTGCATATTGTTTTCCTCTCCTTTCGTTGGGGCATTGGGGAAATTCAAAATCGTAGACTCAATACACCTTTAAGCGTGGTGTTAGTCAACGCTAGCAATAAAACGCCGCCACAAAAAGCCAATAAATTAGCGCAAGCAGATTTGCAAGGCGGCGGTAAGACAGAAAGCCAAGATGCTAGTGCGCTACATCGCGCTCGCCTTGGTGCAGAAGCCCGCTTAGAGGTATTGGAAAAGCAGCAGAAGCAAATGTTAGCCAAGCTAGATGAGCAACGCGCTCGCTCCGGCGGCCGCAAGAGTGGTGATGAGCAAAAAATGGTTCAGCAGCTCAATTCTCTCGAAGCAGAATTGGCTAAACGCCTACAAGTCGATGGTAGAGAGCCACGTCGAAAAATATTGACGGGAGCCAATACAAAGGCTGTCAGCTTTGCACACTATTACGATGCCATGCGTCAAAAGATTGAGGCCTATGGCAGCGCCTTCTTTCCACGGGCAAACGGTCGACCTTTATATGGCAGTCTTGTGATTGTGGTTAGTGTCGATGCTCAAGGCCGAATCACCAGTAATGCTCAGGGTAAAGACGGTCTTTCGATTGGTCGAAGCTCAGGCAACCCCGAGTTAGATCGCCAGGCACTAGCCATTGTTCGTGCCTCAGCTCCTTTTGGACCATTTCCGTCGGAGATGCGCAATCAAATTGATGTCTTGGATTGGGTTTCCACTTTTGAATTCACTCGGGACGGAATTGACCGTCTTGAATTGCGTCGATAAGCCAAATTCGCTTATTCTCTAGTCATCATGACAGCACCTCATTCCGCCGACTTACATACTGACCCAAGACTATTTTCTGGTTTGGATGTCTATGCGGTCGCTGGCAACCCAATCTCTCACAGTAAGTCTCCTGTAATTCATCAGCGGTTTGCGGAGCAGGCGGGGCAGCGGATGCACTATGGACGTTTGCAGCCTGAAATCAATTCTTTTGCGATAGCAGCCAAGACATTTTTTGATGCGGGTGGCAAGGGTATGAATGTCACGGTGCCATTCAAGCTGGATGCGCAAGCGCTTGCAGATGTATTAACTGCTCGCGCGAGATTAGCGGGTGCGGTAAATACTCTATGGATTCAAGATGGCAAGATCTATGGAGACAACACCGATGGCGCTGGCTTAGTGCGTGATCTATTGGCTCAAGGCATTGAACTCCATAGCGCTCGCATACTCTTGTTGGGTGCTGGTGGCGCTGCACGTGGCGTCATTGGGCCTCTCTTGGAGCAATCGCCAAAATGTTTGGTGATTGCCAATCGTTCAAATGCAAAAGCTGATGAGTTGGTAAAGTTGTTTGCCGACATTGCGGCTAAGCATGAGGTTGCGCTGGAGTCTCGCGCATTAGCAGATTTAGAAAGCCCTACCATCACTCAGTATCCATTTGATCTTGTGATTAATGCTACCGCTGCCGGTCTTTCGGACGAGTCGCCTCTCAGTGCTAAAGCGGTAGTTAATATTTTTGTACCAAGTTCATTTGCTTATGACATGGTTTATGGCAAAACAACGGCATTTATGCAGCAAGCTTTGCAGCGAGGTGCTCGTGTCAGTGATGGCTTGGGCATGTTGGTAGAGCAGGCTGCTGATGCTTTCTTGCTATGGCGCGGATCTGATCTTGCTTCCGCTATTGACCCACGCGCTGTCTTAGCTAAGCTGCGTAGCTAAAGCTCCGTTATGCGTTGGCTTGCTTATTTAGTCAAATGCCTTCTTTGTGGTTTTCTGGCAATGCAGGCTTATTTTGCAATTCAGATTGCATTGTGGATTTCTTTAGACCCCAGCAGTACAGCGTTTCAGAGGGCTGAACGTTGGCGTTTATGTAGTTGGCATTGGTCTTGTCCAGTGCAATCGAAATGGGTGCCCTACGACAAGATTTCTAATAATCTCAAGCGCGCTGTCTTAGTCAGTGAAGATGATATTTTTTTTCAGCACAAGGGCGTGCGGTTTGAGGACATGCAAAAGGCCTGGCAGCGGAATCAACAGCAGAATCAACAGCAAAATACACAATCGGGCAGGCAATCCAAAGTAGCATTGCGAGGCGGTTCAACCATCACGCAGCAACTGGCAAAAAATTTATTTTTATCTTCTGAGCAAAATTATTTGCGCAAGGGTCAGGAGTTGATCATCACTGGTCTGCTGGAGCTGATTCTGTCTAAGCAGCGACTATATGAAATTTATCTCAACTCAGTAGAGTGGGGCGAAGGTATTTTTGGTATTGGTGCTGCCGGTCAACACTATTACGCCACTACACCGGGTTCCCTGGATCGCGAGCAGGCTGTAGCACTGGCTTCTGCCTTGCCGGCCCCGAAGTGTTTTGATAAGCCACAGTATTGCCGTCGTGGGAGCATTAATTATTCTGCCCGCCAAGAATTTATTATGGAGAATATGGATAAAGTCGCATTAGCACCTTATCCCAAGCCCGGCTCAGGTAAGTAAAGACAACAAGTTCTCCGGGATTACTTGCTTGCAGCGGCCCGCAAGGAATCTCGTGTGCTCTGGGCAACAGCTCTTGCAGCTTGAGCAAAATCATTTCCTGAGCTTGCGTACAAAATCGCTCTTGAAGAATTAATGATCATGCCTGTGCCAGGTTTTCCGGCGATGGTGCCTGCTTTGACGGTCGCATCAATGTCGCCGCCTTGAGCGCCGATACCTGGAATTAATAAGGGCATCTCACCAACAATGGCACGCACCTTGGCAATTTCCTCGGGGAAGGTTGCACCCACCACCAGACTAATTTGGCCTGAACTGTTCCATTGCTCGGCCGCTAGTTTTGCCACATGTAAATACAGGGGCTCGCCATTGGGGGCAATGTTTAGGAATTGCAAATCAGATCCACCTGGGTTGGAGGTACGGCATAGAACAATGACGCCTTTGCCAGCATGCTTTAGGTAGGGCTCAATCGTGTCAAACCCCATATAGGGATTCACGGTGACGGCATCGGCGCCATAGCGCTCAAAGGCCTCTAAGGCGTAATGGTCGGCTGTACTGCCGATATCTCCGCGTTTGGAGTCCAATATGACCGGAATATGTGGGTACTGATCTTTGAGATGTTTGATGAGCTTTTCAAGCTGGGCCTCTGCCCTTTGGGAGGCAAAGTAAGCGAACTGAGGCTTAAAGGCACAAACCAAATCCGCGGTGGCATCAGCGATTTCGCGGCAGAACTCATAGATCCCCTCTGGTTTCCCTTGGAGGGGTGGGGGTAAACGCTTTGGATCGGGGTCAAAACCAACGCACAGCATGCTGCCTTGGGAAGCCCATGCAGACTGGAGTTGCTGGTTAAAGGTATTTGAGCGAGAGTTCATTGGATTTGGCTTATTTTAGTGAAACTGTCATGTTCTATAGGATAAACTAGCGCACATTCCTTAGGAGTTCACCATGATCAACTTGTTCGTCCTGCAAAATGGCCGCCTCTCTCAAGAGCAAGTCGAAGATCGCAATGAATTGTTGCAATATGCCAATCCTATCTGGATCGACGTAGTTGATCCAGAGGAAGAAGAGCTCATTTGGATTAAAGAGGCTTTTGGGGTGCTTTTGCCTGAGTTGGATGACTTGGGCGACTTAGAAGCATCTGCCCGCTACTTTGAGGCGGATGATGGCCACCTCCACATTCGTACCGATTTCTTGTTGGATGAAGAAGAAACCTCTCGCAACGTGCGGGTAGCGTTTGTTCTCACCAAGCAAGTCTTGTTTTCCATTCATGATGAAGATCTGCCAGTGTTCCGCTTGGTGCGTTTGCGTGCGCGTCTGCGCCCTGGTTCAGTTAGTAATGCAAAAGATGTTTTGCTTGATTTGTATTCAACTGACGCCGAGTACTCTGCAGATGCTTTGGAGGAAGTCTACGAAAATCTAGAGCAAGCTGGTAAGCGTGTTCTACAAGATGACATTAATGATGCGGATGCAGAGCAAGTTCTCGAAACCATCGCTAAAGAAGAAGATACCAACGGACGTATTCGTCGTAATGTGATGGATACCCGCAGAGCCTTATCTTTCCTGATGCGCAGCAAGTTACTGTCTGATGAGCAGCAAGAGGAAGCACGCCAGATTTTGCGCGACATCGACTCTTTAGAAAACCATACTGCGTTCTTATTCGACAAGATTAACTTCTTGATGGATGCTACCGTCGGTTTTATTAATTTGAACCAATCCAAGATTATTAAGATTTTCTCGGTGGTATCTGTTGCCTTAATGCCGCCTACATTGCTCGCAAGTATTTGGGGTATGAACTACAAACATATGCCAGAGCTAGATGCGACTTGGGGCTACCCAATGGCCATTGGCGCGATGATTGTTTCAGCGATTATTCCTTTGTTTTATTTCTATCACAAAGGTTGGATGAAGTAATTTTGCTGGTGGCGCTTAGTTTCTGAGGAGCGCAATGAATTCAGCAAGTGCGTAATCTTTCGCTTGTTCTCGAACGGCCGCGCGATCGCCATCAAAATGCATTGTTTTGCTGATCACGCGATTTTCGGTGGAGCTACTTTGAATAGTCCATCCAAAACAAACTGTGCCGACGGGTTTTTCCACTGACCCACCAGATGGGCCTGCAATGCCGGTAATGGAAATAGCCACATTTGCGCCTGAGGCTTGCAAAGCGCCTTCTGCCATAGCCTTTGCCACTTGCTCGCTGACAGCCCCAAAGGTATCAATGAGTTCAGCAGGGACGCCCAAGCATTCGGTCTTCGCATCATTGCTATAGGTAACGTAGCCACGCTCAAACCATTCGCTAGAACCCGCTAAATCCGTCAGTGTTGCAGACACCAATCCTCCTGTGCAGGATTCAGCCAGAGCAATTTTCCAGCTTTTAGCTAGCAACATGCTGGCTAAGGTTTTAGTGGAATCGGTAGAGTTCATGAGTTTTTGCACTTTACTTAAGAAAGGCCTGTATCAACGCAATGATTAGGAGGGTGAAAAAAGCCGCTGCTAAGTCATCAATCACAATGCCAAATCCACGCCAAATAATTTGAGGTAAGTTGGATGCGTGATTGTTGTTCTCTATATCTTTAAAGTGCCGATCAATCATTCCAATGGGGCCTGGCTTTACGGCATCAAAGAATCGAAATAATCCAAATGCAATTGCCTGCATCCAAATATTGGTTGGCATGATGAATATCAGCACCAGCCAGAACGCAACAATCTCATCCCAAACAATTCCACCAAAATCTTTTTTACCCAACTCCTCGCTGACCTGACCACAAACCCAGCATCCAAGCAAAATCCCGCCACCAATAATCCAAAGAAAGTCTTCGGTAGATAGAAAATATTCGCCAATCAGAAAGGCGGCCCACGCCCATAGGGTGCCGGCAGTCCCTGGCGCAACGGGGCTGAGGCCGCTGCCAAAACCGAAGGCAATCGTACGGCTTGCAGTTTGGAATACCCATTTAAAGCCAGGCTTCACTAGAGTTGTTTCAGTATTGGTCATGGCGCAAAGTGATCGAAGGATTTTATAAGTGATGCAGCCTCTTCGGGGTTTAATAATTTCCCGTTGCTACCAATGACATGAATTTTTGCCTCGGTATTTTCTTTGGGAAGAATTTTCCCGATGAGAGTGAGCGGAAGATTAAGTGTTTTGCTGAGTTGAAGAATGGTATCGCGCTGTTCTGTTGCTGCTGTAAAGCAAATTTCGTAATCATCGCCGCCACATGCCGCAAATTGATTTTGAATGTGGATGCTTTGCTTTTGCAAAGTCGCAGACTTTGGTAAGTCTTTCAAATAAATCTCAGCGTCTACCTGAGATTGACCAAGAATGTGCTTGAGGTCGCCCAGCAAACCATCCGATACATCAAGTGCTGCGCTAGCTAGCTCTCTTAATTTTGTTCCCAGTTCAATGCGGGGGCTTGGTTGATGCATGCGAGATTCGACTTGTTTTAAGTCGCCAATCGATAAATCGATTTCATGACGCAGTGCAGCAAGAGTGAGTCTGGCATCACCGACCGTTCCTGACACCCAAACATCATCGCCTGGTCTTGCCCCTGATCGACGAATGGCTTTTCCGGTGGGGATGCTGCCAAATGCAGTGATGGAAATGGTGAGTGGTCCCGCAGTGGTGTCACCCCCAATTAAAGCGCAGGAATACTGTTGCGCGACCTGAAAAAGACCTTTAGAAAAAGCCTCAAGCCAGGCAGAGTCAATTTTTGGCAATGCAATTGAGAGTGTGAATCCCAAAGGGGTTGCACCCATGGCTGCTAGGTCTGAAAGGTTGACTGCTAAGGCTTTGCGGGCTATTTGCTCTGGATCGGTATCTGCAAAAAAGTGCCTGC
Source organism: Polynucleobacter sp. AP-Kolm-20A-A1 (assembly GCF_018688315.1). NCBI lineage: Bacteria > Pseudomonadati > Pseudomonadota > Betaproteobacteria > Burkholderiales > Burkholderiaceae > Polynucleobacter > Polynucleobacter sp. AP-Kolm-20A-A1. The sequence continues at coordinate 220,794 of NZ_CP061315.1, forward strand.
CTGCAACCAGCATATCGCTGGTAATAGCAATTTCTTCACCCGCTACCGGTTTGATTAGGGCGCAATCATCTCCGATGCCTAATGCAATCGTTTGAGCATGATTTGAGCCCATAGCATCCGCACCCGTTTTAAAAAAACGTTGGATTAGGTCAAATTCCCCTAAAGGCGACTTAGATTCAGAATGCATGTCTCATTTTATGGCTGTTAGGACTTGGACTTCCGACAGGAATAGAATTGAAGTCTTAATTGGCCTTACTGAGTCGGGAAATGAGCAAAGAAAATAATAAAGAGCAACAAATCGCAGCCCTAAGAGAAGCTGCCCTTCAGTACCACGAGTTTCCAACTCCGGGCAAGATTGAAATTGCCCCCACTAAGCAACTTACCAATCAACGAGATCTCGCACTGGCATATACGCCTGGTGTAGCTGCACCTTGTGAAGAGATCGTTAAAGATCCAGCGAATGCTTTCAAATACACGGCGCGTGGAAATTTGGTTGGTGTGATTACCAACGGTACCGCTGTACTCGGTTTAGGAAATATTGGACCACTGGCTAGTAAGCCTGTGATGGAAGGTAAAGCTGTTCTCTTTAAGAAATTTGCAGGCATCGATGTATTCGACATCGAAGTTAATGAAAACGATCCTGACAAATTGGTAGAAATCATTGCTGCTTTAGAGCCCACTTTTGGCGGGATTAATTTAGAAGACATTAAGGCACCTGACTGTTTCGTAGTCGAGCGTAAGTTACAAGCACGCATGAAGATTCCGGTCTTCCATGATGACCAACACGGTACTGCGATTGTGGTTGCGGCCGCCATCCTCAATGGACTCAAGGTGGTTGGTAAAAAGGTTGAAGAAGTGAAGTTGGTTACATCTGGCGCAGGCGCGGCGGCATTGGCCTGTTTGGATTTGTTGGTTGACTTGGGTATTCAACGTAAAAATATTTGGGTTACTGATTTGGCAGGCGTTGCTTACAAGGGCCGCAAGGAGTTGATGGATCCAGAGAAGGAGCCATTCTGCCAAGACACTGATCTTCGTACGCTTGATCAAGCAATTGAAGGTGCCGATATTTTCTTAGGCCTTTCTGCTGGCGGTGTGCTCAAGCAAGATATGGTGAAGAAGATGGCGCCGAAGCCATTGGTTTATGCCTTGGCAAACCCAACCCCAGAAATTCTGCCTGAAGAAGTAAAAGCAGTTCGCCCAGACGCAGTGATGGCAACGGGTCGTACTGATTACCCAAATCAAGTAAATAACGTTTTGTGCTTCCCATTCATCTTCCGCGGTGCGTTGGATGTGGGTGCCACAACGATTACTCGCGGCATGGAGGTCGCAGCGGTAAAGGCTGTGGCAGAGTTGGCGCAAGCAGAGCAGAGCGAAGTTGTAGCTTCTGTTTATGGCATAGAGAACCTCTCTTTTGGTCCAGAGTATTTAATTCCAAAACCATTTGATCCGCGCCTCATTACAGTTATTGCTCCTGCAGTGGCTAAGGCTGCGATGGATGATGGAGTAGCTTCTCGTCCGATTAAAGATTTCGACGCTTACCGCAATCAATTGCAGCAATTCGTGTACCACTCCGGTACTTTGATGAAGCCACTCTTTAGTATTGCTAAACGTGTTCCAGCAAATCAAAAACGGATTGTGTTTGCTGAAGGTGAAGATGAGCGTGTATTGCGTGCAGTACAAATCATCATTGATGAGCACCTTGCTACACCTATTCTGATTGGTCGTCCAGCTGTGATCGAGCATCGCATTGAGAAGTTTGGCTTGCGCATGAAGTCTGGGGATGACTTTGAAGTAGTGAATCCAGAGAATGACTCACGCTTCCGCGACTTCTGGCAAACCTACCTTGCGCTTACTGAGCGTAAGGGCGTTACACAATCGTTTGCGAAATTAGAAGTGCGCCGCCGTAATAGTTTGATTGGAAGCCTTCTGATTAAAAAGGGTATGGCCGACGGCATGATTTCAGGTACGGTTGGTAATATCGCCACCCATTTGAAGTATGTTGATGAAGTGATTGGACAGGAGCCAGGCGCTAATGTGTACGGCGCAATGTCAGGTTTGATTTTGCCGGGTCGCCAAGTATTCTTGGTGGATACGCATATCAATGTTGACCCAACTGCTTGTGAATTAGCTGAGCTCACTTTGATGGCTGCTAGTGAGATGCGCAAGCTAGGACTTGCTCCTAAGGTCGCATTGCTTTCTCATTCTAATTTTGGCTCAAGCAACGCTCCATCTGCAGTCAAAATGCGTGAAGTGTTAGCTTTGCTGCAAAAAGCGGATCCAACGCTGGAAGTAGATGGCGAGATGCATGGGGATAGCGCTTTGGATGAAACGATTCGTGCTGGCACCGTAACCTCATCACCATTAAAAGGCGATGCCAACTTGTTAGTTTTGCCAAATATCGACGCTGCAAACATTTCTTACAATTTGCTAAAAACAGCGGCGGGCAACGGAATCGCAATTGGCCCATTGTTATTGGGTGTTGCTAAGCCAATTCATATTCTGACTCCGGCAGCTACTGTTCGCCGAATTGTGAATGTGACCACTTTGGCGGTTGTTGAGGCAGCTAGCAACGCAAGAGGTATTACCTAAGTACTTATAATTTATGTAAGTTAGTGATAACTTACATAAATTATTTCTATATAAATCAGTGTGTTACATAAAATGCACTGTATTTGGGCTTGATTTGATGGCGTGTTACGGGTAACCTAGCACCCATCATGAATAATCGCTCTGAAAACACCAATACAGCCAGCTTCGAAGAACATAGCCGCGCTGAAAGTTGGGACAGCAATGATCGACTTGAAACCGAATCGTCAGCTGCCAATGTTTATGCCCAGGGCGGTTTATCTCGTTTACAAACCTATGCAGCAAATCAAGTTTCGGGGAAAAAAGTGACAGCTTCTTGGCGTGCCGCTTTGGCCGTTCGTGATGCCGGACCGCCGGCAATGTTGCGCAGTGTGCGCCCTAATATTGTGCAATCCATTCGTGCTTTTCGTACTCCAGATTTACAGGAGGCGGCTACTGAACTTGGTCAACATTTCATTTACGCAAATTGCGCAAATGCAATGACTAAAGGTGAAGTTTTGGAGTCCATTGCGATTGCCTACTCATTTACTAAGCAGCAAGCTAAAAACTTTGATCCTTTGTTAGATGCTTTGACAACAACGGTTGATAAGTCTGGCCCACAACCTGGATTTGTAGTGGTCCTCGAAGGCTTGCCTTGCACTCAAAAATTTGACAAAGAAGCGCGTGAGACATTGTTAGATGTGTTCCGTGATGCAGTTGATTTTTGGGCTGAGCGCCGCACACCGTATCGCGTCTTCTACTCTTTCGCTTAATCGCGAAAGTCTTTGCAGCTCCCCAAATCGCCTCTATTTGAGGCGATTTTGCATTTCAGGGTTCCATACGCTGTGAACGGCTGTAATAGCCACTACACCAGCCGTTTCAGTTCTGAGTACCCGCTCACCCAATGAGACCAATTGATAGCCAGCAGCCTCTGCCTGAGCCTCTTCCTCTGGAGAATGGCCACCCTCAGGCCCGATCATCAAGACAATATCTTGAGGCTCATTTTCAATCAGCACTGAGTACATGCTTTTAGTGGCATCAGGACTAAGTAAAAGTTTGAGTTTGGGTTTTGGAGTTGCTTTTAAGTACGCCTCAAATGTTTGAATAGTCTCTAGGCTGGCAAATACAGTGCGGTCGCATTGTTCGCACGCCGCTTGAATGATTCCTTCCCAGTGCGCAAGGCGCTTTTGGGCGCGCTCCTGGTCGCTAGTGCGGGTAAGCTTAAGAATAGAGCGCTCACATTGCATGGGAGCAATCGCCTGGGCCCCAGTTTCGACAGCTTTTTCAACAATCCAGTCCATTTTGTCGCCGCCAGCCAAACCTTGAGCCAGGGTAATGGCGTAAGGGGTCTCGCGATGGGTATCTGTGCGGATCTCAGTGAGCTGAACTTGCCCTGTTTTTCCACTCAAGGAAAGGAGCTCCCCCTTGGCTATTTGGCCTTTCCCATCAAAAACAGGGAAGAATTCCCCGATTTGGATGCGGCGTACACGCAAATGGTGGGCAACCTCTGGGGTGAGGGCAGTTGGCTTTTGGGATTCCCATGGTCCGGGAAGATAAAATTGAGGCATTACTGAAATATAGCCAATTTATTTTCCTCGAGACCACTTTTACGATGTCAAACCTTCAAATTCGTATGGCCAATGCCATTCGCGCCTTATCCATGGATGCAGTTCAACAGGCGAATTCAGGTCACCCTGGTATGCCGATGGGTATGGCAGATATTGCTGTCGGTCTTTGGAATGAGCATTTAAAACATAACCCTACTGATCCACATTGGATTGATCGCGATCGTTTTGTTTTGTCGAATGGTCATGGATCAATGTTGTTGTATTCACTCTTGCATCTTTCTGGCTACGACTTGCCAATTGAAGAGTTAAAAAATTTCCGTCAATTGCATAGCAAAACTCCAGGTCATCCTGAGTATGGAATTACACCTGGAGTGGAAACAACCACTGGACCACTCGGTCAGGGAATTTCGAATGCAGTAGGTATGGCATTGGCCGAAAAATTATTAGCCGAAGAATTTAATCGTCCTGGTCACAACATCGTTGATCACTACACCTATGTATTTTTGGGTGACGGTTGTTTGATGGAGGGCATTAGCCATGAAGTGTGTTCGTTGGCTGGCACACTCAAGTTAAATAAGCTCATTGCGCTGTGGGATGACAATGGCATCTCGATTGATGGCAAAGTAGTTTCTTGGTTTAACGAAGATACCCCGAAGCGCTTTGAAGCTTATGGCTGGAATGTCATTCGTGCCGTGGATGGCCACGATGCTGAGGCTGTATCTGCGGCTATTGCAAAGGCTAAAAAGAGCGATAAGCCAACCCTGATTTGCTGCAAAACTGCAATTGGTCAAGGTTCGCCGAATATGGCTGGCAGCGATAAAGTGCACGGTTCACCTTTGGGCGCGGCTGAAATTGCAGCGACTCGTGTGGCGCTGAATTGGCCATATGCTCCATTTGAAATTCCCAAAGATATTTATGCCGCGTGGGATTTTAAAAAGCGTGGTCAAGCTGCTGAGCATGAGTGGAATAAAGAATTCCAAAAATATAAAAATAAATTTCCAGAGCTCGCTTCTGAATTGCAGCGTCGTATGGCAGGTGAATTATCAAATGATTTTTCATCCACCCTCAATGCGTACTTGAAAACTTGTCAGTCAAAAGCAGAGACGATTGCAACTCGTAAAGCAAGTCAAAATGCGATTGAAGCTTTAGCACCAGCTTTGCCAGAATTCATGGGCGGCTCTGCTGACCTCACAGGATCAAATCTCACCAATTGGTCTAGCTGTAAACCTGTACGCGCTGATCAGTGGGGCAATCATATTAATTACGGCGTGCGCGAATTTGGTATGAGCGCCATCATGAACGGCATTGCCTTGCATGGTGGATATATTCCGTTTGGCGGCACCTTCTTAACCTTCTCGGACTATAGTCGCAACGCCTTGCGTATGGCTGCCTTGATGAAGTTACGTAGCATCTTTGTCTTTACCCACGACTCGATTGGCTTGGGTGAAGACGGCCCAACCCATCAATCCGTTGAGCATGTGGCTAGCTTGCGCCTCATTCCTAATTTGATGGTTTGGCGCCCTTGTGACACAACCGAGAGCGCGGTGGCTTGGGGCGCGGCAATTGAGCGTAAGAATGGCCCTAGCGCCTTAATCTTTAGCCGTCAGAATTGCCCATTTGTATCTCGCACTCCTGCGCAAATTAAAGATATTGCTCGTGGCGGCTATGTGTTGCGCGATCCGAAATCCGGAAAGATTGATGCGGTCATTATTGCGACTGGCTCTGAAATTGCTCTGGCACTACAAACTGCCGAACGTCTTGAGAAAGAAGGTTTGGGCATTCGCGTTGTTTCAATACCTTCAACTACCGTCTTTGATCAGCAAGATGCTGCGTACAAAGCAAAGGTGTTGCCAGCCAATATTCCGCGTATTGCAGTTGAAGCTGGTGTAAGTGATTTCTGGTGGAAGTATGGCTGTGCAGCAGTTCACGGTGTTGATACATTTGGTGAGTCAGCACCAGCACCAGTGTTGTACGAATATTTTGGTTTAACAGTCGATCAAATTGCAAAGACTGTTAAGCAATGCGTCGCAAAGAAATAAGCGAAATAAATTCAATATTAGCAAGGGGAAATAAATGACAATTCGTGTCGCAATTAATGGTTATGGACGTATTGGTCGCATGGTATTGCGCGCCCTATATGAAGATCGGGTCAACGGTAAGCCACGTCGTGACATCAAGATCGTTGCAATTAATGCAATGGGTGATATCGCGATCAATGCCCATTTAACCCAGTACGACTCTGCCCACGGCCGCTTCCCTGCTGAGGTTTCTGTTGATGGCGATTGCATGGTTGTGAATGGTGATCGCATCAAGATGTTCTGTACTCGCAATCCAGCAGAAACACCATGGGGTGAGTTGGGTGTTGATCTGGTTTTAGAGTGCACAGGTAAATTTACCTCTAAAGAAAAAGCCATGATTCACATTGAGCAGGGCGCAAAGAAAGTATTAATTTCTGCTCCTGGCGAAAAAGATGTGGATGCTACGATTGTTTATGGTGTAAACCAAAACGTGTTGAAGCCAAGCGATGTGGTTGTCTCTAATGCAAGTTGCACAACAAACTGCTTGGCACCATTAGTGAAGCCATTACTCGAAAAGATTGGCATCGAATCTGGTTTGATGACTACCATTCATGCTTTCACAAACGATCAAGTGTTGACCGATGTGTATCACAAGGATATGCGTCGCGCGCGTTCAGCTGTGACTAGCATGATCCCAACTAAGACTGGCGCTGCAAAAGCAGTAGGTTTGGTTTTGCCAGCATTGGCAGGGCGCTTTGATGGATTCGCAATGCGCGTTCCCGTGATCAATGTATCTGTAGTGGACTTAACGTTTGCCGCTAGCCGCGCTACTAGCGTGGACGAAGTGAATGCCATCCTCAAGGCTGCAAGCGAAGGCGAGCTCAAGGGAATCCTGGGATTCAATACCCTGCCTTTGGTCTCCATCGACTTTAACCATGATCCACGCCCAAGTATTTACGATGCATCCCAAACTCGCGTCTCCGCAGACGGTAAATTGGTCAAAGTATTGGCTTGGTATGACAACGAGTGGGGTTATTCAGTGCAAATGTTGAATGCTGCTGAGGCTTTAATGGCGGTAAGGTAAGCAACTTTCTTTAACGGTTGTTAAAAGTTGCTAAAAATCGAATAAATGAAGAATTTATTCAGCCGGCTGATTAGGTAGCATTAAAAAAAGACCTCCATGTGAGGTCTTTTTTGTATCTAAAGCTCCTAAATATGCTTATTTGCTCTTAAAAGTGCTTATTTTTGTTTATTTCTGCAATTTTTCTTCTGACAGTGCCCATACATTGCTAAAGAGTGCTCTTCTAGCTTAAATCCTAGGTTTTTAGCGATATCGCGCTGTCTTTTCTCAATTGCCTCGTCCACAAACTCTTCCACGTGCCCACAATCTAGGCAAACCAGGTGATCGTGGTGATGACCTTCATTGAGTTCATAAATTGCCCGGCCATCGCCTTTGCTGGATTCGAAATGGCTGCGCAATAACAGCCCTGCTTGCTCAAACTGGGTTAGAACTCGATAAACCGTAGCTAGGCCAATTTCTTGATCCTCTTTAAGGGCCATAAAGACGTCTTCAGCGCTAAAGTGGGTGCCACCATTTTGATGAAAAAAATCCAGAATTTTCATCCTTGGGCCAGTCGCTTTTAGGCCGATATCTCTTAAATCTGCAGGAGTAGGGTTTTGGGTCGTATTCATGGCATTGGGAGCTAAAATCAATGTCTTAATGATACGGCCTGCTATGCAAAATTGCCTTGAACTTTTTAATCGCTTTTTGAACCCGCTTTTTAGAGGGGTTACCCCTGCTCGAGCAGGGTTTATGGCTGTTGCCCTTATTGGTTTGTTGGGCATCGGAGGCTGCACCTCCGCGGTAGATGAAACTCAACGGGCTTGGATGAATAAAATTTTTAGGCCTTACGTACCTGATGTCGTTCAAGGTAACTTTATCTCTAGTGAACAATACGCAAAACTTCAAGTTGGCATGAGTCGCGAGCAGGTGCGTCAAATTATGGGCACACCATTATTAGCGAGCTATTTCCATGCGAATCGCTGGGATTACATTTTTGAATTTAAACGCGCTGGACAGGTTGTTGGTAAAGAGCGTCATGTGACTGTATTTTTTGATGGCGACAAAGTTGTCAAATTTGAAGGTGACGCTTTGCCTACAGAGGTGGAGTTAGTTGCTGAGATTGATAACTACGCCAAATCAAAAAGATCATTTTGGGATGTCATGACTGGCTCCAATAAGCCACCAGTTACGCCGCCACTGCAGCAGCCAGAACGTTTGGTGCCAAGCCCTACCGATAACTTGCCAGCAGGTGCTGTTGCTTCCACTGCTCCTGCGGCGAAGAGTGATGCTGTTAATAGCGGTTCATTCTGGGACTTCTTTAGTTTTTCGAATAAGCCAACAGCAGCGCAGCTAGAAACGCTGGGTCCAGGAGCTGCCAATATTCCAGCGGCTCCCGTAGCGAAATAAAGGTAATTCTTTTGTATTGATGCTGACTTAATCAGCTGCCCACAACTTTAATAAGAAGTGATGAAATAAATGATGAAGATTGCAATTGCTGGAGCTACAGGTCGCATGGGTAAGATGCTGATCGAAGCCGTTCTAAATACTTCAGACGCTCAGCTTGTTGGCGCGCTAGAACATTCTGCATGTCCTCAATTGGGCGAAGATGCTGGTGCATTTTTAGGCAAGAAAACTGGCGTATTAATTTCTGCTGATGTTGCACAGGTATTGGCTAATGCCCAGTTCTTGATTGATTTCACAAGGCCTGAAGGCACGATGGCGCATTTAGCTGTAGCTGAAAAGACTGGCACCAAGATGATTATTGGAACAACCGGTTTGAGTGCAGAACAAATTGAGTCTCTTAAAAAAGCATCATCAAAATTGGCTATTGTTTTTGCGCCAAACATGAGCGTGGGTGTGAACGCTACCTTTAAGTTATTAGAGATTGCAGCCAAGATGCTCAATCAAGGTTACGACATTGAAATCATTGAGGCTCATCACAAACATAAGGTGGATGCCCCATCGGGTACCGCGCTCAGAATGGGTGAAGTCATTGCTGATGCTTTAGGCGAGAAGTTAGACGATGTTGCGGTCTATGCGCGTGAAGGTCATACCGGCGAGCGTAAAGAAGGTTCAATTGGTTTTGCAACGATTCGCGGTGGCGATATCGTCGGCGATCACACTGTGCTCTTTGCTGGTGATGGCGAGCGCATTGAAATTAGCCACAAATCCTCTAGTCGTCAATCCTATGCACAGGGATCGTTACGCGCCGCACGTTTTTTGCAGAACCAAAACTCTGGCTTGTATGACATGCAAGACGTTCTTGGTCTGCGCAAATAATTTGTCACTGAATCAATTAAAAAAATAGAAGAAAAGAGTTGTCTTGAATGAGTAAGGATTACGACTACCGCAGTATTGAAGCGGCAGCGCAAGCTGATTGGGAAGGCGCGCAAGTCTATCGAGTGGCCGAGAATGCAGTCGATGCAGCCGGCAAGAAAAAACCAAAATACTATGCTTGCTCTATGTTGCCCTATCCATCAGGCAAATTGCATATGGGGCATGTACGCAACTACACCATCAACGATGTGATGGCGCGCCAGTTGCGCATGCAGGGCTACAACGTATTAATGCCAATGGGCTGGGATGCCTTTGGAATGCCGGCGGAAAATGCGGCTATTCAGAATAAGGTACCTCCAGCAAAATGGACCTACGACAACATTGCTTATATGAAAAAGCAGATGGCTGCAATGGGCCTAGCGATTGATTGGTCGCGTGAAGTGGCTACTTGTAGTCCTGATTACTACCGCTGGAATCAATGGTTATTTTTGAAAATGCTGGAAAAGGGTATTGCCTATCGCAAAACCCAAGTAGTCAATTGGGATCCGATTGACCAAACCGTTCTTGCAAATGAGCAGGTAATTGATGGTCGTGGTTGGCGCTCTGGCGCATTGGTAGAGAAACGCGAGATTCCTGGTTACTACTTCAACATTACCGCCTATGCAGAGCAACTGCTTTCTGGTTTAGATGGTTTGGGATGGCCTGAGCGCGTAAAGACCATGCAGCAAAACTGGATTGGCAAAAGTCGCGGCGTTCGTTTTGCCTTTAAGCATGAGATTGCCGATGCTCATGGCAACTTTATTCAAGACGGTCTTCTGTATGTGTTTACGACACGTGCCGACACCATCATGGGCGTTACTTTCTGCGCGGTAGCTGCTGAGCATCCCTTAGCTACTAAGGCTGCAGAAAATAATCCTGCGCTTGCCGCGTTCATTGAGAAATGTAAAACCGGTAGTGTGATCGAGGCGGACTTGGCCACTCAAGAAAAAGAGGGCATGTTCACTGGTTTGTATGTGACACATCCATTTACAAATGAGCCTGTGCCTGTTTGGGTTGGAAATTACGTACTTATGTCTTATGGCGATGGCGCAGTGATGGGTGTCCCTGCGCATGATGAGCGTGACTTTGCTTTTGCTCTGAAGTATGAGCTCCCAATTAAACAAGTGATTGCGCTTAAGGGCGAATCGCCTATGTTCAATGCAACGCATTGGCAAGATTGGTACGCCCAAAAAGACGGCGTAGTCTGCTTTAACAGCGGCAAGTACGATGGCCTGTCATATGAAGAGGCCGTTGACAGCGTTGCAAAAGATTTAGAAAAGATGGGTGTTGGTGAAATCAAGACAACCTATCGTTTGCGCGACTGGGGTATTTCTCGTCAGCGCTATTGGGGTACACCTATCCCAATTATTCATTGTGGCGACGAAGCAAACCCTGGATGTGGCGCTGTGCCGGTTCCTGAAGCTGATTTACCAGTGGTGCTGCCCGAAGATTGTGTACCAGATGGAAGTGGCAACCCACTGAATAAGCGTGCAGATTTCTTGAATGTGAGCTGCCCTAAGTGTGGCAAGTCTGCGCGTCGTGAAACAGACACAATGGATACCTTTGTGGATTCCTCTTGGTATTTCATGCGCTATACCGGGCCGAATGCGACTTCGATGGTTGATGAGCGTAACGAGTATTGGATGCCAATGGACCAATACATTGGTGGCATTGAGCATGCGATTTTGCATCTCCTCTATGCGCGCTTCTGGACCAAGGTGATGCGTGATCTCAATCTCATCACATTTGACGAGCCATTCCAGAACTTACTGACTCAGGGCATGGTTCTGAATGAGACTTATTACTCCGAAGATGCATCCGGCAAAAAAACTTGGCTCAATCCATTAGATGTTGAGTTAGACCTAGATGAAAAAGGTCGCCCGAAAGGTGCGAAGCTCATCGGAGATGCATCCAATACACCAGTCATTGTTGGTGGTGTCGAGAAGATGTCAAAGAGTAAGAACAATGGCGTGGACCCTCAAGCATTGATTGATGAGTACGGCGCTGATACTGCTCGTTTGTTTGTGATGTTTGCGGCACCTCCAGAGCAGCAGCTTGAATGGTCTGGCGCTGGCGTAGATGGCGCCTCTCGTTTCTTACGTCGCGTATGGATGTATTCCAGCAGTCAGGCTAATGCTTTACGAGACGCTGCTGATATCGTGCCAAATAACTTAAATGACGCCGAGAAAGAATTGCGTCGCGAAGTGCACACCATTTTGAAACAAGCTAATTTTGACTATCAACGTCGTCAGTACAACACTGTGGTTTCGGCCGCGATGAAGATGCTCAATGTACTTGAGCCGATTAAGTTGGATCAGGGTGGCAATATTAGTGCTCCAGTGCTGCGGGAATGCTTAAGCATCTTGTTGCGCGTTCTTTATCCTGTGGTTCCGCATTTAACCCATGTACTCTGGAAAGACATGGGTTATGCCAAGTCATTCGGCCCTTTGCTTGATGCACCGTGGCCAACTGTTGATGAGGCCGCACTAGTTCAGACTGAGATCACCTTAATGCTGCAGATCAATGGCAAGTTGCGCGGTGATATTCGTGTTCCAGCTGATGCTAGTAAAGAGCAGGTTGAGGCATTAGCTTTGCAAAGCGAGCCAGCAACTAAAGTTTTAAATGGTGCTGCACCGAAAAAGGTGATCGTGGTACCAGGTCGCCTAGTGAATATTGTTGCCTAACCTCTAAAGAGTCTATAGACATGAGCGTAAATCATCTTCGACGTGCACTAATTGGCTTAATCGCCACTACGCCTGTCAGTGGCTTAATCGCTTGTGGCTATCGTTTGCGCGGCATGGTGGATTTACCTTTTAAAGGCATTGCCATTACCGGAAATCCATCTCCGCCAATGCGTGCCGATTTGCAAACTGCAATATTGACTGGCACCGATGTCAAGATTGCGATCAATCCCAAAGATGCAGATTTGATCTTGGAGATTACGAATGACATTAGTGGTCGTGAGATCTTGGCTTATAACTCAAACGGTCAGATATCAGCTTACCGCCTCAATATTCGAGTGGGCTTTAGGGCCTTTGATACGAGTGGTGCGGAAATTATTCCGGATAGCGAAATCTATATGACGCGCGATATGGACTTCTCGAACTCTACAGTTTTAGCGACCGATGTTCAGCAGCAGCAATTTTTAACTCTAATGCGTAAAGATTTAGCTATTCAAATTTTGCGCCGCGTTGCTGCCGCTGCAAAGACGCCACAAACCAAAGCGTTTTAAGTAAATAAGATTGCATGGTTAAAGTCGACGCCTTGCAAACGCATCTCAAGTCACTGGGCTCGGGAGCTGCAATTTTGCCCTTATATATTTTTAGTGGTGATGAGCCGCTGTTGATGATGGAGGCAATGGATGCCTTGCGCTTGGCAGCGAAGAAGTTGGGATTTACTGAGCGCGAAGTCATGCTTCAAGAGCGTGGTTTTGATTGGAGCGCTTTAATGAACGCTGGCCAAACCATGTCTTTATTTGGGGATAAGCGTTGGGTAGAGTTACGCATTCCGACTGGTAAGCCTGGGCGCGATGGTGCCGATGCTTTAAAGCAGTTCGCTGCGCAAATTGCTTCTCAATCAAATGGCCCGGATGGTCCTGACACTTTGGTTTGTATCGTTTTGCCTCGCTTAGATGGTAAGACAAAAACTTCTGCATGGTTTAGCGCTCTAGAGGATGCGGGCATGGCTATTCAGATAGATTCTTTGGATCGCAGCCATCTACCGCACTGGATTGCCGGAAGACTGAAAAAGCAAAGCCAAGAGGTTGAGGCGGGTCCAGAAGGTCAGCGTGCTTTGGAGTTTATTGCTGACCAAGTGGAGGGTAATTTGATTGCAGCCCATCAAGAAATCTTAAAACTAGGCTTGCTGTATCCCGCTGGAAAGCTGACTGAAGAGCAAATTCGTTCTTCAATACTAAAAGTAGCTCGCTATAACGTTTTTGAGTTAACTGAAGCCATGTTGGCAGGGGACTTGGCAAGGTTAAATCGCATGCTCGATGGCTTAAAAGGAGAGGGTGAGCCTTTGGTTTTGATTCTTTGGAGCGTAACGGAAGAGCTTCGGATACTATCTAAATTAAAGGCTGCAAGTGATGCGGGCGAGTCTGTCCAGCAATTGATGCGAGCGAATCGAATTTGGGGAAATAAAGAACGTTTATACCCGGCTGCCCTAAGGCGTGTGCAGCCACTCAAATTGCGCAAAGCAATGCAGGTGGCAGCAGGTTTAGACCGTCAATCAAAGGGTCTATACGCGGCAGATTTGCCGGCAGATCCTTGGGATGGTTTGCGTTTGGTTGGAAATTTATTGCGGTAAGCGGATTTACGGCTAAAAAATAAGTGATTTAGAAAGTTAGAAATGAGCTCATCAATTCACAACATGATGCAAGATATTGGGCAGCGAGCGCGAAGCGCTTCACGTGCGATGGCGCGCGCATCAAGCGAACAGAAGAATCAGGCTTTATTGCATATTGCTAAAGTAGTTCGCCAAAAAGCTGGTGAGATTCAGAAGACAAACCAAGTGGATGTTGATCGCGCTCAAGCAAATGGTCAAGATGCCGCTTTTGTGGATCGTTTAACGATGACGCCTAAAACCATTGAGACGATGGCTTTGGGTTTGGAGCAAATTGTTTCTTTGGAAGACCCCATTGGGAAAATTACGCCACTTCAAAAGCAGGCATCTGGTATTGAGCTTGGTCAGATGCGCGTTCCACTCGGAGTGATTGGCATCATTTATGAATCTCGTCCAAACGTGACGATTGATGCAGCCGCATTATGTTTGAAGTCAGGCAATGCAGTGATATTGCGAGGTGGTTCTGAAGCGATTGACTCGAACACCCTATTGGCACAAATTATTCAAGAGGGCTTGGCTGCTGCAGGACTACCTAAAGATGCCGTGCAGGTAGTAACCACAACTGATCGTGCTGCCGTGGGTGAAATGATTACCATGACGCAGTTTATTGACGTTATCGTGCCACGCGGTGGTAAGAGTTTGATTGCGCGCCTCATGGCCCAAGCACGTGTACCGATGATTAAGCATTTGGATGGTATTTGCCATACCTATATTGATGCTGATGCAGATGTTGCAATGGCGGTGAAGGTTTGCGATAACGCGAAGACTCAGCGCTATGCGCCATGTAATGCAATGGAAACCTTGCTGGTGAATCAAAGCATCGCAGAACAAGTTTTACCAATCCTTTGCAAAATCTACCAAGATAAAGGTGTGGAGTTGCGGGTAGATGGTTTGACACGTAAAACTTTGGAAGCTTCAGGTTTCAAGGATTTAGTCGATGCCACTGAAGAGGATTGGCAGACCGAATATCTAGCACCGATTCTATCGATTAAGACTGTGGCAAATATGGATGAAGCCATGGATCATATTGAACGTTTTGGTAGTAAGCATACCGATGCCATCATTACTAACAATAAAGAAAAAGCTGATCGATTTCTACGTGAGGTAGATAGTGCTAGCGTGATGGTGAACGCCAGCACCCGCTTTGCCGATGGTTTTGAATATGGCTTGGGCGCTGAGATTGGGATTTCGAATGATAAGTTGCATGCCCGCGGCCCTGTTGGTTTAGATGGTTTAACTTCACTGAAGTATGTCGTCATGGGTCATGGCGAGATTCGTACTTAAGACATACATTACAGGACGAATGACACATGACTAACGCTTACCTTTGGGTCAAAACATTTCATATTGTGTTTATCACTTCATGGTTTGCTGGACTGTTTTATCTTCCACGGATCTTTGTAAATTTAGCCGATGAAAAAAATGCTGAGGCAAATACAAGGCTCCTGGGAATGGCCGATAGACTCTTTCGGTTTATGACTATCCTGGCGGTTCCAGCAGTTTTGTTGGGCTTAACACTTTGGCTTTACTTTGGAATCGGCGCTGGCGATGTTTGGATGCATGCGAAGTTGTTCTTTGTCATTTTGGTAATTGGATATCACCATGCATGCTGGAGTCTATTGAAAAAGTTCCGCGCAGGTTTAAATACCAAATCGGGTGTTTGGTATCGCTGGTTTAATGAAGTGCCGGTGATCTTGTTGGTGGTGATTGTGGCGTTGGTGCTTTTTAAGCCCTAGGTCGCGACTAGCCCCCTTTATTTTTAATTTGTACCTTTACTTAGACTGTTAGCCCCATGAGATTTTTTGTTGTTTGCCCAGGTGGTTTAGAAATACCGCTTGCACAGGAGCTTGCAGAGATTGCTGGTCGACCAGATTCCAAGGCGCTAGGCGCTTGGGTGATTGACCCAACCCCTACTAGTCCTACCGGTGGAATTGGCTTGGCAGCGCCAATCTCAGCAGCTATGGCACTTAATCTTCATTCTCGTATTGCTAGTCGCGTGCTGTTGCAGATGGCGCAGGCGCCCTATAGACAAGAAGAGGATTTATATAAGCTTGCGAGTGGTTTGGCATGGGAGGACTGGTTTACCTCCAAGCAAACATTGCGTGTTGATGTGACCGCACATCGTTCGCCGCTGAAAAGTTTGAACTTTGCAACCCTCAAAATTAAAGATGCCATTGTGGATCGTTTGCGCGATGTCACAGGCGATCGCCCAAGTATTGATACGGCTTTTCCAGATGTCAGAGTGCAGGCGCATTTAACTGCAACGCAGATCACGATTTATCTAGACACCTCAGGCGAAGCTTTATTTAAGCGTGGCTGGCGTGATGAAAAAGGCGACGCTCCTTTAAAGGAAAATTTAGCTGCAGGTATTTTGTCGATTACTGGATGGCAACCTGGTCAGTCCTTATTTGACCCGATGTGCGGTAGTGGCACTTTTCTGATTGAGGCTGCACAGAAGGCATTAGCCATCCCCCCAGGAGCGATTCGGGCGGGCATGTATGGCAACGATGCCAAGCCAAGTCGCTTGGCTTATCGCCCGCTGATTACCTCTGCCGAGGGTTTTGGTTTTCAGAGGCTTAAGCCTTTTAATGAGTCAGCTGAGCAAAAGCGCTGGGTTGATTTAAAAGAGGCCGCATTAGCGCAGATGATGGACAAGCGAAAACAGTTCCCTACTGTTGAATCACTCAAAATTAGTGGTGGCGATATTAATGAAAAATTAGTTGCCATGTATCAAGGTAATTGGCAAAGAGCGCAGCTGCCTGATCAACCAGTAGTGCGCCAGGTGGATGCATTGTCTGCTAAACCACCAGGAAATACACACGAGGGTGTCATGCTGTTGAACCCTCCCTATGGCGAGCGCTTGGTGATTAAAGGTGGACGCGGTCAAGATCGTGCCACCCAAGATTCGCGTGATGGGGCTTACGATGCTGAGGAGCCAGAGAGCCGTTTTGAGCTTAATTTAGAAACAGGTCGACAGAGTGCAAAGCGTTCAAGCCGTGAGTCCTTGAAGAAGTTACAAGCGCAAGAAGAGCAAGATCCGAAGTTTGTTGAGTTCTTGCGTCAGTTTGGTCAGCATCTGAAGGATGCGTTTGGTGGTTGGAATATCTTTGTATTGACTGCTGATATGGCTCTTCCAGGACAACTGCGCATCAAAGAGTCAAAGCGCACCCCATTATTTAATGGGCCTCTTGAATGTCGATTGTTCAAATTTGAGATGCACCTCAAGCGCCCGGAGCCTAAGTCATCAGATGAGGCTGGGGCATAAGCCTAAAAGAATCTAAGCGTTTTAAAATAAAAAGAATTAATTATTCAGTTGCTAGAAAAAGCGGAGAACTACGGGATGGAATTTAAAACTTATATGTGTTTGATCTGTGGCTGGGTCTACGACGAAGCGGCTGGATTACCGGATGAAGGTATTGCTCCGGGAACTCTCTGGAAAGATGTTCCTATGAATTGGACATGCCCTGAGTGCGGCGCTCGCAAAGAAGATTTTGAAATGATGGCTATTTAATTGGGATGCAACTGTGGCAAAAGTAAATCAAAACGACGTTTTATTTGAGCGTGCACAAAAGACGATTCCTGGGGGTGTGAATTCTCCAGTAAGGGCTTTTCGTCAGGTGGGCGGTACACCCCGTTTTGTTTCTAGAGCTAAGGGCGCCTATTTTTGGGATGCTGAAGATAAGTGCTATATCGACTTAATCATGTCATGGGGTCCAATGATTGTGGGTCATGCTAATCCTGAAGTAGTCGAGGCTGTGCAGAAGGCTGCTGAGACTAGTTTTAGTTATGGCGCTCCTACAGAAGGCGAGATTGAGTTGGCAGAACGTATCTGTGCGCTCATGCCTAGCGTTGAGCAAGTGCGCATGGTTTCTAGCGGCACCGAGGCAACGATGAGCGCATTGCGTTTGGCGCGTGGCTATACCGGTCGCGATCTAATTATTAAGTTTGAAGGTTGCTATCACGGCCATGCTGATAGTCTCTTGGTAAAAGCCGGCTCCGGTTTACTAACTTTTGCTGATTCAACCCAGAATGCACCGTCATCAAGTGGCGTACCTCAAGATGTTGTGAAGCACACTCTAGTGCTGCCTTATAACGATGTCGCTGCTATTGAAGAGGTATTTAAAAAACAAGGCGATCACATTGCTGCGGTGATCCTCGAGCCGATTGCCGGCAATATGAATTTGATTCAGCCTTCTAAAGAGTTCTTGGCAGCCATTCGCAATCTAACTCATCAGTATGGTAGCGTCTTAATTTATGACGAAGTAATGACTGGGTTCAGGGTGGCATTAGGTGGCGCTCAATCCCTGCAGGGCATTACGCCTGACCTGACATGTTTGGGCAAGGTGATGGGCGGTGGTATGCCCATGGCTGCCTTTGGTGGCAAAAAAGAAATAATGTCCAAGCTCGCGCCATTAGGTGGCGTCTATCAAGCGGGTACTTTATCTGGTAATCCAGTTGCAGTGGCCTCGGGATTAAAGACTTTGGAGATTATTGCTCGTGAAGGTTTTTATGAATGCTTAACCGGTCAAACAGAAAAGCTCATGACTGGCTTAAGGCAGGCAGCTGATCAAGCGGGCGTGCCTTTTGCGGTTGATAGTGTCGGCGGCATGTTTGGATTCTATTTTGCCAAAGAAGTGCCACGCACTTTTGAGGCAGTTACCAAAACTGATATTGAAGCTTTTAAGAGGTTCTTTCATCTCATGTTGGACCAAGGTGTGTATTTGGCGCCGTCAGCCTATGAGGCAGGCTTCACTTCGATTGCGCATGACAACGATGTAGTCAATGCCATCATTGCAGCTGCAAAAACTTCTTTTAAGAATCTTTAAGAAATACGCTAATTACATTCTGAGTGGCTGGTCATAACCATCCACCTGAATGATCTCTAGATTTTTCTGATCCCGATTCGAGTCTGAAATTTCCATGGCGGTGAGTTTCCCGCCCCACACGCAACCGGTATCCAAGCCAATCACATTGTCATGTCTTAGTAGGCCTAGCGTGGACCAATGGCCGAAATAAATCAAAGTGTCAGCAGTTTTTCTTTTGGGCGCCTGGAACCATGGCAGATAACCCTTAGGTCCATTTTCTAGACCTTCTGAACTTTCAAATTCCATTTGGCCACTGGGGGTGCAAAAACGCATTCTTGTTAAGGCATTGGTAATCACGCGCAAACGCTCATACCCTTTTAGGGTGCTACTCCACTTATTGGGAGTATTGCCATACATATTGCTCAGAAATTCTTTATAAGACTTGCTGCGCAGCGCCTTTTCTACTTCTTGTGCGCATTCAATTGTTTGCTGGAGATCCCATTGAGGCAGAGCGCCGGCATGAACGGTTAATACGTTGCCATTACTTAAAGCCATCGGCCGATGTCGAATCCATTCGATGAGCTCAGCGCGATCAGGTGCCTTGAGAATACTATCAACGGTATCTAAGCCCTTGGTATTGCGTAGGCCTGCATCAATGGCTAGAAGATGCAAATCATGATTACCAAGAATGCATTCGGCACGGCCCGATTCTTGAAGGGATTTGAGTTGCCTGAGCGCACCTAGCGAATCGGGCCCGCGATTAACTAAATCCCCCAAGAAAATCATTTTCGATTTCTTGGGAAGTTTCTTAACGAGGGCTTTGAGAGAGGGCGCACATCCTTGTACGTCACCTATAGCGTAGATCTTGCTCATGCCTTATCTTAAAGCTTAAAGCTCCGACCTTATTTGTTATTCACTGATTTTTTTGACCACGCTGTAACGAACCAGCGTTTTCTTGCGCGCTTCATCATGGTCTACTACGGGCTGAGGATAGTCGCGTCCCAGCACAACCCCTGCAGCTTCTAGCTCAATATGGCCAGCCTTCCATGGGGCATGAATCGACTTTTTAGAGAGTTTTTCCAGTTGAGGTAGGTAGCGACGGATAAATTTACCCTCTGGATCAAATTTCTCAGATTGGGTGATGGGATTAAAGATGCGGAAGTAGGGTTGCGCATCGCAGCCAGAAGACGATGCCCACTGCCATCCACCATTATTTGAAGAGAACTCAAAGTCATTGAGGTGCTCAGCAAAGTACGCTTCACCCCAGCGCCAATCAATTCCTAGATCTTTTGTGAGAAAGCTGGCTACAACCATACGCAGGCGATTGTGCATATAGCCACTTTGATTGAGTTGATGCATAGCGGCATCCACTAATGGATAGCCAGTTTTTCCTTCACACCAGGCAGTAAATAGTTTCTTGGCATGAGCACCACTTTCCCAGACGATATTGTCATAGTCTGGCTTAAAAGAAACGCCATCAGCTAAACGAGGATGGTTGGCCAAAATCATGAAATAAAAATCACGCCAAATGAGTTCGCTCAGCCAAATCGTTGCGCCCATGCTGCCTGCTAACATACGTCGATGAGCTTCGCGCACTAGGCCTCGAATCGAGAGCATGCCAAAGCGCAAATGCGTTGAGAGATAGCTCACGCCTTTAATTGCCGGAAAGTCTCTGCCAATTTGGTATTGATCAATTCGGGGAAGAAAGTCCTCAAGAAAGTCTTGGCCACCCTCTGAGCCAGGCGGCAAGTAGGTTTGGATGCCGGTTGGGCAAAATCCCATCGATTCCAATGAAGGTATTGGCGTGTCTAGTTTTTTGGGGATGGATGCATATTGGCCCTTAGCAGGGGAGCATACATATGCTGCTAAATCTTTTTCTTGCAGTGTTTTAAGCCAATTGTTTTTGTATGGCGTAAAAATTGAAAAGACTGTATTCGAGTTGGTCAGAATTTCTTTTTTCTCGAAGATAACCTGATCTTTAAAGTCTTTAAATTGAATGTCTGATTTTTCAAGTACGGCTTTGACGATATCGTCTCTAGCAATAGCCGATGGCTCGTAATCGTGATTCACAAATACAGCATTAACCCCCAGCTCTTTAGCAATTTTAGGGATACATTCTGTAGGCTTACCAAATTGAACGATCAGTCCACCACCTTGCTTGCGTAGCGCTTCATCAATTTGCTGTAATCCTTGCCAAATAAAATCTACTCGACGGTCATGCTTTAAGCCCTTGTCGTCTAAATCACCCTTGAGGAGTGGTTTTAGGATTTCGGTATCAAAGATAAAGGTCAGCCAGACTTGCTTGCTCTCCTTGAGTGCGTGGTGGAGGGCGGCATTGTCATAAAGACGAAGATCACGGCGGAGCCAAACAAGAGCTTTTTGCATAGCCCCTATCTTATGGTTTATTGAGAAAAAGTGCTTGTTTGAATTGTTATTTCTGTAAAATAGATTCTATGACCTCTGCTAAAAAAGCACCCTCTGCTTCAGATATAGCGCCTTCGCCAGAGTCATCAATTTCCTTTTCAGCCGATCATTTGGCTAATCAATTATTGGTTGCCATGCCAGGCATGGTAGACCCCAATTTTGCTGGTTCCGTAATCTATCTTTTCGAGCACACCGAGAGGGGTGCCATGGGTCTGGTGGTGAATAGACCGACAGAGGTCGATCTAGCAACACTGTTTGACAAAATCGAGCTCAAATTAGAAATTGCACCCTTATTAGATCAGCCTGTTTATTTTGGCGGCCCTGTGCAAATCGAACGCGGCTTTGTTCTGCACGAATCCAACCCCAATCTTTCTTACAGCTCTTCCTTAGTAATTCCGGGCGGCCTCACGATGACCACATCCAAAGATGTTCTCGAGGCAGTGGCAATTGGCAATGGTCCCAGAAAATTCTTAATGACTTTAGGCTATGCGGGTTGGGGTGCGGGACAGCTTGAGGAAGAGATCACTGCAAACGGCTGGATCAATGTTCCAGTTTCGCGCGAACAAATGAGTGAAGTAATTTTTAATACGCCATTTAGTCAGCGTTATCAAAAAGCCATGAGTCATCTGGGGTTTGATTTATCCGACCTATCTGGTGAGACAGGTCATGCTTAATCGAGCTCTCTGCTGATGAGTGAGCCCATTACAGTCATGGCTTTTGACTACGGCACTCGGCGAGTTGGTGTTGCAGTAGGCAATTCAGTGAGTAGAAGCGGTCAGGCATTAAAAACGATAGCCGCTCCCAATCTTGATGAACTGTTCCGTGAAATTGAGGGTCTTCTGAAGGAGTGGGGGCCAAATCAACTAGTCGTTGGTCTTCCCATGCATCCTGATGGCACTGCGCATGAGATGACCGCGAAAGCGAAGCGCTTTGGGAATCAGCTGCATGGACGCTTTAGCCTGCCCGTAGCTTGGGTGGATGAGCGTTATACATCGGCAGTTTTAGAGGGCAAACCTGAGATGCGGGACAATCTAGATGCACAGTCTGCCGCGCTGATTCTGGAGCAATATTTTGCGGGTTAAGGCTTGAGAAGTTTGATTGGTTATTACATAGTGTTGGAACTGAAGAATGAACGCTGAACCGTTATATAAAAAGTTATTAGAAAATTTACGCAAGAGAGCACAGCATGGTCCTTTTGAGTTGGTCGGCTTAGCAATGGGTGGAGCATGGATCGCAGAGCGCCTTGCAAAAGATCTAGGCTTGCCATACTTTGGTGTTATTAATGTTGCTTTCCATCGCGATGATTACGCTGAGAAGGGTATGACTGCATTGCGTACAGCTAGTACTATGCCAACCCACTTGCCATTCGATGTCAATGGATCTAGTGTCATTTTGATTGACGATGTTTTATTAACTGGTAGAACACTTCGGGCAGCACTCAATGAATTATTTGATTTTGGTCGCCCAGCTCAAGTTGAGCTCATGGTCTTGGCTGATCGCGGTAAGCGCGAGCTTCCTGTCAGTGCAGATTTTGTGGCTGAGCACGTTCAAGTCCCTGAGCAACAAATTTTAGTTTTAGAAAAAGATGCAGCTGGCAATTTCAGCTTTCAGTTAGAGGAGCGAGTTTAATGAACCAATTTAATGCTGCCGGTGAATTAACCCACCTTCTCACATTGGAAGGTCTGCCAAAAGAGCAGATCCTACATATTTTAGATACTGCCCAGCAGTTTGTAAGCGTGACAGATCCTTCTCGTGAAGTAAAAAAAGTTCCTTTATTGCGTGGAAAGAGTGTTTTTAATTTGTTCTTTGAAAACTCCACTCGTACTCGTACGACTTTTGAGATCGCTGCAAAACGTTTATCTGCGGATGTTATTAATTTAGACATCTCCACCTCCTCAACTGCTAAGGGCGAAAGCTTGCTGGATACGATTGATAATCTCGTGGCAATGCAGGCAGATATTTTTGTCGTGCGCCATAGCGTCTCTAAGGCGCCAATTGAAATAGCGAACCATGTACCCTCTCATGTGCACGTGGTGAACGCCGGAGACGGCAGTCATCAGCATCCAACCCAGGGTTTATTAGATATGTATACGATGCGTCACTTTAAGCAGAATTTCAAAGGTTTAAAGGTGGCGATTGTGGGTGACATTGTGCATAGCCGAGTTGCTAAATCCAATATCCATGCGCTAACTACTTTGGGTTGTGAAGATATCCGCGCAATCGGCCCAGAGAGTTTGTTGCCGAGCGATTTGAATATGCTCGGTGTGAAAGTTTTCCATTCGATGGAAGAAGGCTTAAAAGATGTTGATGTTGTAATGACTTTGCGTATTCAAAAAGAACGTATGGAAGCGGGTCAGGTTCCAGAAGGCGATGCCTTCTTCAAACAGTATGGCTTAACGCCTACGCGTTTAGCACTCGCTAAATCTGATGCGATCGTGATGCACCCAGGCCCCATGAATCGTGGTGTTGAAATTGACTCTGCGGTAGCCGATGGACCGCAGTCCGTCATCCTCAATCAAGTGACCTTTGGTATCGCAGTGCGTATGGCTGTGATGTCGATCGTTGCCGGCAATTAATTACTCAGTAGGAATACAGGGTGACTGTCGAACTTCCATTGGTGACTGATAAAAAGCGTTGGCTCATTTTGTCACATGCTTTTAATATGGATGGCCGCGCTGCAAGCCTAACCATTACAGACAAAATCCCCTATTTTCTAGAGGCTGGTGTAGAGCCAATCGTCTTTAGCGCTATCACCGGAATTAAAGATCAACGTTTTCCACATTATCAATTTATTGCCTGGGGGCCTTCAGGCTTTCGTTTTGATTTTCGCCATTGGGTCGCTAATAAATTCGGCCGTGGCTTAATTTATAAGCTGAGCACTGGAACTGTATCCATTTTGTTGGCACCCTTGATTGCAATTGAAAAACTGTGCCTTGGTTATTCGAGTCAATGGTCTTGGGCTCTTCCTGCCTTCTTGCATGGATATAGATTAATTCGTGCTGGTAAGGTAGATGTAGTGCTTTCGGTTGGTAGCGCATGGTCCGCTCACTTGGCTGGCGTCTGGCTGAAGAAGGCCACCGGTATTGAGTTGATCTCAGAGGTTCATGATCCCCTGGTAATTCGTAAAGACCCCAATGATCAAGGCTTTGAGAGGCCCAAGAGCCGTGACGCAGGTTTTCGCCATTATTTAGAAAATCAACTAACGCGATTTTCTGACAAGGTATGGTGGTTTACAGATGGCGCCTTGCATTACGCTAAAGTGCGCAATCCCAATCTCAATACTCCAAGCAATGCCCATGGCTTTGTGGTGACGCCAGGAGCTCAACCCCCTGGAAGCCTCGCTGCAAATCAAACCCATCAATACACCAATCAACTCAATCTATGCCACTTTGGTTCTTTGGCAAATGATCGATCTCTTTCAACTATCTTAAAAGCGTTACTGCCTTTATTTGAAAAATACCCACAAGCACGGGATTTGATTCGTGTACATGCCTATGGCGCACCCTTAGACTCTTTATCGATTGAAGCCATTCAAAAATATGGTTTTGAAGATGTTTTACTAGCGCATGGTCGCCTCGAAATTGATCCTGCAACTGGAAAGTCTGGGCGTCAGCGGGTAGCTGAAAAAATGCAAGAAGCTGATGTGCTAATTTTGTTGCATGGTAATGACGAGTGGTGTGCAGAGTACATTCCGTCAAAGTTTTATGACTACCTCTGGACTGGTCGACCTATCTGGGGCATTACCCATCGCAACCCCCAGTTAGACCAGATGCTGTTGAATAGGGGTGCCTACTTAAGCGCAGAGGGTGATTCAGCTGGAATTTCGATGGCGCTTGAAAGAATTTGGTTAGACTGGCAGTCAAAGCAGTTAATTGAGCCGATTTGGAAGCCAATTGGCGTAGATCAAGCAGTAAAGACTATCTTGACCCAAGTCCAAAGCCGCACAAAATAATTATAGGAAGCTCGTTTGAAAGACTTCGTTCTCTATTGCAAATCTTATTCAAGGGATTTTCTACGCCTCAAGCGCCTCTTGGAATCAGTTCAGCAATTTAATGCCGATCGCCTCGACTTCTATATCTCAACACCGAGAGCCGAAAAGGCATTACTGGAACAAGTGCTTGGAACAAGTGGCTATATTTGGGTAGCAGATGAAGATATCGTTGCTTCAAATCCTGGTGCTGACTTTGCAAAATACCAGGCGATGCCCGGCGGTTTATCGCAGCAAATTATTAAGTCTGAATTTTGGCGCCTTGGGTTTGCAGAAAATTATTTATGTTTAGATTCGGATTGCGTTTTTATTCGCAAGTTTTATAAGGCGGATTTCCTGGCGAATGATGGTGTGCCGTACACAGTGCTACATCAAAACAAAGAACTTTTTCAGATTTCTACTAATCGTGGTCAAGAGAAGGTGGAGCGAGAGCTGCGACTAGAGGCGGAGCGCGTCAAGGCCACATTTGATCGGCAAGGCCCTAATTTTTATTGCGCACCAGCCCCATTTATTTGGTCTGCAAAGGTGTGGCAATCTCTTGACGAGCAATACTTGCAACCCAAGGGCATCAGCTTGTGGGACTTCATTAGCCCGGAGCTACCTGAGACTTTGATTTATGGCGAGGCACTGCTCAAATACCGCGCTATTCCCATTATCGCGATTGAGCCACTGTTTCGCGCTTATCACTACGACTGGCAATATTTCTTAATGAAGCGTTTAGGTGAGACTGAAGAAAAACTTGCGCAAAATTACTTAGGCATCATCTACCAGTCCGCCTGGGAATCTGAGCTCAACTTAGGTCAATCACAGAAGTCTGCGCCCTCTAGGTTGCTAAAGCGCTTAAAGCGTTTTGGCCGATACCTACAAAGTTATCTATAGGTAATCTGATGAGTCAGCAAAGCCCTTTGGTCAGTGTTTTAATGCCTGCCTACAATTCGGATAAATATATTGCGCAGGCAATACAAAGCATTCTGAATCAGACGCATTCAAACTTTGAGTTGTGCATTATTAATGATGGCTCAACAGACAATACTGCGGCAGTGATTGATCAATTTGATGATCCCAGGATTGTTAAGGTCAATCATTCTGAGAATCGCGGGTTAGTAGCCTCTAGAAACGCGTTAATCGAAATGGCGCGCGGTCAATATATAGCCTACTTAGATAATGATGACATCGCTTTTCCGGATAGATTAGAAAAGCAGCTTGCTTTTCTAGAGGCCGGTAAGGCCGATCTTTGTAGTGGCGCATACGAAACCTACAACGAAGAAACTGGCAAGCGTCGCAAGTCTAAAGAACGCTATACAGACGCTGATATCAAGGCATTAATCAGCGTGTATTGCCCCTTATGCAATCCTGCTGTGATGGGTCGGGCTGAAGTGTTTAAAAAGTTCCGCTACAAACCGGGCAATGATCATGCTGAAGATTATTCTATGTGGCAAGAGATTGCCTTGGCGGGTTATCGATTGGCTAACTTAAAAGACAAGTTAATTACGTATAGATTGCACCCTAAGCAAATCAGTCGTGTAGCCAATGCTAGCGCTGCTATCATCTTTGATCGCTGTAGGGCTGACTACATTCGTGGCTTAGGAATTGATCCGGAACTCTGCCCTCAAAAAATGCCTGCAGCAGAGAGAATCATCAAGGCGCCTCAATTCTTGTTTGCTATGAATCGCCGCATTAAAGGCATTTCTTTTTCGGCAAACTATCAGATCTATGCTCGCTTTCAATATCGCGGCAATGGTGTCTGGACTCCATTTACTCGCTTAGAGCGATTGGTTGTGACGCTGCTCGCTACTCTTCTAGGAAAGCTCGGCGAGCCCCAGCGTTAGATCCTTTGCCACTGCCTAGGCAATAAATCATCCCAGCTTTTGTTCTGATCATTGGTCCATTTTTTGGGCGCAATCACATAAGCATTTTTGTTATTGCAGAGCCACGCACCCCACCAGCTGAGTGAGCTGTTGGCAATCAAATGCATTTTGCATTGAGACATCAGATAGAGCTCTTCAACTGGGGCAGCTTTATCTTCTGAGCTTTCGATAAAGGTAATTTTTTCTTGATGAGGTAGATTATTTCTTGCCCACTCTTGGTCGTCAGAGAAAATAAAGAAATGTGTATCTGGATTTTTTGCCAGAAGTAGTTTTATTCCCTCGAGGTAATAATCTAACCCCAGAAATCCATGTACCTTTGCAGCAACTGGGAGATGAACATAATCACCACGACGAATATGCACCATCGCCGAAGGGCTTGCCTGAATTTTTTCTAAATAGGCTTGATAGTGAACTGACAAACCATCGCGAGGTTGGATTTCATCTAATAGTTCAGCGCGAATAGAATCAAAATAATGAAATGACTGCCAGTATCCTATGAGATAAATGTCTTGATTGGAGTAGGGCTTAAATCGATTGATCAGTGAATTAAATCGATAGGGTCTATCTTTGAGAATGAAGGGGCTAATCGGTAGAAGCGACTGCAAAATTCGGCGCCATTTTTTTGGAGGCGTAATCGGTGGCTGAACTTGAATAAATTGGGCTTGAACCCGAAGATCTGGCAATAAAAAGTGCCTTGGCGTGACATCTTCCCAGCCGTGGTTAAACCACTCAATATCCAGGCTTAATTGACCCTGCAATCGCTTGCTGAGAGCCTTTGCAGTGGCATATTGGAAAAGTTGGTTCCCGAGGCCACCTTGGATTTGGGTAGTAATGTTCATATCCCTATAATTAAAGCATTAGATTGGGTATAAATGCCCTAATTGCATTACGGCCTTCAAATTTATAGGTAATTTATGCTCACAGGCAGTATTTATGGATGGGAGAATGGCGAGGACGATATTTTTAATCCTCACAGCCCACGTAATCGCGATAACTGCTTGGAGCCCATGCGTGTCCTGGATGCATTCGCCAAGCAAAGCGGTATTAACCTGCACACTGCAGATGTCAATGAACGCAATGGCATCAAACCTGATTTCTCAATATATGTCGAATCGATTGATTTTGTTCCAGGCTCAGCCAGCAAGAACTACCTCATCCTTTTTGAAACACCATTAACAGTCCCTAAAAACGCCGACTGCAATTATTTAAATCAGTTTGATGTCATTTTCACCTGGGACCATCTCTTGCTGAAAAATGGTTTGCGAGATCAAGCTGGTAACTTCACCTCCCATACTCGTTTTATTCAAATTCAGACTCCCAATCCGATTCCAGAAGAATGTGGAGCGGATTTTCAGAGTGCTTTTTTTGAGCAGCGCCAAAATTTTGTATGCTTGATTGGTAGTAATCGTCACGCCAATTGTGTTGATGAGCGTGAGCTCTATTCGCAGAGAGTTAAGGCGGTTCGTTGGTTTGAGAAGTTTGCTCCCGGCAAGCTCAAACTCTATGGAAATGGCTGGAAGGTTCCGCCAAAGCGATTTGGTAGCCTGGGTAAGGTGCGCTATCGATTGGAAAAAATTATTCCTTGGCTTTCTGGCAAGCCAGTATTTCCAAGCTACCAAGGACCTGCAAAAACAAAATATGCTGTTTTAAGTAACACCAAGTTTTGCATTTGCTTTGAAAACGCACGAGATATTTCTGGATATATCACTGAAAAAATATTTGACTGCCTCTTTGCTGGCTGCGTTCCAATTTACTGGGGTGATGCCAATATTGCGCAATTTATCCCGGCAGAATGCTTTATCGATTTCCGTCAGTTTTCGTCTTATGAGGCCTTGTATAAATTTATGGAGTCGATGACTCCTGAGCAATTTTTGAGTTATCAACAAGCGGCAAGACAATTTTTGACCAGTTCACAATTCATGCCATTTAGCTCTCAACACTTTGCTAAGACGATTATTGGCAAAATTGCTCAAGATTTTGCATAGTTTTGCCGAAATATAACCATAAGCCCCATGTAAAATAAGCCTATGTCTCTAATAAATATAATAAAAAATCCTAGAAAGCCAATTACTCAATCAACAATTTTGTTGGCTGGGCCTGTTCGCAATGTTTCCGCTCAGATTGAGAATGAAGTGGAAAAGTTAATGGCCAGTCTTGATCAATTCAAGAATGTCATGTGTCTGGCTGTAGAGAGTGATTCAAGTGACGATACTCTTGTGAGGCTAGAAATGCTTTCCAAGAAGGTACCCAATTTTTCGTTTATTACTGTTGGAGAGTTAAGTAAAAAACTCCACAAAAGAACAGACCGAATTGCTTATTGCCGCAATGTCATTGTTGATGCAGTGGCAAATGACCCCAAATATCAAGAGGTGGATTTCATTGCCATGGCTGATATGGATGGTATGAATGGCCTTATTACACGTGAAAAGATTGCGCAGTGCTGGGAAGTGGATGAGCCATGGGATGTAGTTACCGCCAATCAATTAGGCGAATACTATGACACTTGGGCTTTAAGCCATCCCTACTGGAACCCAATGGATTGTTGGGAGCAAAAGCATCGACTTGAGGATATTTTGGGGCATCAAAGTGCGCTCGATATCGCAATTGGTTGTAAGCAATCCCCGATCGATCCGCGCGCTGATTTAATTGAAGTAGATTCCGCTTTTGGTGGTCTTGGAATCTACAGTCGAAAAGCATTTATATCTGGTAGATATGCCGGCACCGATGATCAGGCTGGCGGTATTGATGTAGCGGACCATATTCCATTCCACAGAGATTTACGTAACAAAGGCTTCCGTATTTTTATTAACCCCGCTCTAATCAATTGCGACAAGACACCAGGGGGTACTGTTGAAGAGGTTCAATTACCTAAACCGAGGGGCGCCCTAAAGCTGGTTAAGAAACTGGGCATTCTGACATTTGGTAAGAAACGCTTTAATAGATATTTGAAGATGATGCAGTCTTAATGTCATTTTAAGATTGAAAGATTAATTACATGATTTTAATAACTGGTGGTGCTGGATTTATTGGGGCAAATTTTGTTTTAGATTGGCTTGCATCACCCAATGCTGAAGGCGTCGTGAATTTAGATAAGTTGACCTACGCAGGCAATCTCGCAAATCTGCAATCGCTCCAAAAAGATTCTAGGCATGTCTTTATTCATGGGGATATTGGCGATAAAGCCCTTGTATCAAAACTACTTGCAGAACATCGTCCACGCGCTATTGTGAATTTTGCTGCTGAGAGCCACGTAGATCGCTCGATTCAC
Source organism: Polynucleobacter sp. AP-Kolm-20A-A1 (assembly GCF_018688315.1). Taxonomy (NCBI): domain Bacteria; kingdom Pseudomonadati; phylum Pseudomonadota; class Betaproteobacteria; order Burkholderiales; family Burkholderiaceae; genus Polynucleobacter; species Polynucleobacter sp. AP-Kolm-20A-A1. Next base: position 251,021 of record NZ_CP061315.1, read on the forward strand.
GGGCCTGCTGAATTTATTCAAACTAATATTGTCGGCACTTTTAATTTATTAGAGTGCGCCCGCGAATATTGGGGAGGATTAGAGGGGGAAGCAAAAGCGCAATTTCGCTTTCATCATGTCTCAACCGATGAAGTGTATGGATCACTCTCTGCGACTGATCCAGCCTTTAGCGAAACCAATCCATACGAACCAAATAGCCCGTATTCAGCATCAAAGGCAGCCTCAGATCACCTGGTGCGCGCCTGGTTCCATACCTACGGCTTTCCAGTTGTGACCACCAATTGTTCAAATAACTACGGTCCATATCACTTCCCCGAGAAGTTAATTCCATTGGTAATTCTCAATGCCTTAAATGGCAAGCCGTTGCCAGTTTATGGCGATGGTCAGCAGATTCGCGACTGGCTCTATGTCGGCGATCACTGTTCTGCAATTCGCGAAGTATTGGCTAAAGGCACATTGGGTGAGACTTACAACATTGGCGGCTGGAATGAAAAAGCCAACTTAGAGGTTGTTAACACCATCTGCAAAATCTTAGATGAATTAAGACCGCGTGCTGATGGCAAGCCTTATGCAGAGCAAATTACCTTTGTTAAAGACCGCCCTGGTCATGATCGTCGCTATGCGATTGATGCCAGCAAGGTTGAGAAGGAGCTTGGCTGGCGTCCAGCCGAAACTTTTGATACGGGTATTCGTAAGACGGTGCAGTGGTATTTAGATAATCCAATATGGGTTGATGGTGTGGTCACTGGCTCGTATCGAGAGTGGCTCGATAAGCAGTATCAGAGCCAATAAATAACTCATAATGAATATTCTGGTTTTTGGAAAAGATGGTCAGCTAGGTAAAGCCTTTGCTGAGCAGCTCAAGGCCGGGCGATTTAATCAGGACACAATCCGCTTTGTGGGGCGCGCCGATTGTGATCTAGCTAATACCGAGCATGTCAGCGATCTATTGCAGTCTTTTCAGCCTCAAGTCATTATCAATGCTGCCGCTTATACGGCGGTAGATAAAGCGGAGTCAGAATCTGAGTTGGCATTTGCGATTAACGCAAAAGCGCCAGAGGCAATGGCAATCTATGCGGCTAGTCAAGATGTAACACTGCTGCATTTCTCAACAGACTATGTATTTGATGGCACAAAGCAGGGCTCCTACACGGAGTTGGATCAAACCAATCCATTAGGTGTCTACGGCAAATCCAAAGAAGCGGGCGAGCGCGCTATTGTGCAGGCCTTTGTTAAGGGCGCTGGCCAATATGTCATTTTGCGAACCAGCTGGGTTTATGGGGATGGCGCAAACTTTATTCGCACTATCTTGCGTTTGGCAAAAGAGCGCACCGAGCTGCGAGTGATTGATGATCAATTTGGTATTCCAACTAGCGCGCAGTGGTTGGCAGAGCTTGGCTCTCAATTAGTGTTGAGTCTTGCCACTAAACAATTTGCTTCGGGTGTTTATCACGCTGTACCAATTGGGGAAATCAATTGGTATGGATTGGCTCAATTGGCCGTGCAATCAGCGATTGAGGCTGGTGCAACCTTGAAGGCATCATCTGGTGCCATTAGTCCCATTCCAGCCTCCGAATACCCTTTACCAGCCCCAAGGCCAATGAATTCTCGCTTGGATACTAACAAGCTTCAAAGTGAGTTAGAGCGTTTGGATCTTGTGTCAAAATTGCCTCATTGGAATACGCCGTGGGATAAGCAAGTGACTGCTTATGTGCAGCAGCTATTGGCAGATTCAAAAACATAGAATTCAAATGAAGGTTTTAGGGTGCAAATGGTAAAAAATCGCAAAGGCATTATCTTGGCTGGCGGGTCTGGTACTCGCTTGTACCCAGTTACCCAGGCAGTATCAAAGCAGTTGATGCCGGTCTACGACAAGCCGATGGTGTACTACCCGCTAACCACTTTAATGTTGGCAGGGATTCGAGATATTTTGTTGATTTCGACACCCCACGACACTCCACGCTTTACAGAGCTGCTTGGCGATGGTTCTCAGTGGGGGCTCAATATTGAGTATTGTGTGCAACCCTCACCCGATGGTTTGGCCCAAGCATTTACATTGGGAAAAAGTTTTATCAATAATCATCCCAGCGCATTGGTGTTAGGCGACAATATTTTTTATGGCCATGAGTTGGTATCAAACCTAGAGAGTGCTGATGAGCGCGAACAAGGCGCCACAGTTTTTGCATATCACGTCACTGATCCAGAGCGTTATGGCGTGGTTGAGTTTGATAAACAGTACAAAGCGGTTTCAATTGAAGAAAAGCCGCTAAAGCCAAAAAGTAGTTATGCAGTTACAGGGCTCTACTTTTATGATAATCAGGTCTGCGATATCGCTAGTTCAATAAAGCCTAGCGCACGTGGCGAGCTCGAGATTACAGATGTAAATCGTATCTATCTTGAGAAGGATCAACTCAGTGTCGAGATTATGGGCCGTGGTTTTGCTTGGTTAGACACCGGGACACACGATTCTTTATTGGATGCGGCAGGCTTTATTGCAACACTGCAAAAACGCCAAGGTCTCATGGTGGCATGCCCAGAGGAAATTGCCTATCGCCAAGGTTGGATTGGTGCTGAAGCAGTTCAAAAAGTGGCAGCTCAGTTAAGCAAAAATAGCTATGGCCAATATCTTTTGAAAATTTTGAATGAAATCAATGCTGGCTCTCAGCCGATGGCACTTTCTTCAAAGAAGGTTATTTAATGGTATTGCCCAATCAACATCCGAAGATGTCTGTAACACCAACAGCAATATCAGAAGTATTAATTATTGAGCCAAAGGTATTTGGTGATGACCGTGGCTGGTTTACAGAATCTTTTAATGTTCAAGACTTTTCTGCTGTCACTGGCCTGAATGTCAATTTTGTGCAAGATAACCATTCTTTTTCTCGTAAGGGAACTTTACGTGGACTGCATTACCAGCTAGAAAAAACTCAAGGCAAGCTTGTTCGAGTAGTGTCAGGCAGTGTTTTTGATGTTGCTGTTGATTTGCGTAAAGGGTCTCCAACATTTGGTAAGTGGGATGGGGTAGAACTAAGCGCTCAAAATCATCGGCAATTGTGGATTCCACCTGGATTTGCCCATGGCTTTTTGGTGCTTTCAGAAGCTGCCGAGTTCTTGTACAAGACGACCGATTACTATCACCCACAAAGTGAAGTTTGCTTGGCTTGGGATGACCCTAGTATTGGAATTGAGTGGCCTTTGTTGGCCGGAACTACTCCCATTCTGAATGCTAAAGATTCAGCAGGTCTTCCTTGGGATCAGGTCCCTAAGTTTTAATGACCGCTCTTAATTCATCTCCAAAAATATTATTGGTGAAGTTGTCTTCATTGGGAGATGTGCTGCATAACTTGCCAATCGTTTGGGATTTGCGAGCACGCTTACCGGATGCGCAAATTGATTGGGTGGTGGAAGAAGGTTATGTTCATTTATTGCAGCCATTGCTGACTAAACCAGGCTTTAAAGGAATTGACCGAATTATTCCGTTCGGTCTGCGCCGTTGGAAAAAGCATCTTTTTAAAGCAAGTGCCTGGAAGCAGTTTTTTGCTTTTAAGCGCCAGTTACAAGCAGTGCAATACGATTACATTATTGAAACACAGGGTTTGTTGAAGTCTGGTTTGGTCTGCGCCTTAGCTAATAAGTCTTCAGATGCTGTAGTTGCTGGCTTAGCTAACGCAACAGAATATTCAGGCTACGAGCCCATTGCGAGATCGTTTTATAACCAGTGTGTGCAAGTGCCATTCCAGTGTCATGCGGTGGATCGCTCTCGTTGGGTCATGTGCTCCGCATTGGATTGGCCCTTATTAGAGCGCTCGGATCGGCCACAGTTCTATCCAAGTTCTTTTGCAGAAGCCTTGACGGCTACTGCTGGCGTTGAGCTACAAAAGCCTTATGTACTTTGTTTTCATTCGACTGCTCGTGAGGCAAAGCGTTGGTCTAACAACAATTGGATTGAATTGGGGAAAGAGCTCGCTAGCAAAGGTTATCAAATGGTATTTCCGTGGGGAAATGCTGCTGAGAAGCTCATTAGCCAAGAGCTTTCCAGTCAAATACCAGGCGCTGTAGTGCCGCCGGCGTTTTCAATTGAAGAAGCATTTACTGTCATTGCTGGTGCTGCGCTTACCGTTGGCGTTGATACTGGCTTGACTCACTTGGCTGCCGTATTGAATAAGCCAACTGTTGAAATTTATTGTGATTCACCGCAGTGGAAAACGGATGGCTATTGGTCAGATCATATTCGCAATCTCGGTGATATGCGCTCACCGCCAAGTGCGGCAAATGTTATTGAAGCTTCTTTGGAATTACTGAAGTAACTCTAAATGCTGTTTAGCGCAGCAAAGAATTAATCGCGATTAAATCTTCATCTGTTAAAGCGGCTGCATGCGCTTTTAACTTAATTGCATTCAGGATGGTGTTGTATCTTGCTTGATGCAATAAAGATCTTGTGTTGATGAGTGTATCCAAAGCAATCAATACATCAATATTAATTAAAGTACCTACTTCAAATCCTAGCTTGCTGGACTCAAGCGCTGAAGAGCTTGAACGCTCTGCTGCCTCATAGGCCTTCACACTCGCTAAGCCGCCATAAAAACCAGTAAATGCCGCACGCGTATTTTGAGCGGCAGTGCGACGATAGTTATCGTAGTTCGCTTTTGCTGCATCTAAGAGTGCAGCATTTTGACGAATGACCGAGCTATTAAAACCACCAGAGACCAGCGGAATGGTCATCTGCAATGCCACGGTATTGTTGTACACATTCGTATTGGCAGGCGTATAACTATTCGGCGTGCCATTTGAAGTGTTGTAGCCTGAAGTGCCCACTAAATTTACGGTTGGGTAATTTAGCGCTTGAGCGCCGCGATAAGTACTTTCGGCAAGACTAACGGAGAGTTGTCCTGCCAGAACATTAAAGTTGGCTGACTCTGCTTGATTGATCCAATCATCTAAAGTTTGCCCCGGGGGCAAGCTTGGATTGACGCTGTCGGCAATCGGATTGCCTTTGCTGTCTTTGGGTTTGCTGCGAGGGTCCTTGAGAACACCTTCAATCTTGGCATCTTTCACGAGTGGCTTAATGGCGCCGACTGGGCGGCCAACCAGCTGTTCAAGGGCGCCGCGCTTCACAATCAAGTCTGCTTGCGCTGCAATCTCTTGAGAGTTTGCTAAATCGAGGGCTGCTTGCGCAGTATTGACATCCACAATGGTTGCCAAGCCAGCATCAAACTTTGCCTGCGCTACCTCTAGCTGTTGCTTGATTAACGATTTTTTGTTTTGATAAAGCGCCACATTATCTTGACTAGTCAGCGCATCAAAATATGCTTGTGAAACACGCAAGATGAGATCTTGCTGCGCCAAGTAAAAACGCATATCGGCTAATCTGGTATTGAGATCACCTTGCTTAAATAATTCTGTGGCGGCTATGTTAAATACTGGCTGCGTTAAGGTAACGGTGTAGCTCTTTTGATCAAACACTCGAGAGTTGCCGGAAGTGTTTGAAACAACGGTATTGTTTGCGCCGTGCTGATAGTAGCGAGTACCACCAGGAGTGGCGTTTGCCTGAGGCATCAATAAAGAGAAGCCCTGCCAATAGAGCTCTTTGCTTGCCTGGTAATTAAAGCGCGCCGCATTCAACACGGGATCACTAAACGCCGCCTCTTGATAAAGCTGTATCAGGTCGTTCAACTGACCCTTGATGTCGTTGGCTTTGGCGCCATTGATATTTGAGGGGGTTGATACGGCAGGAAAGGCTGGTTTACTAGGCGGCGGCGCAATCTGAGGGGGCTGCTCTAGGCCTATGAGCGTAGAGGCACTCATAGGGGTTGGCAAGGCTGGTCTAGCTGCTGCGGTAGGGCTTTGGGCAAATGCACCGTTTGACCATGAATAGAGGCCGAGCGCGTGACCTAGGATCAAACCAAAGGCGGTAAGTCTAGAGAGTCTGAAGCGTGCTGGGGTCATCTAATTCGGGTACTTTTTAATGTGCAATGAAGTTTAAGGCTAAATTGCTTTAAATGCCGGTTTTGGCTCAATTTTGCCAAATAAGTCTAGAAGTTTCAGATACCTATAAAATTTGGGTCATGGATCTAATTTTGCTTGGTAAGGCAGTTATTTTGGGGGTAGTGGAGGGCTTAACAGAGTTTTTGCCGATCTCCAGTACTGGCCACCTCATATTGGTAGGTGACCTACTCAATTTCAATGATGAACAGGGTAAGGCTTTCGAAGTCATTATTCAGTTTGGTGCCATTTTGGCGGTCTGCTGGGAGTTCCGTGAAAAGCTATTAAAGGTAGTGATGTCAATCACTTCTAGCGCCTTATCGCGCCGCTTTGTACTTAACCTATTAATTGCCTCTTTCCCAGCCATGAGCCTGGGATTTTTGTTTAGTAAGCACATTAAGGCAGTTTTATTTGCTCCGATTCCAGTGGCCAGCGCTTTCATAGTTGGTGCTTTAGTTATTTTCTGGGCAGAGCGTCGTCAGCAATCTGCGTCTGCTGCTAAATCCTATATTCAAAAAGTGGATGACCTCACTCACCTTGATGCACTTAAAGTTGGGCTGGCGCAATGCGCAGCATTAATTCCTGGCACATCGCGTTCGGGTGCAACCATTATTGGCGGCATGCTTTTTGGTATCCCACGCGCAGTGGCGACGGAGTTTTCTTTCTTCCTGGCTATTCCAGTGATTGGTGGGGCAACGGCTTACGAATTACTCAAGCTTTGGAAGAATCCAGTTCCAATTTCAGGTGAGTATGGCTTTGCCATTCTGGTCGGATTTGTTGCAGCATTCATTTCTGCTTTTATCTGCGTCCGCTGGCTAATCCATTATGTAGCGCACCATAATTTTGTGCCGTTTGCTTGGTATCGTATTGTCTTTGGTGTGCTGGTACTCATCAGCGCTTACAGCGGCTTAGTAGCCTGGTCTCATTAACTTTCAATTTTTTACAGAAAACCGGATTTCCTATGGATGTATCAATTGATGCGATTACCAACAATATTCAGCTAGCTTTAGCACCTGTTTTTTTGCTAACTGCAGTTGCAACGTTGATTAATGCAATCTCAGGCCGTCTTGCTAGATCAGTGGATCGTATGCGCACTATTCAGAGAGCCATTCAGATGGGCGAGGTGAAAGATGCGGCAGTACTGGAGCATATGCATAAAGAGGCTGATGAAGCAAAGGTTAGGGGTCGTCTCTGCACAGCGGCTATCTTCTTTGACGTCCTCAGTGGTGTGTTTATTTCTCTCACCGTATTAGAGCTCTTCTTCTTTCAGGCGGGCGCAGTACGTTCTTTGCAGACAAGTTATGTTATTTGGACCTTCGTATTGGGTCTGATATCCTTTATGACATCCCTATCCATTGTTTTGGCTGAGGTGGTTTATGCCTATAGATCGGCCGGCTGGAACTCCCCAAGACATTATTAATTCAACATTAGTTTTCAATAATCATTCTTCATATAAAAAAGATTAACTATGAATAAAATCCTCATCACCGGTGGCGCTGGATTTTTAGGTTCTCACCTTACTGAGAGGCTACTCAAAGAGGGTAATGACGTCTTGGTGGTGGATAACTACTTCACGGGATCTAAAGAGAACGTAGCACATTTGTTGCCCAATCCCCGCTTAGAGCTCATGCGTCACGATGTGACCTTCCCGCTCTATGTAGAAACCAATCAGATCTATAACTTAGCTTGCCCAGCATCTCCAGTGCACTATCAATATGATCCAGTGCAAACTACGAAGACCAGCGTGCATGGCGCTATTAATATGCTTGGCCTTGCTAAAAGAACAAGGGCTCGCATTTTGCAAGCTTCTACGAGTGAAGTGTATGGCGACCCAGAAGTGCATCCTCAGCCTGAAGCCTATTGGGGCAAAGTCAACCCAATCGGTATTCGTTCTTGCTATGACGAAGGTAAGCGCTGTGCAGAAACCCTCTTTTTTGATTACAACCGCCAGCATAACCTCGATATTAAAGTCGTACGCATTTTTAATACCTACGGCCCACGCATGCATCCTAACGATGGTCGCGTAGTGAGCAACTTTATTGTGCAAGCATTGCAAGGCAAAGACATCACGATTTACGGTGATGGCCAACAAACTAGAAGCTTTTGCTATGTTGATGATTTAATTGATGCCATGGTCAAAATGATGAACTCTGAACAAGGATTTACTGGACCAGTCAATATCGGCAATCCTGGTGAGTTCACAATGCTCCAGTTGGCTGAGACGATTCTCAAACTCTCAGGCAGCAAATCCAAGATCATTCATCAACCATTGCCTTCTGATGATCCTAAGCAGCGTCAACCGAATATCGAGTTAGCCAAGGCAAAGCTTGGATGGCAGCCTAAGGTCAATCTAGAAGATGGCCTGAAAGAGACGATTGCTTACTTCAAGAAGGTAGTTGCTTAAGTTGACGGTAGAGCATTCGAAAAATTTGGATAAGCGATTTGATCGAATTCGATCTTTTGTTTTAAGGGCTGGCAGAACAACCGCTGGGCAACAGCGTGCCATTGATGAGCTAGGCCCTCAGTTTTTAATCCCATTTCAAGAAAATGTTTTGAACTTAGATGCTGTCTTTGGCGGGTCTAAAAATCCCAAGATCCTAGAGATTGGTTTTGGAATGGGCGAGACTACCGCCAAGATTGCAGCCCTAAGAAAAGAAGATGATTTTTTGGCAATCGAAGTGCATCCACCGGGAGTGGGTGCGCTCCTGAAATTAATTGGTGAAGATAATCTCACCAACCTCAGATTGATTCGCCATGATGCGGTTGAGGTTTTGGAGCAAATGCTCGCCCCAGAGTCGCTTGATGGTATTCATATTTATTTTGCAGATCCATGGCACAAGAAGCGCCACCATAAGCGTCGTTTAATTCAGGCGGAGTTCGTAAAGCTCTTAGTGTCCCGTTTGAAGCCGGGTGGCTATTTACATCTGGCAACCGATTGGCATAACTATGCCGAGCAAATGCTCTTAGTTTTGAATGCCGAGCCTGTTTTGGTAAACACCTCAACTGAGTCAGTCAAAGTAGAAACCTTTGCTGTTGAAGATATTGCATTAGCCGATAAAGAGTCGAATGAATTTAAGCCGACTCGCGAGCAGTTAGATGCAATGCACCCAGGTTATGTTGCAAGGCCTGCTTATCGGCCCTTAACCAAATTTGAGAACCGTGGCATCAAACTAGGTCACGGCGTTTGGGATTTGGTTTATAGAAAAAAATAATAAAAAAACAGCAGTACATCAAAAGTACATCATCAAGAATACGTTGCCTTACAGGCCAACACAGACATATTTCATTTCTAAGTATTCATCCATGCCGTAGACGCTGCCTTCGCGTCCAAGCCCTGATTGCTTAATGCCGCCAAACGGTGCAACTTCATTGGAGATAAGACCGGTATTAACACCGACGATGCCATATTCCAATGCTTCAGCCACTTTCCAGATGCGACCAATGTCACGGCTATAGAAGTAAGATGCCAAGCCAAATTGACTGTTATTGGCTAATTTAATAACTTCTTCATCGGATTCAAAAGGAATTACCGGCGCTACGGGACCAAAGGTTTCCTCTGAAGTGATGAGCATTTCTTTCGTGACGTTCGCCAAGATAGTGGGCTCGTAGTAGTTTTTGCCTGGCACGGAAGCTTTGCCGCCCGCAATGAGTTTGGCGCCTTTACTAATGGCGTCTGCAACGTGCTTCTCCACCTTCTCCAGGGCTGCGGTCTCAATAAGTGGTCCTTGAGTCACGCCAGACTCCATACCATTCCCCACCTTAATGGCGGCAATTGCTTTGGCAAATTTTTCTACAAAGACATCTTGTATTTTTTTATGAACATAGAAGCGATTGGCGCATACACACGTCTGCCCAGAATTTCTAAACTTGGAACTCATGGCGCCACTAACGGCCGCATCAATGTCAGCATCTTCAAAAACAATAAAGGGTGCGTGACCGCCTAACTCAAGTGCTAATTTCTTGACTGTGGGTGCGCACTGTTCCATCAGAATTCGGCCCACTTCTGTGGATCCTGTAAAGGAGAGGTGGCGAACAGTAGGTGAGGAACACAGTGTTTTACCAATCACAATCGATTGATTTGCATCTGCAGTCAAAATATTAATCACGCCATGAGGAATGCCGGCACGCTCTGCCAACTCTGCCAGCGCTAAGGCGGACAAAGGGGTAAGCTCTGCAGGCTTGATCACAATCGTGCAGCCAGCTGCAAGTGCTGGTGCAATTTTGCGAGTAATCATCGCAATCGGAAAGTTCCATGGGGTAATCGCAACGCAAACACCAATCGGTTGCTTTAGGACCATGAGACGTTTATCACTCCAGGTGGTACTAGGGATTGCGCCTGATACACGTTTTGCTTCTTCGGCAAACCATTCCACAAATGAGGCGCCGTAAGCAACTTCACCAGCAGCTTCAGCAAGTGGCTTGCCTTGCTCTACAGTCATCAGCGTTGCTAGATCTTGTGTGTTGGCGATGATGAGGTCGAACCATTGACGCATGATCTGCGCGCGTTCTTTGCCAGTCTTAGCGCGCCATGCTGGAAGTGCATGTTCAGCAGCGCTAATTGCCAACTCAGCATCTTTGCTAGTTAGATTGGAAACTTGTGCAATCAATTCATCAGTTGCTGGATTGGTGACCGCAAAAGTTTTGCTATCAGATGCTGTATGCCATTTACCGTTGATATAGGCTTCTTCTTTAAATAGGCTGGAGTCTTTGAGTAGTGTGCGGATATCGATTTTTTGCATGGTGAGCTTGCCAATATTAGGTCTGTGACGAGTAAAAACGGGTCAATAAATAATATTCTTATTCTATTCCTGAACAAAAGAAAAAGCCTCCAAGCTGAGGGCTAGGAGGCTGGGGATTATTGCTAGTAAAGGCTGTTTAGTTCGCTTTAGTTTCAGCGCTGCGTAGCTTTTGGGCCAATAGGTCTAAAACACCGTTAACGTATTTATGACCGTCAGTGCCACCAAAGGTTTTGGCCAGTTCAACGGCTTCGTTGATAGCCACTTTGTAGGGTACTGAGAGGTCTGCAGCTAGCTCATAAGTGCCAATGAGAAGGGCTGCATGCTCTACTGGAGACAGTTCATTTATTGGGCGATCTAAAGCCGGGGTAATGATGGCTTCTAATTCATCGGCACGATTTAAAACGCCTTCGAAAATGCCTTGAAAGAGTTCTAGCTGGCAGCGACGAAAAGCTGGGTCTTCAGCAAGTTGCTTCGCGATTGCAGCGCTATTGGGTAAGCTGCCCGCACGACGCATTACCAAGCTTTGATAAACGCCTTGTAGAGCGTATTCCCGGGCGCGACGACGAGGCGTCAGAGAGCGCTTTGGTGCTGCTGGCTGCGCATCTTTTGCCGCTTGGGTGTTTGAAGGCGTAAGAGGAGGTTTAGGCATGTCAGTCATTACGCTTCACTAGGGGGGTTAATTTCAATATCGATATCTGGTGTGAGAGCTAATGCCAGATTGGCCATCTCAACTACGGCTTTAGCGCAGTCAGCGCCTTTTACATTGACACGAACTTGGGCTTGCTCATCGGTGTCGCAAGTTAACACGCCATTGGCAATTGGTAGACCAGATTCAATCGAGATGCGCGTAATGCCAGCAGCAGACTCATTTGAAACCAACTCAAAGTGATAGGTCTCGCCACGAATGACTGCACCTAAAGCCACCAAACCATCAAACTCACCAGTCTCAGCGAGTTTTTGTAATGCAAAAGGAATTTCTAGTGCACCAGGAACAGTAACCAATTTGATGTCTGATTGTGAAACACCTAAGTTGATGAGCTCATGAATGCAAGCAGTAGTTAAGGCGACGCAATGATCTTCATTGAATCGAGCTTGCACGATAGCAATACGTAAATCTTGGCCATTCAGATCTGCTTCTAGTACGCCAACAAAGTCATTGTTTGAATTAGTCATGATATTTTTTTAAAGAATTAAGGCTGATAAGGGGTATAGCCAGTCACTTCAAGCTTATAACCTGAAAGACTTGGAACGGGGCTAGGGTTAGCAAGCAAGCGCATTTTGCCAACGCCGATGTCCTTGAGAATTTGAGCGCCAATGCCATAGCTTCTGAAGTCTGTCTTACGAGCCAAAGGCTTTTGTACATCACCTTGAGATTGATTGAGTTTTTGAAATTGAGCAAGCCAATCTTCATTATTAGGCGCGGCAATCCCGGCTGCATTGAGTAAGACGGCAACACCTGCAGGCGCTGCGGCAATCTTTTGCAGGGCTTGAGCTAGCGGCCAAGAGTGTGTACTGATTTGAGAATCCAAGAAATCTAACACTGTCACTGGCTCATGAACGCGCACGAGTGTCTCTTGGGCTTCAGAAGGTTTGCCATGAACTAGGGCGATATGCATGCATGAGCTTGGGGTATCGCGATAAACAATACCTTCGAACTTGCCCCAAGGTGTAGTGAATTCACGAGTACCTTCGCGCACCACAATACTTTCGTGTTGGCTGCGATATTGAATGAGATCGGCAATGCTGCCAATCTTGAGTTGATGTTCTTTGGAAAACTCTAACAAGTCTGGCAGACGAGCCATGCTGCCATCGTCTTTCATGATTTCGCAAATCACAGATGTTGGTGAGCAACCCGCCATGGACGCAAGATCGCAACCAGCTTCGGTATGTCCTGAGCGAATTAATACGCCACCAGGTTGTGCCATTAAAGGGAAGATATGGCCAGGCTGAACTAAATCACTTGGCTTGGCATTGGGCGCAACTGCCGTTTTAATTGTCAGAGCGCGATCTGCTGCTGAGATACCGGTAGTAACGCCAGTAGCAGCCTCAATGGAGACTGTGAAATTGGTGCCCATCGAAGTGCCGTTGTCCCGCACCATCAAAGGAAGGTTGAGTTGCTGACAACGCTCGCGAGTGAGGGTCAGGCAAATGAGTCCACGACCATGTTTAGCCATGAAATTAACTGCTTCCGCTGTGACATGGTCAGCAGCCAATACGAGATCGCCTTCATTTTCGCGATCTTCTTCATCAACCAGAATGACCATCTTGCCGGCGCGGAGGTCGGCAATGATTTCTTCTGTGGAGGCTAGGGTATTTGGCATAGCCCTCTATTTTAAGCTGAGGAGCCCCTCTTTGTTGGTGCTTACAGCAATATCCCCGCTTTCTGACGGTAAGAGCCTTGGCCGGCCGTTTTCATCGCCGGCAGGCATTGGGAAAATGAGGGGGTGCTCAGTCCGCTGACAAATCCCCATCATTTTCCAGGCTACCCCAAGAATGGCTTTATTTTGTTCGAGGTTTTAGTGGCCATGAGCTTGATTTTGGGCGCTTGGATGAACTTCATTCAAAGTTACCAGGCCTTGAGTTTGAAATTAACGCAACAAGAGAAGCAAAAAGCACTCGTTAGAAAGGAGCAGGATGTTTTTGAAAGTGGTCTCATGGTCAAGGGCATAAGCAATGAGTTTGCTCGAATGTCTGGTCGGACTAACTATGTGCATGCTGCTACTCAATCCGCTTCTCAAAACCAGCGCTGATTTAGTTGCCAAACAAATTCAGTATGAAAAAACGCAAGCGCTGATCGCAGAGGCTGATCGTGCGCTTGAATTAATTGGTCGGGCAATTCGGATGGCGGGTTACCAAAATATTAAAACTGCTGATAAGAAAAAAAGTCCGAAGAGAGTAAATTTGAAGGGAGTCCAATATTTAGAAGTGCAAAAAAGAACTGGCTATCGCAGCTCTGATGCATTGCTTATTCGCCATGAATTATCGGATGGCATTGATTTTGATTGCATTGGTAATACGCTTACCCAAGAGCGCACCAAAAATCATTTGGCACTGCAAGGTTTTTTAGTAAACCGACAGGCTTCGCTACCCAAGGGTGCAAAAGCTGATGGAGGGTCATTGATCTGCCAATCTTTAGATCGCCAGGGTCGTATACAAAACACTACCCTCATGAATGGCGTTGAAGGCTTATGGATAGAAGAGACGAGCCCTCCTTTAGGCAAGCCATCATCGGATCAGCGCTTATTTAAAGTTTCTTTACTTATGACTGATGGGGTCCAAGTAAATATTCGGCTTGAGCGGGTTTTTGCTACCCGAAATTTCTTGTGATTTTGGCTTGGGTTATTTCTCTATTGCTCTTGGGTTCTGCGTTGGTTGGTCAACTAGAGCGACTAGCAACTTTGCGTATCGTTGAAGTAAACAGCATAAAGGTTGCGCATGCCCATTTTGTTGTTTCAGAAAAAGCTGTCTTGCAATGCGAAGGATCTATTTCAAATTTATCAGCGCTTGTAGAAAATCACTGCTTCATAGAACCTGCAGGAAAAAATCTTTGGCGTATTACTAGCAAAGAAAAACCCTTCGTTCAAATTCATGTACGGGTAGATGAAAAATCAGGTTTAGCTAAACGCCTGAATTGGCGACAAGTATTTGAATAAACATTATCAGCATGTCTCTACTCCAGAATCTGGATTTAGCCTGCTTGAACTCATGGCGGTGGTGTTGATGATTGCCATAATGGCTGTGATCACTATGCCACTGTTGCAAGAGCAAGTAGCCGTTCGAGAAATCGATTCCATAGCGAGGCGCTTTATTGCGCATGCGCATTTTGCGCGTCAACTCGCTTTGTATCGAGGTGAGTTAGTAACGCTATCCCCACTGGCAGATCATGGTTGGGAAGGGGGTTGGGCGATTCAGAGTGGATGCGTTTCCAGAAAGCCTCCACTCCAATGCTCGGCAAAACAATGGTTGTCTCATGGTCATATTCATCCTGTTTATTTCAAGCTTGGCGGCAAGCAATTTATTGATCCCCACTCTGGCAAAAGAGGCATTCTATTTAATGCAGCAGGCGCAGCAAAAACGGCTCAGGGCGGTTTTGTGGCCAATCGCCTCATCTTGGGCCATTCGAGCCATAACAGCCTGGAGAGACACCTGATTTTGGGTAGTGGTGGGCGTTGGCGTATCTGTGACCCGGCGCGGGATGCAAAGCGCTGTCATTGAATGGTTTAATAGACCCATGTACAGCGCAGTTGACCATCAATTTATGAGCGAGGCATTGGCCGAGGCTCAAAAAGCACTTTATCTATCAAACCCTAACCCAAGGGTGGGTTGCGTCATTGTCAAGGACGGCAAGATTATTGGGCGTGGATTTACGCAGCAAGTCGGCGGCCCTCATGCAGAAATTCAGGCTTTAGCTGATGCAAAGTCGCAAGGCATTGATCCCGCAGGCGCAACCATCTACGTCACATTGGAGCCCTGTAGCCACACTGGTAGAACACCGCCTTGTGTAGATGCTTTGGTTGCGGCCAAGCCTGCAAAAGTGATTGCTGCCATGCTCGACCCCAATCCTCTGGTATCAGGTACTGGGTTGGAGAGGCTGCAAGCCGCTGGTATTGAAGTGCAGTGCGGACTAATGGAGTCTGAAGCACAAACGTTGAATCGTGGATTTATTTCTAGAATGACGCGTGGCTTGCCGTGGGTCCGCATGAAAATCGCTGCAAGTCTCGATGGAAAAACGGCATTACCCGACGGACGTAGTCAATGGATTACCGGACCATTGGCTAGGGCTGATGGTCATCACTGGCGTGCTCAGGCTTGCGCTATTGTGACTGGCGTAGGAACCGTTAAAGAAGATGATCCCTCACTCAATGTGAGAGAGGTACTGACTCAGCGCCAACCGTGGCGCGTCATCGTTGACTCTAAATTAGAGACCCCGCTAACTGCCAAAATATTAAACGATGTGACTGCGACATCAGGTGTCATCATTATGTGCGCTAGCTTGAGTAACCCCGCCATTCAAGAAAAAGCCAAAGCATTTCAAGAGCGTGGCGTTGAGGTAGTTGCTATGGCTAATGAATTTGGCAAAGTCGATTTACCAAAGCTCTTCTCTTATCTTGCTAAAGAGCGCGGCATGAATGAGGTACACATTGAGTCAGGCTTTAAATTAAATGGCTCCATGCTCAGAGAAGGCTGTGTCGATGAGCTCTTGCTGTATTACGCCCCATTCTTCATGGGCGAAGGTATTGGCATGGCTAATGTGTCAACTTCATCATTAGATCTGCGTCAGGATTGGCGGATCATGGATCAGCGCTTGTTTGGACCTGATCTGCGCTTGAGATATATTAAGAACTAAAATCTAGCCATGTTTACAGGAATCATTACTGCTGTCGGTCAAATTCAAAGCGCTCAAGCGAAGGGCGATGGTCTGCATTTAATCGTTGAGGTCCCTGCGGGCTACTTAGATGATGTTGCGCTCGGTGACAGTATTGCTATTCAGGGCGCATGTATGACGGCCACCCAATTTAAGGGCAATACATTTGCCTTGGATATTTCTCGTGAGTCACTTAATAAGACTGTTGGTCTAGATAAGGTTGGGCCAGTCAATTTAGAAAAAGCTATGCGTTTAAATGATCGTTTAGGTGGTCATTTGGTAAGCGGTCACGTAGATGGTATTGGCAACGTGGTGCACTTTTCTCAAGTGGCGCAAGATGCATATGGTTCTTGGTTACTTCGCATTGAAGCTCCAAAAGAATTAGCACCATTCCTGGCCTATAAAGGCTCTATCGTTGTGAATGGCGTGTCGTTGACGGTTAATAAAACTGAAGATAATCCAAGTGCCTGCATTGTTGACATCAACCTCATCCCTCATACACTGCAAAGTACTACTTTGGGTAAGTTGCAGCAGGGCGACGCCGTAAATCTCGAGATTGATTTAATTGCGCGTTATGTTGCGCGTATGCTGGAAGCTAAAGCCCTTTAAGCAGATTCATTTTCTGGCACTTGCTTTTCGATAGACTTCTTCTTGATTTCTTTTGCCTATTGCGATGACAAGAATAATCAATTTTCGATCGATAACCTCGTATACCAGGCGATAACCTAGGGCTTTCAGTTTTATTTTGTAGTAATTATCTAAATCACCATGAAGTTTGGCCGATTCAATTCTAGGATTATTAACTCTTTTTTCTAATTGCTTCTTAAATTGCGCTTTTATTGAGTTATCTAATTTATGCCATTCTTTTAAAGCCAGTACGTGAAACTCAAGACTATAGATCTGCAAGTTTTACCTTTACTGTTTTGCCGCCTTTTCTGGATTGAATGGTTTTAATAAGGGCGGCATCATCCACCAACTCAAGTAAAGCCTCATAGGCTTTTGCCGATAGAAGGTACGCTTCAGGTTTATTGTGATTTAAAACTGCAACAGGAAGATCGCCGGCGATCTCCATTATTTTGCTTGGATTGCGCCTTAAATCGGTCATGCTGACCGTAGTTTTAGCGTGAATTGTTTGTGTCAGATTCATAAAATTACCCATTATTTAGTGCATTATTTAGTGCATTTTAAGAAAAGTCAATCAAAAAAAGACCCTAGAGTTCTAGGGTCTAAGTCTTGGGGTTTATGTAGTTTTTATCGATAGCGAGTAGGATCGCTCACATTGGCTTGCTTAAAGCCTGCCTGCCTTAGACGGCAGGACTCACATTCACCGCAAGCTTCGCCTAAATCATTGGCTTGGTAGCAAGAAACTGTTTGGGAGTAATCAACCCCCATAGTGCTGCCTAATTGAATAATTTCAGATTTGCTTAAATTGATGATGGGGGCATGAACCCTAAAGCGATTTTCATCATTGATGGCTTCTACACCTGCTTTCGTTGCAAGGTTAGCCATGTGCTCAAACGAGGCGACATACTCAGGGCGACAGTCTGGATAACCTGAATAGTCAACGGCATTGGCGCCATAAAAAACATCGAGTCCACCAAGTGATTCTGCCCATCCTAAAGCGAGTGAAAGCAAAATCGTATTGCGTGCTGGTACATAAGTAACGGGGATCTCTTGGTCTTTGCCAGGTGTTACTGGAATGGCAATAGAAGAGTCTGTTAAGGCGGATCCGCCAAAGCGAGTGAGGTCCAAATTGACCACCTCGTGACGAATGACACCAATTTGTTTGGCGATGTGTTTTGCTGCTGCCAACTCAGAAGAGTGACGTTGTCCATAGCCCACTGACAGTGCGAACGGCGAGTAGCCCAAGTCTTTGGCTAGAGCTAAGACCGTAGTGGAGTCTAGGCCCCCAGAAAACAAGATAACGGCAGGCGCACCTGGTTTGCGTGGTGCAAGATTCTGAAATGCAGCAGACAGCTTAGACATACTTACTTGATCGCAGAAAGCAGTTGCTGCGCGTCTTTTGCTGCTTCGGTGTCAGGATATTTAGAAATAACTTCGTTAAATGTTTTCTTGGCGGCAGTTTTATTACCGTTCTCAAGCTGAGAGTTTCCTAATGTCACCATGGCACCAGGAATACGGGGGTGATTAGGGTATTTCTTAATCAGGCTTTGAAGTTGGCTAATTGCGCCAGCGTAATCTTTGTTGGCGTATTTGCTATTGCCGCTCCAATACAGCGCTAGAGGCAAGTAAGGGCTCTTAGAGTATTTATTCGCAAATGCAGAAAATCCATCGTCTGCCTTTTTAAGATTGCCCGCTTGAAAAGCTTTTAAGGCATCGTCGTAGGCTTTCTTCTCGCCAGGTTGCACTGTGCCTGAGACACCTTCAATGGTTACCGTGCGAGGCTCAAAATTACCTAGGCGCGTATCCAGATCTTGGTAATACGTTTTCTGACTGCTGGTGATGTCTTCACCTTGTTTTTCAAGCTCTTCGATTTTGCCGCGCAGCTCAGAATTATCTGCTTTGAGCTTGTCAATCTGACCTTGCAATTCCAATTGGGTGGTGGCCAAGGTTTTGCGCAACTCTAGGATGGCCTTGCGGGCTTCGTCATCTGAAAAGAGCGCCCAGGCGCTATTGGATGCGCCTAAGAAAATGACGGTAGCACTTAAACAAAACGCTCGTGAGAGCGTTTGTTTTGCAGAGTGTGAAAACATCTTCATTTAGTTCGTGATGTAAACAATGTCAGCGCGGCGATTTTCTGCCCAAGCTGCTTCAGTATCACCTTCAGCTTTAGGCTTTTCTTTACCAAAGCTTACGGCTTCCATTTGGTCATCAGAAACGCCCATCAAATTTAAAGATTTACGAACCGCATCAGAACGACGTTGGCCTAATGCCAAGTTGTACTCAGCAGTGCCGCGTTCATCAGTGTTACCTTGAATGATGATCTTCTGTTTTGGATTTGCTTTTAAGTAACTTGCATGAGCAGACAACATTTTTTGATATTTAGTTTGAACGGTGTACTCGTCAAAACCAAAGTAAACACTTTTCTCAAACAATGGGCTGCTAGGATCATTCCAAGGCTGCGAGCCAAACTTACCGCTGCCACTGCCATTAGCGCCATCAGTGTCATCTAATTTAACGCTAGAACATGCAGCCATCAAAAATGCTGTGGCGCCGATGAGAGCAAATGTCGCTGCGCGACGTGCGATAGAAATCTTCATGAATTTTCCTTTTTTCCTACAAGCCAAATAACCAATGAATTAGCAAACTCGCTCCAAAGGAGCTGATAGTTAATATTATGCCCTCAAGAATGCCAAAAGTGAGTATTTCACCCCTAAATAGGGGTGTTGTGGAGGGTTTGGGGCTTGGTGTTGCTGGACTTACTTAGTCCATAAATGGACCCCAGGATGGCTGACGGACGTCAGATCCTGGAATGCTCAACACTTGCTTAGAATTGCCGTCTACAGATACGGCCGCTAGCACACGTTTTCCACCAACTTTAGTGGAGTAGAGAACATAACGGCCATTGGCTGCAAAGGAAGGCGACTCATCGCTGCTGCCATCGGTTAAGGCCTGCGCATCACCGGTAGCTAAATTCAGAATGTAGAGGCGATAGGCGCCACCAATATTGGCGATATAAGCCAAGTATTTTCCGTCTGGAGAAATTCTTGGGGAAGTGACAAACCCTTGTTTGAAGGTAATACGTTTTGCGCCTTCAGCTTGTTCGCCTTCGGCACTCATGCGATAGATCTGTGGATTGCCGCCACGATCGCTCGTGAAATAAATATAGCGACCATCAGCTGAGTACTGCGGTTCAGTATCAATCGTGTTGCCGCGCGTTAAGCGATGCAAGCCTGTGCCATCTGCATTGATGCCATAGATCTGAGTGTTGCCATCTTTAGAAAGTGAGATAGCCAGTTTTCTACCATCGGGTGACCAAGCAGGTGCACTGTTATTTCCCTTTTGATTGGAAAGCGAAATGCGACGACCAGTAGCCAACTCGTGAACATAAATGACTGGCTTACGATCTTCAAAAGAAACGTACGCCACTTTCTTGCCATCGGGAGACCATGATGGGGAAATAATTGGCTCACCGCTATTCATCGCATTGCGAATATTTTGACCATCGGCATCTGAGATCACCAGGCGATAGCGCTTACCATCCTTAATGACATAGGACAAGCGAGTGGAGAAGACGCCACGCTCACCTAATAATTTAAAGATGATGTCATCTGCAATTTTGTGCGCTGCTGCACGCAAATTGTCAGCGCTGGAATTGAGGTTTAAGCCACCCAGGCTTTGAGATTTGCGAACATCAAACAACTTGTAATGAATCTCAAACTGAGATCCAGCGGTTTGTACAACCGAGCCCACTACTAAAGCATCAGCTCCGCGTGCTGCCCAGGATTTGTAATTGGGCGTACCTTCATCGTTCTCAACAGCATTGCCATTTTCAGTATTTTTAAAGTAACCGCTACGTGCTAAGTCTTGGCGAATAATTTCAGTAACGCTAGTAGGCAGTTTGTTCTCATCTTTAAAGCGCATAACTGCGATTGGATAAAGGGATTGACCCACGCCAGTAATTTCGATATTCATCTGCGCAAGTGCTGGTGTTGCAATACTGATGGTCAGTGCCAATACCACTGCAGATAAAGCGCAGACTTTGGAATGAAATTTGCCAATCAAATGAATTGCTAATTGCAACATGCTTTAGTCCTTGGGTTTAAAGGTCAGCTTTACTTCACGCTGTGGAATTTTGCCATTGTCATCTTTCGGCAGGCTTTCTGCACGAGATAGGGCTAATAAAACTGCACGATCCCAGCTTGCATTGCCGCTAGAGCTCAGGATGCTGGTGCTCAAGATGGCTCCATCTGGGGCCAGGCTTACTTGGATGACTGCTGCTGGATTGCCGCTCACAGATTCTGGATTAAAGACGATGAGCGGCTTTACTTTTTTAATCACCTTATCAGTCCAGCCTGGAGGCGCATTACCGCCCCCACCAACTCCGCTTCCTACTGTGCCACCGCTGCCACCTTCAGCGCCTGCTGCTGCGCGCAAGCGAGCGAGCTGATCAGCGCGCACTTTTTCTGCTGCAGCATTGGCTTTGGTTTCTGCTGGAGAGGTAGCTTTAGGGGTCTCTACTTTCTTTGGCTTTTCTGTTTCTTTTTCCTTGACCTTCTCTTTTTCTTTCGGAGGAGGTTTAACAGCTTTCGGCGTTTCTTTTAGAACTTCTTTTTTAGGAGACTCTTTTTCAACTGGCTTTTTCTTGACTGCAATATCGGCAGCCTCTCCTTTCATTTCTGTTTTGAGTTGGGGCTCTGGAGGTGTTTCTAATTGCTGAGATGCATCCCAGAGCTCAACCTCAACTCCAGAGGGGGTGCTGTTATTCCAGCTAATACCAATCATTAAAAATGCGAGCAAACCTAAATGCGCTACTAAGGAAAAAGTAAAGGCGCGTTTAGTGCTTTCTTGTTTCGTAGCACGTCCCCGCTTGAACGGAGAGAGTGGCGATTGATAAGTTTGTGCGCTAGACATTGGCAGTTCAAGCAAGCCTTAGGGCCTTACTGGGTCTTGACCGCAAGGCCAACCCGTTTGACGCCATTCTCTTTAAGTTTGGACATAACATCCATCACGGTTTCGTACTTAATGGATTTATCGGCAGCAATCACCATCGGTTGATCGGCTGATTTTTCTGCTTGCGTTCTTGCAAAGGCGCCAAGTTCAAATTTATTGAGTGTTTGTACGGGATCACCATCTTTGCGAACAATGACATTCTCGTTGGCATCGATTGTTAAAAAGATAGGGGGTAATGATTGCACCTTAGCGCCGCCAACGGTAGGCAAGTTCACGACGCCTGGATTGACCATGGGTGCAGTGACCATGAAGATCACGAGCAAAACCAACATGACGTCGATGTAAGGAACAACGTTGATGTCGGCCATTGCCCGACGTTTATTTTTTCGTAATGAAGATCCGGCCATGACGTATTCGCTTAGCGTCCTGAAGTTTGACGTTGCAAGATGTTGGTGAATTCTTCGATGAAGGTTTCAAAACGAATCGAGAGGCGATCGACATCGGTAGCTGCGCGGTTGTAGGCAACTACTGCAGGGATGGCAGCAAACAAACCAATGGCGGTTGCAATCAAGGCCTCAGCAATACCGGGGGCAACCGCAGAAAGGGTCGCGTTCTGAACGTTGGCCAAGCCGCGGAAGGAGTGCATGATGCCCCAGACGGTGCCAAAGAGGCCGATATACGGTGAGACTGAGCCAACGGATGCCAGGAAGGGCAGATTTGCCTCTAGGGCGTCCATTTCACGTTGGTAAGTGGCTTTCATGGCGCGGCGGGCAGCGTCGATTTCACGAACTTTCATGAATTCCTGCATTCCGGCCTCAAAGATATGCTCTAGAACCGCATCGCTGCGGGTATTGCGCTGGGCGGCGGCCATCAGGGTTTTGAGGTCTCCGCCAGACCAAAAGTCACGCTCAAAGCGCTCTGTATCTTGCCTAACCCCCCGTAATACGGCGGTTTTCTTGAAAATAATGGTCCAGGAGGCAACGGACATCCCTAGTAATAACAACATTACCAACTGTACTAATAGGCTGGCATTAAGGACTAGGGAGAGGAATGAGAGGTCTTGTGTAGAGGTCATGGTGGATTTTGTATGATGTAGGTTGATTTTACTAAGTTAATGAACTTAGTAATCCAATTTCATTAGGATTATCACCATGTTTGACCGTCAGAACACTTTAGCCAAAACCGACCCGCAATTGTGGGAAGCCATTCAGAACGAAAATAAGCGTCAGGAAGACCATATTGAGCTGATTGCTTCCGAGAACTACACCTCGCCAGCGGTGATGGCTGCTCAGGGCTCTCAATTGACGAATAAGTACGCTGAAGGATATCCAGGTAAGCGTTATTACGGTGGTTGTGAATTCGTAGACGTTGCTGAGCAATTGGCAATCGATCGTGTAAAGGCTTTATTTGGTGCTGAAGCTGCAAACGTTCAACCCCATTGTGGTGCGTCTGCTAACCAAGCAGTGTTCCTTGCATTCTTAAAACCTGGTGACACTTTCATGGGTATGAGTCTTGCTGAAGGTGGTCACTTGACTCACGGTATGGCACTCAACATGAGTGGTAAGTGGTTCAATCCAATCGCTTATGGCTTAGACAAGAACGAAGAAATTGATTACGAGCAAATGGAGCGTTTGGCTCGTGAGCACAAACCTAAATTAATTATTGCGGGTGCATCTGCTTACTCTAAGAAAATTGATTTTGAGCGCATCGGTAAATTGGCTAAAGAAGTCGGCGCGATATTCATGGTAGATATGGCCCACTATGCTGGCTTAGTTGCCGCCGGCGTATATCCAAACCCAGTGCCGCATGCTGACATCGTTACTTCGACTACACACAAGAGCTTGCGCGGCCCACGTGGCGGCATCATCTTGATGAAAGCGGAGCATGAGAAGGCAATTAACTCTGCAGTGTTCCCAGGCTTACAGGGTGGTCCTTTGATGCACGTCATTGCTGCTAAAGCTGTTGCATTTAAAGAGGCTACAGAGCCAGGCTTTAAGGATTATCAAAAACAAGTAGTCGCTAATGCAAAAGCATTGGCTGAGACTTTAATTGCACGTGGCCTACGCATTGTGTCTGGTGGTACAGATTCACATGTGATGTTGGTGGATTTGCGCGCCAAGAAAATGACTGGTAAAGAAGCTGAGCGTGTATTGGGCGAAGCACACATTACTTGCAACAAAAACGGTATTCCTAATGACCCAGAAAAACCAATGGTCACCAGCGGTATTCGTTTGGGTTCACCAGCAATGACTACGCGTGGATTTAAAGAAGCTGAAGCAAAACAAGTGGGTAACTTTATTGCTGATGTTTTGGATAATCCAAATGATGCAGAGAACATCGCTAAGGTGCGTGCTCAAGTTGCTGAGCTCACTAAACGTTTCCCGGTTTACGGTTAATTCTTAAAGTAAAAGAAGAGCCACATTGCGCTGCCCTTTTTGTCATAACGACGATACCCAGGTTCTCGATACCAGGGTATCGGACGAGGGCGATACGATTCGTCGTCGCCGTCGTTGCGTAAATTGCGATAAGCGGTTTACCACCTATGAGCGTGTGGAGTTGGCCTTGCCAGCTATCGTGAAGAAGAATGGCAGCCGTGTTGATTACAGTCACGACAAGTTGGCCAGCTCGCTTAAGCTAGCCCTCAGAAAGCGTCCGGTCTCATCGGACTCTGTCGATGAGTCGATTGCCCGCATCGAAGAAAAGCTGCTTAGTCTGGGTGAGAAAGAGATTCCTAGTGAGCGCGTTGGTGAGTTGGTGATGCGTGAGCTCAAGCGCCTAGATAAGGTCGCTTATATTCGTTTTGCTTCTGTCTATCGAAGCTTTGCTGACATTGAATCATTCGAAAGCGCTCTCAAAGAGCTGAAGTAGTTACACCCCTCAATACTTTCCGCAGTTATTTCTACAAGACTATTTCATCCATGTGGTTGCTTGATATATACTGTAACCAATTGATTACAATTGCATGATGTATGAAATCAAAAAAACAGATGAATTTGAAAATTGGTTTTCCGGTATTCGCGACCCATTAACGCGAGGTCGACTCCTAGCAAGACTGCGTAAGGCTTCATTAGGGAGTCTTGGGGATATAGCTTCAGTCGGTGATGGGGTGTGGGAGATGAGAGAGCATTTCGGTGCCGGCTACAGAATGTATTACGTTAGCTATCGAAGGACCATCATTCTGATGTTGGGTGGTGGATGCAAATCTACACAAATTGCTGATATTAAAAAGGTTAAGAAGTTGCTTCTAACCCTGGAGGATTAAATGAAGAGTGTTAAAAAGACCAAAGTAAAAGATTCAAAAAAATTCGATGTTGTTGACTACCTGAAGACTGAAAAAGATATTGCCGCTTATCTTTCTGCTGTTTTAGAAGATGGCGATCCTGCATTGTTTGTTGCCGCCATTGGCGATATTGCCAGAGCTAAAGGAATGACAGAGATTGCCAAGAAGAGTGGTGTTACGCGGGAGTCTTTGTATAGAGCTTTAAAAATAGAAGCTAGACCACGATTTGAAACTGTGACACGGGTGGTGCAGGCGCTAGGCATGAAACTGAGCGTTCACGCTTAATCGGAATCAGATTGACTTTGCTTTCTCGGCGCACATCATCTTAATGACGCCATCAATATCTGTTGGCTTATTCCAACCCAAAGTCTTAATCGCTTTTTCAGGATTGCCTACGCTAGATATGATCTCATTAGGGCGGAAGAAGCTCGGCTCAATTTCCACATATTTTTGCCAGTCCAAATCAAAATACTCAAAAGATTTAGCAACAAAATATTTTAAAGATTCTTTTCTGCCTGTAGCAATGACAAAATCATCTGGTTTATCGAGCTGCATCATGAGCCACATTGCTTCAACGTATTCTGGTGCCCAGCCCCAGTCACGAGAAATTTCTAAATTACCGAGTTGTAATTTATCGAGCTGACCCGCTTTAATCTTGGCAGCACCCGCAATAATCTTTTGAGTCACAAAGCGCTCAGGGCGAAGTGGAGACTCATGGTTAAAAAGAATGCCGGTACAGGCATACAGTCCATAAGATTCGCGATAACTATTGATGAGCCATTTGGCGGTAGATTTCGCGACGGCGTAAGGGCTACGTGGAGCAAAAGGAGTTTGCTCGTTTGCTGGCGTATCGCCAGTATCACCAAAACATTCGCTAGAGCCTGCGTTATAGAAGCGCACAGGTTTATTTAACAAGCGAATGACTTCCAAAATATTCAGGGTGCCAATGGCAATACTTTCAATGGCTTCGACCGGCTGATCAAATGAGAGTCCTACTGAGGTTTGACCAGCAAGGTTATAAATTTCATCAGGGGCAGTCGTCTGGATGGCATTGAAGACGCTTCTAAAGTCGTTAATAGAAACGGAAATTAATTTAACTTGAGAGCGAACACCTACGGTATTAAGGTTGTTGAATGACGAGGCCATCACATCACGTGATGAGCCTGTCACTTCATACCCTTTGGATAAGAGATGCTTCGCTAGGTAAGCACCATCTTGACCGGTAATACCGATAATTAATGCTTTTTTGGCCGCCAATTTATCGGACTTACTTTAAGACTGCAAAAATAGAAGCAGTGATGTCTTCAACGTTACCGGTACCGCTCACTTTGCGGTAAGCCGGCGCTTTTACTTTGTCGGCGGCATTCGCTTGTGCGGCCCATGATGAGTAGTACTCAACCAGTGGACGGGTCTGATCGTCATATACCTGTAAGCGTTTGCGTACAGTTTCTTCTTTGTCGTCATCGCGCTGAATCAATGGATCGCCAGTGACATCATCTTTACCTTCAACCTTTGGTGGGTTGTATTTGACATGGTATGTGCGACCAGATGCCGGATGAACACGACGTCCACCCATGCGATCGATGATGGCATCAAATGGCACATCGATTTCTAAAACGTAATCAATCGGCACGCCAGCATCTTTCATGGCTTGTGCTTGGGGAATGGTTCTTGGGAAGCCATCGAATAAGTAACCCTTGCTGCAGTCAGGTTGAGTCAAGCGATCTTTTACCAAGCCAATAATGATGTCGTCAGAAACTAAGCCGCCAGCATCCATAATTTTTTTGGCTGCAATACCGAGCTCTGTTCCAGCCTTTACGGCAGCGCGCAACATATCGCCTGTCGAAATTTGTGGAATCGCAAATTTTTCGCAAATAAACTGAGCTTGTGTGCCTTTTCCAGCACCTGGTGCACCGAGCAGAATCAACCGCATTGTTTTCCCCTTAGAAGAGCTGACATTGTCCCGTATTTTGTTGGGATCCTGATTACTTAATGACTAGGATTATCCCCGAGAATGCATGCTACACAGGGGATTGGGTGTTTTTTCTAGGAATTGGCCAGTAACTGCCTCACCCTTTCGAGGTCCTCGAGGGTGTCAACTCCAGCTGGAGGTGCTTTAGGGGCGATATGGACCGCAATACGGTAGCCATTCCAGAGGGCGCGAAGCTGCTCTAGCGCTTCCGCTTGTTCTGGGGGCGCTGGCTCTAAGCGTGTGAAAGCTTGTAAAAAATCAGCCCTGTAGGCGTAAATGCCTAAATGACGTAGATGCTCTGTTTTTTGTGGGGCATCTGCATCCCGCACAAAAGGAATGGGTGCCCTGGAAAAATACAAAGCTTCACCCGCACGGTTGAGAACTACTTTGACCGCATTTGGATTGTTGATCTCTGATAAATCTGCGATCGGCACAGCAACAGTGGAGATGGCGCATTGCGAGTGATCAGCCAAAGTTTGCGCAACTTGATTAATCAGTTCTGGCGGAATAAGTGGCTCATCACCTTGAACGTTCACGATCAATGCATTGGCAGGCAACTTCAATAGCTGTGCCACTTCAGCAATACGATCGGTTCCAGTGGGATGATCAGAACTTGTTAATAAACACTCAATGCGATGTTCATCGCATGCTGCCTGAATTTCTGGAGAGTCTGTTGCAACTACTACGCTTTGCGCGAGAGATTGTTTGGCGCGCTCTGCGACTCGGATCACCATGGGCTTTCCACCGATATCAGCAAGAGGCTTACGCGGTAATCGTGTAGAGCCCAGTCTTGCGGGTATGACAACTAAAAAGTCGGGGGCTTTGGAGGTGGCGGTCATGCAGTGGAGTGTTAAAGAACTTCGTCAGCGCTAAGGCTGCGCGCTTCGTCAACCAACATGACAGGTACATCATCACGAATAGGGTAGGCCAGGCGATCTGCTTTGCAAATGAGCTCATGTTTTTGAGCATCCAAATGCAGTGGGCTTTTGCACAAAGGGCAAACCAAAATATCGAGTAGACGTTTATCCATGATTTTCTATAGTTATTAATGCAATGACTTTTACGAGTATCTGTAGCTGTTTCTGTAAGGGTAAGTGTAGCGCTATCAGAATAGTCTTACAGGTTGTATCTGTTTGGATCCGGTCTTTGCAGAATAGATTGAACCCATTCCATGAGGCTATTAGGCAGGCTGAGGGATAGCGGCACCACCCAAATTCGATCATCCGTAATATCCGAGCATTTCACGGCATCTTTTTCAGTGATCAGAATGCGCTCGGCATGGATGTTTGTAAAAAACTGGTTTGTGTAGGTGGCGTGATCAGCAAGTGCGATAGTTTCGCCTGCGACACCCTCTTTTAGGAGGGCGGTAAAAAATCGCTGTGGATTGCCTAAGGCAGCTATGGCAGTAATCTTGGTAGGCAAATAGGTGTCGGCAATATGCGAGAGCGTTTGAGTGTTTGCTGGGTTGATCAGTTGATAGGCTGCGCCTAGGACGGGCATCAAATGAAAAGCGCGTCGACCCATGAAGTATTCATCGGTAATTGCGCCGGTCAGAACATTCTTTTTTTCATTACTTGCTTCGGTCAGCAAAGTGGCATCGCGATCGCGCGAGGCGGGTTCGCGCAATGGCCCTGCTGGGATCAGAAAGCGATTTCCTTCGCCACGTCCATCGCGAACTACAAATTCGATATCACGACCACCCTCTCGGGCGGGCCAGCGAGGTAAACCGTTGTGCTGTAAACCATCATCACTAATGATGACGTTTACTTCTGGAGAGTGAGCTAGTAATGCTTGAATACTTTTCTGACGTTTTGGGAAAACCCAAAGCGGAAATTGGTTGTTAGTGCGTTTTGCAATCAGCACGGGTTCATCACCAACCAATGCTGGATCGGAATCTGCTAAAACTTGCACGGGCGTTGTTTGCGCATTCGATCCATAGCCCCGACTAATAATTCCAGGTCTCCATCCGAGTCGTGATAGCTGCTCTGCTAGTGCAATCACAATTGGCGTCTTACCAGTTCCGCCTACCCGAATATTGCCCACAATGATGAGGGGCACTGGAGCAGGGCGATGTTTAATTAATCCTAAGTCTTGAATCAACTTACGTAATCGCAAAACTAGCCCATAGACATAGGAGAGCGGCCAGAGCAAAAGACTAGTAGGGCCGCGCCTTTCCCAAAACTGAGGTGCTTTACGAAAGAAAGATAAAGACATAAAGGCGATCTTTATTTCTTGGTTTGACTGCTAAAGACAATGTTCGCAAGGTCAGCATCGCGGGCAGCTTCAAGAGCGCTCATGACTGCTTGATGCGGCGCTCTGGCGTCTGCATCAATATTGACTTGAAGGTTATTTGCTGCGCCTTTATTACTGCTGCTTTCATTGCTTAACTGCATGAGAGCGCTACTGAGTTGTGAGCGATCGGTAACTTTGCCATTAATAGCAAAGCGTCCATCACGACTAACAGCAATATGAATTTGCTTGTTCTCTGCTTGGCTTTCAGAGCCGTTGGCAGTTGGTAATGTAATGGCAAGTTC
The DNA here is from genome assembly GCF_018688315.1 of Polynucleobacter sp. AP-Kolm-20A-A1. NCBI lineage: Bacteria > Pseudomonadati > Pseudomonadota > Betaproteobacteria > Burkholderiales > Burkholderiaceae > Polynucleobacter > Polynucleobacter sp. AP-Kolm-20A-A1. Next base: position 280,467 of record NZ_CP061315.1, read on the forward strand.
TTGATAGCGTGTGAAGGTGGTGGAGATCATCAAAAAGATCAGCACTACTAACAGAACATCAATAAAAGGAATGAGATTGATTTCAGGTTCTGCAGAGACGGATCCCGCCCCCAAAGAAAATCGCTTTCCTGCTTTTGGGTGTGTATCTAACCAACTCATTGCGTTGATTCAGTTGGATAAAGTTTTTTAAATAACTGGCGAGTAAATTCTTCGCACTCGCGTTGACGTTGATTTGCAAGTGCACGTAATCCACGCCAGCTAGCCAATGCAGGAATCGCTATTAATAAACCAAATGCAGTGTTGTAGAGCGCTACAGAAATTCCGTGGGCGAGTTGTTGTGGGCTACCAGCTGCGCCGTTAATCGCACCTTGACTGCCAAAAATTTCAATCATTCCCACGACCGTGCCAAATAAACCGAGTAGAGGTGCAACTGTGGCAATCGTTGCTAATGCGCCTAAGTAACGATCTAATTTAAGCCAGGTGTTTTGTGCGGTGGCCTGCAGTTCTTCCAACGCAGACTGAGGGTTATTGCCTGCAGCTTTTTCACTCAATAGGCAGGCCAATAAGGGAGTTGCTGGCGATAGTTGGGCAAACTCTTTAATTTGCTGCTCAGGTAGCGATTTTTGATTAACTATCTGATTTGCAAGGGTAAAAGCAGTTTCTAGACTATCTTTAGGAAAAATATGGATTTGCCGCAGATACCAGCTGCGCTCCAGAACAATGGCTAGGCCAATAATGGAGATGATTAAAAGGGGCCAAATAGGCCAGCCAGCGGATAGTAAGATGGAGTACATAAGCTCAGTACTTTAGCTGAATTAAAAAGCCTGTTTCGGAAAGATAGCCTGTGGATAACTCTGTGCAAAACTTTTCAGCAGTTTCGCTGTAAGTCCTTGATTGATGGTGGGCATGGGTTGATGGGGTCTAAATCTCCCCTGGGTGGTTCGGTTAAATATCCTTATAAATCAACGGCTTAATATTGGTTTGTTAGATTTATGAGACGTTTCGGGTCAGTAATTACTTACTTTTAGGCGTTAAACCAAGAGCGAATATGCTTCTGTGGATATTTATTGGCCTCTAAGCCAAATGGAATTGTAGAAAACGAGAAAAAATGTCGGAAATATCAAAGGAAATACTCAGTGTTGGCGATCTAAACCGCGCCATTGCAGCTTCTTTAGAAGACCGCTTCGATACCGTTTGGGTTAGCGGGGAGATTTCCAATTTCAAGGCCTATGACAGTGGGCATTGGTATTTCTCGCTCAAGGATGAAGAAGGTCAAATCCGCTGCGTGATGTTTCGAGGCCGCAATGGCCAAGTTGGCTTTATGCCGCAATCGGGTGATTTGGTTGAGGTGAGCGCCAATTTAGGTATGTATGTGCCAAGAGGCGATATTCAGCTCACCATTCAAACTTTGCGACGCGCGGGTATGGGTGGTTTGTATGAGGCGTTTTTAAAGCTCAAAGCAAAACTTGCCAAAGAAGGTCTATTTGACGAAGAGCGCAAGCGAGATATTCCGAGTCACCCTAGATCGATCGGCATCATCACATCACCACAGGCCGCAGCTCTAAAAGATGTGTTGAGCACATTAGCAAGACGTGCGCCGCATATTCCGATTGTAATTTATCCAACCTTGGTGCAGGGGCCGGATGCGCCTGCGGGAATCGTCTCTGCGCTGAAGGCTGCTAATCAAGAAAACGCAGTTGATGTCATTTTGATGGTGCGCGGCGGCGGCAGCATTGAAGATCTTTGGGCGTTTAATGATGAGCAGTTAGCTTATGCAATTGCTCAGTCTGACATTCCAGTGGTGAGTGGCGTTGGTCACGAAACAGATTTCACGATCGCTGATTTTGTTTCTGATCTCCGGGCGCCAACACCCACAGGAGCTGCTGAGCTAGCGGCGCCACGCCGAGACCAAATGTTGCAAGAGTTGGATGCCATCATGCAAGCGTTGTTACAGCGCATCAATCAGCGTGTAGAGCGTGAAGCGCAAACCCTAGATCAACTAGCCTTGCGCTTAAGTCATGCATTACCCAATCCAGATCGTATGCGGGAACAAATTACAAACTGGCAACAACGCTTAAATCAAGCATGGTCAGTGCGAATGGAGAATTGGAAACGCGGTCAATCTCACTTCCAGTCGCAATTAGAAATGCTCAACCCCCAAAGAACTTTAGAGCGCGGATATGCGGTGATTTTGAAAGAAGACAAAGCAGCGTTACAGGCTGTGCGGAACCCAGCAGAGCTCAATACTGAGAATGCTTTCCAGATTCGTCTGGCTGAAGGTCAGGTTGATGTCGAGTTTTCTGGGGTGAGGCAAAAGTAAGTGCCTCACCAGACCCTTTGAGACGCGTGTTATTGCGCACTATTTTTGCTAGAGTTAAATGATGACTGCATATTCCGCAAGTGAAGCTAGGGCAAGTCTTTATCGGCTAATTGATCAGGCTGCTGAGACCCATAAGCCCATCATAATCTCTGGGAAGAGGACTAATGCCGTATTGGTATCGGAGGAGGATTGGAGTGCCATTCAGGAAACACTCTATCGGGTAGCAATACCTGGCATGCGCGAATCCATTAAAGATGCCAGGGCAGAGCCTCTTGCGAAAAGCAAAAGGATATTGAAGTGGTAGTTTGGAATTTGCTTTATTCCAAATACGCTTTGAAGGATATACAAAATTGGTTCAGTAGATCTTAAAAAACTTCGACTCCACTGGAGATTTTATAAAGAGGCCCCTACAGAATATTAGGCTCAATCTCTAAACTCACACCAAAGTCTGTGTGCACTTTATCTTGAATGCATTTAGCAAGACCAATAATGTCTTGCGCTGTACCACCACCATGGTTCACTAATACCAAGGCTTGATTTTCATAAACGCCAACATTACCCATGCGTTGACCTTTAAAGCCCGCTTGATCGATCAGCCATCCAGCAGCTAGCTTGCGTTTACCGGGAGCATCTGGGTAAGAAATTAAGTGTGGAAATCTCTGGAGCAATGTTTCATATTGTTCATTGGGAACAATTGGGTTCTGAAAGAAGCTACCTGCGTTACCAATGACTTTCGGATCAGGTAACTTATGGGTACGAATCTTGCAGACTGCTAAAAAGATTTCTTCAGCAGTGGGGTTTGCATCGGTCTCAAATTGCTTTGCCAAATCCGCGTAATGAATTCTTGCTTGCCATTTTTTAGGAATTCTAAAAACGACCTTTGTCACAATAAATCGCTGAGGGCTTTGCTTAAAGTAGCTATCGCGATACCCAAATCGGCAGGCTTTGTTCTCGAGGGTGACAAAGGCATGTATTTTTGTATCAAAGGCTTCGACAGATTCAACGTAGTCCCCCACCTCAATGCCGTAAGCGCCAATATTCTGAATGGGCGCGGCACCAACCGTGCCCGGAATAAGTGCAAGGTTTTCAAGGCCAGGCAAGTCCTGATCTAAAGTCCAGCTAACAAACTGATGCCAATTCACGCCACCGCCCACGGAGATCAAAGTAGCATTCTCATTGGATGCAATAATTTCCTGATCGGTAATATTCATCAGCAGGGTAGCGCCCTGGAGTAATTGCGGCAGGATGACATTACTGCCACCCCCTAGTACTCGCCACGGCATTTGCTGTTCTGTAATTTGCGCCACGATCGCGGGGATTTGTGCAGCGTTGGTGATCTCATAGGCAAACTCGGCCTTGGTATCAAACCCAAAGGTATTGCGTTCCCGAAGACCCATATTGGGGGTCAATTTAGGGGTTGGGGATGCCTGCGCAGGGGAGTTCATGCCACAATCTTATTCGAATGTGCGCCAAATACGCAGATAATTACCAAATTACCTCAGAAGATTAATAAGGAGTAGAAATGCCCTCATTTGACGTTGTATGCGAACCAGATATGGTTGAGCTTAAGAATGCGATTGAACAGTCCAATAAAGAAATCAGCAACCGCTTTGACTTCAAGGGGTCTGATAGCCGCGTAGAGCAAAAAGATGAAGCACTCATCCTGTTTGGTGATGATGATTTCAAATTGGGTCAGGTGCGCGATGTATTAATTAACAAAATGGCCAAGCGCAATGTGGATGTGCGTTATCTCAAAGATGACAAAACAGAAACCATTGGCGGTGATAAGCGCAAGCAAACCATGAAGATCCAAAAAGGGATTACTTCGGAGTTGTCTAAAAAAGTAGTGCGCATCATCAAAGACAGCAAGATTAAAGTCCAGGCCAGCATTCAGGGTGACGCAGTACGCGTTACGGGTGGTAAGCGTGATGACTTGCAAGAAACGATGGCGTTACTGAAAAAGGAAGTAACTGAAGCTCCATTAGGCTTTAATAATTTCCGTGACTAATGCTGCTGCCAAAGAAGCGCCCGGCATAGCCCCAGCAAGCCAAGAAGCCATTGAGCGCTTTTGTGATGCTTGCTGGCTAGAAGATGGTCTGGCTCAAAACAGTCTAGCTGCTTACAGAAGAGATTTACTGCTTCTTGCACAATGGCTCCATAAAAATCATCAGTCTGATCTGTATGCGGTGACTGAAAAAGATCTCACCGCTTACATAGCGCATCGTCGCGCTGATAAAGCTACGACAGCCAATCGACGTCTAACCGTTTTTAAGCGCTTCTATCGCCATGCCTTGCGCATTAATTTAGTGAAGAGCGATCCGTGTATAGGCCTACGTGCTGCAAAGCAAGCAATGCGCTTTCCAAAAACTTTAAGCGAAGATCAGGTAACTGCATTACTTAATGCGCCTGATATTGAGACTCCCTTGGGGCTTCGCGATCGCACCATGTTGGAGTTGATGTATGCCAGTGGCTTGCGCGTTTCAGAAATTGTTTCCCTAAAGACTGTTGCACTTGGATTAAACGAAGGTGTAGTGCGAGTGGTTAACGGTAAGGGCGGTAAAGAGCGTTTAGTGCCATTTGGGGGCGAAGCCGGTCAGTGGTTAAGAAGATATTTAGCGGATGCTAGAACACCGCTTCTTGAAGGCAAGACTACTGATGCGGTATTTGTGGGGCGTCATACAGGAACTGGTTTAACGAGGCAGGCATTTTGGGCATTGATTAAGCGTTATGCAACGATTGCCAATATTCCGGTGGCCTTGTCTCCTCATACCTTGCGGCATGCGTTTGCAACCCATTTGCTCAACCATGGCGCAGATTTAAGGGTGGTGCAGCTTCTTTTGGGGCACGCAGACATCTCTACAACACAGATTTACACCCATGTGGCTAGAGAGCGCCTGAAATCGATTCATCAACAACATCATCCGCGCGGGTCTTAAGCTATTACCAAGCGCATACGAAACTTGCAGAAGTGATTAAGATAACAACATGACCTTAAGCCTAGATCTATTACTGATTCCCATTGCCTATCTCATTGGCTCTATTTCATTTGCGGTGGTGGTGAGCAAGTGCATGCGTTTGCCAGACCCTCATTCTTATGGATCAGGCAATCCTGGTGCGACAAATGTATTACGTACTGGTAATAAATTAGCAGCAGCCCTCACTTTGATTGGTGACGCTTTGAAGGGTTACTTCGCTGTGATATTGGCTAGAGTGATTTTGGGCGATCAGTCGCTTACCTCTACTTTGGATTCCTGGGTATTGTGTGGTGTAGTCCTGGCGGTTTTCTTGGGGCACTTGTTCCCAATCTTTCATGGCTTTAAGGGCGGCAAAGGCGTTGCTACTGCATGCGGAATTTTGTTCGGCGTCAATTGGATCTTAGGCGCTGCAACATTGGGTACCTGGATCATTGTGGCAACCTTTATGCGCTACTCCTCTTTAGCTGCTTTGGCGGCAGCTGTGTTTGGCCCAATCTATTTTGTCTTCCTCTTTGGCTTTCAGCCAATGGGCATAGCCTTATTGATTGTTTGCCTACTTCTGATCTGGCGTCATCGTAGCAATATTCGTAATTTGATGAATGGCACTGAGAGTCGTATTGGTTCTAAAAAGAATCCCAAGTAAGTTTTATCTTTTAAAAAGAAAATTAATATGACGATCGCCTACGCATGCGTTCTCTTTATGGGTTTATTTCCCTATGTAGCAGCAGGCATTGCTAAGAAGGGTTTTGAGGGTTACGACAACAGCATGCCGCGCCAGTGGCTTGCCAAGCAAACGGGATATAGGGCGCGCGCCAACGCTGCCCAAGCAAACCTCTTTGAATCCTTACCTTTCTTTTTTGCAGCAGTCATCATCGCCCATATAGCAAATGCACCACAGACAAGAATTGATCTTCTTGCTATCGGGTTTGTGGTGGCGCGTATCGCATACCTAGTTTGCTATGTCGCCAATTGGCCAACGACCAGATCGATTGTTTGGCTGGCAGGCATTGCCTGTGTGGTGGCTATGTTTTTTCAGATATAGAAGTAGATAGCAAAGCACAAAAAGCGTCTAAATAACAAAGCAAGAAAACGATAAATAATGATGAAGACTAAATAACCTTATGCCAACCAAAAAAATACCTAGCAAGACAGCCACCAAGAAAACCACAAAGGCAGCAACGAAGACGGCCACAAAGGCAACAACGAAGGCAACAACGAAGGCAGCAAAGAAAGATACTGCCGGCGTACCTTTATCAGTTGTGATTCGTCGTCGCATCGAAGCACAAAAAGCACGCTTTCATGCAAATGACAATATTTCTGCTTTTATTAAGCCAGGTGAGTTAGAGGGTTTAGTGGATGAGGTGGCTCAAAAGATGCAAGAGGTGCTTGAGAGTTTAGTGATTGACACAAAAAATGATCACAACACACAGAACACCAGTCGCCGTGTAGCAAAAATGTATGTACAGGAAGTTTTTAACGGCCGCTATGTTGATCAGCCTACGTTAACGAAGTTCCCTAATGTCAGCCGCTTGAATGAGCTCATGATCATTGGCCCGATTACTGTGAGAAGCGCCTGCTCTCATCACCTCTGCCCAATCATGGGGCGCATTTGGATTGGTGTGTTGCCAAGCAAAGAATCAGCGCTGATTGGTTTGTCCAAGTATTCGCGCCTAACTGAGTGGGTCATGTGTAGACCGCAAATTCAGGAAGAGGCGGTTGTGGAGTTGGCCGACATGCTGGAGAAAAAAATTAAGCCTATCGGAGTGGCAGTAGTAATGGATGCCGATCACTTCTGTATGCAGTGGCGTGGAGTCAAGGACCGAGACTCAAAGATGATTAATAGTGTGATGCGCGGCGCATTCTTAAAAGACTCGAACCTCAGAAGAGAGTTCTTAGCGCTGATTGATCGTAAGTAATCAAGTACCCACAAAAAATATAGGGCTATATTGCTTGCGCGTAGATAGGCGGCAAGGAGCTCGTTGTTAATAGAGATATTGAGAAGCAATAGCCGCATAAGCGTTGTTATGCCACCACAAACAGTGGTCAAGTACTTCTAATTTCTATATTGTTCGCTCAGGTCCCCTAGGGGATGAGAACTTATAAAAAGGGAATTAAAAATGAAAAAATTATTAGCTGCTTCATTGTTGTCAGTTGCTGCAACTGGCGCATTCGCACAAGCAAACGCATTTGAAGGCTTCTCAGCTGGCGTTAAAGTGAGCTCAGTTGGCGGTAGCACTGCGCTCTCATCTCCTGGTTTTTCAGGTAATTGGGGTCAACAGTCTGTTGTTCCAACTATTGAAGCTGGATACACCTATGGCGTTAGCAAAGAAATTGCTTTAGGATTGACCGCAACTTATGACTTGGCTAACACCAAATTGGGTTCAGAAGACAACGCTAATATCAAAGGCAAAAATCATTACAGCCTAAACTTCAAGCCTGGTTATGTATTTAATAACACCACCATGTTGTATGCAATCCTCGGATACAACAGTATGACTGGTTCATTGAATGTAAACGGTGCTTCAGCTTCAACAACATTTAATGGTTTTGGCGCTGGTGTTGGCTTGCAAACATTGCTTAGCAAAAACATCTATGTTCAAGTTGAAGCTCAACAACTTACCTACTCTGGTGTAACCAAGAGTATTGGTGGTGAAAACGTTACCTTTACCCCAAGTGCAACAGTTGGCACACTCGGTTTGGGCTACAAGTTCTAATTATTTAGAAATTGCTTTACTGAAAAGCCGCTCCTTGTGAGCGGCTTTTTCTTTTCTGCATTTCCATGAAGTCGCTACACTAGAATCATTCTTCATTACTTTCCTTGAGAGCGCTATTGATGTTTCGTACTTTTACCTATGTGATATTTTTGTTGGCGCTCATTTCATGTATTGGCGTTCCAGATCAAAATGAGGATCCTGCCAAGAACAATCGCGCGACCTATCGCCAGGACTTGAAGGAATGCAATGAGGTTTATCCGGAAACGGGCTCAGGTGTACACCTCAAACAGAGAGATGGATGCATGAGATTAAAGGGTTGGAAATAGGTAGGTACAAGACGCTGTATTACTGAGAATAATTCTCAACTATATTGCTATATAAATCATGGGTTTATGAGTGCCCTAGTATCCCCAAAGCATCTCCACTATGATCGGGTCTAGTTTTATAGGTGCATATTCTTTGCATTTCATTTCCTGTCTTACTTTTTGGAGAACCCATGAAAAATAGTCGTCGCCAATTTATGATTTTGTCTGCTGCTGGTGCCTGTACTTTGGCATTGAACGGTAAAGTTCAAGCTCAAGCAATGGTTGCTGAAACAGATCCGCAAGCTGCTGCATTGGGTTACAAGGCTGATGCCTCTAAAGTTGATAAAGCAAAGTACGCTAAATATGCTGCTGGCCAAGAGTGTGATAACTGCGCTTTATTCCAGGGTAAAGTTGGCGCTGCTGCTGGTGGTTGCTCATTGTTTGCTGGCAAACAAGTTGCTGGTAAGGGCTGGTGCTCTGCTTACGCTAAGAAGGCTTAATTAAATATTAATTAAGTGCTTTATATAAAAAAGACTGCTTCGGCAGTCTTTTTTATTTTGCGGTCAAGACGGCTGTCTCCCCAGCATCAGTTTATGATGGGCAAATCTGCGAGTTTTGTCGAGATTGTTACATCAAGAAAATATTCATCAATATAAGATCATAAAGATGAGACATACAATTGAATACTGGATTAAGCGCTGCGCTTTTTATTTTGGTGGCGATCAACCTTTTGTGAGTTGGCCCGAACGCTTACGTTCTTGTGCTGGCGCTTTTGTAGGTTTGGTATTGGTATTCACGGTTGCCAAATTGCTAGGTGATCTCAGTGGCATTGATGAGTGGTTGATGGCGTCCCTGGGGGCAAGTGCGCTTTTGGTCTTTGCGTTACCAGGAAGCCCTATGGCGCAGCCTTGGGCGGTTATAGCCGGCAATACCTTATCTGCCTTAATTGGAATTAGTGCCGCAATCTTGGTGAGGGAGCCTTTGCTTGCAATGCCATTGGCAGCGAGTTTCTCTATTTTGGGAATGTTCATCCTGCGGTGCCTGCATCCGCCGGCTGCTGCAGTAGCGCTGATTGCAGTACTCGGACATGTAGTTAATTACCGCTACGCTCTGTTCCCGGTGCTGATTGATTCTGTTTTATTAGTCATAGCCGGTGCTATTTATAGCAATTTGACTGGAAAGCCCTACCCAAATAGGCCTAATTGAGATTTAGTGGGATTAATTTTTTAATTAAAAGCCGTTAATAAATCTGCTTATAGGCCTATTCTTCGTTAAATACTTCTAAAGCAAATTACTTCACCTTAGTGGCTGCAATCGAAACGATGCAGTCTTTAATTCCGTAATTGTGATACTTGCCGGTATTTTCCTTTTTCAAAGACTGAGCGCACTCGATAACGGAATTGCGCACCTTAATTTTTGGGGTGTTGTTTGTCATTTTGTCTCCTATAGTTGGTTTAGTTGTTCAAAAGCTTGAGAGAGCTTTGAATAGCGCTCTTGTAGTATTGAAGCATAAAACGCTTTACCAAATTCGGGGCCTCCTCTTTCAATGTTATGGGTTCCCATAGGCATTCGGCCGATAACTTCGATCCAATACTCCGGATAGGTCTCTATTGAGAATTCGGCTGCAATTTTAGGGGGGCAAGTATGAAAATTTGGATCTCTTGAGCCCCAGTAGCCAAAAAAGACATCTTCCATAAAGCTAGTTTGGGTAATGTCACCTTTTTTCCGATAGAGAAGATCAATAGTGCTAGCAAGTTTGCGCAAGCAGAAGCCGCCATTGCCAACATAAAACCGTTTGCGGTTAATTTTTATTCGATAACGGTTAAATAAGAAGCGATATTGAACTATTCCGTAGCGCCAGGGAGCTCCGTAATAGTCGTAATTCAGGTCGCAAAAGTGGTCAATTCGGTTTTCAAATAAGAAGGCATCAAGCTGGTAGATGAATAACCACTCATACCTGGGATAAAAGGTTTCATAGAAGGCGGGGTCCAGTAAAAAATCGTTATAGGTTTGAACGCTTAAAAAATGATTTTTGGGAAAGCGCTCCATACTCAGCTCTGGCCAAAGTTCAGTATAAAAACTGGTATCTAAGCCCTCTGGGCACATTAAGGTGACGTTTTGAACATCCAGAAGTCGCAACTGCATCAGGGAGTAGGCCTCGGTTTTACTAGGCCTCTCTTTGTAGACTGGGACGACAGTGACGCAGGAATGGGTTTTAGTCATGGTTTTGTGGGTGGCAGAGATGTTTTTTTGGGGGTCAAAATACGAGCCTAGGCTTTACAATGAGAGCTATTTTCTCAAACAACCATATTAGTGAGTGATATTACGCTAAAGCCTTCAATTTCCTCTGATCGTACGGTAATCCCCGTCATTCTTTGCGGTGGATCGGGTACGCGTCTTTGGCCACTTTCTAGGGCGGGTTTTCCGAAGCAGTTCTTGGTTTTATCTGGCGGAGACTCTAAACAGAGTCTTTTCCAGCAAGCAATTGCGCGCATTCATACATTAGCGGATTCTAGGGCGACTCTTGGCCCTACCTTAATTGTGACCAATGAAGAGCATCGATTTTTGGCGCTCGATCAATTGCGTGAGTTGGGTGAGCTCAATACTACATTGTTGCTCGAGCCTTCCGGGCGAAATACAGCGCCAGCATTAACCTTGGCGGCACTTCAAGCACAAGAGTTTGGCGGCGACCCAATTTTGGTAGTCACTCCAGCAGATCAAACTATTCAAAACGGCGCTGCATTTACAGCGGCCTTATCGCAAGCTGTCTCCATTGCTAGTGAGGGTGCCATTGCTATTTTGGGCATCACTCCAAATGCGCCTGAGACTGGTTATGGATATATCAAGGCAAAAGAACAAACATCCCAAGCTGCAGGCAGTTTTGTGGTGGAGCGCTTTGTTGAAAAGCCAAGCGCAGAAATTGCTAGGCAATATTTAGAGGAGGGTAACTACTTTTGGAACGGCGGAATGTTCGTTTTAAAAGCGAGTGTTTGGTTATCTGCTTTGAAGGAATTTCGCCCAGATATCTTGGCGGCAACCCAAAAATCTTGGGATGATAAATCAAGGGATGCGTCTGGAGATGCTGTATTCGTGCGCCCCAATCAAGATGCTTTTAATGCCATTCCAAGCGAGTCGGTGGACTATGCTGTGATCGAAAAATGTCCTGGTTCTGCATTTGCAATCAAGATGGTAGAGCTTAATGCCGGCTGGAATGACCTGGGTGCTTGGGATGCGGTGTGGCAAGTAGGCAAGCAAGATTCAAATGGAAATGTCACTAGCGGTGATACTCTTCTTACGAATTCTAAGAATTCATTGGTGCATGCAAGTGGTCGTTTGGTAAGTGCTGTTGGGATTGAAAATCTCATCATTGTTGAGACTGCTGATGCGGTACTTGTCGCTGATAGAAAAAATAGTCAAGATGTAAAAAATATTGTCACCCAATTAGAGGCCCAAAAGCGCGAAGAGAAAAATCTGCACCGTAAGGTATCTCGTCCCTGGGGTTGGTATGACAGTGTTGATGAGGGTGAGCGATTCAAAGTAAAGCGTATTCAGGTTAAGCCTGGTGCCTCCTTGTCATTGCAAATGCATCATCATCGTGCCGAACATTGGATTGTGGTTAAAGGGGTTGCGGAAATCACCAATGGCGATAAAGTTCTCACATTGATGGAAAATCAAAGTACGTATATTCCGCAAGGGCAGACGCATCGTCTTGCTAACCCAGGTACAGAGCCTTTAGAAATCATTGAGGTGCAATCGGGAAGCTATCTAGGCGAGGATGATATTGTTCGCTTTGAGGATAGCTACGGCAGGAATTAATTTATTTATACAGCAATAAAGAGAGTAGATATGAGCAAGCAAAAAGTTGCCTTAATCACCGGAATTACTGGTCAAGATGGATCTTATTTGGCTGAATTCTTATTAGAAAAAGGTTATATTGTTCACGGCATCAAGCGTCGTGCATCCTCTTTTAATACCGAGCGTATTGATCATATCTACCAAGACCCTCATATTAATCACCCGGATTTGATTTTGCACTATGGTGATTTAACTGATACTAGTAATTTAGTGCGCATCATTAAAGAGTGTCAGCCTGATGAGATTTACAACTTGGGTGCGCAGTCCCATGTAGCAGTCTCTTTTGAATCTCCTGAATACACTGCAGACGTAGATGCCATTGGTCCCTTACGTATCTTAGAAGCAATTCGTATCCTTGGCTTGGAAAAGAAATCTCGTTTTTACCAGGCTTCGACTTCTGAGCTCTATGGTTTAGTGCAAGAGATTCCGCAAAAAGAAACCACTCCGTTTTACCCAAGAAGTCCTTATGCAGTCGCAAAAATGTATGCCTACTGGATTACCGTGAACTATCGTGAAGCTTATGGCATGTATGCCTGTAATGGCATCTTGTTTAACCATGAGTCCAAGCGCCGCGGCGAAACTTTTGTGACTCGCAAAGTAACACGTGGCTTGGCAAATATTGCTCAAGGTCTAGAGAAGTGTTTGTACATGGGCAATATTGATGCCTTGCGCGACTGGGGTCATGCAAAAGACTATGTGCGTATGCAATGGTTGATGCTCCAACAAGAGCAACCCGATGATTTTGTGATTGCGACTGGCGTGCAATTTACAGTGCGTGAATTTATTATCCGTAGCGCCAAGCAACTTGGCATTACGCTCAAGTTTGAAGGCAAGGCAGAAAATGAGAAAGCAATTGTTGCCTCTATTGAGGGCGACAAAGCTCCCGCATTAAAAGTAGGTGATGTGGTTGTGCAAATTGATCCACGCTACTACCGTCCGACTGAAGTAGAAACTCTTTTGGGCGATCCTGCTAAGGCCAAAGCCAAACTCGGTTGGGTCCCAGAAATCACTCTAGATGAAATGATTGTGGAGATGGTTGCTAGCGATCTGGAAAAGGCTAGGCAGCATGCTTTATTGGCTAAACACGGCTATTCCGTTTCGGTTGGTAAAGAAAATTAATCGCGATAATGAATTCTGTGCCACTCGATTTAAATCAAAAGGTATATGTAGCGGGCCATCGCGGTATGGTGGGTTCGGCTATTGTGCGCAATCTTCAGGCGATGGGCTATCCCAATATTGTGACTCGCACGCATGCAGAGTTAGATTTGTGCAATCAAGCTGCAGTGCAAGCATTCTTTGCTCAAGAAAGACCTGATCAAGTCTATTTGGCTGCTGCCAAAGTTGGGGGTATTTTTGCCAACAATACTTTTCCGGCAGAGTTTATTTATGACAATCTAATGGTGCAGAACAATGTGATTCATCAAGCATTTGTTCATGGCGTTAAGAAGTTGCTATTTTTAGGTTCCAGCTGCATTTATCCAAAACTGGCACCTCAGCCTATGGGCGAAGATGCGCTCTTGACTGGCAAGCTTGAGCCTACTAATGAGCCTTATGCTGTTGCCAAGATTGCGGGCATCAAAATGTGTGAGAGCTATAACCGTCAGTATGGCGAGTCTCATGGTGTGGATTATCGCTCAGTAATGCCAACCAATTTATATGGACCTGGCGACAATTACCACCCTGAAAATAGCCATGTGATTCCAGCGCTGATCCGCCGCTTTCATGAGGCTAAGATCAGCAATGCGCCCGAGGTGATGATTTGGGGTACTGGCACCCCTAGGCGCGAGTTCTTGTATGTTGATGATATGGCTGCAGCAAGCATCTTTGTGATGAATTTAGATAAGGCTATTTACGATCAGCACACCAGCCCGATGCAAAGTCACATTAATGTAGGCTTTGGTAGCGATGTCACGATTGATCAGGTAGCGCAAGCTATTTCTAAGGCGGTAGGTTACCAAGGTAAGATTAGTTTTGATCCTACTAAGCCTGATGGTGCTCCGCGCAAGTGGATGAATTCTTCACGCTTGAATCAATTGGGTTGGTCAGCCAAGATGTCATTAGATGAGGGTTTGACCCGGGCTTATGAAGCCTTTATTTCACTCTAACGCGAATCTTATTGATGAAGTTGCCTCCCTCGATTTCTAAATTGGATTGTGGGGTATATGCCCTTTCATTGACCTTATGTTTTTTGCTGTTCAAGCAATCAGACTTGACGCATACCAATAGCTCCTCTTTTGCTTTTCTCCATGGGCATTTTTGGGATTTCTATGAATACAATAAATCACGCATGGGAGATAACAACTATCTTCCAATTTTCTATTGGATTTTTGCGCTCTGGAATTTGCCGCTCAAATTATTGGGGCTCATCCCAGAGGTAACAAGTGTCACCTGGCTTCACCCAACAGTGATTCAGACAATTTGGTCAAAGTTTCTACTAGCCGTTTTTTTCTTTGCCTCAGTTAGTTTGGTAGGAAAAATTGCCGATCAAATATCTGCAGCAACTAAGGCTGCCCAACCTGATTTTCTAGGCCCAAGCTTGCTATTTGCAACCTCACCAATTGCCATTTTTTCGGTATTTATTTTTAGCGGCTACGACATATTTGGACTCTTCTTCGCTCTTTTAGGTCTCCAGTCTTACTTTGCCAAAAGATGGAAATGGTTTGCTTTTTGGTTTTCTGTGGCGATCTCTTTTAAATACTTTGCGGCATTTATATACCTTCCCCTTGTATTAATTATTGAGAAGCGGATCCTGTATCTAATTATTTTTGGAGTTGCCGGGCTTGTGATAAGTGCTTTGCAATTTGCGCTTTATTGGCATAGCGATGTTTTCTTGGGGCAGATTTTTGGTTTAGTTGGGGCAAAAACAGCAGGTGCGACTATAAAAATACGTCCAATTTTGGCTAATGCCGCCTACGTGTTGATGTGCCTCTACCTTTACTTTGCAAAATTCGACTTTAAGTCTGATTTTTTGCAATGGTCGCAACGGGCCATATACGTTTGCATGCTCTCCTATGCGCTACTCTTTAGTTGGGTGCTTTGGCATCCTCAGTGGATCATCCTCATAACTCCTTTTGTTTGTTTATCTTTCTTATTTATTTATTCGCAAAGACTGCTTTTGATAATTGAGATCTTGGGGTATTTAGGTTTTGCTGCTTACACCATGAACAACTGGGCTGGCAATGTAGACAACACGATGCTTTATGGGGGTGCATTTGGAGCCCTTATTCCATATACCAGCACTTTAGTCACTGATGTTATTAGCCGAAAATCAATGGCAATATCTAGAACGTTTTTCTACTTTTCGCTCTATGCACCTTTTTTGATATTTTTGTTCGAGACACTAGTTGTAAGGAGTGCATCCATAAGAAATCGATTCAGTATTGAACTAAATCAATCCAGCGATAATCAGGCGAAGCAAAAAGGATGGCTCTTTAGATTACGTTTTTTGGCAGCTTGTTATTTCGTGATTGCAGTATCTGCAGCCTGCTTTGTTTTCAATTAGCATTAAAAGAAAAAGAAATCTATGAAACCTATCCGCAATGCTTTAAAGCAAATAATGCCACCCATCTTTTGGGGTATTGGTCGCCAGATTAAGCAATTTAGAAAAAGAAACCAAAAACATTATTTCAGCATCAATGGTTTGGATCAGAAGTTGGAAAAACATCTCCCAAAAATGGGCGGATTTTTTGTAGAGCTTGGTGCTAATGATGGCATCAGTCAGTCTAATACGCTTTATTTTGAGCGTTATAAAGGCTGGAGCGGGGTTTTAATTGAGCCTACGCCGCATAACTACTTAAGGTGCTTGGCTAATCGATCTAGCTCCAATCACATCTATTGCAATGCATGCGTCTCATTTGACTATAGCGACCGTTTTGTTGAAATTGTCTTTGCAAATCTCATGTCTAGCCCAGTGGGTTTGGAGTCTGATGTTGAGGATCCCCATACTCATGCGCACTCGGGCAAACAATTTTTGGACTCTACTGACCAAGTGTTTTCATTTGGTGCGGTTGCTAAAACATTAAACTCTGTTTTGCTGGAATCCAAAGCCCCCGCACAAATTGATCTTTTATCTCTTGATGTTGAGGGTGCTGAGATTGAGGTTCTTAAAGGGGTTGATCATAATCAATTTCGCTTTTCTTATATCTGCATAGAATGCCGAGATTTAGCAAAGCTTTCAAGTTATCTTGGTAAATTTGATTACGTAATGATTGAGCAGCTCAGCGGTCACGATTATTTATTTAGAGATCAGCGCTTAAAGTAAATTTAAGGCCGAATGTTCTGGGCCTTAGAAATTTGCGCCTTCCAATAGCGCATCATTAACTTTTCGGTATTGACTGATTTGCTTGCTACGGACGTCAGCGCTTTTTTAAGAAATGCAGCATTGATTTCACCCCAGTCGTTAACAGCAATAACCGGCAAATCCTCAAATAGGTCATTCAGTTTTGCGGCCTTCACAATTGGAATGCAGCCTAATAGCAAGGCCTCCCAAGTGCGATGACAATCAAGCCCGGCTCCATGTGGGGACAAGACAAACTGGTATTGCGCCTGGGATACCCAGGTTTGGTCTACGGGTAAAGGCTCTGGTTGAAAGAAGCATGCTGAATGATCGATTTGTTCGTAACAAACTTTACGATCAGCGCGATCAATCGAAAAATGCCAATTGCAAAAAATCTTCGGAATGCGTTGTGCAATAGGCGGTGCATTTTGTGCAATGGTTTGTATTTGCAACTCTTGAAGGGTGGGCAAAATAAATCCACCGCCCCATTGCAGAGGGTTGCTCCATAGGTTGTGAAGATTAATACCGATAGGTAGTGAATAGAGTTTGGGGTGATCTAAGTCTCGATTTTGCGCGAACCAGGAAAGTAGAAGAGGGTTTTGCAGTAATGCCTCTAGACTGCCATTCAGGCTGACATTGTTGATAGGTAAGTCACTGTCGCCACTAACCAATACAAAGGGAATTTTGATCTTTAGAAGAATGTTTTGCACAAAGTAATCAATACCATCACTTGGCACATAAATACTCGGAGCTCGGTTAATGCTCTGAAATTCAAAATCGTTTAATTTCGCAGCAATTCCATTTAAGTAAGGCGTATTGGCAATACTTGATTCTGGGTTTTTGGGGTGGACATCGCAAGAAAACAGAATGGAGCGACTATTAACCAACTGGGCATTAGCAATGGCATAGTCAAAGTTGTCAGCTAGTAAAATTTTAGTAGCGATCTTCCTTCGGTCATGACGTTGCAAAAAACGACCTAAAAATCGATAAAGTGGTCTGTGGAGCATGGTGAATAGCCTGGGTTTTGTATGTGACGCTAAATTGAACCTATTTTCACTTATAGCGGCTTGAAGATTCAAAGTTTTATGTTTTAAGGGAGATTTAAGGCTTATTTTTTGTTATGTACGATACCGTACATAAAAGGCTACCAGGGCATTTATAATCTCTTATAAATAAAGAAACTAAATTCTTGCTGCGATGCAGCATAATGGGGCTAAATAAGCCCCTTTCTCTTGTAAAATTGGCACTTTACTGTCTAAAAGGGTGTTATGAAGGCTGTAATATTAGCTGGGGGTCTTGGAACCCGTATTGCAGAAGAAACATCTTCTCGTCCTAAGCCAATGGTGGAGGTAGGGGGTAAGCCTATTTTATGGCACATCATGAAGATGTATTCGGCCCACGGTGTTAATGAGTTCGTCATCTGCTGTGGTTATAAGGGCTACATGATCAAGGAGTATTTTGCGAACTACTTCTTGCATATGTCGGACGTTACCTTTGATATGGCAAATAATAATGTCATGCAAATTCACCAGCAGTACGCTGAACCATGGAAAATCACCTTAATTGATACCGGCGAAAACACCTTAACTGGTGGTCGGCTTAAGCGTGTACGCCAATATCTTGGTAGTGAGGATTTTTGCTTTACCTACGGCGATGGTGTAGGTGACGTAGATCTTACTAAGCTTATTGCCTTTCATAAGGCGCATGGTAAACAAGCTACAGTTACCGCAGTTCAGCCTCCAGGTCGATTTGGAGCGCTGGACATGGATGGCACTTCAGTGAAAAGCTTTATAGAAAAACCCCATGGCGATGGCATGTACATTAATGGCGGATTTTTTGTACTATCACCTAAGGTAATTGATTTAATAGAAGATGACAGCACAATCTGGGAGCGTAAGCCCTTGGAATCATTGGCAACCTCTGGTCAGTTGCAAGCCTTTACTCACAATGGCTTTTGGCAGCCTATGGATACATTGCGCGACAAGCAACATCTTGAAGAGTTGTGGTCAGGCGGTAAAGCGCCATGGAAGATGTGGGCGTAAGCGTGCTTAATCCACGCGCATTGAAAGGCGCAGCTGTTGATCCATCTTTTTGGATGGGGAAACGTGTATTTTTAACAGGACATACTGGATTTAAAGGAGGGTGGCTTGCGCTATGGCTTGCCTCCATAGGGGCCAAAGTCACTGGTTACGCGTTGACTCCAAATACTAACCCTAATTTTTACGAGGTTGCTAAAGTTGCGGGCGATCTCGAACAATCTCATATTGCTGATATTCGTGATTTAGATAGGCTAAAACAAACAATGGCTGAAGCTAGGCCAGAGATTGTCATTCATATGGCAGCACAACCTCTGGTTCGCTACTCGTATTTAAATCCAGTGGAAACTTATGCCACCAATGTCATGGGAACGGTTCATATCCTTGAATCTATCCGAAATTTAGATTGTGTGCGCGCTGTAGTAGTGGTAACTACAGACAAGTGTTACGAAAATAAAGAATGGTCATGGGGCTATCGCGAAAATGAGCCAATGGGTGGACATGATCCCTACAGCAACAGCAAAGGCTGCGCTGAGTTAGTTACCAGCGCTTATCGCCAATCATATTTTTCTCCGGAAAAATACGCTCAACATCAGGTGGCCATCGCTTCAGCACGTGCTGGCAATGTTATCGGCGGAGGTGATTGGTCTGAGGATCGTTTAATTCCAGATGCAATTAAAGCTTTTGAGACGCAACAATCCTTGATGATTCGCAACCCTTTAGCTACTCGTCCTTGGCAGCATGTCTTAGAGCCATTATCTGGTTATTTGATATTGGCTCAGGCGCTTTATCAAGAGGGAGCCAAGTTTGATGGGGGCTGGAATTTTGGCCCGCGCGACGAGGATGCTAGGGCGGTCCAAGAAGTTATTGATTTATTGATTAAAAATTGGCCATCAGCAGCCAGTTGGACTCAAGATCAAAGCGAGCAGCCTCATGAGGCACATTCTCTAAAGCTTGATTGTTCAAAAGCGCGCCAATATCTCAATTGGGTGCCGAGATGGAATTTAGAGCAGGCAATCAAAAATATTACACAGTGGCATGAAGCACAGCATCAGAAAAGCAATATGCATGAGATGAGCTTAATGCAAATTGCCGCTTATCAAAACTCTTAATTTTTTAAACAGATAAAAATATGACCGAAACCTCTATCTCAGTTGATCAGTTCGCAAAAGACAAAATTCGCAAGCAAATTTTGGAATTGGTCAAAGAGTATTCCGCTTTAGAATTTGCACCCAAAAAATTTATACCAGGGCAAACGGCCGTACCTCCGTCGGGTAAGTTGATAGATTCTAGAGAGTTGGAAAATATGGTCGAGGCATCTTTGGATGGATGGCTTACCACTGGCCGCTTTAATGACCTATTTGAAAAAAAGCTTGCTGAATTTATTGGGGTAAAACATCTCATCACTGTGAATTCAGGCTCCTCTGCAAATTTAGTGGCCTTCTCGACATTGACATCTTCTAAGTTGGGCGATCGCGCCATTAAAAAGGGCGACGAAGTAATTGGCGTTGCTGCTGGCTTTCCAACTACGGTAAATCCGATTGTGCAGTTTGGTGCAGTGCCTGTTTTTGTGGATGTGGATCCAATCACTCACAATATTGATGCCTCTAAAATTGAAGCGGCAATTAGCCCAAAAACCAAGGCAATTATGTTGGCCCACTCTTTGGGTAATCCGTTTAACTTAGACGTTGTTACAGCAATCTGCAAGAAGCACAGCCTTTGGTTGGTTGAGGATTGCTGTGATGCTCTGGGTACGACATACAAAGGAAAGATGGTTGGTACCTTTGGCGATATTGGTACGCTGAGTTTTTATCCGGCCCACCACATTACTATGGGTGAGGGCGGAGCAGTATTTACAAATAATTACGAGCTTAAGCAAATTGCAGAAAGTTTTAGGGACTGGGGCCGTGATTGTTATTGCCCCCCAGGAAAAGACAATACATGCGGCAAACGTTTTGCCTGGCAGTTGGGCGACTTGCCTTTTGGATACGATCATAAATATACATATAGTCACTTGGGGTACAACCTAAAGATTACTGATATGCAGGCAGCCTGCGCTCTCGCTCAGCTAGAAAAAGCGCCTGCATTTATTCAGGCACGAAAAGATAACTTTAAGTTTTTAAAAGAGCGACTCGCCACTTGTGAAGAGTTTTTACAATTACCTCAGGCAACAGAAGACTCAGACCCCTCTTGGTTTGGTTTTCCAATCACATTAAAAGAAGGTTGTCCTGTATCTCGCGTGGATCTCACAACCTATTTGGATCAAAATAAGATTGGAACAAGATTGCTATTTGCTGGTAACTTAGTTCGCCAGCCATATATGAAGGATGCGCAGTACCGCATTAGTGGCGAACTTAAGAATACCGATAATGTAATGAATAATACTTTTTGGATTGGTGTGCAGCCAGCTTTGACTAAAGAAATGTTGGAATACGCTGCCACTCAAATTGAAGCATTCCTGGGCGTTAATTTTTAATGACTGAGGGTCGTAAGAAATTACTTTTGTTTGGCGGATCTGGTCAGATTGCCCAGGAAGTTGCTGCTAAATTTGGTGATAAGAATTGGGATGTTTGTACGGTGGCGCGGACTCCAAGTATTGCCCATCCTAGCGCAATCATCTGGGATGTTATGGCTGGAAATAATCTTCCAGGCAGTCTAGGGTTGAGAGCCCCGTTTGATGCAGTCTGCTGGGCACAGGGCGCCAATTTAAATGACAGCATTTATGAGTTTAATAAAACCAGTCATCAAATACTTTACGAGGCAAATGTACTTTTTATTCTGGAGTCTTTGAGTCAACTGTTGAGGGCTGAAGTATTGGTGGAGTCGGCGAAACTTTGTATTGTTAGTTCAATTTGGCAAGAAATTTCCAGGCAAAACAAGTTGAGCTATGCAATCTCTAAATCGGCATTAAGAGGCTTAGTTTTATCCTTAGCCAATGATTTGGCTGAGGATGGTTATTTGGTGAATGCAGTTTTGCCGGGCGCCTTAGATACCCCAATGACTCGTAGCAACTTGTCAGAGCAGCAAATACGCTCAATTGAAGGCGCTACAAAGTTTAATAAATTAGCCACACTGGGAGATGTTGCCTCCACTATATTTTTTCTATGTTCAGAAGAAAACAGTGGAGTTACTGGACAGTTTTTAAAAGTAGATTTAGGGTTTTCCGATGTCCGTAATATTTAAAGTCGAGGCAAGCTCTGGTCCTTATCAGGTTCAAATTGGGGCTAATCTGCAAATAACATCTGAAAGAGAGAATTCTTTTTCAATTGCTGATGAGCTCGTTTTTAATTTATGGAAAGACATTATTCCTACAGATGCATTTACAGTTCTGGCGGTCGAGCAAAATAAAACACTAGAAACTAGTTCGAAAATAATTGAGGCAATGAGGTCAAAAGGTGTTCAAAGGGGATCGCATTTAAAGGCCTTTGGCGGTGGAATAATTCAGGATTTAGCTACTGTTACATCTTCGTTATACATGAGGGGCATTGGTTGGACTTATTACCCCACAACCTTACTTGGAATGGTCGACTCATGTATCGGGGGGAAATCCTCAATTAATGTGGGGCGCTATAAAAATATCGCAGGTAATTTTTACCCTCCCCAAGAAATTATTATTGATGTTGAATTTTGTAAAACATTATCCACCCCCGAGCAGGTAGCAGGCTTATGCGAAGCTGTAAAAATTTGCTATGCTGCAAAAAATGATAGTTTTGACCAATATGTTAAAAACTTTTTAGATCTTCCATTGCCATTTTCAAGTGAGCAATTATTGAGGTTAGTCGAATTAAGTTTGCTAACAAAAAAAACCTTTATCGAAGAGGATGAGTTCGATAATGGGGTGCGGCTATTGCTTAATTTCGGACATACTATTGGCCACGCAATTGAAGCTGCAACTCATTTTTCTATAACGCATGGTGTTGCTATAGGCATTGGGATGTTGGCTGAGATTCGTATGGGTATGCTTTTGAGTGGCCTCAATGAATTGCCTGAACGCGCAAAGCTATTGGATTTATATATTCGACGTCTGTTAAAGAATATCCCCTATATGGTGAATACAATTCGCAATCTTGATGTAAGCACGGCATTTGAGGCATTTAAATCAGATAAAAAACATACTGATCAATCTTATGTAATTGTCGTATTGGATAATCGAGGATATTTAAAGCGAGTCTCTATCCCGGTATCAGAGGATATCAACCGGATTACTCTTGAAATTTTTGAATGGGTAAAGAAGGATTTTTTACTATGAAGTACAGCGATTTAATAGCCGATTGGCTTGTAGACTTGGGGTACACCCATTGCTTCACTGTTGGCGGTGGAAACATTATGCATTTGACGGAAAGCTTGAGTCGAAAAATGAAAATGGTTGCCGTAGTTAATGAGGTTGCCGCTGGAATTGCCGCTGAATACTTCAATGAAACATCTAAAAATGGTAAAGCTTTTGCCCTAGTGACTGCTGGACCTGGGTTGACTAATATAGTGACTGCAATGGCAGGGGCATATTTAGAGAGTAGGGAGCTTTTGGTTATTGGGGGTCAGGCTAAAACTTTAGATCTGGCAAGAGGGCTTTTACGTCAGCGTGGAATTCAGGAGATTGATGGCGTTTCTATAGCGAAGCCAATTACAGTTTGCTCGAGGTTAATGGATGATGTATTGAGTGCTGATGAATTTGCAGACCTTGTGATGATTGGACGTAGCGGTAGAAAAGGACCAGTGTTTCTGGAAATTCCACTGGATATTCAGGCAAGGCAAGTGGAGCAAGCTGGTGTCAGCCGTCGATTTATTGAGAGTGACTCCAGTTCGATATCAAAAGTCCCTTATGTGGTAACTGAGCAGCTGGCGGTCAAATTTAATGAAGCTAGTCGCCCTGTAATTCTATTGGGTGGTGGCGTTTCTCGTGAGGTTGCCAGAGAGCTGAGGTCTGATTTAGCAGCTCTGGGTTGTCCTGTGATGACAACGTGGAATGCTGCCGATCGCATGGCTGCGGATGAGTTGAATTATCTTGGTCGTCCTAATACCTGGGGACAACGTTCTTCAAATATGATTTTGCAGCAAGCTGATTTTGCATTGATCATTGGTTCTCGTCTGGGCTTACAGCAAACAGGATTTAATTGGCAGCAATTTGTACCCAAGGGGTTTGTAGTCCAGATAGATCTTGATAGGGCCGAATTAGAAAAAGGGCATCCTAAGGTTGATATGCCAATACTGGGTGACGCAAACCAGTTTTTAGTTGATTTTTTAAATCAAAAACTTTCTCCAAAATTGGATTGGCTTAATTATGCAAAAAAAATTCGCAAAGCCATTCCCCTGTCTGAAGCAATTAACAAGCCTAGGGATGAATATATCTCGCCATTTGATTTGGTTAAAAGCCTATCAAGGCTATGTAATGCCGAAGATGTAATCGTTCCATGCAGTAGCGGTAGCGCTTTTACTTCAATGATGCAGGTGTTTGAGCAAAAATCCGGTCAAACTATTATTACCAACAAAGGACTGGCATCTATGGGGTACGGATTATCCGGGGCCATAGGCGCAGCATTCTCTAGCCCCAACAAGCGCGTGGTTTTGGTAGAGGGGGACGGAGGCTTCTCTCAGAACCTCCAGGAAATTGGGACTGTGGCAATCAATGCGCTGAATATAAAAATGTTTATATTAGACGACTCGGGGTACGCCTCGATTCGCATGACGCAAAAAAACTATTTTGGTGGTCGTTATGTAGGTTGCGATCGCGAAACAGGTCTTGGTTTGCCAATTTGGGATAAATTATTTCAGGCATGGGGAGTGCAGGTGATGAGGCTTGAGCCCGGCTATGAATCAACGCCCGAGTTTCTTGCTGCGCTCTCAAGTGGTGACCCATATGCTTTTATTGTTTCCATTGATCCTGAGCAAACTTATTTTCCAAAAATATCAAGTCGGGTAACTGCAAGTGGAGCAATGGAATCGAATCCATTGCATTTAATGACTCCTGATCTTACGCCAGAAGAAACAACTTTGTACTTGAAGTACCTTGTTTAAATTTCTTGCAAAAAATAATTGGATTTTCTAAATAGGAACTAAAAATGAATAACGAAATATTTAATGATTTATTTGTACTTGAAATGGCGAGCAACCATCAGGGGAGTGTTGATCGTGGGTTGGCAATTATTGATCGCTTCTCTAAAGTAGTTCGATTTAACAATATGCGTGCTGCAATTAAATTGCAGTTCAGAGACATTGATAATTTTATTCACAAAGACTTTATTGATCGCGAAGATATTCGTTATGTCAAAAGACTATCTGATACAAAAATGTCTAAAGAGGATTTTTCACGACTCGTGGATGCCATACGTCAAAGTGGTTGCATTCCAATGTCCACCCCTTTTGATGAAAAATCAGTTGATTGGTGCATTGAGTTTGACATGCCCATTATTAAAGTTGCAAGCGCGGATAACAATGATTGGACATTACTGGAGAAAATTGCACACACCCGTAGGCCGGTAATTATCTCTACTGGTGGTATGACTCAAAAAGATATGGATGATGTGGTCACATTTTTTAAACATCGTGCTATACCGTTGGCATTAAATCATTGCATTGCAGCCTATCCTCATGAAGACAATGAGTGCGAATTAAATCAAATTGATTATCTAAAGCACCGCTATCCAGATGTAGTGATTGGATACTCTTGCCATGAGTATCACGACTGGACTGCATCTATGTATATAGCCTACGGTAAGGGCGTTAGAACATTTGAGCGCCATATAGATATCAACGACGATGGTTTTAAGGTAGCAACCTACTCTTCGTTGCCAGATCAAATTGATACTTGGTTTAAAGCCTGGCATAAGGCCGTTGAGATGTGTGGAACATCCTCAAACCAGAGGCGTAATTTTATTGATCGAGAGATAGCATATTTAGACTCATATGTTCGCGGTGTTTATGCTAAAAGGGATTTAGTTGCTGGGCAAACTCTGACTGAGGATGACTACTATATGGCCATTCCTTTGCAAAAAGGGCAAATTTCCAGTCGTGAGTTGATGCTTGGAAAATTTGGGCACAAGCTTCTGAATTCATGCAGCAAAGATCAACCAATTACTATAGAAATTTTAGATACTCCATATTCGGGAAATGAAGAGTTACTAAAGTCATTCAGGAATAGAGGACTCTGAGTATAGGGCGGTAATTTTATGGCATCATTATTAATTATTGGAGGGTCTGGATTTTTTGGAAAATCCTTTCTTGACGCATATGTGCGGGGGAAGCTAAATCTTTGGAAGATTGATAGCATTGGAGTGCTTTCTAGACATGCTGAGCAACTTAAATTACAGTATCCAGAACTCATTAATGAATCAATAAAACTCATTAACAGTGATATTGCAACATGCCAGGATCTTCCTTTTGCAGATTATGTGATTCATGCTGCCGCCTCTACTGATGCGGCAAATTATCTTATGAGACCCAAAGAGGAAAAATGGAATATACAAGCTGGTACACATAACTACTGTGCCTTGGCAAATAAATTTCATCTAAATAGTCGAATTCTTTATTGTAGTTCTGGTGCTGTTTATGGTCAGCAACCGATGGATGTGGAATATCTATCGGAGGAATTTGATCATGGGTATGTAGATGAAATGTCGATTACCAAGCGAGATTATGCGATGGCAAAGCGTGATTCCGAAAAATCAATTCAGGCTCTAGGTTCTCAAGGGGGTGCGGTGAGCATAGCTCGCTGCTTTGCTTTTGTTGGTAAATACCTGCCAAGAGACCAGCACTTTGCAATTGGTAATTTTATAGAGGATGGATTAAAGGGGCGTTCGATTGAAGTTAGATCGAATCATTTGGTCTATCGGAGTTATATGTATGCAGATGACCTTGTTCATTGGCTTATGACAATTTGTCATTCTGCCAGTACCCATTGCCCCATTTATAACGTAGGCTCAGATCAGGCCATAACCATTAGCGATCTCGCTATGGTGGTTGCACAAAGATTTTCTGTGCACATCAATAAAATGGAAATAAGTCGAAATATCGTAGATCGTTATATACCGTCTATCAGCAAAGCAAGGGATCAACTGGGCCTTAGCTTGTCAACTGATATTGCGGGCGCAATTGATAAAACTATTGCGGCATTACGTTTTGATAACCTAAATGCATAATCGGGAAAAGATTCGTTATCTAATAGTAGGGGCGGCTAATACCTTGACTGGCTACTTTGTTGGCGTTGGTTTTTATGAAGCATTAAGTAGCAGCACTAATATTTTATTGGTTGGGTTAATCTCCAACGTATTTTCAATAACAGTATCATTCTTAACTTATAAGATTTTCGTATTCAAAACCAAAGGTATGTGGCTTTCGGAGTATTTTAAATCATATATTGTCTATGGCGGCGTATCAATAATTAGTATCTTGTTGTTATGGGTGTTTATGGATAAGTTGAAGATATCAATTTGGATATCGCAGGCTCTAATAATAGGAATGACCGTATTCATCTCTTATGTGGGTCACTCTAGATTTACATTTAAACGTAGAAGCACGCAATAACGAAGGATTAAATGGAAAATAAGACGCTAATAAGCATTACCTCCCCTTGTTTTAATGAGGGTGAAAATATTGAAGAGCTCTATAAGCGCGTTGTCAAAGTTATGGAGATATTTCCAGAATACGATTTTGAATATATATTTATTGATAATGCATCTACCGATCAAACGGTAGAAATATTACGAGGACTCGCAAGGAAAGATCCTCGCATAAAAATTATTGTTAACACTAGAAATTTTGGGCACATTCGTTCGCCATATTGGGGAATTATTAGCACAAAGGGATCTGCAACCATATATTTAGCCTCGGATCTTCAGGATCCACCTGAATTAATAGCTGAATTTATTTCACAGTGGCAGTTGGGGTTTAAAATTGTTCTAGCTGTCAAGCCCGTGACATCAGCAAATCCAATAATGCATTATTTTCGAAGAATCTACTACAGGTTGCTTGATAAAATTTCTGAAGTATCGATTACAAAAGATGCAACTGGATTTGGCCTATACGATAAAGTGGTTCTAGATCACATACGCGAAATCAATGATCCATACCCTTTTTTGCGGGGTCTAATATGTGAGCTAGGGTATAAAATTAAGACAGTTCCCTTTAACCAACCTAGACGTCTTAAGGGAATATCAAAAAATAATTTCTATAGCCTATTTGATATTGCTTTGCTTGGAATAGTTAGCCATTCCATGGTTCCAATCAGAGTTGCTTCAATGCTAGGATTTCTAGTTGCATTTATAAGTATTTTATCTGCATTTATTCTTTTTTTAGCAAAGATATTTTTTTGGGAAAGTTTTCCAGTGGGTTATGCTCCAGCAGGCATTGGTATTCTACTGATGTTTGGCATTCTATTATTTTTTATTGGAATGGTGGGGGAGTATGTGGGGGTAATTCATAATCATGTGCAAAGACACCCAATAGTTGTTGAAAAAGAAAGAATAAATTTCTAAATATGAAATATAAAGAATTATTCATATTTAGATTATCAATAGCATGCTCATTAATATTTTTTGGGTACACAGCATTTTTTTATATACAAAATTCTTATTTACCTCCCCCATTCGTATTTCATAAATTTGATAGTTTTATGGATTTCTATAATGTAATGCATTGGGCAAAACAAGATGGAATATATGCTGAATGGGGGTCAGTATACCCACCATTAAATTTTCTAATTATGCAATTATTAGAAAATTTATTTAACCTTGTAAATATTGGTAGTGGAAGTGTAGAGTTAAGACAAATAACTGGTTATAAAATATTATATTTGATACTTATATTTTATATCTCAATTGGAATGGCAGTAAAAATAAGTTGCAAAAAAAATAATGAAAATGATAGATTTATATACTTCTTCATAATAGCAATATTCAGTGCACCCTTTTTATTCGCTATAGAGCGTGGTAATTTAATTATATTATGCTTGCCATTTTTAAGTATTTACGCATATTCGAATTCTCAGTTGCTAAAGGCAATGAGCCTAGCTTTTCTTATAAATTTAAAGCCATATTTTATAATAGTATTTATAATTGATTTTTTTAGTAAAAATAAAAAAAATAACGATATTATATTATTATCATCATTTTCTTTATTGATATTAATTATAAGTGGATTAATTCTGGATCAAGAATATTACTTTCTTCCAATAAATTTACTGGGTTTCGCTTCAGTTGGTTCAACATTAAATCCTGAAGATATCTTAGCTTTACCTATATCTTTGCTAGCTTTTAAATATATTCAAAATGATATATATGGATATAGCATTATTAGGTTTTTGGGGCATATTTCTATGCTTGCCATATATTTTTTAATATTTAAATCAATTATTATTAATAAAAATAATAATCAAAAAGAGAAATATACATTAATATTATCGATAATTATCTTAACAAACTTTTCTGTGAGTACCGGAGGTTACGGCGCGCTTTATTATATTTGCATATTGCCGATATTATATAAGGAAAAGTTATTTTTTATATTTAATGTAATAATATTATTTATATTAAATGGAATTTGGGATTTAATATCAATATATAATTTTAAATATGAATATATGAATGTATATTTATCTAATGAATATTTAAATATTCCCCAAAGTATTACGCTGGGAACAATTATTAGGCCCATCGCTAATTTTATGGTCCTAGTGTTATTTTATCAAAATATAAAAGAAGCCAGCCATGTCAAAAATATTTAATATTAGTATTAAGCAAATTATTATAATATTAATCATTTCTTCTCCCATGGGTTATTATTTATACTCACAGGAAGTTGAAAAAATAATTTACGAGATTAATGTTGAAGGCGGCACTATTATTTCAAAGAATTTATGCGGAGACATTCGTGAAATAAATGGCTTAATTGTTACTCAACCACGAGCTAACGACCATATTTCTAAAGTCATAAGCGGCATATATGCTGAATATCCTAATAAAGAAGCCGCAGGGAAGGTGGGTTATGACTCTGGCAAAAATGAATATAAAATAGTTTTTAAAGCAAAATATAGCGATAGAGAGATTTTAGCAAGCGAGGGAAGAAAAATTATTCGCTACATACTTGATTTGGAGAATAAGATATATGAAAAATACTATAGGAATATAAAGCTAAATTGTGCGCATGGGGCTTACCAAGCATTTTCTTATATCCCTTTGGATACAAATTCTATAAGTTATTTTACGAGTCGTAGACATGACAAATGGCATGCATATGTATTATTAATTTCACCACTCATAATAATTTATTTACTAATTATAGTAATTAGAAGGATAAAGGCGGTAGAAAATAATAAAAATGCATAAAATTAATACTTATTTAACAAATAATTTTAATTTTTCAAAAAGTAAAATAAGATTATTATTCGCATTAAAAATATTAATAATAATATTTGCGATTTATTCTGCCTCTAAGTTACCTATTTATCCCGATGAAGTAGCTTACAAGATTTTCCTTGAAAGATTTTTCATAAATGGTGGATTTAAACAGTCTCTTACCCCGTACTGTACTTCTGGGTTCATGATCCGCCCTGCAGCCTTTTTATGGCCCGCAGCTATTGCATGGTCGTCTTTAGCATTCTTTGGGGAGGGGTGGGCTTCATATAGGTTGTTACCTCTATTGCTACTACTCACGGTTCTAATTTATTTAGCTTTTGTTAACTATAAGGCTTGTGGATCGATACCTTGGGCTTCAATTTTATTGGTGGGAATATCGCCATGGCTTTATGGATTATTGATATTAAGACCTGAAATTTTCCTTTTAGCACTTGGATTACTTATATATATATTATGTTTAAAGATAAATAAAACGTTTAATAAATATTTATTAATATTTTTGCCTATAATAGTTATATTCATTTATAGTCTAATATTATATATTCATCCAAAGGCACTCTATTTCCTGCCATTAATTTTATATGGGATATTATTGGGTGCATTAAATATTAAAGGTAATTTTAAATCATTAATCTATAGCATATTTTTTTGTTTAATTGCAGTGCTATTATCGATATCGGCATTGAATATTCATAAGGAGCAATATTTAACATGCCCTGAAGTTCCTAGTATTCAAATAACCATGAATAGCCAGGCCTTAAATTTGATGAAAATATTTGAAGATAGAGGTGATTTTTTAAAGCAGGTAAATAAATTATTTGGCCCTGAAATTACTGAAAGAACTTTATCACAGTTTAATTTTAAAAAAAATTATGATATTGGATACTTACCTTCAAAGCCATTCATTGAGAATATTGATAAAATAATGAATTTTAGTAATAAAATTGTAATTCTATTAGAATTGCTAATATTAATATTATCAGTTATTTTTAGCTTTAAAGTAATGCCTATAAAAGATTGGATATTAATATTTTTATTTACAATTGGATTATTATCATCAAGTTTTCTTAGCTTTTCTCGTAACTGGTATGATATTTCAATGTTTATGGGTTCAATATTGGTATCCACAGCATTATACTATTCGCATTGTTATAATTTTTTAATAAAATATTTCAATAATACATATAAAACTATTTATATGTATTTAATAATATTTTGTTCAATTGGTACGATGTATCTAATATCAGTAAATTTTAATAATTCTTTTGATGGTGGATATACTGGTCCTGGCATTCCATTGTCTATTGATAAATCAACTCTCAAAACAAGTATTAATGAAATTCTTGATAAATATGATTTAGACATAAGGGATTCAATCATTGTTGATGATCTCACATATGAGTACTTAAAAAAAAGTAAAAAAGTTTTTCCTGCTAGCTACCTAGGTCTATTATTTGATCAGCCCAATCTTATTAACAATGTTCTTTATACTGAAAAGGTGAAATATGGAATTGTTCGCTGCAATACTTTTACATATTTGATCTCCTCAATTCCCAGCTTAAATTGGGGGTTAATTGAAATGACTCTGGATAAATCTTCTTTAGAAAAATTATGTATATTTTCTACCAAATAATTTATGAAGATGGTCTTTTTATTGCGTTTTAGATAGACATCTTAATATTCATTTTTAAGCATTAAAAAATAAATAATTGACCATTTATGAAAACTATAACTATAGTCATTCCCGTTTACTTTAACCAAGACTCACTACGCGATCTATCGAAGAGGCTATCTTTAGTTTGTTCTCAGTTGACGTCTATGGGTGTTAACGCATCTATAGTTTTTGTTGATGATGGATCAAAAGATAATTCATGGGACGAAATTCAGCAAATTCACATTGAGCATTCTAATGTTATCGCCGTTAGACACGCAAAGAACTATGGAACGGTGCAGGCAATTAAAACAGGATATATGCAAGTCGAATCAGATTGTTATACCTGTATCGCAGCAGATTTGCAGGATCCTCCGGAGTTAATTGTGGAAATGGTAAGACTTTGGGTTGATACTGATTATAAAATTATTTTATGTAGTAGAGAGAGTAAAAGTGATGGGTTTATTACAGATTTTTTATCTGCTTGTTATTTTAAGTTTATGAATATTTTTTTGGGAAACTATCCAGCTGGAGGGTTTGATATAACCTTGATTGATTCATCTTTAATTGGTTATTTCAGAAAGCTTCCTAAATATATGTATTTTCAACCATTAGTGATTGGGCTTGGAATTAGGTACTTGCAAATTCCATATGGTAGGTCAAAGAGAGTTCATGGAAAATCTAAGAATAATTTTATTAAAAAAATAAGATACTTTTCGGACAGCATCTTATCCGTTTCAAATTACCCACTAAGATTTGTCACATTATTTTCCTTGTCAATTGCGGCTACCTCACTTTTCTATTCCACATACTTGATAGGTTATAAAATCCTATTCGGAATAGAGACTAAAGGCTTTGCAACTTTAGTGGCGCTTTTTTCTTTTTTGGGTGCATCAATTATTGCAATGTTAGGAATTATTGGTGAATATGTATGGCGTTTATATGATTCCCAGTATGGACTTCCAGGGCCCGTTATAGAGGATGTATTGCGGAAAAATTTCGATGCCTGATTTTATTGTCTCGATTGGCTCAATTGGCTTTCTTGGGGAGGGGGCGCATTTCAACACTCCAGAGTTTTTGGGGCAACTCAATTACGATAAAAAAATATCATTCGAATTCCATTTTGGAAAAAAAAAGCTATTCATTGCTTTTGTTCAGACTGATGAACTTACGTGGACAAGTTTGCCTAGTTCAACATTTGGCGGATTTGAATCGAATGATAAATCTTCACTTGATCTACTGATTCAATTTATTGGGCTCATAGAAAAATATTTTTTGCAAAATAGCCTTGCAAAGATATTAAAAATCCACCTTCCCCCAACCTCCTCAGGCTACCACGCTGCTGAGCTTCAATTTTATTCGCTATATACACAAGGTTATTTAATAGAAAATTGTAATTTAAGTTATTGCTTACCAATTCAGGGCTTTAATTTCAATGATCTTGTAAGCCAAGGCAATCTAAAAAGAATAAAAAAATGCATCAGAGAAGGATGTGTTTTTCATGTGGCAGGAGTTAGGGATTTGAGCGCTGTATATGAGGTTATTTCATTGAACAGGGCGTTTAAGGGTTACCCTATGACTTTGAGCTATTCCCAGTTATTGGAGCAAGTCCAATTATTCCCATCTAAATTTAAGTTTTTTTGCTATAAATTAAACGATGAAATTATTGCAAGTGCAGTAGCAATAAAAATTACTGCCAATACTCTTTACGTGCTTTATTGGGGTGATGTACCCGAGTATCGCTCTTACAGCCCTATCGTTAGTTTATGTAAAAATATTTACGATTACTGCAATGAAAATAAGATTGATTATCTTGATATCGGCACAGCAACTGTTGATAAGGAGCCTAATTTTGGCCTAATTGATTTCAAATCGGATTTAGGATTTAGTCCCAATTTAAAATTTACCATGCAGAAAGTCATAAAAATATAATGAGAAACTTAGATAGCTATACAGATGAGTTCCTGGAATTACCTTTTGAGAGAACGCAGGAATTATTTAGAAGGGAGGCTATTTTAGAATGTATTGATAAAAATGGTTACAAAAATATCTTGGAAGTTGGGTGTGGGATTGAGCCTATTTTTACATCATTGCCAGATAGCATCAACTGTACGGTTGTGGAGCCCACTAAAAGCTTTTTTCAAATTGCATCTCTAAAGGCAGAAAATTATAGAAATTGCCAAGTCGTTAATTCCACGGTTGAAGAGTTTGAAACTCAGTCGGAATACGATTTAATAATAGTTGCCAGTGTTTTGCATGAAGTGGTTGAGAAAGAGGCATTCATCAAGAAGATATGGCATCTTGCTGGCAGCAACACAAATTTGTATATTAATGTGCCAAATGCAAAGTCTATGCATCGGTTATTGGCGGTGTCTATGGGGCTAATAAAAGTAGAAACTGAGATATCTGCCACCCAAGTTAAGATGCAGCAAATTTCTGTTCCCTATACATTAGAATCACTCTCAAATTTTTTAACGAAGTTTAATTTTACTGTAATGAATTATGGTACGGTATTTATTAAGCCGTTTACGCATGATCAAATGCAGTATTTGGTTAGCACTGGATTTTTGACAAATGAGATGCTGCGCGGTTTTAATCGCCTGACAGAATTTTTTCCTGAATTTGGCTCAGAAATATGGATGATGGCAAGGAAAGAAAATGTATAACTCACTTATTCTTGGCGGCGGCTTAAATTCGCTTATTGCAAGCCTAACTTTGAGTGATGTTCAATCAAACCAGGTTAATCTTTTTACAGATGGCAGACCTTTTGGGGCTCATTTTTTGGGCCAAGAGTTAGATGGTTATTCGTTTGATAACGGAATGATCTATGTGGAGCCCGCTATTAATGTCAGAGAGCCGCAAGTAAACGCTACTCCACCCTATAGCCCTGGCGTTAGATATGACTGGGCAAGGTTTGGACATCAATTAAATAATTTTCTCTCTGACATTATTACCTTGAAGCAGGTGGATACCCCCCTTTCTTATATTAATGGCCGGTACTATCCAGACTTGCTTATTTCAGATAGATTAGATTCTATCCGCGATATTATTGGTATCCATGGGCCGAGAGACCCTTGCCCCGAGCATTTACACCCTAGATACAAAAATATTAGCTCACAGTGGGATGAGCTCACATATGTAGAGGCTACTAAAATTTTTCATGGGCAGGATTTAAGTGAATTGATAAATGGATCATTTCTCAAAAAGTTTTGCCCGCCAGAGCAGGTAACTAAAATTTTAGCAAGATATCATCGAATGTTATGGCTTCCGATTTATTATCCAGAAACAATTTTGTCTGCCATCCAAGGGTCTACAGAAATCCCTCTGCCTGAATATAAATTTTTTGTACCGGAAAATGGATTTGTAGGGGAATTGGTGCGTAACTTGGTGGATAAGTTAAAGTCGCGAAAGAATGTGAAGCTGTATACGGCCCCCATAAAGAGTTTGGCTATAAACGAGAATGTATTTAATATACTCACAGATGACTCTGTTGTCTCAATCGATGTTAATGGTTCGGCGTACTCAAGTTTGTCTATGGATAGATTGCTTAAGTTGGGTGGAAGCAGTTTCAAGCATAGCGGGAAATTAGAGTGTACTGGAGTGCATGTGTGCTATGTCATAGTTGATAAGAGATATATAAAAAATAAATTCTCAACCTTGAATATTTTAGACTCATCGGAGCCCCTTCTTAGAATTTCAAATATGGATTCGCTAACCCATGATTTAGAGGGCTATTCGCGAATCACTATCGAGTACCCATTGGATTTTTCTGATCCCGATGGCGGCCCCCCTCCATCGGATGAGTTCGTAAGGCGAGATATTTCTAGGCATATTTTCTGTGGGGGGGTCCATGACAATGATGCAGTTCACATTCTAAAGAAGGTCACATTAAATAAGGCATTAGTATTGCCCACCTTAGATAATTTAGCCCTCTACCGCCAGTCTAGAGAGATTGTAGGGCGAGAATTACCTCAAATTAAATGTTTTGGTAGTGCGTCTCACTATGGGGCTGCCAGTATGAATGATCAGATCATTCAAGGACTTTCCGTTGGGAGGAGATTTTATGAATAATCTTGGTGCGCACCTTGATTTGATTGCTGCAAACTATCACCTCTCTGACAGCATGCAAGATAAGCACATAGAGGAAATATCGCAGGTTTTTGCAGTTTCACGAATTGCCCAAGATATAAAGCCTTCAGATAGCATCTTGGAGCTAGGATACGGTGATGGGATTACTACTCAGATATTATCTGAGCAATTTGAAAATTATTCAGTGATTGAGGGCTCCAAAATACTTTTTGACATTGCATCAAAATTATTTCCACGAGTAAATTTTATACACTCCTTTTTTGAGGTTTATGAGCCATCGCAGCCTTATAATAAAGTGTTGGCTTTACATGTCTTTGAGCATGTAGACAATCCTATCGAGCTATTATTAAAGCTGCGCAGTTGGGTTAGTGACAATGGAGAGTTAATAGTAATTGTCCCCAATTCGCAATCTTTTCATCGTCGCCTAGCATTAGAGGCTGGGTTAATAGGCTCCCTTGATGAGTTGAGCTCTAGGGATAAGATGGTCGGCCATCTTCGTGTGTATAATTTGTCCACCCTCACAGATCATTTGCAAAGTGCCGGCTTTGAAATTATTGAGTCGACTGGATTGTTTTTTAAGCCATTTGCAAATTCACAGCTGTTGCATTTAGATAAAAATATTATTAGTGCAATGAACTCTGTGGCTGTTAATTTTCCTGCTGAGTTTGGAGCTAATCTTCTAATCAGGGCACGAAAATGTTGATAAATTTGCCTTTGTCGGGTTGACATGAGATCCCATTGATGTGCGCAAAAAAAAGTCCGCTAAGAAAAGAGGTAATTAGGTTTTTGATGGCCGGCTCTATCAACACCGTACTAACCTATTTAATTTATTATGTAGCAGTAGTAAGTCTTGGATATGCCCAAGCTTTTAGCCTTGCCTTTGTTTTTGGGGCTATATTTTCTTATATTTTTTATTGTATTTTTGTCTTTAAGGCCCGGATAAAATTATCTAAATTTTACAAATATCCTTTATTATATTTAATGCAATACCTTGCTGGCCTGATAGTTTTAACTATCTTAATTAGGATAGTAGGCATTGATATGAAGATTGCCCCAATTTTTAATGTGGCCATAACTATGCCAGTTACTTTTTTTCTTAATAGATGGTTTTTTCTTAGGGAATAATTAATGCCGAAGTGGAGTGTTGATACCTGCCAACTTCTAGAGCTTCCTAGAGTTAATGACCGTCGTGGGAATTTAACGTTTATTGAAAATTCAAATCAAATTCCTTTTGACATCAAACGAGTTTACTATTTATACGATATCCCCGGTGGGTCTGATCGGGGCGCTCATGCTCATAAAAACCTTCATCAATTTGTAGTGGCAATGTCTGGGAGCTTTGACATTGAATTGGATGATGGTGTTAAGAAGAAAAAATTTCATTTAAATAGGTCTTATTATGGGCTTTATGTTTGTCCAATGATGTGGAGGTCATTGGACAACTTTTCCTCAGGGGCTGTGTGTATGGTTTTGGCTTCCGATATTTATAGTGAGGATGACTATATTCGTAGTTATCGGGAATTCCAAAATATAAAAGGATAGTGCATTGAAAGTTCCCTTTTTAGATCTTCATTCCATAAATAATCGCTTTAGAGATGAGTTTCATTTAGCTCTTGATCGCGTCCTTGATTCTGGTAGTCTCATCTTAGGCTCGGAAGTGGAAAGATTTGAAAAGTCATTTGCCGCTTTTTCTGATGCTAAGTATTGTGTAGGTGTTGCAAATGGCCTCGATGCCTTAACTTTGGTTTTAAGGGCATGGGGCATAGGTCCTGGCGATGAAGTGATTGTTCCCTCAAATACGTTTATTGCAACTTGGTTGGCAGTAAGTAATTTAGGGGCGACTCCGATTGGAGTTGAACCAAATTTAGAAACTCATAATATCGACGTTTCTAAAATCGAGGAAGCCGTCACACCGCGAACTAAGGTAATTATTCCGGTGCATTTATTTGGTCAGCCTGCGGATATGGACTCTGTCAATTCCCTTGCTAAAAAATATAATTTACTAGTCTTAGAGGATGCTGCTCAAGCCCATGGTGCCAGATATAAAAATCGGTCGGTAGGCTGCTTGGGGGATGCTGCAGCATTTAGCTTTTATCCAGGGAAAAATCTAGGTGCGCTGGGGGATGGGGGTGCCATTACAACAAATAATTTTGAGTTAGACCAAAAACTTCGCATGTTAAGAAGCTATGGCTCAATGGTGAAATACGAACATCAAATTCTGGGGTGTAATTCAAGATTGGACGAGCTTCAGGCGGCATTTCTTTCCGCAAAATTGCCATTACTGGACTCGGATAACCAGAGGCGAAAGGACATCGCTAGCATGTATCAGGCTGGACTTAGGGATTCAGGCCTTTTATTGCCTTTTGTGCCCGATTGGGCAAATCCTGTATGGCATCTTTATGTTGTGCGTATAAAAAATTCTAGAGATATTTTCAAGGAGCATCTTAATTCACTTGGTGTGGGCACTCTTATTCACTATCCCAAGCCTCCTCATATGCAGATGGCATACTCGGGCCTAAATCAGATAGATAAACATTCTTTGGCGCAGTCTTTGTCTGATCAGATATTGAGTCTGCCAATGGGCCCACATTTAGGTGATGAGCAGGTTGAATTTGTTATTAATTCCCTTTGTAGGTTATCCGTCGCGGGCTAATCTGATTCCTAATTTAGAGAATTAAAAGTGGCGGTAAAGTGGCAATGCTCCATATCGTCAAGTTTAATCTTAGGGCACCAAGCTCAAGAACAAATACTCAAAAAATATGATGAGGTGCACAACGCCTTGCAGTATGGTTGTTCTGCCGATGGCCAGTGTCAGCGCCCCAATAAAGAATGACAAATACATTAATGTAAGATTAAGCGAGCTGATGCCAAGGCTAAGGGGTAGATTAAAGAAAATTGCGATCGCTGCTACCGTAGGAATCGTTAAGCCAATACTAGCTAATGCAGATCCCAGCGCTAAATTCAGACTGCTTTGTAAGCGTTTTGCTCTTGCTGCCCTAACTGCGGCAAAGCTTTCTGGCATAAGAACTAATAGGGCAATCGCAATACCTACAATAGTTTTTGGGGCTCCGGCGGATTTCACGCCAGATTCAATAGCCGGGCTTAATAGTTCTGCAAGCCCCACAACCACAATCAGTGACAAAATGAGTAATGTAGCGCTAATAGCAGTCTTTAGATTACTTGGTTTTTGTGCGTGAAAATTAACGTCTGTTTTCTTTTCATTTGTCTTGGGTAGGTAATAGTCGCGATGGCTAACTGTCTGGAAGAATAAAAAAGCGGCATAAAGTGCAAAGGAGGCAATGCCGGCAAATGCAAGCTGACTCTTTGTAAAATCAGGGCCAGGCGTGCTAACAGTGACAATGGGCATGACCAAAATAAATGTAGCTAAGGCGGTCAGCACTGCCAGGGCAGAATTAGCACCTTCATTACGAAAAGACATTTCATATTGTTTGAGGCCGCCCACAAAAATACACATACCAATTACGCCGTTAATGACAATCATCACGGTGGCAAAAACAGCATCTCTCGCAATAAACTCAGAGCCTTCATGGCCTGTAAGCATCATGGAAATAATCAAAGACACTTCAATAATGGTCACGCTAATCGATAGTACGAGGGTACCAAATGGCTCACCTGTTTTATGGGCAATGACCTCGGCGTGGTGGACTGCTGAGAGTACGCCTCCAATCAACATTACCGCCATCAGGATGATGAACCAAGTTTGACTGGCTAGGGAATGTAGTAGCTCCATTGGTGGTCCTTATTTATTGATGCAGATACACTTTTATTAAATTACGGTTAAGCTATTAACGTAGATTTATTGATTATGAGAGTTCGTATTGGAGTTTATAGGTATTTATGAAAGCAATCATTCTTTTTGGCCACGGTGCCCGCGATGTGCGTTGGCGTGAGCCCTTTGATCGACTTACCGGTCTATGGCGTGAGCAGCATAGCTCGACCCCGGTAGAGTTGGCGTTCTTGGAGATGATGCAGCCTACGCTCGATGAAGCCTTTGCCTCTCTGGCTTCTCGGGGCGCTACTCAAATTACGGTTATTCCTGTATTTTTTGGCCAAGGTGGCCACTTGCGTAATGACTTTCCAGTGTTGCTTGCTGCATGTCGGGAAAAGTATCCTCAGATTGCCTTAAGCGCTACGCCTGCCGTTGGCGAGGACTTGGCTGTCTTGCAGTCTATTGTGGATTTCGGAGCTAGAGCGCTCTAAGTTTTGAGTAGTAAAGGCTGCGCCCACCATGATGAGTGCTGGGGAGCTGCTATCAAACCAAGTATCTGCTTTGCCCTGGGCTAATTCGCCAAGCGTGCTACTCCATAAACGTTCGCGCGAAGTGCTCACCGCCTCTAGTATATGCACCGGAGTGTTGCCTGTTTGGTTAGGGCTTTGCTTAATTAACTGCTTCGCAATCTTTACAGCATCCTTGCGACCCATGTAGTACACCAAAGTATCTGCGCTTGGATTGGTAATAGGTTGACCAGGAACCGCACTTTGGGTGTTCTCGGTTCCTTGCGCTAATGTTACAAAAGCCACACTTCTAGAGGTGCCGCGTAGTGTCAGTGATTGTTGAATGCTAGCTGCACCTGCTAAAGCTGCGGTGATACCTGGCACTACTTCAACTGGAATACCTACCGCCTTAAGGGATTGTATTTCTTCATCAGCCCTACCAAAGAGCATGGGGTCGCCGCCCTTGAGGCGCACAATGACTTTATGTTTTTGAGCGGCGTCCACTAAGCGCTTATTAATGAAATGTTGAGCAGAAGAGAGTTTTCCACAACGCTTACCCACTGCAATCAGCTCAGCTTGTGTACAGAGGGACAACATCTCTGGATCAACCAAAGCATCATGAAAAACAATATCAGCCTGCGCTAGCAACTTAGCGCCACGCACAGTAATGAGATCGACCGCGCCAGGGCCAGCGCCAACTAAATAGACTTTACCGAGATTTGAGAAATTACTTTTCATGATGATGAATTTTTTTATCTTTAGATGGTAGCTAGCAAGCTTCTCTTGCCACGCCAACTGTTCTGAGTTGTTACTGAGAACAAATCAAACTGTCTAAGTGCAACATCTAAGTCTTGATCAGGACGCAATGCAAAACTATCAAAACCGACACGAGCACCCTGCAATAGTTGATCAATGAGCACATCGCCAATAGCGCGAATCTCGCCAGTCCATTGGAAACGATCTCTCAGTAGCGCTGCAGTGCTGAAGCTTCTACCATCCCTGAAGATTGGGAAGTGTGCGGCCACTAAAGGCCAGATGCTCTTACCTTGCTCAATCACATCTGCATGCTTAAGGATGTCATCATCCGCTGCAAACCACACGCCAATGTGACCAGATTTAGTCTTTGCTTGTACATCTATTTCATAGTGATGTTGAACCCACCAAGCAAATGGCACCAAAACCTTGCTCTTGCCATGCTTTAGGTCGGGTAAGCCGCCTTCATCTTGGCTGCCGCTCCAGATAAGCCATTCATTTGGGCCAAAGCTTGGTTTTTGCCCTTTTGGAAAGCGCAAAATCTGTTCGTGCGCAGCGATAGTATTGCTATTGCTCTGCGCCTGACTCATGATGCATCTCCAGTTGCTTCAACTGCATTACTTTTCTTGGCGTGCTCTTTCTTATTTTTATAAGCCGCTTCTTTGAAAGGGATTACTCCAAGGCGGCGATAGCTAGCAATAAAGGATTCATCCTCAGTGCGCTCTTTAACGTAGGTATTAATGATGTTGGTAATCACATCAGGGATCTCATCGGCATAGAAAGAAGGCCCAATAACTTTGCCAATAGCAGCGTTATTGCCTTGCTCGCCACCTAAGGTGATTTGATACCACTCTTCACCGTCTTTATCGACCCCTAAAACACCGATATTGCCAACGTGGTGGTGACCGCAGGAATTAATGCAACCTGAGATGTTAAGGCTGATGTCGCCAAGATCAAATAAATAATCTAAGTCATCAAAACGTTCTTGAATCGCCTTAGCAATTGGTAGAGACTTAGCATTAGCTAAAGAGCAAAAGTCACCACCTGGGCAGGCAATGATGTCAGTTAGCAAACCCACATTAGGCAATGCCACTTTTTGCTTTTTTGCTTCTTGCCAGAGCTCATAAAGTTTGGCTTGCTCAACATCTGCCAGAACCAAGTTTTGTTCATGGGTAGCGCGCAACTCACCAAAACTATATTGATCGGCTAAGTCGGCAATGGCATTCATTTGCGCAGTAGTAGCATCACCGGGCGCAACAGTGCCGTGTGGCTTGAGTGACAAAATCACGCTGGCATAGCCAGGCACTTGATGTGGTTTGACATTGCGTTCTAACCATCTTGCAAATGCTGATTTTTCTGTATCACTTGCTTGGTTAGTAATTTGTTCGATTGTTAAGGCTGGCAAGCTCTTGTAAGCAGGCTTAGTAAAGTGTTTTGCAACACGATCCCATTCTGCTTGAGTGAAATTATCGTCACCATCTTTGTTGTAAAGCCATTCACCTTCAACTTGGCGAGCAAACTCCTCAGGGCTGAGTGCTTTCACTAAGATCTTGATGCGGGCCTTGTAGAGGTTGTCTCTGCGGCCGAAGCGGTTATACACACGCAATAGGGCTGTTAGATAACCGGGCAATAACTGCCATGGGAGATCTTGCTTAATGAGTGATCCCAATATTGGGGTACGACCCATGCCACCGCCAGCATAGATATCAGCTATGAGTTTACCCTGTGCATTCTTTTTAAGCTCGATGCCAACATCGTGGCAGAGTAATACTGTGCGATCTTCTTTGGCACCGTTGACAGCAAACTTAAATTTACGCGGCAAGTGTGCGAATTCAGGATGTAGCGTTGACCACTGACGCAGAAGTTCGCAAATTGGGCGAGTATCAACATATTCATCACCAGCAACACCAGCAAACGCATCGCTCGTAATATTGCGAATGCAGTTGCCTGAGGTTTGGATGGCATGCATTTCTACTTTAGCTAAGTCAGCCAAAATATCTGGTGTGTCTTCTAGTGTTACCCAGTTGTATTGAATGTTTTGGCGTGTAGTGAAGTGACCATAACCACGGTCATATTTTTCAGAGATATACGCTAAGGCTCTAAGCTGTTTGGAATTAAACAGGCCATATGGAATAGCTACGCGCAGCATATAAGCATGGCGTTGATGGTAGAGGCCATTTTGCAAACGCAGTGGACGGAATTCTTCCTCGGCTAGGGTGCCATTGAGGCGCCGTGCTACTTGATCCTGAAATTGCGCAACTCGTTGATCTACAAGGGTTTGGTCAATGTGGTCATATCTATACATAGGCCACGATTGTGCAGGCTTTTCATTATTCTTCAAAATACTAAAATATCCACCCTATATAACTTATAGATATATAGAGCTAAATTCGGCAAAGGTTGCCTCTGAAAGTAGTAAAGCCCCAATCTATGGGGCTTTACTGAGTATTTTCAAGTTTTTATTGCTTGCTACTTGCAGCC
Source organism: Polynucleobacter sp. AP-Kolm-20A-A1 (assembly GCF_018688315.1). Taxonomy (NCBI): domain Bacteria; kingdom Pseudomonadati; phylum Pseudomonadota; class Betaproteobacteria; order Burkholderiales; family Burkholderiaceae; genus Polynucleobacter; species Polynucleobacter sp. AP-Kolm-20A-A1. The sequence goes on from NZ_CP061315.1 coordinate 323,503, forward strand.
AGTTTTGGTTTGTTGAAGGTTTGCTTAGAGACCAAATTCCCGATAGTGCCTGTAGAGGTTGGCAATAGAGGCGAATCCCAGAATCACAATGAGTACCGCAAATAGGTAATCAACCGTGAGATAGCTAAAGACACCAAAGTGGACGAGCGCTACAGCCGCAACAAAGGCGGCAATAGATCCAAACGCTACCAGTTTGAAGTTAGGAATAAATGCACCCAAAGTAATCGCAATGAACACAATATAGAGATCAGAGACCAGTTGATCTGCGGTTACAAACACAGTGTTCGTAAATTCTGGATTAATGAACTTACCCAGTACTGCAATAATCAGAATCAGCGCCAAGATGGCAAAGTTTAGCTTTGCCTTAAGCAGAATTGTTTTGAGTTGATCATTCATATTGGGCTGACTTACTTAAGCGCCGTTACCGTTAAACACTAGGCTGATACCGAGCCATAGCAATACAAAAGCGACGAGCACGGTAAAGCCAATCTTTTTCAGAAAGTATTCCAGACTATCCATATAGGCTTCATCGTTGCGGCCAAACCATTGGTCAAAACGTTTCCACACAAGGCGGCCCACTACAAGCGGTAGAAGCATGGCGACGATGCCAAGAATCACGGTAAGGGTGGTATCCATTTAGTTTGTTCCTTATTGCTAAATGCGGTTTACTGTTCAAGTGGCGTCAGCATGGGTGCTGTAGGCCGGAAAGTCATACAGAATACAGGGGTTATCGACCAGGATGGATTTTTTAAGTACGGGATCACCCGCCCATTCACCCAAAAGATCGCACAGTTCAGCATCGTGGGGCATTTGCTTCTTGACCATCACGTGCGGCCAATCAGTGCCCCAAACCAGTCTTTGCGGGTTTGCTTCAATCACAGCGTCATTGAGGGGGCGCATATCGATATAAGGAAGATTGCCATCGCAAATGCGGTAGGGGCCTGTCATTTTGACCCAGGCCCGCTGATTTTTGAGTAGTTCTAGTAGCCCCTGAAAGCCTTTGTTATGGATTCCGTTATTAGCATGGCTATAACCAAAATGACCAAATACTAAATCGACTGGAAAGTTTTCAAAGACCTTAGCTAAATCAGGATACTCATTTACGTGCATCAATAATTCTAGATGCCAGCCAAAAGGTTTAATTCTGTCGGCTAAATTTTTGAGTTGTTGGATTGGTAATCCAGCAGACTTATCCGCTACATCCACAATATTGCAGCGAATACCGCGAACACCAGTTTGATGGAGTTGCTCTAATTCTGCATCGTTAATTTCACTAATGCTATTTGGTATGACTGCAACACCACGAAATGAATTTGGATTTGCTTTGAGTGCTGCGAGCATGGCGCGATTATCGGTGCCATACACACTGGGTTGCACTAATACTGCACGATCAATGCCCAACATCTTCAGTAAGGCTTGGTAGCTTTCTACCGTAGCATCCGGCGGTGTATAGATGCGCTCTTGCGCGTATGGGAATGTGCTTGCAGGTCCGCAGACGTGTGCATGGCAATCAACCGCCCCGGCCGGAAATGCAATTTTTGGGGATCTGATTTCTGGATCTGGGGCTTGGCACAACGGTGCCCAAAGAGCTTGATTCAAGATGATTGCTTCAAAATAATTAATGTTGTTTATTGAGGTTCAATATTCGCTTCTTTGGCAATCTTTTGATACTTAGCCATTTCTTCGCGAACGAACTTACTAAATTCAGCAGGGCTCATCGGGGTTGCTTTGATCCCTTTGGTTTCATAAGCAGTTTTTACTTCAGGATCTTGCATTGCCTGATTGATGTCGGTGTTGATCTTCTTCACGATGGCATTCGGTGTGCCTGCAGGTGCCCATACGCCAAACCACAATCCAATTTCAAAATTAGGGTAGCCTTGCTCCGCTACGCTTGCAATATCCGGAATAGCAGCATTACGTGTTTTGCTGGTAACGCCAAGCGCGCGTAACTTGCCGCCTTTAAGTTGACCAATCGCAGTATCGAGCGGTGCCATATAAAACGCGGTACGACCAGACATGGTGTCCTGAATTGCTTCTGGAGATCCTTTATAAGGAACATGAATCAGTTTGATGCCCATCACTTGATTAAAGTACTCAGCTGCTAGATGGGTTGAGCTACCAACCCCAGCAGAAGCAAAGGTAATTTCACCGGGCTTGGATTTGGCGGCAATCACTAAGTCGCGGATTGTCTGATAGGGGCCATCTGCAGCAGTCACCATGACATAAGGTGTTTGCCCCAAAATTGCTACATCAACCAAACTCTTTAATGGGTCGTACGGTAATTTTTTATAGATCGCTGGATTGGCTGCATACGATGCTGACTGTACCAACAAGGTATAACCGTCAGGTTCGGAGCTCACCACCACACCTGTCCCGATAAGTCCGCCAGCACCAGGACGGTTTTCAATAATGACTGACTGCTTCCAGCTTTCTGAAAGACTCTTAGCAACCACGCGGCCAGCAATATCAGCGCCTGAGCCAGTGGTCAAAGGAACAACCATTTTGACAGTACGGTTGGGGTAGTTTTGGGCGTGCGCTAGATTAGCCCCAATGACTCCAATTGCCAGGCTCGCCAAGAGGGTGATTCTCCCAAACTGACCAAGTGTAGATGCTGAAAGGCTGCGTAGGCCCTGGGTATAAGAGGTGAACATTTTGTCTCCTTAGTATTTTTATAGTTTCGTTGGATAATCTAACACGCTCTGGGAAATCAATAAATAAAGAAGCGCTAGTTAAGGGGCCCCATTAAGGGTGTTCACTAAGGGTGCTCAATAGGGAGACTTAAAAATGACTCAAATGCAAGACACGCAAATAGCGCAAGTAAACGGGGTTGAGATTGCCTACCGTTTTGATGGCCCTCAAGATGGGCGCGTCTTATTGGTGGCAAACAGCTTAATGGCCAACGGCAGCATGTGGGATTGGAATGTGCCTGCTTTTGCTGATCGGTATCGTGTATTGCGTTATGACAAGAGAGGTCATGGCAAATCTGGAGTAACTCCTGGGCCTTACAGTATTGCGCAATTGGCTGACGATGCAGTCGGACTATTAGACGCATTAAAAATCGATAAAGCGCATTTCATGGGCTTGTCGATTGGCGGCATGATTGGCCAGCAATTGGGCGCCCGCTATCCTGAGCGTGTGTACTCCCTCTCACTTTGCAATACCGCATCTGAAATGCCGCCACGTAGTTTGTGGGAAGACCGTTTTGAAACTGCTCGCACTAAAGGTATTGCAGGTTTAGTGGATGGAACAATTCAGCGTTGGTTTACCGCTCCTTTTATTGAGCGTGCTCCAGGCGATATTGAAAAAGTACGTCAAATGATTTTGGGTACAAACGTAGACGGCTACATTGGTTGTGGCAGCGCTGTACGTGATATGGCCCAAAGCACGATGTTGCTCAAGATTAAAACACCGACCCTCGTTCTCTCTGGCCGCAAAGACCCGGCTTGCACAGTAGAGCAGGGCACTGTTATTCATCGTTTGGTTGATGGATCCAAGATGGTTATCTTGGAGGATGCCGCCCATTTGTCTAATATTGAGCAACCCGCAGGATTTAACAAAATAGTGCGAGAATTCATTGATTCTGTAGATAGCACTTTATAAAACATCAGAAACACCATTTTCGTATTTCACTGCATTACTTTTAGAAAGCAAGTTCATGACGCAATTAGATGCTGCACAAGTTAAAGAGATTCGCACTGCTGTTTTAGGTGCGGCCGCCAAAGTTCCTGGAGCACTGATTGGACTTGGTATTTTGTTCATCGTATTGGGCATGATTGGAGTGGCGGGTCAGGTATTGTTTTCTTTGGTATCGGTAAATGTTTTGGGAATCTTCCTGTTTGCTGGTGGCTTGCTTCAGGCGATCCATGCATTTAAATCTGCAGGTTGGAAAAGTGTTAGCGTGCAAATGATTTTTGCTGTGATGTATATCGCTGTAGCAATTTATGTTTGGGCTTTCCCAATTCCAGCGCTTGAAGCGATTACTTTGTGGCTTGCCGCCATTTTCTTTATTACCGGCTTCTTACGTTTGGTTGCTGCATTTCAGCATCGCCATTTTGCTGAGTGGTTCTGGTTGGCTTTATCTGCTGCAATCTCGATTTTGATGGGCGTGCTCATCATGAACAACTTCCCGGCTGCCAGCTTATGGTTGCCAGGCCTGTTGATTGCCGTTGAATTGCTTTTGCAAGGTTGGTCATTATTCTTTATGGGCTTAGCAGCACGCTCACTCACGAAGTAAATTAGTAAAACAGGGATCTAAGGCGCATTCTTATGGCAATGAAAAAAACCGATCTGTACAAGAATTTGGCCTTAGCTACTGCTCAGCGCATGAAGAATGCAGCTAAGGCACCCAAGCTTGGAACTGCTGAAGAAAAAGCAAAATCCAAAAAAGAGTTGGCAGAGTCAAATCCTTTGCTCGCATCTTTGATGGGCAAAACCAAGGCGAAGCCTGTTAAGCCTGCCAAGCCAGCTAAGACCGCTAAGCCAGCCAAGACTAAGTAGTATCGATTCGATTTATTTCTTTTTTGAATATATGAGCATGAGATTGAAGCCGAAGGATTGTGTTTTTATTCTCGGCTTTATTTCTCAAGCAGCAGTGTCATGGGCGCAAATTGCGCCACCCCCAGATTACGATCAAAAGTTAGGCGACATGGTTGTTAATGCAACTCGTTCAGGAACGCCTCTGGACGAAATGTCTTTGAACACCACCATCTTGACCAAGGAAGTGCTGGAGTCTTCGCCTGATCAAACCATTGATCAAGTGTTGAAGAACGTGCCGGGCGTCTTCTTAAACGATGTACCTTATTACCAGAAGGATCCAACAGGGCAAAGCATCAATGTGCGCGGCTTGGGCTATGGCAGAACTCTAGTATTGATCGATGGACTCCCAGCCAATGATGCTTTTTATGGAACGGTGCAGTGGAATTTAGTACCCATGTCTTCGATTGAGTCTGTGGAGTTTGTGCGCGGCGGGGTTTCTAGCTTGTACGGCAACTATGGCATGGGCGGTGTAATTAATATCAATACCAAAAACCCTAAAAACAGTTCTCAAGATGTATCGGCAAGTATGGGTTCATTTGGCACAGGCAATGTGGCCGCCTCTAAAGACTTGATTGTTTCCGATGCGGTGCAAATGCGGTTTTCTGCGGATTACTTTTCAAGCGAAGGGTTTCAAAACTACGCAACGATCTCGCCAGGGTCGCCAAGCAATATTAAAAATGGCATGGGTACCGATGCAGCCAAGAATTCCAATGTCCGTTTGCAAAATTACTTTAAGCCAACGCAAGATACCAATGCCTTTCTCAGGATGGGCTACAGCACCATGGCAGATCAGAGTAATAACTATGCCATTGCCCCCAACTTGATACAGACTGCAGATGTAGCAGGCGGCTCCACAACCAATCTGGATGTTAATAAAAAAGTTCAGATGAATATCTATTATCAGAACACGAACTTTTATAAACAAACTGCCAATAACTTATCCACCGTACCTTACAAGCCTTACATCAACGCCAATTACACAGACCCATATTCAACACTTGGTGCATCGGCACAGTACACACATGATTTGAAAGCTGCCGGAATTGACCAGTACATTATTGGGGTGGATGCCAGAAACATTTCTGCATCCAATCAAACGAATAATCTCAGCCCTGTTGGTGCCGTTAGCTCCGTAAGCTATGCGCAAGGTCAACAAAATTTTTATGGCCTGCTGGGTCAAATTAAATCAAAGGCCAGCGCGATTCCACTGGAGGCTACATTAGGTGCGCGTGTTGATGTGTGGAATAGTCAAACACCAACTTCGTATAACGCCGGCGCCAATGGTGTCAACCCGGTTTATCAAGGCATACCAAATCAAAGTAAAACTCAAGCAAGCCCAACATTAGGCTTGCTATATAAGGCAACACAAAATTGGGATTTGCGTAGCGCTGCCTATCAAGCGTTTCATGCACCTAGTATGAACAACACATTACGCAGTTACGGTAACTCTGTTAGCGGCTACTCCCTAGCAAACCCGAACTTAACACCTGAAACTATGACGGGCTATGAGGTCGGAACCGACTACCGATGGAAGGGTGGTTTTGCGCAGCTCACTGCTTTTAATAATTACATTCAGAATGCCATCGCTAGTTACAAAATCACCAGCGCTAATTGGGCGTTTGCAAATGGACTGTGTAGTTCATCGGGACTTTCTGGGTGCTCTCAAAACAGTACGACCCCTGGCTATACCAATGTGAGTTACTACACCAATCAGCAGAATTTACAAAGTCGCGGTCTTGAACTGCAATATCACCATGATTTAAATAGTCATTGGGCTGTAGATGGTGGCTATACCTACACTAGAACAGTGTTGACATGGACCGCTACCACCGACCCAATTAATGCTCAGGTTGGCGGCGTTCCGATGAATATGGCTAATGCGGGCGTCACCTACTTCCCAGTTCCTGAGGCAAGCCTGACGACCACTGTTCGTTATGTCGGCAATTCGTGGATGTCAACAGGCACTCTTCCGGTCCCCGCTTATGCGGTGGTAGGTCTGAAAGCGAATTACCAGGTAACACCTCAAGCCACAGTATTTGCTTCCGTTGTGAACTTACTGAACCGCCAATATGTCACCTTCAATATTGCCTCCCAGGCTACGGCATATCAGGCCGGCATGCCCCAGGCGTTCACTGTTGGTGCGCGCCTTACCTTCTAGGCAATTAAACATATAGCAAACATAGGGCATTACCCTAGGGGGTATGGGTAGCCCCCTTTGCAAAAGAGTGATTAAATAGGCGCTGAAGTCAGAATAAATATTAAAAAATTTGGGAGATTTATAAATGAAAGCAATGAATAAGCCGGCGATGAATAAGTTCATCCCATTGGCAGCTGCTTTATTGGCAACCTCAGTGATTGGTCTACAGGGTTGCTCTACCGGCACCAATACTGCTGCGGGTGCTGCGCAGCCTGCTCCAGCTTGGAAGCAGGGTATGGGCGCAGATATGTCTAGTTCTAAGTTAGCCCCTATGGCTGGCAAGATGACTGCTACACCAGCAAACGAGATTCCACTTAACACCTTAAAGATGCCCCCAGGTTTCAAGATTGAGGTTTATGCAGCGGGCATTCCTGGCGCTCGTGAAATGGCGATGGGTGACAACGGAAAAATTTATGTTGGAACACGTGGCATTGGTCGCGTTTATGAAGTCAGCAATAACGGCAAAGAGCGCACTAGCCGCATAGTGGTTGATAAATTGGTGCAGCCATCTGGTGTTGCTTATAAAAATGGATCGCTCTATGTGATGGCGATTGACAAAGTGTTGCGCTACGACGGCATCAGCAAGAATCCAAATGTTGCTGCAGTTGATTTAACTTCGAAGTTCAACTTGCCACCAGAGCAGCACCATAACTGGAAGTACTTGGCCTTTGGCCCAGACGGCAAGCTATATGTTCCATTTGGAGCGCCTTGCAATATCTGTGAGTTGCCAACTCCCGAGTATGCGCAGATTCGTCGTTATAACCCAGATGGATCCGGTATGGAGGTGCTCGCTACTGGAGTACGTAATACCCAGGGCTTTGATTGGCATCCGATCACCAAACAACTCTGGTTCACAAACCATGGGCGCGATTGGATGGGCGACGATAAACCAAACGACACGCTCAATATCCTCACTAGCAAAGGTGAAAACTTTGGCTTCCCTTATTGCCATCAAGGCGACTTGCCAGATGACAAAATCATCAAGCCAAATGCCTGCGAAGGTGTAACTAAGCCGGTAGCGTTGTTGGGTGCTCATGCTGCGGCAATGGGCATTAAGTTCTACACAGGCAATATGTTCCCGCCAGAATATAAAAACGTGGCTTTCATTGCACGCAAGGGCTCTTGGAATCGTAATGTCAAATCAGGCTACGACGTTGTTACTGTAAAAGCCGATGCTGATGGTAAGAACGCCAAGATCACACCTTTCATTACTGGCTTTATGAATCCAGCAGATCAATCGTTCTGGGGTCGTCCTACATTCTTTATACAGTTGCCTGACGGCTCTTTGTTGCTTAGCGATGAACAGTTAGGTGCAATCTACAGAATTACGTATAAGAAATAAGGCAAGAAATAAGGCAAGAAATAAAACAAAAACAGTATTGGTATAAAAGTACTAGTGTTAATTAAATTGCTAAAAATAGCGGCGTTACTTTCGGGGCTTTATCTCTCCACCGGTACGCCGCTTTCTTATGCTCAAAATGTAAGCGCTAAATTAGCGGTTTGCGCTGCTTGTCATGGCGCTGATGGTAATTCGACTATGTCGGGTGTGCCGTCATTAGCAGGTCAACCAAAAGTCTTTCTTGAAAATAACCTCATCATGATTCGAGAGGGCATTCGAGACATTCCTGCGATGAAGGGTCAGCTAGATGGTTTGACCGATCCTCAGATTATTGCGTTGGCGAAGTTTTATTCTGCTCAAACGCTTAAGCCTGTACCAGGGCAGCGTGACGATGCTCTTTATGAGCGAGGCCAAGTACTTTCTAAGCAGGCACTCTGTGGAACATGTCACTTGCCTGATTATGTGGGTCGGGAGCAAATGCCGAGATTAGCTGGGCAGCGAGAAGATTACTTGTTACACACCATGCGCCAGTTCCGAAATAATCAAGCAACTGGGCGCGATACCATCATGGCGGCCTCTTTGTATGGCATGAATGATGATGATCTTAGGGCTATCGCCCAGTACTTATCCCAATTAAAATAAGATTTTTATCAGCTTATCAAACTACTTTACCCAGAGTCTTAAGGTAAATATTGATGCGTCGCCTATAAGTAGATTATTTCATTGCAAGCAAAAAACCATTTTTTATTCATTGATTTCTTAAAGGTCTTCGCAGCCCTTTTAATCATTCTTCATCATTTGTCGAGCTATGGCCAAATTGCTGAAGATGCTCGCTCTGTATTACCTGGTGTCATGACCTGGCTTTTTGAGTATGGCCGGTATGCGGTTCAGATCTTCTTGGTGATGGCGGGTTATTTAGCTGCACAATCCTTAAGTCGATATGCAGAGAATAAATTTAGTGCGCATCGTCTACTCAAAATCATCCTCAATCGTTATCTGCGACTATTTGCGCCTTATGCTGCGGCACTAGCCTTTACGATACTTTGTGCCTATATTGCACGCTTTTGGGTAAATGATGAATTCGTTGGCGAATCCGAAACACTATCCCAATTTTTAGCGCACCTCTTTTTTATCCAAGGCATCTTGGGTTTAGATTCAATTTCTGCCGGCGCTTGGTATATCGCAATTGATTGGCAGCTGTATTCAGTGCTCGCTATCTTGCTGATTACTTTCTCTTCCTATCAGGCAGTGATCTGGGTGATCAGTATTCTGGCGGTTGCTTCGCTATTAATCTTTAATCGCTCGGCTAGCTATGAAGCCTATTTCGTTTACTTTATCGGCTCTTATGGATTAGGCGTTCTAGCTTATTTAGCTAAAGAGTTTCAGAATCAAGGCGTCAATCGCTTGGCCAAAATTAGTCTTGTGCTAATTGGCATGGTGATTGTGATTTCTTCTTTTCAAGAAGTTTGGCTACGCAATTTCTTAGCCTGGTTTGTAGCCATTGTCTTGTTATTATGGGGTAGTACTTCCTATCCATCTCAATTGCGAGATAAAGCATTATTTCTCAAGGCAATCTCTTGGGGCAGCAAGCGCTCTTACTGCGCCTTCTTAATTCACTTTGCTTTTATCTTGCTTGCGAACACGGTGTATATCGCAAGCGACTTGCACCAACATGAAAGTGGTGCATTGGCTTTATTGATGATGCTGTCAGTGGTGGTATGCAGTACGATTGCTTCCAACTATCTGTACCGATGGATTGAGCTGCCATCGATGAAGCTTAAGGTATAGAAATTACTCTAGATCCTCTAGAGCCCCATATCCTTTAAGACGCGGAAGATTTCTCGATAAGCCTTAGGCGGCTTGTTTTGTTCTTTCTCTTTGCGTGCATTGCGAATGAGGGTGCGCATATTCTGAATATCCATATCCGGATATTGCTCAATCATCTTGGTAAAAGCTTCATCATTGGCAATGAGGCGATCACGATAGCTTTCTAGGAAATGCAATTTAGCTGTTTCAGCTTTGCTCACACCCTGAATAGCATCTAACCTTTTTTGAATGGCATCTAGCTCTTCTTCATCTAAAAAGCGCATAAGTTTGCCAAGGTATTGTTTATGGCGTCTGATGGCCTCAAAACTCTTAATCTTGTTAGTCTCTGCAATAGCCGTCTTAATGGCTTCATCCAAAGGTATGGATTTGAGGGCATCGCTACTCAGGGCTGCCAAGACTTCCGCCAATTTTTGGCGTTCGGTCATTTGGCGCTTTAGCTCTGATTTGCTAGGGCCTTCATCGGCTTCAACCAATTTTGGCGTGCGATTCTTCTCATTAATGTGCATTTGGCTATTTTAGACGGGTATTGGCCTTGCAACTATTCTTTACTAATTTTCTGCTTTAAGAGCTTTAGGTCTGCACTAGAGAATAACTGGCTTCTGCCGACAATTGATGTAGGTTTTAATCTGCCAGATTGAACGTGCCTTCGCAGGGTGGGAAGTGACACCTCTAAAAACTCCGCGGCTTCTTCTGCTGAAAAAGTCGCATTTCTTAGATGCCCAAATACTTCCTCATGGGTATAGTTCGTCTCCTGGAAAGCATTTATCGCAATTAGAGAGAAAAATTTGATGCGCTCTTTTGATGGCATTTTTTGTACGTGAACAAATAAATCCTCTGCGGTCATGTATTGAGTCATATTTAGACTTCACTTTCTGAATTGAAGTGGCTTAACTTTTTCATTTGAATCGAATAGATTTTTTCAATTGCGTATAAAAATTTTCATGTGACCCAATTTGGCAAAATTCAATCCAGGTTATTTCCGTTGCACCCGTAAAGCTGTCAAATTGATAGGCCATCAAATACTCCTGCGTATTAAAGCGAAATTTATAAACAAACATTCCTTGTAAATCACCTTGCTTTTGTTGGCCTATCCCAGGGTCATTGCATACCTCATCTACCCTGATTTCAATTGCCAATTGCAAGGGCTTAGAGGCCTTTTTTACAAACTGTGCAAAGGCTCGTTTATAGGTAACTTTCATGATCTTATATTAGATCAATAATGACTCTATATCAAATCAACAAAAATGACAAGAAATACCTGATTTTTTGTATTGGTAAATAATAGGATCAGACCAGATCCATCTAACGCCAAGACCATGACTCAAGCAAATACCTACGACTACATCATTATTGGGGCGGGCAGCGCCGGCTGTATGTTGGCCAAGCGCTTGACCGAGAACCCCGCCAAAAAGGTTTTGTTAATTGAAGCCGGCAAAAACGATAACTATATTTGGATTCATATTCCAGTTGGCTATCTGTACTGTATTGATAATCCTCGCGCAGATTGGCGTTTTAAGACAGTCGCTGAAAAAGGTCTTAACGGCCGCTCATTGTTATATCCCCGCGGTCGAGTGCTTGGCGGTTGTTCATCGATTAACGGCATGATCTACATGCGTGGTCAAGCTGGTGATTATGAATCTTGGGTGCAAGCTACAGGCGATGATTCTTGGTCATGGAAAAACGCTTTGCGTCGTTACAAATCTTTTGAGGATTACTACGGTGCCGCGAACGAGTGGCACGGCAAAGGTGGCGAGTGGACGGTATCAAAGCAACGTCTGCGTTGGCCCATCATGGATAAGTTCAAAGAGGCTGCAGTCCAGGCAGGCGTTCCTGCATCAGAAGACTTCAATCGTGGCGATAACTTTGGCGTAGGTTACTTTGACGTCAGCCAGCGCGCAGGATGGAGATTAAATACATCTAAGGCTTTCTTAAAAGATGCTGCCAAGCGCAGCAATCTCACGGTAATTACCGAAGCGGTAGTGAGCAAACTCAAAATTGATCCAACGACAAAAAATTGTTACGGCGTTGAGTACATTAAGGATGGTGCAAACCAGGAAGCTTTGTGCGCAATCGATCATGGCGGAGAAGTTTTGTTAAGTGCGGGCGCTATTGGAAGCGTACAAATTTTGGAGCGCTCTGGTGTTGGAGCTGCTGCACATTTAAATGCTTTGGGTATTCCGGTGCTTGCTGATTTACCGGGTGTCGGCGAGAACCTGCAAGACCACTTACAGCTGCGCATGGTCTATAAAGTAAATGGCATCAAGACTTTAAACACCAAAGCGAATTCTTGGTTTGGCAAGATGATGATTGGTTTGGAGTATGTATTGAAGCGCTCGGGTCCAATGTCAATGGCCCCTTCTCAGTTGGGCGCTTTTGCCTATAGCTCACCTGCGCAAAAGAGTGCCAACGTGGAGTATCACGTGCAACCTTTGTCGCTAGAAAAGTTTGGCGAAGATTTACATTCCTTTAATGCATTCACGGCAAGTGTTTGTAACTTGCGTCCAACTTCTCGTGGCAGCGTTCACATCACATCGACTGATCCAGAAGCTCCACCAGCTATTCGCCCAAATTATTTATCGACCGATGAGGATCGCAAAGTGGCAGCAGAGTCTTTGCGTCTCACTCGTAATATTGTTGAGCAATCTGCGCTCGCACCATATACACCAGAAGAATACAAACCCGGTGTGCAATATCAATCAGACGAAGAGTTGGTGAAAGCTGCAGGCGATATTGGTACAACTATCTTTCACCCAGTCGGCACTTGCAAGATGGGTCGTGCAGACGATCCAATGGCAGTTCTAGATTCTGAGTTGCGTGTGAGAGGTATTGGGCATTTGCGCGTAGTAGATGCATCCGCAATGCCAACGATTACTTCCGGTAACACTGCGGCGCCGACCATGATGATTGCGCAGCGCGTAGCGGAATTAATTGCGGGTGAATAAATCTTCTCGGCATCAGCAAATGCCGGCAAGCCATCTGTTATTGGCTCTGGCTATCGTAGCTGTGTGGGGCACCAACTTTGTAGTGATTAAGGTTTCGTTAGAAGCTTTCCCACCATTTTTATTTGCTGCCTTGCGTTATCTATTTGCTTTATTGCCGGTGGTGTTTTTCTTGCCGAAACCTAAAGTTTCATGGGGCAATCTCTGCGTCTATGGTTTGGCAACTGGAGTAGGGCAGTTCGGCATCATGTATTTCGCGATTGACGGTCGCATCTCTCCAGGCTTAGCTTCCTTAGTAATTCAGACTCAAGTTTTTTTCACAATTGGCTTTGCCATGTTTTTTGCCAGAGAGGGTTTGCGACTCTATCAAGCTGTTGCTGTGGGTGTGGCCATGATCGGTCTTTTAATTATTGCGCTGCACACCGATGCAAATACCACCTTCCTTGGTTTGGCCTTAGTTGTCTTTGCGGGATTTTCATGGGGTGTGGCCAATACAGTCAGTCGTCGGGCGGGTGCAATCAATATGCTGGCCTACGTTGTGTGGGCAAGTGCATTCTCAATTCCGCCACTTGTGCTCATGGCCCACCTCTTTGAGGGTGGATGGCAGCAGATGGGCTCCTCAATAGCCTCGGCTTCAGTGGGGGCATGGGCCGGAGTGCTTTGGCAATCCTGGGCCAACACCCTGTTTGGTTACGCTGCTTGGGGTTGGTTGCTCTCCAAGCATCCTGCCGCCGTGGTGGCGCCCGCACCGCTATTAGTCCCTATATTTGGCATGGGGGCATCTGCTTATTTTTTAAGCGAACCACTGCCCCTATGGAAGATCATGGCTGCGGGGTTAGTGATCGCTGGCTTGGTAGTGAATTTATTTTGGCCAAGCATTGAGCTCAAGCTCAAACAGCATTTTTCCTAAAGAATTTGCTCCCCTATGGGGTAATGTAAAACCCTAATAGATGGCCCTTTTTTTGCCCTTGCATTGACTGTAAGATAGCTATTCGTTATCTGTAGTACCTATAAAAAAGTATTTATTTAATTAGCATTTTTTTAGTCATGGAGACTTTATGAATATTCGTCGTCACATTTTTGCAGTAGCTGCTACTGCAATGCTTGCAACCGGTGCTTACGCTGCCGATATCAAACTTGGTGTTTCAGGACCTTTCACTGGCGGCTCTGCCTCAATGGGCGTAAGTATGCGTGATGGTGTGCGTCTTGCTACAAAAGAGATTAATGCTGCTGGTGGTATCAATGGCAACAAAATCGTTTTGGTTGAGCGCGACGATGAAGCAAAAAATGAGCGTGGTGTGCAAATCGCACAAGAGTTGATCAACAACGAAAAAGTAGTTGCAACTTTGGGCTTTATTAATACTGGTGTTTCATTGGCTGCGCAACGTTTCTATCAAGATGCGAAGATTCCAGTAATGAACAACGTGGCAACAGGCACAATTGTTACTAAGCAATTCCCTAACGCACCAGAAAACTATATTTTCCGTAACGCTGCAGCCGATAACATTCAAGCACCAATGATCGCTAAAGAGGCAGTTGAGAAGCGTGGCTTGAAGAAAGTGGCTATCTTGGCTGACTCTACAAACTACGGTCAGTTGGGTCGTGAAGACTTAGAAAAGGCTTTGAAGGGCTATGGCGTAACTCCAGTAGCTACTGAGAAGTTCAACATTGGTGACGTCGATATGACTTCACAATTGCTCAAAGCAAAAAATGCTGGTGCAGATGTGATTTTGACTTACGCAATTGGACCTGAGTTGGCACAAATTGCTAACGGTATGGCGAAGTTGGGTTGGAAGAAGCCAATGATTGGTTCATGGACATTGTCTATGGCTAGCTTCATTGATACAGCTGGTAAGAACGGTAACGGCGCAACAATGCCAGAGACTTTCATTCAGAACCCTGCAACTACACCAAAGCGTAAAGCTTTCGTAGATGCATACCTGAAGGATTTCAAGCCAAAGAACGGCATCATCGCTTCTCCAGTATCAGCAGCTCAAGGTTACGACTCTGTATACCTCTTGGCTGCCGCTATCAAGCAAGCTAACAGCACAGAAGGACCAAAGATTTTGGCTGCTTTGGAGAACTTGAATGCTCCAGTTGACGGCGTTGTGATAACTTACAACAAGCCATTTAGCAAAACTGACCATGAAGCAATCAAGACTAAAGACGTAGTAATGGGCGTTGTAGAAAACGGCCGTGTTGAGTTCTTGAATGCTGAAGACGCAACAGCTAAGAAGAAGTAATTAGTTCCAGGTCTGCAGGCAAGAGGACTACTTATCTTGCACTGCAACATTTGTTAGATCAAAGCGCCGCCCAAAAGGCGGCGTTTTGCTTACAATGTCGGATTCGTTAATAAAACAGTTTTAAGTATTTTCTTTTAGGCCAATAAAAATGGACATGCTTGCACAAATCCTCTCAAGCGGTATCGCTGTGGGGATGATCTATGCGGTGATCGCTTTCGGTTTCCAGCTCACTTTTGCCACATCAGGCACTTTGAACTTCGGTCAAGGTGAAGCGCTGATGTTAGGCGCTCTAGTAGGTTTAACCTGCGTTGACACTTTTGGCATGAACTATTGGGTGATGATTCCTGTAGTTTGCTTATTTGGAATGCTGCAAGGTGGCTTTGTTGAGCTTATCGGTGTACGTCCAGCCATCAAAATTAAATCTGAGTTTGGTTGGATTATGTCCACCATTGCACTCGGCATTATTTTCAAGAACGTAGCTGAAAATATCTGGGGCCGTGATGCATTGCCATTCCCGTCACCATTGCCAATGGAGCCAATGGAGTTCCTTGGTGCGAACATTTTGCCAATGGAGATCCTGGTGGTAGTAGGTGCTTTGGTCATGATGTTATTAGTAGAATTTTTCAACCGTAAAACAATTTATGGCAAAGCGGTTGTTGCTACTGCAAACGACCGTGATGCCGCTGGTTTGATGGGTATTAATACCAGTGTTGTGATTACCTTCTCTTATGCACTCTCTTCATTAACTGCGGCATTTGCTGGTGTATTGATTGCACCTCTGACATTGACTGGCGCAAGCATGGGCGGCGCCTTAGGTCTTAAGGCCTTCGCAGTAGCGATTATTGGTGGTCTCTCAAGCGGTATGGGAATTATTGTTGGTGGCTTGATCCTCGGAATTGTGGAGACAGCTACAGGCTTTTATATCTCTACTGGCTATAAAGATGTGCCAGGTTTGATCTTGCTCTTGCTAGTGCTGGCATACAAACCATCAGGCCTCTTTGGTAAATCTGCAATTAAGAAAGTTTAATGATGAAGAAGTCTCTAATCCCTCTATTAATTGCAATTGCGGGGCTCTTTGTATTGCCCCTCTTTATTCACAATCCTTATTACATTCACTTGGTTGAAACCATTCTGATCTACACCATTCTGTTATTTGGTTTGGACATCGTGGTGGGTTATGTAGGTCAGGTTTCTTTAGGGCACGCAGCCCTATTTGGAATTGGTTCGTACACCGCTGGCGTTTTGTACTTCCACTTTGGATTGCCAATTTGGGTCAATATTCCGGCAGCTATTATTGTTACGGCAATCTTTGGCGGTATCTTGGCTTTGCCTGCTTTGAAGGTAATCGGACCATACCTGGCGATGGTGACTTTGGCATTTGGCACGATCGCACAGATTCTCATTAATGAGATGACTTGGTTGACTGAAGGCCCATTGGGCATCAAGATTCCAAAGCCTGAGTTGATGGGTGTTCCGATGACCAAGGCGGAGTACTTCTGGCTGGTTTCCGTTATCTTGATTCTTTCCATGATCGTTGTAGACCGTTTTGTAAAGTCACAAATTGGTCGCGCCTTTGAAGCCTTGCGTGATAGCCCGATTGCCTGTGACTGTATGGGCGTTTCCGTATATCGCTTTAAGGTGATCGCATTTGTGATCAGCGCTGCTTTTGCAGGTTTGGCTGGTTGCTTGTACGCCTACTCAGAGCAATATATTTCACCAAATACTTACAACAACGAACTTGCTGTTTTGTTCTTGCTCGGCATCATCATGGGTGGACGTAAGTCTCGCCTTGGTGCAGTCATTGGCGCCGCCATCATCGTATTGTTACCTAAGCTCTTGGACGATATTTTCTTGTTCCGTATTGTTGCTTCGATCATTGCGCTCGTAGTAGTAGCAGGTGCTGCAATGGCCTTGTCTAAGAAGGTGACTACTCCACGTCGTGTAGCGGTACCTATCGCTGGTGTGGTTGGTTTAGCTGCGTTCTCATTCTGGCTCAACAGCATCTCTGACTGGCGCTTGAGTATTTTCGGCTTCATGATTTTGTTGGTGGTGTACTACTTGCAAAACGGTATCGTTGGTTTTGCGAAAAGCTTCTACCAGTCAATTGTTGGTAAAGCTAAAACTACCCGCGGTGGTGATGCTGAAGCGGTGGATGATTCCATTAGCTTTATTAGCGCCGTTTCAAATACCAATACTGGCGCTGAGCTCTTGAAAGTTGACTCTGTATTGATGCAGTTCGGTGGCTTGAAGGCATTGAACAATGTTGATCTCAGTATCAAGCGCGGCACTATTCATGGTCTGATCGGCCCTAACGGTTCCGGTAAGAGCACGATGATGAACGTGTTGACGGGTATTTATGTGCCTACGGCAGGTAACGTGCTGTACGCTGGCGAAAGCGTTGTTGGTAAGACGTCTTCAGACATCGCTTTATCTGGTATTGCACGTACCTTCCAAAACGTTCAGCTTTTCGGTGAAATGACTGCTATCCAAAATATTTTGGTTGGTTTGCATCACACCTTCAAGTCAAACATGGTGGAAATTGCCTTGAATCTGCCACGCTATAAGCGTGAAGAGGCTGAAGCTCATGCTCGCGCAATGGCGCTCCTCAAGTTCGTTGGTTTGGATGACTTGGCGAATGAAGAAGCGCGCAACTTGCCATATGGTAAGCAGCGTTTGCTCGAGATTGCCCGTGCCTTGGCATTGGATCCTGAGTTGCTCTTGTTGGATGAGCCAGCAGCAGGCTTGACAGCTCCCGACATTAAAGAACTCTTGCGCATTATTCGTAAGATCCGCGATAGCGGTATTACCTTTATCCTGATTGAGCATCACATGGATGTGGTGATGTCAGTTTGCGATACCGTTTCTGTATTGGACTTCGGTCAGAAGATTGCAGAAGGTAAACCAGCTGAAGTTCAGGCAGACGAGAAGGTGATTCATGCCTACTTGGGTACTTAATCACTAGAACATATTGAATCGGTAAATACCATGCTATCTATTAAGAATCTTGAAGCAGGCTACGGCAAAGTCAAAGTCCTCCACGGCATCAATATTGATGTTCCAAAAGGACAAGTCATTACTTTGATTGGCTCAAACGGCGCCGGCAAAACAACAACGATGCGTGCCATCACTGGCATGATCAAACCAACAGCTGGTGAGGTCACTCTAGGCGGCGAAAAAATTGATGGTTACGACTCTCATAAGATCGCTCGCTTAGGTTTGGCTCACAGCCCTGAAGGTCGCCGTGTATTTACGACGATGTCAGTTACCGACAACTTATTGTTGGGCGCATTTCCACGCTTTACAGGTAGTCGTCCAAAAGGCGACATCAAGAATGACTTGGAAAAGTCTCTTGAAATGTTCCCGCGTTTGAAAGAGCGTCGCAATCAATTGGCTGGAACGCTATCTGGTGGTGAGCAACAAATGTTGGCCATGGCTCGTGCTGTGATGCTCAATCCAGAGATTATTCTCTTAGATGAGCCATCAATGGGTCTGGCACCAATTTTGGTTGAGGAAGTATTTAAGATCATTTCTAACTTGAAGTCACAGGGTGTGACCATGTTGTTGGTTGAGCAGTTTGCTGCTGCAGCCTTGAATGTGGCTGACTACGGTTATGTGCTTGAGAACGGTAAGATCGCTACTCACGGACCTGCTGCTAAGCTCAAGGATGATCCTGCTGTGAAAGCGGCTTACTTGGGTGGTGCTGGTGGCCACTAAGTAGCTAGTTAAATACCCAACTACCTCTAATAGAAAAGCCCTTAGTAATAAGGGCTTTTTCTTTTTAGTCAGCTAAGAGCTTTACCGCTTCCCGTATCAGCAGGGCGCGATAGCCCATATATATAGCAACTACAGTAAATCCAAACAAAAAGAGCTTGGGTATCAATGCGCCTTCAGCCACCAATTCACTATTGAGTAAGCCAATCGCTACGGCAAAAAAGAAGAGTGCTCCTAGTCCGAGGATGATCCAATTCTCATTGCTGCTGACTTGTTTGGTTTGGTTGCTATAAGCAAGAACCTGAAGAGACTCACCTTTTTGGTATCCAGCTACTCTGATTTGATCGCCATCAGCAATCTGCATTGGTGCGGAAAATTTGGCTTCGATTGTCTTATCTCCCAAATTAAATTTAGAGATAAAAAAGCGCTTGTAATAAACCGAAGAATGGTCGTGGGTAGGCTTTTCATGGTTTACGTATTCGAGCAATTCATTATTGAGATTGCTCACTGTGCCAGAAATCGAGCTAATAGAGCTTGAAAGCAAAGAGCTTGGTTTACTTGTGGACATCAGCAGGACTCCCAAAAGGCTAAAGCTGAGTATAAAGAGAAGAGATAGTAACGGTCTTTTGAGGTGCACTGAATGATTATTACTGCGATTGCCCAATTAGGGAGTTCAAATATGATTAATCGCCTTGATCATTAGACTTACGGCAATAATTAAAGTAAAGATCGCAAATATTTGCTGAATTCTGGGGCCACTTATCTTTCTTTCTAACGTTTTCCCTAAAAGAAGTCCCAATAATGAACCGCAGGCAAATGGAATGGCAATAGCCATGTTTAGGGTTCCGGATGCAAGTGAAATGAAGGCGCCTCCAGCAGAAACAATTGCAAGCACACCAAGTGATGTAGCCACAATTGATTTCATTGGTAGATCTGTAAATTTATTTAGTGCAGGCACCAAAATAAATCCTCCCCCAACCCCCAATAGACCCGATAGAAAGCCTGCTGTAGCACCAGAAATCATGAGTGCGCGTGCACATGGAGCCGTCCAAATTAGCTTGCCAATCGAAGAGTCTAATTGGCACGGTGGAGTTTTGGCTTGTTGATCTGACTTGCCGGAAAGGTTTTTTGCTACTTGCAGAAGCATGCGAACCGCAACATACATCAACACCAAACTAAATAGTATTGATAATGGAGTGTTAGGCACTTTCTGGGCTAGCCATAATCCAAGAGGGGAAAGTATTAAACCAAAGATTGCCATTAACATGGCCGCTTTATACCGAAGTGCCTTGGCTTTTAAGCCTATTGCTGCTCCTACAGCAGCGGATATGGTGATGGCTGTTAAGGCAATTGGACCTGCTTCAGAAATAGGCAGGTGTAGCAAAAAAACCAATAGCGGTACTGATAAGATGCCGCCACCAGCACCGGTGAGACCCATTAGGACGCCAACAAAGACGCCTATCGCTAAGGTTAGGTAGGGCAAAAAATCCATAAATTAGTTTTCAAATGGGCGAGCTAGCCACTCTTTCCCTTTAAGCATTGCATTCCAGTAAAGCCAAGGGAGAACATCTTTCTTCAGAATCCAGGCGAGTCTGGTTGCTTTGAGTGGATTAATGAGCCATGGGAAGGTTGGCAGGAGTTTTCCGCCAAAGCCAAACTCAGCTAAAACAATTTTTCCATTTTCTACCGTCAATGGGCAAGATCCATAGCCATCATATTTGGTTGGCAGTGGCTTGTTATGTTTTGCTGCGAGTAAATTTTCGGCAACCACCACAATTTGTTTTCTGGCTGCTGCTGCAGTTTTAGAATTTGGCGATGAACAACAATCTCCTAGTCCAAATATATTGGGGTAGCGAGTATGTTGAAGCGTAAATTGGTCTACCTCGACAAAGCCATCCGCATTGGAAACGGGACTTCCTTTGAGGCAATCTTGAGGTCCTTGTGGAGGCACGACATGCAGAATGTCAAAGGATTTTTCAACCTGTGTGACATTGCCATCCGCATCTTTCACTGCAAAGATAGCCTTTTTAGCTGGGCCATCCACCGAAATAAGGTTTGTGTTGAAATTGAGTTTGGCATTGTATTTTTTGACGTACTCCATGAGGGGTGGAACAAAGTCCGCCACGCCAAATAGGGCGGCTCCCGCATTATTTAATTCAACCTCAATATTGTTTAATCGACCTTGTTTTTGCCACTCATAGCAAGATAGATACATTGCTTTTTGAGGTGCGCCTGGGCACTTTATCGGCATTGGTGGTTGCGTGAAAATGGCTTTGCCAGACTTCAAGTTGCGCACCAGCTCCCAGGTGTATGGTGAGTAATCATAGCTGTAGTTGGAGGTCACCCCATTTTTGCCAAGCGTTTCTTTCAGCCCAGGAATCGCATCCCAGTTGGATTTAATGCCAGTTGCAATTGCCAACTGTTTGTATTTAACGGGAGCGCCATTGTGAACAAGAACTTCATTGGCATCTGGATTGAAGCCTGCAACCTTTTCCTTAATCCAACGAACACCTGACGGAATGAGGTCTTTGGTATGGCGACGACTTTTTTTGATATTAAATGCACCACCTCCTACAAGTGTCCAAGAGGGTTGGTAAAAATGCTCTTCAGAGGGTTCAATGATTGCAATGCTTAATGAGTGATCTCTGGCTTTAAGGCTGGCAGCCAGACCTATTCCGGCGGCGCCACCACCTGCAATTACCACGTCAAACACATCAGATTTTGAGCTTGCTAGAGTCATACTCCTTTTACCCCCATATTTTTTAGATTTAGATCATTAAAATAGCTCGAATTGACTCAATTGGCTATCAGGGTTTGTGATTAGTCTACAATTTTATATATTATTTATTATAAAATAAGCTATTCACAGCAAACTGGAATAAATACATGAAACCGATCGTTAAGGGCTTTTTTGACCCAGATACCTGGACCGTAACCTATGTGGTTTATGAAAAGCCAGGCTCACCATGCGTCATCATTGATTCGGTGCTGAATTATGACCACAAGTCAGGCCGTACCAATACGAAATCCGCTGATGAGGTAATCGAGTTTGTTAAGGCTAATAACCTGACTACGGAATGGATCTTAGAAACCCATGCCCACGCAGATCATGTTTCAGCGGCACCATATTTAAAAGCAAAGTTAGGTGGCAAGATTGCCATTGGTGACCATATTTCAGTGGTGCAAGGTGTCTTTAAGAAGGTCTTCAATTTAGAAGAGGCATTTCAGGTGGATGGCTCTCAGTTTGATTATTTGCTTAAAGATGGGGAAGAAATCCAGTTTGGAAACCTGAGCCTGAAATCTCTCTTTGTTCCTGGACATACTCCGGCCTGTATGGCATATCAAGTAGGTGATGCCGTTTTTGTAGGCGATACGATGTTTATGCCTGATGTCGGGACTGCGCGATGCGACTTTCCGGGCGGAGATGCGCACACACTCTATAAGTCTATGCAAAAGATTTTGAGTCTTCCCGGTGAGACTAGATTATTTATGTGTCACGACTATCCTCCAAATGGTCGTGCAGTAAATTATGAAACAACTGTGGCAGACCAAAAAAAATCTAATATACATATGCATGATGGCATTTCTGAAGATGAGTTCGTGCAAATGCGAAGCAAGCGAGATGCTACTTTGCAAATGCCGGTACTCATTCTGCCATCCATTCAAATGAACATCCGGGCTGGTGAAATGCCTCCCAAGGAAAGTAATGGCATCGCTTATCTAAAAATTCCACTGAACGCACTGTAATTCTGATGTTGAACGAAAAGAAGCGGGTTGCTGAGTTTAAAAAGATGCAGTCCTCTGCCTCCAAGGCTTGCGAGTTCTTAAAGGTGCTCTCAAACCCGAGTCGACTCATGCTGTTATGTGAAATCGCCGTTGAGGAGCGCTGTGTTGGGGATCTGGAGGAATCAACAGGAATACATCAGCCAACCTTATCGCAACAACTTACAGTGCTGCGAACTAAAAAGTTGGTTAAGACACGGCGAGAGGGTAAGCAAATTTACTACTCTCTTTCCAGCGATATAGCGCTATCAGTAATGAATTTGCTTTATAGCCATTACTGCAAAAAATAAGACTCCCTTGCTGCTCTAGGAATTTAAAGAATAATTTATTTTGACTTCCTCGGCACAAGTAGATGCAGCAGAAAGATGCCAATAAACATCAAGCCGATGATCCAATGAGTGCTAATCACTCCTTCGCGAAATTCTTCTGGTCCGTAATAAAGTAATGCTCCAGTAATTAATAGTGAAAATAGAAAGCTCAGCTGACTAAAGCCACTTAGCCACTTTCTTTTTGATAGGAAACCCGCCTTGATATGAAATGGCAGCACCGAACCAAGGGCTAAGGTTGCCAGCATAGCAGCAACACCATGGGCAGCTAGGATGCTATGAGTTCCAAGAGTGGTTCGCTGTATCTGAAATTGATGGCCTAGTAGATACATGAGGCCCGTAATAGAGCAAGTCATCATGCCGATAATCACAAACTTTCTTTGCCAGTTCGGCATTTTCCCAAGGCGGCTCATGCGGCAATTCTCAGGGCTTGCGCTGAAAAGCGGGTGAAACAGGGATGGTGCTCATTATTGGATAAGGCTAAGACTTTCGTGAGGGCGTCTGCATAGACGCACTCTTTAGCTAGAACTGAGAATGAGCCCAAAACCTCAGCGTGCACTTCAGAAAGGTTCTGGGCCAGGGGATTGATAATGTGACTTATCTGTTGATCTCTTTTTGCAAAGTAAAGACTGCTTGTTGCAATGGCGCCATCTTTCAAGGAGCCAATCTCAATCAGTTTTTCAGGAAGCCCTGGATCTCGGATCTGAATTGGCAGCGCAGTTTTACCAAATACCCGTAGGTCACCACCAGCATTTACAGATCCCGATGTTATTCCCTCGGAGATTAAAACTCTTACTGCCATATCAACCGCAAATCCTTTAGCAATGCCACCAAGGTCCAAACACACTGGTCGATCTGATTTGATGAGATCAGGCGCCAAAAACTGAATATCCTCAATGCCGCCAAGCTCATGGTTTGTGAAGGTGATGTGTCGCGGCAATAGGCCTGCAGCAACGAGGCGATGGCCAATGCCGCAATTGAATAGACCATCTGAAGCCAAATAAACTTCTTTAGCAATCTTGATTACTTGGGCTGTCCACGGATGAATTTCAACAGCTTCTTTATGGGCAAGTTGATTGATGAGGCTGAGCTCACTCTCAGGATTATGAAACCCCATGAGGTCGTGTACTTTCTGAATTGCATTGAAGGCGTTTTCAATCGCCTCTAATCCATCTTCATTTTCCCGAATGGAGATTTCCACAAAAGTACCCAGTAGGGGTTTGCAACGAATCATTTTGCTTTGATAGTTTGGGTTTGGGCGCCTGGCGAAGAGGTGTTCTTCAGGGCTAACTCATATAAAACGGCAACTCGCTTCACGCCATCAGTGAGATGCTTGCAAGAGAGGGTGGCTCCCCCAATATTTTGAATATCCTGATTAAGCTTAATGGGATCGCTTGCGGTCTTGCCCACAAATTGCTTGCGCCATTGCGCTTCCGCCACTTCATAACCATAAGACTCAACGTATTCCAAAACTTCAATACCGGCGATGCTGCCATTTGGATTGATAGCAACAGCATAGGTAATCATTTCATGTTTGCCTACCACTTCATCGATCACTAGCCAGCTTCCATCAGCGGCCTTCCATATCCTATCGCCCTGAAAGGGGTGGCGAATGCTGGAGGCAGAGCGCATTTTGTCTTGCAGGTCATCGGTAATGATGATGGGATTTTTTGTTAGCGTCTTATTGGGAAAGAGTATTTTCTGAGCTTGCTCTACAGAAACATAAATTTTTGCATGGGCAATGATCGGTGCACTAATCATCGCAATGCCAATAAGAGCTAAAGGGTTAGGTTTCCAAATCATTATTTCAATTTAAGCAGTAAGTAGTTCATTTGCTTCGTTACAAAGCGTTTGGATATCGTTGTTAATGCCTTTGAGATTGGAGAGTGTTTCAAACATCATTAGCGCTCTCTCCTTAGCTATTTGGCATTGGGTCGCTTGAAACTTCAACAAGTGAGTCAGAGCCGCAACTAATAGATTCTGAGTTTCCATAAGTTCTTTCGTTTGGTTTTTAGTTAAGAGGGAAGCCAACTTTGACAATGAATTCATTTACTGAGTGGCTATCCCAAACGCGGGCGTTAGAGCATTCAGCAGTACCGTCACCCATGCAGGTGTTGCCTTTCAGCTGGTAGCGCCAGGCACCAGTAATCCACCAGTCTTTGGCTGCATAGTGCACATTAGGGCCAACAAAAGTGGCTTTCTGAACCTGGTTTTGTAAGTTGTAGCTTGAGTAGTCATTATGGAAGCGCGCTTCTACGCCGGCTGACCATTTGGGGGCAAAACGATAGCTTGCACCCACTAAAAAATCCAGCATCGATTCTGGTACGTTGCCATTGCCAACAAATTTCAATTGCTCGTTTGCAACGACCACGTTTCCAGCCAGTATTAGGCGATCATCAATAAAATTTGATTGCAATAACAGACGAGCTTCAATTTCATTTTTATTGCGACCGAGTGTTGGCTCTAAGTAAAGTCCTACTCCAACTGGAGAGGTCACTGGATTAGTAATTCGATATATGGCCTCTAGAGAGCCGCCCTCAATACCGCTTTTGCGATATGGTGTCGCTGGATTGTGACTTTCAGGAACGGGTTGACCACCAGTACAGGTAGCCGCCTCACCGCATGCCTCTGGGTTTGTGTAGTTTTGGTTGGCATTTACGTAATACGCATTTAAATAGCCTGCGATTTGTAAATCATTAGTAAGGCCGTACTCAAGCTCTGTGCGTGATAGCCAGTTGTTATAAGAACCGCTTGCTTGTTGTTTGTTGAGTTGCAGGCGCTGTTCAAACTCTAGACTTCCTTTGGGCTGTAGATCCAGGGTGTAGATCCACCCAAAAGCGCCTTCCCCAGCATGGGCGAGAGAGAAGTGGAGGGCGGCTGCAAGAAAACAGGTAAAGGCGAGTAGTTTTTTGAGGTTGAATTTCATCTTTTTAGTGGGCCGGTTGTTAATCTAAATGAGAATTGTTCTCACTATAACACTAAATGAGAATGATTCTCAAGTGACTTAATAGCCATCAACTTAACAATGGTGAAATAAATGGCCCCTTCCTTATTTGCTTGTAAGATTTCTCCAAATGAACGCAGAGTCCTTGGAAAAGCTGGTTTTAATGAAGATGCCCTTTGGTAAATATGTAGGGCGTGCTTTGGCTGATTTGCCGGGAAACTATTTGGCGTGGTTTGCCCGCGAAGGCTTTCCTAAGAGTGAGCTTGGTCAGCTGCTAGAGTTAATGCACACACTAGATCACAATGGCTTGCGTGGACTATTGGCGCCTATACAGCGCGCACATGGATTGCAGGCTAAATCTAAATTACTTTGAACGAACAATCAGGGTGACACGATTTCGTTCGTAAGTCACGGTTGCTGAGTCAGGTGGGCTGCTTTGCAGCAGGCTGACTTGTAGATTGGTTTGGGACGTAATCTGTTTGGCGATCTGTTTTGCTAAATTCTCATTGCGGTCATATTGAATCTGAATGTTCTCCACCTTGCCTGCTTTGATGTTCTCAATGACCCCATTGAGCTTACTGGATGAATATTCGTCAAAAAATATGGGATACCATCCACCAAGCAATGGCTTCTGAGCCTTTGTTTTTAAAGGTTCTGTCGTTGCAAGGGGTTGCTGATTTGTATTGTTATCAACCGTCAAATGAAAATCAATGCCCGTTTTTTGCACCAATTCTTGATAAGAGATTGGCGGACGCATATTTGCCCCATTGATGTTTTCAATCCAGTAGGCCCAGGCACTATTTTTGCTCGGGTCGTAGACTAGCTTATAGAGGTGACTGGGAATCGTCACGCGACTTCGACCAATGCTGCCGCTATTGCCAACCGAGCCAGTGAACACATAAACATCACCCTCAGCTCTTTTGACATAGGCTCGAGTTGGCTCCTCAACGTTTTTAGCCCAGATGCCCTGATTATTCTGTCTTGCCTGGGGCATCATATTTGCTAGCGAGAACGATTGAGCCATGGAGCGTTCATTGCTCATATCTCCAGCTGGAGCATTGTGCCCACGGTCATAACCGCTACCGCGGTAGTCCGCTAGGAGTGAGCGCTCTGCGAAGGGGAGCCTGGCTTCTTCGTAAAACTGGTTGCTTCTTCGTGGGTGCGGGCCAGACAGTTGCTCTTTATTCAGTTTCTCAACTGTGTAGATGGGCTTTTTATCTTGTGGGGAGTAATAGATTGCAAAGCTATCAAAGCAGAGGTCTCGTCCAGCCTGGGCGGTTGTGGGTATCTGTTGGCCTGGAAAATGGTCTTTGCAGTCCTCAAAGGCTGCAAGCACATTGAGCGAAGCACACAGCGTTACGAGGGCAAGTAGGTTGCGAAACAATTTCATGGGCACTAAGTGTATGAGCTCTACTTCCAGTCTTCACACTTTTTTATCTTTAGCTAGCTTAAGAGCTAATAAGAATCAGGGCCCCATCAATGTTTTTCTGAGTATAAAAATCTATTTTTTAGATCGGGCGCCTTGGTAAGTAGTGCTACGCAATAACTTTCGGCTTGCTACTACCCCTAGAAAATAAGGGATGCGAAAACACTAGATGTATGGTTTTCGGGACTGAATTTTTGGCCAAAATCACAAAAAAGTCCTAATTAAGTCATTTTTTTACAGAGTGAAATTAGCGCCCCCTAACTTTTATAAGTAATTGATTTTATTGATTTATATATGCTTTTTAGGGTAATTATCAGTAATTCCCCGTATTTCTAGATCAATAAGTTATTGATTTGTACTTCCTTATTCTTGACTTGATATAAGAAACTTCTTAGGATGACCCATGTTTTTAAGATATTGCAATGCAGCATAAAACAGCAGTACAGTTTTTTGAGGTCTTGCAAACAATGAATGAGTAAATGTTTATCTAACAATTTGAGCGACATGCAGACTGTGCAGCCAACTATGTTGACTGCTAAAGAGCTGCTAGCGCACGCCATGGCTCCAGTCTATCGAGTCATTAATGGCTTACTCGTTGTTACTGTATTTATGGTGGTTGGTCTCTGGCTCTCAGGCAACGGTACAAACGCCGGTGCTTTTGACTTAGCTCGTATTCTGGTTCCAGACGAAGCGCGCCATATGGTTTGGAGCAATGGATTTGGCATGCTCAACCAATACAAAGAATCTAATGAAGTAGCTTCTGCTTCAGCTGCCGATACTGAAATCGCAGCAGTGATCTATAACAAGTCTAAGTTGCCAGCGACGACAGGCTTGGCTAGCGCTAAGCAGCAGACCGTTGCCTTGCTCATGCCTTCCGTAGCGCAAATGCAGGTGAAATCGATTTCTCATTTGTCAGATCGTATTCCGACATCGAGGATTGATCCCCAGGCTTTGGATAGCAACTTGATGGGCTCTATTCAGAATCAACGTGCTGTAGCAGACTTCTTTGAAAAGAAGTACAGCCTCGATCGTGCCAAGATTGAAGAGTATGTTTCTAATACCATCTTGATTGCTAAAGAAGTCAATATTGATCCAGTGCTTTTGTTGGCGGTGATTTCAGTCGAGTCCAACTTCAATCCAAACACGAAGAGTCATGCTGGCGCCGAAGGTTTGATGCAAGTAATGACTTCAGTGCATAAAGATAAGTACGCAATCTTTGGCGGAACTTCTGAGGCTGCTAAGCCGGAAGTGAATATCCGTGTTGGCGCTTACATCCTGAAGTACCTCATTGCTACAGCAGGCTCATTGCGCAATGGCTTGAAGTATTACGTTGGTGCTGCAAATGCTGAAGATG
The DNA here is from genome assembly GCF_018688315.1 of Polynucleobacter sp. AP-Kolm-20A-A1. Taxonomy (NCBI): domain Bacteria; kingdom Pseudomonadati; phylum Pseudomonadota; class Betaproteobacteria; order Burkholderiales; family Burkholderiaceae; genus Polynucleobacter; species Polynucleobacter sp. AP-Kolm-20A-A1. The sequence continues at coordinate 352,128 of NZ_CP061315.1, forward strand.
ATGGCGGCTATGCCGACAAGGTAATGGCTGAAAGAAATCGCTTGATTGGTTTATGTCAGAACCGTTCATCTAATCGCTTGACACTAAACGGCAAGGATTTGCGCTCTTAAGCTATTGATCATTGCTTGATCGAAGAATATAAAAAAGCCACCCTAGGGTGGCTTTTGCTTTACTGCCTATCTAGCGCTATTAGTTAACGCCGTGCAATTCCACATCAAACACGAGAGTCGCATTCGGAGGAATCACACCGCCTGCACCGCGTGGTCCATAACCCATTTCAGAAGGGATGATGAGAGTGCGCTTGCCACCAATTTTCATACCAGCAACACCTTCGTCCCAGCCCTTAATTACATGGCCAGCACCTAATGGGAAGCTAAAGAGTTGTCCGCGATCTAAGGAGCTATCAAACTTCTGACCTTTGTGGTCAGCAGCTTTCTCGTCATACAGCCAGCCGGTGTAATGTACGTCCACATGATTGCCTTTTGTAGCTTCTTTGCCTTCGCCAACAACGGTATCGATTTTTTTGAGTTCACTCATGATGTTTTCCTATTTCACGCAAATTGATGGGCTAGTATATTCTGAGCTCTGTAAATTGACAGCAAGCCAACTTTAGTTAAAACGTATGACAAATTATTGGGCAAATTCTGCCTACAGCACTCTAGCAGCTAGTCCTGATCATCAGTTACTGGTGACAGATGATTTTTTGCGTACTTATATGGCCAGGCCGGAGCTCGCGCTAGTCCCTGAATCTTGCCCGAATGAGCGTGCTTTGCACCAGCGCTTGACCGATAACCCGCGTGTTGAAGTATCTGAGGCTGAAATCGCTGCAATGGCCGATGTGGACATCCAAGAGAACTATCGCGTTTGGTTGCGCTATCGGGCGCGCCTACTTTCAGCTAGCTCCCTAGAGAGTTTTTATATGAGCTTATTTAAAGGTGAGGGCGTAGATGTTCCACCTTTGTTTATTTCATTGCTGGCCCAAATTTTTGTAAGGCATATTCTGGGTGATGACGCTCATCCATTGGAAGTGCGGATGGGGGAGCTTTTCTTTAGGACTCAGAAAATCACTGTCATCGAAGATGGCATCGTGATGGGAGCGGATGAAGAGGTAGTGGCTCGCAATGCGCAAGCGGGCGAGACAGGCAACATCATGGATTTGCTCAAAGGTAAATCGATGAGTATGCGCTCGGCGGATCTGGATGTAATTCATGAAGACAATGCTGATGAGTATTGGCTGCGCAACGAAGACTTTGATTTGGCAGTTCAACTCAATTTTGGTCACGAGCCTATCAATCATTTTTGTCGCGTTTTAGAAAAATGGGTCAAGCATTTCTTAGGTGCCAGCGTTCGCATAACGCCTATGCAGCAAATTAGCGATCCCAAATGGTCATGGCATGTTGGCTTGGATGCGGCTGCAACTGAAGTTCTGAATAAGCTCTACAACAAAGAGTTGGTTGAGGCGGATGAGCTGCAAAAAGTCATTTGCTTATTCCGACTAGACTTTATTGACGAGGCTGCTGTAGCTAAGGCTCAAGCAGGCAAGCCGGTCTATATGGCCATTGCCATGAATGATCAGCAGCAGCTCAAGTTAAAACCTCAAAACCTACTATTTAATCTGCCGCTGGCAAAAGCTTCTTAAGCTGGGGTCTGTGACTTTTTACGTTGCTGAGCGAGCCAGTAAAGCGCAAGCCCAGTAATCGCTACGGGAATCAGTGATCCCCAATTCAGAATGCTCCACCCATGAGAAGTGACGAGGGCGCCTGAACCAAAAGAGGTGAAAGCCATGGTGCCAAAGACAAAGAAGTTAATTGCTGCTTGAGCTTTGTCTCGTTCGTTAGGTTGATATGCGGTCATTGCCAAAGAAGTGGCTCCGGTAAATAAAAAGTTCCAGCCGACACCTAGTAAAAATAAAGCAATAAAGAATTGATGCAGGTCAGTGCCGGTAAGCGCAATGGCGATACAGATGAAGTTCAGCAGCACTCCGACGCCCATAATCTTTAATGTCCCAAATCTCTGAATGAGGGAGCCCGTAAAAAATCCGGGTGCAAACATTCCAATCACATGCCACTCTAGAACTAAAGCGGTGTCCGAGAAAGGCAGTCCGCAGATCTGCATCGCTAAAGGCGTGGCGGCCATTAATAGATTCATCACCCCATAACCTAAAGCTGCACCAATGATGGCAACTACAAATACAGGCTGACGAAGAATCACGTTTAAGGGGCGCCCATCAGAGAGCGAATGTTGAGTCTTTAACTCTTGGGGGAAGTGAATGAACTGCATCACAAAGATGCCAATGAAGCCTGCGATAGAGAGGGTCAGGTAGGCACCCAGAAAAGCGGTATCAAAGAGGTCTCTTGTCCATGAGGCGAGGTTGGGTCCGATAACGGCGCCAAGGATGCCGCCAGCAAGCACCCAAGAAACCGCTTTGTCACGCTGCTTTAGGTCTGTCAGTTCTGCTGCAGCAAAGCGATAAAGCTGACCATTGGCGCTGTAGTAGCCGGCAATAAAGGTACCCATGACCAAAAGCCAAAAGTTTTTGCTCACAGCAGCGTAGGCGCATAAAAGTGCGGACAGCATTGCCACCAGCAGACCCAGCTGAAATGAAATCTTGCGCCCAAAATAGTTCTGGGATTTGGCTACGATGGAGGTGGAAAAGGCGCCTCCAACTACATAGCCCATAACAGGAAGGGTAGCCATCCAGCTTACTGGCGCCAAACTAAGACCCACTAGGCCATTAATGGCAATAAAAGTGACGTTATTGGTTAGAAATAGCCCCTGACAAATTATCAGCAGCACTAGGTTTCTGTTGAGTAAGGGATGTTTGCTGGTCATGACCTGCAGTTTACGGTTATTTTGCAGTATTGGTTAGCTCGGTGGATTCCCTTAAATTGCCCTTTATCAACGGTTTTCTGGGTCAAAACCACCATTTTTGCCAGGTCCAATGATTTAAAATGGAGGACTCGTCTCATTGGCAATTGGTGCGCTAAAAGCGACTTGCAAAATGGGGATTTGAGGGCGACAGGGTAAAAACCTGACTCTGTAATTTGTTCAATATTGAGGAAACATTCATGGCTTCAGATAAATCAAAGATTATTTATACGCTGACAGATGAGGCGCCACTTTTGGCCACCCGTTCATTTCTGCCAATCATTCGCACTTTTGCAGCCCCTGCTGGTGTTGAGGTTGCGACAAGCGATATTTCAGTTGCTGCTCGTATCTTGGCCGAGTTTCCTGAATGCCTTACCCCTGAACAGCAAGTCCCAAATAATTTGGCTGAGCTGGGGAAAATGACTTTATTGCCTGACACCAATATTATTAAATTACCAAATATTAGCGCCTCGGTTCCTCAGTTGCTTGCCGCAATTAAAGAGTTGCAATCCAAAGGCTACAAGATTCCCGATTTCCCTGAAGATCCAAAATCGGATGAGGAAAAATCTATTCGTGCCCGCTATTCAAAATGCTTGGGCAGCGCTGTAAATCCGGTGTTACGTGAAGGCAACTCTGATCGTCGTGCTCCCCCTGCTGTGAAGCGTTACGCTCGTAAGAATCCGCACTCGATGGGGGAGTGGAGTCAAGCTTCACGCACTCACGTTTCTCACATGCATGGCGGTGATTTCTACGCTGGTGAGAAGTCAATGACGATGACTAAGGCGTGTGATGTAAAGATGGACTTGGTAACCAAGAGCGGTAAGACCATTGTCCTCAAGCCAAAAGTCTCCCTATTGGCTGGCGAAATCATCGATAGCATGTATATGAGTAAAAAAGCGCTTTGTGAGTTCTACGAGAAAGAGATTGAAGATGCTTATAAGACTGGCATGATGTTGTCCTTGCACGTGAAGGCAACCATGATGAAAGTTTCGCACCCAATCGTATTCGGTCACGCTGTAAAGATTTTCTACAAAGATGCTTTTGCTAAACACGCTAAGTTGTTTGAAGAATTGGGTGTGAATGCCAATAATGGCATGAGTAGCCTATATGAAAAGATCAAAACTTTGCCGGAATCTAAGCGTGAAGAAATTATCAAAGACCTGCATGCCTGCCATGAGCATCGCCCTGCTTTAGCGATGGTTGACTCTGCGAAAGGTATTACGAATTTATTTTCACCTAGCGATGTGATCGTGGATGCTTCTATGCCAGCCATGATTCGCGCTGGCGGAAAAATGTGGGGCGCGGATGGTCGTTTGCATGATACGAAAGCGGTAATTCCAGAAAGTACCTTTGCGCGTATCTATCAAGAAATGATTAATTTCTGTAAGACACACGGTAACTTTGACCCAACAACCATGGGTACCGTTCCAAACGTGGGCTTGATGGCTCAACAGGCTGAAGAGTACGGCTCACATGACAAGACTTTTGAGATTCCAGAGGCTGGTGTAGCCCGCATTGTTGCTGACGACGGCACAGTATTGCTCGAGCAAAATGTAGAAGAGGGTGATATCTGGCGTATGTGTCAGGTTAAAGACGCCCCAATTCGTGACTGGGTCAAGTTAGCCGTTAATCGTGCACGTCTTTCTAATACTCCAGCAGTATTCTGGTTAGATGAATACCGTCCACACGAAGCTGAGTTGATCAAGAAGGTAAATACTTACCTTAAAGATTATGATCTCACAGGCGTTGACATTCAGATTATGTCTCAGACACGTGCCATGCGTTACACCTTAGAGCGTGTGATTCGTGGCAAGGACACCATCTCTGTAACAGGTAATATTTTGCGTGACTACCTTACAGACTTGTTCCCGATTATGGAATTGGGAACAAGTGCAAAGATGTTGTCCATCGTGCCTTTGATGGCTGGTGGCGGCTTGTTTGAAACTGGTGCAGGTGGTTCTGCGCCAAAGCATGTCCAACAGTTAGTGGAAGAAAATCACTTACGTTGGGATTCTCTTGGCGAGTTCATGGCTTTAGCGGTTTCTCTTGAGGATATTGGGGACAAGACTGGTAACTCAAAAGTGAAGCTTTTGGCACGCACTTTGGACGAGGCTACTGGTAAGTTATTGGACAACAATAAGTCACCTTCACCACGTACAGGCGAGCTTGACAATCGCGGTAGCCAGTTCTACTTGGCAATGTACTGGGCTGAAGCATTGGCCGCCCAAACCGAAGACAAGGAATTGCAAGCGTTCTTTGCACCTTTGGCAAAAGCGTTAATGGAGAATGAGCAAAAAATTACAGCTGAACTCAAGGCGGTTCAAGGTAAGCCAGCAGATATCGGCGGTTACTTTATGCCTGATGCCGAGAAGTTTGAAGCGGTGATGCGTCCTAGCTCTACTTTTAATGCAGTCCTAAAATCCGCAGGGATTTAATAGGTAGAAGCGCTAAGTATCTATTTTTTTAAATTAGTTTTAATATTTAAAGGCAAACCTTCGGGTTTGCCTTTTTAATTTATAAATTCCTATTTACTATTTTTGTGTGATGCCAAAACCAAAAGACCTGGTTGAATTGAGTTATCTGAGCGAAGCAGTCTCGGATATGTCATTTCTTGGCTTAATGCGTTTGCTGGAGTCAGCTCGCGCCTTTAATCAGGCAAATGGTATTTCTGGGATTCTCTTATATGACAACCAGCAGTTTGGTCAGATCATTGAAGGTGAGCGCGCAAGCGTGATGAAGGCCTGGAAACGCATTCAGGAAGACAAGCGTCATCATCGGGTTGAGCTGTTAGAAATTCGGGAGATTTCAGAGCGCAGTTTCCCAGATTGGTTGCTGCGCTTCTACGGTGGCGAAACGCTTACTCGAGACTATCCAGCTCTTGCTGAGATGGTTGGCGGCATGGATAAACATAGTATGGCCCTCATGAATAAGATGCGCGAAACCGAGCGCTAATACTTCTTTAGGCGTCTTCAGCAATAAAACAGTATCAGTAGCAAAATAGCCTCATTACATTCATTGAGGTGAGATATGCGTTTTATTGATAGAACCATCCTTCCGAGTGATATTACCCCTCAAGCAGTTTTTGAAAATCGCCGCTCCTTGATTAAGGCTGCCGCTGCAGGTAGCTTTGGTATGGCCCTGGCGCCTTGGTTTTCTAGGGAGGCGCTTGCGGCTAATCCTGAAAAGCTGAATGTACAACTCAATGCTACGTATTCCGCCGCAGATGAAACTACCCCCTATAAATACGCCACAACGTATAACAACTTTTATGAGTTTGGAACGGATAAAGCGGACCCCGCTGCAAATGCACACACCCTACAAACAAAGCCATGGTCTATTTCAATTGAGGGCTTAGTAAAGAAGCCCGTCACTCTTGATATTGACGCATTGCTCAAGCTAGCGCCAATGGAAGAGCGCATTTACAGAATGCGTTGTGTTGAGGGTTGGTCGATGGTCATTCCTTGGGATGGATTTTCTTTATCGAAGCTGATCAGTAAAGTCGAGCCGTTGGGATCTGCAAAGTTCGTCGAATTTATTTCCTTGGCAGATCGTAAGCAAATGCCGGGGGTCAAGAGCAATATTATTGATTGGCCTTATCGTGAGGGCTTGCGAATGGACGAGGCTATGAATCCTTTGACTCTACTGACATTTGGTATGTATGGTGAAACCCTACCAAAACAAAACGGAGCCCCGGTGCGCATTGTGGTGCCATGGAAGTATGGCTTTAAGAGCGCTAAATCAATTGTCAAAATCCGATTTACTGAAGAGATGCCAAAAACAAGCTGGAGTCAATTTGATGCACGGGAATACGGCTTTTATTCCAACGTAAACCCTCAGGTTGACCATCCGCGCTGGAGTCAGGCAACGGAACGCCGGATTGGCGATAGTAAAGGTGTATTTGCGCCTAAGATCAAAACCCAAATGTTTAATGGATATGCCGACCAAGTAGCAAGCATGTATGCAGGAATGGATCTCAAGAAATACTATTAAGTATGATTGGGTAATGACTAAACTTTATTCCGCGGTATTTGCCAGCATTTTCTGCTTTATTTCTTTGACTGCCTATGGCCAGTCAGATGAATCAGTTAAAACCATTTCATCTTTGGATGTTCCACGATATTTAGGTACGTGGTATGAAATAGCCAAGTTTCCGAACTGGTTTCAGAAAAAGTGCGTCGGCAATACAAAGGCCGTATATTCAGTTAGGCCGGATGGAAATCTGAAAGTGCTCAATAGCTGTAAAACAGCCGATGGCAGCATGTCTGATGCTGAAGGTACAGCACGCCAGCTTGGCGCAAAAGACTCCCCTAAGTTGGAGGTACGTTTTGCACCCGCATGGCTTTCTTTCTTGCCCATGGTGTGGGGGGATTACTGGGTGATTGATCTGGACCCGCAATATCAAGTTGCTGCCGTCAGTGATCCACGCCGAGAATATTTATGGGTTCTATCTAGAAGCCCTCAGTTGGATAAGAAAGTCTATGATGATTTGCTACAACGTTTACAGGCGCAGCAGTTTGACGTGCGCAAACTAGAGATGACTACTCAAGCTGTATCGAAATAACTGAAATAAGAAAATCGTGACCGCACATCTATTGCCGCCAGGTATTGAAGTTTTTGAGAGAGGCTGGCTATCAGCTAATAACATCCTGCATTATGGTGACACCGATGTATCTTTGGTGGACAGCGGTTTTCATGCTCATCAGAACCTGACCTTATCTTTAGTTAGACATGCATTAGAAAAAAATGGGTTAGGTCAGCTAAATAAAGTAGTTAATACTCATCTCCATTCAGATCACTGTGGTGGTAATGCTGCTCTAGAAAAAGCGTTTGATTGTGAAATTTATATTCCGGCTGCCGAAGCCTTGGCCGTCAAGACATGGGATATGAATTTACTTAGCTATGAAAACCTTGGGCAAGAGTGTCCCCGGTTTGCGCATCACAATGTATTGGTCCCAGGGCAGCAAATACAGTTGGGTCGATATCGATGGGATATCTTGGCAGCCCCTGGTCATGACCCGCATTCGGTGATGTTTTACCAGCCAGAGCATGAGATCTTGATTTCAGCTGATGCCTTGTGGGAAGAAGGATTTGGCGTCATCTTTCCGGAGCTTTGGGGTGAACCTGGATTTGAAGAAGTGGCGCAAACTTTAGACTTAATTGAATCACTGTCGATCAAGCTGGTGATTCCTGGTCATGGCAAACCTTTTGTGGATGTTGAAAAATCTTTATCTACAGCGCGCTCTCGATTGGATTATTTGGCCTCAGATCTTGATCGCAACGCTAGGCATGGTGCAAAGGTTTTATTGAAATACCGGCTATTGGAGTGGCGCAATCAAGAATTATCATCAATCAATGAGTGGATTGCTCAGACGCCTGCATTAATTAGTTCGGCCAAAATTCTGAATATGAGTATTGAAGAGTTTGTCGAATGGTTGCCAAAAGCTTTGGTGAAGTCAGGTGCAGCAAAGTTGGACGGCACTTGCCTGGTGGATCTAGCATAATCAATATAAATAAAGCAAAGAGGAAATATGGAACATACCGTTTTAGTAACTGGCGCAACCGCTGGATTTGGTGAAGCAACCGCAAGACGTTTTTTGGCTAATGGCCATAAAGTCATTGCTGTTGGCAGAAGATTAGAGCGCTTAGAAGCATTGAAAAACTCATTGCCTGCTGATCAACAGAAAAAACTCCTCACCATGGTGGTAGACGTTTGTGATAGCGCCAAGGTGGATGCTCTGGCTGCCGCTTTGCCTGCTGAGTTTTCGAAGGTTACGGTGCTTGTGAATAATGCTGGCCTGGCATTGGGCTTAGAGCCTGCGCATAAAGCGTACTTGAGTGATTGGGATCAAATGATTGATACCAATATCAAAGGCTTGGTACACATGAGCCGCGCATTTTTACCAGGTATGGTTGACCGCAAATGCGGGCATGTAATCAATTTAGGATCTGTAGCTGCAAACTATCCCTACCCAGGTGGAAATGTCTACGGTGGTACTAAGGCGTTTGTAAAGCAGTTTAGTTTGAACTTGCGCGCTGACTTGATCGGCACCCCAGTGCGAGTCACCTGTATTGAGCCAGGCATGTGCGCCGGAACAGAGTTCTCAAACGTTCGCTTTAAGGGTGATGATGAGAAAGCGGAGAAGGTTTATACCGGTGTTAAAGCCTTGAGCGCTGACGATGTTGCCGAAACGATCTACTGGTCAGCCACTTTGCCAAGTCACATGAATATTAATGTGCTTGAGGTGATGCCGGTGCAGCAAGCATTCAACGCATTTAACGTGCATCGTGGAGAGTTTTAAGCTCCAGGCTTTTTCCATTGGTAAAACTGGGGATAGACTCGCATCACAACGGGTCCATCAAAGTCCCAAGATTTACAGGTACCCAAATATTTAGGCGGTTCTTTACCTTCTGGATCAAAAAATGCGCCTGGAATGGATTGAAAGGCTGCTGTCGCTAGACTGTTGAGAAGTTCTCGCAAGTGAGTGCAGCCTTTAATTCCGCCTATATTCATATCAATTGTTTTTCGCCAACCTTTTCCAAGCTTTGCGCCAATGAGAGAGTGCATAGGGGGAACGGCAGCAGTACATTCAGCGTGTGGGTGTCCATCCATAACGGCTTCAATGTCTTGTACAACTAGATCGCTATTTAACGTGACACGTACCCACATGTCATGAAACGCCTCACCAGGCTGCCAGGTTTTAGCGCTCGTAACAAAAGGATTTGATTTGTAGTCCTTTAGATGACCTTCAATATCCCATAGTCCATCCTCCCTTGCATACCCCTGAAAGGTAATCTCTCTTGTATGAAGTGGTGAGCGAGGTTTTGGGGCTGAAAGCATGGTGATGGATAGGTATAAGGTGGATGCCTAATGATATCAACTGCTAGAAAATCAGGGGTGCTCTGTAGTATTCTCTGCAGCATATGGCAAAACCCATTTCCTTAGAAAAAATCCTCTTTAGCCAAGGCTTTGGTACACGTCGCTATTGCAGCGATTTGGTATATGCAGACCTCGTTAAAGTGAATGGGGTGCAGGCGGAAGATCCTGAGCAGCGCATTCCCACTGAAGGCTTAACGCTGAATGTTGAGGGTAAGGATTGGGAATATCACGAAAAGGCTTACATTGCCTTTAATAAGCCACCCAACTATGAGTGCTCGCATAAGACTACACATCATCCTAGCGTCTATAGCCTCTTACCCAGTCCTTTTGTAGAGCGAGGGCTGCAATGCGTTGGACGTCTAGACTATGACACTACGGGTCTATTATTAATTTCTGATGATGGTCAGTTTATCCATAAGATGACCACTCCAAAGAAAAATATCGGTAAGGTTTATGAGATCACCACACCTGATCCAATAACTCAAAGTCAAATAGATCATCTGCTCAATGGAGTGGTATTAGATGATGATCCTAAGCCTTGTTATGCCACTGCTTGCAAATTGATTTCTGAGAACGTATTGGCGATGACCATCGTTGAAGGTCGCTACCATCAGGTCAAGCGCATGATGGCTGCCGTGGGTAACCATGTTGCCAAACTGCATCGAGTTGAAATCGGTGCTTACGTCATGCCTGCCGATTTGGCTGAGGGTCAGTGGCGCTGGCTATACCCAGAAGATTTAAAGCAACTATCTCAAAGTGTTGCCTCTTAAATGAATAGCACTTTGCTACCTCTCGATTATGACTTTGAGGGTGGTGCGCCTTTATGGGAGAGAGATATTAATCGCAAGATGATCGGGCGCGAATTTATTTTTAAAGACTTTGAGCAGGCTTTTCAATTCATGACACTGAGCGCCCAATATGCTCAAGAGATTGACCATCATCCCGATTGGTCAAATTCTTGGAATCGGGTGATGGTGAGCTTAACAACGCATTCTGCTGGCGGACTTACTCAGCTGGATATTAAGATGGCTCAAGCAATGAATCAATTTGCCGAGCAAATCAATTCTTAGTAATTAGTGCTCATCACCTTCGTGATCTTCCTCGTTCATGCTCATGAGGATCGTAGCTAATAGACCATAGACCACTTCAGTGGAAATCATGCCGTCTTCATCAAGCTCATCAATTAAGTCATTCAAACGATCTTCAGTGGGCTCATTGAGCAAGGTCATTGCACATTCACACCCATAGTCAAAATCTTCATCGTTTTGGGTTTGATTTTCTTCGGTCATATATATCCTTAATTGAGGCTTCAGAATAGCAAATTACGACCAAATTCGATAGGAATAAATGAATCTTGTTCGGACTACCTTGGCCGTATATTGACTAACTGAGCTCGAAAGGTCAAATACTGTGCAAAAAATGTGCGCCTGCAAAAAGCCAATAATGATTTATAGTAATTTGAAAATAGAACTATAGGAGACAGCATGAAACTCAATGTAAATGGAAAAACCCATGATATTGATGTGGAGCCCGATATGCCCTTGTTGTGGGCAATACGCGAGGTAGTTGGTCTAACGGGTACTAAGTACGGTTGTGGCGTTGCTCAATGCGGCGCTTGTACTGTTTATTTAAATGGCGAACCAGTACGATCCTGCTCAATTCCGGTATCAGCCGTCGCAAATGCAAAAATCACAACGATTGAAGCGCTTTCTAAAAATAATACACATCCTGTGCAGCAAGCCTGGATTGCACTAGATGTTCCCCAGTGCGGATATTGCCAGTCAGGACAAGTGATGGCTGCTGCTGCGCTCCTCAAGAGAAATCCGAAGCCTACTGATGCAGATATTGATAGTGCTATGGGCAATCTTTGTCGCTGCGGCACATACCAAAAGATTCGGGATGGTATTCATGTGGCATCTGGCCAAAAGAAATTGGCAGACGTTCTAGCGCAATACGACGCAAGTCTAGCGACTCGCGGATAAGGGGAAGAATATGACATTAGAAAATACTTCCCGTCGCGAATTTATTATCAAGGGTACGATGCTGGGCGGAGGCTTGGTATTAGGTATTGGCGCAATACCGGATGCACTTGCGCAAGCAGGCGCTGCATATGACCCGAACACCCCAACTCAATATGGTGAGGCTGAAGTTAATGCTTGGGTCAGCATTAAGCCGGATGACACGGTATATATACGTATAGCGCGTTCAGAAATGGGGCAGGGCACTCGTACCGGTTTAGCTCAGCTAGTGACTGAAGAGCTTGAGTGCAACTGGAAAAAAGTCAAAACTCAGTCTGCAACCCCAGGGCAAAGTTTGGCGCGTAAACGTGTTTGGGGTGAGCATGGCACAGGTGGTAGCCGCGGTATTCGAATCTCCGAGGATTATGTGCGTCGCGGTGCTGCCGCTGCTCGAATCATGTTGCTTCAAGCAGCCGCCGATCAGTGGAAGGTCCCTGTAGGTGAGCTAAAAGTGGATAAGGGTGTGATCACGCATATTCCAACTGGGCGTAAAACTACTTACGGCAAAGTTGCTGAATTGGCATCCACCTTAACGCCGCCTGATCCTAAGTCGATTACCTTACGCAATCCTCGAGATTGGAAGGTTGCTGGGCAGCCTTACGCACGTCTTGATACTGCCAATAAGGTAAATGGTTCCAAGGTATACGGCTTGGATCTACAGCTCCCCGGAATGGTTTGCGCATCTATAAAGGCCTGCCCTGTATTTGGCGGCAAACTGGTGAGTTATGACGAAGCCAAGATCCAAAATATGCGCGGAGTTAAGGGGGTTGTCAAAATTAATGACAGTACTCTGGCCGTTGTAGCTGACACCTGGTGGCATGCCAATAACGCGTTAAAAGCTTTGCCAATTGTTTGGGATGAAGGTAAAGCTGCTAGCGTCTCACAAGATGGCATCGATAAGATGTTGCGTGAAGGCTTAGATGAGCAAGGAGACTTTTGGCAACGCAAAGTCGGCGATGCACCTCAGGCAATTAATAGTTCTGCCAAAAAGGTCGAGGCCATTTATTACACGCCATATCGCGCACACGTCACGATGGAGCCGATGAATGCCACCGTCAAAATCACTGGCGATCGTGCGGAAGCTTGGGTGCCAACTCAAAATGGCGAGGGCTCACTTGCAGCATTATCAGAAGCCACTGGGTTCCCGCTAGCCAATTGTGAAGTTTACAAATTAGATTCTGGTTGCGGCTTAGGGCGTCGTGGCTCAACACAAGACTTCACGACTTTTGCTGCCAAAGTGGCGCAAAAATTTCCGGGAGTTCCTGTGAAGGCTATCTGGAGTCGTGAGGAAGACATGACTCATGATTACTATCACCCGATTGCGATGGCGAAAATGACTGCCGGTATAGATGGCTCAGGCAATCTAACAGGTATGCATATTAAGGTTGCGGGCCAATCGATTAATGCCACATTAGCGCCGCAGAATATTAAAGATGGCAAGGATGAGCGTCAGCTTCAAGGCTTCTATGAAAAGGGTCCTGATGCGCAGCTCGGGTATACATTCCCAGCACTCCTGACTGAGTACGTCATGAAGAACACCCATGTTCCAGTGGGCCCATGGCGAGGTGTGAATACCAATCAAAATGGCATCTTCATGGAATGCTTCATGGATGAGTGCGCTAAAGCAGCTGGTAAGGATCCAGTCAAATTTAGACAGGCGCTGATGCAAAGTCATCCAAAGCATTTGGGTGTTCTTAATGCTGCCGCTAAAAAGGCGGAGTGGGACAAACCATTGCCTGCTGGAACCTATCGTGGCGTGGCTCAGTTCATGGGTTATGCAAGCTACTCAGCCTGCGTAGCTGAGGTGACTGTGCAAAATAATGTTGTAAAAGTCACCCGTTTAGTATTCGCTCTCAATTCTGGACATGTCGTTAATCCATACTTAACGCGTGAACAAATTGAAGGCTCTGTTGCCATGGCTTTGGGCGCTATTTTCTTGCCTGAGATTTCAGTTGAAAAAGGCCGGATCAAGCAGCAGAATCTGGACACTTATCCGCTCCTCAAGCTTTCAGCAACCCCTAGAATTGAAACTGTTCTGGTACCTACTTATGACTTCTGGGGCGGGGTAGGTGAGCCTACTATCTGCGTTGTGGGTCCTGCCGTAGCAAATGCAGTCTCTGCTGCGATTGGAAGGCCGGTCCGAAACTTCCCACTAAGCAAAGAAGGTTTAACTTTGGCTTAACTTTAGTGAAAGTTTTGCCAAGGCTTTACTTGGAATAAATAAAAAGGCCGCTGACGCGGCTTTTTTATTGCTTTGCGATTGTTTTGATCATCTAATATGGTTTATGAAATTGTTTAAGAGCTTTATCTTCATTGCCGGACTTGTACCATTGGCGCGCCTATTTTGGCTGGGCACGAATGACGGGCTTGGTGCAAATCCAATTGAATTCATTACGCGCTCCACTGGCACATGGGCCTTAGTTTTTTTGTGCATCACCTTGGCAATGACGCCACTGCGAATTTTCAGTGGATCGACATCTTGGATTAAGGTGCGACGTATGTTGGGTCTATTTAGCTTCTTCTATGCCTGCATTCATTTTTCAATCTGGTTTTGGCTTGATCAAAATCTAGATATTGGCGCGATGTGGGCGGATGTAATTAAGCGTCCCTTTATTACTATGGGTTTTCTGTCATTTGTTTTGCTCATTCCACTGGCTCTCACCTCCAATCAGTGGGCGGTTCGTCTATTGGGGAGGCGCTGGGCTTTATTACATAAACTCATTTATCTCATTGCTTGTACTGCCATTGCTCACTACTGGTGGCATAAGGCCGGCAAGAATGATGAGGGTGTTGTGATGATTTATGGGGCGGTAATTTTGGTGTTGTTGCTTTGTCGTTTGCCAATGATCAAAGCGTTTCTACAAAACAGAATAAAACCGAAGTCGTAAAAGGTGGCTTTAAGTTTTAAGCTTTAAAACTCTGTGGTGTAGCGCATGATGAAGCGACGTGTTTCTACAAAACCATTTTTGATTTCCATATCGCGGCCGTATTGAAGGCTGATGCGGCCAAAGGGATAGTAAGCCAACGCGCTCAATAAAAATCTTTGAGTATTGACTACATTATTTTGATAGGTATTGCCAATCGTTGTAGCGCCACCAGCTACATAGAAATACGAGGCACCAACGGTGTATGTCTGACTGATCTTGTAGATGGGACCAAGTTGCGTAGTCGTCAGCGACTTTTGCGTAAGAGAAGTGTTGGCTGTCGATAAGCAGGCTGCAGCGCACTGACTATTGCCGCCAAACCACATCGTATCGACCGCAATCATGCCATCTAAATCTCCAATAATGGGTTGTTGATAGCCCATCTGAATATCTGATTTATAGCGATTTTCTCCGGTGTTAAAAGGTTGCTGGCTGTTATAGCTTCCGGTTGGTGCGGTAAGGTATCCGGCAATACCTAAATATCTGCGATTGACTCGATCGGAGTATGGCCAGATAGCTGTAGCAAAGGTTAAATCACCAACCCCGGTATCCGTTGGATATGCTGCAAGAGAGCCTGCTGGTTTAATCGTTCCATAAGGTAATTGCAAATAGGATACTGCTGGTAGGTCACTTACTGAATATGATGTAAGTAAGCGTAGGATCGCGCTCTGAGTGCTGATATCCGGACTCTTGTATGGGCCTGTTGAGACTGCTGAACCATTTCTATAGAACGTACTGTTATCTGTATTGAGATAACTGATCATTGCATGATTTTTTCCTGGTATAGGAGCAACGATATCGTTCGGCTGCAAATCAATGGCCAGTGCAGTAAATGGCAGGGCCATCAGGGCAAAAGCAAGTGATCGTAAAAATTTCATGTGAATATTGTAATTAATATAAAAATTAGATGCTGAATAGACGGTAATGTAATGATATTGGGGGTGCTCCTGTATTCACCTACAATGAATTGATGAAACCACTCCATTTAAGCCTGTGCAGTGCCTCTTTCTTGTTGAGTGCTTCGGCATTGGCACAGACCCCAATAAATCAGGGGATGCAGACCTTCTCACCTTATTCTGCCGAGCAAATAAGCGAGTTCAATCATCAAGTGATATCGCCAGTAGAGGGCCCTTTTGGTCCGGTTGCTCCAAATACTCAAGGGATGAACTTAAGACAAAGACCTACTTTAGATTCTAAGTTGTACAACAATCCTGAAGGTGAGGATGAAGCTGAGGCACTCGAGACGCAGTCAGCTGAGCCCTATCAGCCTTCGAGTCCTGTTATGAGTTTTTAAGTCGAGAACTTATATAAAGCTGACTTAAGCAATTTCGAGATCCGGAATCGAATGGAGTTGTAGCAAGGATTGAGCAGTTTCTGGTGTTGCATTTAGCCAGTCATGAAATAACTCAGGCTTCAGTGGCACTATGGTGCGTTTTTCATCTTCTGGTTTATGAAAGCGTCTCATGATGGGATGCTCGCTGGCGTCAATCGTTAACATTGAAAACGACGCAATCAGCTCACCTGTTTCCGGTTCTGTCCAGGTATCCCATATGGATGCTATCGCCATGGGATCATTATTGGATTGTTTGATTCCTGTTCGCACTGCTTTACCGGTTTCGTAGTTGGGCTCATAAAACGTATCAGCCAGAGTGAGGGCGTAATGACGCTTTGACCATGCATTTCTATAAGAAGGTTTTTCGCTAACCGTTTCTGCTCTGGCGTTATAGGTCTTTCGACCAAACTCTTCATCTTTTGCCCAAGATGGAATTAGCCCAAAACGAGCCAGACCAATCGCGGTACGGCCGGTATTGTGGCTCTTAAGTATGATGGAGCCGGGATAGGTTGGAAACACATCATGGGATGCGGCAACAGGCAAATCTAGGTCAAAATGATTTTTGACCCAATCAATGTTGGCCGTGGTGAGGTATTGAACACACATGTTTTTATTCTACTGTGGCTAGGACTTGCTGACGACCCTCTCCTGTTACTATTGGGTCTACTTTTTAGAAAGACTTTATACATGAAACCCTTGATTTCCTGCCTTAAGCCCAAAATGATCAGCATGCTTGCTGGAGCAATTTTGTCAGGCATATTTGCCGCCCCCCTCTATGCACAGCAAAGTGGTTTGCCGATTAATGCGGCCGCTTCCGTAAATGGAGCCATCATTACCAATGACATGGTGGAACAGGGAATTAAGATGGCGCTATCTCAGGGTCAGAAAGATTCTCCTGAATTGCGCAAAGCGGTAGTTCAGAAATTTATCGAAGTGCTGCTCTTGTCCCAGCAGGCTGAAAAGGATGGATTAGCTAATTCTGAAAAAGCAAACAGTCAATTGACGCTCATTCGCCAAAATTATTTGGCTGACCTTGAGCTCTCTTCATATATGGCAAAGAATCCAATCTCTGATGCCGATGTTCAGGCTGAATACAACAAAGAGATTGCCTCTCTTGGTCCACAAGGCATGATTGTTGAATACAAGATCAGCGATATTGCTGTGGCAAGCGAAGCAGATGCCCAGGCTGCTTTAAACAGAATTAAAAAAGGCGAGGCGTTTGATAAGGTGGCCAGAAGCGTTTCTTTGGCTCCCAATAAGGCGCAAGGTGGTGCAGTTGGTTGGGTTCAGCCTGGACAAGTTGGCCCGCAGATTGGTGCGGTATTGATTAATCTAGCTAAAGGTCAGGTATCGCAAGCCCCCATTCAGGTTCAGCAGGGTTGGTATTTAATTAAATTGGAAGATAAAAAATCGAGCAAGCCGCCAAGCTTTGAGCAGGCTAAGCCAGCGATTCGTGCTGGAATGACGCAAAGAAAACAGCTTGAGTTTTTATCGCAAATTGCAAAAGATTCTAAGATTATTGTGCAGTAAGTAAAAAGGGCTCCTCGGAGCCCTTTTTAATGGATTCAACTGCAATGTTGAATCATATGCGGTTCTTTATTTTCGCTCTAGCGTTACAAAGTTGAAAGTAATCTCGCCTTCTGATCCTGGGGTGCGTTCAACCGCGTTCCAGTCTGATTCATTCGGAACTTCAAAAAAAGTATCGCCACCATCAACATCCATATCAATTTCAGTGATGTAGAGGCGATCAGCTTTATCAAAGGCTTGTTTAAAGAGCTGCTCTCCGCCAATTACAAATACACGCGGAAATTCATTAAGAGAGTTGAGAGCCTCATCCAGAGAGTGCACGACTTCGGCGCCTGTAAGTTCAAGATCTTTATTGCGAGTAACTACGATGTTGCGACGACCCGGCAAAGGGCGCCCAATAGATTCCCAGGTCTTGCGACCCATGATGACAGGGTGGCCGATGGTGACGCGCTTAAAGAATTGCAAATCTGCCGAGATTTTCCAGGGCATCTGGTTATCACGACCGATTACGTGATTGCGCGAACGCGCAACGATCATGGAGATGGCAGGCTGAGTCATGGTGGTGTTCTTAAATGGCTACAGGAGCCTTGATATGTGGGTGAGATTCATAGCCAACAATCTCAAAATCTTCGAACTCATAGTCAAAGATCGAGTCAGGCTTGCGCAAGATCTTCAACTTAGGTAGCGGGAAGAAGTCTCTGGAAAGCTGGAGGTCGACTTGTTCGAGATGGTTGCTATACAAGTGGCAATCACCACCAGTCCAAATAAAATCACCCACCTCTAAGTTGCACTGTTGCGCCATCATATGGGTAAGCAATGCATAGCTAGCGATATTAAAAGGAACGCCCAAGAAAATATCAGCACTACGCTGATAGAGCTGGCATGACAATTTGCCATCAGCTACATAAAACTGAAAGAAGGCATGACATGGAGCCAAAGCCATGCGAGGAATATCAGCAACGTTCCAGGCGGAAACAATAATGCGACGTGAGTCTGGATTTTTCTTGATGGTCTCAACGACTTCGGAGATTTGGTCGATATGCTTCCCGTTTGGGGCTGGCCAAGAGCGCCATTGATAGCCATAGATGGGGCCTAGATCGCCGTCTGGGGCAGCCCATTCGTTCCAAATAGAAACGCCGCGATCTTTAAGCCAGTTGTTATCAGTGCTACCTTTGAGAAACCAGAGTAATTCGTAAATGATCGATTTAAGGTGTAGCTTCTTGGTCGTCACCATCGGGAAACCATCTGCCAAGTTAAAGCGCATTTGATGGCCAAACACTGAGACAGTGCCAGTACCAGTCCTATCGGATTTATTGACGCCCTTAGCTAGGACTTCTTTCATGAGATCGTGATATTGGCGCATAGAGGTATTGGCTTATTTAGATTTCTAGAGACCTAGTTAAAAACTTCAACGGGGCTATCAAGATCGATGCAATAGGTCTTGCATCGATCAATGAAGACTCTTACTTTACTAACTGATCCAGTTTATTTTTAACATCTTTCCATTCTTCAGCTTCTGGTAGAGCAGCTTTAGATTTGGTGATGGATTTCCAGGAAGGCGATAGATCGGCATTGAGTTTGATAAACGCCTGTTGATCACCAGGAACATCATCTTCTGCATAAATTGCATTTACCGGGCACTCTGGAACGCAAACTGCACAATCAATACATTCATCTGGATCGATGACGAGAAAGTTAGGGCCTTCGCGGAAGCAGTCAACTGGGCAAACGTCAACGCAGTCAGTGTATTTGCAGCGGATGCAGGATTCGGTAACAACGTAAGTCATGGCGGTTTTATTTCAAGAGTCCCAAAATTCGGGCTTACTAAGTTATAAAACCTCAATTTTAGCCGAATTAGCCTAATTTTCAGGCTAAAGGGTTAATTTACTTGAGGTAAAGTTCCCCATATGAATACACAAGTTACCCCGCAATCTGGCGGCCAAAAGCCCAAAATTCTTGTGGCTAGGGCTATTTTTCCAGAAGCTTTGGCTAAATTAGAAGAGTCCTTTGATGTTCGGTCCAACCAAGAGGATCGGATTTTTACTCCTGAAGAACTCCAAAAAGAGTTATCTGGAGTCGTCGGTGCATTAGTTGCCGGCAGTGAAAGAATTGATGCTACCGCTTTGGCCAATGCAAAAGATTTAAAGGTGGTGGCCAATATCTCTGTGGGCTATAACAATTTTGATGTGCCTGCCATTACCGCAGCTGGTGTGATGGCAACCAATACGCCAGACGTATTGACTGACACAACTGCTGACTTTGGTTTTGCACTATTAATGGCTACTGCACGTCGCATTACAGAATCCGAGCACTGGGTAAGAGCGGGCAAGTGGGATAAGTGGTCGATTGTGAACAACCCATTGGGTATGGATTTGCATCACAGCACTGTTGGCATCATTGGTATGGGACGTATTGGTCAGGGTATTGCTAAACGCGCATTAGGTTTTGGCATGAATGTGATTTATCACAACCGTAGCCATCTATCGGATGCTGATGAAAAAGCTTGCGGCGCAAACTATGTTTCCAAGGAGGAGCTGCTGCGAACTGCTGATCACGTCGTTTTAGTTCTGCCTTACACAGCACAGAGCCATCACACCATTGGTGCAGCAGAAATTGCACTCATGAAACCTACTGCAACCCTGATAAACATTGCCCGCGGAGGAATTGTGGATGACGCAGCTCTAGCGCAAGCGCTGAAAGAAAAGAAGATTTTTGCTGCCGGTTTAGACGTATTTGAGGGTGAGCCTTCGGTTCATCCGGAATTGCTCAAATTGAGTAATGTTGTGCTGGCCCCCCATATTGCTAGCGCAACAGAAAAGACGCGTAGAGCGATGGTGGATTTGGCTATAGAAAACTTACGCACTGCATTGGATGGTAAAAAGCCGCCAAGCTTAATTAATGCTGAAGTACTGAAGACTTAAATAAGTTGGTGTGACGGATAAAAATAAAGCCGAGTCATGCTCGGCTTTATTGATTGAAGTATGTGAATTTACTCGGCTTCGATTTCTTCTGGAAGATCGCGTAGCGCTAATTCAATGCCACCGAATTTTCCAGCAACCCAGTTATAAACCTTGCAAGCAATCCACAGCAATCCAAAGCCTAGTAAGGCATTCAGAATTAAAGCGGAGAGCACTGTAAAACCAGGGATTGCGCCATCACGAATGAAGGCAACAAACAGGGCCAATAAAACGATTGGAACGGAGAAGCAGAGGTAAACCAACACTAAGGTTTTGGCAGTGTGTGCTGGATCTAGAAATACAAGTTCTTTTTTGCTAAGTTTCATAATGACGCAATCTTAAAGCAGTCCATCAAAAAGCGCTATATCTACCCAGTCTCCAGCGGCAATATTTTCTTGGTCATGGCCAAGAATGACAAAGCAGTTCGCCTCACTCATCGAGCGCAAAATGCCAGCTCCCTGGCTGCCAGTAATTTTGACTGTTGGCCTACCTTCCGCGTTGCGCCCCAAGATGGCGCGCTGAAACTCGGTACGCCCCGCTTTTTTCCGAATAGGCTCTACCGAGATGGCCTGCATCAGAGGAGGCTCTGTTTGGGCAGCCCCGTTGAGTTGCAAAAGGGCGGCGCGCACAAATTGATAGAAGGTGACCATTACGGCAACCGGGTTACCTGGTAAGCCAAAGAATAAGGTTGAACAAGATTTTCCTGGTACTGCTTTGAGTGTTCCAAAGGCCATAGGCCGTCCTGGACGCATCGCAATTTTCCAGAAGCCTACGTCTCCAAGTTCTTGCATGATTTGCTTGGTGAAGTCAGCCTCCCCAACAGATACGCCGCCAGAAGAAATCAATACATCTGCTTTAGTTGCGGCATCAATAAATGCTGCTTTCAGCGAGGAAGGGTCATCACGCACGATGCCGCAATCCACAATCTCCATATTGAGACGGTTGAGCAGTCCGGTGAGGCTATAGCGATTGCTGTCATAAATGCTGCCAGATACCAAAGGTTGACCGAGGGCGCAAAGTTCATCTCCTGATGACAGGATGGCAACCTTGAGTTTGTGCCTTACTGGAAGTGTTGCAATTCCGAGTGATGCCGCTAAACCAATATCAGAGGGACGCAATAAACGACCCGCAGCAATCGCGGACTTTCCCTTTTGTAGATCTTCGCCGCGCAAGCGACGGTTATTGCCCGGCTTTAATTGGTTTTGCTGAAATGTAATGTTGTGCTGATCTTGTGCACCAACGAGCTCTTGCGGAATGACGGTATCGCAACCAGTTGGCATGAGGGCGCCAGTCATGATTTTGAGGCATTCACCAGGGCCGATGCTGCCTTCATAGGGTTTGCCAGCCAGAGCAGTGCCAACTAGCTTAAGTGAAACTTCAGGCTCTTTGGTGTCAAGGCATTTACCGTTAAAAGCAAAGCCGTCCATGGCAGAGTTATCTGCTGCAGGAACGTCTATCGGCGAAAGTAGGTCTGTAGCCAGAATGCGATTGATTGCTTGATCTAAAGAGACTGTTTCAATCTCAGTGATGCCGCCAATTGAAATTGATGTTTTGATGAGCTCATCGACGAGTTTGGCAATCGCTTTGCGCGCTTCATCAACGTGAAGTGATGAAGTTAGGAGAATGGGATCGTTTGGTGAAAGACTCATACGAAGGTTTCTTCCAAATGCTTTAACTCTTCTGGCGTGTTGACGTTTGCAAAAGCGTTGGCATCTTCAAATATCACTGTGCTGTTGCGCAACTCTTTAAACCAACGATCAATTTTAAGATCTCCTTTTGCAAGGAAGGTTTCCAGCGAGGGTAATACATCGGCGCGCATCAAGCAAAACACAGGCTGCGCCCATACCTTGCCATCCGATTCTTTGGTAGATGCGTAAACAATTTGAAAGTCGCCTCGCTCCATTTCCTGGGCTAGCTTGGTCGCCAGATCTTTAGGGAGTAGTGGCGAATCACAAGGCGTTGTAAGGAGATAGCGGGTTTTGCAAGCTTTGAGACCTACCGAGAAGCCGGCTAATGGTCCTGAAAAGTCAGGAGTCTCATCCATGATCACAGCGTAGCCATAGGCTGCGTACTTAGTGATATTGCGATTGGCATTTATGAGAATTGGGCCAACCTGAGGTTTGAGGCGAGTAATCGTAGATTCGATCAAAGGCTTTTGCAGGAAAGGGATTAAGCCCTTATCAATACCACCCATTCTTTGGGCGCGGCCACCTGCCAAGATAAGACCGGTTATGTGCTCAGCCTGAATCATTAGCCGCCAATGTAAGACATTTCGACCTTGCGATTGCCAGTCGATGAGTTTGCTGTCTGAGATCCTCGGATCTCAGAGTAATGGTCATTGCGCTGTGCCCAGGTACTCATGATGGCATTAGCAATTTCTAAATCGCTTTTTCCTGAGCGTAGTAAGGTTTTGAAATCAAACCCTTCGTTCGCAAATAAGCAGAGATACATTTGGCCGTCAGTGGAAATACGAGCGCGCGTGCATTCGTGACAGAAGGTTTGCGTCACGCTAGAGATCACGCCAACCTCACCGGAGCCATCCACGTAGCGCCAGCGTTGAGCAACTTCGCCTGTGTAATTCGCTTCAATGGGTTCTAGCGGGAAGCGCTCATGAATTCTGGCGATCACTTCTTTAGAGGGAAGTACCTGCTCCATATTCCAGCCGTTAGAGCTGCCAACGTCCATGAATTCAATGAAGCGCAGAATGACACCGCTACCTTTAAAGTGCTTGGCCATAGCAACGATCTCATGATCATTAGTGCCTTTTTTCACGACCATATTCACTTTGATATTTTTAAAGCCAACCTCTTGTGCGGCTTTAATTCCATCCAATACATCGCTGACTGGAAAATCGACATCATTCATTTTTTTGAAGATGTCATCATTTAGACCATCAAGACTGACGGTTAATCTTTGTAGGCCGGCTGCTTTTAGGGCAGCAGCCTTCTTGCGCAAGATGCTGCCATTCGTAGTTAAGGTGAGATCTAGTGGTTTGCTTTCTAAAGAGCGAACCTTGGCTAACATCTCAATCAGAATCTCTAGGTTTTTACGAAGTAGCGGCTCTCCACCAGTGAGGCGAATCTTTTCAACACCTAATGTGGCAAAAATTGAGGTGAGACGAGTAATTTCTTCGAAGCTGAGTAATTCTTTTTGAGAGAGGTATGGGTAGTTTTGATCAAATACTTCTTTAGGCATGCAATAGGTACAGCGGAAATTGCAGCGGTCCGTTACGGAGATGCGTAAGTCACGTAAAACCCTGCCGCGAGTGTCTGTTGTCCGGCCATGAGGCTCGATAAGCTGAGTGCCAATAGACGGCACAAGCCCTTTGCCTTCATCAATGCGAATGGGGATTACTTTTGGGATTGCCTTTTCAACCATGATCTCAATTATGGCTGTGAAACGGGGTTTCTGCCAAACCGCCAAATATCCTTGTGGGATAAATGACGGTCTGGAGAAAAAGCTTTAGATGGCTTAAACCGTTTTTTCTTGGCCGCCGGTTTCAACTAAAACCATAGGGCCATCAGGAAGGCTGGCAGCAGGCTTAGGCGCTCTGCCTAAGTTGTGAGCAGCTGGTTCCGCCTGAATCTGACTTTGTGCTTCAGCATGTTTGGATGAATCAGTAGCTACCCAGATCATTCCGGCAGACTGTACAACGCTATGCAAAGGCGTTTCTTCAAGTGCCTGGAAGGCAACTTTTGGAAGTTCGGGTGCAGGCTTAGCAATGACTTCTACCGGAGCTGCAACTGCCGCAACTGGCGCTGGAGTTGATGCAGCAGGAGTAGATTCTTGTGCAGGACGATTTGATTGACGTGGAGCACGCGGCGCACGCTCTTGTCGCTCATGCTTTTCTGCAGCAGGTTTTGCATTGCCAAAACTGTTGGCAATGTTCTGAATCGGCATTGATGCAGACACACCAGCCATGCCAACAGGAGGGCCTGTAAATGGACTGGCTGATACAGTTGTTGAAGTGTTAGCTGATGCAGGCGCTACATTGTTATTTGCTTCGCCATTCTCAGTGCGCTCACCACGTTGTCCACGACCACGACCGCGACGATTGCGACCACGACCGCGACGCTCTTCGCCTTCGGCGCCAGGAGTGGCTTCACTGCCTGGAGCTGCTTCAGTAGCTGGAGTTACAGCGGCTGGGTTAGCTTGGTTGCGATTGCCTTCTTGACGCTCTGGTTTAGGACCATTTTGGTTGCGATTGCCGTTACGGTTATTACGATTGCCGTTACGGTTGTTATTGCCGCCTTCAGTAGCTGCACCTTCGGCTGCATTTGCTGCCGGACGCTCAGCGCGATCACCGTTGCGCTCACCGCGACGATTGCGACCGCGGTTGCGATCACCACCATTGCGGCCTTGATTACGACCACGATTATTACTTGGTGCTGGTTTCTCTTCTACCGCTGGAGATGAGGAGAAAAGCTTCTTGATAAAGCCAAAGAAACCACCAGAGCTTTCGGTCGCCGCTTTTTCAGCGCGCGCAGGGCGTGGCTGGCTAATTGGTGCGGGTTGAGTTGGTGTAATGCCTTTTACTGCAGCTTCAGGACGCACTTTAACGTCAGCATCTTTTTTGCTAACCGTTGTGTCTGTCTCGAGTTCGCGAGCAGCTTCTTCAGCCATGACGTAGCTGGCTTTTTGATCATCCAGACGTGGGTCATCGTGACGCAAACGCTCTAACTTGTAATGCGGTGTTTCTAGGTGCTTGTTTGGAACCATCAAGACGTTCACTTTGAAGCGAGTCTCGATCTTAATAACTTCAGCACGTTTTTCATTCAAGAGGAACGCAGCCACTTCGACTGGAACCTGAGTATGAATAGCTGCTGTGTTCTCTTTCATTGCCTCTTCTTGGATGATGCGCAGAACTTGCAGTGCAGAGGATTCGGTATCACGGATGTGGCCAGTGCCGTTACAACGTGGACAGGTTACATGGCTGCCTTCAGACAGGGCTGGGCGCAAACGTTGGCGGGACATTTCCATCAAACCAAATTTGGAGATCTTGCCCATCTGAACGCGTGCACGGTCATGGCGCAGCGCATCGCGCAAACGATTCTCAACATCTTTCTGTGCTTTGCTCGATTCCATATCAATGAAGTCGATCACGATCAGGCCACCCAAGTCACGTAAACGTGCTTGACGGGCGATTTCATCAGCAGCTTCTAAGTTGGTGCGAGTAGCAGTCTCTTCAATATCAGAGCCACGGGTTGCGCGTGCAGAGTTGACGTCTACAGAAACCAAAGCTTCAGTGTGGTCGATCACGATTGCGCCGCCAGATGGCAATGGCACAGTACGTGAGTACGCAGTTTCAATT
This sequence comes from Polynucleobacter sp. AP-Kolm-20A-A1, assembly GCF_018688315.1. Lineage (NCBI taxonomy): Bacteria > Pseudomonadati > Pseudomonadota > Betaproteobacteria > Burkholderiales > Burkholderiaceae > Polynucleobacter > Polynucleobacter sp. AP-Kolm-20A-A1. The sequence goes on from NZ_CP061315.1 coordinate 377,943, forward strand.
TGGTGCTCAATTTGGAAGCGTGAGAACAAAGGCACATCATCGTGATAGCGCTTTACTCTTGGCAAATTGTCAGGCATCACCACAGACATAAATGCTGCAGCTTGTTCGTAGATGTCATCGGTATCGATGAGGATCTCGCCAATATCTGGCTGGAAGTAATCGCGAATAGCACGAATTACTAAGCTAGATTCGAGGTAGATCAATAGCGGCGCTGAGTTGCCTTTGGCGGCTTCATCAATCGCTTTCCACAATTGCATGAGGTAACTTAAGTCCCATTGCAATTCAGTAGCATCGCGACCAATACCTGCGGTACGAGCGATGATGCTCATACCATCAGCTACTTCTAATTGAGACATGGCTTCACGGAGTTCTTGACGATCTTCACCCTCAATACGGCGGGATACGCCACCTCCACGTGGGTTATTTGGCATCAATACCAAATAACGGCCTGCCAGGGAGATAAAGGAGGTGAGGGCGGCGCCTTTTTGGCCGCGCTCTTCTTTTTCTACCTGAACAATGATTTCTTGACCTTCGCGTAAGGCATCCTTAATGGATGCATTGCGGACGTCGATGCCCTCTTTAAAGTAACTACGGGCTACTTCCTTGAATGGTAAAAAGCCGTGGCGTTCTTCACCGTAATTGACAAAGCAAGCCTCCAGGGAGGGTTCAATGCGGGTAATAACACCTTTGTAGATATTGCCTTTGCGTTGTTCACGACCGGCAGCTTCGATATCAATATCAATGAGTTTTTGACCATCAACGATGGCAACTCGCAACTCTTCTTGTTGAGTTGCATTAAACAACATGCGTTTCATAACACTCTCCTATGGGGGAGGGCGTCGTTGCGCGCTAGCGTTAGGGGACAAGTTAAGAACCACTTAGGACTGAGCCTAAGGCGGTTTATGAGTGTGGATCATGCAAATCTAAGCATTTTTTGCTTAGTTCACCAAGTTAACGCTTGGTTAATTCGGTGCCACACTTGACGATCGCCGCAGAGACCTCCTTTAGGTCATCAATGCAGGCGCGCGCCTGAAAACTGTCTTCTAATCGCGGGTCGCGGCATACGGCACACCAACCCTGCGCCTCATTACAACGGGGGAGGGGCAACCCCGGGAGTCTATTAAAGGGCGACTCCAAGCTCCACGATTCAAACCTGACTTCAGGTTGGTCTCGGGCCAATAAATTGGCTAGAGCGTTGATTATACGGCACAAGTTGAATGACAATGGGGTATCGTTGAGTCCCTTGTCATCCTCTGTCGAGGTGGCCAGAGAGATAAATCATGAAACCCGACCCAGTATCCAAGCCAAAAGCAGCCCTAACTAAAGCCCCAGCCGCAGTCCATTTGCAGACTATTGGCCCGGAAGAGGCTGGCCAGCGCTTAGATAACTATCTATTGCGTTGGGCCAAAGGGGTTCCTAAAAGCCATGTTTACCGAATTATTCGGTCTGGCGAGGTGCGGGTGAATAAAAAACGGGCAGAACCCACAACTCGCCTCATTGAGGGTGATGTGGTCCGTTTGCCCCCAGTCCGGATTGCTGAGCCATCCCAAATGGCGGCCGTTAATACCGCCCAAACCAAATCTCGGGCGCGAGGCTATTCTGACAAAATGCCTATCCTTTTTGAGGACGAGGCACTCTTAATAGTAGATAAACCTGCCGGATTAGCTGTGCATGGTGGTTCCGGAATTGCGCTGGGTGTTATTGAAACTTTGCGGATTACCCGTCCTGAGCTCAAGTTCTTGGAGTTAGTGCATCGCTTGGATCGAGATACCTCTGGTGTTTTGTTGTTGGCAAAAAAGCGTAGCGCCTTGGTGGAGTTGCATCGCCAAATTCGTGAAGGTCAAACTGATAAGCGTTATTACTTGCTTGCACATGGTGAAATTGTGCAAGGTGCGCAGGTTATGCAACTCAAATACCCATTGCATAAATATCTGCTGCCCAATGGAGAGCGCCGTGTTCGTGTCGACCCAGATGGGTTGCCAAGCCATACTGCTTTGCGCGTCATCAAGTCCATGAAGCGAGAAGATGCAGCTATTACATTGGCTGAGGCGCAATTAAAGACTGGTCGTACCCATCAGATTCGGGTGCATCTACAAAAGTTAGGGCACGCCATTTTGGGTGACGATAAATACGGCTTTGAAGACTTAGACAAATTGATTAAATCAAAGCGTTTGTATCTGCATGCCCATCTTGCCGGCTTTACTCATCCACGCACTGGTGAAAAGATGCGTATTGAGTCGCCGCTGCCATCAGAGTTTGCGGCCATGATGAAAAACTTCCCACCATCAACTCAAGATGTCTCCAGTGAATAAAGCAGATCGCCGCTATGACCTGATTGTGTGGGACTGGGATGGAACCATTATGGATTCCACGCCAACCATCGTGCATTGTATTCAGCAAGCATGCCGTGATTTAGGGTTCAAGGCGCCAGACGATACTTTGGCGAGCTCGGTGATTGGTTTGGGTATTCAGGATTCCTTGCGAAGAGCGGTGCCGTGGATTGAGCCGATTCATTTTCAAAAACTCACCGATCGTTTTCGCTATCACTACTTGGCAAAAGATCATGAGTTGGATCTCTTTGTTGGCATTCGTGAATTACTAGAAAAACTCCGCGATGATCAGTATTTATTGGGAGTAGCAACTGGCAAATCTCGCGTGGGTCTAGATCGCTCTTTGAAGCACCATCAAATTGGGCATCTTTTTCATGAAACACGCACGGCAGACGAATCATTTTCTAAGCCGCATCCCGGGATGCTGTTGGAGTTATCAGATGTCACGCAGGTTCCTACCCGTCGCATGCTCATGATTGGCGATACCACTCATGACTTGGATATGGCAGCTAATGCTGGTGTCGATGCGGTAGCGGTTACCTATGGGGCGCATCCACCTGAAACGCTCAAGACCTCGCAGTCATTGGCGCACGTCAATGATGTTGCTGAACTTGCGCAATGGCTTAAACAGAATTTGTAATGTAGTAATTGAATTAGCAAGTAAGCAGGTAAGCAAAGGAAACAAAGGAAACAAAGATGGAAAACAACCCAAATCCGAATTGGGAGCGTCAAGCTCTTGAGCATTTGTTATTAGAGAATTTAAAGGAGACACGCAAAGCGCGTCGCTGGAGGGTGGTATTGCGCATCCTCACTTTGTTAGTGATTGTCGCTGTCCTGCTGTCTGTATTTGATTTTCATTTGCCAGGTCGTGGCATGAATATGGAAAAGCACACTGCTTTGGTAACGCTAGAGGGTGAGATTTCATCTAGTTCAATGGCTAATGCCATGGACATCAATTCCTCATTGGTAGCTGCATTTGAAAACGAGCATAGTGCTGGTGTTGTCATGAGAATCAATAGTCCTGGCGGCTCTCCAGTTCAGGCTGGAATGATCAATGATGAAATTCACCGCTTGCGTAAGTTGTATCCCAATAAGCCGTTCTATGTCGTAGTTGAAGATATTTGCGCCTCGGGTGGTTATTACGTTGCTGTTGCTGCCGATCAAATCTTGGTGGATAAAGCGAGCCTGGTTGGATCTATCGGCGTCATCATGGAGGGCTTTGGCTTTACCGGTTTAATGGATAAGTTGGGCGTCACACGTCGCATGATTACTGCGGGCTCGAACAAGGGCATGATGGATCCATTTAGCAAAGAAGATCCCAAGCAAGTTGAAATGGTCAAAACCATGATTGATGAAATTCATCAGCAATTTATTGCGGTAGTGAAAGAAGGACGTGGTGCTCGCTTAAAAGAATCTGCTGATTTATTCTCTGGCCGCATTTGGAACGGCGAGCAAGCGGTGAAGATTGGTTTAGTGGATGGCTACGGCACAGTGGATACAGTGGCGCGTGATGTTTTCAAGGCGCCAGATGTGCTTGACTACACCATGAAAGAAAACTTTGCGGAGCGTGTTGCTAAGCGCTTTGGTGCGGAGGCTGGTGCTGCGGCTGGTAAGGCTTTAGTAAAAACACCAGACCTCAAGTAAGCCAGTAAAAATCAGAGCTCAACAGAGTCCATCAAGTTAGGCCAACAGTAGAAATACAGTTGGCCTATTTTGTAATGAGGCGCATGCAGCTTCATTCGGATAGCGCTTGCGCCAGTCCGCAATCGACAGCGTTGTAATCATTTCAGATTTCAGACTCAGATCTACGCCAAGACAAAGCAAGCTTTGTGGCGCTAAAGAATTTAAACAGGCCATCAGCATCGCAGTATTGCGATAGGGCGTCTCAATCCAAATTTGAGTTTGCTGTAATTTACGAGATTCAATCTCAAGCTGTTTTAGTTTAGTTGTGCGCTCATGGGTGTCGTGCGGTAAGTAACCCTGAAATGCAAAACGTTGCCCATTTAAACCGCTCGCCATCAGACCGAGCAAGATGGAGCTGGGGCCAACCAGCGGTTTAACTTGTGCACCAAGTTTATGTGCCGCTAACACTAGCTCTGCGCCAGGATCTGCCACGCCGGGTACGCCAGCCTCAGACATGAGGCCCATATCATTGCCAGCAAGCAATGGTTTGAGTAAGTCCGCTGGCTTTACTGCATCTCCATACTTTGCATTTCGTGCGGCACCGCGCCACTCACTCATTTGCATTTCTTGAATAGTGCAGGCTAATGGAGAAACGCTATCAATTGCTTTTAACAATGCACGCGCTGTTTTTGCGTCTTCCACAATCCAGTGTTTTAGCTTCGCTGATTGCGCAATAGTTTCGCTGGGAAGCACCCATGGCAATTGCTCGACACGTGCATCATCACCTAAGGTGTTAGGAATCAAATATAGGGTGCCAAGCTTTGTCATGAATGATGTTTTCTGTTGATTGCTTTTTTACTGCTGAGTATTTTTTGGCGGGATTGCAAAACCTGCATCACGCAATAAGCCGGTTAAAGCAATAAGCGGTAAGCCAATTAACGCAGTGGGGTCGTCACTCTTAATAGACTCGAGCAGGCTGACTCCAAGGCCTTCTGACTTAGCGCTACCTGCGCAATCATAAGGTTCTTCTGCAAGCAAGTAGGATTCCAAAACACTATCGGGAAGTTTGCGAAAAGTTACTTCAGTAGGAACGCACAATGTAGTTTGCGTATCACCCTTCATTAGGCACAGCGCTGTTTGGAAAATCACTGTTTGACCACGCATCAGTTGTAGTTGGGCTAATGCCCTTTCAAAATTTCCTGGTTTGCCAATAGCGGCACCACAAAGATCTGCCACTTGATCGGAGCCAATCACCCAGGCATGTGGATGATCTTTTGCAACAGCCGCTGCTTTAGCTTGTGCGAGACGAAGCGCTAAATCAAGAGTGCTTTCGCCGGTGAGCGGTGTCTCATCTACCTTTGGTGAAATCACTTCAAATGGAATGCGCAGACGCTCTAAAAGTTCGCGACGATATTTGGATGTAGAAGCCAAGATGAGGCTTGGGTTTTGGGACGCATTGGTGGAGGTACTCATGTTTAGCTGTGCTTTCTAGTGCGCCTTCATTTAGACTGATGCTATGAATCGTAATCAAGTTTTACCTCAAGTCGAACTATCTGCCGAGCCCAGCGCTTTAAAAAAGGTGGATTTTTGCGCCCCCCAATCCTACACAGGGTCTGGTTTTTTAAGCATCCCAGATTTGCCAAGGGTGGCTGAGGAGGCTTCTGCCATCAACCCTGGGGACGGCTTTGATTGGTCCGTAAGAACCCATTTTGAGGATTCTCCAGGTAGTGAGCCACGCCAAATACTGGATTTGGGTCTAAAAGGACGCCTTCACCTAGTTTGCCAGCGCTGTTTGCAGGATTGCGCGGTAGATTTTGACGAAAGTCGCCGATTTATCCTGGTCGCTACAGAAGAGGAGGCTGATTCCCATCCCCTGGAGGATGAGGAGCAAGAGCCGCTGGTCGTTAGTCAGCATTTCAACCTCCTAGAAACTATAGAGGATGAGATTTTGCTGTCTTTACCCTTGATTCCTAAGCACCCAGATGGATTTTGTGAGCCTCACGCCTCAACCTTTGGCGATGAGGGGGTGGAAGAGGCTTCAAATGAGCGTGAAAATCCCTTTAACATATTGAAAAATATGAAGAAAAACTGAAATCAGGAGTTCTGTTTTAGCTGTTGTTTTGAGTGCGGTTTGTCGATAAATCAAGCATTTACATGCTTTTCCATGCTAGAATGTCGCCTTGCTTAGGAGTTCAATATGGCCGTTCAACAAAACAAAAAATCACCTTCCAAACGTGGCATGCATCGTGCGCACGACTTTTTGACCGCACCTGCTACGGCTGTTGAAGCCACAACTGGTGAGGCTCATTTGCGCCACCACATTTCACCAAACGGCTACTATCGTGGTCGTAAAGTTGTTAAAACCAAAAACGACTAATTTTTTAGTCAAAACAGATAGAAGCGGCTCCAGTAAAAGCCGCTTTTTTCTTGGATAAATCACTTGCAGCAATCAATGAGTTTATGAGCGTTACTCTTGCTATTGATGCCATGGGCGGAGATCATGGAGTTGTCGTGACGGTTCCAGCTGCCTGCGATTTTTTAGAAAAACATTCTGATGTGAAGATTGCCTTGGTGGGTGATCCCGATTTAATCAAGCAAGTCTTGAGTAAATCCCCAAAAGCTCCGATGGAGCGAATTCAAATTATTCCCGCGAGTGAAGTTGTGTTGATGGATGATCCCATCGAGGTGGCTTTGCGTCGTAAAAAAGATTCTTCAATGCGCGTTGCGATTGAGCAAGTGAAAGAGGGCGCTGCTGATGCAGTGATCTCTTCCGGCAATACCGGTGCGTTGATGGCGATTTCTCGCTACATCCTGAAAACCCTTGAGGGCGTTGATCGTCCGGCCATTGCTACTGCCATTCCTAATGAGTTGGGGCGCGGTACCACTATGTTGGATCTCGGTGCAAATGCAGACTGTGAGCCAATGCACTTGGTTCAATTTGCTCAGATGGCAAACGTCATGGTGCAAGTTGTTGATGGCAAACAGAATCCTTCAATTGGCCTCCTGAATATTGGCGAAGAAGTCATTAAAGGCAATGAAGTTGTTAAGCAGACTAGCGAACTTTTACGTCAAACCAATTTAAACTTTTACGGCAACGTAGAAGGCAACGATATTTTTAAAGGTACAACCGATATTGTGGTGTGCGACGGGTTTGTTGGTAACGTCGTTCTCAAGGCAAGCGAAGGTTTAGCAAAAATGATGAGCGGCATGATTCGTGAAGAATTTAATCGTTCGTTGCTAACTAAATTGATGGCTATTTGCGCAATGGTGCCTTTGCTTAGAGTGCGCAAGCGTGTTGATCATCGTCGTTATAACGGTGCGGTATTGTTGGGTTTACGTGGCTGCGTCATTAAGAGCCATGGATCTGCTGATCGCTTTGCGTTTGGTTTTGCCTTAGATCGCGCTTATGAGGCGGCTAAAAATCGCATGGTGGAACGTATTGCTGCAGCCTTTGTGGTGGAGACAAAAGTATGAGCATCTTTGCAAGAATCGCCGGAACTGGAAGCTATCTTCCGGAAATGCGTTTAACAAACCAGGATTTGGTTGAACGCTTAGCTAAGACAGGTTTGGAAACCAGTGATGAGTGGATTACCACTCGTAGCGGTATCTCTGCGCGTCACTTTGCTGCTGAAAATGAACTCACTAGCGATCTCGCTGTGAAAGCTGCGCAAGCTGCTTTGGTGAGCGCCGGCATTACTTCTGAAGATTTGGACCTCATTATTTTGGCTACTTCTACGCCAGATCATTTGGGCGGCTTTCCAAGTACTGCTTGTGTAGTGCAAGATAAGTTGGGCGCACACACTTCTTGCGCTGCTTTTGATGTCCAGGCGGTATGTGCTGGTTTCACATATGCACTCGCTATTGCTGATGCGTTTATTCGTTCTGCAACCTATAAAAAAGTATTAGTCATTGGTGCAGAAACTTTTTCGCGCATCCTAGATTTCCAAGATCGTGGCACTTGTGTTTTATTTGGCGATGGCGCTGGCGCAGTGGTGCTTGAGGCTTCAAAAGAAGCTGGCATTCTGTCTACTGCATTGCATGCTGATGGAAGTCAGCGGGATATCTTGTGTGTCCCAGGACGATCTGGTAATGGCAAGGTACATGGTTCCCCATTTATGACCATGGATGGTCAGGCGGTATTTAAATTGGCTGTGAAGGTATTGGAACAAGTAGCGCACGAAGCACTTGAGAAGGCCAACCTTAAGCCAGAGCAAATCGATTGGTTGGTGCCACACCAAGCCAATATCCGCATCATGGAAGGGACTGCTAAGAAGATGGGTATGTCCATGGATAAAGTCATTGTGACAGTCCATGAGCATGGCAACACTTCTGCGGCATCCATCCCATTGGCGCTAGATGCTGGCGTGCGTTCTGGCCAAATTCAACGTGGTCAACATCTCTTATTAGAGGGTGTTGGCGGCGGATTTGCTTGGGGCGCGGTTGCACTCAAGTATTAAGAACTTATTATTTCTTTTATTCATTTATTAGTTTCTTATTTAGCGAATTAATCTCATGACATTTGCATTTGTATTCCCAGGCCAAGGTTCCCAATCAGTGGGCATGCTCAATTCGATTTCTGAGCGCCCAGAAGTGCGCGCAACATTACAAGAAGCTTCTGAAGCCTTGGGTGAAGACGTTGCTAAATTAATTGCTGAAGGTCCTGCTGAGGCTTTGTCCTTGACTACCAATACTCAGCCAGTTATGTTGACTGCTGCTGTAGCGTTTTATCGTGCTTGGTTAGCTGCTGGTGGTTCTGCCCCTAAGGTCATGGCTGGTCATAGTCTTGGCGAGTACTCAGCATTAGTAGCATCAGGCGTAATTTCATTTAAGGATGCCGTGCCATTGGTGCGCTTTCGTGCAGAGGCAATGCAAACTGCGGTGCCGGTTGGTACTGGCGGTATGGCTGCCATTTTGGGTTTAGATGATGCAACTGTCATTAAAGTTTGTGCTGAAGCTAGTGCTGCCTCTGGTGGTGTTGTAGAGGCGGTAAATTTCAATGCACCAGGACAAGTGGTGATTGCAGGTGCTAGTGATGCTGTTGCTAAAGCGTGTGAGCTATTAAAAGCTGCTGGCGCTAAGCGAGCTTTGCCTTTACCAGTTTCTGCGCCGTTCCATTCATCTCTATTGCAACCAGCCTCTGAAAAACTCAAAGGCTACTTGGCAAATATCGAATTTAAAGCCCCAATTATTCCCGTGATCAATAACGTAGATGTAGAAATCTTGAATGATCCTGCTGCGATTAAAGATGCATTGGTGCGCCAAGCTGCGAAACCAGTGCGTTGGCAAGAAACCATCCAGGCTATGGCTGGGCAAGGTATCACGCAGGTAGTGGAGTGCGGTCCTGGCAAAGTATTGGCTGGCTTAACTAAGCGCATTAATGATCAAGTTACCGGTGTGCCAGTATTTGATGAAGCTAGCTTGATTGAAGTTCTAGCAAGTCTTAAATAAAATCTAGATAAAAGAAATCTAAAGAAACAAAAAGAACAGCGGAAGACAAATATGAATCTCGACTTAAGTGGACAAATTGCCTTGGTAACTGGCGCCTCACGGGGTATCGGGCAGGCGATTGCGGATGAGTTAGTAAAGTGCGGCGCAAAAGTGATTGGTACTGCTACCTCCGAAAGTGGAGCAAAAGCAATTGATGAGCGCTTAAAAGCATCGGGCGGTGCCGGCAAAGTATTGAATGTGACTGCGCCGAACGCTTGCGAAGAAATTATTGATTTAATTGTTAAAGAGTATGGCGGCATCAATATTTTGGTTAACAACGCTGGCATCACTCGCGATAACTTAGCAATGCGCATGAAGGGTGATGAGTGGACGGATGTAATCGACACCAACTTAAGTTCAGTTTTCCGCCTGTCACAAGCGGTTATGCGTCCAATGATGAAGGCTCGTGGTGGCCGCATTATTAATATCACTTCAATTGTGGGTCATATGGGCAATCCTGGCCAAGCCAACTACGCTGCTGCAAAAGCGGGTGTTTCTGGTATGACCCGTGCTTTAGCTCGTGAAATTGGCAGTCGGAATATCACCGTGAACTGCGTTGCCCCTGGATTTATTGATACCGATATGACACGCGCCCTGAGCGAAGAGCAGCAAAACGCCCTAAAAGTGAACATTCCGTTAGCTAGACTGGGTAGTCCTGAGGATGTGGCCCAAGCGGTGGCATTTTTAGCCTCTCCAGCCGCTGGATACATTACGGGGAATACCCTACACGTCAATGGCGGGCTCTATTTAGCCTAACGGCAAAGCGAGGATTTGGTCATTTTTCGGCGAATTTGCTAATTCGGTCCGCCAAACTGATAAAATCCTTTTCATCGTTTTTTACAACCCCTGGGGAAATTAATGGACAACATCGAACAACGCGTTAAGAAAATCGTCGCTGAGCAATTAGGCGTCGCAGAAGCAGAGATCAAAAATGAATCTTCTTTTGTGAACGACTTGGGCGCTGACTCTCTTGACACTGTTGAGCTGGTTATGGCTTTGGAAGATGAATTCGGCATCGAAATTCCTGATGAGGAAGCTGAAAAGATCACTACAGTTCAGCTCGCGATCGACTTCGCTAAATCAAAAGCTCAGGGTTAATTCCCTAGCCTAGGTATTACTGTGTCAGCATCAAATGGCCGACGCCGGGTAGTAGTTACCGGCCTTGGTCTCATCTCACCTGTTGGTAATTCAGTTGATGTAGCTTGGTCTAATTTGCTCGCGGGCAAATCAGGCATCGCTACCATCACGAAGTTTGACCACACTCCGCTTAGCGTTCATTTCGCTGGAGAGGTGAAAGATTTCAATGTTGAAGAATATGTTTCTGCTAAAGAAGCGCGCCATATGGATACCTTTATCCATTACGGCATTGCTGCTGGTACGCAAGCTATTCGCGACAGCGGTCTAGAGATTACCGAGCAAAACGCCGAGCGTGTTGGCGTAATGGTTGGCTCTGGCATTGGCGGCTTGCCAATGATTGAGGAGACCGGTGCAGAGCTTTTAGCTCGTGGCCCTCGTCGCATCTCGCCATTCTTTGTTCCGGGCTCAATCATTAATATGATTTCTGGCCACCTCAGTATTTTGTTTGGCCTTAAAGGTCCGAACGTAGCTGCAGTGACTGCCTGTACTACTGGTTTACACAGCATCGGATTAGCTGCGCGTTTAATTCAGTATGGTGATGCTGACGTCATGGTTGCTGGTGGCGCTGAATCAACTATTTCTGCCTTAGGTGTTGGCGGCTTTGCTTCTGCAAGAGCCTTATCAACACGTAATGATGATCCTGCAACTGCATCACGTCCTTGGGATAAAGATCGCGATGGTTTTGTTCTTGGCGAAGGTGCTGGTGTAGTGGTACTCGAAGAGTATGAGCATGCCAAGGCACGTGGCGCAAAAATTTATTGCGAACTGCTTGGCTTTGGCATGAGTGGCGATGCGTATCACATGACTGCACCAAATATGGATGGCCCACGCCGTTGCATGGTTAATGCAATGCGTGACGCTAAATTGAATCCAGATCAAATTCAGTATTTAAATGCTCACGGAACTTCTACACCGCTTGGTGACAAGAATGAAACCGAAGCAATCAAAGCAGCTTTGGGTGATCACGCTAAAAAGGCTTTAATCAACTCCACCAAGTCCATGACGGGCCACCTTTTGGGCGGCGCTGGCGGCTTGGAGTCTGTTTTCACAATTCTGGCTCTTCATAACCAGAAATCACCGCCTACTATCAACATCTTCAATCAAGATCCTGAGTGTGACTTGGACTACTGCGCCAATACTGCTAGGGACGTGAAGATTGACCATGCAGTCAAAAACAATTTTGGCTTTGGGGGTACTAACGGTACCTTGATTTTCGGCAAATTGACCTAATATTCTCTTTATCTTCATCGTTGGTTTTCACCAAGTAGGTCTATAGCATTATGAAAAAGCACTTTATTGCGCTCTTGGCTATTTTGAGTCTGGGGCAAGTCACATTTATTCCAACTGCATCTGCACAAAATCCTCGGGTAACAATTCCTGATTTTGCCGATTTGGTTGAGCGCGCCAGTCCAGCGGTAGTAAATATTCGGACCACTGAAAAAGTTGCAGTACAACAGACTCAAGGCGGCATCCCAGGAATGCCTGAAGACCAAGCTGAATTCTTTCGTCGTTTCTTTGGTGTTCCGATTCCAGGAATTCCAAATGGACCAAAGCAAGCGCAACCAAGCCCAGGCAAACCACAAGAAGCAGATCGTGGCGTAGGCTCAGGTTTCATTATTGAATCGAATGGTTTGATTTTGACGAATGCACACGTAGTTGAAAGTGCTACTACCATCTACGTGACCTTAACAGACAAGCGCGAATTTAAAGCGAAGTTGTTGGGTATGGATAAGCGTACTGACGTAGCAGTTCTCAAAATTGAAGCACGCGATTTACCAAGATTGCCGCTGGGAGATTCTTCTAGAGTGCGTGTTGGTGAATGGGTTCTTGCGATTGGTTCTCCATTTGGCCTTGAGAATACGGTGACTGCAGGCATTGTCTCTGCAAAGAGCCGCGACACAGGTGACTACTTACCCTTCATACAAACTGACGTTGCAGTCAACCCAGGAAACTCTGGAGGCCCACTGTTAAATACCGCAGGTCAAGTCATTGGCATCAACTCACAAATCTTTAGTCGCTCTGGCGGCTACATGGGGATTTCATTTGCGATTCCAATTGATGAGGCAATGCGAGTTGCAGATCAATTGCGTACTAACGGAAAAATGACTCGTGGTCGCATTGGTGTTGCTTTAGGTGAAATGACAAAAGAAGTGGCCGAGAGTTTGGGTTTGGGTAAACCTCGCGGCGCCTATGTGCGCAATGTTGAACCAGGTGGTCCTGCTGCCGTAGGTGGCATTGAGTCTGGCGATGTCATTTTGAGTTTTAGCGGGCGCGATATTTCTAAGTCAACTGATTTGCCTCGGGTGGTTGGAGAGACTAAGCCAGGCACAACTGCCAACGTTCAAATTTGGCGTAAAGGTTCGACTCGTGATTTATCGGTGACGGTCATCGATACAGATGCTTCTGCATCAGCCAGTAAAAAACCAGATGCATCCCCAAGTAATGGCGCTAGCGTCAATGCTTTTGGAGTGGCAGTGAGCGATGTCTCGGACGCCAAAAAGAAGGATTTGAATATCAAGGGTGGGGTTGAGGTCACCGGCTTGGGTGATGGGCCCTTGGCTAGGGCTGGTATTCGTCCTGGGGACGTCATTATTCGGATTGCAGATGCCGATATTACGGGCGTGAAGCAGTTTGAGTCCCTGGTGAAGGGTTTGGACGCCAACAAGGCCGTTCCGGTCTTTATCCGCCGCGCAGATAGCACCTTGGTCATCCCGGTCAGGCCGAAATAACCCTAATTTGGGCTTAAAAATGGGGTTAGGCGTCTTTTGGGCGCCACCCATTACAATCACTTTAAGACGACTTTTTGCAGCGCATCATTGTGGTGCGTTCTGACAAGGCGTTTTTTGAATGACCTATTAAGACGCTATGGATTTAATCCGCAATTTTTCTATCATCGCCCATATCGATCACGGCAAATCCACGCTTGCTGATCGCATTATTCAACTTTGTGGCGGTCTTTCTGATCGCGAAATGGAAGCTCAAGTTCTCGACTCAATGGATATTGAGCGTGAGCGTGGTATCACCATTAAAGCGCAGACTGCAGCTTTAAATTACAAAGCCAAAGACGGCAAGATTTACAACATTAATCTGATTGATACCCCGGGGCACGTCGACTTTTCTTATGAAGTGAGTCGCTCTTTGTCTGCTTGTGAAGGCGCATTGCTGGTGGTGGATGCAAGCCAAGGTGTTGAAGCTCAAACCGTCGCTAACTGTTACATGGCCCTTGAGCTTGGTGTCGAAGTTGTGCCGGTCCTCAATAAGATTGACTTGCCGCAAGCTGATCCTGATCGCGCCAAAAAAGAAATTGAAGATGTGATCGGCATTGATGCCTCGGAAGCGGTAACCTGCTCAGCCAAAACGGGCCTGGGTGTTGAGGATGTCATCGAAGAAATGATTGCTAAGGTGCCGCCACCGCAAGGCAGCGCGACAGATCCATTGCAAGCATTGATTATTGATTCCTGGTTTGACAACTACGTTGGCGTTGTCATGCTGATACGTGTAGTTAATGGCACCTTGAAGCCAAAAGAAAAAATTACCTTAATGGCAAATGGTTCAAGCCATTTGGTCGAGCACGTCGGCGTGTTTAGTCCGAAGTCGGTGGATCGTCCAGAGTTGTCTGCCGGTCAAGTAGGCTTTGTGATTGCTGGTATTAAAGAATTAAAAGCTGCTAAGGTGGGTGATACGGTTACGCATTCTCCTGGGCAACAAGGTCGTGTGCCTGCTGCTGAACCTTTGCCAGGTTTTAAAGAAGTGAAGCCTCAAGTTTTTGCTGGTTTGTATCCAGTGGAGTCGAGTGAATACGATCAGCTGCGCGAATCATTAGAAAAGTTGCAGCTAAACGATGCTTCACTCTTGTATGAGCCAGAGGTATCTCAGGCTCTTGGTTTTGGATTCCGCTGCGGTTTCTTGGGTTTGCTGCACATGGAGATTGTGCAAGAGCGCTTAGAACGTCAGTACGGCATGAATCTCATTACTACCGCGCCAACGGTGGTGTACCAAGTAGAGCAATCCGATGGCACGATTGTGTCCGTCGATAATCCGTCAAAGATGCCAGAGGCCAGCAAGATCAATACGATTCTTGAGCCTATCGTGACGGTCAATTTGTATATGCCCCAAGAGTATGTGGGTGCAATCATCACCTTGTGCGTGGGTAAGCGCGGCATTCAGATGGATATGAATTACCTCGGTCGTCAGGTCAAGCTCACTTATGAGCTGCCAATGGCGGAGATTGTTTTGGACTTCTTTGACAAGATGAAATCCATCTCACGTGGTTATGCCTCAATGGACTACGAGTTCAAAGAATATCGTCCAGCAGATGTAGTGAAGGTCGACATCCTCATTAATAGTGAGCGGGTAGATGCCCTCTCAGTGATCGTACATAGAAGCAACAGCCAGCATCGTGGTCGTGAGGTAGTTGCTAAGATGCGCGGCATTATTCCTCGTCAAATGTTTGATGTCGCTATTCAGGCTGCAATCGGCAGCAATATCGTTGCACGTGAAAACGTCAAGGCTTTACGTAAAAACGTCTTGGCCAAGTGTTATGGCGGTGACATCTCCCGTAAGCGCAAATTGCTAGAGAAACAAAAAGAAGGTAAGAAGCGCATGAAGCAGGTTGGTAACGTGGAGATTCCACAAGAAGCCTTCTTGGCTATTTTGCAGGTGGAGGATTAATGAACTTCGCCCTCATCCTTTTTATTCTGGTAATTCTTTCTGGTATTGCTTGGGTTGCTGACAAGCTGGTCTTTGCGCCTAAGAGACGTTTAGCGGGCATCGACCGTATGCCTTTGTGGCTCGAATACACGGCCGGCTTCTTCCCAGTGATTTGCGCAGTATTTGTATTGCGCTCTTTTATTGTGGAGCCGTTCAAGATTCCGTCTGGCTCGATGATTCCGACATTGCAAATTGGCGACTTTATTCTGGTGAACAAATTCACTTATGGAATTCGTTTGCCAGTGATTAATCAAAAAGTAGTCGATCTTGGCTCACCCAAACGCGGTGATGTTGTTGTGTTCCGTTACCCACGCGATGAGTCCGTTGATTACATTAAGCGTGTAGTAGCTCTGCCTGGTGATGAAATCACGTATGAAAATAAACGCCTCACCATCAATGGGCAGGCCTTGCAATATAGCGGTGGAGAGCCTTACCTCGATCCCGAAAATATGCGCTATGCCAAGCGCTTCACTGAAACTTTCCCTGCGGACTTGGGCGGCAATCGCCATGAGATTTTGAATGATCCAGATCGTCCAGCTACCGTGTTTCCAACTGAGCGTTTTCCAGGGGCTGAGTTCTGTCAGTACCAGCCATCCGGATTAACCTGCAAGGTTCCTGCTGGCCATTACTTTGCCATGGGCGATAACCGGGATAACAGTGCAGACTCGCGTTATTGGGGCTTTGTGCCCGACAAGAACATTGTTGGTAAAGCCTTCTTTGTATGGCTGAACCTGGGTAATTTGCGTCGCATTGGCGGATTCGAATAAACATTATGAACGCGCGCGCTGTCATTGATACCGCACCACTGCAAGAGCGCCTTGGCTATGTCTTTAAAAAGCCAGAGTTGCTTAATCAGGCGCTAACTCATCGTAGTCATAGTAAAAAGAATAATGAGCGCCTTGAGTTTTTAGGCGACTCTATTTTGAATTGCGTTGTTGCTGAAATGCTCTACGAGCGTTACTCAGATTTGGACGAGGGTGACCTCTCCAGGGTGCGCGCTAATTTGGTAAAGCAGCAAGCCTTATATGAAATCGCTCAAACTTTATCTTTATCAGATTACCTACGCTTAGGCGAAGGTGAACTCAAGAGCGGTGGCTTTCGTCGCCCTTCGATTTTGGCTGATACTTTAGAGGCTGTTACTGGCGCCATCTTTATGGACGGTGGCTTTGAGGCTGCCAAGATTTGCTTGCGCAAGTTGTATTCAATTATTTTGGCCAATGTTGATCCTAAGACTTTAGGTAAAGATGACAAAACGCTATTGCAAGAGTGTTTGCAAAGTTATCAATTGCCGCTGCCGGCTTATAACGTTACCGGCACCACTGGAGCCGCACACAATCAGCAGTTTGAAGTGGAGTGTTTGATTCCAAGTCATAAAGTGGCTGTAAAAGGTGAGGGTGCTTCACGCCGCGCTGCAGAGCAAGCAGCAGCAAAACTGGCTTTGATTGCCATGCTAAAAGCATTGCCACAAGAATCTCGCAAACCCAAGAAGACTCGGTCAGCCAAAAAGAAAGCGGCTAAAAAAGAAGTAACCGAAGAGCAGTTCAATCTTAAGCTGAAGGGCTAATCGTGTTTAGATGCGGCACTATCGCCATTGTTGGGCGTCCTAATATGGGTAAATCAACACTCTTAAATGCGTTGGTTGGCCAGAAGATCAGCATTACTTCTCGCAAGGCGCAAACTACCCGTCATCGTATTTTGGGTATTCAGAATCGTGAAGAAGCCCAGTTCATCTTTATCGATACACCGGGTTTTCAGACGCGCCTTATGAATACCTTGAACAAGGCACTGAATCGTACTGTAACCACTGCTTTGCAAGATGTGAATGTGGCGTGCTTTGTGGTTGAGGCGGGTTACTTTGGTGAAGATGATAAAAAAGTATTGAAGCTACTTCCGGACGACTTGCCTGTTGTGCTGGTGCTCAATAAGCTGGACTTGTTTAATAGCCGTTTTCAGACTCCATCAGAGCGTGACCAAGCTTTGTTGAACTTTATTAAAGATATGGCCCGTCCTTGGTGTGAATTGGGCGGCCACGAAGATCAAAAATGTGAGTTTGCTGAAATCGTGCCGATGAGCGCTAAAAGTCCTGGCGATATCGAAAGATTGCTAGATGTGCTTGAGGGCTATCTTCCTGAGGCGCCAGCTGTCTACGATGGCGATACTATTACCGACCGCAGTGAACGCTTCTTAGCCGCTGAAATTCTGCGTGAAAAAGTATTCCGCTTTACCGGTGAAGAGTTGCCTTACACCAGCACCGTAGTGATTGATCAGTTCAAGATGGACGGCAAAATGCGTCGCATTGCGGCAACGATTTTGGTGGATCGCGATAGTCACAAAGCCATGATCATTGGTCAAAAAGGTGAGCGATTAAAGAAGATCTCCACGGATGCGCGTATTGATATGGAAAAGCTCTTTGATGGCAAAGTCTTTTTAGAGACTTGGGTCAAAGTGAAGCGTGGCTGGGCAGATGATCGCGCTGAATTGCGGGCTCAGGGTCTGGAATAAATTTAATGGCCTCGATTCGTGTTGCTGACGAACCTGCTTTTGTATTGCATAGCATTCCCTATAAAGAGACCAGCTTAATTCTGGATGTCTTTACTCGGCAATATGGCCGTATGGCTTTAATTGCTAAGGGTGCAAAGCGTCCACATTCCACATTGCGTCCAGTCCTGCAGCGCTTTCAGCCTTTGCTAGTTTCTTGGAGTGGTAAATCTGAGCTGCGCACATTAACAAAATCCGAATGGGTGGGTGGTATGCCATCCCTAGTGGGCGATGCCCTTCTGTGCGGTTTTTATCTCAATGAGCTATTAGTCAAGTTTTTGGCGCGCGAGGATGATTATGAAAAACTCTACGATCGCTATGCAGAAACAATTAATGCTTTATCGAATCTAGAATTTGAATCTAAGGGCTTAGAAGAAATTCTGCGGCCATTTGAGTTGTCTTTATTACAAGAGACAGGTTATGCCGCTGCCTTGGATCGCTGTGTTGAGACCAACGAAGCTCCGGAAGCTCAGCAGCAGTATGTCTATCAGCCTGAGCGTGGCGTACGTCCTGTACAGGTGGATGATCCAGGACATTGGCCTGTATTAACTGGAAAGTCGCTCCTGGCCATTGCTGTCGGTGATTTTTCTGATCCAGAGACACTTTCTGAGAGTAAGCAATTGATGCGATTTCTCCTTGGTCTGCATTTGCAAGATCAGGTGTTGACTACCCGTCAAATTTTGATTGATTTGAAGAAAATCTAGTAATCTACACAGATGACATCCCCGCACGCTTTAGAACTTGGCATCAATATCGACCACGTCGCTACCTTGCGCAATGCAAGGGGAACGATTTATCCCGATCCATTGAAGGCTGCAAGATTGGCTGAAGAGGCTGGCGCAGATCTGATCACTCTGCATTTGCGGGAAGATCGTCGCCATATTAAGGATGCCGATTTATTAGCTTTGCGTCCGCTCATTAAAACCCGTATGAATCTTGAATGCGCAGTCACCCCTGAGATGATTGATATCGCATGCCAAGTAAAACCTCATGATGTCTGCTTGGTCCCCGAGAAGCGTGAAGAGGTAACAACAGAAGGTGGCCTAGATGTCTTGGGTCACTTCGAGGCGGTTAAAGCCGCCACTAAGAAATTAATTGATGCTGGTATTCGGGTGTCTTTGTTTATTGATCCAGAAGAAAAGCAAATTCAGGCTGCAAAAGATGTAGGCGCAACCGTAGTGGAGTTGCATACTGGGCGTTATGCAGATTTATCTGGCGTCGATCAAGTCAAGGAGCTAGAGCGCATTCGTAAGGCGACAATATTTGGAAAAAGTATTGGCATGAGAGTGAATGCTGGCCATGGTTTGCATGAGGGTAATGTAAAACCTATTGCTGCCATTGCTGAATTATCCGAGCTCAATATTGGTCATGCCATCGTTGCTGAGGCTTTGTTTAAAGGTTGGCAAAAAGCGATTGTTGACATGAAAGCCCTGATGGCTCAGGGAAGAGCAAACTCTTAAGAACGCTAAATAGTTACAAAATCAAAAATGATCATCGGTATCGGCACAGACATTCTGCAGATTGAGCGCTTACAAGCTGCTTACGATCGCACCAATGGCCGACTTGCTGAAAAGATTCTAGGGCCTGATGAGATGTTGGTGTTCAAGCATCGCCTTGCTAGAAATCACAAACGGGGCATCGCCTTTTTGGCAACCCGTTTTGCTGCCAAAGAAGCATTTTCAAAAGCAATTGGATTGGGGATGAGAATGCCGATGACTTGGCGCTCCCTTCAAACCTTAAATGAATCCAGCGGTAAACCAGTTACTTCGTACCTGGGTGCTTTAGCCGACTTCATGCAGGAGAAGGATTGGGAAGCTCATGTCACAGTGAGTGATGAGCAGGATATGGCAATTGCGCACGTCATTGTTACGCAAAAATAAGAGGAAGAGATGAGTAAGTCAAAGATGGCCCCAGGCCCGGTTACCTTAGATGTGGTTGGTCATGAGCTTAATGCTGAAGATCGTCGTCGGATCTTGCATCCGCTTACTGGTGGCATCATCTTGTTTGGTAGAAATTTTGCCAATCGAAAACAGCTCACAAAATTAACGGCTGACATCAAGAAGCTACGCCCGGATGTATTGATCTCGATTGATCATGAGGGTGGGCGTGTACAGCGTGCTAAGACAGATGGCTTTACTCACCTACCAGCTATGCGCAAGCTTGGAGAGCTCTGGTTATCTAAAACCAAATCCACTCATGCCGCTGAATCTGCTGCATTGGCAATGGCAGCGGCGACGGCCTGTGGTTATGTGCTTGCAGCCGAATTGCGTGCTTGCGGCGTTGACTTTAGCTTCACGCCAGTACTCGATCTCGATTTTGGCCGAAGCGGTGTGATTGGAGATCGTTCTTTTAGTCGCGATCCTCAAATGGTATTTGCATTAGCCAAGAGTCTTAATGAGGGTTTGCGTTTAGCTGGCATGGCTAACTGTGGAAAGCATTTTCCGGGGCATGGCTGGGCGGAGGCAGATTCTCATGTGGCAATACCAGTCGATGAACGCTCTTTGCAAGAAATTTTGAATGATGATGCCAAGCCATATGAGTGGCTAGATCTTAGTTTGGCGTCAGTGATGCCAGCCCATGTGATCTACCCTAAAGTGGATAAGAACCCAGCGGGCTTTTCGAAGATCTGGTTACATTCCATTCTGCGTCAAGAGTTGGGATTTGAGGGTGTAATCTTTAGTGATGACCTTTCGATGGAGGGCGCTAGCGTAGCGGGCTCAGTAGTGAAGGGTGCTGAGATGGCTTTAGAGGCAGGTTGTGATGCAGTATTAATTTGCAATCGCCCTGACTTAGCTGATCAGTTGCTCTCTAAGCTAAAGGTATCCAAAGCAAAATTAAGCGAGTCTGCAACGCGCTTAAACCGTTTGATGCCCACTGCATCGGCCCTTAACTGGCAAGACCTTCAGGGTGAAGTTGAGTATCAACATGCAAAGGGTTTGCTGCAGCAGTTAAAGCTGATTGCCTAAGCAAATACTGTGACAATAAAAAAGCCCGGCATGCCGGGCTTTTTAACTACTGTAGTGTGCTGATTAGTTAGCGCGGCTACGGTATTCACCGGTGCGAGTATCGATTTCGATCTTGTCGCCAGTGTTGCAGAACAATGGAACTTGTAATTCATAGCCAGTTGCCAATTTTGCGTTCTTCAATACTTTACCTGAGCTAGTATCACCTTTAACTGCTGGTTCTGTGTAAATGATTTCACGAACCAAAGAGTTAGGCATTGCTACGGAGAGTGCTTTACCTTCGTAGAACACTACTTCACATGGCATACTTTCTTCGAGGTAGTTCAATGCATCACCCATGAACTCGGCTTCAACTTCGTATTGGTTGTAGTCGCCATCCATAAATAC
Organism: Polynucleobacter sp. AP-Kolm-20A-A1; assembly: GCF_018688315.1. NCBI lineage: Bacteria > Pseudomonadati > Pseudomonadota > Betaproteobacteria > Burkholderiales > Burkholderiaceae > Polynucleobacter > Polynucleobacter sp. AP-Kolm-20A-A1. The sequence continues at coordinate 399,118 of NZ_CP061315.1, forward strand.
ATACATTGGATCTGCGAAGTAAGAATAGGTGCATTCTTTCTTGTCGAGAATCACCACATCAAACTTGTCATCGGCCTTGTAAACACCTTCGTTTGGTGCGCCAGTTAACAAGTTCTTGAATTTCATTTTTACAACTGAAGAGTTGCGGCCAGAGCGGCTGTATTCGGCTTTTAAAACGACCTGGGCATCGGTGCCGATCATCACTACGTTACCAACGCGGAGTTCTTGTGCTGTTTTCATCTTGCTGTTCCTGGGGGCAGAGCTATTTTTCTGCGGTTTTTATCAAAAACAAGATTGTAACCGCCCGCAAGCCTTTATTGCTTGGGATTAGGTGGCAAAGCTCACCAGACGTGCTGGCAGGCCTCCATCCCCCTGTTTTTCCAGTAATTGGGTGCGCCAGAGCTTGGCATGATCACTCCAGACCTCTAAGTTGCTAAACCATTCGCTAGGCATTGCCCAGGTCATTGCGCCAATGGTGGCTAGACGTAGCGCTTGATTAGCCTCCTCCAGATATAGATCTAGAAAAGCCGCTAACTTCACCTCATGTGCTCGATCTTCTTGTGGGTAGATATGCCAGATGAATGGCTTACCCGCTAACTGGGCGCGAATAAAAGAATCCTCTCCGCGAACGATATTGAAGTCGCATTGCGAGAGTACCCAGTCATAGTCATCCTGTGAAACAAAGGGTATTGATAGTAATCGCAGATTGTCTGGTAGCGAGAGCGGCTGTTCGCCGTACAGATTTAATTGTTCAGCATGGCCATGGGCCAGCAAGACATCAACTTCTTCATCAAGGCTGCCTAAATTTTCCAACCATTTTTTTAGGGGAGCACCAGGGTAGCAAAAAACACTGATGCGTTTGGCACCAGGTCGCAGCTGTGACCACACTGTTTGTAGATCGCCCGGGATATTCTCTTTGACTAATTGACCCTCTGGCGGGATCGGATCTAGCAACAGTCCGCCCACCTCATCCTGAAATCCTGGAAAGAAAAAGTACTTTGGTATACCGTGCGATTGAGGGGAGGCTTTACCGTGAAACTCAATCACCCAGGGCTCAGCACTCAAATACTCTAAGTTGATGATGATGGGTTTAATGGGGGCGATAAATAAGCCTGCGAGGTAGCGCTCTGGTAAGTCGCAGCCAAATGCCTCAATCACTACATCGGGAGTCTCAACGGGGTGACGTGCGTTGTTACAGCTTGCCTCCCAAGGAAGAAATTCAATTTTTTGCTTAACGGATGGATCTACTCCAGAAGCGAGTAAATTAAGGGTTGGCAGATCATCGCAAAAAATACGGACCTCTTGGCCATGAATGCTTGATAAGCTTCGGGCTAGACGCCAGCAAACACCGGCATCACCATAGTTATCGACGATTTGGCAGAAAATATCCCAACGCATGAGCAATTCGCTTTTTGAAACCCTTCAGCAGGATGTTAAACGGCTACCCGGATTGCCGGGGGTATATCGCTTCTTTGATGAGGCGGGGCATATTCTGTATGTAGGCAAAGCACGTAACCTCAAAAAACGGGTGTCTAGTTATTTTCAGCGCACCCAGTTGTCACCACGTATTGAATTGATGGTGGGCAAAATTGCGCGCTATGAAACAACAGTAACACGGACCGAGACTGAAGCTCTTATTCTAGAGAACAATCTGATTAAAGAGTTAGCGCCGCCATTCAATATTCTCTTTAGAGACGATAAGTCATACCCATATGTCATGCTTACTGGGCACCAGTTTCCTCGGTTGGCTTCTTATCGTGGCAAGGTGGACAAGCGCAACCATTACTTTGGCCCATTCCCCAATAGCTGGGCTGTGCGTAATAGCGTACAAATTCTGCAGAAGGTTTTCCGCCTGCGTACCTGTGAGGACTCTGTATTCAAGAATCGCAGTCGTCCTTGTCTCTTGCATCAAATTCATCGCTGTAGCGCCCCATGCGTAGGCCGTCTGAGCGTAGAGCAGTATGGGCAAGATGTAGCTCAGGCCACCCGTTTTTTAGAGGGTGATCACACTCGCGTTTTGTCAGAGCTTGAAAAAGAAATGCATGCGCACAGCGAAGCAATGGAATTTGAAATGGCTGCAGTGCTGCGTGATCGTATTACTGATCTTTCAAGCGTCTTGCAGCAACAGGCAATGGATACGGTTGCCGAGGGTGAAGGTGATGTCGATATTATTGCGGTCGCTCGGATGGAGGGAATGGTTTGCGTGAACCTGGCCATGGTGCGTGGCGGCCGTCACTTAGGTGATAGGGCGTACTTCCCTAAAGGGTTGCGCACAACATCTGGTGAGTTGCCATCCCCAGCAGAAATATTGGAAGCTTTTATTGCTCAGCATTATTTAGAGGAAAACGCTGAAGATGCTACGACCAATCTAATTCCACCGGTCTTGGTTTTGAATCACCCCTTGCAATCTGCGAGTGATGATGTGACCAAGTTAAGCGAGTCGCCACCTGAAGATTTGCATGAACTATTAAATGTGCAGGCCGGTAGAAAAATCACATTCTTGCACCAGCCTCAAGGCCAAAGACGCCACTGGCTGGCTATGGCTGAAGGCAACGCCAAGATTGCTTTGACAAAGCGCCTAGTGGAGACTGGTGGTCAATTGGCTAGAGCGCGTGCGTTAGCTGATATTTTGGGTCTTGAGTTGGAAAGTCTTGAGCAGTTGCGAATCGAATGTTTTGACATCAGTCATACGTCGGGAGAAGCAACTCAAGCCTCTTGTGTGGTGTATGCCAAGAATGCGATGCAATCGAGCGAGTATCGTCGTTTCAATATCAATGACATCACTCCAGGTGATGATTACGCAGCTATGCGCCAGGTACTGCAAAGACGCTATGCAAACTTTCAGGAACTACCAGTAGAAAAAATACCGCAAGTGATTTTGATTGATGGCGGCAAAGGTCAGGTCGAAATGGCAAGACAGGTTCTATCTGAATTTGGTATGGATATTGGCCTCATTGTGGGAGTTGCAAAAGGAGAGGGTCGCAAGGTTGGCTTGGAGACTTTAATTTTTGCCGATGGCCGCAAGGCGCTTGAACTTGGTATTGATAGTGCGGCACTATTGCTGGTTGCGCAGATTCGTGATGAGGCGCATCGCTTTGCCATTACAGGCATGCGTGCAAAGCGCGCTAAGGCCAGGGTGGTTTCGAGGCTCGAAGAGATTGAAGGTATTGGCGCCAAGCGCCGGCAGAAGCTGTTGGCACGCTTTGGAGGTTTAAAAGGGGTGGCCAACGCCAGTATTGAAGAGATTGCTAGTGTTGAGGGGGTCTCCATTACGCTTGCAGAGCAGATTTATCGTCAACTTCATTAGTCAGTAAGCGGGACATTTGGTTTATGCTTAGCAAATGCCATTCAATCTACCAATCGCCTTAACCTGGTTGCGTGTAGCAGCAATTCCGCTGCTGGTAGCTGTCTTTTATCTCCCTGGCCAATGGCTAACCCCGTTTGAGAAAAATTTCATTGCAGCACTGATTTTTACGCTTGCTGCAGTAACAGACTGGTTGGATGGATTTTTGGCGCGCCGCTTAAAACAAGAATCTGCGTTCGGACAATTCTTAGACCCTGTTGCGGATAAATTAATTGTTGCCGCAGCTTTATTGGTACTTCTCAATATGGACCGTGTTCAGGTCTGGGTAGCACTGATTATTATTGGTCGCGAAATCACGATTTCCGCTTTGCGCGAATGGATGGCCCTCTTAGGAGCCGGCAAAAGCGTCGCAGTGCACATGGTTGGCAAGCTCAAAACTACGGCTCAACTGATTGCAATTCCATTTTTATTGTTGAATGACGCCTTATTTGGCTGGTTAGATTGCGCCAGAATCGGAACCTGGTTAATTTGGATTGCCTCCTTTTTAACGCTTTGGTCGATGTTTTATTACCTCAAGAAAGCGTTGCCGCAACTTGTCGGCAAAGTGGATTAAATCCCCTAAAACTCAAGACGGGCGGGGTTGAGCGCCCTTAATCAATGCCGTACTTTGATGCCTTCGAGCGGAAATAATGCTTTCTTTCAGATTGTTTGTTAAACTACTGCCCTGTTATGCGGGAATAGCTCAGCTGGTAGAGCGATACCTTGCCAAGGTATAGGTCGGGAGTTCGAACCTCCTTTCCCGCTCCAAGTTCGATGGGAAGCCCTCAAAAGCTTCCCATTTTTGATTTAAGTATCTGGCGCGTTGGCCGAGTGGTTAGGCAGGAGCCTGCAAAGCTTCGTACGGGGGTTCGATTCCCTCACGCGCCTCCAGTAATTTGCCTTGACGAAATGGGCGCATCACCTAAAATGCTTTTAAATAAGCTAAGTAAATTTCGCCAATCACCTAAAGCAAAACATGATTAAAACCAATACTCTTAAAGTTAGTGCAATAGCATTGTTCTTGTCTGCTTTATTGGGCGCTTGTGCTAGTTCAGGTGACTCTCCTTCAGGCTCTCCACAGGAAGTTCAAGAAGTCCAAACTCAGTTGCTGGGTGACATGTTATTGCCACAGGGTGCGCGCTTAAATGGCACTGAGTCGATCATCATTGGTCGCGGTAATGAATGGGTTGGTAGAGCGATTGTGAATGCATTGCAAGGCTCTACAGATGTTTATGCTTTCTTCCAATCCGAATATCCGAAGAATGGTTGGACAACAGTGACTGCTGTTAAAGCGAAAACAAGTATCTTGGTTTTCACAAAGGGCGACAGAACTGCAACGATTGAAATAGTCGATGGTTCATTTGGCGGTCCTAAGTCAGTAATTGTGATTACATCGTCACCTAAGAATGCAAACGTACTAGCACCTGCTCGTAAATAATTTAGTTGCTGCAGCAGGAAACAAAAAAGGCCTCTTCACAGAGGCCTTTTGCTTTAGGGGTTGTAGCTTAGAGCCCTTCAGCCCTTATTAAGCCAACGGCTTGCCCTTCAATAGCAAAGTTCGGTTGACGGCTGTCTACCAAGATATTTTTGAAGTCCGGGTTTTCTGCTTGCAACTCAATGACCATGCCATCGGCAGTTTTCTTTTGTTGCCAGCGTTTCACAGTGACTTCATCATCGAGGCGTGCAACGACAATATCACCGTTACGCACTTCAGTTGTTTTTCTAACAGCCAAATAATCACCATCCAAAATTCCAGCATCGCGCATGCTCATACCTTTTACTTTCAGCAAGTAATCGGCACCTTTGCTAAATAAGCTTGGATCAATTGGAACTTGTTTTTCAATATGCTCAACAGCCATGATTGGTGAGCCGGCAGCAACTCGTCCAATCAATGGCAGTGTGAGTTGTTGTAGCGCGCCAGATGGTAAAGACATCTGACGATATTTATTGCTGTGATGGGTTTGATTGAATCGCTGTGGAATGCGAATGCCGCGTGACGTACCTGGCGTTAATTCGATATAACCTTTTTTTGCTAGTGCGCGAAGATGTTCTTCGGCAGCATTTGCAGAGGCAAATCCCAGTTGCGTGGCAATCTCTGCACGAGTCGGTGGTAAACCGCTCTCATCGATGGCTTTAGTGATCAACTCCAAAATCTCATTCTGACGTGGAGTGAGCTTGGGGAGGGCAGTCAGCTCCTCCGGAAAATCGACTGTATTTATGTCCATACTGGGATTGTATACAGCAGTTTTTGATAATTCAAGCTATTTAAGGGGGATAATGGGGTATGAGCTCACAAGAAAACACCTCTGAAAATTCACCTCATATCCTAGTCTTAGGCATGGGGGGGACGATTGCCGGCTTGGCCTCTAGACCAGAGGATAAGCCTTTGGAATATGTGGCAGGACAGGTTGAGGTGGGTTCTTTGCTGGCTCATATTCAGTCTGCAGTGCCTGAGGGTATTCAGCTGGTTTCCAGGCAATTGGCGAACATCAATAGCTGCAACCTAACGGAGGCCTTACTCACCCAACTGGGAGAGGCTGTCAGGGAAGCGCTTGCTAATGCCTTGGTTACAGGCGTAGTGCTTACTCACGGAACCGACACAATTGAGGAGACTGGCGTCTTCTTGCAGCTGACTTGTGGCAAATATGCTGAAAATTTAGGCAAAAGAGTAATCTTGACTGGCGCCATGTTGCCGGCCAATGCGCCTAAGGCTGATGGACCCTCCAATTTGTTGGATGCCATTCGCTGGGCCTCAACCCCAATTGATGACTGCCCTGGTGGTATCTATGCCGTCATGGACGGTCGAGGTTGTATGGCCATGGATCTATCAAAACGGCACGGTAGCGCGCTCAATGCGCCTATTCAAGCCTCACCTAGTAGCTCGGTGGGCTTGATTAATCCTTCCTGGTTATCCGGAGTCAAGGCGGTTCAAGCTCTCTGGACCGAGGATTGGCCTATCCCTAAGGAGGGTGAATGGCCTTGGGTGGAGATTTTGACCAGCCATGCGGGCGCGCGTCCGGAAACTATCACACACTGGCTGAACTCCAAGGTGAAGGGCTTGGTCTTGGCGGGAACGGGCATGGGTAGCCTTCATGATGCCTGGCGTGAATCTTTGGTAGCCGCTGTAAAACATGGGATTGCACTGGTCAGAACCAGTAGAACTGGGGCGGGAGAAGCGCAAGCCAATTTGCCAGAAAAAGATATTCCCGGTTGCCTGGCCTCGGGCAGTCTTTCTGCCCCAAGAGCTCGGATTGCGCTGCAATTAGCCTTGAATGCTGAAAAACAGGCTCAAACCGCTGGTAAATCCCTGACTTGGCAGGATTTTTTTGCTAGAATAGCGGTCTTGCCTGTAATCAGGTGAGAGCTGTAAAAGTGTTGTAAGCAGTACCTACAATTTGTTACTACCTTGTCACACTGGCGCTAACTTTAATAAACCATCGAAAGTTAGCAAGACGCCCAGGTGACTTTATCCTTAAGGAGTGTTTGATGCGTCATTATGAAATCGTCTTTATCGTCCATCCGGACCAAAGCGAGCAAGTACCAGCGATGATCGATCGTTACAAAGCTACATTAGCAGCTGCGGGCGGAAAAATTCATCGCATGGAAGACTGGGGTCGTCGTCAGATGGCTTACATGATCGACAAACTTGCTAAAGCCCACTACGTTTGCATGAACATTGAGTGCGACCAGAAAACTCTGGAAGAGCTTGAGCATGCGTTCAAATTTAACGATGCTGTTTTGCGTCACCTCATCATCAAGACTAAGAAAGCTGAAACAGAGCCTTCCATCATGATGAAAGAAGTGCAACGTGAAGAAGCGCGCAAATCAGCTCAATCTGACGCTCCTGTAGCGGCAGCCTAAGTTAGAAATTTGAAGAGGAATACACAGGCTAGAAAACGTATCAGAGAAGCGGAGCGGCGTTGAATCATTTCACCCTAACTGCAATCTTGGTATCTAAAGACGCGATTCGATTTACACCAGCAGGAATACCGGTGATGCATTGCCAGCTAGAACATAGCGGCCAAGCAAACGAGGTAGGAGTGGCAAGGAAAATTCAGATGAACGTTGAAGCCATCACGATCGGTCCGATACAAAAGGATTTAGAGCGAATGGATTTAGGAACTGAGGCAGTGTTTGAGGGATTCTTAGCACCCAAGACTCTACGTAATCAAAGACTTGTTTTCCATATTACCCATATTCAATTGAAAAATTAAAGAGGAAATCATCATGGCGTTTGGAAAGAAACCCGATTTCAAAAAGAAACCAGCTCAGAACCCATTGTTCAAGCGTAAGCGTTATTGCCGTTTCACTGTTGCTGGCGTAGAACAGATTGACTACAAAGATGTAGATACATTGAAGGACTTCATTGGCGAAAACGCTAAGATCACTCCTGCTCGTTTGACAGGCACAAAAGCTAAATATCAGCGTCAGTTAGACACTGCTATCAAGCGTGCTCGTTACTTGGCTTTGTTGCCATTCTCCGATCAACACAAGAAATAATTAGGAGCCCTCAATGCAAATCATTCTTTTAGAAAAAGTAACAAACCTGGGCAACCTCGGCGACATCGTTCGCGTTAAAGACGGTTTCGCTCGTAACTTCTTAATCCCACAACGTAAAGCTCGTCGTGCAACTGAAGCAGCTATCGCTGACTTTGCAGTGCGTCGTGCTGAGTTGGAGAAATTGGCTGCTGAGAAATTGGCTGCCGCTGAAGCAGTTGGCATCAAGCTCAAAGACTTGGTTCTCGAAATCGGTCAAAAAGCAGGTGTTGACGGTCGTTTGTTTGGTTCTGTAACCAATCACGATATCGCTGATGCGTTGAAAGCTAAAGGCTTCACAATTGAGAAGTCTTCAGTTCGTTTGCCTACTGGCCCATTGAAAATGGTTGGTGATCACCCTGTAGCGGTTGCTGTTCATACCGACGTAGTTGCAGACATCACTATTCGTGTAGTTGGTGAGCAAGCTTAAGTTTTAGAACTGTAAATAAGCCACATGGCTGAATCCCGTTCACGTTCCGTTACGCTGAATCCCGGCATGATGGGTCCTGGGGATGCAGTCGTGCAGGCTTTAAAAGTTCCGCCGCATTCTGTAGAAGCCGAGCAATCTTTGCTCGGCGGTCTACTAATCGATAACTCCTCATGGGATAACCTTGGCGGAGTATTAAACGATAAAGATTTCTATCGCCCTGAACATGCTTTGATCTACAAGGTCATTGCTCGTTTGGTTGGCGACAATCATCCTGCCGACGTCATCACTGTTTACGATGCCGTTAAATCTGAGCAGGGTGGTGATTTGATCAGCATTGACTACCTCAACTCTTTAGCTCAAAACACCCCAAGCGCTGCAAACATTAAAGGCTACGCCGACATTGTTCGTGATCGTAGTATTTTGCGTCGCTTGATTGAGGTTTCTGACAGTATTGTTAATTCTGCGTTTGTGCCTGAAGGCCGAACAGTGAGAACGCTGTTGGATGAAGCGGAGTCTCGTATTTTGCAAATTGGCGAAGAAGGTAGTCGTAAGGCTGACTATCTTGAGATTGAGCCTTTGCTTCGTTCCGTGGTTGCCCGTATTGATGAGCTATACAACCGCCAAGGCGGTAGCGACATTACAGGTATTGCAACTGGATTTTTAGATTTAGACAAACAAACAAGTGGCCTGCAAAAAGGCGACCTGGTGATTGTTGCAGGCCGTCCTTCTATGGGAAAAGCACAACCTCTGGATGCAAAAGTGAAGACGGTTGATGGCTGGAAGTTAATGGGTGACTTGCGTTTCGGAGATCGTCTTGCTTCTGTAGATGGTCAACATTCGATGGTTACTGGTATTTATCCGCAGGGCATGAAGCAGATATATAAAGTGACTTTTTCTGATGGTCGTCAAGCCGAGTGTTGTGATGAACATCTATGGCGTGTCATGTATCGAGAATGGTCTGAGCCTCGCGTCATCAACACTGTCCGCTTAATGGAAATGCTGCAATGTGTTCGATATAAAAATAGACTATGGATTGATCCAGTCTCGGGCGATTTTGGCCACTCGAATGCATTGCCAATTCATCCGTGGGTTTTGGGTGCATTGCTGGGCGACGGAACATTGGCGCTATCTCATAGTAGTGTGATGTTTTCGACTAAATCACCTGAGCTAGTTGAGCGTATCAATATGCTTGCGGGTTATGAGATGGAGCTAGTGCATGCGAATGCATACGACTGGAGACTCGTCTCGAAAGAAAGAATTGCTGCTAATGGTCAAAGAGCTGCTGTAAAGACAAATCACTTTAGGGCTGCTCTTGATGAGTTAGGCGTACTAGGTTGCAGAAGTTTTGATAAATATATTCCTGCCACTTATCTTGAGGCCAATAAAACTTCTCGTCTCGCATTATTTCAAGGTTTGATGGATACGGATGGCTGGATTGAGAAGTGGGGTTCCATTCGCTTCTGTACGGCAAGTAAGCAATTGTCTGAAGATGTGGCAACTCTAGCCAGATCTTTGGGCGGCTTTTGCTCAATAACGCAGAAGCAATCTAGCTACACCTATAAAGGTGAAAAGAAGCAAGGTCGCTTATCTTATGTTTTAAATATGAGTTTTGGCCCTGGTTTTGAGGCTTTCACTTTGCCTGAAAAGAACGAAAGACTGAGGGTAAGCTGGGATCGTCAGCGCAGACTTTCATTTCAGAGTATTGAGCCTTCCAGGATGTCTGAGGCGCAATGTATTTCAGTTAGCCACCCCCAAAGAACTTATGTAACGAATGATTATGTCGTTACTCATAACACTGCATTTGCTTTAAACATTGCCGAGAACGTTGCATTGGCAGAAGGTTTGCCTGTTGTCGTGTTCTCGATGGAGATGTCAGGCGAGCAATTGGCTGCCCGTTTATTGGGTTCAGTAGGGCGCGTAGACCAGGGTCGTATGCGTACTGGTAAGCTGCAAGACGATGAGTGGCCGCGCGTTACTGATGCGATTGCCCGTTTGAGTAATACCCAAATTTTGATTGATGAGACTGGCTCTTTATCTAGTCTTGAGTTGCGTGCCCGTGCACGTCGAATTGCCAGAAACTTTGGTGGCACACTTGGTCTCGTAGTAATTGACTACTTGCAGTTGATGAGTGGTTCTGGCTCTGAGAACCGTGCAACAGAGATTTCTGAAATCTCTCGCTCGCTCAAGTCACTTGCAAAAGAATTGCAGTGCCCAGTAGTTGCACTCTCTCAGTTAAACCGTGGCCTTGAGCAACGTCCTAACAAACGTCCAATCATGTCTGACTTGCGTGAATCCGGCGCTATTGAGCAAGATGCCGACTTAATTATGTTTATCTATCGTGATGAGGTTTATCACCCTGATACCACCACCGATAAAGGTGTTGCTGAAATTATCATTGGTAAGCAACGTAACGGCCCAATCGGCACAGTGCGCTTAAGTTGGCAAGGCCCGTATACCAAGTTTGATAACTTAGCGATGGGATCCATCGGATACTCTTCTGGTGGTTACGAACCGTTCTGAGAAAAAAAGAAATATAAAAACAGATCAATAAAAAGCCTCGCAACGCGAGGCTTTTTTAATGCTTAAAATAAATTTACTCAAACGAATTTATTTCTCGCCTTCACACTTTTTGATAGATGCGGCTTTTGCTGCGCCATAGAGTGGCTTGCCGTCTTTGCTAACTGCTTTTGCTTCGCAATCGTTAGGCTTGGCATCACCCATACATTTCTTCACGGAGGCATCTTTAGCGGCGCCATAAATTGGCTTACCGTCTTTACTAACTGCTTTTGCTTCGCATTCTGCCTGAGAGAGCGCAAATGCTGGGGCTGTAAAGCTAAGGGCAAGACCTAAAGCAATAATGATTTTTTTCATCTGAATTCTCCTTGGTTGAATGATTTAACTATATCTATTTATAAGTCTTAAAACGATTATTTATGAACAATCGATAGGTTGATATTAGCCTAAGGGTTAATAGATATTAACTCCATGGGGAATTATGATTTGATTAAATTAACATTAAATAAAGACTAGATATGACTCTATTCAGCCGGCTTGTATTTGTACGGTTTCTTGCAAGCTCGTTTTTGGCATTTATTTTTTTTATTCCCAGTCTTTCCATCGCGGCGAATGGGAGCTGTCTTGTAACAGCCCCGACCCCCGTTCCGGTTGGTGCTAATCCTTATGTACCAGTAAATGGACAAACTGTTGAATGCTCGCCCGGTGGAGCAGCAGCCACTGCTGGCGTGATATCCGCGCCAAATACTACGACGCAAGGAAATGGGGTAAATGTATTAATTAATGCAACCACACAGCTCACTATTGATGGTTCAACTGTGGGTCTGGGAAGTGGTGCTGTTGTCAATAACAATGGCTCATTGGATACCAGTTCTTTTTATAACGGTTATGGTATTTCGGCTGGCGCTAATGGTCGCTCTCAGGCTGGTGGTAATGAGTTGAATAACAACGGAAGTATTGTTACAAAGGGTGGAAATGCTGCGGGTATTTACATTAGTGCCACAAATGCTACTTCCATTGGAAACAGCATCTTAAATGCAGGATCTATCAACACGTCAGGCGCAAATGCTGCTGGCATTCGCCTTAATTCCGGATCTAAAACTGGCGTTAATTCGATTGTCAATTCGGGAACCATTTCTACAGCGGGCGCATCTGCGAATGGCATTGATATTTTGGGCTCAGCACAAGTAACCGTTGAAAATACGAATACGATTACGGCTTCCGGCGCCAATTCGTTTGGTATTTACAACCTTGGAAACCTTACCACTTTAAATAATTCCCAGGGAGGCTCTACTCCTCTGACATATTCTGGGGTGCTGCCATTAAATTACAACGTTATCGTCACCAATCCAACAACTTACGGCAAGTTAGATGCGTCGGCTGGAACGGTTTCAGGTGTTATGAATTTCGGTATTAAATCTGGCTCAACTTTAACTAGTGGCACAACGTATTCCACAGTTTTATCCGGCATCAAGATTAATAACCTTGGCAATTCTTATGGTACTTTTGGAGCTTATCAGTGGGCGTTAGTGCATCGTGTAGGCGCCTCTGCAAATCAAACAGACTTGGTGATTCTCAATACACCGCAGCCAACATTGGCCGCCTTAGAGACTGTCTTGGCAGCCAACTCTTATTTGATTGCTCCAATTTATTACGATACTCAAACATCATTGGTTTCGCTGGGTAATACGCTACAAGGCTTATTTGCAATGCAGTCAGCAGGCGTTGTGAATGGGATGTCCTATGACTGTTCGCTATTTGGCGCCAATAATTTTTGCGTTTCTGCGGGCGGTCGCTATACCAACGTAAGCACTTATCCAGATAACACTACAAGTGCATTGTTGATCGGAGCTTATCGTTTCTCATCAAGCTTGCGAGTCGGTGGCTATCTTGATCAAAATCTTTCACAGAGCACTCCTGGTGGAGTTGCTCAGTTAGGTAATGCCACTCCGATGGTTGGTGTATTTGGCGTGTGGTCACAAAACCCAGATGGCACGGGTGTTGAGGCAAAAGTTTCAGCAGGTTATGCCACCAAGGGTGCCACATTAACTCGTCCAGTAGTCGGCGTATCTGAGGCAGGCTCTGGATCGACCAATTTGACTGCACAAGGCGTTCAAGCTCAGCTGAAGTATGGATTTGCCGTAGGGAATAAATCAGTAGTGTCACCTTATGCAGGTATGCGCTATATGGTTGGTGGAATGGGTGGTTACAGTGAGGCTCAATCAAGCACAGTTTCTAGTCCGCTAACCTATAGCTCTATTAGTAATTACACAACTACTGCATTAGCTGGATTAATTGCTAATCATCGCTTAAGTGAAAAAGTCATGTTGGTTGGTAGTGCTGGCGCCGAAAAAGATGTCAATGCCAATGTTGGAAATTTAATCACTAGTGGCAATGGTGATTTTAATATTGCCATGAATAATAACTATCGCAGCTTACGTCCAACAGCTAGTCTCGCAGCGTTTTATGATTTAAGCGCAAAAGAAAGACTTGGGTTAACTGGCATTTATCGCCAAGAGTCTTATCAAGCTGTGACATCAACTACAGTGTTGGCTACCTACACAGTAGGTCTCTAGTCGTCTTATTGGGGCGTGAAACGTCGCGCCTCAGTGAACTTCGCCGCCCAGTATGGTGAGGTAATGTAGTCAAGGCGCACCGTTCCGCCAGCGCTAGGTGCGTGCACAAATCTGCCTTGCCCCACATAGATTCCTGCATGAGAGTATTTTTCTCCAGTGGTGTTAAAGAACACTAAATCACCAGGCGCAGGAGGTTGGCCTTCGATGCTTACACCTTTGGTGCTCATCAATTGAATCGTGCGCGGTAGTTTGATCCCTGCCGCTTTGTTATAGACGTAAACAATGAGGCCACTACAGTCAAAACCGCCTTTAGGGGTATTGCCACCATAGCGGTAAGGTACATCTACCAAACCCACTGCCGCAATAGAAATATCCTCGGTGCCAACACTGGTGTCTTGCTTGAATTGAGAAACTCTAGAGGAGGATCCTGATTTGCCGCCGAATGTGCTGCATCCACTTAGGATGAGTAAGCTACAAATAAAAATGCCGCACCCCAGGAGAGTGCGGCATGAGAGAGGTTGCTTAGAGTGCGTCAGCAGCATGATCCGCAAGACGTGAGCGCTCACCGCGTGCCAGGGTCACATGACCACCATGACGCCAGCCTTTGAAGCGATCCACTACATAAGTGAGTCCAGAAGAGCCTTCGGTTAAGTAAGGCGTATCAATCTGGGCAATATTACCTAAGCAGACAATTTTAGTTCCTGGGCCTGCACGCGTTACCAGGGTTTTCATTTGCTTTGGAGTTAAGTTTTGTGCTTCATCAATAATCACAAACTTACTAACAAAAGTTCTGCCGCGCATGAAGTTCATACTCTTTACTTTGATGCGTGAGCGAATGAGCTCCTGTGTGGCGGCACGACCCCATTCACCGGCTCCGCCATCTTCATTGCGCTGAAGCACTTCAAGGTTGTCATCAAACGCACCCATCCAAGGCTGCATTTTTTCTTCTTCAGTTCCTGGTAGGAAGCCAATGTCTTCACCAACCGGGACGGTTGCACGGGTGATGATGATTTCGTTATAGCGTTTGCTATCCAATACTTGCTCAAGACCAGCGGCCAAAGCGAGTAAGGTCTTCCCGGTGCCGGCTTGGCCTAGTAGGGTTACAAAATCAACATCTGGATTCATGAGGAGATTCATGGCAAAGTTCTGCTCGCGGTTGCGTGCAGTAACGCTCCATACATTGTTCTTCTGATGAGAGAAGTCTCTTAACGTCTGCAGGAGAGCGGTCTTGCCATTGATTTCTCTTACCTGTGCATAGAAGGGTGTTGAGCCATCAGGATTTTCTTGGTAGACAAACTGATTCACCAGCATGCTTTGCACGGCTGGACCCGTAACTCTGTAGAACATCGTTCCAGATTTAGAGTCTGCCCAGCTTTCCATATCTTTGCCATGCTTAGGCCAGAAATCTGCGTTCAGCTGCATAACACCGGCATACATCAAGTCACGATCTTCTAGTACTTGATCGTTGAAGTAATCTTCTGCAGGCAAACCTAATGCACGCGCTTTAATGCGCATATTGATATCTTTTGATACCAGCACTACCTCTTGGCCTTTGCGAGTTTTCTGTAACTCGCTAACTACTGCCAAAATCAGGTTGTCACCTTTGCCTTCAGGTAGACCCTCTGGCAAAGCTTGAATGGCTAATTTGGTTTGAAAAAACAGGCGACCAGTTACGTCTGTATTGCCTAGTTTGTTGAGTGGGATACCTTCATCTAATGTGCCGCTAGTACCAGCAATGAGTTGATCCAGGGATCTGCTGACAGTACGGGCATTGCGGGCTACTTCAGTCATACCCTTCTTATGGTTATCTAACTCCTCAAGAGTGGTCATCGGTAGATACAGGTCATGCTCCGAGAAGCGGAATAAGGAGCTTGGATCATGCATCAATACATTGGTGTCTAAAACGAATAGGCTAGGGGGTCCAGTGCGAATTACACGTTTTGGCTTTGCTGGTGCAGTCACTTTCTGTTCATTGCGAACTGGACTACGATCAGCTTTAATTTTTTCGAGAGCAACTTCTGCTGCTGATAAATCTTCTTCGGCTTCACTGGTCCAATCGGAGGCTTCTACCACCACTGGTTTTGCTGGAGCGGGGCGTTTCTTTAAATCAGGAGTATCTTTGCGACTGAGTTTCACTTGATCAGCAATTTGAGTGGGGATTGGGGGCAGTGGCATGGACTCTCCTAAAAGAAAAAACCGCCAAGCGGAGTGCATTGACGGTTTATTACGAAACTAGTTGCAACGATGTTCAAAAAACGGCGGGGGTTGCTCTCCAAACCTGTTCTGAAATATTCAGGTTTCTGATTCAAACGGATTGTCAGACTTTCCCGTCGTTTACGGTGCATATGAATCACTTTACCCCAAATTTTGGGGTTTGCAAGCACCTCAGAACAAATTGTTGTAAAAATTATTTAGCGTCTTGGGCTGCTTGTAATACTTCTGTCACATGCCCCGGAACCTTGAGTCCGCGCCACTCTTTGACAAGCTTGCCGGATGAGTCGAATAGGAAGGTGCTGCGCTCGACCCCACGGACTTGTTTGCCATACATATTCTTCATCTTCATAACGCCAAAGATCTGACAAAGCTTTTCTTCGGTATCGGCCACTAACTCAAAAGGGAGTTGTAATTTGCTACGGAAGTTGTCATGTGATTTGAGGCTATCTCGGGAAACCCCTACCACCAAGGCATTGGCTTTTGTGAAGGCTTCAATGTTGTCCCTGAATTCACCTGACTCGGCAGTGCAACCAGGCGTCATATCTTTAGGATAAAAATAGAGAATCAGTTTTTTGCCTTTTGCAGACGCTGGTGAAAACGTTAGTCCAGAAGTTGCTGGAATGGCGCACTGTGGCATCGGTTTACCAATTGCTACTGTCATGATGATCCTTCTTTAGTTATTTTGTCTCTAGTTTTGTTGGATTAATTATTCTGAATAATTAAATCGCCGCTGCGATTAGGGATTTCACCCCAAGTAAGTGGTAGTAAAGCTATTTTATCGAGTTGCTTGGTAGCTTCCCAGGATTTATGAAGTTCGCCCATCGTTACCAAATCATGGCCTTGATTTAGCCATCCGGCTAATAGCTGCTCAAATGCCGGCAGAAGCTTTTGGCCTTCAAGCTCGGCATGCAAGGTAAAGACCTGATCATTGGGATTACTTTGGGTGATTTCCAGCAGCTTTTTAACTGCACCAAACTCATCAGCGCCATCAATGCCAATCAGCTCATCAAAGGTGGGCAGTGTCGTTGGGTATTGCACGTGCTTGGCTTTGCCTGAGGGTAGAGCAAGGCGATAGGGCATTAAATTAGGTTCTGCTCTACCGTCAGAAGAATAAGTAATGCCCCATTGATCGAGTTGCTCAAATGCAGCTTCGTTCATCTGCCAACCAGCGGCACCATAGGTCACTGGCGCGTGACCAAAAATTTCTACAAAACGATCCCAACTTTTTTGCATCATTGCTTTGGTCCAGGATGCATCCTGATTACGCACTGCATCCTGCCAGGCAACATGATCCCAAGTGTGGATGCCAGTCTCGTGACCAGCTTGATCAATAGCGCGCATTTCTGCGGTAGCTTTTTTGCCAATATCGGGACCGGGAATTAGAACGCCATAGAGCAGGGTTTTAATGCCATAGTGTTCGACAACGGAAGTTCGACTCACTTTTTTCAAAAAGCCCGGGCGAAAGACTCGCTTTAATGCCCAGCCAGTATGGTCAGGCCCAAGACTAAAGAGGAAGGTTGCCTTAAGTCCAAAGCGCTCCAGAGTGCGAGCTAGATTCGGTGCACCTTCTTTGGTGCCGCGTAAGGTATCAACATCAACCTTGAGAGCAATCTTAGCCATGAACCTTGAGGTTTACTTTCTCTTACTCTTTATCGACCAAGCTACGCGCTTTTTCTACATCTTCGCGATAGGCTTCAAAAATATTCTTGAGCGCATCAGACATCGTAGTGGTTGGCTTCCAACCTAGTTCGCTCATCGTGTTATCAATTGCTGGCACGCGATTTTGTACGTCTTGATAGCCTTCACCATAGTAGGCGCCAGAAGTGGTTTCTACAATCTTCACTTCATTAGCGGTCTTTGCATATTCAGGAATGCTGCGAGCAATTTCTAGCATCTGATTGGCGAGCTCACGAATTGAGTGATTGTTCTTTGGGTTACCAATGTTGTAGATTTTGCCGTTAGCAATACCATCTTTGTTATCAATGATGCGCATTAACGCATCGATGCCGTCGTCAACATAGGTAAAGGCGCGTTTCTGGGCGCCACCATCAACGACGTTGATAGACTCGCCGCGAACAATGTGACCCAAGAACTGAGTGACCACGCGTGAAGAACCTTCTTTTGGTGTGTAGATACTATCTAAGCCAGGGCCAATCCAGTTAAATGGGCGGAAGAGGGTGAAGCGCAAGCCTTCCATGCCATAGCCCCAGATCACACGGTCCATTAGCTGCTTGGAGCAAGCGTAGATCCAACGCGGTTTGTTGATTGGGCCATAAACCATATTAGATTTAGCAGGATCAAATTCGCTGTCTTCACACATTCCATAAACTTCGGAAGTTGATGGAAACACCAAATGCTTTTTATATTTCACTGCAGAACGTACGATTGGAAGATTTGCTTCGAAGTCGAGTTCAAATACTTTGAGTGGTTGCTGCACATAAGTTGCAGGAGTTGCGATTGCAACTAAAGGTAGGATGACATCGCATTTGCGAATGTGATATTCAACCCATTCTTTATTGATGGTGATGTCACCCTCAAAGAAGTGCATGCGAGGATGATTAACTAAGTCACCAAGGCGATCATTTTGCATGTCCATGCCATAGACGTCCCAATCGGTTGTCTCTAGAATGCGCTTTGAAAGGTGGTGGCCAATAAAACCGTTAACACCAAGAATGAGTACTTTTTTCATCTTTACTGCCTCGTTTTAATCTAATTTATTTGCTTGCTGGAAACCATTCCAAAACTTCAACAACTTGATGGTCACCACAAATGCCGAATACCCGATTATCAACCACTTGGATGCCGCAAACCCCAAGATCGAGATTGGCTGGAAATGGCCCTTTTAGGCTTGTGCGGGCCACAATCATGGCAAGACCCTCATGATCAGTAAATGCGCCTGGATATGGGGGTGCAACGGCTCTAACCAGGTCATGAACCTGTTTAGCTGTCTGATTCCAGTGAATTTGGCCATCCGCAGGCTTTCTGCCCCCGAAATAACTCCCTTTTTGGAGTTCATTGGGCTGGCGGGGAACATTTCCCTGGATCAGGCTTGGCAAAACCTGGTGGATGACGCTTACAGCAGCCTGATTAACTTTTCCAAATACATCGGTGGCTGTCTCGTCGGGGCCAATGCTGACTGCTACTTGTCCAACAATATCTCCGGCATCAGGTTTTGCTTCCATGATGTGCAAGGTGGCGCCAGTTTCAGTTTCCCCATGAAGGATGGCCCAATTTACTGGTGCGCGTCCTCGATACTTGGGGAGCAACGAGCCATGCATATTGAGTGCAGCAATCTTGGCGCATGCCAAAATCTGCTCCGGAATCATAAAGCGATAGTAGAAAGAAAAAATGTAATCAGGTGCCATTGCCTGAAGCTTCGGAATTAAATTCGCAAGTTCTTTGACATTGGGTGTGATGTAGGGAATATTTTTTTCGGTACAGAGTTTGGCTACGCTACCAAACCACACATTTTCATTGGGATCATCTTGATGGGTAACTACAAGATCGACTTGTATGCCGGCATCAAGAAGTGCTTTCAGGCAATTAACGCCTACATCGTGATAAGCAAAGACGACTGCGTGCAATTATTTTTTCTCTAAAACAGTTTGCACAACATAACGTGGACGTTTACGAATCTGTTGATAGATACGACCAATATATTCGCCTAAAAGTCCAAGTCCAAAGAGCATGACGCCAATTAGGAAGAAGGTGAGTGCGAAGAGGGTAAATACTCCTTCAACCTCAGCGCCTAGAACAAAGCGGCGCACCAGCAGATAGGCGAATAGGCTGCCAGCAGCAAGGGATAGCAGCATGCCGAGGATCGAAAAGATCTGCAGCGGCATGATAGAAAAGCCGGTGACCAAATCAAAGTTGAGACGAATTAATTGATACAAGGTGTACTTGGACTCACCAGCAAAGCGCTCTTCATGTTTGACGGAGATCTCAACTGGATTTGCAGAAAAGGTATACGCCAAGGCTGGAATAAAGGTATTACTTTCATCGCATTGACGAACCAAATCAACAATACGACGGCTGTAGCCGCGCAACATGCAGCCTTGATCGGTCATCGTGATGCGAGTAATATTTTCGCGCAATCGATTCATGGCGCGTGATGCAAATTTTCTAAAGAAGCTATCCTGACGATCAGCGCGAATCGTGCCGACGTAGTCATGACCTTTTAAAAGTTGCTCTGTGAGCGCATCAATCTCTTCCGGTGGATTTTGTAAGTCCGCATCCAAGGTGATGATGTATTCACCTTTAGCATATTCAAAGCCAGCCATGATCGCCATATGCTGACCAAAGTTGCTATGAAATAAAACAGCACGGGTGACATCGGGTCGCAACTCAACTTGCTTGGAAAGGATGCCGGCAGAGCGATCTTTGCTACCGTCATTAACAAAAACGATTTCGTAGGCAATCTTCCGTTTAGTAGCGAGCGCATCAAGCGCCGGATAGAGACGATCAAATAGCGCTTGGAGACCATCTTCCTCGTTGTAAACGGGAATAACAATGCTGAGTGTTGGGTTGGCAACTAGATTTGCAGTCATGCCGCAATTTTGCCTGATTCTGTGGGTCTAGCCTAAGAACACTAGTTTTTGAGGTATTTCTGCAAAATTCCGACTAATCCCTTGGCTATACGGCCAATATCCTCATCCGCCATTGCAGGAAACAAAGGGAGCGTTAGGATGGATTTGCCAATGCGCTCGGCAATGGGCGTGTCAGAGGTTTTGTAACCCTGGTTTTGATAAAGCGTAAAGCCAGTGATAGCAGGGTAATGAACGCCGGTACCAATACCAAGATCCTTTAACTCGGCCATGATTTGGGCGCGATCTGTATTTAATTGATCAAGCGGCAAAACCACTTGGAACATGTGCCAGTTGCTATCAGTAAAGTTTTCAACTGGAAGCTCTAATTTCAAATCATCTAATGAGGCAGCTTTTAATTCAGCACGAATGACATCAAAGTATTGGCGCGCTAAGTCGGCGCGACGCGCTT
Organism: Polynucleobacter sp. AP-Kolm-20A-A1; assembly: GCF_018688315.1. Classification (NCBI taxonomy): domain Bacteria; kingdom Pseudomonadati; phylum Pseudomonadota; class Betaproteobacteria; order Burkholderiales; family Burkholderiaceae; genus Polynucleobacter; species Polynucleobacter sp. AP-Kolm-20A-A1. Next base: position 419,726 of record NZ_CP061315.1, read on the forward strand.
GATATGCGGGGAGCTGTTTGAGCTGCTCAAGACCGATGGCTGCATTGACATCCGTCAAATTATCTTTTCCACCCAATACGTCAACATCCATTCCGTCCATACCTTGACGGGTTAATCCTTGGAGACGGAATTTCTCAGCAAGCTTTGCTTCATCGACATTGTTTAAAACAAGACAGCCACCTTCAACGGTCGTCAGATTTTTGTTGGCCTGAAAGCTAAAGCTTACTAAGTCGCCAAAGCTGCCAATCTTCTTGCCTTGCCATTGAGATCCAAAGGCTTGGGCTGCATCTTCAATGACGCGCAGATTGTGTTGCTTAGCCAATGCGTAGAGTTGATCCATGTTTACCGGTAGGCCTGCCAAATAGACTGGCATGATGGCGCGGGTCTTTGATGTAATAGCGCTCGCAACTTTAATAAGATCAATGTTGCGTGTTACTGGATCAATATCTGCAAATACCGGTTTTGCGCCAACACTCAAGATGACATTTGAGGTTGCTACCCAAGAGATGGGGGTTGTGATGACTTCATCGCCTGCTCCAATGCCTGCAACCTGCAATGCAATTTTCATTGTGGCGGTGCCATTAGCAAAGCAACGCACTGGACGACCACCAAAGTACTCACTTAGAGTCGCTTCAAACTCTGCCAACTTAGGGCCTGATGTCACCCATCCAGAGCGCAATACTTCTGATACAGCGTCAATCGTTTCTTGATTAAAGCTCGGACGCGTAAAAGGGATGAATGTTTGGTTGTTTGACATGATGGTTTAGATATTACTGCGTCAGACTTGATGTGTCAGGATGTTTCACAATAACTCTGCGCGAGTCCCGGCCGATTTCTACCATTGGGAAATTTTGAGCCTGAAGAGCGTCAAATTGCTCTGGAACCATGATGGCATAGGCAGTCTGATCTTCTTTCCAGCGGCTAATAAATGCATCGAGAGTTGGCATCCAGAGCTCGGGCTCTTGTTTGACGCCAAACTCGAGCTCATCTGGAGACTCCACCATGATCATGGTTCTGCCTAAATAGAAAGGCACTGTGTGATCTAGCAGGCGAACAGAATAGAAGTTCACTTTTTCTGGAATAGATGTTTTAACACTTTTCACAAGATCAACGCCGGATACTGCGCGTCCTAAAGTTTCGTGACCTGTTCCCGCAATGATCGCGCAGAGAAAAAATCCACATGCAAAACTCACAATGCTTTGTATGCCATTGCGTTTGCTTTGCCATGCTGCATAGGCACTAAAGATAACTAGCGCCGCCAAAGCGGCGATCACCCAGTAAACATATTGTGCATAGGCTTCAATTTCATCAGGTCTTGCTTGTTTGCCAATAGCATCTAGAAAGAAAAAGCCAAAACATCCGAGCAAAGAAAATCCAAGCACTTGTAATTTCCATGGCAATGTCATGGTGTTGGTATGCCCAAGCAAGCGGTCAAGACGATTGCCAATAATTAATGCAAGTGCAGGAAAAATAGGGATGATGTAGCCAGGCAACTTTGAACGCGAGACGCTAAAGAATGCAAAGATCACCACAAACCAGCACACTAATAACCAGCCAGCAGAGAATTCGCGACGACGCTCACTCCAGGCTTGCGTAATGGCACCAGGAATTTGCAAGACCCATGGAAGCAGGCCAATTAATAGCAGGGGTACAAAGTAATAAATTGGCCCTGTTCTACTGTGTGCATCTTGCGTAAAGCGCTGCAGATGCTCGTGAATAAAGAAGAACTCTAGAAACTCTGGATTGCGCTGCGCAACCAGAACAAACCAAGGGGCGGTGATTGCTAAGAACAAAATGGTGCCGCTAAATAAACGTAGGCGAGTCCAGATCTTCCAATCCCAAGTGCTAATCGAGTAGGCGATAAATACCATTGCAGGAATCGCTGCGCCAATAACACCCTTGGATAAAGTTGCGAGCGCCATAAAAATCCAGCAAGCCCACATCCAGTTGCGACAACTACTTTTGTTGTGAGAAGTTTGTGCAATCAATAGACTGCACAGTGCCGCTACTAAAAAAGAAGATAGACCCATGTCGAGTGAGTTGAAGTGTCCGCTGATGACCCACATCGGACTCGAAGCCAATGTCACTGCAGCCAACCATCCCGCTCTCGCGTTATAAATCCGTGCGCCAGTAAATCCGACTAAAAGAATAGTTAGGAAACCGGTGAGCGCAGTCCAAAGACGTGCTTGCCAATCACCAACCCCAAACACTTGAAATGCTGCAGCAGTTGCCCAAGCTTGCAATGGTGGTTTTTCAAAATACTTGTAACCGTTGTAGCGCGGTGTGACCCAGTCACCCGTAACCAACATCTCGCGGGCGATCTCTGCGTAACGTCCCTCATCAGATGGAATCAAGTGGCGGTAATTGAGGGTGCCAAACCACAATAAGCCGTAAATGATGACCAATAGCAAAATCTTGCCTGGGTGCAGGGCTGATGACTGCCGAATTTGGCCAAATTGCATTAGGCGGGCTCCACCATCAGGGCTAGCAGGACTTGGCGTCCTTCGCCTACCAAGATGTTGTAAGTGCGGCAGGCGGCTTGAGAATCCATGATTTCAAAGCCGATTTTGGCCTCAATAAGAGATTTGAGGAGTTCCGGCCTAGGGAAATGCTGGCGGCTACCAGTCCCAATGAGGATTAATTCTGGTTTTAAATCAATGAGTTGCGAGAAATGACCCGCTTCCAAATCAGCAAATGTCTGAGGTGGCCAATTTGAGATGGCGCCATCCGAACTAAGGACAACGGCATGGGCGTAAGGCGTCTTATTGATCTCTACATAGCCATCGCCGTAGCCAGTGATCGTATTCGCTCCGGAATGGGGGTCAGATTGAAGCTTCAAGTGGACTCTCTGTCATAATTATGTGGATTATAGCTAGCTGTTTTTTCTCATATTTCAAGAACTTACCCTTAAATTTATTGTGAAACCGATCCGAAAGTCCCAAAAGCTCGATAACGTCTGTTATGACATACGTGGGCCGGTGCTCGAGCTTGCTCAGCGCATGGAGGAAGAGGGTCACAAAATTATCAAATTAAACATTGGAAACGTAGGGGTTTTCGGTTTTGATCCTCCTGAAGAGATTCAGTTGGACATGATTCGCAATTTGAGTAATGCATCGGCATATTCCGACTCCAAAGGAATCTTCTCTGCTCGCAAAGCCATCATGCAGTACTGCCAAGAAAAAGGCATTCAAGGCGTGACCTTGGATGATGTGTATACCGGTAATGGCGTTTCCGAACTCATCGTTCTTTCGATGAACGCGCTCTTGAATGATGGCGATGAAGTATTGGTGCCAACACCAGATTACCCGCTGTGGACTGCAGCAGTGAGTTTGTCTAGCGGCACACCTGTTCACTATCTTTGTGATGAATCCAAGGATTGGGCTCCAGACTTAAATGATTTGCGTAAAAAAATTACGCCACGCACAAAAGCGATTGTGGTGATTAACCCAAACAATCCTACTGGTGCAATTTATTCAAAAGAAGTTTTGCTTGAGTTAACTCAAATTGCCCGCGAACATGGTTTGATTTTGTTTGCCGATGAGATTTACGACAAGATGTTGTATGACGGTGAGAAACATATCTCTCTCGCGTCTTTATCGACCGACGTAGTTACCATTACCTTTAACGGCCTTTCTAAGAATTACCGTTCATGTGGTTACCGTGCTGGTTGGATGATCGTTTCAGGTGATAAAGAAATGGTTCGTGATTACATCGAGGGTTTAAATATGCTGGCCTCGATGCGTCTGTGTGCAAACGTTCCTGGCCAATACGCGATTCAAACTGCCCTTGGCGGATACCAGAGTATTAATGACTTGGTTGGTGAGGGCGGTCGTCTTGCAAAGCAGCGTGATCTTGCATGGAAACTTATTACAGATATTCCGGGTGTTACTTGCGTCAAGCCAAAATCTGCTCTGTATTTATTTCCAAGGTTGGATCCAGAGGTTTATCCAATTGAAGATGACCAGCAATTTGTTGCCGATCTTCTAAAAGAAGAAAAAGTATTGTTAGTGCAGGGCTCTGGTTTTAACTGGGGCAAACCTGATCACTTCCGCGTAGTGTTCTTGCCTCATGAAGATGTGCTTAAGGAAGCTATTGGCCGCCTTGCACGTTTTCTGGAGCGTTATCGTAATAAGCACAGCCGTAAGGCTTCTTCAACTGCAGCAAAGGCATCATGAAACCGATTCAAGTAGGTCTATTAGGTATTGGCACTGTTGGTGGTGGCGTATTCACTGTTCTCGAGCGCAACCAAGATGAGATTCAGCGTCGTGCTGGACGTGGTATTCGCATTAATACCGTTGCCGATTTAAATGTAGAACGCGCTAAAGAATTGGTTAAAGATCGCGCCCAAGTGGTGAGTGACGCTCGTGCGGTTATTAATAATCCTGAGATCGATATTGTTATTGAGCTCATTGGTGGTTACGGTATTGCTAAGGACTTGGTTCTTGAGGCAATCGCCGCCGGTAAGCACGTTGTAACAGCTAATAAAGCATTAATTGCCGTTCACGGTAACGAGATTTTTAAAGCCGCCCATGCCAAAGGTGTGATGGTTGCATTTGAAGCTGCAGTTGCTGGCGGCATTCCAATTATTAAAGCTTTGCGTGAAGGCTTAACAGCTAACCGTATTGAATGGATTGCCGGCATTATTAACGGCACAACCAATTTCATCTTGTCAGAAATGCGCGATAAAGGTTTGGATTTCGCAACAGTACTTAAAGAAGCCCAACGTTTAGGCTATGCAGAAGCAGATCCTACTTTCGATATCGAAGGAGTTGATGCTGCGCATAAAGCGACCATCATGAGTGCGATTGCATTTGGTATTCCAATGCAGTTTGAAAAAGCGCACATTGAAGGCATTACTAAATTAGATGCCATTGACATCAAATATGCTGAGCAGTTGGGCTATCGCATTAAGTTACTTGGTATTGCCAAGAAAACTTCCACAGGTGTTGAGTTGCGCGTTCACCCAACCTTAATTCCTTCTAAGCGTTTGATTGCAAACGTTGAAGGTGCAATGAATGCCGTTCAAGTTTTTGGCGATGCCGTTGGCACTACTTTGTATTACGGTAAGGGTGCTGGCTCTGAGCCAACAGCGTCCGCGGTGATTGCTGACTTAGTGGACATTACACGCTTATTGAGTGCCGATGCTGAGCATCGCGTTCCTTACTTAGCCTTCCAGCCTGATTCTGTACAAGATACGCCAGTATTACCAATTGGCGAGATCACTACAAGCTACTACCTGCGTCTACGTGTTGCTGATCAAGCTGGCGTGCTAGCCGATATCACTCGTATCCTCGCTTCGCATGGCGTATCAATCGATGCACTTTTGCAAAAAGAGGCTGATGAGGGTGAGAGCCAAACCGACTTAGTTGCTTTGACTCATGAAACTAAAGAAAAGAACATGCTTGCTGCAATCAAAGAGATCCAAGATCTCAAGACGGTTGCTGGCGAAGTGGTGAAGATCCGTTTAGAAAATCTGTCCTAAGTAAAATTCAGCAAAATACATGCGTTACCAATCTACTCGTGGCAATAGTCCACAGCAAACCTTCCTAGAAATTTTGTTAGGTGGATTAGCGCCTGATGGCGGCTTGTATTTGCCTACCCAGTATCCGCAAGTAACTGCCGCACAGTTGGATGCTTGGCGTGGCTTGTCTTATGCTGATTTGGCTTATGAAGTATTGAGCCTGTATTGCGACGATATTCCTGAAGCAGATTTACGCGCACTCTTGCGGAAAACCTATACCGAGCAGGTGTATTGCAATGGACGTCCGCAAGATAACGCGAGAGACATTACGCCACTGCATTGGCTAGGCGAAGAGCGGGGAACACGCATCGGTCTCTTGAGTCTCTCCAATGGACCAACGCTCGCCTTTAAAGATATGGCGATGCAATTGCTCGGCAACCTCTTTGAATACGCTCTCAAGAAAAAAGGTCAGAAGCTCAATATTTTGGGCGCGACCTCTGGTGATACTGGCAGCGCTGCTGAATATGCAATGCGTGGCAAAGAGGGCGTAAAAGTATTTATGCTTTCACCACGCGGCAAGATGAGTGCATTCCAGTCTGCGCAAATGTATTCCTTGCAAGACCCCAATATTTTTAATTTAGCAGTATCTGGTGTCTTTGATGATTGCCAGGACATTGTTAAGGCAGTAAGCAATGATCATGCATTTAAAGCAAAGAACCAAATCGGCACCGTGAACTCCATTAACTGGGGTCGTGTAGTTGCTCAGGTGGTGTATTACTTCCAAGGTTATTTGTTAGCAACAAAATCAAGCTCTGAAAAAGTATCTTTCACTGTACCTTCTGGAAACTTTGGAAACGTCTGCGCGGGCCACATTGCTCGTATGATGGGCTTGCCTATCGAACACCTGATTGTTGCCACCAATGAGAATGACGTGCTGGATGAGTTCTTTCGTACTGGCATCTATCGTGCGCGCAAGTCTGCGGAAACATTGCATACCTCCAGTCCCTCAATGGACATTTCTAAAGCAAGCAACTTTGAGCGCTTTGTATTTGATTTCATGGGGCGTGACGGTAAAGCTACTGCGGGCATGTTCAAGCAAGTCGATGAAGCCGGTGGTTTTGATATTTCCAAAGATGCGGTATTTAAAGAGCTTGGTCAGTACGGCTTCCAATCCGGTCGCAGTACCCATGAGAATCGCCTAGAAACCATTCGTGATGTTGATCAACGCTATGGCGTCATGATTGATACTCATACGGCCGATGGCGTGAAAGTGGCTCGTGAGCATTTGCAAGCAGGCATTCCAATGATTGTTCTGGAGACGGCGCTACCAATTAAGTTTGAAGAAACGATTGAAGTGGCTTTGGGGCGCCCTGCAGAATGCCCGCCTGCATTTAGAGACATCAAGTCCAAGCCGCAGCGTGTAGAAAATATTGATGCTGATGTGAATCAGGTTAAAGCTTTCATCACAACACATCTAGATTAATTTTTAATCTAGAAAATTCAAGTAATACTAATTACTCCATGACTAAGCCACCAATGTTGACTGCGCAGCAGGCTTTAGACCATTTACTTTCTCATGCTCAGCCTGTTAGCCAGAATGAGAAGGTTGCAATGCAAGCTGCCTTAGGTCGCGTTCTTGCTGAGAACGTGAATAGTCTGGTAGACGTGCCGCCGTTAGATAACACCTCAATGGATGGTTATGCCGTTCGTTGTGCTGATACCGCAACACCAGGACAAGTATTAAGAATTGCTCAGCGTATTCCAGCCGGCTCCATTGGAACCCAATTAGAACCAGGCACTGCTGCCAGAATTTTTACCGGCGCCCCTGTGCCTCCGGGCGCTGATGCTGTGATCATGCAGGAGGATTGCACAGTTGAAGGTCAATCCGACCGGGTAGCGATCAATATTGCTCCAACATCGGGTCAGTGGATTCGTCGTAGAGGTGAAGATTTAACTGCGGGCAAGACTTGTTTGACTGCTGGTACATTTTTGCGTCCTCAAGAGTTGGGTGTCGCGGCTTCAGCTGGACTGACGCATCTGAATGTAAAGCGTCGTGTAAAGGTCGCCGCGTTCTTTACGGGTGATGAATTAGCGCTTCCGGGTGAGCCACTAAAACCAGGCGGCATTTATAACTCCAACCGCGATACCTTACTGGCATGTCTCAGATCTTTAGGCTGTGATGCAACCGATTTAGGTATTGTTCCGGATCGTTTAGATGCTACGCGTGAGGCTTTACGCAAAGCCAGCAAAGATCACGATTTGATTATTACCTCTGGTGGTGTTTCGGTAGGTGAGGAGGATCACATCAAGCCGGCCGTGACTGCTGAGGGTAGATTGGATCTGTGGCAAATCGCAATTAAGCCTGGGAAACCCTTGGCATTTGGCGCAGTTCGTAAATCGAGCGAGCCGAAAGATGGAGAGGCTTGGTTTATTGGTTTGCCTGGCAATCCAGTGTCGAGCTTCGTGACATTCTTATTATTTGTACGCCCCTTTATATTGAAGCTGCAAGGGCGTGAAGCAAAGCAAGCTCAGTCTTATTTGATGCGAGCAGACTTCGATTGGTTAAGAGCCGATCGACGCAATGAATTCTTGCGCGTCAGGATTAATGAGCAGGGCGGCCTCGATTTATTCCCCAACCAAAGCTCTGGGGTGCTCACTAGTGCCTCATGGGGTGATGGCTTAGTAGATTGCCCTCCAAATCAAGCGATCAAAGCTGGTGATCTTGTGAAGTACATCCCCTTTGATGCGCTCCTCAAATAATCGGTTTACGATTAGCGTATGAAACTTGAATTACGATTCTTTGCCTCATTGCGTGAAGCTCTTGGCGTCTCGCAAGAGAGCGTTAGCACTCCTGATAGCGTAAAAACAATTGCTGAACTCAGGGCTTATCTGGTCCAGCGTGGTAATCCTTGGTCTGAAGTATTGGCTGACGGTAAAGTATTGCGCTGCGCTCTCAATCAACATATGGTTGATGCCAGTACTGCGTTGCAAGATGGTGCTGAGGTAGCGTTCTTCCCCCCAGTCACCGGAGGCTAATGTGCTGATCAAGATTCAAGAAAGTGATTTTGATGTCAGCGCTGAGTTAGCAGCGCTTCGCAAGGGCGATCCTCGTGTTGGAGCGGTGGTTACCTTTTTGGGCACTGTGCGAGATATGAATGATGGTGCTCAAGTAAAGGGTATGACGCTTGAGCATTATCCGGGCATGACCGAAAAGGCTTTGGAAGAGATTCTTGATCAAGCTAAAGCGCGCTGGGATATCTATAACACCCTGGTGATTCATCGTGTTGGCCCCTTACTGCCTGAAGATCAAATTGTTTTGGTAGCTGTTACGAGTGCACATAGGGGCGAGGCCTTTGCTGCCTGCGAGTTCATCATGGACTACCTTAAAACAGCCGCCCCATTTTGGAAAAAAGAAGACACTCCTGAGGGTGCGCGCTGGGTGGATGCCCGCGTGACCGACGAAGCTGCAATGGCGCGTTGGGAAAAGAAGTAATCTAAGCAATCACCCCCGTTTTACCTCGTTTTAAAAAACGCCAATTTCTCGCTTCTGGGAAGTTGTTTTAATTTGATCTCTGCCTTAGATGCCTCAGATCGATCTGGGTGCTCTTGAGTAGCCAAAAGGATGACTGGTCGACGAGACCTCGTATACCTAGCGCCTTGCCCTGAATTATGGGCTTCCAAGCGATGTTCAAGACGGTTCGTAATGCCGGCATAGTAAGTGCCGTCAGCGCATTCAAGAAGGTAAACAAGCCAGGTCAAAATAAGAGGAAATTAGGTTCAAAAAGGGCTGTAATACCCTTGAAATTGGCAATATTGCCCTTATATTCTATAGATAGATATACATGGAGTTGATGGGATATAAAAATGAGAATCGATAAATTAACAACCAAATTTCAAGAGGCCTTAAGTGAGGCCCAGAGTATCGCTTTGGCCAAGGATAACCAATACATTGAACCGGCGCATGTGTTGCTGGCAATGCTGCGTGATTCTGATGGCGGCGCAAAAAGTCTATTGACTCGGGCTGGCGTCAATGTGTCCGGTCTCGAAAAGGGCTTGGAAAAGATTATTGCTAACTTTCCGGAGGTTCAGGGCACCAGTGGTGAAGTACAAGTTGGTCGTGATTTAAGTAATTGGCTGAACTTGTGTGAAAAAGAGGCTAATAAACGCAATGATCAATTTATTGCTGGCGAGTTGTTCTTGCTAGTGGTGGCTGATGACAAGGGTGAGCTCGGAAAAGTCGCCCGTGAAAATGGCTTAAATCGTAAATCGTTAGAAGCGGCTATTGATTTAGTGCGCGGAGGAGAATCAGTGAATAGTGCAGATGCTGAAGGTCAACGTGAAGCCCTCAAAAAATACACGGTAGATTTAACTGAGCGCGCTCGTATGGGCAAGCTTGATCCAGTGATTGGTCGCGATGATGAGATTCGTCGCACTATTCAGATTTTGCAGCGTCGTGGCAAGAACAACCCAGTGCTTATTGGTGAGCCTGGTGTGGGTAAAACTGCCATTGTTGAAGGTTTGGCGCAACGTATCGTCAATGGTGAGGTGCCTGAGACACTAAAGAACAAGCGCGTATTGGTATTGGATATGGCCTTGCTGTTGGCTGGCGCGAAGTATCGCGGTGAGTTCGAAGAGCGCTTAAAGGCTGTTCTTAGTGATGTTGCTAAAGATGAAGGTCAAACCATTATCTTTATCGATGAGATTCACACGATGGTTGGCGCTGGCAAGGGTGATGGCGCGATGGATGCCGGCAATATGCTTAAGCCTGCCTTGGCACGTGGCGAGTTGCATTGCATCGGCGCGACAACTTTAGATGAGTATCGCAAGTACATCGAGAAAGATCCTGCGCTTGAGCGTCGCTTCCAAAAAGTGATGGTCGAAGAGCCTAGTGTTGAGGCAACCATTGCGATCTTGCGCGGCTTACAAGAGCGTTATGAGCTTCACCATGGTATTGAGATTACTGATCCAGCGATTGTGGCTGCAGCAGAGTTATCGCATCGTTACATTACCGATCGCTTCTTGCCAGACAAGGCTATCGATTTAATCGATGAGGCTGGTTCACGTATTCGCATGGAAATTGACTCTAAACCTGAAGTCATGGATAAGCTTGAGCGTCGCCTCATTCAACTGAAGATCGAGCGTGAGGCAGTGAAGAAGGAGAAAGACGAAGCTTCTCAAAAACGCCTAGGTCTCATTGAAGAAGAGATTAAGCGCCTTGGAGCCGAGTACGCCGATTTAGAAGAAATCTGGAAAGCAGAGAAGGGCGCTGTTTTAGGCGCCGCGAATCTGAAGGAAGAAATCGAGAAAGTCAAAGCGGATATCGCTAAGTTACAACGTGATGGCAAGTTAGAGCAGGTTGCTGAGTTGCAATACGGCAAGTTGCCAGAGTTAGAGGCTAAGCTCAAATCTGCGGCCGCTGCTGAAGCTAAGGGCGATAAAGATGGTGTGGTGAAGAATAAGTTATTACGTACTCAAGTTGGTGCAGAAGAGATTGCGGAAGTAGTTTCTCGCGCCACCGGTATTCCTGTATCGAAGATGATGCAGGGTGAGCGCGATAAGCTACTGAAGATGGAAGAGTTATTGCATAAGCGTGTGGTTGGCCAAGAAGAGGCTATTCGTGCGGTATCGGATGCTATCCGTCGTTCCCGTGCTGGTTTAGCTGAAGAGAATCGCCCATATGGATCATTCTTATTCCTCGGACCAACTGGTGTTGGTAAGACTGAGCTTTGCAAAGCATTGGCTGGATTCTTATTTGATAGTGAAGATCACCTGATTCGTATTGATATGAGTGAGTTCATGGAGAAGCATAGTGTTGCGCGTTTAATCGGTGCGCCTCCAGGCTATGTTGGTTACGAAGAGGGCGGCTATTTAACTGAGCAAGTTCGTCGTCATCCATATAGCGTGATTTTGTTCGATGAAATCGAGAAGGCTCATCCTGATGTCTTTAACGTGCTCCTACAAGTGCTTGATGATGGCCGCTTGACAGATGGTCAAGGCCGCACTGTGGACTTTAAGAATACGGTAATTGTGATGACTAGCAATATTGGTTCGCACTTAATTCAGTCAATGACCGATAAAAAGCAATCTGAAATTAAAGAAGCTGTATTTGAGGAGTTGAAGAATCATTTCCGCCCTGAGTTCTTGAATCGTATTGATGAGATTGTGGTCTTCCATGGTTTGGATAAAGGCAATATCGCCAACATTGCGAAGATCTTGCTGAAAAACTTGTCAGATCGCTTGGCAAAAGTCGATATGCAGCTTGAGGTCAGTGATGCTGCTTTGAATAAGATTGCTGAGGTAGGTTTTGATCCAGTCTTTGGAGCAAGACCATTGAAGCGCGCTATTCAGCAGCACATTGAGAACCCGGTCTCCAAGATGATTTTGGAAGGCAAGTTCGGTCCTAAGGATGTGGTGCCTGTAGATGTCGATAAAGCGGGTGAATTTAGCTTTAGCCGTCAGGTTCACTAGTAGTAAGTAGTAAATACGTAGTTCAGCAGGATTTTCCCTGCGCCAGTAAACTCGGTACATGACTGTTGCGCTTAGTAGGCGTGCCAGTGATGTCCGGGTTATTGGTCTCATTAGCCTAGCTCACGGCAGCTCTCACTTCTTTCATTTAATTTTGCCTCCCATGTTTCCATGGCTGAGGGATGCCTTTGCATTGAGTTATGCCGAACTTGGTTTACTCATGTCTGTCTTTTTTGTAATTTCTTGCGTGGCACAAGCTAGCTCGGGATTTTTGGTTGATCGTATTGGGGCGAGACCCGTGTTATTTGGCGGCGTTGGATTATTGGTCCTCGCAGCTCTGATTTATTCTCAGAGCAATGGTTATGCCATGCTTTTGTTGGGGGCGGTCATTGCTGGTTGCGGTAACGGTATTTTTCATCCGGTCGATTACACGCTGATTAATCACAAAGTATCACCGCCCAATCTTCCATATGCTTATTCAATGCATGGTGTGACAGGATATTTGGGGTGGGCTGCAGCGCCAGCCTTCATGGTAGGCATTGCGCAACTGGCAGATTGGCGTATTGCCTTTATGTCGGCAGCAGTCCTGGAGGCATTTATTCTATTGGTTCTCTGGCTGAATAAAAATCAACTGATTGACAATGTCAAGGAGCGTCACGAAAGCAGTCATGCGAGCGCTCAGGCCGCCAATCCTAATAGCACCCCAGAAAGTGCATTTGCATTTCTGAGGTTGCCAGCAGTTTGGCTATGTTGGGTTTTCTTCTTCTTTAGCATGGCATCAACCTCCAGCTTGCAGTCATTTGCACCAAGCGCACTCTTTAGTATTTATGAGGTACCTCTTAATGTGGGTAGCTACTACATTACTCTTTTGGCGCTAGGGAGTGCAGGGGGAGTTTTGTTTGGTGGCTATTTGGCTGCTAAGTTGCAAGCGCCAGAAAGAATCGTTTCGATCTGTTTGTCTATTACGGTAGTGATGTGCTTGCTGTTAGCTACTGGCATTATGTCGATTGACCTTATACCGATTATTTTCTTTGCACTAGGTTTTGGTTATGGGGTAGTTGCGCCTTCACGAGACTTATTAGTTAAAAAAGCAACCCCACAAGGTGTGGCTGGGCGTGTTTACGGCATCGTGTATTCAGGAATTGATTTGGGCGCAGCAGTTGGGCCTTTCATCTTTGGCTTCTTTATGGATGCTGGATTGCCCAAGGCACTATTCCTTGGAATCGTCGTATTCCAGCTCATGATCATTCCAACCGTCTTTAAGGTAAGCTCAACAAGTCGGTAAGCCGTTTAAGCTAAAGCTGCCTTAATTCTTTTGGCAAACTCAACCGCATGTGGGTTGTCGCCATGAATACATAAGGTGTCAGCTTGTAGTTTGATTTCACTACCATCAATTGCAATCACTTTTCCATCTTTTGACATGCCGATTACTTGATTGAGTGCTACGGCTTCATCTTCAATAACTGCGCCTACTTGCGAACGCGGGACCAGAAAACCCTCTTTGGTGTATCTGCGGTCTGCGAAAACTTCTTGCCACACCGGCACATTGAATTCCTTTGCCGCATCGATTATGCAGCTTCCTGCAAGACCATACAAAATAACTTCAGGCCCTAAATCTTTTACAGCTCGTGCTATGCCTCGTGCGAGCTTCATATCCTTAGCGGCTTGGTTGTATAAAGCGCCATGGGGCTTGACGTGATGTAATGTATTTCCGGCGGCATCAATAAAAGCTTTTAAGGCGCCGGCTTGGTAGAGCACATAGTTGTATGCGTCTTGTTCGGTGATGGCCATCTCACGTCGTCCAAACCCCTCTAAATCTGGAAGGCCCGGGTGCGCTCCGATAAGCACCCCTTTTTGAGTTGCCATTTCAACCAGTTTTTTCATGCGAGATGGATCGCCAGCATGCCACCCGCAGGCAATGTTGGTGGATGTAATGTAGTTGAGTAATAAGGCATCGTTACCCATTTCCCAGGCGCCAAAGCCTTCGCCCATATCGCTATTAATATCCATTATGTATTTCCGCTGGTTTGAATCATTGTTTGAATCGAGTTAATCGTTGATTCTTGTAACTTTAATGCTTCTGCATTTATGCGATCTGCTTCCTGAATATCAATAGGAATAAATCGTATTTTTTCACCAGGTTTGACTTGTGCCAATTTAACCAAATCAGCGCGAATAATCTCGGCTAGGCGCGGATATCCGCCAGTAGTTTGGTGCTCTGCCAGCATCACGATAGGTTCATGGGATGGCGGAAACTGTACAGTCCCAAACGTAATCGCTTGTGACGGGATATTGGGTAAATCTTTTTTGACTTTAAATTCACCCTGAAGGCGCAGGCCCATGCGATTACTTTGATTACTCACAGTCCAGATAGTTGACCAAAATAATTCTCGCTCTTTAACGGAGACGAAAGCTAGGTGTGGACCAGCCAAACAATAGATTGGCGTAATGACTTCGAGCGGAACAAAAGGTGATCTGACATGCCATTTTGCATAGCGTGGCAAAGCATCTTCTTTAAAGAGTGATTTTAAAAAGACGGACTTTAGCGGCGCTAGAGGATTTGTCAGTGATATGACCTGCCCTTTTTCTATGCGCTTTGGTCCGATATCTGCGCTGATGTGTGAGCCTGAGCGGCCGAGGATCTCCGGTAGCTGAAGTCCACCACCGATTGCCAATAGTGCTCGAAATCCAGGATTGAGTGGCGAGAACTTCAGAGTACTTCCTTTTGCTAGCCACACAGGGCGGTTTCCAGGGATACGTTGACCATTTACAATGCCATCGCAATGCCCTCCTACCCAGGCTACACAAGTTGCCTGATGAAATAAAAGTGTGGGTCCACTAGAAGTCATTTCTATAGCAGCCATCTCCAACAGATTACCAACTAAAGCGTTTGCAAGGTGCAGTGAAGATAAATCGCATGCGCCTCCTGGCCCAACGGCCCAATGCGAAAGGCCTGATCTTGGTTCATCTTGAATACTTGTAAAAGTTCCCGACTGCAAAACCTCTATTGATCCTAGGCCTTTGCTTTTATCTAATGACCTAATAATTTCTTCTCGTGAATTTTTTTGATCTAATTTTTGAAACTCATCCAATGTAATTTCTTCAATTTGCATTTGATCGCCGGCCATGAATAATCCTGGCGGATGATTTTGGATGTCAAACATTTGATTGGGTGATCTACCAATCAAATTCCATCCGCCGGGTGTAGTTCGTGGATATATTGCGGTTTGTAGCTCGGCAATCGCAACACTACCTTTTGGTACTGCAGGCCGAGGTGAGGATAGGCGAGGTAGGCGCAGCTTAGGGTTAAGGCCGCTGAAGTATGCAAAACCAGGCATAAAGCCCAGGATATCGGCCGTGTAGAGGCTGGTTTTATGAAGATGAATTGTCTCTTCAACGGACAGCTTGCAGGCCTTAGCAATAGCGTGTAGATCCAATGCAACATCTGGGTGGTAGCAAACTTGAATGCGGTGAATCTTAGCCGGATAAGTTGAGCGCTTCTTTTGTTTCTCTCGTTGCTTATTAATTTTTTCCAGTTCTGCAAAAGCGTGTTGGCGCGTAAGACTCGGCTCATCAACTCCGCTCTGCAATTGGATAACCAATGAGTCTAATCCGGGCACGATTTCAGCGGCCCATAAGGGTTTGTCGGCCAATAGCAGTTTGCTCAGCTCGTGAATATCTTTCAAAGCTTGCGTTGATTTTGAGAAATCAATCAATATGCTGTGGTCACCAATTAGTGTGCAATGCATCATGATGGAGTGTTAGGGGTTTTCTCTAATTTGCCCTGCGGCAGGAATAATTGGGTTATAAAGATGGTACTCATTCATTAATTTAAAGCCTAAAAAATAAAGGAGACAAAATGAGTCAACAACTGGACACCAGTCTGACTGGTTTTTATAAGGTCATGAACCCCAAGGAAAAGAAAACCTTTTGGGGATGTTTCTTGGGCTGGGCATTAGACGGCATGGACTTCATGATTTACCCCTTAGTAATTGGAACCATTATTGCAGTATGGCAGGTTGATCGCGGCATGGCTGGTCTTGCAGTAACTGGAACTCTTTTGGCCTCAGCTTTTGGTGGATGGTTTGCAGGTTACTTGGCCGATCGAATCGGTCGCGTTCGCACACTTCAGTTCACGATTCTTTGGTTCTCTAGCTTTAGTTTAATTTGCGCATTCACACAAGACTTTAATCAACTCATGGTTGCTCGCGCACTCTTGGGTTTTGGTTTTGGTGGTGAGTGGGCTGCTGGTGCGGTTTTGATGGGCGAAACTATTCGCGCTGAATATCGTGGTCGTGCTGTAGGTACTGTTCAGTCAGCATGGGCGGTAGGTTGGGGCGCTGCAGTTCTCCTGCAAGCCATTATGTTTAGCTTGTTGCCAGCAGATATGGCTTGGCGCGCAATGTTTGTTGTGGGCTTCTTCCCAGCATTGCTTTTGCTCTACATTCGTCGTCACGTAGATGAGCCTGAGATTGCTAAGATTGCTCGCGAAAAAGTTGCAGCAGCTGGCGATTCACCATCCATTTTTGAAATCTTCAAACCTGGCATTCTGAAAACAACCATCTTGGCTTCTTTGTTGACCATGGGTGCACAAGGTGGTTACTACGCAATTACTACTTGGGTGCCAACCTTTCTAAAAGCTGAACGTAAATTGACTGTGGTTGGTTCCACTGGCTACTTGGCGTTCTTAATTGTCGGTAGTTTTGTTGGTTATCTAGTTGGAGCTTGGATGGCCGATCGCTTTGGTCGTCGGAAACTCTTTATGACTTTCTCATTGGGTGCGATTGTTTTGGTGTTGGCATATACCCAGTTAGAAATCACGAACGAGATGATGATGTGGCTTGGTTTCCCTCTCGGATTTTTTGCCAGTGGCTATTTCTCAGGCATGGGTGCATTCTTAACTGAACTCTTCCCAACGCGTTTGCGTGGATCTGGTCAGGGCTTTTGCTATAACTTTGGCCGCGGTATCGGTGCTTTGTTCCCTGCTTTGGTTGGTTACTTCTCAGCCCAATATGGATTGGCTATGGCAATTGCGATCTTTGCAGTGATTGCTTACGGCGTTTTCTTTGTGGCCGCAGTAATCCTTCCGGAAACTAAAGGACGCGAATTGCAGGCTAACTAACGATTTTTTGTGTCAAAAAAAGATATTCCGTTTTGTCCAGGACCGCCCGATCATCAGGGTGGTCCTTTTCCTTTTAAGATGCCTATCGGTGCGGTAGATACGCATGCGCATGTGATTAGCGCAGCCAGTTTTGTTCCTGATCGTTCCTATACTTCTCCTGAGGCAACAGAAGAGCAATACATTCGGATGCTTGATGAAGTCGGCATGACCTATGGCGTGCTGATTCAAGTGAGTGTGAATGGCCAAGATAATGAGCCAATGCTGAAGGTTCTAAAAAATCATCCGCAGCGCTTGCGTGGGGTCGCTGTGCCACTCCTTGGTCAAGCAGATACTTATTACCAAAGAATGAAAGATGCCGGTGTAGTTGGTATTCGCATGAACCTCATGTTTTCTGGTGGTGGCTTAGATATTTCGAAGCTTGAAGAGTGCGATGCTCTAGCAAGAGATTGGGGATGGCATATTCAGTTTCTATTGGATGCAAATGATCTTCCGGTACTCATGCCGCGTATGCAGAAGTTGAAGTCCACGCTCGTGATTGATCATATGGGTTACCTAAGAACCGCTGTCGGCTTAGCTTCACCTGGATTTAAAGCGCTTGTTGACTTGGTGAGAGAGAGGGCGTGGGTAAAGGTATCGGGTGCATATCGGTTAACGGATCAAGCGCCCCCTTATGAAGATGTGGTGTCCTATGCAAAGGCATTAATCGAAGCCGCGCCTGATCGTTGTGTCTGGGGTTCTGATTGGCCCCACGTAGCTAATTGGGGTGTGATGCCAACGGTAGCGCAGATGCTTGAAAGCCTTGCTTTGTATGCGCCAGACGAAGGGTTACGCAATCGAATCCTCTGCACTAACCCACAGAAGCTTTATTTTTCATAATGTGAAATCTCATTACACTGCGTAAAATGCAGTGCAGCAGGACTCAAGCAATCTCGTTGCAAGAGGTGGATTCATATTCCACATTACAAAATATTTAATATAAGTTATTGAATTTAAATAACTAAATATTTTCAAAAAAATCTCATATTTCCCTTGCTTGGTTTTTTGAACTGTCTAAACTCTTATATAAGACATAAGACTTGAAGTGGTCTTAAAGGTCCTCAAATTTATTGAATTACTTGTTTAACTTAGGGAGAAAAACATGGCAGATCGCAAAGCAGAAATTGCAGCACTACAAAAAGACTGGGATACCAATCCACGTTGGAAAGGTATTACACGTGGTTATACAGCTGAGGACGTAATCCGTCTTCGTGGCTCTTTGAAGATTGAGCACACATTGGCTAAGCATGGTGCAGAGCGCCTTTGGGAATTGGTCAATAACGAAGCTTACGTTAACTGTTTAGGTGCTTTGACTGGTGGTCAAGCAATGCAACAAGTTAAAGCTGGCGTACAGGCTATCTATTTGTCAGGCTGGCAGGTTGCTGCTGACGGTAACTCATACGCGGCAATGTATCCAGACCAATCTTTGTACCCAGTAGATTCAGTGCCTAAGATGGTTGAGCGTATCAATAACTCATTCCAACGCGCTGATGAAATCCAAACTGCTAAAGGCATTAACAAGGGTGATGCAGGTTACATCGAGTACTTCGCTCCAATCGTTGCTGACGCTGAAGCTGGTTTCGGTGGTGTATTGAACGCGTTTGAATTGAGCAAAGCATTGATCAAGCAAGGTGCTGCTGGCGTTCACTTCGAAGATCAATTGTCTTCTGTTAAGAAGTGCGGTCACTTGGGTGGAAAAGTATTGTTACCTACAACTGAATCTGTACAAAAATTGATCTCTGCACGTTTGGCTGCTGACGTTATGGGTGTTCCAACCATTATCTTGGCTCGTACTGATGCTGAAGCTGCTGACTTGTTGACATCTGACTACGATGCAAATGACAAGCCATTCTTGACTGGTGAGCGTACGGCCGAAGGCTTCTACAAAACACGTAAAGGCTTAGATCAAGCGATCTCCCGTGGTTTGGCTTACGCTGCTTACGCTGATATGGTTTGGTGTGAAACTGGTACCCCTGATCTCGAGTTTGCTCGTCAGTTCGCTGAAGCAATTCGTGCGAAGTTCCCAGGCAAGATGTTGGCTTACAACTGCTCACCATCTTTCAACTGGAAGAAAAACTTGGATGACGCAACAATCGCTAAGTTCCAACGTGAATTAGGCGCAATGGGTTACAAATATCAGTTCATCACATTGGCTGGTATCCACTCTATGTGGTACAACATGTTCGACTTGGCTCAAGACTACATGCAGCGCGGTATGACTGCATACATCGAGAAAGTACAAGAGCCAGAATTTGCTGCTCGTGACCGTGGTTACACCTTCGTTTCACATCAGCAAGAAGTTGGTACAGGCTACTTTGATGATGTAACTACTGTTATCCAAGGTGGCAAGTCTTCTGTAACAGCGTTGACTGGTTCTACTGAAGAAGAGCAGTTCCACTAAGAAATCCCTAAGTAGTACGTAGCAAGCAGTAACACACCAATACTGCCGCGGCATCTAAATTACCCCACAAGGGTGACTTAGATGCCGTTTTCGTTTACATTCTTCCCATGACCAATTGCGTACTTTGTAAAGACGAACTCAAGCCCGAGGAAGGGCAACTGATTTGGCGCGGAGACGATTGCCGCATCATCCTAGTTAATGACTCGGATCTACCTGGCTTCTGTCGAGTGATTTGGAATCGCCATGCAGCAGAGATGACTGATCTTACTTACGGGGAGCGTGAGCACTTAATGACTTTGGTGTTTGCGGTTGAAGAGGCAGTGCGCCACGTAATGCATCCAGATAAGGTCAATATTGCCGCCTTGGGCAATATGGTTCCGCATATTCATTGGCATGTCATCCCAAGATTTAAGGATGATGCTTTTTATCCAGGGTCAGCTTGGTCGAGCAGAGCGCAAGAAACTCCAAAATCAATTCTAGAGTCTAGAAAGCAAAAAGCTCAGCAGTTACCAGCCGCCATCAAGGCTGCGATTGCTAGCCTTGCTTAAACGAGCTTTTTAAGCGCCTCCAAATAATTCTCGGGGTTGAGTGGTTGACCTTCACGTTGCGCTTCCCACATCACTTGCCCTAGACATTCCATCATCACGTGTTGAGCTTCATGCATTGAGCCTAACTTTTGGGATAACTTGTCAGCAATCTCTTTAATGCCAGGCGGCTGATTGATTGAAATTTGTTCGCTGATGGAGAGATGCATAGATAAATGCAGGAATGGATTAGTTTCGCCACGTTCAGGTGTGTAGTCTTGCGCTAGGGCGCCTTCAGGATCAGCAAGTAAGTTGTGATATTCAGGGTGCTCCACCATCCAATCACTAGCTAGCGTTTGCATCGGATCCAGAATCTGATTTTCTGTCTTTTTCTTCCAGGTATCGCAGAAGAAGCGTCGTACTTCTTCACGAGTTGGATTAAATATCGCCACGAACTTTTCCTTTGCCTGTTTTTTGCTTGAAGCTGCACAACGGTTCAACAATACATTGTTGACATTCTGGGTTACGCGCCTTGCAAGTATATCGGCCGTGCAAAATCAACCAGTGGTGAGCGTCCAATAAGTATTCTTTTGGCACGCGCTTGAGTAATTGCTCCTCAACCTTCAACACATCCTTGCCTGGCGCAAGACCTGTGCGGTTGGAGACTCTGAATATATGGGTGTCGACAGCAATAGTGGGTTGACCAAAAGCAGTATTCAAAATGACATTGGCAGTTTTTCTGCCGACACCAGGAAGTGCTTCCAGCTCTTCGCGTGTTTGCGGAACTTCTCCGCCATGCTTTTCCAAAAGCAGTCGACACGTCTCTTGAATATGCTTGCCCTTGGAGTTAAAGAGTCCGATATGTTGAATATAGGGCCTAACACCTTCCTCGCCAAGATCTAAGAGGGCCTGCGGGGTATTGGCAACCTTATAGAGCTTGCGAGTGCCTTTATTGACCGATACATCCGTGGCCTGCGCAGATAGCAGAACGGCAATGAGTAGTTCAAAAGGAGAGCTGTATTCAAGCTCGGTTTCTGGCTTGGGGTTATTGGCTTTGAGCTGTTCAAAAAAAGCGCGACGCTTTTCTAGATTCATCATTTCTTTTCTTGCGCGCGTGCAATAGCAGCAGCAATGATGGCCCGCTTACGCTCTTGTTCTTTCTTTTCTTCTTCTGATGGGGGGTCCTCTGCATTGACTGCAGCCAGCTTAGCGGCAGCCTTCTTGGCTAGGCGATCATCATTATCCTTTTGTTCCCGCTCAAGGCGTTCATCGCGATTGTGGTAACGCTTACGAGAAACATCCGCTTGCTCCACAGACCATGCATCCCAGCCAGTTTTATTGCTGGTGACATCAATCATGCTGATGCAGTCAACTGGACATGGTGGAACGCAGAGGTCACATCCAGTGCACCAATCAGTGAGAACCACATGCATTTGCTTGGATGCGCCAACGATCGCATCCACTGGACATGCTTGAATGCATAGGGTGCAGCCGATACATCTCTGTGGATCTATGAATGCAACTGGCCTTGGTCTTTCCACTCCGCACACAGGATCAATCGTTGGGTGCAATTCAAACGCATCTTGTGGG
This sequence comes from Polynucleobacter sp. AP-Kolm-20A-A1, assembly GCF_018688315.1. Taxonomy (NCBI): domain Bacteria; kingdom Pseudomonadati; phylum Pseudomonadota; class Betaproteobacteria; order Burkholderiales; family Burkholderiaceae; genus Polynucleobacter; species Polynucleobacter sp. AP-Kolm-20A-A1. Next base: position 441,325 of record NZ_CP061315.1, read on the forward strand.
TAGATAGGGATCAGAATCTTGCTAAGCCGCTTGATTCCTTCTACGCCTCCAGGAGGGCAGCGGTTAGGCAGAGCTTCGCCGCTCGCCATCGCTTCTGCATATCCACGGCAATCTGGGTAGCCGCATTTAGTACATTGAGTTTGAGGGAGGGCATCCTCCAGGCGATCAGTAAGTTCGTTCGCCTGGTTGATTTTCATTCTATTGAAAAGTTCTTTAGAAATTAAAGACTCCGAAGAGCCTTTAATTTATGCAGATTTAGTGGTGCGAGTTGCTGTTTTTTTGGAGTTCTGGTGATCGCGAATAAAGGCTTTAATTTTTGGATACACCTTTTCACGCCAGCGACGACCAGCAAAGATGCCGTAGTGACCAGCACCAGCAACTTCATAGTGGTCTTTATTTTCTTTTGGAATGCCAGAACACAATCCGTGTGCTGAACGCGTTTGACCACTTCCAGAAATATCATCAAGCTCGCCTTCAACGGTAAGAAGAGCAGTCTTTTTAATATCTTGTGGTTTGACCAACTCACCAGCTACCTCCCAAGTGCCATTTGGCAATGAGTAGTCTTGGAAAACAGTCTTGATTGTGTCGAGGTAGAACTTGGCATCCAAATCCAATACTGCGTTGTATTCGTCATAGAAGCGAATATGGGATTCGGCATCTTGCTCGTCACCACGCACTAAGTTTTGGAAATAATCCCAATGAGATTGCAGATGGTTCTGCGGGTTCATGGCAATAAAGCCGGTGTGCTGCAAGAAGCCTGGATACACCTTACGACCAGCAGCTGGGTAAGTAGGTGGCACGCTATAAATTACATGACTCTCGAACCATTCATAGGACTTCTGGTCTGCAAGATTGTTTACTGCAGTCGGTGATTTACGTGCATCAATTGGGCCACCCATCATGATCATGGATGCTGGGGTTGCTTCGCCAGCAGTAGCCATTAATGAGATTGCACCTAAGGTTGGAACGGTTGGTTGGCATACAGAAATCACATGCAAATCTTTAGCGCCGATGGTGCGAATAAATTCTTGAACGTAATGTACGTAGTCATCTAAGCCAAAGTCGCCATCTTCCAATGGAACAAGGCGTGCATCGATCCAGTCGGTGATGTAAACCTTATGGTCTTGCAAAAGAGTGCGTACAGTATCGCGCAACAAAGTGGAGTGGTGCCCTGATAAAGGAGCCACTACCAACACCACTGGATCTTCTTTGAGTTTCTTAATAACTTCTACATCATCGGAGAAGCGTTTGAAGCGTACTAGATTGCAAAAAGGTTTTGCAACAGCAGTTCTTTCGTGAATAGCAACTTCACGACCATGTGCCATGACTGAGCGAATGCCAAATTCTGGTTTCTTATAGTCTTTACCAAGACGATAAAGAAGTTCATAGCTAGCGGCTAAGCGATCGGATCCTGGAACTTTGGACGCTGGATTTGAGGCATTAATAAACGCTTCAGAAGCAGCGCGCGCCCATGAGCTAACGGGTTGAAGTAAGGCTTTTTGAAATTCGTGTAACTGATATAGCATGTTGCCTCCGGTAATTCAGGATATCCGCTTGTTACGCTAAGACGCGGGCGATTGCTTTAGCCACTTTATCAATATTTTTAGTATTGAGGGCTGCCACACAAATGCGTCCAGTAGAAAGGGCATAAATGCCATCTTCTTTCTGTAAGCGTTCTACTTGCTCGGCCGTTAAGCCTGAGTAAGAAAACATTCCGCGCTGCTTCTCGATAAAAGCAAAATCTTGCTTTACACCAGCAGCAGCGAGTTTTTCAACGAGACCATGACGCATTGCTTTAATGCGATCACGCATTTCTGCCAACTCATCTTCCCAGAGCTTACGTAATTCTGGTGAATTTAAAACAGCGGCAGCAATTGCAGCACCGTGAGTAGGAGGGTTGGAATAGTTTGTACGAATTACGCGCTTTAGTTGTGAAAGTACACGAGTAGATTCATCTTTGCTTTGTGTCACGATTGACAGCGCGCCAACACGCTCACCATAGAGTGAGAATGATTTGGAGAAAGAGCTGGATACAAAGAAAGACATGCCTGATTCAGCAAAGAGGCGAACAGCGATGCCGTCCTGTTCAATGCCAGCCGCAAAGCCTTGGTAGGCCATATCCAAGAAGGGGATGAGGCCCTTGTTCTTGCAGATGTCAATTACTTGACGCCATTGCGCTTCAGTAATATCTGCACCTGTTGGGTTGTGGCAGCAAGCGTGCAACAACACGGTGGTGTTTTTTGGGAAAGACTCTAAAGACTTCACCATGCCATCAAAATCTACGCCACGTGTTTTGCCGTCGAAGTAGGTGTACTCAACTACTTCAAAGCCAGCGGATTCAAAAATGCCGCGGTGGTTTTCCCAAGTTGGGTTACTGATTGCACATGGTGCGTTTACGTTCAGGCGTTTTATGAAGTCAGCACCAACGCGCAATGCACCTGTGCCACCGAGACATTCAGCAGTCACTACGCGACCATCTTTAATTAAAGCCGAGTCAGCGCCAAACAATAAATTTTGTACGGCGCTGTTGTATGGGTTTGGTCCTTCGATGGGGATGTAGCTGCGTGGAGAGTGCTTTGCAACAATTGCCTCTTCCGCTTTGATCACTGCCTTTAAAAGTGGAACCTTGCCATCATCCGTGTAATACACGCCAACACCTAAGTTCACTTTGTCAGCACGTTGGTCTGCAACGTAGGCTTCTGTGAGGCCAAAAATAGGATCTTTAGGGGCTAATTGAACTGAGGCAAACAGGGTCATTTGAGGTCGGAATCGGTGGTTAGAGGGTAAATGGAGGTGGTTTTGTTCGTAATTGACGTTAAATTCAGCTTAATTGTCGGTTTTTGAGGCCAGAATCAACTATTTCCAAAGAAAAACGGCAAAATCAATGTTTGTACAAAATTCTCTGTGAAGAAATCTCACAGATGAAATGATAGCCGAGATGCCCCCTAAGTTACCCAAAACTGGATCAAAATCTGAAGTAAAAGAAGTGAGCAAAAGCCAGGCTGCTGATCCATTGGGCGAGGTCGGGCACGACCTTGATCCGGCTAAATTTGTGACCTTCCCAGACTCTCCGTATCAGCTTTACCAGCCTTTCCCCCCGGCGGGAGACCAGCCCCAGGCTATTGATGCCCTAGTGGAGGGTGTTGAGGACGGATTGACCTTCCAGACGCTTTTAGGGGTTACAGGGTCCGGAAAGACCTTTACGATGGCCAATGTCATCGCTAGAACGGGTCGTCCAGCCATCATTTTTGCCCCAAATAAGACCTTGGCGGCTCAGCTTTATAGTGAATTTAGGGAGTTTTTCCCAAGAAACGCCGTTGAGTACTTTGTCAGTTACTACGACTATTACCAGCCAGAGGCTTACGTTCCTCAGCGCGATCTCTTTATTGAGAAGGATTCCTCGATTAATGAACACATCGAGCAGATGCGCTTGTCGGCAACCAAGAGTCTTCTAGAGCGACGAGACGTCATCATCGTTGCCACTGTTTCGGCAATTTACGGTATTGGTAATCCGGGTGACTATCACAGCATGGTGATGACATTGCGTCCTGGCGACAAGATGAGCCAGCGCGATATTTTGATGCGCTTGATCGCTATGCAGTACGACCGCAATGAAACCGATTTTAAGCGCGGCGTATTTAGGGTGCGCGGCGATACCATTGATATTTTCCCTGCTGAGCATAATGAGCTCGCAGTGCGTGTTGAGTTATTTGATGATGTGGTTGAGAGTTTGCAGTTCTTTGATCCGTTGACTGGAAAAATTCGCCAAAAGATTCCGCGCTTTACTGTTTACCCAAGCTCGCATTATGTGACACCACGTGACACCGTTTTAAAAGCAATTGAAACCATCAAAACAGAATTACGTAATCGCTTAGATGAGTTTGTTAAGGATGGAAAATTAGTTGAGGCGCAACGACTTGAGCAACGCACTCGTTTTGATTTAGAGATGCTCAATGAATTAGGTTTCTGCAAAGGGATTGAGAACTACTCCCGCCATCTCTCCGGGGCAGCCCCGGGCGAGGCCCCGCCTACGCTAGTGGACTATCTACCCAATGATGCTTTGATGTTCCTTGACGAGAGCCATGTCTTGATTGGGCAACTCAATGCAATGTACAACGGCGATAAATCTCGTAAACATACTTTGGTGGAATTCGGTTTCCGTTTGCCATCGGCTATGGATAACCGCCCGCTAAAATTTACTGAATTTGAAACTAAGATGCGTCAAACCATTTTTGTTTCAGCAACACCCGCCGATTACGAGATTGCACACCAAGGACAAGTAGTTGAGCAAGTGGCTAGACCAACAGGATTGGTAGATCCAGAAATTGAAGTATTGCCAGCCAGCACTCAGGTTGATGATTTGTTAGATCAAATTCATGCACGCGTCAAAGTGGGCGAGCGCGTATTGGTGACTGTATTAACTAAACGTATGGCCGAGCAATTAACCGACTATCTTTCGGATAACGGCGTGAAGGTGCGTTACGTTCACTCTGATATCGATACGGTAGAGCGCGTAGAAATTTTGCGCGATTTACGTTTGGGTGTCTTCGATGTTCTTGTTGGTATTAACTTGCTACGTGAAGGTTTGGATATTCCCGAAGTTTCATTAGTTGCCATTTTGGATGCAGACAAAGAGGGCTTCTTGCGCTCTGAACGCAGCTTGATTCAGACGATTGGTCGAGCAGCTCGAAACGTGCGCGGCAAAGCTATTTTGTATGCTGACCGCATCACCGACTCTATGAAGCGGGCGATGGGCGAGACCGAAAGGCGTCGTACCAAGCAAATCGCCTTCAACAAGCTTCATGGCATTGAGCCTAAAGGAGTTCAAAAGCGCATTAAGGACATTATTGATGGCGTTTATGACGTCAAAGAGAAGCGTCAGGAGATGCAAGTCGAGCAGGAGCGGGCTCGCTATGAGGATATGGGTGAGAAGGACCTGGCGGCAGAAATCAAGCGTTTAGAGAAGCAAATGAACGCTGAAGCCAAGAATTTGGAGTTTGAGAAGGCTGCCAGCACCCGAGATAGGCTTACCAAGGTCAAAGAAATGGCCTTCGGAGCTCGGTCTAGAGACTCTATCGGCTAGATTCCTCGCTTTCAATAGGGATTTTTGGGATAATTCCCGAGCAGTTTGCTGGGTCTTATGGTAAAGTTGAGTGGAATGGTCGGGTATTACCCGCCCGACTGTTAGCTGTCCATAACAATCCATTACCAAGGTGACATATGAGACTTACAACCAAAGGTCGTTTTGCAGTAACCGCAATGATTGATTTAGCCCTGCGTGAAACGCATGGCCCCGTAACTTTGGCCGGAATTAGCCAAAGACAAAAGATTTCCCTTTCCTACCTCGAGCAATTGTTCGGCAAGCTACGCCGTTTCAATATTGTTGAAAGTACTCGTGGCCCAGGCGGTGGTTACACCCTGGCGCGACCATCCTCTGAAGTGAGTGTTGCTGACATCATCGTCGCGGTAGATGAGCCCCTTGATGCAACTCAGTGTGGTGGCAAAGGCAACTGCCATACCGATGAAGAAAATCATGGCCGTTGTATGACGCATGATCTGTGGAGCAATCTCAATTCAAAAATGGTTGAGTACCTCAGTTCGGTGAGCTTGAAAGATTTGGTTCAGCAACAAGAAGGGCGCGGCATTGTCATTCAAGATATGCGCCAAAAGAAAATCAAAGTTGAAAGTACTAAAGCAGATAAACCTGCTCCAGCGCTTGCAGCCAAAAAAGAAGCAGCCCCTAAAGCGCCATTAGTGAATTCCGTATTCAATTTGGCGCGACAAAGTTAATAACGCATTACCTACTGATAGATAAACCATGAACGCCCCAAAAGATCTGCCACAACAACCGGTTCCGATGTTTAGCCCTAAACACTTTCCTGTGTATATGGACTACTCAGCTACAACACCGATTGATCCCCGTGTGGTCGATAAGATGTTGCCTTATTTGCGTGAGCAATTTGGTAATGCCGCATCACGAAGCCATGCTTATGGCTGGGCTGCAGAAGAGGCGGTGGAGTGGGCGCGTTCAGAGGTTGCCCAATTAGTACACGCTGACCCAAGAGAGATTGTTTTTACCAGTGGCGCCACTGAAAGTATTAACTTGGCACTCAAGGGCGCGGCGCATTTTTATAAAGAGCGTGGCAATCACATCATTACCGTGAAGACTGAGCACAAAGCAACTTTAGATACCTGCCGTGAATTAGAGCGTGAAGGTTTTGAGGTTACTTACTTAGATGTTTTGCCGAATGGTTTGATCGATTTTGCGCAGTTAGAGACTGCGATGAAGCCAGGAACAATTTTGGCTTCAGTGATGTATGTCAATAATGAGATCGGTGTAGTGCAAGACATTCCCGCTATTGGTGAGTTGTGTCGTTCACGTGGTGTGATTTTCCATGTGGATGCTGCGCAAGCCACTGGCAAGGTAGAAATCGATTTAGATAAGATCAAAGTTGATCTCATGAGTTTTTCTGCCCATAAGACTTATGGGCCTAAAGGTATTGGCGCTTTGTTTGTCCGTCGTAAGCCGCGTATTCGTATTGAGGCTCAGATTCATGGCGGTGGTCATGAGCGTGGCATGCGTTCTGGTACCTTGGCGGTTCACCAAATCGTAGGCATGGGTGAGGCTTTCCGTATTGCCCGTGTTGAGATGGCTGAAGAAAACAAGCGTATCCGTGCATTGCGTGATCGTTTGTTAAATGGCCTCAAAGATATTGAAGAGGTTTATGTCAATGGCGACATGGATGATCGTGTTCCGCACAACCTGAACATTAGCTTTAACTATGTTGAAGGCGAATCTATGTTGATGGCCTTGAAGGATCTCGCGATCTCTTCTGGTTCAGCATGTACCTCTGCCTCTTTAGAGCCTTCATACGTTTTGCGCGCATTAGGCCGTAATGACGAGTTGGCACATAGCTCAATTCGCTTCACTTTGGGTCGCTTTACTACCGAAGAGGAAGTGGATTTCACTATCAAGTTGGTGAAAGAAAAGATTGCCAAGTTGCGTGAGTTATCGCCGCTTTGGGAAATGTACAAAGACGGAATCGACATCAGCACGATTCAATGGGCAGCACACTAAAAAGAATATAGAGAGATAAAAGAGGAAATACCATGGCATATAGCGAAAAGGTCATCGACCATTATGAAAATCCCCGTAATGTTGGATCATTTGAAAAAGGTGATGACAGCGTAGGCACTGGCATGGTTGGCGCACCTGCATGTGGCGATGTCATGAAGTTGCAGATTCGTGTGAATGATCAAGGTGTAATCGAAGATGCTAAGTTCAAGACTTATGGCTGCGGCTCTGCGATTGCTTCATCTTCATTGGTAACCGAATGGGTTAAAGGCAAGACTTTGGATCAAGCATTAGAGATCAAGAACTCATTGATCGCTGAAGAGTTGGCGTTGCCACCAGTAAAGATTCACTGCTCTATTTTGGCGGAAGATGCTATTAAGGCGGCGGTTGCTGACTACAAAGAGAAGCATCCAGCGAAATAAAGCAAACGAAGCAAACAAGAAGAATCAAAACTATGGCAATTACCTTAACTGATAAAGCAGCTGCACATGTCAACCGCAATCTAGAAAAGCGCGGTAAAGGGTGTGGCTTACGCTTGGGTGTCCGCACAACCGGTTGCTCTGGCTTGGCCTATCAACTTGAGTATGTTGATGAGCCGGCAGCAGAAGATCAGGTATTTGAATCTAATGGCATTAAGGTCTTTGTTGACCCAAAGAGCTTGGCTTATTTGGATGGTACAGAGCTAGACTTTGTGCGTGAGGGTTTGAACGAAGGGTTTAAGTTTCAAAATCCAAACGTAAAAGATGAGTGTGGTTGTGGCGAATCCTTCCGCGTCTGACGATTACTTTCGCTTCTTTGGTTTAAATCAGCAATTCAAAATCGATTTGCCTGCGCTAGATCAGGCATACCTGGCGATTCAAAAGGAAGTGCACCCTGATCGCCATGCTCGCGGTAGTGATGCAGAACAGCGCCTTGCGATGCAAATGGCCACCTTAGCCAATACCGCACTTCAAACCCTTAAGAATCCTATCCAACGCGGTCTTTATATATGCCAACTCCATGGCGTAGATGCGAAGTTGGAGACCAATACTGCTATGCCTGCTGCATTTTTGATGAAGCAGATGGAATGGCGCGAGAATTTAGATGAGCAAGTAGAGGATCTACCAGCTTTAGAAGCCCTCATGTCTGAGGTGGAGCAGTCCAAGGAAGATACTGTTGCCGAAATCGCCCAAGCCATTGATGGTGCCAAGAATTATGAGCGTGCAGCAGAACTGCTACGCGGTTTACTTTTTATTGATAAGTTCGCCGCAGAGCTTGATGATGCTATTTCCGCATTGGTATAGCTCGACCTAAATTAAACTTAATCATCTATGGCCTTATTACAAATCTCTGAACCCGGTAAATCGCTAGCGCCTCATCAGCGCCGCATTGCGGTGGGTATTGATTTGGGAACCACCAATTCTTTAGTAGCCATTGTTCGTGATGCATTGCCTAAAGTGCTGGCTGATGCTCAAGGGCGCGAGCTATTACCTTCAGTCATTCGCTATTTGCCAAACGGCAGAACACAAGCAGGCTTCGAGGCGCTTGAGAGCCTGGTAATTGACCCTAAAAATACGATTGTTTCGGTAAAGCGTTTCATGGGTCGCGGTTTGTTGGATGTGGAACATATTGAAAGTGCTCCATATGATTTTGTCGATCAGCCTGGCATGCTTAAGCTGCGAACAGTTGCTGGTGATAAGAGTCCGATTGAGGTCTCTGCAGAAATTCTCGCGCGCTTGCGTCAGTTGGCTGAAGATTCGGTCAATGATGAAATCGTTGGCGCAGTGATTACTGTTCCAGCTTACTTTGATGATGCGCAACGTCAAGCAACAAAAGATGCTGCTAAGTTAGCGGGTGTTGAAGTGCTTCGTTTATTAAATGAGCCAACTGCCGCTGCGATTGCCTATGGTTTGGATAATGCCTCGGAAGGCGTCTACGCCGTATATGACTTAGGTGGTGGTACCTTTGATATCTCCATACTGCGTATGAGTAGAGGGGTATTTGAAGTTCTTTCTACTGGCGGTGACTCTGCTCTTGGCGGCGATGACTTCGATCACCGCTTGTACTGCTGGGTGATTGAGCAAGCTAAGCTGCCACCACTGTCTATTCATGACCACAGAACACTCTTGCAGGCTTGTAAGCATGCCAAAGAGCAGTTGAGTCATAACCCGTTGGCGCGCGTCCATGAGACGCTTGCCGATGGCACGGTAGTTAATGTTGGCGTAAGCCAGGCACAGTTCTTTGAGATTACCCAGAATTTAGTAACCAAGACTTTGATGGCTTGTAAAAAAGCCTTACGTGACGCAGGTTTAAAAGCGGATGACGTTAAAGGTGTTGTCATGGTGGGTGGCTCCACTCGTATGCCTAATGTGCAGCGAGCCGTTGGCGAACTCTTTGGTACTCAACCTTTAAATAACCTCAACCCTGATCAAGTGGTTGCACTCGGTGCGGCGATGCAGGCTGATTTATTAGCTGGAAATCAAAGCAAGGATGACGAATGGCTTCTGTTAGACGTCATTCCACTATCTCTTGGTATTGAAACCATGGGCGGTTTGGTAGAAAAAATCATTCCACGTAATACGCCGATTCCGGTTGCTAGAGCGCAAGATTTCACGACCTTTAAAGATGGTCAAACTGCTTTAGCAGTTCAGGTGGTGCAGGGTGAGCGTGAGCTTGCACAAGACTGCCGTTCATTGGGTAAGTTTGAGTTGCGCGGGATACCAGCTATGGCTGCAGGTGCAGCGCGTATTCGAGTTACCTTCCAAGTGGATGCAGATGGTTTGTTGTCTGTAAGCGCTATAGAGCAAGGCTCTGGTGTTCAAGCATCGATTGATATCAAGCCGTCTTATGGCCTAACAGATGCAGAAATTACCCGCATGTTACAAGATGGTTTTGCATCTGCAAAAGAGGATCTTCTCTCTAGATCATTGCGTGAGGAGCAAGTGAATGCCCAGCGCCTACTTGATGCAGTACAAACTGCTTTGGATAGCGATCGCAATCTTCTCAATGAAAACGAGCAAGCTGCAATTGATCGTGAGATGGCAGTGCTGCAAAAGATTTTGAATGAAGAGGCTGATAGTGCTATTGTGCGCAAAGCAGTTGATCATGCCGCAAAAGCAACCGATGAATTTGCACAAAAGCGAATGAACGCAAGTATTCAAAAAGCTTTATCTGGCAAGAATGTTGCCGAAATCTAAGAAAACAAAAAACCTAAAACGAATTAATAGAAAAGAATCATGACTCAAATCGTCGTACTACCGCATAGTGAGTATTGCCCTGAAGGCGCTGTTGTAGAGGTTGCTCCAGGCACTTCGATTTGCGAAGCTTTGCTAGACAATGACATTCCTATTGAGCATGCCTGCGATATGGTCTGCGCATGCACTACCTGTCACGTAGTCATAAAGGAGGGGTTTCAAAGTCTTAACCCGCCCGATGAAAATGAAGAGGATATGCTCGATCGCGCCTGGGGTCTGAACCCTCAATCGCGCTTGTCCTGCCAAGCCATTGTGGCGAAAGAGGATCTGGTGATTGAAATCCCTAAATATTCAATCAATCACGCCAAAGAAAACCATTAATGCACTAAATCGGGGCATTTGGCTCTGAAATCATGCAATTGTTCAAAAGCACAATCTACATGGTCATTAGTATGAAGTTGTAGTTCATTCTTTAGGTGGCACCTCCAAAAAATCTTTTAAGCCATCCCTCGGGGTGGCTTTTCTTTTAAGGGTTAGGTGCTTTTAGTAGTGCCCAATAAAAATTGTTGCTTGATGAGTTGGGTGACGTTTTGTCGGCTGTGCTTCTTGCGTTCTAGTAAGCCCACTTTCCGGTAAATTGTTTTTCCTGATAACTCTTTAATCGATAGTTGTCGATCTTTTTCCCAGGCGATATTGGCAAGCTGCGGAACTATTGAATAGCCAAGTCCTTGTCTCACTAGCTCAATAATTGCCTCAACAGAATTAAGCTCCATACCCTCTTCAATCATTAGCTTATTAGCTTTAATTGTTTGATCAACTAAGTGTCCAGTCCACGTATTTCTCTCAAATCTAATAAAGGGTAACCGAGCATCAGCGTAGGCTGAGTTTGGCTGTCTCTTTGATTGAGGGGCTGGTGCGATCAAAATCATCGGCTCTTTGTATAGCTCTGTCCATTGGACATTTTGAGGTAGCGCATATGGTGACTCTGTAACAATTGCCGCATCAAGGCTGCCGTCTAGGACTTGATCAAGAAAATTGCTCGATAAGCCCGCGATTAACTTTACCTCTAGACTGGGAAAGTTTTGCTTTAATTCATTCAAGGTTTTGCCGAATGCACCCATCAGGGTCGATACGAGAGCCCCTAAAACAATAGTGCCGCTGAGATCTGATTTCAGGTCCGAACCAAGAGCCTCGTAGCGAGCCACAATTTCTTGGATGGGCTCAATCAGCGATCTGCCATGTGCATTTAGGGTAAGAGAGCGCTTGGTTCGATCAAATAGCTCGAGACCAATTTCCCTTTCCAATTGCTGCAGCTGCTGGCCTGCAGCGGCTGCAGTTAAGCCAATTTCTCTGGCCGCGGATGCAACACTCTTGTGGCGGGTGATCGCTAAGAAGTTCTTGAGGGTTTTGATGCTGGACATAATTCTAATTATAAATAAAAACTTTATCTCAATGAAAATTTAATTCGATTTATTTTTTACTATCCATCAATATAATGGGGATATGTCAAATACTGATCTCAAAGTAAGGGTATGGCGCGGCTCTCAAGAAGGGGAGTTTGTTGAGTACTTGGTGCCACGCAATCCAAATCAAACAGTTTTGGATGTGGTGACCTATATCCAAAGAAAACTCGACCCCACTTTAAGTTATCGCTTTGCGTGTCGAGTTGGCATGTGCGGATCATGCGCAATGACTGTCAATGGAGTTGCTCGCTGGACTTGTCGTACTCATGTATCTCAAATTCTTCAGGGTGATTCATTAGAGATTGCCCCCTTGAACAACTTGCCCATTATTAAAGACCTCGCAACAGACATGCGAGAGTTTTTTAATAAGTGGAAAGGTGCCGTTGGGTTCTTTAAAGGCAATCAAACCCGCCATGATGATTTTGCTAAGGTTGAACCAAATTCTGAAGAGCGTCAGTTGGCGAACGCAGGCATCGAGTGTATTGGTTGTGGCGTTTGTTATGCTTCTTGTGAGGTTGTAGAGTCTAGACCAAACTATCTTGGGCCTGCCGCTCTAAATCGTGCCTGGACGTTAACGAATGATGTGAGGGATATTCAGCAATTAGAGCGTATGCGTGCAGTTGCCGGTGATGCTGGTTGCCATGCCTGTCATACGCAAGGCTCCTGTACTGAGCGTTGCCCTAAGGCTATCGAGCCGACCGCAAGTATTGCAGGTTTGAAGAAGTTGGTTGCAAAGGCTGCGGTGCGCGGAAGCAAGTGGGGCAAGTTATGAGTCCCGGTGTATTGCAAGCCAAGCTCTGGTATGCACAAAGAATTAGTGCCATGGTTCTCGGCCTTTGTGTGGCCATTCATTTGTTGATTATCTTTTATGCAATTAGAGGTGGTTTAAGTGCACAAGAGATTTTGGGTAGGACCCAAGGCAACGTGCTATTTGCCATCTTTTATGAAGTGTTTGTCATAGCCTGTTTTGTGCATGCGCCAATCGGCGTTGTTAATATTTTGCAAGAGACTTTTCCTAAGAGTGGTCTAGCAAGACCCCTGTCTTGGATTCTGGCTCTTCTGATTTTGGTTTTTGGCACTACTGCTGTCATTGGTGTTTTTACAGGCGGTCAGATATGAGCTCCAGACCAAAATTGGATTACCGCGCTAAAAGCCACCTGTCTTATTTTGCATATGCGTGTCATCGAATATCCGGTTTGTTATTGGCATGCTTTATTCCATTGCACTTTCTGATGCTGTCTCAATCATTGCGAGGTGCACAAGGTTTTGAGAGATCCCTGGCCTTAACTGATTTTTGGGTCTTCAAGTTCGGAGAGTGGGCCTTAGTGATCTTGTTGGCAGTGCATTTGGCTGGGGGGATCCGCTTGTTAATGATTGAGTTTGGCCCATGGAAGGGATTGCGCAAGGGCTGGATTCAGACTTCCATCTTGTTCGCTATAGCTTGCGGACTTTTATTTTTATATTTTGCTAATTGATTAGGCTGATATGCAATTACAAATGAATTTAGTAGAAGAGGCTTGTAAGGAGCTCTACATTCGCGCCCTTAAAGTTCTGCCTGATGACATTAAGGCTGGCATTAATAAATTAGATAGCGCTGAAACTGACTCGCGAGCTCAGGTGGTATTAAAGACCATGATTACCAATATCGCAGTGGCAGAACGCGAAGATAATTTGCTTTGCCAAGATACGGGCTTACCGATCTACAACGTTAAGATTGGTAGAAATGTCCAATTCGATGGCATGGAATTAAAGGCGGCTATTCGTAAGGGATGCGAGCGTGCAACTAAGGAATATCCGCTTAGATCCTCGGTGGTCCATCCGATCACTCGCAAAAATAATCACACCTCTTGTGGAATCGATATGCCTGCCATCCACATTGATTTTTTTGATGAGTCAGAATCAGTTGAGATTGAAATGGTGCCAAAGGGAAGTGGCTCTGAGAACAATTCATTTTTAAAAATGGCAATACCTGCAGATGGCATCAAAGGTGTTAAAGCATTTGTGATTGAGAGCGTTGTCTCTGCTGGCGGCAAAACTTGCCCGCCAACCATTGTTGGAGTTGGCATCGGAGGTACGTCAGATCAATGTGTAGCCATGGCAAAGCGTGCTGCAACCCGTGAGTTAGGAAGTGTATGCAGCGATGAAGAGGGGGCCAAGTTAGAGAAAGAGCTTAGCGCCGCCGTCAATCAACTAGGTATTGGCCCACAAGGATTGGGTGGCGATGGAACTGCTTTTGCAGTTCAAGTTGAGCTGGCTCACACTCACATTACTTTGAACCCGGTTGCAGTCAATATGCAGTGTCACTCCGCTCGCAGAGCGCGTGCAACATTTACGCCTACCGGCGTGACTTACGGATTCTAGGAAGGCGACAGATGGCACATTACAACCTTGCTACACCGGTAAGCGAAGAAGATATCCGCAAGCTCCGTATTAACGATACCGTGACTTTGCAAAATACATTGTTTGGCATTCGTGATGCAACTCAGATTCATATGTTTGACCATGATCGTAAAACGCGATTTGATTTGAATGGTCACGCAGTCATTCATACAGCTCCGAATGTTCGTAAGGTTCCGGTAAGCAAAGAGTTCCCTGCAGGATATGAGCCTATTTGCATTGGCACGACTACCTCAGACCGCATGGAGAGATTCACTCGTCCTTTGATGACTCAAAACGGTGTGCGCATGATTGTAGGTAAGGGTGGTATGCGTGAGGGATCTGCTGAGGCTTTTAAGGAGTTGGGTGGCGTATACCTAGCGATTATTGGCGGCACTGCAGCGCTTGAGACCACCTGGATAGAACAGATTGAAGATGTGGATATGGATGATCTCAATCCAGAATCTTTATGGCGCTTCAAGATTAAAGATTTTGGCCCATTGTTGGTGGCAATGGATAGTCATGGCGGGAGTATCTATCAAGAAGTGAAGAGCGATGTTGCTAGTAAAAAAGAAGCGGTACTAAAAAGCCTTGGGATTACCTCATGAATGCGATTCCAACAATAAATACTGATATTTTGATTCTGGGCTCAGGGGGTGCAGGCCTCTTTGCTGCCTTGCATGCACATCAAGCTAATCCTGACTTAAATATCACGATAGCAGTCAAAGGCTTGTTAGGTAAGTGCGGCTGTACGCGAATGGTGCAGGGAGGTTACAACGTAGCTTTGGCAGAAGGCGATTCTGTCGAGCGCCATTTCATGGATACGATTGAGGGTGGCAAATGGCTATCTGATCAGGATCTAGCATGGACGCTAGTGAGTAAGGCGGTAGAGCGTATCCATGAATTAGAAAATGAGCTCGGATGCTTTTTCGATCGCAACCCCGATGGCACTGTTCATCAAAAAGCATTTGCTGGCCAAACGTTTGACCGCACAGTTCACAAAGGTGACTTAACAGGTATTGAGATTATTAATCGTCTCGCCGAACAAGTGTGGTCTCGCGGGATTAATCGTCTTGAAGAGCATCGCGCGATAGAGTTGATTCATAGCAAGGATGGTAAATCGCTTGCAGGTGTATTGATGCTCAATATGCAAACAGGTGCATTTGTATTGGTGCGCGCTAAGGCGGTGTTGCTGGCAACTGGCGGTGGCCCAACAATGTACAAATACCACACACCGTCCGGCGATAAGAGTTGCGATGGTTTGGCCATGGCATTACGTGCAGGCCTGACTTTGCGTGACATGGAGATGGTGCAATTTCATCCTACTGGCTTATTGGCTGGCCCTGGCACGCGTATGACAGGTACGGTTCTAGAGGAAGGTCTGCGAGGCGCGGGCGGATATTTGCTGAATGGCAATAAAGAGCGTTTTATGGGCAACTATGATCCACGTAATGAGCGCGCCACCAGAGATATTGTTTCCCGATCAATTAACTCAGAAATTCGTGCTGGGCGTGCTACGCCAAATGGCGGTGTTTACATTCAAATGAGTCATTTAGGTCCAGATAATGTGCGTAAACAATTTAAAGGCATGGTTGAACGTTGTGCTGATAGTGGATTTGATCTTGCTAATGATTTGGTAGAGGTTGTACCAACTGCGCATTACATGATGGGTGGTCTCGTCTTCAAGAAAGACTGCAGCACTGACCTTCCGGGGCTCTTTGCCGCTGGCGAAGATACGGGCGGAGTCCACGGCGCTAATCGCTTGGGTGGTAATGGTGTTGCTAATTCAACAGTATTTGGTGGTATTGCTGGGGAGGCAATGGCTCATTGGGTTTCCTCTCAGAAGTTAAGCGACTGTAATATGGATGAGGTCGAAGCTAGCATTGAGGCGCATGAGGCGCCATTGAAAAAAGCAGCCGGTGATATTGAAGCAATCCGCGACGCACTTGCCGAATGCATGTGGGATGACGTTGGCATTTCGAGAACAAAAGATTGTTTATTGCGTGCACGTCAAACTTTAAAGCAGTTGGCGGCCCAACTAAAGCAAATGGGCGTGGGCGATATACAGCGGGAATACAGCAATACTTGGCAAGATTGGATGAATTTACAAAACCTGATTTTGGTGAGCCAGGCTGTCACTGAAGCAGCCATTGCCAGGGAGAACTCTAGAGGCGCCCACTATCGTGATGATTTTCCCGAACCAGGATCTTTTGAGAATTCCTTTTACACAGCCGTAAACTTTAAGCATCAAGAGCTGAAGATAGAAAATCGCCCGGTGCAATTTACGATGATTAAGCCGGGTGAAACGATTTTGGTTGAGGCCTAATTATTTTTGATCTGATAGACCCCATTCATTTTTTATTGGCGACGTTAGTTATTTTTGTTGCTTATTTTATTTTTGGTATCTCTGGATTTGGGTCATCGATCATTTCTGTACCATTACTGGTCCAGATGTATCCACTGAAATCGGTGGTCCCAATGATGGTCATTATTGACATCTGCGCCTCTTTATACGTCGGTAGAAAATCTTCTCAAGACGCCAACCTCAAAGAGCTCAAATGGCTATTTCCATTTAGCCTGATTGGCATGATTCTAGGCATTTATCTCTTGGTGAAGGCGCCAAGTGAACCGCTTTTAATTACTCTAGGCTGCTTTGCTGCACTCAATGGCGCTCGCGTCCTTTGGCAGAGAAATTCAGAAATGCACGAGCCAATTAATAAATGGTGGGCGGCGCCATTTGGATTTTTTGGTGGCACCTTTACCGCCTTATTTGCTACTGGTGGGCCGATCTATGTGTCCTACTTAGGTCTGCGAATAAATGATCCCAGGGCATTGCGTGCCACTATGGCATTTGCAATATTTATGCTGACTTTTTTGCGGCTGACCTTGATGTTAGTTACCGGTTTGATTCTGAGTTGGCCCGTTGTTGGCTTAGCAATTTGTTTAATGCCAGCAACCTTTTTAGGAATTTGGCTAGGCACTCATGTTCATACTAAATTAAGTAATGCCGCCATGAGGGTGGCTTATGGATCAATTCTAATTTTTGCTGGAACGATGCTGTTGATTCGTCAGCTTTAAAAAAATGGGCGAAGATATCTTCGCCCATTTCATTAAGTAAGGTATTTCTACTGGGCGCTAATATTTCTACCCTTAATTACCTTCTCCCAAAGAACAGACTCAGTCTTTACTTGGGATTCAAATTCTTTCTGATTATTGACCACAGCTGTTAGACCATTTAAATCTAAGCTGGTTCGTAATGCTTCAGAATTCACGGCTTTAACAGTGGCCGCATAAATTTTATCGGTGATAACTTTAGGTGTATTTGCTGGAGCAACTAATCCAAACCAGCCAGTGGATTCGAATCCTGGAATGCCTGATTCAGCAACAGTAGGGACGTCAGGTAATTGTTTAGAGCGCTTCAAGCTGGTGACTGCCAATGGTTTAATTTGACCAGACTTCGCAAAACCTGTCGCTGCTGTAAGGTTGCCCACCATAAAGTCAATCTGACCAGCAACTAGATCATTCAGTGCTGCAGATTCACCTTTATAAGGAACGTGCGTAGCTGGAATGCCCGCTGTATAGGTAAAGTTTTCCTCGGCCATATGAACCTGGCTGCCAATACCAGCTGAGCCAAAGTTCAGATCTTTGGTTTTGGCGTAGGCAATAAACTCAGCGACATTCTTCACGGGAATCTTATTGCTAACTGACAAGAGCATCGGTCCACTCGCTACGTTGGTAATGTAGACAAAGTCCTTGGCATAATTTACAGGAAGCTTTTTATAGAGATTTGGGTTGACCGTAAGCATGCTTCCAGAGGCGAGCATGATGATGTAGCCATCAGCTGGTGACTGTGCAACATATTCCGCAGCGATATTGCCGCCAGCACCGGGCTTATTTTCAACGATGACATTTTGACCGAGGTCTTTGGTTAATTGCTGCGCTAATAAACGCCCAAGAATGTCGGTAGTGCCTCCAGCGGCAAATGGAATAATTAGTTTGATAGGTTTTGTTGGCCAGTTTTGTGCATTCGCCAAGGGTGAGGCTAGTAGTACTAGTGAACCTACAGTCAGTAGAATTTTCTTTCCTAGATTGCTGATATGTTGCTTAAACATGCTTACTATCTCCGATGGTAAATTGATCTAAATATCTTATCTGCATTTGCATCTAAAAAATCCTGCGATCTCTATTTATTAGTTATAAGCTTATGTGTTGCTAGTGTCTCCTCCAGCCATTGTTTATGCAATTTAATTCATAATTGCGCCGCACAATAATTGGGGTATTGCAAGATATCTAAATCATCTATATGATCTAGATATGTCATCTATTTTGATCTCTGAGTTCATTACAAGTCAAGCCCTGGAAACCCTGCGTTCTAAACATGCAGTGGTTTATGAGCCAGAGCTATATAAAGACCGCCCAGCTCTAATTGCTGCATTGCAAAAAATGGAGGGGCTAATTGTTCGCAACCTTACTCAGGTGAATGAGGAGATTTTGGTTGGCGCGCCTCATTTGAAAGTGGTTGGCCGGCTTGGCGTTGGTCTAGAGAATATCGAATTGCCTGCATGCGCCAAGCGCAATATCAAAGTGATTCCTGCAACAGGTGCAAATGCTGAGTCTGTTGCTGAGTATGTAGTCGGCGCTGCCGTTGCATTAACAAGGGGATTCATTCCCGCGACGATTTCAACTTTGAAGGGCGAGTGGCCTCGCCCACGTTTTTCTAGTTACCATGAATTTTTGGGTAAGACTATTGGAATCGTTGGTTTCGGAAGCATTGGTAGAGTGGTAGCAAAAAAGGCTCATGCATTTGGTTTGCAGTGCCTTGCCTATGACCCAATGCTCTCTGGCGACTCTGTCGAGCTTGATGGGTTTTCTGTTCCCTTGCTCCCATTGAATGATCTGCTTGCAAAAAGCGATGCGGTTACTTTGCACCTTCCATTTTTGCCAGAAACTAAGAACTTATTTAACGCTTCAACTCTCGATCAAATGAAGTCCGGTGCATGCCTGGTTAATACTGCGCGTGGCGGGATCGTTGATGAGGTTGCGCTTGTAGAGCGTTTGCGCTCGGGACGTCTGGGTGGGGCGGCGATTGATGTTTTTCAGAGTGAGCCCGCCAAAGACCTAAACCACTTTGCTGGAATTGAGAATCTTATTCTTACTCCGCACGTAGCGGGTGTGACCCACGAAAGTAATGAGCGTGTTAGTCAAATGATTGCTGATGAAGTTAATCGGTTTTTAGGAGCATAAAGTGAACTTGTCTTATCAAAAGATGGTTGAGTTAGCTTCATCTGGGTTACAGGCAGCCGGAATCGGAGAGAAAGCCGCTTATGAGACTGCCCAATTTTTAGCATTAGCTGAGCTCGATGGGTTGGCCTCGCACGGATTGGCGCGTGTCTCTCAATACGCTGGGCATGCCAAAAATGGCCGCATAGAGTTATCGCCAAAATTTAAGGTGCGGCCTTTTAAAACATCTGCTGCATTGGTTGATGCATGTGATGGATTGGCATTTCCAGCGCTGCGATTTGCAACTGATCTATCAGTGAACTTGGCCTCTAAGACTGGCGTAGGTCTTGTCGCTGTTACAAACAGTCATCATTTTGGAGTGGCGGGGCATTTTGCTGAAGCAGCAGCACGTGCAGGATATATTTCTTTGCTGTTTGGTAATACGCCTGCAGCAATGCCAATGGTCGGAGGTAGCAAAGCACTATTTGGTACCAATCCACTGGCTGCAGCATTTCCAGTTGCTAAGCGCGACCCATTAGTTATTGATATGTCGCTCTCAGCAGTTGCTAGGGGCAAGTTACTGGTTGCCGCTAAAAAAGGTGAATCTATTCCAGAGGGGTGGGCATTAACTGCTGAGGGCAAACCCACTACTGATCCAAACGAAGGGCTTAAGGGCCTAATGGTCCCGCTTGGCGGTGATAAGGG
The DNA here is from genome assembly GCF_018688315.1 of Polynucleobacter sp. AP-Kolm-20A-A1. NCBI lineage: Bacteria > Pseudomonadati > Pseudomonadota > Betaproteobacteria > Burkholderiales > Burkholderiaceae > Polynucleobacter > Polynucleobacter sp. AP-Kolm-20A-A1. The sequence continues at coordinate 461,337 of NZ_CP061315.1, forward strand.
TGCTTTGCTTGCCTTGATTATTGAGTTATTGGTGGTTGGCCTATCGGGAAGCCGGTTCTCTTATGAGGCGGATTCTTTTTTTGATGCCAAGGGTAATCGCCCGCGCATCGGTCAGCTCTTATTAACAATTGATCCAGGCTTAGCGGGTAGTCAAGTATTTGCAAACAAGATGCAAGAGTTTTTGAAGACCTTGGCATCCGATTCGGGAACTCGAGTTCCAGGGCAAAGACGTTTTAAACAGCGTGCATCAGGCTTTAAAGAAGGCGTCAACGTTTCTGATGTGGTTGTAGAAGAAATTCGGACTGGCATCCGCCAGTTGTGGAGTTAGTAGTCAAAAAAAACAGGATTAAAGAGGAGAAGATAATGATCCATTTTGTCGTGCATGAGCCAGGAGATGGCGTTGGTGTGGTGGTAGTTGAAGGTGTAAAAGCTGGAGACGATTTGATTGGTTGGGTAATGGACGGAGATTTAACCCTCAATATGAAGTCTGAGAGTGATATTCCAATTGGCCACAAAATTTCTTTGAATGAATTTAAGCCAGGCGATACCGTGATGAAGTATGGCGTTGATATTGGCAAAGTAGTTGCTCCCATCAAAAAAGGTGAGCATCTACACGTTCAGAACGTTAAAACTAAGCGCTGGTAATCCAAGCCCTTATCTACACATTCATTGAGAAAGAAAAAAATGATTAATTTGAAAGACGCAACCTTTATGGGTTACCGCCGTGAGAACGGCCGCATGGGTATTCGTAACCACGTGCTTATTCTGCCTTTGGATGACCTATCTAATGCCGCTTGTGAAGCTGTAGCAAACAATATCAAAGGAACTCAGGCTATTCCTCATTCCTACGGTCGTTTGCAGTTCGGTGCGGACTTGGATCTGCACTTCCGTACCTTAATTGGTACTGGCTCAAACCCAAACGTTGCTGCTGTAGTGGTAATCGGCATTGAGCCGCAGTGGACAAAAATTGTGGTTGATGGCATTAAAGCCTCTGGTAAACCTGTAGAGGGTTTCTGGATTGAGGGTAACGGAGATACAGCTACGATTGCTTCCGCTAGTAAAGCTGCTTATAAGATGATGAAACATGCATCCAAGCAGCAACGTGTTAAAGCTCCATTATCTGAGTTATGGGTATCCACTAAATGTGGTGAGTCTGATACAACATCTGGTTGCGGCGCTAACCCAACCGTTGGTGATGCATTTGACAAGCTCTACGGCATTGGCTCTACCTTGGTATTCGGCGAGACCACTGAGTTAACTGGTGGTGAGCATTTGGTTGAAGCCCGTTGCCGCACTCCAGAGGTGAAGAAAAAGTTCCGCGAAATGTTTGATCGCTATCAGGATGTTATTGAGCGCCATAAAACAAGCGACTTATCTGACTCACAGCCAACCAAAGGCAATATTGCTGGTGGTTTGACTACGATTGAAGAAAAAGCCTTGGGCAATATTCAGAAAATCGGTAAGAAATGTATCGTTGATAGCGTTTTGGATAAGGGCGAAGAGCCAAAAATCCCAGGTTTGCACTTTATGGACTCCTCTTCAGCTGCTGCTGAGATGGTGACCTTATGTGCTGCTGCTGGATTTGCTGCTCATTTCTTCCCAACAGGTCAGGGTAACGTGATTGGTAATGCAATTCTTCCTGTGATTAAGATCTGCGCTAATCCAAAAACAGTTCGCACAATGGGTGAGCATATCGACGTTGATGTGTCAGGTCTTTTGCGTCGCGAAGAGAATATGGATGATGCTGGCAATAAGTTATTGGAGTGCCTATTGCGTACTGCCGATGGTGAATTAACTGCATCCGAGATTCTCGGTCATCGTGAATTCGTATTAACTCGTTTATACGAATCAGCGTAAGTTTTAAAGCATGAAGTCCCTGACCGCTTATCAAGAAGTAAAGCAAAAGATCACCGAAGATCTGGTCAGGGGCCGCTATCCTATGGGGCAGGCGTTGCCTGCTGAAAAGGATTTATCAAAAGAATTAGATGTATCTATAGGAACCCTGCGTAAAGCGGTGGATGAATTGGTTGCTGAAGGTATTGTGGTTCGTCGCCAAGGCAGGGGTACCTATGTTGCTGAGCATGATCTTAAGCGTTTGTTGTATTACTTTTTTCACGTTGTAAAGCATGATGCTGATAAAAAGACCAACCCAAGGGTTGAGCTCGTCTCTTTAACAAGTGCTGTTGCAACCAAAGAGGAAGCAAACAAGCTTCAAATTAAAGAAGGTGCAGCTGTTTGGCGTCTGGTTAACTGCCTTTATCTTGAGGATAAATGCGTCATGATCGACCAGATTACATTGGATAAAAAACGTTTTCAAAAACTCACGCGAGCTGATTACATTAATCGTGAGGGAAGTATCTATCAGTTGTATCAAATGAAATATGGTCAGACTGTTGTTCGTAGTAGCGAACGATTAAGAGCAGGGCTTGTAAGTAAGCAGCATGCCGAGTGGCTTGGTATGAAGGCGGACTCACCAGTTTTGATTATCCGAAGGATTGCGTTAGGAATTCAGGATGAGCCCCTAGAATGGCGCGTTTCTACCCTGAACACCGAGCATCACGAATACTTTAGTGAATTAGTGGTCTAGCGTTTATGTACAACACCAGCAAGCGCAATTTACCTGGGCTATTAGTTTGCTTGGTGATTGCTATGTCCACCAGCTTTCTTTCTGAGAATTATGGCGGACCCCAACTTTTGTATGCTTTGTTATTGGGTTTATCACTCCATTTTCTTTATCTTAATGAGACTGTAAAACCAGGTATAGACTTTTGCGCAAAGACAATTCTTCGCCTGGGCGTTGCGTTTTTGGGTATACGAATCACCTTTGCTGATATTGGTGCAATTGGTCTTAATACTGGTTTGATGGTGATGATGGCGGTTGCTTCAACTGTTTGCTTGGGCTTTTTGTTGGCAAAGATTTTAAAGTTATCTCCAGATTTTGGGTTGATAGCAGGTGGTTCGGTTGGTATATGCGGCGCGTCTGCCGCTCTTGCTGTAGCCTCGGTATTGCCAAAGTCAAAAGAAAATGAGCAATTTACTTTGCTAGTTGTAGTGGGTGTCACCGTACTGTCGACGATTGCAATGGTGACCTATCCTTTTGCATTGCAGATGCTGAACATTGGATCTCTTTCAGCGGGAATTTTTATAGGCGCCACCATCCATGACGTAGCTCAAGTGGTTGCAGCAGGTATGCTGTTTGGCCCAGAGGCGGGCGATGTTGCTACCGTAGTCAAGTTATTTAGGGTGGCCCTTCTGCTCCCCGTGGTGCTAGTAATCTCCATTTTCTTTGGTGCACAAAAAAATACCAATCAATTGGGATGGGCTAGCTTACGATTGATCCCAACTTTTCTACTAGGCTTTGTCGCGCTTTCTATTGTGGCTTCCATGCAAATTTTGCCTACCTCTATAACTCACCAAATTGGTGGATTATCGCGCTGGATGCTGGTGATTGCTATTGCGGCGGCAGGATTAAAAACGAATTTCCAGGAGTTGGCTAAACTTGGTTGGCAGCCGGTGCTGATGTTAGTAGTTGAAACCCTATTCATTGCTATTTTTGGGCTCGTATTTATTTTGTACGCATCCTAGATTGAAAAGAATTAGCATTTCTTTGTGCATTAGCTGTATGCTTTAAAAAAATATAAGCCAATCAGCTCGTATAACGGAGGCAAAGCATTTATGTCTAAGAAAGATGTATTTTCTAATCGCCGGCAATTCTTAAAATCATCTGTTGTTGCGGGCGCTAGTGTAGGCAGCGTCATGAGCGCCTCTTCTGTTAACGCTCAAATTCAAGAGGGTGGTTTTTTAGAGGTTGACCCTTGGACCAAAACCCAAGGATCTACCTTTGTTAATCCACCTTATGGTTTGCCGTCAAAATATGAAAAGAATGTGGTGCGACTGCTTCCTTCGCCAGCGCCAACCTTTCTAACGGGATCACGCACTCCTCTGCAGAGTTTGCATGGGATCATTACTCCAAACGGTCTAGTCTTTGAGCGCCACCATGCAGGAGTTCCAGATATTAACCCTGATCTCCATAAGCTAGTCATTCATGGAATGGTTGATCGTCCAATGATTTTTACCATGGATGATATTGTTCGTTTTCCATCTGAATCCAGAATTTATTTTCTTGAGTGTTCTGGTAATAGTGCGGCCGAGCTTAAAAAGGCGAGCAATCAAACTGTTCAGCAAATTCATGGATTGGTGTCTTGCTGTGAGTGGACGGGTGTGCGTTTATCCACAATTTTGCAAGAATGTGGCGTGCAATCTGTGGCTAAGTGGGCTTTGGCTGAGGGGGCTGATGGCGCAGCGATGACTCGCAGCATTCCAATGAATAAGATGATGGATGATGCCTTGCTGGTTTACGCTCAAAATGGTGAGATGTTGCGCGCTGAGCAGGGCTATCCTTTGAGATTATTTTTGCCTGGCTATGAAGGCAATATGAGTATTAAGTGGCTGCGCAGAATTAAGTTGGGTACCGAGCCTTGGCAAACCCGCGAAGAGACCTCTGCTTATACCGATTTGCGGTCAGATGGTAAGGCGCTGCAATTTACTTTTGCAATGGAGGTTAAATCTGTAATTACTCAGCCTTCAGGGATGATGAAACTTAAATCCAAAGGTTTTTATGAGATCTCTGGTTTTGCATGGTCAGGAAATGGAAAAATACGCCGTGTTGAAGTTTCAACTGATGGCGGAAAATCGTGGGGAGAGGCAGTGCTGCAAGAGCCGGTGATGGATAAATCTCTAGTGCGGTTCCGTTTTCCTTGGGTGTGGGATGGTGCGCCAGCAACATTGATGAGTAGAGCAATTGATTCAAGCGGTGAGATGCAGCCTACGATGGATGCTGTTATCAAGGCTAAGAGTGTCAACACTTTCTACCACAATAACGCCATACAACCATGGCGCGTTGCAGCCAATGGGGAGGTTACCAATGGTCGCTAAGAAATTCATTAAGCTGGGCGTTTCTTTGATCTCTATCGGCATTGTTCTTGGTTGCGCTAACGGTAATCGAGTAACCGGTCCAGTTGGCCTGGGTAAGCCAATTTCTGAAAATCAAATTCGAGCATGGAATATTGACGTTGGTCCAAGTGGGGCAGGCCTTCCGCCTGGCTCAGGAACGGCAATCGTTGGAGAAAAGTTATATCAGCAGCAGTGCTCATCTTGTCATGGAGATCAAGGGCAGGGCGGACCTGCTAATCGCCTGGTAGGCGGGGGCTCACTGAATACGGATAAGCCTGTCAAGACTGTCGGAAGTTTTTGGCCTTATTCAACCACTATCTTTGACTACATCAAGAGAGCGATGCCACATCAAGCGCCACAATCTTTAACTGACGACCAAGTGTATGCAGCTACCGCTTATATTCTTTATCTCAATAAGATCATTGCAAAGGATGCGGTGATGGATGCAAAGACCTTGCCTTTAGTAAAAATGCCCAATAAAGATGGCTTCATACCTATTGAGCGTTGAATATTATCAATGCAGTATTAAGCAAAAGAGTTGGAAAACTCTTCCATCTTAATTGTGGTCATCAAAAATAGAATGCGGCGCTGAAAGCTTTTACGCTCCTCAACTCGATCATGAGGAAGTCGGTCGTGCTCTCTCAGCAGATTGGTAATAATTGGGTTGTAGTGCTCGCGTATGGGGGACATCTGATTTCCTTGGCAAATATCTTGTTAAGATAAATTTACCAAGATCGCAATATATCTACAAGAAATATATTGCGATATCTAAATTACTTTTAGATATAAAAGAAAGCTTGATTATTTCTCTACGAAGGCTCGTTCGTAGACATAGTCACCCATTTGGCCAAGACTAGGTGAAACCTTGAACCCCTTGGCGTCTAGCATCTCAGAGGTTTCTTTGAGCATAGAAGGACTACCGCAAATCATTGCACGATCTACGGCAGGATCAAGCGGTGGCAACCCAATATCTTTAAAGAGTTGGCCGGATTCAATTGCAGTGGTCAGGCGGCCAGTGTGTTTGAATGCTTCGCGAGTTACGGTTGGGTAGTAGATAAGTTTTTCGCGAATTAGTTCACCAAGGTACTCGTCTTGAGTGAGCTCATTCTTAATATAGTCGCCATATGCAAGTTCACTAACTAAGCGTACTCCATGTATTAAAACAACCTTCTCGAACTTTTCGTATGTTTCTGGATCGCGAATGATGCTCATGAATGGAGCTAAGCCAGTACCCGTGCTAAATAAATATAGATGTTTTCCTGGATTGAGGTCATCCAATACCAAGGTGCCCACAGACTTTTCACTTACCAGAATTGGATCTCCGACTTGAATTTTTTGTAGTCGCGATGTCAGCGGACCATCTTGAACTTTAATACTTAAAAATTCTAAATGCTCTTCATAATTAGGGCTTGCAACGCTATAGGCGCGCACTAGTGGTTTGCCTTCTACCTCAAGACCAATCATTAAGAAGTGGCCGCTCCGAAAGCGCAGGCCCTTATTGCGGGTGGTAGTAAAGCTAAATAAGGTGTCGTTCCAGTGATGAACGGTGAGAACTGTTTCGGTGTTATATGCGGCCATAAATGCGTGTAAGTAGAAGACTAAGTTTCAGGAATGGTTAATTATCCCATTCCTTGGGGCGTAAATCGGAGTCTATCTATACATATATAGGATTAAGTCGTGATATACATCAAATTTTTGGTAATAAGGTTAATCTTTGCTGACTTACTCGCCAACAGGCTATGATCCATCAATGAGCTCAGCGCGTTATCTATATCTATCTATATTTAGTCTTGGACTAGTTATTTTTGCAGTCCTCCTGCAGCAGACTGGCTACCAAGGTGTCAGCTTTTTACCATGCCCTTTATGTATTTTGCAAAGGGTGGGCTATTTGGGCGTCTCGATTTTTTGCTTTTTGGCGGCGGGGATTACTCTATTGCGCAAACTCTTCCATGCGCTAGCTCTGCTATCGGCGGGATATGGGGCTTCAGTAGCTGGTCGACAAGTATGGCTTTTGTCTCACCCAGAAATATCTTGCGGGATCGATCCCATGGAGACTTGGATTAATCAATTTCAACTTTCCCAAGGTATTCCATGGCTGTTTAGGGCTGATGGCCTTTGTTCTGCCCGGCTTCCGGCTATTCTTGGCCTGCAGGTGCCTGAGTGGTCTTTGTTTTGGTTTTCAGTGCTTTTCTTGGTCTTATTGGCCACTCTATTTAACAAAAAGACTTGATTTCGGCTCGCTAGGTTCGCTATATACCTAAAAGTACTTAGGATATGAAAAGTACATCTTTTACAAATATAAGTACTGATCATAAGATCTAGATTAAACAAAATTAAGGGCTTATATGGCGTATTTTCAGGATAACTCGCAAACAATCGGTGCAACACCGTTGGTGCGTTTAAATCGTGTAACAGATGGTGCGAAGGCTACCGTGCTGGCTAAGATTGAAGGACGTAATCCTGCATATTCAGTCAAATGCCGCATTGGTGTTGCCATGATTAACAATGCGCAAGAAAAGGGACTCTTGGGTCCCGGCAAAGAAATCGTTGAGCCAACGAGCGGCAATACCGGAATTGCCTTGGCTTTTGTGGCTGCGGCGCGCGGCATTCCGCTGACCCTCACTATGCCTGAAACTATGAGTATTGAGCGCCGTAAGTTGCTAACTGCTTTGGGCGCCAAGATCGTTTTGACTGAAGGCCCTAAGGGTATGAATGGCGCTGTTGCTAAAGCGAAAGAAATTGCTGACTCAGATTCTAAATATGTATTACTTCAGCAATTTAGCAATCCATCAAATCCTGCGATTCATGAAAAGACTACCGGCCCAGAAATTTGGGAAGATACAGACGGCAAGGTTGATGTGTTCGTTGCTGGTGTTGGAACTGGCGGAACAATCTCAGGTGTTGGTCGTTATATAAAGAATGTTAAGAAAAAGAATATTGAAGTGGTTGCTGTTGAACCAACGACAAGTCCTGTGATTACTCAGAAGCTTAATGGTGAAGAGATCAAGCCGGCTCCCCACAAGATTCAAGGGATTGGCGCTGGCTTTATTCCGGATAACCTTGATTTATCTGTAGTGGATAAAGTTGAGCTAGTGAGCAATGAGGAGGCCATTGAATTTGCTCGTCGAATTGCTAAGGAGGAGGGTATTTTGGTGGGAATTTCTTGTGGTGCCGCTGCTGCTGTAGCGGTACGTCTTGCCAAAAGACCCGAATACGCAGAAAAAACTATTGTGGTAGTTCTACCAGATGCCGCAGAACGTTATTTAAGCTCCGCATTATTTGAAGGCGTTTTTGATGAGAAGGGATTGCCGGCTTAATGGCAGGTGAACAATTTATGACTATGACTCACAAACAAAAAACAAGCCCACTATTTTCTATTGCCCAGGTCATTATAGGCATTGCTTTAATTGCCTTGTCGACGTATCTTGCATTCGAGAGTGAGACTTATCTCGAGGTCCTTAATCAGGGTGGGTTAAATCAATACCATGCGTTTGCACTGCTGGTATGTTTTAGCTTCTTTGCTGGAATTTTGTTGATTGCTCAACAGGTCTTGAAGCAAGATGCGCATCAGTTCGATGAGTTATCAACGTATTGAGCACCGATCTCTACTAAATAAAAGGCACCCTAGGGTGCCTTTTATTTAGTCTTTAATTGCTGAAGATGCTATTCGCCTTATTCTTCTTCGCGACGTAAGTGTGGGAACAGAATAACGTCGCGAATGTTTGGCGCATCAGTCAGCAACATCACAAGACGATCGATGCCGATGCCGCAACCGCCGGTTGGGGGCATGCCGTATTCAAGGGCGCGGATAAAGTCATGGTCAAAGTACATGGCTTCTTCGTCACCAGCTTCTTTTTGCTCCACTTGCTTGCGGAAGCGATTGGCTTGATCTTCAGCATCATTTAACTCAGAGAAGCCGTTGGCAATTTCGCGGCCAGTGATAAAGAGTTCGAAACGCTCAGTAATTCCTGGGCGTGTGTCAGATTCTCTAGCAAGTGGGCTTACTTCGATTGGGTAATCAATGATGTATGTAGGCTCCCAAAGATGCTCTTCAGCAACCAATTCAAAAAGAGCTAATTGGAGTGCACCAATGCCGGCATTCTTGAGGGTAGGGGCATCTGGATTCTCGCCACCCTTTTTCAATTCAGCACGAATGAAGTTGATGTCATCAAGCTGGGCCGCTTCATAGCTCTTGCCTGACTGACCGCAGTACTTGAGGATAGCTTCAGTAATGGTCAAGCGTTGGAATGGCTTGCTCAAATCAAGTTCACGACCTTGGTGAGTCAATACCGCAGTGCCTTGTGCATCGATTGCCGCAGCGCGAATCAAGCCTTCTGTGAAATCCATTAGCCAACGGTAATCTGTATACGCTGCATAGAATTCCATCATCGTGAATTCTGGGTTGTGACGTGGGCTTACACCTTCGTTGCGGAAGTTGCGATTGATTTCAAAGACGCGTTCAAAGCCGCCGACCACCAAACGCTTGAGGTAAAGCTCAGGTGCAATACGCAGGAACATTTGCATGTCGAGTGCGTTGTGGTGGGTAATGAATGGCTTAGCAGTTGCGCCACCAGGAATCGGGTGGAGCATCGGTGTTTCGACTTCCATGAAGTCAGCGTCCAACATATGACGACGCAATGAAGCAATCGCATTGCTACGTGCTTTGAAAGTATTGCGACTTTCTGGATTCACAATCAAATCCACGTAACGCTGACGATATTTAGTCTCTAGATCTGAGAGGCCGTGGAACTTATCTGGCAAAGGGCGCAGTGACTTGCTGAGTAAGCGTAAGTTACTGCACTCAACTGATAACTCGCCTTTATTGGTCTTAAAAAGATTGCCTTCGGCAGAGATAAAGTCGCCCATATCCCAGTGCTTGAAGGCGCCATGAACATCGGCACCGCTGAGTTCATCATTGATGTAGAACTGAATCTGCCCGCTACGGTCTTGAATAGTTGCAAAGCTGGCTTTACCCATTACGCGCTTGAGCACCATACGTCCGGCCACTTTGACGTGAACCTTCTTTGCAGCCAACTCTTCTTTCGATAGGCTGTCATAGTGTGCATGTAAATCTGCCGCTAAATGTGTTGGAACAAAATCATTTGGGAATGCAACGCCACCAGCGCGTAACTTAGCGAGTTTTTCACGGCGCTCAGCAATGATGTGATTTTCATCAACTACTTCAGTAGCTGGCGCAGTGTCTAAATTGGTTTTATCGTTCATATCTATCGTAGTGCAGTAATGGGTGTGAGGTTATTACACGCCTTGCTTCAGGCTTGCTTCAATAAAGGCATCAAGATCACCGTCCAACACTTTTTGAGTATTGGAGATCTCAACGTTAGTACGTAAATCTTTAATGCGGCTTTGATCTAAAACATATGAGCGGATCTGGTGACCCCAGCCCACATCTGTTTTGCTAGCTTCTAATTTGTCTTGTTCGGCACGACGCTTTTGCATCTCGTGCTCATAAAGGCGTGACTTCAACATAGTCATGGCTTCAGCGCGGTTGCGGTGCTGGCTTCGGTCATTCTGACACTGCACCACAATCCCAGTTGGGATATGGGTTAAACGGACAGCCGAGTCGGTTTTATTAATGTGCTGACCACCCGCACCAGAGGCGCGATAGGTGTCGGTACGAATATCAGCAGGATTAACCTCAATTTCAATAGAGTCATCAATCTCTGGGTACACATAGATAGAGGCAAATGATGTGTGACGACCATTTGAAGAATCAAAAGGGGATTTGCGTACTAAGCGGTGTACACCAGTCTCAGAGCGGAGGTGACCGTATGCATATTCACCATCAACTTTGATAGTTGCACTCTTAATGCCAGCAACATCACCGTCAGATTCCTCGAGGATTTCAGTTTTATAGCCTTTGCGTTCGCAATACTTAAGATATTGGCGATAGAGCATGCTGGCCCAATCACAGGCTTCAGTGCCGCCTGCACCAGCTTGAATATCGATAAAGCAATTACATGAATCCATCTCGTTATGGAACATGCGGCGGAATTCTAAGTCACCAATAGTTTTGCTGTAACTCTCCACATCTTGCTCAATAGCAGCAATCGTTTCGAAATCACTTTCTTCCTTGGCCATGTCAAACAGCTCAAGAGCGCTAGTAATGTTGGTATTGAGATCGGTAAGCGTGGCTACTACGCCATCGAGCAATTTCTTTTCTTTGCCCAGCGCTTGCGCTTTCTTTTGGTCATCCCAAATAGTGGGATCTTCCAGAATAGAGTTAACTTCGGTAAGGCGACGCGACTTTACGTCGAAGTCAAAGATACCCCCGAAGAGCTTGCTCACGTGTGAGCAGATCGGACAAGGTATTCGAAATAATGTTTAGTTGTTCAGCTTCCATCCCCTAATTATAAGGGGGTTATTGTCCCGAACCCTTAGGTGCTGCTCAGTTGCTAGGACCCTCGTCATGGGCTTCAATCATCAACTGCACACGGGCTTGGCCTTGGTAGCGGTCGGTTACTAGGCGATAAGCTAATTTGGCTTTGGCTGGCAGGCTTTGGGTGCGGTTAAACCAAACCGCTGTGAGTGGCTTACCAGCTGACTTGGCTCCAGCTGTGCCGATGGGATGAACCATTAGGCGTAAGTGCTTTTCTTTCATAAGGCTTTGTTGAGCAATTTCAAATTCCCCATAAAAAACCGGCTGGGGGAAGCCTTGGCCCCAGATTTCTTCGGCGAGAAGGTCGCCAATTTCAGGGGTAAAGTCTGAAGACTCCAAAATCCCATCATGTGCATGGCGACGCTCTAACAATTCTTCAGTGAGCAATTCGGAGGCAACCTTCTGAAAGCAGGTGTCAAACTTTTCAAAATCACTTTTCCGAATCGTTAAACCTGCAGCCATCGCATGGCCACCAAATTTCAAAATGAGACCAGGCTCACGTTTCGAGACTAGGTCCAAGGCATCCCTTAAGTGAAAGCCTGCGATTGAGCGGCCTGATCCGCGCAATTCTTCACCAGTACTGCCATCGGCGGGGGCAAACACTAAGGCTGGTCGATTAAAACGTTCCTTCAAGCGTGAAGCCACAATTCCAACTACACCTTGATGCCATTCTGGATTCCATAAGCAAATGCTAGTTCGCTCAGCCATTGTTCCAGCAAGTTGATCTTCGGCGAGATGAGAGAGGGCTGTTTCTTGCATGCCGGTTTCAATGACACGTCTTTCGCGATTAATGCGATCCAGTTCATGCGCCAGTGTCATAGCCTCATCAGCGTTATCGGTGAGTAGTAAGCGAATGCCAAGTGTCATATCCGCAAGGCGCCCGGCGGCATTGAGTCTAGGGCCGATGGCAAAACCCAGATCAAATGTATTGGCTTTGCGAGGATCTCTAGTTGCAGCTTGAAACAGTGCTTGAATGCCTGGTTGTGAAATTCCTGCGCGGATGCGTTTCAAACCATTGGAAACCAGCACGCGATTATTGCGATCAAGTTGCGCAACGTCTGCAACTGTTCCTAGAGCAACAAGATCTAAAAGGTTTTCTACTTTGGGTTGCGTCTCATTGGTAAATTTACCGCGCTTTCGAAGTTCAGCGCGTAGCGCAACTAGCAAATAGAACATGACACCAACACCGGCAAGCGCTTTGCTTGGAAAAGTGCATCCCGGTTGATTAGGATTCACGATGGCGAGTGCTTTTGGAAGATTGTCACCAGGAAGATGGTGGTCGGTCACAATTACTTCCATGCCAAGTTCACGTGCTCGATCAACGCCTGCTTCACTAGCAATACCGTTATCTACTGTGATTAGATATTTGGGTTTAGGATTTTGTTGTGCAGCTAACTCAACCACCTCTGGTGTGAGGCCGTAGCCCATGGTGAAGCGGTTTGGCACTAGAAACTGAATGGGAGTCTCTGGGCCGCCCAGCATGCGTAAACCGCGCACGCCGACTGCGCAAGCGGTGGCACCATCGCAGTCATAGTCGGCAACGATGAGCATAGGATCTTTTTTTTCTAGGATGTCTGCAAGAAGAGTTGCAGTACCTATGCAATTTTTAAGCTCAACTGGTGACAGTAGTTGCTTTAGGTCCAAGGAAAGCTCTTCTGGAGATTGCAGACCACGCGCTGCATATAGCCTGGCCAGTAGGGGGTGTAATCCACTCTGCGCTAACCAAGTAGCAGTGCGCTCTGAGAACGGACGTTGAGAAAAGAGGCTCATGATTGAGTAATCTTCTTCCAAGTGAGTGGCTCTGATTTTTTCCAGAAAGCCCAAGATTTTTTATTGATATCCTTAGCAGTAAAGATGCGTTCACGAGTATTTCCATGCGGAAAGTCAATGATCAATAATTCATCAAGTTGCTTTTCTTGTAGCGCTTTGCTTAATTGCGGCCATGCTAACTCTGGTTGATTTAGCCAAGCAAAAGTATCTGCTAACAGCGCAGAGTCAAAATCACTTTTTAATGGAAGATCTAGAAGTCTTGCCAGGCCAGACAACAAAGGATGTTGACCAATTAGGCGTTGCGAATTTTTTAACGCAGCAGGTGCCTGTACGTCAGCCAGTTTGCCGATGCCATTAATCCAGATGGAGTTAATGCTAGGCATACCACGTTGTTCCCGTTCCTCGTTTACTGGGCCGATATGCCACAACATCTGAATTTCATTTTGAAGCTTCCGCCAGCGTTTTGCTACGCCATCTTCATTTGTATCGCGTGGCATCCACCAATCAATGTTGCGACCATGTGCTTGATCAACGCTATAAGTCGCTAGTTCAGAAAATGGTCCTGCAGGAATAAACCAGTAATGCGTATTTTGGAAAAGAACGGTGCTTTGAAAGTCTTCTTCAATAAAAGGTAATGCCGCTTTAAGTAATCGGGTAGATTCATCTGCTGTGAGATCAATCTGGTTTTGACCCATCAGAATAAGATGGTCTCTCGTAGCATGGAAATGAACTGGCTGTAAGCAGGCAATAACCTCGGTTGGGTTGACGACTTGCTCAGATTGCCCCAAAAGCAGTACCGGAGCCAAAGGCACTTTATTGCCCAGCAAGAAGCGCTCATGCGGCAGCCCTTGGATGGGGCGGGAGTTATTAACTTGATCATCCAAGGCATCCTCCCCTGAAAGCATCAGGGTAAAGCGCCGGAGGCTGCTTTGCTGGGAGTGGGAATTGCGAGTCATTCCCCTGATTTTAGGTGGCATTTGAGTATTCCATCAGTTTGCCTCTGCAATTGTCTAAACTGTGGCTATGTTGAGACTTCCTATTGAGCTAGAAATTGGCCTGCGCTATACCCGATCCAAGCGTCGCAAGACGGTGGGCAAGCGTGATGGCTTTCTATCCTTTATCTCCGGAATCTCTACCGCCGGCATTGCTTTGGGCGTCGCCTCGCTAATTGTGGTCCTTTCTGTCATGAATGGTTTTCAGAAAGAAGTGCGCGATCGCATGCTGTCCGTGCTCTCGCATGTAGAAATTACTTCTCCTGATGGTTTGTCTGATTGGGAGCCTCTTGCTCTAAAGGTCGCTGCTCAACCCCATGTAGTTGGTGTGGCCCCCATGGTTAGTTCTCAAGGATTACTCACTCGTGAAAGTATGATGCGCGGCGTAGCCATTCGTGGGATATCTCCAGCTGAAGAGGGCAAGGTTTCTGAATTACCAAAACAATTTGTTGCTGGAAATATTGACGATCTCAAGCCGGGTAGTTTTGGCGTGGCGTTGGGCGCGCAACTTGCAGCAATAGTTGGCGCGCATGTTGGCGATCGCATTAATTTAATCGTCCCCGAAAGTGATTTAACTCCGGCTGGTGCTATGCCGCGTATGCGCACACTCCAGGTGGTAGGCATTGTTGATAGCGGCCATTATGAATATGACAGCTCTCTAGCAATCATGCATTGGAAAGACGCTGCCGCCTTATTGCGCTTGCGCGATCCTTCTGGCTTACGCGTCAAAGTAGATGATATGCAGCGCGCCCCCGAAGTTGCAAATGAATTGGCTGCTATCGTGCCGCAAGCCTTATGGGTGACAGATTGGTCTCGTTCAAATCGCAATTGGTTTGCTGCGGTTCAAACCGAGAAGAAGATGATGTTCATCATCTTGACCTTAATTATTGCGGTGGCGGCATTTAATCTCGTTTCTACATTGGTAATGACTGTCAATGAGAAGCAGGCTGATATTGCTATTCTCAGAACTATGGGCGCAAGCCCAGGATTGATTCAAAGAATCTTTTTAGTTCAAGGGTTGGCAATTGGCATTCTTGGGTCTTTGGCCGGGGTTGGGCTTGGCTTGCTCATCGCACTGAATATCGATGTAATTGTTCCTGCCATTGAAGCGATCTTCCGTGTGCGCTTCTTGCCGCGCGAGGTATATTTCATTAGCGAGTTGCCATCGGACGTTAGATTGAGTGATGTTGTGACTGTAGGGTTAATGGCTTTCGGTCTTTCAGTACTTGCTACTCTGTACCCAAGTCGTCGCGCTGCCAAGGTGCAACCAGCGGAGGCGCTGCGATATGAGTAATGCAGAGAACAAACTGGTGTTGATGGCAAGAGGCTTGGCCAAGACTTACGGTCAAGGGACTACCGCTGTCGAGGTTCTTAAGGCGATTGATTTGGATGTTGCCCCTTCGGAGAAGGTAGCGATTGTCGGTTCTTCTGGTTCAGGCAAAAGCACTTTGCTGCACCTGCTGGGTGGATTGGATACTCCGAGTGCGGGATCTGTTGTTTTGGCGGGCTCCAATTTAAATCAGCTATCCGTGAGGAAGCTTGATCAGTTGCGCAATCAAAGTCTGGGCTTTATTTATCAATTCCATCATCTCTTGGATGAATTCAGTGCTGTTGAAAACGTAGCCTTACCGCTTCGTATCCGCGGTCAAGGTAACGATGAATCCATGGAGCTCGCAAGCAAAATGCTCAAGGCTGTTGGCTTGGCGGCTCGTGAGTTGCATACGCCAGGCGAACTTTCTGGAGGCGAGCGTCAACGTGTTGCCGTAGCGAGGGCGTTGGTAGGTAATCCAGCTTGTGTATTGGCAGATGAGCCTACCGGTAATTTAGATACTGAAACTGCGGATGGTGTATTCGATTTGATGTTGGATATTGCGCGTGATCAAGGAACTGCTTTTGTGATCGTGACGCATGATCCTATTCGCGCTAAACGTTGCGATCGCATTTTGCATTTAGAGCGCGGAGTATTAAAGACATTTTCGGCATGAGTGAGCGTCCCATGTGGATTGACACGCACTGCCACCTCGATGCTCCTGAGTTCGCGAAAAATTTACCTTCAATAATTAAAGCTGCAGCATCTAAAAATGTGAAGGCAATTCTATTGCCGGCAGTCAAGGCCGCAGATTGCCCTAATGTGCGACAGCTTGCGCACCAGCATGGCGGGGAAATTCCCGGTTTGGTTTACACCTTGGGAATACATCCGCTGTATACCAATCAAGCTCAAGAGGGCGATATCGATTTTCTTGAGAAGCAAGTGCATGTGTCACTCTCTGATCCGCGCTTTGTGGGTATTGGTGAGATCGGCTTAGATTACTTTGTGGAAGGACTTGATCCTCATAAACAAGAATACTTTTTCGATGCCCAATTAGATCTTGCGCAGAAGTATCAATTGCCAGTGATCTTGCATGTTCGTCGCTCACAAGATGCAATATTGAAGGCTTTGCGTCGTCGCAATATTCCCGGTGGAATTGCCCATGCATTTAACGGCAGCTTTCAGCAGGCAGAGCAATTTATGGAGCTTGGCTTTAAGTTGGGCTTTGGTGGGGCTGCGACTTATACGCGAGCATTACAAATCCGCCGACTATTAAAAGAGTTGCCGGTAGATAGTTTGGTTACAGAAACAGATGCACCCGATATCCCGCCCGCGTGGTTAAAAGAAGAGGGGATCGCATTTAACGAGCCCGCATTTCTACCTCGTATAGCTTCAGGGCTTGCATCCATTCGCGGTATGAGTGAGGCTGATTTTGCTCTGGCAGCTTGGCGCAATGCGATGCAAGTATTGCCTCGCTGGTCCGCGCTTTGTGCTGATACACCCTCTCTTCACCTAGCCTCTTAGTTCATTGCGCTTAGCTATTACGGCGTTCATCGCCGGGGGATCGCTCCTTCTCTTTTTTCCACAAATACCAAAGTATTGGATTTATGGCTGTATTGCATTTGGAACTCTTTGTTTTCTGGCAATGTGTATTTCAGAAAAAGAGACACTTCTTAAAAGGCTTGCAGGCCTTGGTTTTTTATTTGTACTAGGATTTTTATGGAATGCCCAATATGCTGAAAGTCGCCTTGAAAATGTCTTGATCCAAGAATTAGAAGGCAAGGAATTTTCCTTGGAGGGTAGGATTGCTGCGTTACCGCAAAGCAATTCATCAGGGGCTAAGTTTGCTTTTGATTTAGACCACGCCAACGTCGGCAAGGAAACTCTAGATCGGTTTCCAAAACGTATCTATCTAAGTTGGCAGCCTGCCTGGAGAAGTCCGCAGGATATTCCGGATGTAATCCCTGGACAGCGTTGGAAATTCAAAGCAAAGCTCAAGCGCCCATATGGATCTCTCAATCCCCATACCTTTGATTTTGAGCGTTGGGCGTTTCATCAAGACTTTGGTGCCAATGGGTCGGTGCGATCCGGTGAGTTATTAGAAGATCAAGATATTGCATGGACGGATTTTGAGTTGCGCATGGAGTTAGCTCGTTGGCATTTGCGCAAAAAGATTCAATCAATGCTGCCAAATGATGCACGCTATGCAGGTGTGTTGGTTGCTTTAGTGATGGGCGATCAAAATTCTATTAATCAAGATGATTGGCAAGTCTTTAACGCAACGGGTATTGGGCATCTTATTTCTATATCGGGGCTGCATGTAACGATGTTGGCTGGAGTCGGCGCTTCCTTTGCTGCATTTATCTGGCGTCGTCGTACCTGGCCTCTCATGATTCCCGTATCCAAGGTGGCAGCAGCAGCAGGATTTTTCACTGCATTTATCTACGCTTGGTTAGCAGGGTTTCAAATACCAGCACAAAGGACAATGTATATGGTTGGGGTGGTGGCATTCGCCTTATGGACCGGTAGAAATCCAAGATCATTTGACATTTGGTGGTGGGCTTTAGCATTTGTTTTGCTGCTTGATCCTATGGCGCCATACACACCGGGCTTTTGGTTATCGTTTGGCGCAGTTGCTGCAATTTTGTATGCCATGGGCGATTCATCTGGCTTGCTTGGTATACCAACAGGAAAAGAATTGGAAGTTCATTGGGTGACTCAAGCCATTCAAGCTTTGCGCGAAGCGTGTCGAGTTCAGACAGTTGTCACCATTGCTTTGTTGCCTTTCACTTTGTATTGGTTTTATCAGGTATCCGTTATTTCGCCATTCGCAAATGCGATTGCCATTCCGTTGGTAAGTTATATCGTTACACCGCTTGCAATAATGGGTGCGCTTTTGCCTGAATTTATTGGTAAATGGCTTATGGTGCCAGCGCATGCATCAATGGAATATCTCGCAATTCTTTTGGATTGGATGGCGAAGCTGAGTTGGGCTGTAGTTTGGTCAAGGCAGCCCGAGTGGTGGATGTTGGTAATTTCAGGTGCGGGAATTATTTACGCAATAAGGCCCGGAGAGCTTTATAAGTTTTGGTTTTTAAGGATGCTGGCTTTAGGTTTATCTGTGCCCTTATTTCTCATGCCAAGTCTTGCGTTAGTGGGATCCCGCCTTGAGGTTGGAGAATTTAGGGCAAACGTTTTGGATGTTGGGCAGGGTACTGCTGTGCTGATTGAGACTGCCAATAAAAAATTACTTTATGACACCGGGCCGATTCAGGGTAAGAAGGATGACGCTGGGCAGCGAGTTATCTTGCCGTACTTAAGAGGAAGAGGAATTGATCAAATTGATCGCATGGTTATTAGCCATAGCGATAGCGATCACGTTGGAGGTGCGGCTACATTGCTAAAGCATGTGCGTTTTGGATCGATGATGGGCTCTTTACCGGATACCAACCCACTTATTCAAAATCTTCGCACAAGAAAAGTTCCGGCTATCCCATGTCGCTTTGGACAAAGCTGGACTTGGGATGAGGTAGAGTTTTTGATTTGGCACCCTCATGAAGCAACCCTCTTTACGGAGCAATATCCTGGCAAGCCCAATGAAATGAGCTGTGTGCTTGAGGTCCGCAATAAGCAAGCTTCTTTTTGGTTAACTGGTGATGTTGAAAAGCAGGGGGAGGCTGAGATCACTGGGCGACTTGACTCAGAGGTATTAAGCAAAATAGGGGGTAGGGAGTTAGTTTTTATGGCGCCCCACCATGGAAGTAAAACCTCATCATCGCTAGAGCTGTTAAACAAATTAGAGCCTAACCAGGCATTTGCGCAGAATGGGTATCGCAATCGTTACGGTCACCCCCACCCGACGGTCACTGCCCGTTATGAACAGTTACAAATACCTTTTTATCAAACTCCAATAACAGGGGCGCAGATTTGGTTATTCAAAAACAATTCAAACTCTTCGACACAATTTTGGCGGCATGATATAAAACGACTATGGCATCGATAGATGTGAAATGAAAGAAAAGGATTCTTTAGATGAATAGGTTGCTCGCTCTATGTTCGCTGGTTGTTGCTCTGTCAGTCGGTTGCGCTGGTGCAGATGTGCGCCCCCTCGTGGATATGAAGGGCGTGAATGAGGCTGCATATGAGAAGGATCTTCAAGAATGTCAGGCTTACGCCAAGGATCAGTCTGGAATGGGTTCAACAGCAGCTAAGGGTGCCGGTGCTGGTGCAGTTGTTGGCGGACTTCTGGGCTTGGTTACCGGCGGCAATAAAACCGGCATTGTTCAGGCGGCTGGTGCTGGAGCAGTCATTGGTGGAGCTGGAGGTGCATTTACGGGTAATCAGGCTCAAGAGGCTGTGGTTAAGCGCTGTTTGAGTGGTCGCGGCTATAAAGTTTTGAACTAAAACCGCCCTGCGGACGTTGAAGAGCCCGAGAAATCGGGCTTTTTTAATGCCCAGAAAAGCAAAAAGCCCTTAAAAATTAAGGGCTTAGTACGTAAATCTTGGTTGCGGGGGCAGGATTTGAACCTACGACCTTCGGGTTATGAGCCCGACGAGCTGCCAGACTGCTCCACCCCGCGTCTGAAGCTGAAATTCTACCATTTTTTGAGGGTCTCTGTCGAGGTATTCCTGTAAATAAGGCATAAATAAGCGGTTTTTGAGTGGAAATTCTCGATTTAATGACCGTCTTTAAGGAGTAACATATTGCCACGCAACATCACGCTAGGGTTTATTAATGTCAGTTAGCAATCCTGAGTTTTCAGAGTCATCCTTACTAAGGCCGGTTGAGATTTCCCGAGAGGATCATCCTCATAAAAAGGGTGCCTCTATTTCTTTGATGTTTGCTGCTATCGGCGTTGTGTTTGGCGACATTGGCACGAGCCCTCTTTACGCTTTAAAAGAATGCTTTAGTCCTGAGCATGGCATTCCGTTTTCTACGGATGCAGTGTATGGGGTGATCTCCATGGTGTTCTGGGCATTTGCGGTCGTGGTTTCACTTAAATATGTTTTGTTTGTGATGCGCGCAAACAATCATGGCGAGGGTGGAATCTTGGCATTGATGGCGTTAGCTCTCAGAACTGCCCCTGCAAATTCAAAACGTTCACTTTTAATCATCATGGCTGGTGTATTTGGTGCCTGCATGTTCTATGGTGATGCGATCATTACCCCTGCAATTTCAGTGTTATCTGCAGTTGAAGGACTTGAGGTGATATCAAGCGACCTCACTCGCTATGTGATGCCGATTACGATTTTTATTTTGGTTGTTCTATTCTTTATTCAGAAGACGGGAACTGATGTAGTGGGCAAGCTTTTTGGCCCAATCATGATGGTCTGGTTTATCGCCATTGGGCTGATGGGGGTTCATCAAGTCATTCAGAACCCTGCGATTTTTGCAGCAATCAATCCAATGTTTGCTATTCGCTTTCTGATTGAGCACTCATTGCAAGGGTTTATTGTTTTGGGCGCAGTTTTCCTGGTATTGACTGGTGCAGAAGCTTTGTATGCCGATATGGGCCACTTCGGACTTAAGCCTATTCGCATGGGTTGGTTCTTTATCGTGATGCCTTGTCTGCTACTGAACTACTTTGGTCAGGGTGCAATGTTTTTGAGTAACCCTGAGACCATTACAAATCCATTTTTCTTAATGGTTCCTGAAGGCTTGGTCTTTCCGTTGGTCATATTGGCTACCGCCGCAACAGTGATTGCTTCTCAAGCTGTTATTTCAGGTGCATTCTCGATGACTAGTCAGGCAATTTTGCTTGGCTTTGTACCGCGCATGAAGGTGCGTCATACCTCTGATAGAGAAATTGGCCAGATCTATATGCCTCTAGTCAATTGGGCTTTATTGGTTTTGGTTATTGTGGTTGTCGTAGCCTTCAAGAAATCCGAAAATCTGGCCGCAGCTTACGGTATTGCTGTTACGACTACGATGATCATCACCACTTTCTTGGCTGCAATTGTGATGCGAGTTGTATGGCGCTGGAATACTCTGTTGGTGACTTTGGTAATTAGCGCATTCTTAATTGTCGATCTTGCATTCTTGACAGCCAATCTTCTCAAAATTATGGAAGGTGGCTGGTTCCCATTGTTATTAGGTGCTGTATGTTTCATGTTCTTAATGACCTGGTTCCAAGGTCGTAAGATATTGCGTCAAAATGCTATGAACAATGGCATTGAACTAAAGAGCTTTATTGACTCGCTGATGATGCATCCTCCTCATCGCGTAGAGGGCACCGCTGTTTTCTTAACGGCGCACGTGGATTATTTGCCAGTTTCTTTTTTGCACAACTTAAAACATAACCACGTCTTACACGAGAGAGTATTTTTCTTGAAGGTGAGCATCTGGGATGTTCCATATGTGAAGGACAGTGAGCGCATTACTTTGCGTGATCTTGGCAATGGAATCTACGTGGTACGTGCTGTTTATGGCTTTAATGAAACTCCTGACATGGGTCAAATTATTGAGTTAATTGAGAAGTCCTCAGAACTCAAATTTGATTTGATGAATACTTCGTTCTTTTTGTCGCGTGACACGATCGTTTCTACAGAAATTCCAGGTATGGCCTTGTGGCGCGAGAAGCTCTTTTGCTGGATGTACCAAAATGCTGGGCGACAGTCTGACTTCTTCAAAATTCCTGCAAACCGCTTAGTGGAGTTGGGTGCGAAGGTGGAAATTTGAGGCAGTTGCTTTCTCTTCGCTCCAAAATATTCATTGGAATATTTTTGCTGATCTCCTCGGTTAGCGGAGTTGCTTTAGCAACCCCTGCGGAAGAGGCTGAATTAGATAGGCTTAATAAGATTGAGCAAGAGTTAGAGTTGCAGCGCGAGTGGGCTAAGTATCGCTGGGGCAAGGCAACATCCGAGTGCTATCAAAACTACTGGGTTGATTATTGCGTGCGAAGTGCTAGAGCAACCTATCGTAAAGAAATTGATCCTATTCAGGAGCAAGAGGTTGCCCTTCATGAAGTGCAGCGAAATTTGCGTAAAAGCATTAAAGATCAGGAAGATATCAAGCGGGCTGCAGAGCGCGCTTCCGAGCAAAAAGCTGCAGAGCGATCTGCTAATCAGCGCGATTACGAAGAGAAGCAAAAAGATGCGGCTGCAAGGGCGGCCGATCTAGAACAGCGTCGCAAAGATGCGCCTAAGCGTGCACAAGAAAATAAAGCGGGCACACAGCTCGATTAATTTCATCCTTATTTCAATTACTTATTTACTAGGCAATCTTGGCTAAAGTCAAAACGGTTTATATCTGCCAATCTTGCGGTGGCACCTCTGCTAAGTGGCAAGGTCAATGCCCGTCATGTCAGGCATGGAATACGATGGAAGAGGGTCTTCCAGAGACCACTTCTAATTCTCGTTTTCAGGGATTAGCACAATCGCTGCCAAGGCAAAAGTTATCCGCTATTACAGCTGAAGACTTGCCAAGATTTAGCACTGGCGTAGAAGAGTTTGATCGTGTGCTCGGTGGTGGCTTGGTTCCTGGCGGTGTAGTGCTTCTTGGTGGCGACCCAGGCATTGGTAAATCTACATTGCTATTGCAAGCATTGGCAGAGATGAGTTCTGCCGGCATGAATGTGCTTTATAGCAGCGGTGAAGAATCTGCTGCGCAGATTGCTTTGCGAGCAAAACGTATTGCCTTGGACGCACCGCAGCTTGAAGTATTGGCGGAGATTCAGTTGGAGAAACTGATCTCTATTATGGATACCGTCAAACCACAAGTCCTGGTGGTGGATTCGATCCAGACTTTATATTCAGAGGTATTGAGCTCTGCTCCTGGCTCTGTAGCCCAGGTCCGTGAGTGTGCGGCGCAACTCACGCGAGCTGCTAAATCTAGTGGCATCTGTGTATTGATGGTGGGACACGTGACTAAAGACGGCCATTTGGCTGGCCCAAGAGTATTGGAGCATATCGTCGACACCGTGCTGTATTTTGAGGGTGACACGCATTCTTCTTTCCGCTTGGTGCGTTCCATTAAGAATCGCTTTGGCGCTGTTAATGAGTTGGGTGTATTTGCGATGACTGAAAAAGGTCTGCGCGGCGTGACTAACCCGTCAGCGATCTTCTTGTCGCAACATGAGCAAATGGTTCCTGGTGCTTGCGTATTGGTAACGCAAGAAGGTAGCAGGCCTTTGTTGGTAGAGATTCAGGCTTTGGTGGATACAGCGCATGTCCCCAATCCACGCCGTTTGGCTGTTGGCTTGGAGCAGGCTCGTCTAGCAATGCTGCTAGCAGTGCTGCATCGTCATGCTGGTGTTGCTTGTTTTGATCAAGATGTCTTCTTAAATGCAGTTGGTGGCGTCAAGATTTCTGAGCCAGCTGCTGACTTAGCTGTCCTCTTGGCTATTCAGTCATCTATTCGTAATCGTGCGTTACCAAAAGAGTTGATCGTATTTGGTGAAGTAGGTTTGGCTGGGGAGATTCGCCCTTGCCCACGGGGTCAGGAGCGCTTGAAAGAGGCTGCTAAATTAGGCTTTACTGTGGCGATTATTCCCAAAGCCAATATGCCCAAAACTAAGATCCCGGGATTAAAGGTTATCCCTGTTGAGCGGATTGATCAGGCGATTGCTGCCGCAGCAGAACTCAGCTAATCCTACGTTTGATTGCTTAGCGCAAGTCTTCTGCTTGAATTAGTAAAACTTGCTCTTCACCTGCAGAGACTTCCATCCAAATTGCTGGAATTTGTGGGAAAGCTTTTTTAAAGTTTTCATACTCATTGCCAATTTCAATCAGAATAGCGCCACGTTCAGACAAATAGTCTGGCGCTTGCGCAATAATTTTTCTAATTAAATCCATGCCATCATCGCCGCCAGCCAAGGCCAGCTCTGGTTCTGCGTGATATTCCGCTGGCAGCGCATTCATTGAAGTTGCATTGACATAAGGCGGGTTGCAAATAATGAGATCAAATAAGTTATCTTCATTCGGCTCTGGTAGCGCATCCCATAGATCGCCATCCAATAATTCCACTTGAGAACTTAAGCCGTGACGATCGACGTTACGTGCGGCAACCGAAAGGGCGGGCAAGCTGATGTCACAGGCGCTGACATGGATATCGGGGCAAGACAGGGCTAGAAGTACGGCTAGCGAGCCATTCCCAGTGCATAGATCCAGGGCCTTGCCATCGGCAGGGAGCCAAGGCTCCAGTGAGCCATCAACAATGAGTTCGGCAATCCACGAGCGCGGCACAATGCTTTGTTCGCTGCAAAAGAAGGGTACACCCATGAGCCAGGCCTCACCCAAAATATAGGCGAGTGGTTTGCGTGAAGAAATTCTTTCTTGTGCAACTGCTAAAGACTTTTCGATTTGCTCTTGAGTGGCAATTTCATCCAAGTGATCTAGAGCATCTGCTGGGCTGAGATCCAATTGTTTGCTAACAATCCATAGTGCTTCGCTTTGTGAATCGATTGCGCCATGTCCGTAATGCAAATTTGCCACTTCAAGTTTTTGTGCGATCTGCTCGATGCACTGATTGACGGTAAGGTATTGCTGAGACTCAGGGTCCATGATGGAGGGGTTCTTTAAGAGAAAAGGGGAGCGCGCAGTTAAGCTATCAAGCGATTAACTGCTCGAGAGTCTTGCGATAGATATTTTTGAGTGGCACTACATCATTCACAATCACACACTCATCAATCTTGTGGCTAGTTGCGTTAAGAGGGCCGAACTCCACCACCTCTTTGCATATCTTGGCAATAAAGCGACCATCGCTGGTGCCGCCTGTGGTTGATAGCTCTGTATCTACGTTAGTTTCTGCTTTGATGGCTTTGCGGAGTGCGCCCGCTAAATCGCCGTCACCAGTAATGAAGGGGCTGCCGCCTAATACCCAGTCAATTTCAAACTCAAGACCAGCATCTTTCAGAATCTTTTCTAGGCGTTCACGTAATTGCTCTGGCTTGCTTTCGGTAGAGAAGCGGAAATTAAAGTCAATCACCAGTTCGCCTGGGATAACGTTGTTCGCACCAGTTCCAGCATGTACATTAGAAATCTGGAAGCTAGTAGGCTGGAAGTACTCATTACCTTTGTCCCACTCGGTTTCTACTAATGCTGAAATAGCTGGCGCAGAAAGGTGAATCGGATTCTTGCCTAAGTGAGGGTAGGCAATGTGCGCCTGAATGCCTTTCACCTTGAGCTTGCCGGATAAAGATCCGCGGCGACCATTCTTGATCATGTCGCCAAGCTGATCAACTGAAGTTGGTTCACCGATTACGCAGTAGTCCAGGCGTTGACCGTGTTTTTGCAAACGCTCACACATGATGACCGTGCCATCGTTAGCAGGGCCTTCCTCATCGCTTGTAATCAAGAAAGCAATGGATCCTTGATGATCAGGATGTGCGGTGACAAATTCTTCTGTAGCCACTACGAAACCGGCGAGTGAGGTTTTCATATCCGCCGCACCACGACCGTAAAGCATGCCATCACGAATCGTGGGTGTGAATGGATTGCTTGTCCATTTCTCTAGTGGGCCGGTAGGGACTACATCGGTATGGCCAGCAAACATCAATACCTTGCCTTGATCGCCAGCCTTGCCTTTTTTGATTGCCCATAAGTTGGTTACCTGAAAATTTTCAGGACCACTAACAACACTCTCAGTGTGAAAGCCAATTGCCTGCAATCGCTTGGCAATTAAATCTTGGCAGCCACCATCAGCTGGAGTTACAGAATGGCAGGCGATGAGAGCTTCGGTTAGCTCAAGTGTGGCGCTCATGGATTTAACTTAGTCGCGTAGTAATTCGTTGATTGCAGTCTTTGCTCTAGTTTGGGCATCAACCTTTTTCACAATGATTGCGGCATACAGACTGTATTTACCGCAAGCTGATGGCAGTGAACCTGGAACAACGACTGAACCCGCTGGTACGCGACCATAGTGAACTTCACCGGTTTCGCGGTCGTAGATCTTGGTGCTTTGACCGATATAGACGCCCATGGATAAAACAGCGTTTTCTTCAATAACTACGCCTTCAACCACCTCAGAGCGGGCACCGATAAAGCAGTTATCTTCAATGATGACTGGGCCAGCCTGGATTGGCTCTAAAACACCACCAATACCAACACCGCCAGAAAGGTGAACGTTTTTGCCGATTTGGGCGCAAGAACCTACTGTTGCCCAGGTATCAACCATCGTGCCTTCACCTACATAGGCGCCAATATTGACGTAGGAAGGCATTAAAACAGCGTTTTTGCCAATAAATGAGCCGCGGCGGGCAACGGCAGGGGGGACTACGCGGAATCCGCCGGCAGCAAAGTCAGCGGCTGTGTAGTTTTCAAATTTACTAGGAACCTTGTCGTAGAACTGGGTGTACCCACCAGCGCCCATTGGTTTGTTGTCTTCAAGGCGGAAAGAGAGCAAAACAGCCTTCTTAACCCATTGATTTACTTCCCACTTGCCGACATCACGGCGCTCAGCCACGCGAATAGTCCCGGCATTTAGGCCTTCCAGGACGGCATTTACGGCGCTACGGATGTCCGCAGGGGCGCTATCTGGAGAGAGGTTTGCGCGGTTTTCCCAGGCTTGTTCGATGATGTTTTGTGGTGATTGGCTCATGCTTTTTAGTTAACTATCAGATTGTTAAGGGATTTTGTCCCCAAGGGTAGATTTCTCATTATATAGATGGGGCAAAAACACGTATAAGTGCCTCCAAGCTTGCTATCATCTTCCCACTTTAGCTTTAATTTTTACCCCTTTATTTGAACCTCTTTTTTCCCTGCAAAGTACGCCGTGCAACTGAAATCCATCAAACTTTCCGGCTTTAAGTCTTTCGTCGACCCAACCCATTTTGAAATGCCTGGCCAATTAATTGGCGTTGTGGGTCCTAACGGTTGCGGAAAGTCGAACATTATTGACGCCGTACGCTGGGTTTTAGGTGAATCTCGCGCCAGTGAATTGCGTGGCGAATCCATGCAGGACGTTATTTTTAATGGTTCTGGTTTGCGCAAACCATCTGGTCGCGCCAGTGTGGAACTCATTTTTGATAACACAGAGGGACGTGCGCAAGGTCAGTGGAGTGCTTTTACAGAACTGGGTATCAAGCGTGTTTTAACTCGCGATGGAAATTCTAGTTACTACGTGAATAATCAAGTGGTACGCCGTAAAGATATTCAAGATATTTTCTTGGGTACCGGTATGGGTCCAAGAGGTTACGCGATCATCGGACAGGGTACGATCAACCGGATTTTAGAAGCAAAGCCAGAAGAGTTGCGTGTTTTCTTGGAAGAAGCTGCTGGTGTATCTAAATATAAAGAGCGCCGCAAAGAAACTGCATCACGTTTAGAGGACACTGTAGAGAACTTAACTCGCGTAGAAGATATCTTGCGCGAGTTGGATCAACAACTTACACGTTTAGAAAAACAAGCTACCGTTGCTGAGCGTCATGCGGAGCTTTCTACGCTAATGAAATCACAGCAACAGCTGTTGTGGTTTGTGCGTCAAACTGAGGCTGGTAAAGAGCAAGAGCGCCATGCTAATGGCATTCGTGACACTCAAGTTGGTCTAGAGGAGCAGACCGCAAAGCTGCGTCACGCCGAGGCTGAGCTAGAAACTATGCGTACTCAACAGTACGCTTTGCAAGATAAAGTTTCGCAAGCGCAAGGCGACTTGTATCAAACGAATTCTGATGTCAGTCAGGTTGAAGCGCAAATTCATTATGTGCAAGAAGCGCGTCAACGTTTGCAACAACAAACACAAGATTTGCAAGCCCAGTTACAACGCTGGACAGTGCAAGAAACTGATGCTGCTCAAGCACAACGGACTGCTGAACATGAGCTAAGTCTTGCATCTGAAAAAGAACAAACGTTGTTAGCTGACTTAACTGGTTTGCAAGAGCAAATGCCAGCTCGTGAAGAGGGTTATCAAAATGCTTCACGTGAATTAAATAATGCGCGTGAGACATTGGCTTCGATTGAGCAACGTCTTGCTAGTTTAGGTGAGCGTATTCGCTCCATGTCCGCGCAGTCAGATGAATTGAAAGGGCGTGAGACTCGCTTAGTTGGCGAGTTTGATAGCTTGCGTCGCCCTGATGCTGAAGCCTTGCAAATGGCAATTGATCGTCAAGCAATGGCTGCACGCAAAGTGGAAGAGGCTAAGCAGCGCGCTGGTGAAACTCAGCAACGTGTTCCTGCTGCTGATGAGGCGCGTAATGCCGCGCAACAAAAAATTCAGGAAGCAAATCAGGATTTAGCTCAGACAGAAGCTAAATTGACTGCTTTGACAGCCTTGCAGGCTAGTGTTCAGGCGCAAGGCAAGATTGGCCCTTGGTTAGAAAGCAAGGGTCTTAAAGAGAGTAAGCGTCTCTGGCAAGAGCTCAAAGTAGAGAGCGGCTGGGAAGCAGCCTTGGAATCTGTTTTACGTGAGCGTTTGGCTGCCGTCACAGCAAAGAGTGTGCAAGAGACATTGGCTTTGGCTAATGATGCGCCTCCAAGTCGTTTGGCAATTTTGCTGACTGAAGAAATTACCCCGGCACATACATCTGCTCCAGCAGACTTCACGCCACTGTTAAGTCGTGTGCAAAGCGCTGGTGCGGCAAGATTAACCTCAGTGTTGCAAGAGTGGTTAGATAACATCTATATTGCCACCAGCCTTGAAGATGCCTTGCATCGTCGCGAGAAGTTGCCTGCAGGCGGCGCATTTGTAACTCAGCAAGGTCATTTAGTAAGCCGTGTTGGCGTGCAACTTTATGCAGCTGATTCTGAGCAAGCGGGTATGTTGGCGCGCGCTCAAGAAATGGAAAGTCTCGAGAAGCAATTGCGTGCACAGCAACTGATGCAAAGTGAGCTCAAGGGTGAGTTGGATCAATGTGTAGCGAACTATCAAGCAGCCCATCAAGCGGCTGAGCAAGCTCGTGAAAACGCTGAGCATGCTGTTCAAGAGGCTCATGGTTTTGAGGTGGAAAGAATGCAGTTGACTCAAGCTGAAGAGCAATACAGTCAACGCGCAGCTCAGATTCAGGGTGAGTTAAGTGAATTGCGCCAGCAGATGGAGCAATTGAGCATGAATCAAGAGCAGTCTTCCTCTGAGTTGATTCAATCCGAAGAATCTAAGCAGGGCGCGCAAGAGTCTTTAGCTGCTGCACAAGAAAAATTAGAACTCTCTACTGAAGAGCGCGACCGTTTACGCGAATCACTTCGTGCGGCTGAGATGTCTGCTCAAGAAGCTGCATTTGCTACGCGTTCACTCCAGCAGCGTATTGCTGATTTGCAACGCGATCAAAGCACTGCTCGTACTCAGATCATGGAGATTCAAGATAAGCATGATTCTGCCGCTCAAGAGCTAGAGACTTTGAGCGATGAAGAGGCTCAAGATAAATTGCAAGGCTTGTTATTAGCCCGTAGCGCTCGTGAAGCCGCTTTGGCAAATGCACGCACTGAACAAGACGCTTTATTGCATCAATTGCGCGAGGCTGATGAGGCTCGTATGCAGGTTGAGCGCAGCTTGCAACCAATGCGTGACAAAGTTGTTGATTTGCAATTGCGCGAGCAGGCCGCTCGTTTGAACTTTGAACAGTTTGCGACTTTATTGGCTGATGCTGAGGCTGACCTTAGTGCGCTTGAGGCTAATTTCAGCGCAGACCTTAAGGTTGGTGCATTGCAAAGCGAAGTGAATCGTCTCAATACTGAGATTCAGTCTTTGGGCCCAGTCAATATGGCTGCTCTAGATGAATTGGCAAGCTCTCGTGAGCGCAAACAGTTCTTGGATGCTCAATCTGCTGACTTGAATGAAGCGATGCAGACTTTGACGGATGCGATTGCTAAGATTGATGCGGAAACGCGCGATCTATTGCAAGGCACCTTCGATCAGGTTAATGGCCACTTCGGCAAACTCTTCCCTGAGTTGTTTGGTGGCGGTCATGCTGAGTTGGTAATGACTGGCGAAGAGATCTTGGATGCAGGTGTTCAAGTAATGGCGCAGCCTCCCGGCAAGAAAAATAGCTCTATCTACCTCCTCTCCGGTGGTGAAAAGGCTTTGACTGCAATTGCCTTAGTGTTCTCACTCTTCCTCCTTAATCCAGCCCCATTCTGCTTGCTCGATGAGGTGGATGCGCCATTAGATGACGCAAATACCTTGCGCTATGCACAGATGGTTGCCAAAATGTCAGATAAGACACAGTTTGTATTTATCTCCCATAACAAGATCACTATGGAAATCGCTCATCAATTGATCGGCGTCACAATGCAAGAGCAAGGCGTATCCCGCATTGTTGCGGTGGATATCTCTTCTGCTGTTTCAATGGTGGAGGCTGCCTAAGTGTACGTAGAACAAATCATGACGATGTTGGGTTTGTCTGATTTGCAATTGGCTTTAGCCGTTATTGGATTATTGATTCTGATAACGGTGGCCATTCTGAACATTAAGTACGCTCGTGCACGCCGTAAAGCGAGCGAACAGGGCAACTATTCTGCTGATGAGCGTTTTGCTCGCGAACCGAGTTTTAGCCAGGGGTTTGCTGACAGCGATACCGCTTCCCGAACCGAACCTAATTTTGGTGATGCAATAACAACCATCTCGGCCCCAGAAAAGTTTGTCATTGATCCGCGCATCGATTGTGTGATCACATTACGTTTTGATGAAAGTATTAGTGGCTCAGAAATTCTCGAGGAAATTAATGCCTGGACAGATCTAGAAGCGCAATCGACTGCACGCTGGATGTGCGAAGGCTTAAATGCCAATCTTGATGTTGCCGAAGACTGGGAAGAGTTACACCCAGACTCTAAGTACTCTGATTTGCAGCTCGCTATTCAGTTGGCTGGGCGCAAAGGCCCTATTGGAGTTCTGGAGTTGTCAGATTTCTGTTCACGCGCTCAGTCACTTGCTGAGACGCTCGGCTCGCAAATTGATATGCCTAGCGTGAACACCATGTTGGAAAGCGCCAAAGAATTAGATACGATGGCGGCTGAAAGTGATATTCAATTAAGCATCAACGTGGTTTTTGATGAACCATGTCCTTGGGGTAATTTTGACTCGCTCATGCGTCAACGTGGTTTCAAGTTGTCTCGCAATGGTCGTCAATATGAATATCTCAGCAAGGGTATATTGCTCTTTAATAGCGCCGATATAGATCCAAATAAATCTGTGGCTCAAGTGACTCTGTTGTTGGAGGTTCCTTTAGTTCCGCAAGAAGAGCGCCCATTTGAAAGAATGCTGGCGGAAGGTGTAGAGATTGCGCAAGCAGCGCATGGCCGCTTAGTGGATGACAATGGCATTAATTTAAGCGAGGCTGCAATCATTAGCATTCGTCAGCACCTTGATGTTCTCTATGCCAATCTTGAGAAATCTGGCATTCCTGCTGGATCTTCTACAGCTAGCAGACTATTTAGCTAGGAAATCACTTTGTCGTCCAATAGTCCGACAAATTTAGCGGAGCGGTATGCATTCTTGCAGGCAGAGCTTGCCCGCTTAGAGCATGCCTACTACGTTCTCGATAATCCACTGCTACCCGATGTTGAATACGACCGTCTTTATAGAGAATTGCTTGATATTGAGTCCGCACATCCAGAATGGATCACTCCTGAATCTCTATCTCAACGCGTTGGTGGAGCCGCTTTAAAAGAGTTTGATTCTGTCACGCACACTGTGCCGATGCTTTCCTTAAATAATGCCTTTGAAGATGCTGAGCTGATTGCTTTTGATCGTCGTTGCCGCGAGGCGCTTCACGCAGATCGTGTCACTTATGCTGGTGAGCTGAAGTTTGATGGCCTAGCCATTTCTCTGCGATATGAAAATGGTTCGCTAGTTACAGCAGCAACTCGGGGTGATGGTGCAAGTGGCGAGGATGTGACTGCCAACATCAAAACGATTCGTGCAATTCCGCTAAAACTTACTGGAAAGAATATTCCGCAGGTCTTAGAGGTGCGTGGGGAAGTCTTTATGTATCTTAAGGACTTCGAGAGAATGAATCGACAGGCCGCAGAATTGGGCGAGAAAGAATTTGCCAATCCCCGCAATGCCGCAGCAGGCAGCTTGCGTCAGCTAGATTCCAAGATTACAGCTAAGCGTCCTCTATCTTTCTTTGCGTATGGCTTAGGCGCCTTAGAGCCCCAGTCTTGGTTGCCTAAAACCCATGAAGAGTTACTAAACGCCTATGCTGATCTGGGTCTACCAGTTTGCGCAGAGAGAAAAGTACTGCAGTCTGTTGATGAGATCTTGGTGTTCTACAACGAAATAGGCGCAAAGAGAGACTCGCTTCCTTATGATATTGACGGTGTGGTCTATAAGGTGAACTCCTTTGCTGAGCAAGCTAAGTTAGGTTTTGTTTCACGAGCGCCAAGGTTTGCTTTGGCGCACAAGTATCCAGCCCAAGAGGCGCTGACTAGAGTTCTGGGTATTGATGTTCAAGTGGGACGCACAGGCGCCATTACTCCGGTAGCTAGACTTGCTCCGGTAGAGGTTGGCGGGGTGACCGTTACTAACGCCACGCTACACAATGAAGATGAGGTCAAGCGCAAAGATGTTCGTATTGGCGATACCGTTTCAGTAAGAAGAGCTGGCGACGTAATTCCTGAGGTTGTTTCGGTAATTAAAGACCGCCGTCCAGTTGATGCAAAAGAATTTGTCATGCCAACCCGCTGCCCAGTGTGCGGCTCTCATATTGAGCGCCTGGCAGATGAGGCGGTAGCACGTTGTAGTGGCGGTTTATTTTGCGGTGCTCAGCGCAAGCAGGCATTAATACACTTTGCCCACAGAAGAGCTCTTGATATCGAGGGCTTGGGTGAGAAAATTGTTGATCAACTAGTCGATCAAAATCTCGTCAGAACTCCTGCAGATCTCTATCGCTTAGGGTTCACGGCTTTGGCAAACTTAGAGCGTATGGGTGAGAAGTCTGCTGATAATCTTATTCAGGCAATCAATCAATCCAGAAATACCACATTAGCTAGATTTATATTTGCCTTGGGGATTCGACATGTGGGTGAGACCACGGCGAAAGATTTGGCTAATCATTACCGGTCTATGCATGCATTGATGGATGCTAATCTCGAAGATCTGCTCACAGTAAATGATGTGGGCCCGGTCGTTGCAGACTCCATCACCAGCTTTATGCAAGAGGCGCATAACCGAGAGGTCATT
Source organism: Polynucleobacter sp. AP-Kolm-20A-A1 (assembly GCF_018688315.1). NCBI lineage: Bacteria > Pseudomonadati > Pseudomonadota > Betaproteobacteria > Burkholderiales > Burkholderiaceae > Polynucleobacter > Polynucleobacter sp. AP-Kolm-20A-A1. The sequence goes on from NZ_CP061315.1 coordinate 494,807, forward strand.
GAACAACTCTTGGCTTCTGGAATGCAGCTCGCCGTTGAAGAAAAAGTGATCAGTGCAGCCGTTGCAGGTAAAACATTTGTTCTTACAGGCACCTTCCCCACCATGACAAGGGATGAAGCAAAAGATCTCCTCGAAAAAGCAGGCGCTAAAGTTGCTGGTTCAGTCTCGAAGAAAACTGACTATGTTGTTGCAGGCACAGATGCAGGCAGCAAGCTTACTAAAGCAGAAGAATTGGGTGTGCCTGTGATTGATGAAGAAGCGATGCTGGATTTACTAAAGTAAGCGATTTCCTACAAAAATATCAGGTAGCTAATTTCCCCCTCTATAGATAAGCTCAAAGCTTTGAAGGGGGCATATGGGTAGTCATTCAGCAAAAAAACCTCTAAACAATTTGTTCGGCTCTTATGATGATTCATGTCCTCAAGAGGGTCGCGCGGTGTTCCGGGTGGCAATTATTGGTTGTGGAGCGGCTGCTGTGGCGACACTGTTTGGGCTACTTAAATATTTATCTTCAGAGGTCAATCAAAATCTCAAAATAACAATTTTTGAGAAAGGGCCTGCTTTCGGGCCTGGTTTTGCATATCAATGCGATAACGATGAACTGTTAATGAATATGACCAGTTCAACCACATCAATTTTTTCACATCACGCATCTGATTTTTGGGAGTGGACCCTCAAGGGTGGCTATATATCCAGTAGCAATCATATTATGTCCCGATTGGGAGTTGCGCCATACGGATACATTTCCCGTCAATTTTTTGGTTTATATCTAAAAAGCCGACTAGATGATGCAATCACTGCTCTTGAAAAGTTGGGAGTTGAGGTTGAATTAGTTAATCTGGAGGTAATCGATGTTGCAATGTTAGACATCAATCGATTGAATGTTATTACTCTTGATGGAGGGGTTGAAATATTTAACGGTGTAATTTTATGCATTGGCAATACATCACCACAAGATGTATTTAATTTAATGGGTGAGAGTCAATATATTAATAACCCTTATCCAGTAAATAATTATTTAAGACTTATTAAAAAGACCGATAGCGTTGGAATTATCGGCGCTCAACTTACTGCGGCTGATATTGCAGTTGTGTTGGCGAATCAAGAACATCAGGGACCAATTCATTTTCTGACAAGAGACTTGAATTTCCCGCTAATAAGATATCAAGAGCAGAATTATCGGTTGAAATATTTGACCTTAGATAATCTTGAAATTTTAAAAAGAAAAAATTGCCAAGGGATATCTGTGCGCCAGATATTAAGGCTGGCGAGAAAAGAATTTTTGTTGGCTGGAATTTCTTGGAATAAATTCTTTGGCCCCTCAAATATTGATTATGGGGGTTGGATACAGTCATTACTAAAGAGGGAGTCTAATTTTTCATCTTGGCAGTATTTGGCAATTCAAACTGATGAAGTTATTGGCGCCTACTGGGATGCGCTCTCGAATTCAGGTAAGGAGTTATTCATGAGCCGATTCCATCGAGTGTGGGCCGCCAAAAGAGTTCCCTTGCCGGCTCATACTGCACTCAAGCTTCATTCATTGTTTCAGATGGGGATTCTTAGGCATTACCCATACTTGAGGGCAATTAATGGCTCTGGTAGAAATAAGTTCACTGCCCTTGTTGCAAAATCTAAAGGGTCAATATCAAGCACTAAGGTCCATTGTGATTGGCTAATCAATGCTACAGGCCCGTCTAGGGATATCGGCGGCAATACTGAGCTACCTTTAATAAAAAACTTACTCAAATCCGGGCTTATTATCAAAAATCCGCATGGTGGGATTATATTGGACTATGAAACTTCCATTGTCAAAAGTGTAGCCCATCGAAACCCTAGCCATTTTTACGCAATAGGGCAGCTTACTGCTGGAACTTACTATTTTGTTAGTTCGCTAGACATGGTCTCCCTTAGGGCAAAAAAAGTTGCTAGACATTTAGTTGAATCGCTTCGCTTTCCTCGTGCTCAAAGAGGTCTAGGTAAGAAAATTCAACATGAGACTTCGCATGCCTCATAAAGAAATTTTTTTAATACCGATTCTTATGGCATTAGTCATTTTGCCAATGATTGCTACGGATATCTATCTGCCGGCTATGTCTGATATGGGTTTGCAATTAAGCGCTGCAAGTGCAGATGTTACTAATACCCTAACTTCTTACATGCTTGGCTATTCCCTAAGCCTATTACTTGCCGGAATTTTGGCTGATATATATGGACGTCGATTTATTTGTATAGCTGGATTATTGGTTTTTTGCGTTTCAAGTATTGGATGCTACTTTGTATCAACAATTGAGCAATTAATTACTTTACGTTTTTTTCAGGCGCTCGGAGGAGGTTGTGGCACCCTACTTGCAAGGGTCATTGTCAGGGATCTATATGATCAGAAATCCCAAGTGAGGGTATTGAGTTTTTTGGCTGCGGGAATGGTGATTTCCCCTATTTTTGGGCCAAGCCTAGGTGCTTACATTGCGAGCTATTTTGACTGGCGAACAATATTTTTTGTATTAGCAATCTTTTCATTCCTCGTGCTTATATTTTTGTATATTTTTTTGAGCGAGAGTCTTACGAATCATGAAAATCAAGGCCCTTTTTGCTTTGGAGATGTAATTTCTCAATACTCTTATTTACTTAGACATCGTGAATTTATGTTTTATACCCTGGTAATTAGCTTTGCCTGGATGGTTTATTTCGCTTTTTTATCTTCGTCTCCAGTGTTAATTCGAGATTTTTACCAAGCCAGTGCTGTCGAGTACGGCTATATTTTTTCGGCAACTGTCAGTGGCTTCATCTTGGGGACATTTTTTATTCGTTGGAAAATGGCGACTATAAATTTAAGAAATCTAGTCTTTTTGGCTGCAGTAGTTATTTTTATAGCCACTTTAATTGGCTATATATTAATTACTCTTCAGATTAAATCTCTTCAAGTCCGACTAATATTTGTTTTTTTCGCTTTATTTGGAATTGGCATTATTTTTCCCGCCGCCCAAGCTGGGGTTACCAGGCCATTTAAAAATAATATAGGGCTCATTTCTGGTTTTTTCTATTCAATTGAAATGTTCTTTGGTGCCATTTGTGGTTATGTACTCTCTATGATCGGAAATGTGACCTGGATATCCACATCGACAATTATGCTAATTGCAGCAATTTGTATTGTTCTGCTTTGTATATTCGACAAATGGTATGAGCTTAGTAGGGGGTTGATTAGATTTAATCCCCTAGTTAAATGAGCGGTACGTTGAAGTTCGATGAAGAACTGCGCATAAAGACCATTTTGGATTCCAATAATCCGTTTTCAAGAAAAAATTCGGAGGGCCACATTACTGCTAGCGGACTAGCCATTCAGGACGATAAAGTATTGTTGATATTCCACCCTTATATAAAACGTTGGCTTCAACCCGGCGGACATGTTGATGACGGCGAGTCTCCGGTTGAGGCGGCAATCCGAGAAGTGTATGAGGAGACTGGATATATCTGCGAATTAGACACAGATAATCAAGACCCTATTGATATTGATATCCACGAGATTCCTGAAAACCCAAAAAAGGGTGAGGGTGCTCATTTACACATCGATCTTCTATATAAGCTGAAAGTCGTGGACCAAGAAAAATCCTCTGAGGATATTTCTTGCGAGTGGTTCTCTTTTGATCGAGTGGAAAGTGCTCGTATTCAGCGAGCTTTAGCAAGGTTGATTTAGGCCCCTAAAGCCTCAAGCAATTCTGTTTCCAATTGGATTTGTAACTTTGGATTCTTGCCTAGATTTGCGGCATCTAATAAAAGTACGTCTTCTACACGCTCACCTAGGGTGTTGATCCTTGCTGTATGAATTGACACCTGGTGTTTCGCTAACACTCTAGAGATAGTGTAGAGCAAGCCAGTTCTGTCGCTAGCTGAGAGTGCTAGCGTGTAATACCTGCCACGATCATCTGGAACCATGTGAACCCTTGGTTGAATCGGGAAGGTGCGTGATTGCCTTGATAGGCGGCCCATGCTTGGTGCTGGCAACGGCTCAGCATTCGTAAGCGCGGCCGTTAACTCGAATTCAACCAATTGAATGAGGTCACGATAGCTACCACCATCGTCTACAAGGTTGCTGCCGGAAATTTGGAAGCTATCTAAGGCGTAACCATGGCGTGTCGTATGAATGCGCGCATCCCAGATCGAGAAACCATGACGCTCAAAGTATGCGCAGATACGGGCAAAGAGATCTTCCTGGTCTTTTACGTATACGGCAACTTGCAATCCCTCTCCAATCGGGGAGAGTCTTGCTCGAACAATGGGCTGCTCGCTGCTTACTTTGTTAAATAAGTGCCTTGTGAGCCATGCGATGTCAGAAGAGTCTTGCCTTAAGAAAAAGGCTACATCCAACTGCTTCCAAAACTCTTCGTAAGCTTCATCATTGATGCCATAAAGACGTAATTTAGCTCTAGATTCTTCTTGGTGCTGTGCTAATTCTGAAGAAGCATCTGGTTTGGCTCCACCCAACACTCGCAGTGTTGCGCGATAGAGGTCCTCTAGTAGTTTGCCTTTCCAGGCATTCCAAACTTTAGGGCTGGTGCCTCGGACATCGGCTACGGTCAATAAGTAAAGCGCAGTAAGGTGGCGTTCATCACCAACTTTCTTGGCAAAAGCCTTAACCACATCAGGATCAGTGATGTCTTGCTTCTGAGCTGTTTGGCTCATGTTGAGATGTTCGGCCACCAGCCAGACTAATAGCTCGGTATCTTTTTTATCGAGACCATGATCTTTAGCAAACTTGCGCATGTCTGCTTTGCCAAGTTGAGAGTGATCACCACCACGTCCTTTGGCAATATCATGAAAGAGTGCGGCAATAACGAGTAGCCATGGCTTTTCAAAGTGAGCGATTAGGCTGCTGCAGAATGGGAACTCATGAGTATGTTCAACAACCATAAAGCGGCGCACATTACGCAGCACCATTAGGATGTGCTGATCCACTGTGTAGATATGGAACAAGTCATGCTGCATCTGCCCAACAATCTTTCTGAAAGCTGGAAGATAGCGACCTAGTACGCTGCTGCGGTTCATTAGGTGAAAGGCGCGACTGACGCCTTCGGGTTGCTTCAAGATCTCAATGAATAGCGCTCTATTAATCGGATCTGCTCGCCACTTGCTATCCATTTTTTGGCGAGCGTTGTAAAGCGCTCTAAAAATGGTGGCAGAAAGACTTTTGACGTTCGACGTTTGGGCAAACACCAAGAAGGTTCTCAGGATTTGCTCGGGATGCTTTTGAAAGAGCTGCGGATCGGTAATATCCAACACGCCTTGGCGCTCAATAAAGTGCTCGTTACCTTCGCCTGGAATCGCGAGAATTGTCTTGGACTCTTGTGGAAAGAGTAGAGCCTCAATGTTTTGTAGAAGAACATCGTTTAGTTGAGTAACCGCTTTTGCTGCCCAGTAATAGCGACGCATGATGGCTTCGCTGGCTTGCCGAGAGTTCTCTTCTGTGATTCCCATTGATGCAGCTAGTGCGGCTTGTAAGTCAAAAGCGAGAACATCTTGCCTGCGCCCTGCCAGTAAATGTAAATTAGCGCGTAGTGTTTCTAAGAAGCGTTGATTGCGATTGAGTTCAGTGAGCTCGCGTTGGGTGACAAGACCAGCCTCATGGAGATCTTTAAAGGTGTCGCCCAATAAAGCAGCCTTGCTAACCCAAGAGATCACCTGTAAATCGCGCAAACCACCAGGACTCTCTTTGCAATTAGGCTCCAAAGAGTATGGGGTATTTTGGTATTTGTAATGACGCTGAATTTGCTCTGCTTGCTTGGCTTGGAAGAATGCTTTTGGATCCATAGCTGCTTCAAAGGCTTTCGAGAAGTCTTTGAATAGTTGCTTCTTGCCACAAAGTAGTCGTGCCTCAAGTAATGAGGTTCGCACTGTGATGTCTTGTTCAGATTCAGAAATGCATTCGGCGACAGTTCTTACTGATGAGCCGATCTCTAAACCGGTATCCCAGCAGCTTGCAACAAACTGCTCAACTTGTTTTGATAAGGATTGCGCTTTCTTTTCATCTGCCGGCAGCAGTATCAAGATGTCGATATCAGAGTAAGGGAACAAGGCTCCTCTGCCAAAACCGCCAACCGCTACTAATGTAGCTTCGTTATTTAAGCCGCAGTTATTCCATAGATGACTGAGAAGTTGATCACTCAGTTTAGAAAGTTGCTTGGTTAGCTTTCCAACTGCTTGTGTTTTTTTGAACTCAGCATAAGCAATCTCACGAGCGGCGCGCAGACTAGCTGCATCGGTAATAACGCTGGCTGTCTGTGACTTGCTCATGAATTTATACGCTTGCTACTGAGGGCCCAAATGACAGGCCTTTGACGCAATCCGGAGGTGGGTTGCTACCTTCTGACCATGTAAGCACTTCAACACCAGTAGCGGTAACCAAAAGCGTATGTTCCCACTGAGCTGACAAGCTGCGATCTTTTGTTTTTACAGTCCACTGGTCAGGCATGGTTCGAATATCGCGCTTGCCCGCATTAATCATCGGCTCAATTGTGAATGTCATGCCGGCTTCTAGCTTTTCGCCAGTACCAGGTTTGCCATAGTGAAGAATCTGTGGATCTTGATGGAATACTTTTCCAATCCCATGGCCGCAGTATTCACGTACCACTGAGTAACCCGCTTTTTCTGCGTGAGTCTGAATCACGTGACCAATATCACCAAGTAATGCACCCGGTTTAACTTGAGCAATTCCAAGCCACATACACTCAAAAGTAATTTGGGTAAGACGTTTTGCCATTACAGAAACTTCACCCACCATGAACATGCGGCTGGTATCGCCGTAGTAACCATGAGGAGTAATAACAGTGATATCTAGATTCACTACATCACCAGTTTTTAAAACTTTGTCTCCTGGGATGCCATGGCAGATCACATCATTCACCGAGGTGCAGATAGATGCTGGAAAAGGGGGGTAACCAGGAGGCTGATAGTTCAGCGGGGCGGGAATGGTCTTTTGGACATCGCGCATGTACTCATGGCAAATTCGATCCAATTCTCCGGTAGTTACTCCCGCTTTAACGTGAGGGGCTACATGATCAAGAACTTCGCTGGCTAAGCGCCCAGCTTCGCGCATCCCAAGGATGTCTTTTTCGGCAGTAAATACACTATTCATGCCTTGATTATCAACGACTTGGAGAGTTTTGGCTTGCCATAATTGCCTAAATTTTAGGCAATTACCCCATTTTTAGGGCTTCTAGGTGTCATTTTGGGGATTGAGCCCCTTGTTCAGGCAGGGGTGGGCCTGGCTAGAGCATTGATATTTAAGCTATAATTTCGTTCTCAGGTCTATTTTGGACTTGAAATCGCGAGTTGAGCCTTCCAGGGTGGCGTTTTTTAGCGCAGCTAGGACTCAACTTTAGGAACAACCCTTAGGAGAAGTTATGTCAGTAACTATGCGTCAAATGCTGGAAGCCGGTTGCCATTTTGGTCACCAAACTCGCTTCTGGTCCCCAAAGATGGCCCCTTTCATTTTCGGTCATCGCAACAAAATCCACATCATCAACTTGGAAAAAACATTGCCAATGTTTCAGGACGCCCTGAAATTTGCAAAACAAGTTGCTGCTAATCGTGGCACGATTTTATTTGTTGGTACTAAGCGTCAATCACGCGAGATCATTGCTGAAGAAGCTGCTCGTGCTGGAATGCCTTACATCGACAGCCGTTGGTTGGGCGGTACGCTCACCAACTTCAAAACTGTTAAAGGTTCCCTCAAGCGTTTGAAAGACATGGCAGTTGCTAAAGAAGCTGGCGACTGGGAAAAGCTTTCCAAGAAAGAGGCTTTGACTAATGATCGTGATCTCGACAAATTACAAAAAGCGCTTGGCGGTATTCAAGATTTGAACGGCGTTCCTGATGCAATTTTCGTAGTGGACGTTGGCTATCACAAGATTGCTATTACTGAAGCGAACAAACTTGGCATCCCAGTTATCGCTGTTGTAGATACCAACCATTCACCAGAAGGCGTTGATTACATCATTCCTGGTAACGATGACTCTAGCAAAGCAGTTCTCCTCTACGCACGTGGTATTGCTGATGCAATCCTTGAAGGCAAAGCTAACTCAGTTCAAGAAATCTTGACAGCAGTTAAAGAGGGTGAAGAAGAGTTTGTTGAAGAAGGGAAAGCTGAATAATGGCCGCTATTACCGCTGCAATGGTTGGCGAGTTACGCGCCAAAACTGATGCTCCGATGATGGAGTGCAAAAAGGCTTTGACTGAGGCTGATGGTGATATGGCTCGTGCAGAAGAAATTCTGCGTGTAAAGCTTGGTAGCAAAGCTGGTAAAGCAGCTTCTCGTGTAACTGCTGAAGGTATCGTTGCTGCTTCTATCAATGGCACTACAGGCGCATTATTGGAAGTGAACTGCGAAACTGATTTCGTTTCTAAGAACGACGACTTCTTGGCATTTACAAATGATTGCGTTAAGTTGGTTGCTGAAAAGAACCCAGCTGACGTTGCTGCTTTGTTGGCATTGCCATTGAATGGTCAAACGGTGGATGAAGTTCGTAGCGCATTGATCGGTAAGATCGGTGAGAACATCATGCCACGTCGCTTCAAGCGTTTTGCTGGTAGCAATAAGTTGGTTTCTTACCTCCACGGAACTCGTATTGGTGTAGTGGTTGAGTTCGAAGGTGACGATACTGCAGCTAAAGACGTAGCAATGCACATTGCTGCGATGAAGCCAGTGGCCTTATCTATGGCTGATGTTCCTGCTGAAGCGATCGCTGTTGAGCGTAGCGTTGCTGTTCAAAAAGCTGCCGAATCTGGCAAACCACCAGAAATCGTTGAAAAGATGGTTGAAGGTTCTATTCAGAAGTACCTCAAAGAGGTTTCTTTGTTGAACCAAACTTTCGTTAAAAACGACAAGCAAACTGTCGAGCAAATGCTCAAGGCTGCAAATACAACAATCAAGGGCTTCACCATGTTTGTTGTAGGCGAGGGCATTGAGAAGCGTCAAGACGACTTTGCGGCTGAAGTAGCTGCACAAGTGGCTGCCGCCTCTAAAGCAACTGCTTAATTAGCTAGTCTGGGGCTTGCCCCAGCCGGTTGGCAATACCCAAAAGGGCACAGAAACCTTAGTTTCTGTGCCCTTTTCTTTGATCCTTCCCAAGCCCTTTATAATTTGGCTGAGATATTAAAAAGTGCTTAAAGATCAATAAGCTAAGTAAGTTAATTACTTGGCAAATTACGGAAAATAAAAAACATGCCAGCCTACAAACGAGTCCTCCTAAAACTATCTGGTGAAGCCCTTATGGGTGACGATGCTTTCGGCATCAATCCAGTCACTATTGATTCCATGGTCAAGGAAATTGCCGAAGTGGTGAATAGCGGGGTAGAGCTAGCGATCGTGATTGGTGGTGGAAATATTTTCCGCGGTGTTGCAGGTGGTGCCGCCGGTATGGATCGTGCAACTGCTGATTACATGGGTATGTTGGCAACTATGATGAATTCCTTGGCGCTGCAAGATGCGTTGCGTCAAAAAGGTGTTGAGGCGCGCGTGCAGTCCGCTCTTCGCATGGATCAAGTCGTTGAACCGTATATTCGTCCGCGCGCTATTCGTGCAATGGGTGAGGGTAAGGTAGTTATCTTCGCTGCTGGCACTGGAAACCCATTCTTTACTACCGACACGGCAGCCGCTCTGCGCGGTGCTGAGATGGGTGTTGAGGTAATGCTCAAAGCAACTAAAGTTGATGGCATCTATAGTGCCGATCCAGTGAAGGATCCAACAGCTACTTTATATAAAACGATTACGTTTGACGAAGCTTTAATCAAAAATCTACAAGTCATGGATGCAACTGCATTTGCGTTGTGCCGTGACCGCAAATTACCAATCAAAGTATTTTCGATTCTCAAGCCAGGCGCATTAATGCGTGTAGTGCAAGGTGAATCTGAAGGTACTTTGGTGCACGTTTAAGGTACATGTTTAATAGGGGGCCTGATGTCTGCAGCAGAAATTAAAACCAATACCAATCAAAAGATGGAAAAGTCTCTCGAGGCTTTGAAGACCAATTTGGCGAAGATTCGCTCTGGTCGTGCCAACCCAGGAATTCTGGAGCACATTCATGTGGATTACTACGGTAACCCAACTCCGCTGAGCCAAGTTGCCAGCTTGGGCCTGGCTGATGCCCGCACCATCAATGTTCAACCGTTTGAAAAGACGATGGTTGCAGCAGTTGAGAAGGCAATTCGTGATTCTGACTTGGGTTTAAATCCTGCGTCACAAGGCACCGTGATTCGCGTACCAATGCCGGCTTTGACCGAGGAGCGTCGTCGCGAACTCACTAAAGTCGTTAAGAGCGAAGGCGAAGATACGAAGATTGCTGTGCGTAATTTACGTCGTGATGCTAATGAGCACCTTAAGCGCTTAACGAAAGATAAAGAAATCTCTGAAGATGATGAACGTCGTGCAACTGACGACATTCAGAAGATGACTGATAAAGCAGTGGTAGATATCGACAAGATCATTGCTGAAAAAGAAAAAGAGATCATGACGGTTTAATACCCGATTGAATTTTCAGTTTCTGATGACCAAACACTCCAGTTCAACCTTAGCCATTCCAGAGGCAAGTGCCATACCTCGCCATGTGGCAATCATCATGGATGGCAATGGACGTTGGGCAAGCAAGCGCATGATGCCTCGTGTCGCGGGGCACTCAGAAGGCTTGGGAGCTGTTCGAAAAATTGTTCAAGAATGTCGCAAGCTTGGTGTTGAGTACTTAACGGTATTTGCTTTTAGTTCTGAGAACTGGCGTCGCCCACCTGAAGAGGTGGGTTTCTTGATGAAGTTATTTTTGAAGTCTTTAAAAGGCGAAGTTTCGCGCCTTGCTGAAAACGATATTGCTTTGCGCTTGATTGGCGATTTAAGTCGCTTTGACAGTGCGATTCAAGAGATGGTCGAGTTTTCTGAGAAAAAGACCGCTGGCTGTAAAGGCTTGACCTTTACCATTGCCGCAAACTACGGTGGTCGCTGGGATATTTTGCAGGCGATGCGTCAATGCTTGACGGCAAATCCAAATTTAAAGCCAGAGCAAGTTACCGAAGAATTGCTGCAGCCTCATCTGTCAATGTCTTATGCTCCAGAGCCGGATTTATTTATTCGTACGGGTGGGGAGCAGCGCGTGAGCAATTTCTTGTTATGGCAGCTGGCCTATACAGAGTTGTATTTCACCGATGTTTTGTGGCCTGATTTCGATGAGGTCGAATTACACAAGGCGTTTGACTGGTTCAGTCAGCGCGAGCGCCGTTTTGGCCGTACCAGTGCTCAGCTTGCCTCGCAAGTGATGAGCGATGCAGTTTGATGTAGTTCGTTATTAAGCCTATCCCCCCATGCTAAAAACCCGAATCATTACCGCCTTAGTTCTTATGGCGGTGTTGTTGCCGATCTTATTTTTATTGCCCGCAATTTATGTCGGTGCATTTTTTCTCATTGCTTTGTTGGCAGCTGCTTGGGAATGGAGTCGTTTATTAAATCCTGGGGCAGAGCGCGCAGCATGGTTATACGCACTACTATGTCTGCTGACTATTCTATTTTTACTGGGCATGCAAAACGCCGATTGGCAGCTTGCCTTGTTGCTCTTGGCTGTGATCTTCTGGTTCTTTATTGCGCCCTTTATCTTGGCAAAAGGGATGAATCTGTCTTTGCAAAAGTTACGACCTTTTTATGTGGTGCTCGGATTAATTTTGCTTCCAGCCACATGGTTTGCTCTAGTATTTTTGCGCGAACTAGGACTTATCTTTTTATTAAGCAGCATGGCCTTAGTTTGGGTAGCAGATATTGGCGCCTACTTTGTTGGCAAGGCTATTGGCAAGCACAAGCTCGCCGTACAAATTAGCCCAGGTAAGTCGATTGAGGGTGCAATTGGTGGTTTAGTGCTTTGTTATGTTTACGCATTCTTATGTGTTTATTTCTTGCCTTTTGAATCTACCTTGTTTGGTGCTTGGGCCATTCGTTTTGGTTGGGTAGCTATGTTCTTGATGGTTACTGTGCTAACGGCGTTCAGCATTTTTGGTGATTTATTTGAATCCCAACTCAAGCGTTTGGCAGGGGTAAAAGACAGTAGCAATTTATTGCCAGGCCACGGCGGCGTATTAGATCGTGTGGATGCTTTGATACCAGCAATGCCTATTGCAGCCTTATTAGCAGGATTGGTGTAATGGCTGTGAAGCAAGTTGCCATCCTCGGATCTACTGGTTCCATTGGAATGAACACCTTGGATGTCATTCGCAATCATCCAGATCGCTTTAAGGTTGTTGCATTAACTGCTGGTAAGCAGATCGAGAAATTAGCAGAGCAGTGCGCCGAATTTAAACCTGCTATCGCGGTTGTCTCGGACGTCAATGGTGCCGCTAGCCTGAGTAAGTTATTGCTCGATAAGCAAATCAAAACGCAAGTGCTATATGGGCCAGCGGCATTGGTTGCTGCTGTCACCGAATCGAACTGTGACACCGTCATGGCAGCCATAGTCGGCGCGGCCGGATTGGTGCCAGCACTGGCGGCTGCAAAAGCTGGCAAAAGAGTATTGCTTGCCAACAAAGAAGCCTTAGTGATGTCTGGTGATTTATTCATGCAGGCAATGAAGCAGGGTGGCGGCGAACTGTTGCCGATTGATAGTGAGCACAATGCAATCTTTCAGTGCTTGCCAAATCAATTTACTAAAAACCCTAATCCAAGTTTGGGTGTTGAAGAGCTTTGGTTAACGGCTTCTGGCGGACCATTCAGAAATACTCCACTTGAACAATTGGCAGACATTACTCCGGAGCAAGCATGCGCACATCCCAATTGGGTGATGGGTCGCAAGATCTCGGTTGATTCAGCGACCATGATGAATAAAGGTCTTGAGGTGATTGAGGCATTCTGGTTGTTTGGTTTGCCATTGGAAAAAATTAAAGTCTTAATACATCCACAAAGCGTAGTGCACTCAATGGTGCGCTATCGCGACGGTTCTGTACTTGCGCAATTGGGTCAGCCCGATATGCGAACACCAATCGCTTATGGTCTTGCATGGCCAGAGCGCATTGAGGCTGGTGTAGCGCCATTGAGTTTGACTCAGTTAGCTGCTTTGAGTTTCTCTGAGCCTGACTTAGCGCGCTTTCCCTGTTTGTCTTTAGCATTTTCTGCAGCAAAAGCGGGTGGCATTGCGCCTACCGTTTTAAATGCCGCTAACGAAGTGGCTGTCGCTGCATTTTTGGATGAAGGCTTACCTTATCTTCGCATCCCTGAGGTAGTGGAAAAGACTTTGAGCGCAATCTCAGCTGCAAATGCAGACTCCCTGGAGTTTATTTTGGAAGTTGATGCTCGTGCAAGAAAGCTTGCCAAGGAATTTATTTGCAAGCATTGATTACACTTGCCGCTTTTATTGTCACGCTTGGATTGCTAGTGAGCTTTCATGAGTTCGGACATTTTTTGGCGGCACGTTGCTGCGGAGTGCGTGTTTTAAGATTTGCAGTTGGATTTGGGAAGCCGATCTTTACTTATCACGCTAGCAATAAAACAGAGTGGGTGCTGGCCTCCATTCCACTAGGCGGCTATGTCAAACTTTTAGATGGGCGTGATGCTCAGCAAAAAATTACTCCAGAAGAAGAATCACAATCCTTTGATAAAAAACCACTGTGGCAGCGCTCCCTGATTGTTGCCGCAGGCCCGTTCGCCAATTTTTTTCTGGCGGTCATTCTGTTTGCAATGATTTATATATCCGGTGCCCCCCAGTTACCTGCTGTTTTGCAGGCTCCCCCAGAAAGCTCGGTTGCCGCTAAGTTGGGATTGGCTGAGGGGGATAGGGTGATTGGGTGGCAAAAACTGAGTGCTGATACTGAATCTGCGCACTTTTCTGGTGAATTTGAGCCTGTTCCCAGTTGGAATGCCTTGCGTTGGTTGCTAATGGACGCGGTCACAGGTGGGGATGGATTTTCATTGGAAATTCAGACTCCAACTGGCGGTCGACATACAAAAGTCTTTTTGACGGCTGAATTGCCTAGATTGACCCCGGAAAAAGACCCTCTAATGGGGCTTGGAGTTTTACCCAAGGCAACCCCATTATCAGACTGGCAGATGCTGCAGCTGGGCCCAATTGAGGCCCTATCCTATGCCTCACAAAGGGTATGGCTTATTTCTAAAGTTTCCACAAGGTTAATGCTGGGAATATTGACTGGGGAAACCTCGGTAAAGCAGTTAGGCGGCCCCCTCAGTATTGCGGAGATGGCCGGCAAGACTGCTCAAGTGGGCTGGCAGCCATTTTTAGCCTTTTTGGCACTTATGAGTATTAGCATTGGACTACTCAATTTAGCCCCTTTCCCGATGTTAGATGGGGGTCAGCTCCTGTATGATGCATGGGAGTTAGTCGCTGGTAAGCGGATTCCGATTTCCATGCAAGAGCAGCTCCAGAAAGTGGGCTTCTTATTGCTGATTTCCCTGTCGCTGCTGGCCTTGTTTAACGATTTACAACGCTATTTTTCGCCTTGAATTTTCTGACCTCTCCTTTGCGTATTTCTGCCCGTTTCATCATTCAACTGGTATTGCTGGTTGCTGTTGGCTTTAGCTCGAACGTTTATTCGGCAGATTCTTTTGTTGTGAAAGATATTCGCGTAGAGGGGCTGCAGCGAGTTGAGCCGGGCACTGTATTTAGTTATCTATCTGTTCAAGTTGGTGAGACTTTTACCGAAGAGAAGGGTGCTGAGGCAATTAAGTCTTTATATAGCACTGGATTCTTTAGAGACGTTCAGATTCAGGCGCAAGGTAGCGTATTGATTGTGATTGTTGAAGAGCGGCCTACGATATCTAGAATTGAATTTACAGGGATGAAAGAATTTGACCCTGAGATTGTTCGCAAATCTTTGAAAACAGTTGGCGTTGCTGAAGCGCGTTTCTATGACAAGGCCTTGATTGATAAGGCTGAGCAAGAATTGAAGCGCCAGTATGTAGGCAAGGGTATGTTTGCTGCTGAAGTGGTGGCAACGGTTACTCCAGTTGAGCGTAACCAGGTGGCGATTTATTTCAATATCGACGAAGGTCCTGTTGCCAAGATTCAGGAAATTAATTTTATTGGCAATGAAGTCTTTAGTGAAAGCACTCTTAAGGGTGAAATGCAGCTCAAAACGGGCGGCTGGTTATCTTGGTATAGCAAAGACAATTTATATTCAAAACAAAAATTAACAGCCGACTTAGAGACAATTCGCTCTTACTATCTGAATCGTGGCTATCTTGAGTTTGTGATTGAATCTACTCAAGTTTCTATTACGCCAGACAAGAAGGGCATCTACCTTACTGTCAGTATTCGCGAAGGACAAAAATTCACAGTTAAAGAAGTGCGTTTAGCTGGCGAAACTTTGGGCAAAGAAGCCGAGTTAATGCAGTTGATCACCCTTAAGCCTGGCGATACTTTTTCATCAGCCCGCCTAACGGAGAGCACAAAGGCTATTGCCGAGATATTGGGTTCTTATGGCTATGCGTTTGCAACTATCAATCCTCAGCCTGACATTCGTAGAGATGTGGCTGAAGTAGATTTAACTTTAGTTGTGGATCCTGGCCGTCGTATCTATGTACGACAAGTGGCGATCAACGGAAATGCGAAAACCCGAGATATGGTGATTCGTCGTGAGATGCGTCAGTTTGAGAGCTCTTGGTTTGACAGTGAAAAGATCGATTTATCCAAAAAACGTTTAGGTCGCTTGGGTTACTTCACTGAAACAGACATCACTACAGAAGATGTTCCTGGATCACCCGATCAGGTTGATGTGAACGTAAAAGTTACTGAAAAGCCGACTGGCGCAGTCACTATTGGTGCAGGCTTTTCTTCTACTGAAAAATTGATCTTGTCGGCAGGTGTCAATCAAGATAATGCATTCGGTACGGGCACTGCAGTTGGCCTCAATGCCTCCCTGGGTAAGATCACCCAAAATCTGACGCTCTCTAATTACGATCCATACTTCACAGAAGATGGCATTAGTCGATATACCGATTTGTACTACCGATCATCTAAGCCGCTTTACTACGTTGGCGATCCTGACTACCAAATTAAATCTGTTGGTTCAAATATCAAGTTTGGTGTTCCTTATACCGAAGTAGACCGTGTTTTCTTTGGTACTGGTATTGAGGTGTTTAGTATTTATGCAACTACCAACACACCGATCCCTTATCAAAACTATGTAACCAGTTTTGGTGGCACGGTACCTGGTCGCCTGCAAACCTATAACGTACCTTTAACTGTTGGTTGGGCTCGCGATGGTCGCGACAGTACATTGATACCTTCCGAAGGTTCTTTGCAGCAACTATCTGGCGAGGTTGGAACTCCTGTGGGTGATCTGACTTTTTATCGTTTGTATGGCCAGTACCAGAAATATCACTCCTTCTCCAAAGGAAATATTTTGTCCTTTAATGGTGAGGTGGGTTATGGTGAGGCATATGGTTCCAAGCCGTTCCCTATTACTAAGAATTACTATGTGGGCGGTATCGGTTCTGTACGCGGCTATGCGCCTGGATCCCTTGGACCTCAGTACTACAACACTGTTATTGGCGCGTATCAACCAACTGGCGGCCAGTCCAAGATCGTGAGTAACGTTGAGTACACCTTCCCCGTTCCAGGTTCTGGCGTTGATAAAACCTTACGCCTGTTTACCTTCGTCGACGGTGGTAATGCATTCGGAGAAAATATCAATCTGGTCTTAAAATATTCCTATGGATTGGGTTTATCATGGATATCACCCCTGGGGCCTTTGAAGTTTAGTTACGGTATACCGTATAAAGCTCAGCCAACGGATAATATTCAGCGTTTGCAGTTCCAAGTGGGTACAGCGTTCTAATTGTTTAAGGAAAGTTTTATGAAGCTTTGTCAATCTTCAAAATGGATTCAAATTGGCGTTATTGCCGCTGTTTCGGCAATTGCTATGCCTCAGACATTTGCGCAAGATGCAGGGACTCGAGTTGCTGTTGTGAACTCAGAAAAAGTATTTAACGAATCTAATTTGGCTAAAGCGATGCAGACTCGCTTGCAAAATGAATTTACTAAGCGCCAGAATGATTTGCGCGACAGCGCTCAAAAAATTAAATCTGCCGCAGAAAAGCTTGATCGTGATGCTGCTGTAATGAACGAAGCAGATCGCATTCGTCGTCAACGTGAATTAGCTGATCAAGATCGCGAATTGCAACGCAAGCAACGTGAATTTACTGAAGATCTCAATCAACGTACATTCGAAGAGCGTGCAAAAATTGCTGAGAAAGCTAATTCAGTTCTCAAGCAAATCGCCGAACAGCGCAAAATTGATGTGATTGTTCAAGAGGCTGCTTACGTAAGTCCAAAGTCTGATATCACTGATGATGTTATCAAGGCTTTAAATAGCCAGAAATAAGTTTTATGCCTACCGCCATCGAGCTGGCCGAACAGTTTCAAGCAAGCTTGGTGGGGGAGGCATCCCTCAGTTTTGTTGGTTTAGCTCCGCTAGAGCGAGCTCAATCCAATCAAATCTCTTTCCTTTCAAATCCTTTGTATCGACAGCAGGCTAGCGATAGTTCTGCCGGTGCTTTGATCGTTAGTAAATCAGATTTGGAGTTTTTGCAGGCAAACCCAAGCGCTCATTCGGCTAAGCGTGTTTACTTTGTTGCAAAAAATCCGTATGCATCTTTTGCCAGAATGGCGCAACACTTTGCTAAGGCTAGTGCGCCACTTTATGCTCCCGGTATTCACCCGAGTGCTGCAATCGACGCGAGCGCAATCGTTCCTGCTTCATGCCATATTGGCCCCTTCGTGCAGATTGGTCCGGGGGTGAAATTGGGAGAGCGAGTTTCGGTGCTTGGAAATACAACTATTGCTAGAGATGCAGTTGTCTCAAGCGATACATTGATCTATCCATCCGCCTCTATTTATCATGGCACCCAAATTGGTGAGCGCTGCATTGTTCATAGTGGTGCGGTCATTGGTGCTGATGGCTTTGGCTTTGCTCCAGATTTTTCCGCAACCGGTGGTGAGTGGGTCAAGATTCCGCAAACAGGTCGAGTGGTGATTGGCGATGATGTAGAAATTGGTGCTTCTACAACGATTGATCGTGGAGCGATGAGTGATACGGTAATTGGGGCTGGCACAAAGATTGACAATCAAGTGCAGATTGCGCATAACGTCATTATTGGTAATTGCTGTGTGATCGCGGGATGTGCTGCTATTTCTGGAAGTACCAAGATTGGTAACTTCTGCATTATTGGTGGCGCAGCAAATTTTGCAGGCCACCTCACCATTGCCGATAGAACAACGGTTTCAGGCAATACATCGATCATTCGTTCCATCACTGAGCCAGGACAGCACTTTACGGGTGTATATCCATCCATGCTCCATAGTGCTTGGGAGAAAAATGCGGCCATTTTGCGGGGCCTAGATAAAATACGTCAACGTCTACGTTTGCTGGATAAAAACAAAAATACAGAGGCATAAAGCTCTGTAGTATCTAAAATTACTATTAACTTTTGAGCGGGTCATATATGAGCACACCAATTGCAATCGATATCAACAAGATTCTAAAGTTGCTGCCACATCGCTACCCATTTTTATTGGTGGATCGCGTATTGGAGATCAGCCCACGCGAGAGTATTACCGCATTAAAGAATGTGACGATGAATGAGCCATTCTTTCAAGGGCACTTTCCAGATTTTCCGGTGATGCCTGGGGTGCTGATTATTGAAGCCTTGGCTCAAACAGCTGCTTTGTTGACTTTCTCAGAAGAGCGTGCGGAAGATGCAATCTATTACTTTGCGGGAATTGACGGTGCTCGTTTTAAAAAGCCAGTTTTGCCTGGCGATCAGTTAATCATGACTGCCAAGTTAGAGCGTGGTCGTGCCGGCATTTATAAATTTGCAGTACAGGCTACTGTCGATGGAGAAATTGCTGCTGAAGCGAATATTACTTGTGCGGTACGTACGAAAGGCGCGTAATGACAAGGATTCATGCATCTGCTGTCGTAGATAGCAAGGCCGAACTAGCTAGTGATGTTGAGATTGGCCCGTATTCTGTTATTGGTCCTAACGTCAAAATTGGCGCCGGTACAAAAGTAGGGTCTCATACCGTGATTGAGGGCTGCACCACAATCGGTAAAGAGAATAATTTTGCGCACTTTGCAGCGATTGGCGGAGCTCCGCAGGATATGAAGTACCGCGGTGAGCCAACCCAATTAATCATTGGTGATCGCAACACGATTCGTGAGTTCACTACGATTCACACGGGCACTTCTCAAGATTTGGGTATTACCCGGATTGGTAATGACAATTGGATCATGGCCTATGTCCATATCGCTCATGATTGCCAGGTTGGTAACCATACGATTTTTTCGAGCAATGCACAGATCGCTGGCCATGTTCAGGTTGATGATTGGGCCATTATGGGTGGCATGTCGGGCGTACATCAATTTGTTCGTATTGGTCAGCACGCCATGTTGGGCGGTGCCTCTGCTTTAGTACAAGATATCCCGCCATTTGTTATTGCGGCTGGGGATAAAGCTTCTCCTCATGGCATCAACGTTGAGGGTTTAAAGCGTCGCGGTTTCTCAAGCGAAACGATTTCTGCATTGCGTCAGGCCTATAAAGTTTTGTATAAGGATGGCCTGAGCTTTGAGGAAGCAAAAGTCGAGATTCAAAAGATGGTTTCCGCTCATTCGGCAGATGCTGCTACTGCTGAAAAGTTAGCGCAATTCCATGACTTTATTGCCGCCTCAACCCGCGGCATCATTCGGTAACGGAACTACTTTGCCAAAGTTAGCTTGTGTAGCAGGTGAACCTTCTGGTGATCTACTCGCTGCGCCAGTGCTCAGTGCATTAAATCAAATACCGGATATGGCCGGTCTTGAGGTTTATGGTATCGGTGGCCCCCGCATGCAGGCTGAGGGAATGCGCTCTGACTGGCCAATGGAAACCTTGAGTGTTCGTGGTTATGTTGAGGCTATTAAACAGCTTCCAGCTATTTTGAAGTTACGCAAAGAGTTGGTTCAAAACCTACTCAATGAAGGCCGTCCAGATGTCTACTTAGGTATTGATGCGCCTGATTTTAATTTAGGCGTTGAGTTGGAGTTGCGTAAGGCAGGCGTTCCAACCCTGCATTTTGTATCGCCTTCAATCTGGGCTTGGCGAGCAGGACGAATTAAGAAGATCTCACAAGCAGTGGAACGCATGCTTTGCATCTTCCCTTTTGAGACTGAGATTTATGACCGTGCTGGTGTTGCCTCAACTTATGTGGGTCACCCGTTAGCGAGTGAAATACCTTCTGAGCCTGATATGCAGGGGGCCAGACAAAAGATTGCTAAAGCGCTGCGCAAAGAAAGTGATTCCCTTGATGGAGTTGTTATTGCTGTTCTTCCTGGCAGTCGTGGGTCGGAGATTGAGCTGATTGCACCAGTTTTTTTTGAAACGATGTTGCTATTGACAGAAAGATATCAGGGGCAAAAGCTTCATTTCTTAGTTCCAGTAGCTACGCCACGTTTGCGCGAGCCTCTTGAACAACTTTTGCTAAAGACAAAGAATTTGAATGCAGATATTCAGATTCATTTGCTCGAT
Source organism: Polynucleobacter sp. AP-Kolm-20A-A1 (assembly GCF_018688315.1). NCBI lineage: Bacteria > Pseudomonadati > Pseudomonadota > Betaproteobacteria > Burkholderiales > Burkholderiaceae > Polynucleobacter > Polynucleobacter sp. AP-Kolm-20A-A1. The sequence goes on from NZ_CP061315.1 coordinate 515,340, forward strand.
GGTATGGCTGATGAAGTACTCGAGGCATCCGATGTGGTGCTCATTGCCAGTGGTACCGCAACATTGCAGGCGGCGTTATGGAAAAAGCCCATGGTAATTTCTTATAAGGTGCCTTGGTTGACTGCCCAAATCATGAAACGGCAAGGCTATCTACCCTACGTGGGTTTGCCAAATATTTTATGCGGTGAGTTTGTTGTGCCAGAACTTCTACAAGATGATGCTACACCAGAAAAATTAGCTAATGCTGTACAAGCTTGGTTGGAAAATCCGACAAAGGTTGCTCAGCTAAAAGAGCGTTTTACCCAGATGCATGAAACGCTTCGTCGCCCTACCGGTTTATTGGTTGCGCAAGCAGTCGCTCAGACAATTGACAACGCTCGAAATAAGCGAGTCAGCTCATGAGCTTCATTTGGGTCTGCGGTGTTGATGAGGCAGGGCGGGGACCATTGGTTGGTGCGGTTGTTGCTGGCGCTGTAGTGCTAGATCCCAGCAATCCCATTGAGGGCCTCAAAGATTCAAAGAAATTGACTGCCGCACGCCGCGAATATCTCTATGAGCAAATCATACAAAAGGCAAAGGCTTGGGGCGTTGGTGAAGCCAGCCCGGCGGAGATTGATCAGATCAATATCTTGCAGGCCACTATGTTGGCAATGCGTCGCGCCATTGAGGACTTATCAATTCGTTTGGGCGCTTGGCCCGAGAAAGCCTTGATAGATGGCAATCGCTGTCCCGAGTTGCCGATCCCTGCAGAGGCAATTGTGAAAGGTGATTCTAAAGAACCTGCAATTTCTGCGGCATCGATAGTTGCCAAGGTAACGCGTGATCATCAAATGATGGCACTACACGAGCGTCATCCAGAATATGGGTTTGCGCAACATATGGGCTATCCAACTGAGGCACATTTTGCAGCGCTCAAGCAGTACGGCGCATGCGATCAACATAGACGAAGTTTTTCTCCGGTGCGTAAAGTGCTTGAATCGACTACAGGTTAAGAATGGGCTTTGACATCATCTCCTCAAAAGAGAATCCTTTATTTAAAGAGGTTCGTCTTTTACAAGCTACAGGCTCTAAAGGGCAGAAGGCTAGACTTGCAAGTGGCCAGGCGTTGCTGGAAGGCATCCACCTGGTACAAACCTGGGTGGGCGACCCCAGCTTAAAGACATTACTCACTTCAGAAGTTGGTCTTCATAATGCAGAAATTTCTGAAGCGGTCTACTCCCATATTGAAATCTGTCCTGACACCAAGGTATATCAGTTGGATAGTGCGCTCTGGGATCTGTTGAGTGACTTAGTGAATGCGCCGCACATCGCTGGTTTGCTCGAATTGCCCAAGTCCACCCTCACTCCACCACAATCTATTGCCACTTTAGACGGGGATGTCGTAATTTTGGATCGCGTGCAAGATGCAGGTAACGTGGGATCCATATTGCGTACTGCGGCAGCAGCAGGCTTTACAAAAGTGATCGCCTTATCAGGATGTGCGCATCTTTGGTCTACCAAAGTATTGCGGGCTGGCATGGGCGCTCATCGTTTGCTCGACTTATACGAAGGCTGGACAAATCAACAGGTATTGAGTGCCGTCACTGCGCCTTTAATGGCGGCCACAGCGGACGCCGAGCAAGACCTCTTCTCGCTAAAGAAGGAGTTGTTGCATCCGGTTGCTTGGGTGATGGGTAGTGAAGGGCAGGGAGTATCCGACGATTTATTGGTTCAAGCCAAAGGTGTGTCCATTCCAATTGATCCACGCGTGGAATCACTCAATGTATCTACAGCAGCAGCAGTTTGCCTATTTGAAACCCTAAGAGTCAGACGTAGTTAGGCAATCACTGCAAGCCTTTTAGCCCAGTATTGTTTTATCTGACTTGATTGCCTGCAGCACCGTAGTGGCGATCTCTTCAATCGACTTGCTGGTTGTGAGCACCCAGGGAATAGACTGCTTTTTCATCATCGCCGTCGCTTCATTAATTTCATAACGGCAGTTTTCTAATTTTGCGTAATTGCTACCTGGTCTACGTTCATTGCGTATCTCGGACAAGCGTTCAGCATCAATCATCAAACCAAAAATCTTTTGGCGATAAGGGACTAAGTCCTTGGGTAACTGCCCACGTTCAAAGTCTTCTGGAATCAAGGGATAGTTTGCAGCCTTTAATCCATACTGCATTGCAAGATACAAACTCGTTGGTGTTTTTCCAACACGTGAAATGCCTATCAAGATGACATCTGCTTCTGCCAAGTTTTGATTAGACTGGCCATCATCGTGCGCTAAGGAGTAATTAATTGCTTCAATACGATTCTTATAGGCCTCGGTATCCGCATTGTGGTGAAGGCGGTTCATGGCGTGGGTAGATTTCATGCCCAAAGCTGCCTCTAGTGGCGCCACAAAAGTTTGGAACATATCTAGGATCAGGCCATTCGCCTTACCAACGATCGTATTGAGCTCTGAATTCACCAAAGTGGTGAAAACAATGGGCTGAACCCCGTATTTATTGAATGCCTGGTTAATACTGCTAACAGCTTCATGGGCTTTATCAACGCTATCCACAAAAGGGATGCGAATGTGCTTAAAAGTGGCCTCAAATTGGGCCAAAATCGACTGGCTGAAGTTCTCGGCGGTAATGCCGGTGCCGTCAGAGACGATAAAAACAATACGGGTTTCGTTGGACATGGATTTGGCTCAAAAGTCAGGGTCAGCACTACAATAGAATCATATTAAAGCATGGCCCATTTAGAGTGCCCGCTACACCAGTTTCCTTATCTTTTGAGAGTATTTTATGTCCAACCAACAGCAACAAAATAGCAACATTGCAGATGCCTATGTATTGCCTTTTGAGCAGCTTCGCATGACTGATGTCGAATCAGTCGGCGGTAAGAATGCTTCTTTAGGTGAAATGATTTCTCAGTTAGCTTCAACCGGTGTTCGTGTACCTACTGGTTTTGCTACTACCGCATTGGCATTTCGTGACTTTCTAAAACACAACAATCTCACTGAGCGCATTCAACAGCGTTTAGAGGGTTTGAATATTGACGATGTTCGTGCGCTTGCTCAAGCTGGTGCCGAGATTCGTAATTGGATTGAAACTGCTCCATTTCAGCCAAAGCTGGATGAAGAGATTCGCAAAGCATTTGCAGTTTTAGACGACTCAGGAAAAGGTTCTTTTGCTGTGCGTTCATCGGCTACCGCTGAAGACTTGCCAGATGCTTCATTTGCAGGTCAGCAAGAAACTTTCTTGAACGTCGAGGGTATTGATGATGTTCTTAAGAAGATCCGTGAAGTATTTGCTTCTTTGTACAACGATCGCGCAATCTCCTACCGTGTTCATAAGGGCTTTGCCCATGCTGAAGTAGCCTTATCTGCCGGTATTCAGCGCATGGTGCGTTCTGATTTGGGCGCTGCTGGCGTAATGTTTACGCTCGATACTGAGTCTGGATTTGAGGATGTAGTTTTCATTACCTCAAGCTATGGTTTGGGCGAGACTGTTGTGCAGGGCGCCGTGAATCCTGATGAGTTTTATGTTTTCAAAACTACCTTAGCCAAAGATAAAAAGGCAATCATTCGCCGCTCTTTGGGTTCTAAGTTAATTCAGATGCAATTTGCCCCTAAGGGCTCGGCTGAAAAAGTGCAAACAGTAGACGTTTCCCCAGAGAAACGTAATCGCTTTTCTTTGGAAGATGCGGATATTACTGAGTTGGCTAAATATGCAGTGATCATTGAAAAGCACTACGGTCGTCCAATGGATATCGAGTGGGGTAAAGATGGTCAGGACGGTCGCATTTATATTCTCCAGGCTCGTCCTGAGACTGTGAAGAGTCAGGCTGCCGGCCAAGTAGAAATGCGCTACAAGTTAAAGGGTAGCTCAAAGGTATTGGCAAAAGGACGAGCGATTGGTCAGAAGATTGGCGCAGGTCCTGTGCGCATCATTCGCGATCCAAGCGAGATGGACCGTGTCCAGCCGGGCGATGTATTGGTTGCCGACATGACCGATCCAAACTGGGAGCCGGTAATGAAGCGCGCCTCTGCAATTGTGACTAACCGTGGTGGTCGTACTTGTCATGCAGCGATTATTGCGCGTGAACTTGGCGTCCCAGCAGTTGTTGGTTGCGGTGATGCTACAGAGCATTTGCAGGATGGCATGATGGTGACCGTTTCTTGTGCTGAGGGTGACGAAGGCCATATTTACGATGGCTTGATCGAAACTGAAGTAACTGAAGTGTCTCGCGGCGTATTACCAGAGATTCCAGTCAAGATCACTATGAATATTGGTAATCCTCAGTTGGCATTTGATTTCTGCCAGATCCCGAATGCTGGTGTTGGTTTGGCCCGCCTTGAGTTCATTATTAATAACTATATCGGCGTACATCCGCGTGCAGTGTTGGAATATCCAAACATTGATCCAGATCTTAAGCGTGCAGTAGAAAGCGTTGCGCGTGGCTATGCTAGCCCACGTCAGTTCTACGAAGATAAATTGGTTGAGGGTGTGGCTACTATTGCTGCAGCCTTTTATCCAAAACCAGTCATCGTGCGTTTGTCCGACTTTAAGTCAAACGAATACAAGAAGTTGATTGGTGGATCACGTTATGAGCCTGATGAAGAAAACCCAATGTTGGGTTTCCGTGGCGCTTCACGTTATGTATCCGAAGATTTTGGCGAAGCTTTTGCATTAGAGTGCGCTGCGATGAAGCGTGTACGTGAAGACATGGGCTTGGATAACGTAGAAATCATGGTTCCATTCGTGCGTACGATCAATCAAGCTAAGCGTGTGATCGATATGATGGAGAAGTTTGGCCTCAAGCGTGGCGTCAACGGATTGCGTCTGATCATGATGTGCGAGATTCCATCAAATGCAATTTTGGCTGATCAATTCCTTGAATACTTTGACGGCTTCTCAATTGGCTCTAACGATATGACCCAGCTTACTCTTGGTCTTGATCGTGACTCCGGTATGGAGTTGCTGGCAATTGACTTTGATGAGCGTGATCCAGCGGTAGAGTTCATGATTGCTCGCTCTATCGATGCTTGTCGCAAGCAAAATAAATATGTTGGTATTTGCGGTCAAGGCCCCTCTGATCACCCAGACTTTGCGCGTTGGTTGGTTGAGAAGGGTATTACTTCAATCTCATTGAATCCAGATAGCGTAGTAGCTACCTGGGAGATGTTGGGTAAAAACCTAAAAGCCTAATTTCAGAAAAGTGAAGTAGAGGTAAAAGGGCCTAGAGAAATCTAGGCCCTTTTGTTTAGCGCTTGACAGTTTATTTTGCCTTCGATTTTGTACTGACTCGTTTGACAGACTTTTTAACGGTACGAGTTGGTACAGCTTTCTTGGCATTACTGGGTTTAGGTTTAGATGGCTGACGATGCAGTGGTACTGCACCCATCTTTTTTGCTGGCGCTGAAATTGCGCTCGACTTATTTGCACCACTCCAGCTTGGCTCAGAGATAGAGTTAAACGCAGCGCGGAGCTTTTCACCCCATAGCTGATGAATCATTTGGAAGTAGGGGTTCGACTCATCCATAGTCACCAGCTTGTCAGCTCTCAAGGAGTTCTTTTCATAAACCAGTAAATCCAGTGGCAGACCAACGGAAATATTACTGTTTAGGGTTGAATCCATTGAGATCAGGGCGCACTTCGTTGCTAGATTGAGCGACGTATTGAAGTTCAGTACGCGATCTAGAATGGGTTTGCCGTATTTTGACTCGCCGATCTGGAAATAGCAGGTCTCAGGAGTGGCTTCAATAAAATTGCCTGCTGAATAAATATTAAATAGACGTGGTCTTTCACCTTTTACTTGGCCGCCGAAGATGAGATTGCAGTTGAAATCAATACCAGCTTTTTCAAGGGCCTTGTGGTCACGTTCGTAAACCTGCTTTATGGCGTCGCCGATGACAACCGCAGCATCATGGGAGTTCTCGGCTGTCCAAAGATTCATGCCATTAAGCAATTGACCCTGCAAAAGAATTTCTTTGACTGCCTGGGTGATCGCTAAATTACCGGCACTCATTAAAACAAAGAAACGATCCTTGTCTTTCTGAAACAAGGTCATTTTTCTGAAGGTGCCAATTTGATCTACACCTGCATTTGTGCGGGTATCTGATAAAAATACAAGACCATCTTTAAGGCAAAGCCCAACGCAATACGTCATTCCCAAACCCTCTTCATTATTTCTTGAGATTATCTCTTAAAAAGTAGGCGGGCCTAAGCTAGTTGATGAATGGAGATTGTGGCGCTAAGCTCTTCGCCCCCGCCGCCGGTGCGAACACCCTTTACCGGGGCTGCAGAGTAGTAATCGCGACCAATAGCTAGCCTAATGTGCCTTGAATCAATTAGGCAGGCGTGAGTAATGTCGACACTTGTCCAGATGCCCTTATCAATGTCGCTACAGAAATCAATCCAGGCGTGACTGGCAAGATTTGGCGATTCTTCCGCAAAGAAATAGCCGCTGACATAGCGAGCCGGTATTCCGGAGGCGCGGCATAGGCTCAACATAATATGAGCATGATCTTGGCAAACGCCAGATTTCATGGCAAAGGATTGGGCGGCAGTAGTGGCAAAGTTAGTCTGTCCTGGAGTGTAGACAATCAAACCTTGAACGGCCTCAGCAAGCTTAAGTACTTGATCAACTGAATTTTTCTTGGGAAGGCTGTAAGAGAAATAGTCCAACATTTCTTCTGTTGGCTCAGTTAAGTTGGTCTGTTGCAAAAGGTAGTAAGGTGAAACTGCCTTAGCATCATCGATAAACTCAAAGGCATCTTGAGTATGAACTTCACCCTCAGCTTCAATCATCATTGAGGTGTAGGGGGTTTCTTGGACAAAGACACTGCAAAGATTATTAAAGCTATCCAATGAATTGGATGCTTTGATTGGAGTGCTAATTTTCCACTTATCGATTTGTTGCCCAGCAACTGTCTGCGGCGTTAACCGCAACTCTTGAATAGAGTAGCGCACTGGGGTTTCGTAGCGATACTCAGTGCGATGGCGAATTTTAAGATTCATATATATAGGGTTTCTTAGGCAACGGCCAATGGTATGAGATAGGCGCTACTGAACTCATCGGCCACATGGTTAATGCGCTCTAAGAAAGCTTCAATAAATTCCTCTAGACCTTGCTCAAATACTTCATCGATATCTGAGTATTCCAAACTTGCTTTGAGTTTGCCAAGTAAGCGCTCAATTTCTTTGGATTGCTGATTCTTGACCTCAGAAATCAAGGGTATCAATTCATTCACGCAGCACACCAATGATCGCGGCATTTGCTTGTTGAATATCAATAACTCAGCAACCTGTTTTGGGGTTACTTGGTCGGAGTAGATTTGGCGATAGATCTCAAACGCTGACACTGAGCGCAGTAAGGCTGCCCAGTGATAGAAATCAAAGAACTCACCGTCGGTCCCTTCTTCCGATGATTTCTTAGCGCCTAATACTTTTAGAGCGGCCTGATCTTCATATTTGGTTTCCAAAATACGCGCAGTGTTATCGGCACGCTCTAATAGAGTTCCCACGCTGATAAAGTAAAAAGCTTCATTCTTCAGCATCGTGCCATAGAGAACGCCTCTAAATAGATGGCAGCGGTGTTTCACCCATTCAAGTAATCTGCTTGGATCGGCTTGATGACGCGCCTCTAGGATGCGTTGTAACTCAAGCCAAGTGGTGTTTTGTGTTTCCCACACTTCAGAAGTGATCTTCCCGCGAATGACGCGCGCATTCTCGCGAGCGGCAAACAAGCAGGAAACAATGCTGGAGGGATTGCTGGTTTCATAAATCATGAAATCCAAGACATTCTCGCGATTGATAACGTCGTATTTACTAAGAAAAGCTTCTTCCAGCTTGGAGATTGTTAGTAATTTCTTCCAGCTTTGCTCTAAAAACTCAGCAGGCTGTGGAAGAAGGGATGTCTGATGGTTTACGTCGAGCATGCGGGCAGTATTTTCTGCGCGCTCGGTATAGCGGGCCATCCAGTAAAGACAATCGGCGGTACGACTTAACATTTTCTCTGGTTCCTCTTACTCTTCTCTCACTCTTCCAATACCCAGGTATCTTTAGTTCCGCCACCTTGGGAGGAGTTCACCACCAAAGAACCTTCTTTGAGTGCAACCCTAGTTAAACCACCGGGAACCATCTTGATGGTTTTTCCGGAGAGCACGAAGGGTCTTAAGTCGATATGTCTTGGCGCTACGCCTGACTCTACAAAGGTAGGGCAGGTTGAGAGCGCTAAGGTAGGTTGAGCAATATATTTGTCTGGGTTGGCAATGAGATGTGTTCTAAATTCTTCGATCTCTGCTTTAGTGGATGCTGGGCCAACCAACATGCCATAGCCGCCAGCACCATGAGTAAGTTTTACCACTAACTTATCTAGATTGGCTAAGGTGTATGCCAAGTCATCTGTCTTGCGACATTGAAATGTGGGAACGTTATTGAGAATTGGCTTTTCGCCAAGATAAAACTCAATCATCTCGGGAACGTATGGATAGATTGACTTGTCATCGGCAATGCCAGTACCAATCGCATTGGCTAAGGTGACATTACCTGCGCGATGTGCCGATAGCAACCCGGCAACGCCCAAAGTAGAGTCTGAGCGAAATGCTAGTGGATCCAAGAAATCATCATCGACGCGGCGATAGATTACATCGACTCTCTCAGGTCCTTGAGTAGTGCGCATAAAGACTTGCTCGTTCTTCACAAACAAGTCCTTACCTTCCACTAGTTCGACGCCCATCTGTTGGGCGAGATAACTGTGCTCAAAGTATGCGGAGTTATACATGCCAGGCGTTAGTACGACCACGTTTGGTTTTTTAACATCATCCGGTTTTACGGATTTGAGGCATTCCAACAAAAGATCTGGATAGTGCTCAACAGGAGCAATGCGGTACTTCTGAAAGAGATCGGGAAAAAGGCGCATCATCATCTTGCGATCTTCAACCATATAAGAAACGCCAGAAGGAACACGTAGGTTATCTTCTAGTACATAGAATTCACCTTCGCCGGCGCGCACGATATCGATACCTGCAATTTGTGCGTAGATGTCTCTTGGCACGCTAACGTTGCGCATCTCAGGGCGATATTGCGCATTGTTATAAATCTGTTCGGCAGGAACAATTCCTGCTTTGATAATTTCTTCGTCGTGATAGACGTCGTAGATGAAGCGGTTAAGTGCCTTGACGCGTTGGCGGAGTCCTGCCTCGAGTTGCTCCCATTCTTTGGCCGTAAAGATGCGGGGTACTTGATCAAATGGAATGGTTCTTTCGGACCCCAGATCATCGCCGTAGACCGCGAAGGTAATGCCAACGCGTCTAAAGATGAGGTCGGCTTCAGCGCGCTTGAGACCCATCAGGGTATCGGATTGCTGCTTTAACCAATTGTGGAAAATTTGGTAGTGGGGACGCGCTTTGCCTGCGGCGTCGAGCATTTCGTCAAAAGGCAATTTCATAGTTATCAAACTAATGCCTTTAAAAGGATTGGATATTGGGATTTGAAGCGGCTTGGTGCTGATTCGCACCATAAAAGTGCATAAATGCTCAAATATTAGCCCTAAGGCCAGTCTACCCCAGTTTTTGGGGAATTAAGCGTTCAAATCACCCCTGGCGATGCGACCTTTTTGCACTTCCCACTCCCGCTCTTTAGTCGCCGCGCGCTTGTCATGCTGTTTTTTGCCTCTGGCAAGGCCGATTTCACACTTTACGTTCCCTTTGGAGAAGTGCAGGTTGAGTGGTACCAAGGTGTAACCCTTTTGTTCCACCTTACCAATCAGTTTGCGGATCTCAATCGCATTGAGCAGGAGTTTTCTAGTGCGCGTGTTGTCTGGAACGATATGGGTGGAGGCTGATAGTAGGGGGGTAATGTGGCAACCAATCAGAAATAGCTCCGCCTTGCGAATGACAACATACGCTTCTTTAATGTGCACGCGACCTGCGCGGATGGCTTTAACCTCCCAGCCTTCCAATACAAGCCCTGCCTCGAAGCGTTCCTCGATAAAATAATCGAAGAAGGCTTTTTTGTTATCGACGATACTCATATTTATTTAGTTCTCAAGATCGATTATGGCAGACGTCTACAAGACCGTTTTAATTGGCCAATCAGCCGACCGCATGTATGGCTTGGTGACCGATGTCGCCCGCTATCCCGAGTTTCTGCCTTGGTGTGGCGGGGTGGAGATCTTTGAACAGACCGAGACTGTTTTGGATGCCAAAATCAATATTCATTTCAAGGGCATCACCCAGTACTTTCATACCCGGAACGTTAACCACCGCCCGGAAACCATTGATATGGTCTTTGTAGATGGCCCGTTTAAGCATTTTTCCGGCCAATGGAATTTCATTCCCTTAAAAGAAGATGCATGCAAAGTGGAGTTCAAGCTCCATTGGGAATTTAAGAGTGTCATTCTTGACAAGATCATAGGCCCAGTTTTTGGGCACATTGCAGGCACTTTTGTGGATTGCTTTGTAAAGCGTGCTGAGGATTTATATGGCTGAGCGCATTCTTGACATTGTCCTTTGTGATGCAAGACAAGGCGAGCCAATCCTTAGACCTTTCAAGCTCGCCCTGGGGGTCAGTGAGTCGGCTACTGTGGGGTTGGCATTAATTAAGGCTGGTATTGCAGTTGGTCCGGATGACCCTGTTTTGGCCAGAAAAGGCTGCTTTGGGGTCTTTGGCAAGCGCAAGGACTGGGATAGCCCCATTTATAACGGTGATCGCTTAGAGCTTTATTCCCCCTTATTAATTGACCCCAAGACGGTACGCCGCAAAAAGGCCAATCAGAACCAGGATGCCAAATTCCAGGCTGCCGCAGCTAAAAGAAAGGCTAGGAGGCTATAATCGGTTTTTGCGACTAGGGGTTTTGCATGCGACTCATTCAAAAAGCACTCACTTTTGACGATGTGCTCCTCGTACCGGCCTATTCATCGGTACTTCCTCGAGATGCCAGCTTGGCAAGTAAGTTAACTCGAGATATTTCACTCAATACACCATTGGTGTCCGCGGCTATGGATACCGTCACTGAAGGTCGTTTGGCAATTGCCATGGCTAGTGAAGGTGGCATTGGCATTATTCATAAAAACTTAAAGCCTGCCGAGCAAGCTCGTGAAGTGGCCAAAGTAAAGCGTTACGAATCTGGCGTGCTACGCGATCCAATCACGATTAGCCCGGACGTCACCTTGCGTCAAGTGATTCAACTGTCTCGTGAGCATGGCTTCTCAGGATTCCCAGTTCTCGTCGGCAAAGAAGTTGTCGGAATTATTACGAACCGCGATTTGCGTTTTGAAGAAGATTTAGATGCGCCAGTAAAAACCAAAATGACTCCACGCGAGCGTTTGATTACCGTAAAAGAAGGTTGCTCATTAGACGAAGCAAAGCGCTTGATGAGTCATCATCGTTTAGAGCGCGTGTTAGTCGTGAACGATAAGTTTGAATTGCGCGGCCTCATCACTGTTAAAGATATTCTTAAAGCTACTGAGCACCCTAATGCTTGCAAAGATGGCGAAGGTAAGCTGCGCGTAGGTGCTGCGGTTGGTGTTGGCCCTGATAACGATGAGCGTATTGAGTTATTGGTACGAGCAGGCGTTGACGTAATCGTAGTAGACACCGCTCACGGTCATAGCCAAGGCGTATTAGATCGCGTTAAATGGGTGAAGAAGACCTATCCTCATGTACAAGTGATTGGTGGAAACATTGCTACTGGTGATGCCGCTAAGGCATTGGCTGATCACGGCGCTGATGGTGTCAAGGTGGGTATTGGTCCTGGTTCAATCTGCACAACTCGTATTGTTGCTGGTGTAGGTGTTCCACAAATCACAGCGATTGTGAATGTGGCTACTGCGCTCAAGGGCACAGGTATTCCATTGATCGCTGATGGCGGTGTGCGTTACTCTGGTGACGTTGCAAAAGCATTAGCGGCTGGTGCCAGCTCAGTAATGATGGGCGGTATGTTTGCTGGAACTGAAGAAGCTCCAGGCGAAGTGTTCTTGTATCAAGGTCGTTCATACAAGAGCTATCGCGGTATGGGTTCTTTGGGTGCGATGGCCGATGGTTCTGCCGATCGTTACTTTCAGAGCGATATCGTTGCTAACGCTGAAAAACTTGTACCAGAAGGTATTGAAGGTCAAGTTCCCTACAAGGGCAGCGTATTAGCCATCTTGCATCAGTTGACTGGCGGTATTCGCTCTTCTATGGGTTACCTCGGTTGCAGAACAATCGATGAGCTCCATGAAAAAGCCAACTTTGTAGAAATCACCTCAGCTGGCGTGCGTGAGTCGCATGTGCATGATGTGAAGATCACTAAAGAAGCGCCTAACTACCACATTGACTAACAACTAAAAAGCTGAAATTAAGGCTGAATTAAAGACTGACTTTTTCGTGCACGACAAAATACTGATTCTCGACTTTGGTTCACAAGTAACTCAACTCATTGCTAGACGTGTACGTGATGGGCGCGTGTATTCAGAGATCCATCCCTATGATTGTGATCCAGAGTTCATTCGCAAGTTCATTCAAGAGCAAGGCGGCAAAGGCATCATTCTTTCTGGTGGCCCTAGCTCAGTAACTGAAGAGGGTAGTCCTCGTGCGCCACAAATTGTTTTTGAACTTGGCGTTCCTGTTTTAGGTATTTGTTATGGCATGCAAACCATGGCTACCCAATTGGGCGGTGCAGTAGCGTCTGCTGAGTCCCTGGGTAAAGCTCGTGAGTTCGGCTACTCTGAAGTGCGTGCGCATGGCCACACCAATTTACTTAAAGGCATTCAAGACTTTTCGACAAGCGAAGGCCATGGCATCTTGAAAGTATGGATGAGTCATGGTGACTCAGTTACAACTTTGCCGCCATCATTTAAGTTGATGGCTTCAACAGAGTCTTGCCCAATTGCCGGCATGGCTGATGAAGAACGTCGTTTCTATGCATTCCAGTTTCATCCCGAAGTAACCCATACCATCCAAGGCACTGCAATCATTGAGCGCTTTGTTCATGAGATTTGCCAATGCAAACCTGATTGGGTCATGGGTGATTACATTGCCGAGGCCGTAGAGAACATTCGCAAGCAAGTTGGCGATGAAGAAGTCATTCTTGGTTTGTCTGGTGGTGTTGACTCTAGCGTTGCTGCAGCCTTGATTCATCGCGCAATTGGTGATCAACTCACTTGTGTATTCGTAGACCATGGCCTACTTCGTTTGAATGAAGGTGATATGGTGATGGAGATGTTTGCGCGCAACTTAGGCGTGAAAGTGATCCGTGTCGATGCCAAAGATACCTTCATGGGCGAGTTGGCCGGCGTAGCAGATCCAGAAGCAAAGCGCAAAATCATCGGCAAAGAATTTGTAGAGATTTTCCAAACTGAATCTGGAAAAATCAAAAATGCTAAATGGCTTGCGCAGGGAACTATTTATCCAGATGTGATTGAATCTGCTGGTAAAGGCAAGAAGGGCGCGCACACTATCAAGAGCCACCATAACGTTGGCGGCCTGCCTGAAGATATGCATCTCAAGCTGCTTGAGCCATTGCGTGAGCTTTTTAAAGATGAAGTGCGTGAGCTAGGTGTTGCTTTAGGTCTGCCTCGTGAGATGGTGTATCGCCATCCATTCCCAGGCCCGGGTCTTGGCGTTCGCATCCTAGGCGAAGTCAAAGCAGAGTTTGCCAGCTTGCTACAACGTGCTGATGCAATCTTCATTGAAGAACTTCGCAATACGATTGATGAAGTCAGTCAAAAATCTTGGTATGACCTTACAAGCCAAGCGTTCGCAGTCTTCCTGCCCGTTAAGTCGGTTGGTGTAATGGGTGATGGCAGAACGTATGAATACGTTGTTGCATTACGAGCAGTGCAAACCCAAGACTTCATGACTGCACATTGGGCTCACCTGCCACATGAGTTACTTGGTAAAGTATCAAACCGAATCATTAATGAAGTACGCGGCATCAATCGTGTTGTGTATGACATCAGCGGAAAACCGCCGGCAACGATCGAGTGGGAATAGAGGGCAGGCTACACCAGCCTGCTATTTTCTATGCTTGAGTTACGAGAAGCTTCGCTCGCAATCCTAGCAAGCGTAGATGCACAAACCAAAGTAAGTCAGCTACTTAGTTTGTTTGATGATTATCAAAATCAAGAAGTCACTCTTGATGTTTCTCGTCACATTGGCTGCGAAAATTTAACTCTCCCAGGCCGGCCTGCAAAGCCAGAGTTGGTGCTCCCCAAGCTTGTCCCCAAAAGAAGAATGGACACGCCAGAAGGTAGAGCGGGTTTATTGCACTCACTAGCTCATATTGAATTTAATGCCATGAACCTTGCTTTAGATGCAATATGGCGCTTCCCGAATATGCCCAAGGAATACTATGAGGATTGGCTCAAGGTTGCTAAAGAGGAGGCCTATCACTTTAGCTTGGTAAATGAGCATCTACGTTCAATTGGATTTACCTATGGTGATTTTCCTGCTCACAATAGTTTGTGGGAGATGGTCGAGAGAACCACGGATTCTGTGATGGCTAGAATGGCGCTGGTTCCTCGAACGATGGAAGCAAGGGGATTGGATGCTGTGCCCTCGATTCGTGATCGTTTTAAGCAGATAAAAGAAGTTCGCGCCGTTGAAATTCTGGAGATCATTCTCCATGATGAAATCGGTCATGTCCTGATTGGTAATCGCTGGTTTAATTTCTTATGCACTAAGGATGGCGTTTCACCAATTTCCGCTTATAGAGAATTGGCTAGTAAATATCGTGCACCAGTCTTAAAGGGGCCCTTCAATATTGAGGCGCGCAAACAGGCTGGTTTTACGGCTGAAGAGTTAAGTCTTCTAGGAGCATAGTCGATGAGCATGAAGGTATTAAGCCTCATCCCCCCTATGACACAGCTCAATACGCCGTATCCCTCTACGGCTTATCTTACGGGATTTTTGAGATCACGTAGCATTGATTCTGTGCAAGAAGATTTGGCTTTGGCTTTAGTACTCAGTTTTTTTACGCCGAATGGCTTGGATGAGATTCATCATCAAGCGCTTAATGTTGCCGAAGAAGATCGTAGTGCTAGCGTCAATTTTTTCTTAGATTATTTTGACTCTTATCGCTCCACTATTTCACCAGTAATCGCCTTTTTACAGGGGCGCGATAGTACCTTAAGTCATCGCATTAGTACCCGTGAGTTTTTGCCTGAAGGCCCGCGCTTCGCTGCGCTTGATGCGTTTGATGATGAGGAGGCTGGCGATTCTCTGGGGTGGGCATTTGGCGCCCTAGGATCTCAGGATCGGGCTCGTCATTTGGCCACCCTTTATCTCAATGATCTTTCGGATGTATTGCGCGACGCTGTGGATGATCGTTTCGAGTTTGTGCGTTATGCAGAATCACTAGCTAGTAGTCAGCCTACCTTTACGCCATTGGCTGATGCTTTGCAGGCAAAGCCAACACTAATGGATTTGCATTTACAGGGCTTAACTACTAATGCAGTAGAGCGTCATCAGCCTGATTTAGTGTTGTTATCGGTACCGTTTCCAGGTGCCATGTATGCAGCCTTGCGTATTGCGCAAACAATTAAAAAGACGTATCCAGAAGTCAAGATTGCCTTGGGTGGTGGCTATGTTAATACAGAGCTGCGTGAGTTATCGGACGCTCGTATTTTTGATTATGTGGACTTCATCACGCTCGATTCTGGCGAGAGACCACTTTTAGCCTTGCTAGAGCATCTTGATGGCAAGAGGTCAGTTGAGCGATTGGTGCGTACCTTTATCCGCAACTCGAAAAATCAAGTGCAATATCTCAATTGGCAAGAGACGGATGTGCCCTTTGAAGATGTGGGAACCGCTACGTGGGATGGTTTGTCGCTCAACTCTTATTTATCGCTTTTGGATATGCTCAATCCTATGCATCGCTTGTGGAGCGATGGGCGCTGGAACAAACTTACTGTTGCGCATGGGTGTTACTGGAAGAAGTGCAGTTTCTGCGATGTGTCTCTTGACTACATTTCGCGCTACGAAACAGCATCCGCAAGTCTATTGGTTGATCGAATCGAGCAAATAGTTGCTGAGACAGGGCAGACGGGGTTTCATTTCGTGGATGAGGCTGCGCCACCCAAAGCATTAAAGGCTCTTGCTGAGGAATTAATTCGTCGCAAAGTAGTGATTTCTTGGTGGGGCAATATTCGATTTGAAAAAACATTCACTCCGCAATTGGCAGAGCTCTTAGCAAAAAGCGGTTGCATTGCTATGTCAGGCGGCCTTGAGGTTGCCTCAGATCGTTTGCTTAACCTGATGAAGAAGGGCGTTTCAGTTGAGCAAGTTGCCCAGGTGACCAAGGGTTTCTCGGATGCAGGTATTTTGGTGCACGCCTACCTAATGTATGGCTTCCCAACTCAAACCGTGCAAGAGACGGTAGACGCCTTGGAATATGTCCGACAGTTATTTGAGCATGGCTGTATTCAAAGCGGCTTTTTCCATCGCTTTATTTGTACGGTTCATTCTCCTGTTGGCCTGAACCCGAAGGAGTACGGAATTGAACTGCTGCCCTTGCCTGAGATTACATTTGCAAAGAATGATGTTTCCTTTGTCGATCCTACGGGGGTTGATCACGACGCTCTTGGTCAGGGTCTTAAAAAAGCAATTTACAACTATATGCATGGGGTAGGTTTTGAGATCAAGACCCAATCCTGGTTCGATGGATTGGGAATTAGCATTCCTCGGACTACAGTCCCTAAAGATTTCATTGAAAAAGCTCTGTACTAATTGCTACATCACAAAAATCAGATTTACAATTATTTAGCTGAAGCACTTAATCAACGCAGGAGAAATAAGTGAATTTATCGCGTCGCACATTTATTGCATCAGCCGCTTTGGCACCGGTAGCGTGTGGAGTTCCCTTGTCTTTTGAGCGAGGAACACCAGTTGCCCAGCCAAATCCCACTCCTGCAATTCGCGCTCCGCAGGTGGGGCAAGAATGGACCTATATTAAAAAAGATGTATTTGATGGAAAAACGTTAGGTCTAATTAGAGAGCGCGTTGCCAGTATTGGGTCGACGATTACGATTGAGCGCTCTACTCAAGACGGCGGGATGCTTCCTAGTGAAATTCAGGGGAAGTGGGGGTTTGTTTTAACTGACCCACAGTGGCCACATTTATTGAGCTTTAACCCGGCCTTGCCGCTTTGGCCGCTTGAGCTAACAAGCTCTTGGAATAAGCAATTTAATACTAAGTACAGTGTAGGTGGGTATTCAGACTCAAAACTGAATTGGCAGGAATATATGAGTGCCCATGGATGGGAACAAATTACTGTGCCCGCTGGAACATTCTTGTCTTTGCGTTACCAAAATCTCATTAATTACGAAAGTAATGATGACAACAAGGTGAACTGTATTCGTAAAGAAACTATTTGGCTCGCTCCAAGTATTGGCCGCTGGGTTGCGCGGGAAGCTTCTGGTTCCTACCAAATTCAAGGGCAAATTGGCACAGAGATCCTGGAGGGTAGCTATCAATGGCAACTTACATCTTACAAATGATGCATGTGCGCGTCCTTATTTTATTGGCCATACCAACTTTTTTGGCTGCCTGCATTTCTTCGCAACCGTACCCAGAAGGCGTCGTTTTGCCAGCCCCGACTTCAATGCAAAAAGTTAGGGCGCCTAAAGTTGGTCAAGAGTGGATTTATCAAGTTCGCAATGTTTTTAATCAAGAGATTGTCGATACCGTTACTGAAAAAGTTGTCTCAGTCGGCGCTGAAGTCCGCATTGCCAGATCTGGCCTTAAAGCCGGACCATTGCCTGATGAAATTCAGTCTCCATGGGGATACGTTTTGCAAGATCCACACTGGAGTCCTCCCCAGAGATTTGATCGGGCAATACCATTGTGGCCAGAGGAATTATCAATCGGTTGGAATGGTTTTTATAGAACGCGTTACCAGGTGCCCGCTTATCCAGGTTCAAGTTACTACTGGGGTTTGGATATAAAGGCCATGCAATGGGAGAAAATTACCGTTCCAGCCGGCATATTTACGGTCCTTAAATATCAAACCGAAGCCCCTTACTTTGAAAGCAATGATGTATTTCGGGTGGCGAATTATCGCCAGGAAGATGTATGGCTTGCCCCGGAGATTGGGCGCTGGGTAATACGTAGGGGGTTTGGGCGCTATTTGACAACTGGGGTGTCTTGGTCTAACGCCTATTGGGAAGACTATCTGGAGTGGGAGCTTATCTCCTGGAAGTAAGCAAAACGCTTAAAATAAGCGGATTGTTATGTATACCGTTAAAGAACTCTTTCCCACCCTTCAAGGCGAAGGAACCCACGCTGGACGAGCTGCAGTATTTTGTCGTTTTGCGGGCTGCAACTTATGGAGTGGTCGTGAGGAGGATCGTGGGTCTGCTATTTGTCAGTTTTGCGACACAGATTTTGTTGGGATCGATGGTGACGGCGGCGGTAAGTTTGAGGCTGCAAAAGATTTAGCGCAGGCAATTGAGTTGGCGTGGAGAAGCACTGGTGCTGGTCCGCAGCAGCGATATGTTGTTTTCACTGGTGGAGAACCACTGTTGCAATTGGATGAGGAGTTGATTTCGGCGCTTCATCAAAAAGGTTTTGAGATTGCTATTGAGACCAATGGCACGATTAAAGTTCCGAAGGGTGTGGATTGGGTTTGCGTAAGCCCTAAAGAAGGATCAGAGCTGGTTGTTTTGCAGGCAAATGAATTAAAACTAGTCGTTCCACAAGCAGGACATCATTCTTTGGAAAAGTTAATGGCGCGCTTTGAGGGTATGGACTATCGCAATCGCTATTTACAGCCGATGGATGGCCCAAACCTTAAGAGCAATACAGAGCTCGCTGTTGCGCTATGCCAAAAACGTCCGCTATGGAGGCTGAGCCTTCAATCGCATAAACTGATTGGAATTCGATAATTTGGCGAAGGCCAGCAAGCAATGAATGAAGTTCTGAATGATAAATAAACAACCTGCCATCTCCATTACCCGCCGACTTGAGTTTGACTCAGGTCACCGCATCCCAAATCATGACGGTCAATGTCGTCATCTGCATGGGCATCGCTACGCGATTGAGGTGACTCTGACTGGTGAGGTTGCTGATCATCCCGGCAAGGCTGACGATGGAATGGTGCTCGACTTTGGCGATATTAAAAAATTAACCAATCAATATGTTGTCGATCTATGGGACCATGCGTTTTTAGTGGCCAAGGAAGATGAAGGCTTAGTTGCTTTCCTGGCAACTTTGCCTAATCACAAAACAGTGATTATGGAGCATGTGCCCACGGTTGAGAACCTAGCCAATGCTGCTTATGCGATTTTGAAGCCCGTTTTTAATAAGGCCTTTGGTGGTCGTTTGGAGCTCTCCGCTATTCGTCTCTATGAGACGCCCAATTGCTGGGCTGATGTTCATCACAGCTAAATGACGCAAGCCGAGCTCGATCGCCAGTTTATGCAGCAGGCTATAGAGCAGGCGAAGCTTGCGGCTATAGCTGGGGAGGTTCCAGTTGGCGCTATCCTAGTACGCGATGGTCAGGTAATTTCCAGGGCATTTAACAAGCCTATTTCAAATCATGACCCAAGCGCTCATGCAGAAATGTTGGCCTTAAGAGAAGCCGCATTAACTGAAGAAAATTACCGTCTACCTGGTACTACCCTGTATGTGACGCTTGAGCCTTGTGCAATGTGTTCTGGTGCAATGCTGCATGCTAGGATTGATCGGGTGGTCTATGGTGCGCCAGACCCAAAAACGGGCGCTGCTGGAAGTGTGCTGGATATATTCTCTTCAAAGCAAATTAATCACCAGACAGCGATTGAAGGTGGCATGATGGGCGAGGAGTGTGGCAAATTATTGCGCGATTTCTTTAAGGAGCGGCGTTGAAATCAATTCATCTGATTGCACCATCTGGAGCGAGCTTAGATGCTAAAAGTCCTTTAGCGGGTATTGAGTGGCTAAAGCAACAGGGCATTGCAATTGAAAACGCTAAATGCACCCAGCGCGTCTATGAACGCTTTGCCGGCAGTGATGATGACCGTCTTGCCGAATTAAATAACCTATCCAAGATAAATACACAAACCGTCGTGATGGCTATGCGCGGTGGGTATGGCATACATCGTATTTTGCCGAATATTGATTGGGCAGGAATAGCTAAAGCCGTGCAAAATGGCATGCAAATTTGTGGTCATAGTGATTTCACGGCATTTGAAATGGGCTTGTTGGCGAAGACTGGTGCAGTAAGTCTATCCGGCCCCATGCTTAACTATGATTTTGGCCGCCTGGACGAAGGTGGGGCGTCCATTACTCCTGACGAATTCACATGGGAGCATTTCAAAACTGGCGTTGATGATCGCAAGCTTGATTGCAAAGTCAAAGATCCTCAGTCGTTTTTAGGAGAGTCATCTACGGGCGAGATTAACGGTCTTCTGTGGGGCGGCAACTTAACAGTTTTGGCAAGCTTGGTCGGAACCAGTTACTTGCCTGATCTGCAAAAGACCAAGGGCGGTATCTTATTTTTAGAGGATGTAAATGAGCATCCTTACCGTATTGAAAGAATGTTAATGCAGCTTCTTGATGCGGAAATACTGGCAAATCAGGGCGCCATTCTAATGGGCGGTTTTTCAGCTTACCGTCTTTACGATAATGACAAAGGCTATTCGCTTGAGCGAGCCTTTGAGGCCATTCGTAAACGCTTGCCAGAGTCTATACCTATGGTAACTGGCCTGCCATTTGGGCATCAGTCAAATAAATTAACTTTGCCTGTGGGCGCTCAAGCCAAAGTACATTTCAATTCAAATGGCTTTGAAATAAAGTCAACTTGGTAAGCTCTTGAGGTACTCATTTTTTAGTAGCGCACTTATTTTGATTGCGCTCACACTTACCGGGGCAGCAATGGCAACTGAAGAGCCGAAATATTCCATTCTCGAAAAAGAGCCACCTTTTGAAATTCGATCTTATGCGCCAGTAATTGTTGCCGAGGTTCAGGTTGATGGGGATTTGGATGAAGCCTCAAGCCAAGGATTTCGTTTGATTGCTGCTTATATCTTTGGACAAAATCAAGTTAATCGAAAGATAGCAATGACTGCGCCTGTAATGGTAGAAGACCAGGTGCCCAAGAGTGCAAAGATAGCAATGACTGCGCCTGTTGGCATAGAGTCCAATGCTGGTAAATGGACCGTGTCATTTGTGATGCCTGCTGAATACAGTATGGAGACAATTCCAAAGCCAATCAATCCTCAGGTTCAGTTACGCCAAATGCCGGCTCTTAAAAAAGCGGTGATTAGTTTTAGTGGTTTTTATAACAGTCAGAAGGTTGCAGAAAAAACGCTGGAACTGGAGCAGTGGATGGGGGTCCGTAATTTATCTGCCGCTGGCGCGCCTAATTTTGCTCGCTACAACCCACCTTGGACGCTACCCTTCATGCGTCGCAATGAAGTCATGATTAATTTGCGTGATTAGTTTTTGGCTTCAAAGCTCTTCAGCAAAAACTGAGCGCCACTATTGATGCCTAAAGCCTTAGTGAGAGTAGGTAATGCCTGCGCAAGGTGTTTTTCTAAAGTCCAGGGCGGATTAAAGATAAACATACCACTGGCCTGAAGGCGTCGTTCTCCTGGCGAATTTTCAACGCGCAATTCTGTATGAAGCCATGAGCGCTTGTGGATGGCAGCAATTTTTTTCATGCGATCAGGAAGTGCCGCAGATTCTCTTCTGGAAAGTACGGGGTACCAAATGGCATAGCATCCAGTGGCAAAGCGCTGAAGAGCCTCTTCCATTGCAGTTTCAAGATAGCGGTAATCCTGTTTATCTTCATAAGATGGGTCAATCAATACTAAGCCGCGCCTACTCGGCGGGGGTAGTAGGCCTTTGAGTCTAGAAAAACTATCTTCGGCATAGATATCAATTTGTTTTGATTGCTTGAGCTGCCCAATATTGTGGCGAAGGATATCAATCTCCTTGGGATGAAGCTCGAATAACTTGAGTCGATCCTGAGGGCGCAGCATGCTAGCCAGGATAAATGGAGAGCCAGGATAAGTGGTGAGCTGTCCATCGGCATTCTCAGCTTCAATGTATTTCAAATACTCTTGAATGCTCTCTGGAATCGGCGTGTTTGCGTGTTTACAGGTTTCTATGTATTGATTGAGGCGAAAGATTCCGCCATCAGCCTCTTTGCTTACGGTTGCGAAGCCATCCAAGAGGCTGTAGATCCCAGCGCCAGCATGTGTATCGACAATAGTGAGGGCGCCAGGCTTTTCTTGTAGATACTGCACAAGATGAATTACGGTTAAGTGCTTAAGTATGTCGGCGTGACTGCCGGCATGAAAGGCGTGGCGATAGCTAAACATCTTGAACTATGCTGACTTGTTAGGCGCATGAACAAACTGCGCTTTCACATAGAAAATCAGCGTGAATGCCACGATGGCAATTGAAAAATACTGTAATGGCAGATTTAATTCGAGATCCATGGTTAGGGTGAGGTGCGCATACATTGCTACGACACCCCCAAGGGCAATTAGATGAGACCAGATTTTCCTGGGACCCAATTGATTTTCTGGAAACTGATTGGCCAATAGCGCTCCAAGCAGTCCACACCATATGCCCACTCCCGCACCCGCTAGAACATCGGTTAGCCAATGTGCACCAACGGCATTGCGAGAAAGGCCAACTAAACACGCGAGCAAAAACAAGAGCAGTAATGGTTTACGTTTTTCTTGATCGCAAGAAAAATACAAAGCACTGGCTACGGCAAAAGCCGTAAGTGTGTGCCCAGATGGGAATGCATTATGCAGTAGTGGTGCACCGATGCGATAAAACGTACCTTCGGTCAATACGCCTGCAGGCCTTGGTAAGTCAAAGAGTGGTTTTAATATGCTACTAGCAATTGCAGCAATAGCACCAGAAAATATACCTGCCGTTAATAATCGCGGGGCTAGTAAAAGTAATGGGAAGGCGATTGCAAATAAGCCCCACCCATTACCCAAGAATGTCAGTCCAGCCCAAACCACGTCCGGCAATGTTTGAGTGAGTCGGTTAATGAATAAGAAGCTACTACTTTGCAGATCTCCAAAGTAGATTGCAAAAGCTAACGCGAGTGGAGCTAGCGGAATAAACCACGCTGCAGCATGGATGGCTTTATTGCGCATCCCGATTAGCGACCTTTCGCCTTATCAGCTTCATGTAGCTGAGTTTTTACTTTGTCTAGAACTTGATCAACGGTAATGGCTTGCATGCAAACATTGTCATGGCATGGCGTTTTGCGATGATTGGCGGCGCTAACACAGGGAGAGCATGCCAAGTTTGCGGTAATGGCAATTGAATTTCCTACTGATCCGTATAAAGCTGGTGTCTCTGGACCAAAGAGAACGACTGTTCTTAATGGCGTCACAGCAGAGAAGTGGCCTGGCCCAGAATCATTAGTCACCATGACATCTGAGAGGGTATAGAGCGGTGGAAGTTCAGCAAAGGTGACTTGTCCGGCGAAGTTCAGGGCATTTTTTACATTAGCCACCGATCTCACTTTGTCGACATAAACAAATTCCGCGGGTGAGCCTGTAATCAAGATTAAGTCATTTGGATAATGCTGATGAACCGCCTGAATTAATTCTGAGAAGCGTTGTTGAGCCCAGCGACGTTGTGGCAATAGGTCGCTCGCGTTTGGATTGATCAAAATCAGGCGATCTTTTCCATGGGTGTAGCTAATGCCAGCTTCTTTAGCCTTCTTCTCAATGCGCTCGCGTACCTTTTCAAGCACAGTTAGATTAATCACGGCTTGCTCAAGACGTACTTCTGAATCTGGGATATGAATCTTGCTAAAAGGCACTTCAATCTCTTTGGCAAACGCCGCATGAATTAAAGAGAGAAAATTTTTGGTAATGTGAATATGCGGGTTGTAATGCACTTTGCGTGTCAGCATGAAACCGCGCCATAAGCCTTCACCATGAAATATGTGATAGCCCACACGACGTCTTGCGCCACATAGGCCAGTCAGCAAGGCGGTGAAGCGGGAGAAGAGCTCGAGATCAATGACGGTATCGATGCGATGGTATCTGGCGAGAATTAAGAAGCGCAAAGTATCCTTAATTAAGCCACCCAAACTAGAAGAATCAATTGTAAAAATATTTGCAGGTTTAACAGTATTTAATAAAGTGAGACTAGCGCGATTACTTTTGAATATGAGGAAGTACAGCTCTGCGCCACGGGCTTGAGCATTACGCATTGCTGGGTCAACCAAGATGGCGCTACCCATTTCAGAGAGCTCGATAAAGAGCAGTTTCTTTGGGGCTGCTTTATCGCGACCAAAGATATTTTTAATGCCGTCCAATAAAGCGATAAATGGGCTCACGATTGCGCATAGGGGCACGCCAACCCAATGATCGATGGCACGCATGGTATTGACACTGATAGTCATATATTTGCTTTAAGAATTTATTTTCGTTTTAGTAAAAAGTATGCACCAGGCAATACCGATAAAACGGTAATTGCGCCGTAGCTAATAGAGGCTAGAACAGTTAATGAAGGATTTACGCCCCATAGCGCTAATACGGAAGATAAGGTGGCTTCGCGTAGGCCCCAACCGGAAATGCTAATAGGGAGCATGAGTAGCAAGCTAAGCGCAGGCAGGCCAATCATCAGGCTCGAGATTGGCGCTTCAGCTCCGTAGGCTCTGAGGCAAAACCCAAAGGCCAGGATAATAAAACCATGAACGCCGATTGCGAATAAAGCTTGAACCATATTCATGGGCCAGGAGAATGCAAGGTTAATTCCTGGCATGGCATTATTCATTTGTAATCGATCAAGAACTTTTTGCAGTAATTGGCGGCTTGTGCCCCAAGCCAAGATGAATGCAATGAGTAGGCCCGAAAGAATCATCACTCCCAAAACTGCGTAGCCTAAGTCTTGACCCCAAGCTGCAAGCGTTGCACCACCTATAACCAAACCTAAGCCGCCTAGTAAATTATTGCCTGCCAGACCCAGTAGTCGATCAACAAACGTCATTGAAAAACTTAATCGTAGTTTAGGGGTCGCATGCTCCAGATCAACTGAGTGGTGCAGTTCTTGATCTAGCTCTTTGGTATCGCTAAGGCTGTTGTTGCTGGTGATGTGTGTTGCTGTAATAGCGCGATAACTATCGCCACCTAAAGTGCTTGGCAAACCTTGATTAATTAATCCACCCGCAAAGTACAGGGCGATGTAACTTCCCAAGCTTCCTTGAAAACCAACGCTGCGCATTAAGAAGCCCCAACGCAAGCCGCCACAAATAAAGGCGCAGCAGATAGCAATTGCAGCCGCAATTAGCCATATTGGCTCCATCTTAATTTGCGAATCCAATAAGGCATGCCAGTCAATTCCACTGGTTGCTTTCCAAAGAAGTGCGATCGAAAGCAAAATGCGAATCGTCGGCCACGCCCGCTTGAGTATGGATTTCCACCCAGAAGGGTTTTTTGGGGTGGATTGGGGTTGTGAACTCATAGGCATAAGGATAATGCTTTGGGGGCCTAAGGTCTTGAATTTGGTGGAATTACCACCCGAATTGCTAGTCTTGCCAGTTACTACAAAGGCTAAAGTCAAATTTGGACAAGACTTGGCCAAATCGCACAATTTCCAGGCTTTCGAGGGGTTCACAGCGCTCAAAGGCGGATTTGCTGCCAACCGGAGCGCTAAAACCCATTCCTGACCAGTTGATGAGGATGATATTAGCCCCGCGCGGCAGAGCTCCAAACCAGAGATCAAATTGATCCTGCCTCTGATCTAAAACAAACACGGGGGTGGGTGATGCATACCAAGCAGCCCGACTGCCGAGTGTCCAATTCTGTACAGCAATACCTTGAGCTTTGGTGTCTTTAACCAATTCGTTTGCTTTTTGACCGGCAATTTTCCAGCCATAAAGATCGGCAATAGGATTGGATTTGATAGCAGCAGAACTTATTCCGCCTGATAGTACGTACCCAAATCCAACGCAACATAAAGCAGTCTGCAATACAAACAAGATGCGGATTAAGTTGCGGTGTTGTATGGCCCATGCTTTTGCTAAACCAATTCCAGTAAAAGGTGCGAGACAAAACCAAGCGGGGGTCGTCCAGTGTGGCAGTCCACCTCCACCGGAGAGGCTTGCAAAAATGATAAAGGGGATTAAAAAGAATCCGAAGAGGGCGAGCAATGAAAATTTAGTTGCATGCATGCAGTCTTTAAGAAATACAAAGACACCCAAAATAAATAGAGGGCCAAACACGGCAAGTTGAATCCCTAAAAAGGCTCCAAGCCTACGCCATAGCCATTCGCCTCCGCTGCCATGCGCTATTTGGTATTTAAAAGAAATCCAATCATTCGCCCAATTCCAATAAAGTACCGGGGTTATCAGTATTAGAGCGACAAGGGCGGCCAACCAAAAACCTAGTTTATTTATCCAGCGCTTGCGCGGGGAGCTTAACAAGACAAGTAGCAATGCAAGAGCAATAAACGCTGCAGTGTATTTGCTTAAACCCGCCAGTCCCAACAAAATGCCAGTCAAAATCCAATTGCCCATACTGAAGTGATCTTGGCTCAGCCACTTCAATGCCATCAGCATCAGCCCAAGACTCAAGGGCGTCAGTAATGTATCTGGCAATAGACCAATTGCCAGTATGTGTGGCATTGGTGCAGCAATGATCACCAAGACAGCCATTAGACCGCAGGTGTTTGCGGAGGGAAGGGCGCTGGTTAAGTAGCCTGCGTTACGACCCTGAATAAAGTGATGCACTTCAAGGGTGACTTGGTAAACCAAAATACAAGAAACCACCCAGAGGAATTCAGGTATTAGGCGAATGAAGCCTTCTGATGAGGTGAGGGAAATGAGTGGCCATTGGATCCAACCAACTAATGGTGGGTGATCAAAGTAACTCCAGGCTAAATGCTGTGCATATAAAGCATAGTGAGCCTCATCGACAGAAAATTCGATTGAGAAACCTAATGCAAAATGCACAAGAGCTGCTATGCAGATGCTGATTGCAGCCCAGCTTGAAGGTGAATGACGGCGCATAGATCAATTTTAGACTTACTTTTATCCTTCTTTGAGCAATTCTTTGGGACAATTCAGTGATGTTTAAGTACGCCCACCTTATTTCCACTTTCTGCATATCAATCGCCTTAGCTGGATGCGCAGGTTTTAATAAGGACTCTATTCAGGATGAATCTGGACAGGCTTTGAATGTAAGTCAGCTGCCCGCTCAAGAGGAGTTGCCAAAGTTTTCGGCTGAGACAGCGCGCGAGGGTATGCCTAATGGCTGGAATTTCTATCGGATAGCCCCGTTTAAAAAGAATACGGTTTATCGGCTTGAAAACTATCAGGGTAAAACAGTCTTAAGTGCTAATTCCAAAACATCCGCCTCTGGATTGGCTGTGAAGTTGCGCCCGCGACAAGCTAATAACTTATGGTTGCAGTGGGAGTGGAAGGCGATTAATCCAATCGCCAACGCTGATAATGCGGATAGTTACACAGATGATGCGCCACTCCGAATTTTGGTTGCGTTTGATGGGAATAAATCAAAGCTACCTTTGAAAGAAAAAATGACTTTCGAGATGGCAAATCTCATTAGCGGCCAAGAAATGCCGTACGCTACATTGATGTATATCTGGTCTGGAAAATCTCCTGTAGATACCGTTATTACTAATGCGCATACATCTCGCATCAAAATGATTGTGGTGGACTCTGGTTGGGATAACTTAGGGCAGTGGCATAAACATCAGCGCGATCTTGCTGCCGACTATAAGCGCGCCTATGGCGAGGCTCCTGGTGAGGTTATTGGTATTGCATTACTCACCGATACAGACAACACTAAATCAGAGGCACGCGCATTCTATGGCGATATTGAATTGATTCGAAAGAATCAAAAAGAAACCTCTAAATAAAGTAACAACTTTTTAGTAATGGGTAGGGCGCCAACGCTTTAGCAGTAATGCGTTGCTGAGGACGCAAAAGCTGGATAGCGCCATGGCGCTGCCAGCTAACATCGGCGAGAGATAGCCTAGAGCCGCCAAGGGAATGCCTGTAGCATTGAAGATAAAGGCCCAGAATAAATTTTGCTGAATCTTTTTCCAGGTTCGCTTCGATATATCGATAGCACTTGCCACTAGAGTGGGGTCACCTCTCATCAAGGTAATTCCTGCAGCTTGCATAGCCACGTCAGTGCCAGTAGACATGGCCATGCCTACATCTGCAGTTGCTAGAGCGGGTGCATCGTTTACGCCATCACCCACCATTGCTACATATTGACGATCGCCATCTTTTGTTTGAAGCTTGCGAATAATTTCTGCTTTGTCGCCTGGCATGATTTGTGAAAATACTTCTTGTATGCCAATAGAGTTTGCAACGCGATTCGCTGCCGCGCTATTGTCGCCAGAGAGCATGACTGCGCGAATGTGTAGTTGATGCAAAGAGGTGATTGCCTCTTTGGCGCCATCCTTCAATTCATCTCCAAAAGTAATGATTGCAATCGGTGATGAAGGTGTTTCATTATTCATTAATGCCGAAACCGTTTGTCCAGCATCAAAACATGCTTGCGCCTTTTTAAGGAGTACGAGGTGTTGAGGGTTGCCCTCCAAAGAGGCGATGCTTTGGAGACTCAGGCTTTGCCCCATAAAAGGCCCAGAGCTTGGCTTTCCGCTAATGCCAATCCCGGGCAATGCCTTGCTATCTGTTGGGGTTATGGGTGTTAAGCCCTTTTGCTTCACATCATCTAAGAGTGCTTTTGCAAGAGGGTGCTCGCTACCTAGCTGTAATCCTGCGGCACTGACCAGGATATTTTCTTGTGTGTATGTATCTTGAAAAGAAATAATCTGTAGCAATCTAGGCTTGCCGATTGTGAGGGTACCTGTTTTATCAAAAGCGACAATATTGAGGCGATGCGCTAATTCCAAAACTTGCGGATCTTTAATTAGTATGCCAAAGCGTGCTGCAACACCAGTTCCCGCCATGATTGCCGCAGGCGTTGCTAAGCCAAGAGCGCAAGGGCATGCAATTACTAGAACCGATACTGATCGCAAGATTGCAATGGATGCAGAATCTAGATAAAACCAATTTGCTAAGCCAGTGATGATCGCAATCACAATGACGCTAGGTACAAAAATGGCGCTGACTTGATCGACTAATTTTTGGATAGGTGCTTTTTGGGTTTGCGCATCCTCAACTAAAGTAATAATTTTAGAGAGCACGCTTTCTACACCGACTGCCTGGGCCTCTATGACCAATAAGCCTTCCCCATTCAGTGAGCCACCGATCACTAATCCGCCAGCATGTTTTTTGACTGGATCACTTTCTCCGGTAAGCAAAGATTCGTCTACATGGCTATTGCCAAGTAGGATGAGGCCATCTACCGGAATGCGCTCCCCAGGTAAAACCAGGATACGATCTTTTGGAAATACCTGATCAAGGGGAAGGTCGCGAAATTGATCTAAAGGTGATCCCGCAGAAATGGCAAGATCTTTGTCGATTACCTTTGCGTGCTCTGGCCATAATTTTTGTAAGGCACGTATCGCTTCGCTGGTTTGTTGTTTGGCTCTAGCTTCCAACCATTTGCCAAGTAAGACCATGCAAATAATGACTGCCGAGCCTTCGAAATAAAGTTCATGCGCCGCATGATCAGCGCTCACCATTTGATACACGCTTAAACCGTATGCTGCACTAGTGCCTAGTGCCACCAATAAATCCATATTGCCTACACCGGACATTAATGATTTAAAACCTGCTCTATAAAAACGCCACCCTAAAAAAAACTGCACGGGGCTAGCGAGCAGGAGTTGCCATTTGGGTGAGAGAGTCCAATGAATGCCAAATGGCATGAGAAACATCGGCACAAATAGTGGGGCAGAAAGGGCGAAGCCTAGTAAGACGCGCCCCAAACCATCTGCACCCCAAAAGGACTGGGAGCTGGGCAGATCTGAAATTCCATGGGGATTACTAATTTTGGCCTGGTAGCCTGTTTTTTCGACCAGAGCGATGATTTCATTGATTTTGAGCTCGGAACCCGGTTTTAGGCGAATTTTTGCCTGTTCGGTGGCTAAATTGACGCTAGCCGCTTCAACCCCAGGAATCTTGTCTAAAGCCTTCTCAACCCTACCAACACAGGAGGCACAGGTCATGCCGCCAATATCCAGAGTAAATAGCTCTGATTTAGTGTCTTTTTGAGGGTTCATATAGAAGATAATCTACTGCATACAAGCCACATTTACATCAAAAGGGCCTATATGTTGAGTTTGAAAGTATCTGGAATGACCTGCGGCGGCTGTATCAATGCAGTTACTCGAGCAATCCAGGCTCAGGACCCCCAGGCAGTCGTGCAGGCTGATCTGGCCAGTCAAATTGTGAAGCTTGAAACCAGCCTCTCTGAGGCGCAGGCGAGCCAGCTTATAACAGATGCCGGCTTTCCAGTTGTTCAATAGCAATTGTTTAGAATAGCGGCAAACCTAACAAAACCCGTAGTTTTTGTTCCTAAAGGATCGTGATTTATGTTCTTCAGTAAGTTAATGCCTCACGATGGTAATTTCTTCGAGCTATTTAATGAGCACGCAAGCAATATCGTTTCAGCCTCCGAATCTTTTTTAAAGTTTGTCGAGCACTACAGTGACGAAGCTTTGCGCGCAAAATACACTCAAGATGTTGATAAAGCAGAGCATGCTTGCGATGATGTTGTGAAAGAAGTGCATCGCCGTTTGCACAAAACTTTCATTACGCCTATCGACCGCGACCAAATTTTTTCACTCATCAATACGATGGATGATGTTGCCGATTTATTGCAAAACGGCACCGAAGCAATGCACCTATACGATGTAAAGCAAATGACGCCTGAAATGTTGCAAATGGCAGAGCTTTGTAATCAGTGCTGCATCAGCATGAAAAATGCAGTTGCTACATTAAAAGATATCTCTGATCCAGAAGTGGCTAAAGCTGCATTAAAGACTTGCGATGAAATTGATCACCTGGAGTCTGGGGCTGATCGCCTGTTATCTACTGCTATTACTAGGTTGTTCCGTGAAGACATCGAAGTGCGTGAGCTCATTAAGTGCCAGCGTATTTATGAATTGCTCGAGGAAGTTACCGATAAATGTGAAGACGTTGCCAATTTGGTTGAAGGCATCGTTCTTGAAAACTCTTAAGGCGAATTAAGTTGCCAGCGACAGAAGTAGCTTTTTGGGTTGTGGCGCTTTTAGTAGCGCTTGCGCTTGCATTCGATTTCATGAATGGATTTCATGATGCGGCGAACTCTATTGCAACAGTAGTTTCTACTGGCGTTCTAAAGCCGCAGCAAGCCGTAGTATTTGCGGCCTTCTTTAATTTCTTGGCAATCTTCATTTTTCATTTGAGTGTTGCCGCTACAGTAGGCAAGGGAATTGTTCATCCTGCAGCCGTTGATTTGCATGTGATCTTTGGCGCTTTAGTGGGCGCGATTATTTGGAACGTGATTACTTGGTATTACGGGATTCCATCTAGCTCATCTCATGCTTTGATTGGAGGCCTAGTTGGTGCTGCCTTACCAAAGGCTGGCTTCGATGGCCTGGTCTGGTCTGGCGTTATCAAAACCGTCTCATTTATTTTTATCTCCCCATTAGTTGGATTCTTATTGGGCTCCTTGATGATGTTGTTGGTAGCTTGGGTTTGCAGAAATGCGAACTTGGCAAAAACTGATCGTTGGTTCCGCCGTCTTCAATTGCTTTCTGCGAGTGCCTATAGCTTGGGTCACGGTGGTAATGACGCTCAAAAGACCATCGGCATTATTTGGTTATTGCTCATCATTACTGGCTATGCCGAAGCAAGTGCAAAGATGCCGCCTACTTGGACCATTATTTGCTGCTATATCGCTATTGCGATGGGCACGATGTTTGGTGGCTGGCGTATTGTGAAAACGATGGGTCAAAAGCTTACAAAGCTCAAACCTGTAGGTGGTTTCTGTGCTGAAACTGGTGGTGCCATCACTTTGTTTGCAGCGACAGCTATTGGTATTCCGGTTTCTACTACCCATACAATTACTGGGGCTATTGTTGGTGTTGGCTCAACCCAGAGGGCCAGTGCGGTTCGGTGGGGAGTTGCCGGAAACATCGTTTGGGCCTGGATCTTCACCATTCCAGCCACTGCTTTGATGTCGATGGTGGTTTACTACTTGAGTCTGTTGATTTTCTAAGACAGTAGATAGAAGGTGAGTAAGGTCACTTTCAGCAAATATTTGCCGCTACGAGTAAGCTAGCGCTAATTAAGAAAAATACTTAAAACCTAGAAGTGCATTCTAGGTTTATTCATATTAGGAGAAGGTAGTGTCGGTTACACCAGAGTTGGTACAGGCAACGCTTAAAAATTTAGTCGATCCCAGTACCGGGATTGATTTCGTCACGGCAAAAAATATTAAAAATCTCCGCGTTGAAGAAGGCAATATTTCTTTGGATATCGTGTTGGGTTATCCAGCTAAGAGCCAATTTGATTTCATTCGTAAATCAGTGATTAATGTTTTGCGTGAATTACCTGGCGTAAAAAATGTTAGCGTTAATATTTCCAGTCAAATTGTTGCGCATGCGGTGCAGCGTGGCGTGAAGTTATTGCCAGGCGTAAAAAATATCATTGCAGTTGCTAGTGGCAAGGGTGGCGTAGGTAAGTCAACTACCGCCGTGAACTTAGCATTGGCACTTGCTGCTGAAGGTGCGCAAGTTGGAATCTTGGATGCGGATATTTACGGTCCAAGCCAACCGATGATGCTGGGTATTACTGGTAGACCCGACTCTATTGAAGAAAACACAATTGAGCCGATGGAAGGCCATGGCTTACAAGCAAGCTCAATTGGTTTTTTGATCGATGATGATGCTCCGATGGTGTGGCGTGGCCCCATGGTAACTTCTGCCCTTGAACAACTGCTTCGTCAAACGCGTTGGCGCGATTTGGATTACTTAATTGTAGATATGCCGCCGGGCACTGGAGACATTCAGTTAACGTTGGCGCAAAAGGTTCCCGTAACTGGATCAGTCATTGTTACGACACCGCAAGACATCGCATTGTTAGACGCGCGCAAAGGCCTGAAGATGTTTGAGAAGGTAGGCGTACCTATCATTGGCATTATTGAAAACATGAGTACTTACGTTTGCACAAAATGCGGACATGAGGAGCATGTGTTTGGTAGTGGCGGTGGCGAGAAAATGTGTAAAGAGTATGGAGTAGATTTCTTGGGTTCTTTACCATTGAATCTTTCTATTCGCGAGCAGGCTGATGCAGGTCGTCCTACCGTAGTAGCTGATCCCGATGGTGCGATTAGTGCAATCTACAAAGGTATTGCTAGACAGGTAGCTATTCGTGTTGCTACTCTATCCAAAGATATGAGCAGCAAATTTCCAAACATCGTCGTTCAAAACACCTGAGGCGCTGAACATTTATGCGTTTTGCAGTGTTGATGCGCAAACAAAATATCGATAATCCATGGGTTTCATTCCGATGGATGCCTAAGGAAGTGTTGCCTGATTTTGGGCAATTTAACAGCAATCAAAGTAATTCCATCGTAGGTCAGTTTTTGGGGCGTGATGCAGATGGGGAATCTTGGTTGTTTACCGGCTACGAACTGGATCTCTTCCCAGACGAGGCCGAAGGCTACTACCTGAATGTTTCTGCAACAACGCCCGCTTGGTTTGTAATGTGGCGTCTAGAAGAAGATATTGATCGTTATATCGATGAGCAATCTATTGCCCTCGCAAAATCTGAATCATCTTTTGCTGTGCCCCATCGTATTTGTGTTAGTTACAACGAAGCAGCCCGCCTGCTCGATGGCGGGGAGTCAGTAGACACAGTTCCAATGAGCGAGCAGCATGCAGCTTGGTTGCAAGAATATGTCAATGACAACTATCGGCCAGAGCCTAAAAAACGTCACAAGCCCGCCTCGTTTAAAGGTGCAGAGCGTCCTGCGGAGGAATGATGGCGGATGGATTTCTAAGTCGTTGGTCTAGACGTAAGGCAGGCAAAGAGGAAGATGCGCTGGAGAATAAGGTGGAGACGTCGAGCGAAGCCCCCACAACTCTTCCTCTTGAGAGTCCACCGGAAGATACTCCGCCGCCTCCGACTTTGGAGGATGTGGATAAGATTGATCGATTCGCTCCAGATTTTTCCGCTTTTATGAAGCCCGATGTAGATCCCGCTGTTCAGCAGGCCGCTCTAAAGAAAATGTTTACCGATCCCCACTTCAACATCATGGATGGGTTGGATATCTATATTGACGATTACAGCAAGCCCGATCCACTGCCTCCTGGAATGTTGGAGAGAATGGTGCAGAGCGATATGTTGAACTTGTTCCGCAAGCCAGGCGAGGAGGAGTCTCAGGATGCGCAACAGAGCGTGGGTCAACCGCCTGGTCCGCAGCTGGAGGGTGAGTCATTAGAGGCGCAAATGCAAAGTGATTTAACATCCACACAGCACATCGGCGCAGCAAGAGCGCCCGATCCATTGGATGAAGTGTCACCAGAAGCACCGGTGGGGCAAGAACAGAAAAAAACCTAAGAAGATAGCGCATGAGTCAAAAATTAGTCTGCAACTGTAATGGCACCATGCCTTTGGACGCAAAAGCAATGGGCGTGCCGGTTCATCAATCTTTATGTAGACAAGAGGTTGGTTCCTTTTTAAAAGCTTTGGATGGCTCTGATTCTTTAGTGGTGGCGTGCACACAGGAGGGCGCATTATTTAGTGAGCTAGCCGATCAGGCCGAGAAGCCGCTGGTAGCCCCTCTGCGCTTTGTCAATATTCGTGAAGTTGCTGGTTGGACACAAGAGGCTAAAACTTCGGGACCAAAGATTGCCGCTTTATTGGCTTTGGCGGATATGCCAGAGGCTGAGCCAGTCCCCGTTGTGAATTACGAAAGCCAAGGTAGATTATTAATTGTCGGCGCTGGATCTCAGGCGATTCCTTGGGCGGAAAAATTAAGCCCATCTTTAGATGTGTCAGTTTTATGCACTGAGCCAGGTAACCTACCGCTTACTAGAAGCTATCCCATTTTTACAGGCGTGGTTACTAAGTTAGATGGTTATCTAGGTAATTTTTCTGTTGATTGGGATCTGCAAAATCCGATTGATCCAGAGATGTGTACTCGCTGCGGGGCTTGCGTTGAAGCATGCCCTGAAGGCGCAATCAATCTTTCTTTTGAGATCGATTTAAGTAAATGTAAGTCTCACCGCGATTGCGTTACAGCGTGTGCAAGTATTGGCGCAATTTCTTTTGATAGAAAAGAGCGTGCACGTAACGCTGAATTTGATCTGATTCTGGATTTGCGTGTGGATCCTAAAATGCGTATGAGTCAAACTCCACAAGGTTACTTTGCTCCTGGGGTGGATCCTTTGGAGCAAGCCTTGGCAGTAAATCAGCTGTCAGAGATGGTGGGTGAGTTTGAAAAACCTAAATACTTTGTCTACAACGAAAAAGTTTGTGCACATGGCCGTAATGGCAAAGTAGGCTGTAGTGCTTGTATTGATGTTTGCTCTACAGGCGCAATTGGATCCATATTTAAAAATGGCCAAGGCTCTGTAGAGGTCAACCCAAATCTTTGTATGGGTTGTGGCGCTTGCGCTACTACTTGCCCTTCAGGTGCAATGCGTTACAACTACCCAAGCGTTGCGCATCAAGGTAAAGAGTTGAAAACCTTGGCTAGCGTCTTTACCGCAGAAGCCAAAAAGATCAATCAAGCAATGGCGCCAAGCTTGCTGTTGCACAGCTTAAAAGCTGGCACGCAAATGATTGACGGATTAGGTAGATCTGCGCATGTCATGCCAAAGCAGTTTGAAGGACTTCCTGCTTTTGTTATTCCTTACGGTATTGAGCATATTGCCTCTACTGGGTTGGATTTGTGGCTCAGCAGTCTGACTTATGGTTTTGCGGAAGTTATTCTTCTTTTGAGTGGAGATGAAGATCCGGCTTATCGTGCCGCACTCGAAGAGCAGGCAAATTTAGCCAATAGTATTCTTAAGGCTTATGGATTTGATGAGCGCATCCATTTGATATTGGCAAACTCTACTGACGACTTAGCTACAGCATCTAAAGCAATGGGTGTATTGCGTCAGCGAGGTGCGCTTGGTTCCATCTGCACGCCTGCAACGGTTGCCTTATCTAATCAGAAGCGCGAAACGCTAGAAGCTGCTTTAGAGCATTTACAAAAGCAAGCAAAAACACCGCTCCCTGAAGCTGGCGTTGCCCTACCAAAATCTTCTCTATTGGGTGGCCTCGCAATTAATAAAGATGCGTGCACTCTCTGTATGTCATGTGTCAGCGGATGTCCCGAGGGCGCGCTCTTGGATAATCCTGATGAGCCAATACTCTCCTTTATCGAGAAGCAATGTGTTCAATGCGGAATTTGCGTACAGACTTGCCCAGAAAAAGCGCTAACGCTCTCTCCTCGATTGCAAACGGTTGAGCAGCGCAAGCAAAAGGCAGTACTCAATGAAACCCAGGCCTTCCATTGCATTAGCTGTGGCAAGCCTTTTGGAACAATGAAGATGGTTGATTTGATGTTGACCAAGTTGGGCGCTCATGGCGCTTTTGCTGGTGCAGCAATGGACAGGCTCAAGATGTGTGGCGATTGTCGTGTAGTAGATATGGTGAAAAAAGAACATGAGTGAAATGGCAAAAGAGGCGGCAAAAGATAATTTATCTGCGGAAGTAGGCGATGTTGGTTTGCCGGAGGATCTTGCAAGAGCCGATCTATATGGTTTGATCGCACGTTTTTTTCAGATGCCGCCAGATCAAGAGTTGCTCGATCAGATTGCCGCAACAGCAGATCAGCAAGATGCCGCTGACGAGGCGCCATTGGCAAAAGTCTGGATGGACGTGGTTGAGGTTGCGAAAAATAACCCAGCTAAAGCTTGGCATGATGAGTTTGATTTGAATTTCATCAGCGTTGGCAAACCCAATGTCGTGCTCAATGGCTCTTTTTATGTTGCCGGCCATCTTAACGAGAAGCCCTTGGTCAACATTCGCAAGGCTTTAGCGGAATTTGGGCTAGAGGCGGCGGAGGAGGTTACTGAAACTGAGGACCATATCTCTGCGCTCTGCGAAGTAATGCGATACCTGATTGCAGGGGATGATGTCGAGATTTCAAACCTTACAAATCAAAGGGTTTTTTTCAATGAGCACATTCGCCCTTGGTATGACGAATTGTGCGATGCAATAGAAGATATTCCAGAGATGCATCTCTACCACCCGATTGCCGCTCTCACTAGAGAATTCTTGGCTATTGAGGGGCAAGGTTTTGACATGATTTGATGCTGCGTTGCAGCATGTTGCGCACTGAATTTATGACCTAGTAATCCCCTATATGGCTAATATGCCAAAAATGCAATTACGGATTACACTTGAGCGAAATCAAGAAAAATTACATAGGAGCATGCCATGAGCACTAAATCCAAAGTTGCTTTAAGCGAAGAAAATACACAGTCGCGCCGTAAGTTCTTTATTGGTGCAGGCGCTGCAGTTGGCGCTGTAGCTGTTGCTAGTCAAACTCCAGTTGGTAAGGCAGTTATCCAAGAAATTAGTGGCACCAAAACAGTGAAAGATGTCGGTCAAACGATGTCTGCACACATGCGCAAGTATTACGAAACCACTTTGATTTAACGATCTTTGTTTTGCTGTAACTGTTATTCAATAAATACAAAAACTTTCTCAGGGACACCATATGAGTCTGACTCGTAAATCCAATACCCCACAAAGCAGTCGTTCAACATCGCGCCTGATTGGCAGCTTGTCACGTGGCTTAAAAGCTGCTGTGCCAACGATGGATCGCCGCACATTCCTTAAGCGCTCAGGCGTAGGAGTTGGTGCCGGCATCGCTGCAAGTCAATTGAGCTTTGTGCAAAAGGCTGCTGCTGAGCCAAGCAAGGCGATGCTTGATGGTAAGGGCAAGATTGAAGTCAAAAGATCTATTTGTACCCACTGTTCAGTGGGCTGCGCCGTCGATGCTACTGTTGAGAATGGTGTTTGGGTACGCCAAGATCCTGTGTTTGATTCCCCGATTAACTTGGGCGCACACTGCGCAAAGGGCGCAGCATTGCGTGAGCATGGTCATGGTGACTATCGCTTGCGTTATCCAATGAAGTTGGTTGATGGCAAATATCAGCGTATCTCTTGGGACCAAGCACTCACAGAAATTACTGCTCAGATGAAGGGTATTCGCGAGAAATATTCTCCGGATGCAATGTTCTTTATTGGATCATCTAAACATAACAACGAACAGGCCTACTTGCTGCGTAAGTGGGTCTCTTTCTTTGGTACAAATAATACAGACCATCAGGCTCGTATTTGTCACTCCACAACAGTTGCCGGTGTTGCGAACACTTGGGGCTATGGTGCGATGACCAATAGCTATAACGACATGATGAATGCCAAGGCAGCTTTGTATATTGGTTCAAACGCTGCTGAAGCTCACCCTGTTTCTATGTTGAGTCTTTTGCACGCTAAGGAAAATGGCTGCAAAGTGATCGTGGTTGATCCGCGCTACACCCGTACAGCTGCTAAGTCAGATCAGTACATCCGCATTCGTTCCGGTACAGATATTCCATTCTTGTTTGGCTTGCTCTATCACATCTTTAAAAACGGTTGGGAAGATAAGAAGTACATCAACGACCGCGTTTACGGTATGGAAGAGATTCGTAAAGAGGTTATGGAGAAGTGGACTCCTGCTGCGGTTGAAGAGGCTTGCGGTGTGCCTGAAGCTCAAATGTATAAAGCAGCTGAAACCATGGCCAAGAATCGTCCAAGTACGGTTGTTTGGTGTATGGGTCAAACACAACACACCATTGGTAATGCAATGGTTCGCGCGTCCTGTATTTTGCAGTTGGCATTAGGTAACGTTGGCAAGTCTGGCGGTGGTACCAATATTTTCCGCGGACACGATAACGTTCAGGGTGCAACTGACGTAGGTCCTAACCCAGATTCATTACCTGGCTACTATGGTTTGGCTGCTGGCTCATGGAAACACTTCGCAGCTGTTTGGGGTGTTGACTACGATTGGATCAAAGGTCGCTATGCACCAGACATGATGGAGAAATCCGGAACTACCGTTTCTCGTTGGGTTGATGCTGTTCTCGAAAAGAACGACATGATTGATCAACAGACAAACGTTAAAGGTTTGTTCTTCTGGGGGCATGCACCTAACTCACAAACACGCGGCTTAGATATGAAGCGCGCGATGAATAAGTTAGATCTCTTGGTTGTGGTGGATCCATACCCAAGTGCTACAGCAGCAATGGCAGCAATGCCTGCGGCTGAAGGTGATGTTGTTAACAAAAATCGTAACGTCTACTTATTGCCTGCGGCTACTCAGTTTGAAACTACTGGTTCTGCTACAGCTTCAAACCGCTCATTACAGTGGCGTGAAAAAGTCATCGATCCATTGTTTGAGTCTGTTCCTGACCACGTAATCATGCAAGCATTTGCTGATCGTTTGGGCTTCGGTGAAGAGTTGTCCAAGAACTACAAAATGCTCAACTCTAAATTTGCTGGTAAGCAATGGAAGGAGCCGCAAATTGAAGATATCCTGCGCGAGATCAATCGCTCTTGCTGGACTATTGGCTACACCGGTCAAACTCCTGAGCGCCTCAAAGCGCATATGAGAATGGTTGGCGTATTTGATCCGAAGACATTGAAGTCTCGTGGTGGTGTAGACCCACTAACCGGATACGACACTACTGGTGATTACTATGGCTTGCCTTGGCCTTGCTACGGCACAGCGGCAATTAAACATCCTGGCTCACCAAATCTCTATGACACCAGCAAGAGTGTGATGGAAGGCGGCGGTAACTTCCGCGCTAACTTTGGTGTTGAGCGTGAGGGTGTGAGTTTGTTAGCTGGCGATGGCTCTTGCTCTAAGGGGTCAGCAATCACGACTGGTTACCCAGAGTTTGATCACGTGCTTGTAAAGAAATTAGGTTGGTGGGATCAGTTAACTGAGGATGAAAAGAAACTTGCCGAAGGTAAGAACTGGAAGACTGACTTGTCTGGTGGTATTCAGCGCGTTGTAATGAAGAACGGTTGCCATCCATTCGGTAATGCGAAAGCACGTGCGATTGTTTGGAACTTCCCAGATGCAATTCCAATTCACCGTGAAGCGCTCTACAGTACTAACGCTCCAATGATGCGCAAGTACCCAACAGCAGCGGACAAGAAGAATTTCTGGCGCTTGCCAACTCTCTATAAGACTGTTCAAGATCAAAACTTGAATAACAAACTTTATGAGAAGTTCCCAATCATTCTGACTTCTGGTCGTTTGGTTGAGTATGAAGGCGGCGGTGATGAGACTCGTTCTAATCCATGGTTGGCCGAACTCCAACAAGAAAACTTTGTGGAGATCAATCCTAAGGCTGCAGCTGATCGCGGTATTAAGAACTGGGATTACGTTTGGGTGAAGTCTCCAACTGGTGCCAAGATCAAA
Source organism: Polynucleobacter sp. AP-Kolm-20A-A1 (assembly GCF_018688315.1). Taxonomy (NCBI): domain Bacteria; kingdom Pseudomonadati; phylum Pseudomonadota; class Betaproteobacteria; order Burkholderiales; family Burkholderiaceae; genus Polynucleobacter; species Polynucleobacter sp. AP-Kolm-20A-A1. The sequence continues at coordinate 555,658 of NZ_CP061315.1, forward strand.
GTTCGCGCATTGGTTACTGAGCGTGTTGATCAAGGTACGGCATTTGTGCCATTCCACTTTGCTGGTTGGTGGCAAGGCGCTGACTTGCGTAAATACTACCCAGAAGGTGCTGCTCCTGTAGTTCAGGGTGAAGCGGTTAACACTGCAACTACTTATGGTTATGACATGGTGACGATGATGCAAGAAACGAAAACCACAATGTGTCAAATCGAGAAATTTGCCTAAGTCAAAAAATAAAGTCAGGAGAACACAATGGCAAGAATGAAATTTATTTGTGACACAGAACGATGCATTGAGTGCAACGGTTGTGTCACTGCCTGTAAAAACGAAAACGAAGTACCTTGGGGTGTTAACCGTCGTCGCGTTGTAACAGTAAATGACGGCATCATTGGTCAAGAAAAATCAGTTTCAGTTGCTTGTATGCACTGTAGCGATGCTCCTTGTATGGCGGTGTGCCCAGTAGATTGCTTCTACCGCACCGACGAGGGCGTAGTTCTGCACGATAAAGATATTTGTATCGGTTGCGGCTACTGTTCTTTTGCTTGCCCATTTGGCGCACCACAGTTCTTGAGCAAGGGCGCCTTTGGTTCCCGCAGCAAAATGGATAAGTGCACATTCTGTAGTGGCGGCCCAGAAGAAAATGGCAGTGTTGCCGAATTCGAAAAATATGGTCGCAACCGTTTGGCAGAAGGTAAGTTACCGCTTTGTGCTGAGATGTGTTCTACCAAGGCATTGATTGGTGGCGACAGTGATGTGATTACTGGTATTTTCAACAACCGCGTTGCTACTCGTGAGAAGAACGGCAAATATCCAGGATCCAAGGCCTTTGGTTGGACTACTGCATATGGTGGTCCAGATGCGCCAGCGCCAACTCCAACACCTGCTGCAAAAATTCCAGGAGCTAAATAATGAAAGTGAATTTCAAAACTCTCGGTTTATGTTTTGCAGCAGCAGCTTTGTTGGCCGCTTGCTCTGAGCCCCCTGAAATTGCTGCGAAAGCTGCTAAACGTCCAGACGTTGCTCCTTACATGGGCGCAAATAATGGGTTCGTGACAAAGGGCTGGACGCCAGGCAACCAAGCTAGTTGGACTGAGTCGATCGACAAGCGTACTCAGGGTCAAAACGAATACAGTCGCGTTAAGTGATCCACTAAATAACAATAAATAAAACGAAAACGTTTAAGGACATGTGTATGAAACGATCATTTTCTAAAGTTCTACGCACTTTGGTGGTGGCTGCTGGTTTGTCGCTGACTTTGGCAAGCGGAATGAGCTTTGCAGAGCGCGCACCGATGGCGCCATTGCCATCTCCTAGCGGAGTGGATGTGCCGCCTTTGTCAGTGCCGGCCAATCCAAATGCTTTGGCTAATGGAACGCAAGCCCAGGCTCAGCCGGCAAACCCTTCTATTTTTACTTCAGCAAATAGCGATCCTTACAACTACGTCAGCATTCCAGATAAAGAGGCTAGCGTTCTGATCCAGCGCTCTGGTCAAGAGTGGCGCGTAATTCGTAATGGGGTTATCACTGTTTACGGTGGCTGGTTATTGGCAATAGCTTTTTTCGGGGTTATTGCGATGTACACGGTTAAGGGTTCAATCAAGCTGCATGAACCAATGTCTGGCGTAAAGATCAAGCGCTTTAGTGCATTTGATCGCTTAGTTCATTGGTTGATGGCATTTAGCTTTTTAGCCTTGGCCTTTACTGGCTTATTGATTCTGTATGGCAAGTACTTTGCAATGCCGTTAATGGGCGGGGCTGCTTATGGCTCATTCCTCATGGTTTGCAAAAACATCCATAACTTCACAGGTCCTTTGTTCACTATTTGTATCGTGATTTTCTTCTTGCTCTTTGCGCATAAGAATTTACCTGGTAAAGGTGACCTCCAGTGGTATTTAACTTTTGGTGGCATTTTTAGTGGCAAGCATGTGCCAGCTGGTTTCTTTAATGGCGGTGAAAAGATCTGGTTCTGGTTTGGTATGACTTTCTTGGGCTTGGTAATTTCAGCCTCAGGCTTTGTGCTCGACATGATCGTGCCATTCATGACTATTGAATACACTCGTGGCACGATGCAAATTGCCAACATCATTCACAGCAGCGCTGCGATCTTGATGTCTGCAATGGCAATGGGGCACATCTATATCGGCACCATCGGTATGGAAGGCTCAATCGATGGCATGAAGACTGGTTATGTGGATGCTACTTGGGCTAAAGAGCACCATGAGCTCTGGTATGACGAACTTAACAAAAAAGGGTAAGCCATGAAAAAAATCATTGCTTTCACATTCTGCGCGTTTGCCGCATCTTCAGTATTGGCTGCACTGCCGCCGTTGACTCCTGAGCAAGCAGAAGCAGCAGCGCTTACTAAAGCAAAAGCTGCTTACGGCGATAGAGTCGGTGCATACAAGTTATGCCTAGCTCAAAACAAAGTAGCTGATCAATTTCGAGTTCCAGGCACACCTGCTCCAGCTGCATGTACAGCGCCGCCGCCATTTACACCGCCAGTGGCCGCTGCACCTGCCGCAGCTCCAGCGGCTAAGTAATTAGTCGGCTAGTAGCTCTTGATGTAAGTAGCGTTTAGCTGCTTGTGTTTGGGGATTGGCAAAGAAGGGACCTACGGGTCCCTTTTCTTTTATCTCGCCCTGATCAATAAAGATGATGTGCTCAGCAAGTCTTTGCACCTGAGCCAATTGATGTGATGAAAAAATAACATCTGCACCTTGCTGATTAAATTGGCGAATTAATCCTTCGACTTGCTCCGTAGTATTGGGGTCAAGGTTCGCAGTTGGCTCATCCAATAAAACTAAATTGGGCTTTTGAAGAATGGCTCTTCCTAGGCATAATTTTTGTCTTTCGCCGGCTGATAACTTATGTGCGGGACTGCCAGATAATTTGCTTAAGCCGACTTGTTCCATCACATCTACTAGATCAGAGTTGCTGATAGAGGAATCGGCATCACGAACGATTCCAAGATTAGTAATGGCAGATGCTTTAATCATTGGAGTGTGATGCAAAACTAAGGAGATCCTCGTTTTAAAGGAGTAAGTAACAGTTCCGGTATCTGGCTTAATGAGGCCATCAAGCAACTTTAAAAAAGTAGTCTTTCCGGCGCCATTTGGCCCAATGCAAGCGGTAATTCGGTCAGCCGGAATGATGGCATGTGGAATATTGAGAATAGTTCTACCGTTGCTCTTAACTGTAATGCCCTTGAGCTCGATGAACCTTTCAAAATTCTCCATTGCATTAACCATAGCGACGCTCCGCAATTTGGCGAACTGCAAAGGTAAATAGGTTTGCCAATAAAACAATCATTAACAGGACTATGCCCAGTGCTAGCGCTAAGGGAAGGTCGCCTTTGCTAGTCTCCAGCGCAATTGCAGTGGTCATGGTTCTGGTGGAGTGATCAATGTTGCCGCCAACGATCATGACGGCCCCCACCTCAGAAATAGCCCGAGCTAGCCCGGCCAAAATGGCGATGGTCAAAGAAAAGCGGCAATCCCATATCAACCATTTAAAGCGGGACAGTGGCGGCAATCTCAGGCTTAAAAAAGAATCTCGGTGAATGCTCCAAGAGTCCTCCAGAATTTGCCTGCTTAGGGCGGCAATTAGAGGGGTTGTGAGCAGAGTTTGAGCCACAATCATGCCCTTGGTAGTAAATAGCCAACCCCAGGCTCCAAGAGGTCCTGAGCGAGAAAGCATAAGATAAACAATCACGCCAACAATGACCGTTGGAACGCCCATGAGGGTATTGAGCGTCACAATAATCGTTTTCTTGCCTGCAAATCGCTCCGTAGCTAGCAGGGCGCCAATTGGAAGGCCTAGTAGCGTTCCAATCAGTAGGGCCGTGAGGCTAACCTGCAGGGAAACCCAGACGATTCCCAGCACTCCGCCATCTAAATGGGCGAGTAGGGTGAGGGCGTCCTGAAAAGCTTTCAACATGCGCTTGATTCTATCAAGGCAATGGCAAAATGGCTGTAATGAGACTGATTCCCCTATTTTCGACTTATGGCTGAAGTGGTTTGCCTTTGCAATGAGGTTCTCGACGTGGATTTACGCGAGTATCTAGATGCTAACCCGGTGGACTCTATAGAGGAGTTGCGGGAGCGGGCTTCTATTTGCAATAAGTGTATGCAGTGCCAGGAGCTGGTTGAGGGCGAAATTTACTTAGCACGCGTAAGGCGTCAACGGGCGGCAGGACAGTTTTGATGACGATTACGAAGAGCGCGCGCTTCACCGTTATGAGTATGAATGTCCATAAAGGCTTATCGCCATTACATCGACATTCAACCATTTACCAGTTGCGTGAAAAAATGCGCAGCCATCATCCTGATTTGCTTTTTTTGCAAGAGTTGCAGCAGGAGCATCGAGGCAGGATTAGACGTTTTGGTCAATGGCCGCTAACAGAGCTGACTCACTTTCTGTCGGAAGAGTTTTGGCATGACTGGCATTATGGAAAAAACGTGGAGTATCGCGATGGCCATCATGGCAATGCCATTCTTTCTAAGCATCCCCAACAAAAGGGAAATAACTACGATATTTCAGCATATCGTTTTGAGGGCCGTGGGTTGCTGCATAGTGTTACAAAGCTCGATGGCATCGATAAACCAATCCATTGTTTTTGTGTGCACCTCGCACTCTTTGAGCGCGGTAGAGAGCGTCAGCTTGACGCAATCATTGGCCATATTCAAAATTTGACCGAGGGCGGGCCAACGATTGTGGCGGGGGACTTTAATGACTGGCGCAATCGAGTAAGTGCGCCAATGAGGGCAGCCGGATTTAATGAGGTCTTTGAGGCGCTTACAGGCTCCCCAGCTAAGACTTTCCCAAGCATCAAACCGCTGCTTCCTATGGATAGGATTTATGTGCGCGGCTTAAAGATTCATTCTGCAGAAATTTTGCATGAGTGGTTAAAACTATCGGATCATTTAGGTATCACTGCAGAACTGGAACTTGTATGAACATCATTGCGTATATTTTTGGGTCTGTTTTTGGATTTTCTTTAATTTGGGTTCCGATAGCACATTCAATTATCGTAATCCTGTTTGGTTTTCATTTGATCTCGGCAAGAAGGCCGGTTGGCGTTGCATTTGCTTGGTTTTTAATCGTCATCTTGATACCTATCATTGGTATTTCGCTGTATATATTGATTGGTGAACGCCCCGTAGGCCGAAAGCTGACGCGAAAAATTATTCGCATGAATCATCAATACGAAAAAATTACTGAAACAATGCGACAACAGTTTGCAGCAGATCGCCAGAAGCTGCCTGTCGAAGGCAGGGCTCTGAGCCTCTTAGCTGAGTCTAAAAATGGCTCGCCAGTGGCTGCTGGTAACAAGATTGAATTGCACACAAACTCCTTAAAAATTCTGCAAAATTTTGTTGATGAGATTAATCAAGCTAAAAAAAGTTTGCACCTGGAGTTTTATATATGGGCCTTGGGTGGTGATGCCGATCGGGTTTGTGAGGCCCTGATTGCTGCATCTAAGCGTGGCGTTGCCTGTCGTGTACTGCTAGATTCGCTGGGGAGTAAGAATTGGTTTAAATCTCACTGGCCAGCACGTTTCCGTGCAGCTGGTATTGAAGTAACAGAAGCTTTACCTATTCAGATTGGTCGTTTTCAGTTCCGTCGCGCGGATTTGCGTCTCCACCGAAAAATATTTGTAATTGATGGTGCAGTTGTATGGACGGGTAGCATGAATTTGGTTGACCCTCGCACATTCAAGCAAGACTCCGGTGTGGGTGAGTGGGTAGATGCCATGGTTCGCATTGAAGGTCCGGTAGCAGCGCAATTTGAGCTCACTTTTGCATTTGACTGGAGCGTTGATAACCCCAGCATTACTCACTTTGATGATCGTGAGCCACCTATTTCGCCTCATGAGGGCGGTGCAATTGCACAAGAGTTTTCATCTGGGCCTGTTTATCGAGACGATATTTTGTATCAGGTCCTACTCTCCGCCATCATGGATGCTAGAGAGGAGTTAACAATTACCACTCCTTACTTTGGGCCTGATGATGGATTAATCCAGGCGCTCATGGCGGCTGCAGGTAGGGGAGTCAAGGTCACGCTCATTCTGCCAAAATTGAATGACTCCACCTTGGTTGCTTGGAGTAGTAAAAGTTTTTATGCTGACCTAATGAATGCGGGCGTAACAATCGCTGAATTTCATGGGGGCTTGTTGCACACTAAGAGTTTGTTGATCGATAAACGAATCGCAATTTTCGGATCAGTCAACTTTGATCAGCGTAGCTTACGTCTAAATTTTGAAATCAGCCTAATCGTTTACAACGTCGATTTTTGTGCCAAGCTGGAGAAGCTAATTGAGTCTTATTTGGCGCAATCAGACCTCGTCAATCCTAAGGTCTGGGCCAATAGACCGGTGTGGCGTAGATACCTTGAGAACGCAGCCCATTTAACTTCGCCACTGCTTTAAATCGCTCCGTTAACCTTCATCTCGGCGATTTGATGGTCTGCTAAGCCCAGCTCTTTGAGGATGACCTCAGTATGTTCACCAACTGCAGGAATGGCATCCATGCGGTACTCGTAACTATCATTCAAACCCGGAGGCAGCAGGGCGGTGATAGCGCCGTTAGGGGTATCCACCTCTGTCCAGCGATTACGCGCCTTCAGTTGTTCGTGCTTCCACAGGCCTGCCATATCGTTTAAATGAGCGTTAGCAATTTGGGCCTTTTCTAATCTTGCGATTAACTGCTCGGATGTAAGCTGACTAAAGCAAGCATCAATAATTTCCAAGAGTTCAGCACGTTTTTCATTGCGCTTGAAATTGCGATCGAAGCGCTCATCTTTGGCAAGCGCGGTATTCTCTAAAACAAGCTCACAAAACTGCACCCATTCGCGTTCATTTTGAAGTCCAAGCATCACGGTCTTGCCATCGCCAGCCTTAAAAGGACCATACGGATAAATTGTTGCGTGTGAGGCGCCATTTCTTGGGGGTGGTTCTGCGCCTTTGTAGGCGTAATACATTGGAAAGCTCATCCACTCGCTAAGGGATTCCAGCATAGAGATGTCAATGACAGTGCCTTTACCTGTTTTCCCTCTTTGCAATAAGGCTGCCAAGATATTGGTGTAGGCGTACATGCCTGCGGCAATATCTGCAATCGAATTGCCTGCTTTGCTTGGGGTTTCTTTTGTGCCGGTAACTGATAGGAAGCCTGCTTCACTCTGAATCAGTAGGTCGTAAGCCTTCTTATCCCGATAAGGTCCGTTATTGCCATAGCCAGAAATATCGCAAAGAATGAGTCCAGGGTTATCTTTCTGCAAAATCTCTGCAGTCAGGCCCATGCGCGCAGCAGCGCCTGGTGCCAAATTTTGGACCAGCACATCAGCTGTTTTTAGGAGTGTTTTAAGTGCGGCAATCGCTGATGGTTGCTTGAGGTCAAGCGTTAAGCTTTCTTTGGAGCGATTGACCCAAACAAAGTGAGAGGAAAGACCTTCCACTTGAGTGTCATAACCTCTTGCAAAATCGCCACCACCAGGGCGCTCAACCTTGATCACTCGTGCGCCTAGGTCAGCTAGTTGGCGTGTGCAGAAAGGCGCTGCAATTGCATGCTCTAAAGAAACAACCGTAATTCCATCTAAAGGACGAATACCCATTTCAATATCCTATTAGAAAGACCTTGGCAGGCCAAGAACATGCTCGGCAATGTAGGAGTAAATTAAGTTCGTTGAAATTGGCGCCACTTGATAGAGGCGAGTTTCTCTAAACTTGCGCTCAACATCATATTCATTTGCAAAGCCAAAGCCACCATGAGTTTGTAAGCAGACGTTAGCAGCTTCCCAAGAGGCTTTGGCAGCTAGGTACTTGGCCATATTGGCTTCTGGACCACAGGGCTGATGAGCGTCAAAAAGCTCACAAGCTTTAAAGCGCATGAGGTTAGCTGCCTCAGTCTCAATATAAGAGTCTGCTATGGGAAACTGAATACCTTGATTTTTGCCGATAGGGCGATCAAACACAACGCGTTCATTCGCATAGCGGCGAGCTTTATCTACAAACCAATAGGCATCGCCAATACATTCGGCGGCAATCAAGGTGCGCTCTGCGTTAAGACCATCGAGAATGTACTTAAAGCCTTTGCCTTCTTCACCAATTAGGTTTTCAGCTGGAATTTCTAAATTATCAAAGAACACTTCATTGGTTTCATGATTGACCATGTTGGCGATTGGTTGGATATCCATTCCCTTACCAATAGCTTCTTTCAGATCGACGATAAAGATCGACATACCTTCAGACTTCTTGGTTACTTCCGCCAATGGAGTGGTTCTTGCCAAAAGAATCATTAAATCAGAATGCTGAATGCGCGAGATCCAAACTTTCTGGCCATTGACTACGTACTTATCACCTTTTTTAACGGCTGTAGTTTTCAGTTTGGTGGTGTCAGTTCCTGTTGTCGGTTCAGTAACTGCCATCGTTTGTAAGCGCAATTCACCAGTGGCAATTTTTGGAAGATAGAGTTTCTTTTGCGCATCAGAGCCATGGCGCAAGAGGGTGCCCATGTTGTACATCTGGCCATGACAGGAGCCTGCATTACCACCAGCAAAGTTAATTTCTTCCATGATGACTGAGGCCTCTGCCAAACCAAGACCGGAGCCACCATATTCTTCGGGAATGAGTGCGGCCAACCAACCAGCCTTAGTCATAGCATCTACAAAGGCTTCTGGATAGCCTCGTTCATGATCAATTTTCTGCCAATAGGCAGAATCAAAGCTTCCGCATAGATCGCGCAAGGCTTCACGCATTTCTTGATATTGATCTGGTTTAGGGATGGGGTAACTCATGAAAGTCTCAATTTATAGGTGTTATGGTTAATTTACTAATATAGGTATTAGTTTAAGCAAGATTTGAAAATCTTGGGGATTGACTAAAACAAGGCAAAATAGGCCTTATGACATCTAAAGTTATTTGCTTGCATGCACCTACCTTAAGGGCTATTGCTTAATGGAGCATGCCTTCGAGCATTTTTTTAGTTGGTTTGGGATGCCGTCAGTTGGCTTGCCGGCTGTATTTTTAAGTGCGTTTATTTCTGCAACCTTAATTCCTGCTGGGTCTGAGCCAATCTTATTTGGCTACATCACTCTTAATCCTGACTTATTTTGGGCTGCAATTGCTGTTGCGACAGTTGGCAATACGTTGGGCGGGATGGTTGATTGGTGGCTTGGGTTAATAGCACGAAACAGCTTTAAGGCAATGGATGAGCCCCGTAATAGTCGCTTGAAGCGTTGGCTCGAGAAGTGGGGCCCCAAGCTCTTGCTGCTCTCTTGGTTGCCTGGGCTTGGCGATCCTCTATGCCTAGCAGCTGGATGGCTAAGGCTGCCTTGGCAGCCATGCCTGATTTATATGTTTATAGGGAAGCTACTACGCTTCATTACGCTGACATGGCTTCTGACATTGGTGCCAGAAAGTTTTTGGCACCAATTGGGCCACTGGTTACATCTTATTTAAACTGCGCAGTACTTCTGCTGAATCTCATCGTTATTTAAGAGGTTCTGAGCGGTGTCATGAAACACAATCTCGCCTTGATCCAGAATGTAAGCTCGATCAGAAATTTTTAGGGCTTGCTGTACGTTCTGCTCTACTAGCAGAATAGTTAGACCTTGCTGCTTCAGTTTGGCAAATAACTCAAACATTTCCTCAACCAAGACCGGCATGATTCCTTCAGACGGTTCATCCAAAAGAATGACTTTAGGCTTGCCAATCATGGCTCTGGCGATTGCAAGCATCTGTTGCTCGCCACCCGACATGGAAGTGCCATCCTGATGAAGGCGCTCTTTCAATCGCGGAAAAGTCTCTGCAATCTCATCAACTAAAGCGCTCATATCACCAGCTTTTTTCTTGGCGATCACGCCAAGCTCAAGATTTTCTTTAACAGTAAGGCCGGGGACAATACGACGGTCTTCCGGAACATAAGCCAATCCCAAGTGAAAACGTTCGTGAGCTGGTAGATCTAAAAAATCAGTACCATCAATTGAGGCTTTGCCTTGGCGCTTGGATAAGAGACCCATTAACGAGCGAAGAGTCGTAGTCTTGCCCGCACCATTGCGACCCATTAGAGTAACAATCTCGCCTTTGCTCACCTCAAGTGAAACCCCTTGTAATACGTGACTGCGGTCATACCACGCGTTTAAGTTTTCTACACGCAACATAGTTTGCTTTCTGTTTAACCTTGGCCCAGGTACACGCGACGTACCTCAGCATTATTTTGGATTTCTTCTGGGGTGCCTTCAGCCAAGAATTCACCATGGTGGAGAACGATGATGCGTTTACAAAGACCCATGATGAGTTTCATTTTGTGCTCAACCAAAATTACTGTGCGTTCATTGGCTAGCGTACGAATAAGCTCCATCATCACCAGCGTTTCTTCGGGCGACATGCCTGCAGTCGGTTCATCAAGTAATAGCAGGCTAGGGTTGCAGGCTAAGGCCATGGCGATTTCGAGGGCGCGCTGTTGGCCATGGGCTAAATCGCCAGTCTTTTTGTTGCGCAAGTGCTCTAGATTTACCCGGTGAAGAAGTTCATCGGCAATCTCAATAGGTTTTGGATAGCTTTGGGCATTGCGAAGGAAGTTATAGCGTGCAGTTTCCATCTGCGCGGCTACGCGGACATTCTCATGAACACTAAGCTGCTTAAAGACGTTGGTAATCTGGAAACTCTTAGAGATTCCGATTCGAGCAAACTCATGTTGCTGCATACCGGTAATGTCTTTGCCATTAAACAGAATTTGACCGCTTGAAGGAGGAAATGCGCCACTCAATACGTTGAAGAATGTACTTTTGCCGGCGCCATTAGGGCCAATAATTGCAGTAAGTGTGCCTGGCATAAAGCTAGTGGACACGTTTTGAAGAGCTTTGAACTTGCCAAAGCTCTTGCTGACATTGCGTGCTTCAAGAATAGGGGTTGTAGTTGCGCTATTCATTATTTGGAATCCTGATGAATTTGTAGCTTGCTCAGAATGGTTCCCCAAATTCCCTTAGGGAAGAACAGTACAAAGAACATAAATACCAGGCCAACGACGGCCATCCAGTGTTTGGTGAATGTGGTAACCACATCTTCTAGGTAGAGCATGACTGCCGCGCCAATGAATGGCCCAAAGAAAGTTCCCATGCCACCCAGAATACTCATCATCACAGCCTGACCGGATTGCAAGTAGTGCAGGGAATCGATTGGCACGATTGAGAGATGCAGGGCGCGTAATGAGCCTGCCAAGCCACAAATTGCGGCCGACAGAACAAATACCAGTAGCTTGGTGCGGGCCACATCAAACCCACAAGCTGCCGCACGTTTTTCATTCTCACGAATGGCCTCCATGACTGCGCCTAGAGGCGAGCTAAGAATGCGAGAAATTAACCAGATTGCGATCACTACAAAGAAAAGAATGATGTAATACTTGACGAGTGGGTTTAAGAAGTCAACTGGGATTCCAAAAATATTAAATTGATCTACACGTACACCGCGCAAACCATTCTCGCCTCCGGTCAGACTCTCTGCCTTATAGAAGATGTAATAAACAATTTGACCGAGTGCTAGGGTCACCATGGAGAAGTAGATGCCGCGAGTGCGGATTGCAAGATACCCCATGATGAGGCCGCCAATCGCTGCGCCAATGATGCCAACCAAAATTGCTGCTCCCCATGGCATGCCATAGTGAACAATGCCAATACCAGTTAGATAGCTACCAATACCTAGAAATGCTGCGTGTCCAAAAGACAGTAGACCCATATAGCCAAACAGCAAGTTAAAGCCCATGGCAAACAAGCCAAAGATCAAAATATTGATCGCCAAAGCTTCATACGGCATGATGAATGGAAAGATTGCCAAGAACAGCGTACTAGCAAGTACGCGGTGGCGTGCAATAAGTTGGAAAAATGAATTCATAAATTTACGGAGCCTTAGCCCATCGCTCCTGCTTTACCAAATAAACCTTGTGGGCGGATTAGCAGCACTACAGCCATCAAAACAAAAATGGAGAGCTCTGCCAGATCAGGGAAGAAAAGGGATGTCATGCTGTAGACCACGCCCACCAATAGACCGGCCACTACAGCGCCTACTGGGGAGCCCATGCCACCGACAACGGTTACTACAAAAGATTCAGCCAGAATCGGAATGCCCATTTCTGGATTTACTGAGCGCGTTGGTGAGGCAAGAATGCCAGAGAGGCCTGCAATTGCACAACCTAGCGCAAAGACTAAGAGCCATACCTTGGCGATATCAACACCAAGAACTTTGACGATTTCTTGATCGGCTGCACCGGCTTTAATAATGAGTCCGTAGCGCGTCTTTTGAATAAAGAACCAGACGCCCAGAATGATTACAGCGGTCGCAGCTATTAAGAAGAGACGGTATTTAGGGAAGTATCCAATTCCTACATTGAGTGTTCCGCCCAGACCCTCTGGAGTTACCGATGGCAGACCTTCGATACCAAAAGTGATGCGTATAACCTCGATCAAAACATAAGAAAGACCAAAGGTTAGCAGTAGAGGGTAATCTAGACCGCGACCATAGAGTGGTCTGACTAAGAAGCGCTCAGTTAAAAGGCCTAAGCATCCTGTTAATAATGGGGTTAGCACCAAACTAAACCAAAAACTTCCAGTGATACCTAGGAAGTACACACCCAAAAATGCGCCCACCATAAAGAAGGCGCCATGGGCGAAGTTCACCACATTGAGCATGCCAAAAATGAGGCATAAGCCAAGTGCTAGAAGCGCATAAATACTACCCAAGGCGATGCCTGTAAGCAGTTGCATGCAAAGAAGTTCAAATGTAAGACCGGTCATAAATGTACTCAGAAAAAAACTCCCCGTTACCAAATGGCTAGGGGGAGTGGATCAGGGTGAATATGGTATCCACCCTGAAATTTTTGGATTAGGCTTTATGGCCTAGCTCTGCGCAAGAACGCATATTTTTCTCAGTAGTGGGTTCGATTGTCAAAATTTTGAAGACGTCATACTTATCTTTCATATCTTTTGATTTTGACTCGATGATGATGACGGATTGAACTGCTTGGTGATCACATTTACGATAGTACTCGGGACCCTTGTACCAGTCATACTTTAGATTTTCCATTGCAGCGACCACCTTCATTGTTTCTGTGGATTTTGCAATTTTGACGGACGCAAGTACGCTTTTAACGCCGGCATAACCTAGTGCTCCGTAATCAGAAGGGACGGAGCCGTTGTATGCTTTTCTGTAGGCGTCATTAAATGCTTTTGCTTGCGGGATTCGATCCTCCAGACCCCAGTAATAAGAAGTTCCACCAGCAATACCTTCAAATGCTTCTGCCCCACCGGCAATACGTGAGGTGTAGAGCAAAACAGGAGCCACAATTTTCATGCTGGATTTCAAGCCAAAATCGGTGCACTGCTTAGCGGAATTCACTAGGTCGCGTCCAAAATTGCATAAAACTAAAATATCTGGATTTAAAGCTTTGATGCGTGGCAAGAAGGCGGAGTAATCTGACGTGCCTAGTGGATGGCGAATATCAGCCAGGGTTGTAGCACCCATTTCTTTACCAGCACGCTCAAATGCGCGAACCATTTCATGGCCGTAAGCATAGTCAGCTGTTAAGAACACAATTTTTTTGCCATAACGAGGAATGGAGTAGCGCGCTACAGCACCAGCAGTCATCGTTGGGTTTAGTGCTTCGTGGAATGTATACACACTCCAGTCTTTCGCTTCGTTAATCGCATCTGATTGGCTGATCGAGTTAAAGAGAACCTTACGCTCTTTACATACCGCATTGATTGAAAGTTGTGTGGCAGCAGAAAGTGACCCAACAACAAAATTGACTTTGTCTTTTTCAATTAACTCCAATGTACGTGTTGCGGCTTCGCCGGCGTTAAGTTTGGTGTCCCTCACCAGAAGCTCAGCTTTGCGACCATTAAGGCCACCAGCATCATTAAATTCTTTAATGGCTAGTTCGGCGGCTTTTACTTGATCTTGAGCTTCTGCGGAGAAGGGGCCAGTCAATGGGGTTGGAAAACCGATCTTGATAGTGTCGGCTTGCGCATTTGCCACATTTAACCAAAGTGGGGTGCTTGCAGCTGCAGCTCCACCAATCAACATCTTGCGTCGCGTTTGATTCGTTACTTTTTGTTTCATGGTTGTCTCCTCCATATAAAACCTTGTTAAATAAGAATGCTTTTTTGTTTTTTTAAATCTTAACTGAATGCGCCTTTTAATGTGCGGACTCAGGCACTGCTTTCCCTTGAGCTAATAGATCGCTGATATCAATAGCGGTTTCCGCCATCACAGTATCGGCATTTCTTTTGAGCTTCTCGTTATCCCTATTACCCTTGTTACCCTGGGCCTGCATATAGCGTCCCAAATACTGCGCTCTAGCCACCACTTGCTGACCTAATTTGAGACGTTCTTCGCTGTAGGCGTTTAGAGCGGCTGGTGTGGCGCCAAGTGCGGCAATATGCTTTGCAATCACCATTGCTTCATCACCAGCTTTAGTGACGCCCATGCCTACATGAGGTCTACCAACAAATGCTGCGTCACCCATTAAGGCAATCCTTCCAAACACAATCCGTTCTGAGCGCACATCGTAAATTGCTTGCAAGAAGGGGGCTGGTGTTTTTTCAAGGATTTCGGCGTATTGGGGCGCCAAGATTTCTTGAGCCACCTTACGCATGTGTGCGATGTGCTTCCATGAGACCTTGAGCGGTGGAATGCCGGTCGGATAGTAATGGCCATCATCATCAGTTAGAAGGCTGAGCAACTCCTCGTCTTCTGATGCGGGGCGGTACCAGACAAAGTTGTAACGTCGCTTGCCTGGACGGGTGTCATTACCTGAGCCGGCTACTGGGTACCCTAGCATTTGTTCGCCATTTGGCAAGCAAAAGCCAAAGCGATTAAATAAAGTTTCTAACGTGTGCTTGGATAAGCAGGCTTCATCGCAAACCCCACGCCAAGCAATATATCCAGCGTATTCCGGTTGAATCTGCGGGGCAACTTCTGCTCTAACCGCTGAACGAATGCCATCAGATGCAATCAGTAGCTCAGCATCGTATTGACTACCATCCTCACAAACGACGTGCACGTTATTGGTATCTTGATTAACGGTCTTTACTGTTTTGCCCTGCAAATAGCGCTCAGTCGGAAAGCTCTCCTTGAGCATGTGATACAGGCGACTCCAAGAGGTGAGTACTTGCGGCAATTCCATTTCACCGAGGCTTTGGCCGTCAGCACCTAATGTGATGCGCTTTGTTACAGGTACACCTAGAGTCTCGTCAACGGTGACGCCAGCAGCGCGTAGTGCCTGGGCCAAAGCATCGTGCGTCACAATCCCTGCGCCGCGACCATCTAAAGAGCCCACAGTCTTTTCTAGCAAAGTGACGTCATGTCCCTGGCGCAGCAAAATATTCGCCGCAAACAAACCGCCAAGAGAGCCGCCAATGACTAGAATTTTTGCCATTAATAACCCCTAGGCTGCTTTCGCATCAAGGGCGGTTTTTTCTGCCGCTGGATAGTTCAACTCAATAACAATGCCATTAGGATCATCTAAAAATATTTGATGGAGTCCGATTACCGGCACGGTTCTTTCGCGATAGGAAATATTTAATTTTTTGAGCAGCGCAATTTTCTCTTCCAGACCATTTGCAAAAAAAGCGATGTGATCAACTGCGCCAGATCCATGAAGCGAACTAGGGTCACGTTCGCCTAAATATTTTTTGAGTCCGTTTGGATCATTTTTATCAATAGCAATGAGGTGCAGGACTGCATTGGCCCAGCTACTTTCATCGCCGTTATAAAGCCAAACCCCTGGAAACGGAAACTCTGGTCTTGGGCCGACTGTCAGACCAAGTAATTTGCTATAGAACTCAGTAGTTTTTTCGATCTCGAGACTACGAATAGAGAAGTGATTAAGGCTTAAGTTAGACATGGTGACCTTTTGAATTAAGCAAATAGTGATTTAGCGGAATGGAGGTAAGACTGCACTCGATCGCGAATGATTTCTTGTTCTGTATTGGGGCTCTCAGCGGCATAAATGGCTTGGCCGTAGATCCAGCGCCTCATGCCAATGTAGAAAATACCGCCATGCAGACCCATCAAAAACTCAAGCTCACGCTGCGTAGGCTTAGATGTATCTGAACGACCGCAGTACTTACGTGTCTCGCGAATAAGTCTTGGTAATAAGCGTGTGCGCAAGAGCTCAAAGAAGCGATCGCTAATGGAGTGATCGCTTAAGCCGGAGAAAATCAAGATGCGAACAAAGTCATAAGTCAGTACTGTGTTCGAGTAATCCAAATAGAAGGCATTGAATTTTTCTTCTGGAGTGAGAGAGTCATCATCCAGCAATGCTTCCCATTCTGGTTTCCAACGAGATTCAAAAACCTCTTTATAGACTTCTTGAATCAAAGCATCTTTAGTTGGGAAGTAGTGATAGAGCAGGGTATGGGTAATGCCTAGCTCTTTGGATAAATTTCTTAACTGGCCATCTATTCCATTTCTGGCGAAGAACTGAATGGCGCGATCGAGAATCTGACGTTTTCGTTCCGCAGTTCCCATTCGCTTTCTGGCAGGCGTCGCTTCGCTGGCTGAAATTTCAGCATTATTTGGACTGGAAACGTTATCTTCAGTAAAACGCATGGGTTCTCAGGGTTTATCCGAATTTGGACTTATTGACCAAAAGTTAAATAATGGTACATTGTTGAACAATTGGTAGATAAGACTCTATTCGTACAAACCCCAAGGAGAGTAAATGGAACTAAATGGCGAGCAACTTATATCCGCTTCGATCCCTGATGTGTGGAGGGGTTTGAACGATATAGACGTACTGGCCAAGTCCATTCCGGGTTGCGAGGAAATTAGTCGAGTATCTCCAGAAGAGGTTCATGCCAAGGTGATGTTCAAGATTGGGCCCGTCAGAGCCCGATTTGCCGGGAAATTGCTACTGAGCGACATTATTCCGGACCAGTCTTGCTCTATGGTTTTTGAGGGCTCAGGAGGTGCGGCTGGGTTTGCTAAGGGCAAATCTCGAGTAGAGCTTAAGCAGGCCGAAGGGGGGACTTTGATCTCCTACACGACTGAAGCTTCTATTGGGGGCAAGTTGGGGCAAATTGGCGGTCGCTTAATTAGCGCTTCAGCTAAAAAGATTGCGGATGACTTTTTTCTAAAGTTTGCAAAAGAATTAGGTGGGGAGACAGTGGCGTTGGAGTCAGACGCTGGTAGTAAATAAAAAAGTAGTAATAAAACTATAAAAAGCGGTAGCAGTAAAAAGTAGTGCAAAAAATAAAAAGCTATAAAAGCTAAATACATTGGTGGTGGAGGAGACGTAATGAAATCTGCAGCATTTGATTATGTAAAGCCAAAGGCCTTGCAAGAAGCCTTATCTTTGCTTGAAGAGGCTGGTGAGGATGCGCGCTTAATTGCAGGCGGACAAACTTTATTGGCAACACTCAATATGCGCTTGTCTGAGCCTAGTGTTTTGATTGACATCACAGATATTGCTGAACTCAAGGGAATTTCTGTTGTTGGCGATAGCTTGCGCATCGGGGCGCTTGTAACCCATACTGAAATTGAAGATTCAGAGCTGGTGGCAAAACATGCGCCGCTATTAAAAGCAGCCGCTCCCCACATCGCACATCGTGCTATACGCAATTTAGGAACCTGGGGCGGATCCTTGGCCTACGGGGATCCCGCGGCTGAATGGCCTGCCTGCAGCCTGGCTCTGCGGGCTACGATGATTATTCATGGCCCTGCAGGCGAGCGTCGTATATCTGCAAGTGATTTCTTTATTGATCTATATACAACCTCTTTAGAGCCGGATGAAATTTTAGTAGCTACTGAAATTCCACTTGCAAGTAAGCAAGAGGTTTTTTACTTTCATGAACTTGCAAGGCGTCATGGTGATTATGCAGTTGCAGGACTTGCAGCAGTTGCTCAAAAGCAAGGCGATGTTTTAAGTAATTGCGCTTTCACATTCTTCTCTGTTGGGGCCACTCCAGTCATGGCCAAAAAAGCACAAGACTTGGTGAATGGTCAAAAGTTGAGTGATGAGTTGATTGCTAAGGCGGTAGCGGCTGCGCGCGCTGAAATCGAAGCAATTGCAGATATCACCAATAGCGCTGAAGCTAAACAACATTTAATCGGTGTATTGCTTGAGCGTGGTCTCAAGCACATGAGTGCTTAAAACTCAAGCGGCAATTATCGATAAAAGAATTCGGAGATCAGAATGAGTTTGAAGAAAAAAATTTCAATGACCGTTAATGGTCAGCTTATAAATGCAGAAGTTGAGCCGCGTAGGCATCTCGTAGACTTCTTGCGTGAAGATCTGCATTTAAAGGGGCCTCATTTGGGCTGCGAGCAGGGCGCATGTGGTGCTTGCACCGTCAAGGTGGATGGGCAAATTATTCGTGGATGCCTCTTTTTGGCGGTTCAAGCAGATGGTAGCGTGGTCGAAACGGTTGAGGGGCTTACTAAAAACGGCACCTTGACCGATCTACAAGAATCCTTCATGCGCCACAATGCGATGCAGTGTGGCTTCTGCTCTTCTGGCATGTTGTTGGCCGCTGCTGAGTTAATCGAGCAGCAACCAAAGGCAACGCGCGAACAAGTGCGCGAATGGATTTCTGGAAATTACTGCCGCTGTACTGGATATCACTCAATCGTAGATGCCATCGTGGATGTATTGGATGCCCGTGCAAAGGGTCAAAAAATTAAACCTGTCGTTGCTAACGCTTAAGGTATTAGGGAA
This sequence comes from Polynucleobacter sp. AP-Kolm-20A-A1, assembly GCF_018688315.1. Taxonomy (NCBI): domain Bacteria; kingdom Pseudomonadati; phylum Pseudomonadota; class Betaproteobacteria; order Burkholderiales; family Burkholderiaceae; genus Polynucleobacter; species Polynucleobacter sp. AP-Kolm-20A-A1. The sequence goes on from NZ_CP061315.1 coordinate 574,364, forward strand.
CGCATTATGAATAAGCCAAGTGATTTGAAGGGAATGGTTCTGGATCCCGTAACAAACGATCAGCGCTATATCGGCAATAGTGAACCAAGACATGGTGCTCGTCGCCTGCTTGAAGGTCAGGGCACTTACATTGATGATATTCAGTTGCCGCGTATGGGGCATGTTGTTTATTGGCGCTCCCCCGTTGCACACATGAAGATTGGCAAGATTCATACAGAGCATGCTAGCAAGATGCCTGGCGTGCTTGCAGTCGTAGATGGCGTGCAAATGGCAAAAATTTGTAAGCCTTGGGTAGCAACCCTGGGCCATTTGGCTGGCATGAAGTCTGCCCCTCAGCATGCTTTAGCAATTGATCGCGCTTGTTGGCAGGGTGAGCCAGTTGTAGCAGTTGTTGCAGAAACCAGAGCGCAAGCAGAAGACGCGCTTCAGCATATTGATGTTGAGTGGGAAGAGTTGCCTGCGGTTGTTTCTATGGAAACTGCACTCGATGCAGATACTCCCTTAATTCATCCAGAGCTTGGCGACAATTTATGTTTTACCCGCAGCCTGGATGTCGGTAATGTAGATGAAGTATTCGCAACGGCCGATGTGGTTGCGGAAGCTACTTTTGGATTTGGACGTCATACCGGAGTAACGCTTGAGCCACGCTGTCAAATTGCTGACTACAACCCAGGCGATCGACGCTTAACTGTTTATCACTCGCAACAAGCCCCGCACATGATGCAGGATTTGTATTGTCGTCAGTTTGGATTATCCGAGTCTGATGTGCATGTGATCTGTAAAGATGTAGGTGGATCTTTTGGCATTAAAGTTCACGCATATCCAGATGACTTTGCAACCGTAGGCTTAGCAATGATGCTCGAGCGCCCAGTGAAGTTTGTTGCGGACCGCCTTGAGTCATTTACGAGTGATATTCATGCACGCGAGCATCGCATTAAAGGTCGAATTGCTGCCAATAAGGCAGGGGACATCTTGGCCTTTGAGATTGATGACTTAACGGCTATCGGCCCTTACTCCATGTTCCCTAGAACCAGTGCTATTGAAGGTAATCAGGTGGTGAACTTGGTTGGTGGTCCTTATAAGCACCAGAACTATCGCGCCCACTTAAATGTAGTTTTTCAGAATAAAACCCCAACTTGTCAGTACCGTGGGGTAGGTCATCCAATTGCCTGCGCTGTTACTGAGGGCCTGGTAGATTTGGCTGCGCAGAAATTGCAGATGGATCCATTGGAGTTTCGTAAGCGTAATGTCATTCCGGACGATGCATACCCTTGCTCCGGAATTTCTGGAATCAAATTAGAAGTTTTGTCACATGAGCAGTGCTTGCGAACTATTGAAAAAATGATGGACTATTCAGCATTGCGCAAAGAGCAGGCTGAGTTACGTAAGAAAGGTATTTATCGTGGCATTGGATTTGCGACGCTCATTGAGTTAACCAATCCAAGTCCTGCGTTCTATGGAGTGGGCGGTGCGCGTATTGCTTCTCAGGATGGCGCTACTGTTCGCATGGACCCTAGCGGTGTGGTCTCTGTATTAATTGGTGTGGGTGAACAAGGGCAAGGCACTGAAGGTATCTACACTCAAATTGCTGCTGATGCAGTAGGCGTTTCCATTGATCAAGTGCGCATTGTTACTGGCGACACCGATGTCACACCTTATGGTGGTGGTACCTGGGCATCCCGTGGTGCTGGCGTGGGTGGTGAGGCGGTGCTCTTGGCTGCTCAAGCGCTACAAGAAAATATATTAAAGCTGGCAGGCGCCATCCTTAATCGGCCTGTGGCGGAGTTGATTGCACGTCGCGGGTATATCTTAGATAAGGCCACTGGTGAGCAGTTGTTGCCATTTAGTGAAGTGGGAAGAGTGGGTTATTTCCGCACCGATACTTTGCCAGCAGGTTTTTCTGCGGATCTCATGGTGACCCGTCATTACACTCAAAAAGATTACCCATTCATCTTTACAAATGGCGTTCAAGCTTCTTATGTTGAGGTTGATCCAGAAACGGGTTTTGTAAAACTCTTGAAGCATTGGGCGGTTGAAGATTGCGGTCGAGTGATTAACCCGATGCTGGTGAACGAGCAAGTGCGCGGCGCTATTGTTCAGGGTATTGGCGGTGTTCTGTTTGAAGAGTGCCTCTACGACGAGAGCGGCTTGCTTCGCAACGGTAGTATGGCTGACTACTTGGTGCCGATGGCTAATGAAATGCCAGACATTGAAGTTGCTCACGTTGAGACTCCAACCCAATCTTCTAAATTGGGTGCAAAGGGTGCGGGAGAGGCTGGAACAGCTGGCGCCCCAGGCGCAGTTCAAAATGCAATCAATGATGCTTTGGCTCCATTTAATGCAAGCGTTTTTGATCAGCCTATTACCTGTGAAAAAATCCTGCGTGCCCTCAAGAAAATCTAATTTCTAGAGGGTTGCGACCATCCCGGTGCGCAAGCTCCCGGGATGGGTCAGGACATCCTGTAACATCAAGTTTTGGGCCCTGCAATTTGGTTTGGAGCCCCTCTGGTTAACTTGATACGGTAAATAGATATGTCCACATTAAAAGGTAAAACTGCTTTAGTCACTGGCTCAACTAGCGGCATTGGTTTGGGGATGGCAATTGCATTGGCAAAGCAGGGCGTCAATATCATGGTCAATGGTTTTGGTGAAAAAGATGAAGCTATCGCCAAAATCAAAGCTTGTGGCGTAGAGGTGGATTACCACGGCGCCGATATGAGCAAGCCAGCTGAAATCGAAGACCTTATCAAACAAACTGAAAAACGTTTTGGCTCACTTGATATTTTGGTGAATAACGCTGGTATTCAATACACATCTAATATTGAAGACTTCCCGACTGATAAGTGGGATGCCATCATTGCAATTAACTTAAGCTCCGCGTTTCATACAACACATCATGCATTGCCTGGAATGCAGAAACGCAACTGGGGTCGCATTATTAATATAGCTTCCGTGCATGGCTTGGTTGCCTCCACACAGAAGGCTGCTTACGTTGCCGCCAAGCATGGCATTGTTGGTTTAACCAAAGTCACTGCCTTAGAAAATGCACGCACTGGTATTACCTGTAATGCAATTTGCCCTGGCTGGGTCCTGACGCCCTTGGTTCAGAAGCAGGTAGATGCTCGCGCAGAGCGTGAAGGCATTTCCAATGAAGCCGCAAAGACTGCCTTGGTTTCTGAGAAGCAGCCATCAGGCGAGTTTGTAAGCCCTGAGCAATTGGCTGCTTTAGCGGTATTCCTATGCGGTCCAGATGCTTCTGAAGTACGTGGTGTGGCCTGGAATATGGATGGCGGCTGGACGGCTCAATAATAGGCGCCAGACCTTTAGTGCGAACAAACAAAATCAACAGAATCGTTTATAGTTAGACCCATTATTACTCATAGGAGATCCTTTCATGGCTTCAATCTTGACCTCTTTAGGGCGTACCGTTTTTGCGGGTTTTGTCCTCCTCGTTTTAATTATTTTGGCTTTGGGCGGCAACTTTAGCTCTGCTGAACTCCCATTCGTATTCCGTTGGTTGCATGTGATGTTCGGTGTAATGTGGATTGGTTTGCTCTGGTACTTTAACTTTGTGCAAATTCCTTCTATGCCAAAAATTCCTGACGAACAAAAGCCAGCGATTGGAAAAGTGATTGCTCCAGCAGCATTGTTCTGGTTCCGTTACGCAGCATTGTTTACTGTTGTAACTGGTTTAATTGTTGCTGCATTGAGTGGTTACCTGCATCAAGCCTTCACATTGCAAGCTCCATTCCGTGCAATTGGTTTGGGTATGTGGATTGCCTTGGTAATGGCCTTCAACGTTTGGTTCATTATTTGGCCAAATCAGAAGCGTGCTCTTGGCATCGTTGCTGTTGAAGCTGACGTAAAAGCAAAATCTGCTCGCGTTGCGATGTTGACATCCCGTTTGAACACATTGTTGTCAGTGCCAATGTTGTTCTTGATGGTTGCTCAATCACACAACACTACTTGGTTCGTGATCGTTTCATAATCACCCGTAGCCAAGTAAATAAAAGGCCCGCTATGCGGGCCTTTTTGTTTCCCTGTAGCAGTAAATCACAGGGATGGGTGTAGCGAGGAAGTCGGGGAAGGTGTTAAGCCAGAATGGCTGGCAATTCTTTCGTTAATGCACCGCGTTGCGCAGTAGCTGTACCCATTAATGCAAAGCCTAACAACTTGCCATCTGCAGATTCAAAGCGAGCCTCGAGGCCGCCTTCAACCGGCGTTGTTGTCCAATTACCTTCAGCACCTTTCGCTGGTGGAGACACTACCGTTGCTAAGGCTGGAGTTTTCACCATGACCGGCATTGCAGGGTAGGTGAGTGCAGTTGCGTTTCCTATTAAAGTGGGCGCCAATGCTCTTGCTGCTTGCATGATCGGCATGACGTATGGCAACACTAAACCTTCAACCTCTGCGCAATCCCCAATTGCAAAGATATTTTTAATATTGGTTTCAAGTTCACGATTTACTTGAATACCAAGTCCAGTGCTGATGCCGCTTGCTTTAGCTAAATCAATTCTGGGCTTTAGGCCGACAGCCGACAAAAATACATCACAAGCAAAGGTATTGCCGTTTGCTAATGTAACTTGCAGGGAATCTCCCTGGCGATCAATCGTCTGAACGGTTGTAGAGAGATGCCAATTGACGCCAGCAGCACTTAATTTCTCTTGCAGTTCTAGTGCTGCAGCTTCAGGAAGTAGGCGACCTAAGGCCTGTGGGGCCAAATCAATGACATCAACTGCGTAACCCCCCAATGAAAGGTCGTTGGCAAATTCGCAGCCAATCAGGCCGGCACCTAGAATGGCTACTTTTTTCTTACCAGCGATTGCCGTTCTAAACTGCGCATAGTCTTCAAGGTCATTGACGGTGATTACCTCACTTGCGGCATTGCCTTGTAGCGGTAGACGAATTTGATCAGCGCCTAAAGCTAAGACCAATTTTCCATAAGGCACTACACCCTTGGTGGTCTGCAAAGTTTGCGACTTTGTATCTATTGCGCTGACATCGCACTCAGCCAACACGGTCATCTCAAGTTGAGCTGCCATACCATCAGCGGGAGTAGAGATAAGTTGCGCAGCTTCCTTTTTGCTTGCAAGCGCGGTGGAGAGCATTGGTTTGGAATAAAAATATCCAGGCTCTCGAGTCACTAAGGTGATTGGAGCCGTTTTATCTAGCTTCCGGATTTCACGGATAACGGTATAGCCAGCCAATCCGCTACCAATAATGACGATTGCGGATTGAGATTGAGGGGTAGTTTGATCCAAAGCTGGGCTCTCCAAAATAACGAGTAGTGAACGGGTAAAAGGGTAAAGGGGTAAAAGGGTATTGAATTGGCCTTAGCTTACCTGAACCATCTCAAAATCGGCTTTAGCTACTCCGCAGTCAGGGCATTCCCAGTCTTCAGGCACATCTGCCCAGACTGTTCCTGCCGGAATGCCATCTTCTGGGATTCCTTTTGCTTCGTCATAGATATAGCCGCATACGATACATTGCCAAGTTTTCATATTGATTCCTTAAATGATGTGTGAATTTTAAATTTAATTTCTAATTATTTCTGCGGCACTCTTATTGAGCCGCAAAAACCTTTGCTTTTTCCAAGGCCTGCTTATAGTGGTTTGCATGGCGCTCTTCCACATTCGCTAGTGCTGCGAAGCGCTTTGCCGCCTTTGCCAATACTGCTTGGAATTGCTCAGCGTGCTCTTTTGATTCAGCAATTTGCTCATCAATCTCTGCGATAACTGCAGCGTTACCTTCTTCGACTGCGGTTTTGCGAAACGATGGATACATTTCTGTGTATTCATAGGTTTCGCCTTCAATAGCAATTTCCAAGGCGCGTGCCGGAGTGATCGTATTTGCTGGGTAGAGCAAATCCAAGTGGCCGAAAGCATGCATTACCTCTTGGTCTGCGGTTGCTTCAAAAATCTTGGCCGTTTCTTCGTCTCCAGCGGCGCGAGCTAATTTAGCAAAGTAGCGATACTTAATGTGAGCCATAGATTCACCAGCAAGGGCGGATTCTAAGTTTTGGATGGTTTTAATTTCTGGGCGTGCCATTTTGATTCCTTTATCTATTAAATACAGTTTGTTGAGTCGTGTTGCTTGTTTTCTCAACCATGTATGCAGTGTGCGCCTTATTTATTTATCGGTCCAATAAATCATTGTGATAGTATTTATCTAATAAATCGATAATGGAGGGTACATGGCCTATCTACCGTCATTAAGGCAGTTGGGGTATTTCGTAGCTCTGGCTAAAGAACTTAACTTCACACGAGCAGCTCAAGCCTGTTTTGTTGGGCAGTCCACTTTGAGTGCGGGCTTAAAAGAGCTAGAGGATGCCTTGGGAATTCATTTGGTAGAACGCGATCGCCAAAATGTTTCTATCACTCCAGTAGGGTTAGAGGTCCTTGAGCGCGCCAAGCTTATTTTGGCGGCATCAGAAGATTTGGTTGAGTATGCGGGTGCAACTGGCAAGCCGATGACTGCAACTATTCGCCTAGGCGTTATTCCAACTATCGCCCCGTTCTTGCTGCCAACTGTTTTGCCAGAAATTCGTAAACGCTTTCCAGAACTCAAGGTTACCCTCAGGGAGGATTTAACAGCAAACCTGCTATCAAGACTGGCTGAGCATAAATTGGACTTTGCATTGATTGCTTTACCGTATGACGTAAGTGGTCTGCTAGTGCAGGAATTATTTGATGATCATTTTTGGTTGGTTGCTAAAGAAGGTGATCCTGCTTTAAAAGGAAAAGAAGTTACCTTACCTGCCAAGATGGCTGAACGACTCCTGTTACTAGAAGAAGGACACTGCTTACGAGAGCATAGTTTGCAAGCCTGTAAGCGCGCAGATATTCGGAAGGCGGAAGGCTTAGAGGCAACCAGTCTGCTAACCCTATTGCAGATGGTTGAGTCTGGCCTGGGGATTGCATTGCTTCCAGGGATGGCGGTCAAAAGCAGTTTATTAAATAACTCTGAATTGGTTGCAAAAGCGTTAGCTGAACCAGCGCCTAAAAGAGTCATCGCATTGGTTGCTCGACCATCTACCGCACATACTCAAGAATTCAATGCGCTGGCTGACTGCATACGCGAGCAATTTGGCGCGGCTTAATCGAGTCTCTTGCTCAGCAAAATTAACCAATTCTTGTTACAGTCACCCATCTCATTTATTACTTATATAAAAGGCAGCAAATGTCAGGCAAAGAAATCATGTTCACCCCGGTTAGTCTCGGATCCATTCAATTAAAAAATCGTTTAGTGATGGCGCCACTCACTAGAATGCGTGCAGTTGGTGGTGATGTGCCAAACCCATTGGCTAAAACATACTACGCACAACGTGCTGGCGCTGGTTTGATCATTACTGAAGCTACACAAATTTCTCCGTTGGGTAAAGGCTACCCAGCAACTCCTGGAATTTATTCTGCAGAACAAACTGCAGTATGGAAAGAAATCGTTGAGGCGGTTCATGCCAAGGGCGGTTCGATCGTTGCACAGTTATGGCATGTAGGACGCATTTCCCATTCTTCCTTGCATCCAGAGCAGGGCATTCCTGAGGCGCCTTCGGCAATAGCTGCGGCTGGTCAAACTTACGGTGCCGATTGGAAGCTGCATGACTATGAGACTCCAAAAGTGATGAGTCAGCAAGATATTGCCCGTTTGCTCAAGGAGTTTGAAGCCGCTGCTCAGAATGCAAAAGCTGCAGGATTTGATGGTATTGAAATTCACTCCGCCAATGGCTACTTGTTGGATCAGTTCTTGCAAGACAAAACCAATCAACGTACAGATGAATATGGTGGGTCGATTGAAAATCGCTTGCGCCTATTGGGTCAGGTCATTGAAGCGGTAACTAAAGTATTCGCAAGCGACCGAGTAGGGGTGCGCCTTTCCCCGTACGGTACTTTTAACGATATGAGTGATAGTGATCCAGTAGCCTTATTCACCACTGCAATTCAGAAGTTGAATGGCTTCAACTTAGCCTATGTGCATATGATTGAGCCGCGTTCTACAAGTGCGGGTGGCGGTGATCAAGTAAATGAAGGCGCTCCAATCACATCAGAAATGTTCCGCGCTGCTTATCAAGGTAAATTTATCACCGCCGGTGGTTATGATCAGGTCATGGGTGAAAAAGTGCTGGAAGATGGTTTGGCCGATGCGGTGGCTTATGGACGTTTGTATATTTCTAATCCAGATTTGGCGGAGCGTTTCCAAAAGGGTGCCGATATTAATGCATACAATCGCGCTACTTTTTACGGCGGCAATGAAGTGGGTTATACCGACTACCCTAGCCTTTAATGCGTGACCCCGGAATTTTTTATTCTGGGATGGAGATTAATAAACCTCGCCCCTAAATCAGGCGGGGTTTATTTTTTGTCTTCTGGATCTTTCAAGAGTCCATAGTGGTTTGCTACAAGCAACATCGCAAGAGATGCGCAGCCCATAGCAAAAAACTGCCACTGATGCAGCATGGCGGTTCCAACCACGGTCATTAGGACCGTCCAGCCAACTGCCATCTTGGCTTTTTTAGAAAGCGGCTTCATTTATCGATTGCTCCAGATTTGGTTAAACATTTGCTTTATTTAACATACGACGAAGTGTATTGTCCTTGATAACGTAATGTTGCCATAAGCCTGCTAAAGCATGAATGCCAATTAATACGTAGAGTGAGTTCCCTAGAAACTCATGTATACCTTCAACCACTTTTTTCATCTGTGGATCAGGGGTTACCAGTTGAGGCCATACCAAGCCAAAAAAGTGAATTTCTTTGCCGCCGTACTGAAAATACAAAATGCCAAAGATGGGCGATATTAGGAGAAGGGCATACAACAGCCAATGCATGGCCTTGGCTAGAGAAATAAATAGCGGTTTTGGATTTGTGGGTTTAGGAACGCCAAATCCTAAGCGGATCATTAGGCGAAGTGCCATGGCTATAAAAATCAGCTGCCCAATGACGCCATGAACACTTTTGCAGAGCTCGCGAGGCTCGCTCCCTTTAGGGAATTGCCCTTTGAGTTCAATCACTATAAAAGCAGCCACGACTAGCAAGAAAACAAGCCAGTGAAAGAAGATGGATGCGGGGTGGTATTTAGTTCTGGTCATGGTGCGCCAATGTTAGGTGGATTCATCATAAATGATAATGAATCTCATTAACATTAGCAATACCAGGGCTAATACCTCCTAAATTAGGTATTTAAGCTCAGTTATTGAGTCTTACTTTGGCGCTGAGCTCATTAGCCATGCCGCGTTTATCTATCTGAGACAGTCGTAGGGCTTCAACTTCAAAGTCCAGTTGTCCTGGGTGGAATTCTTCATCATTCTGAAGGTGTATGACGTAAGTCCATACAAGTTCACGACCGCGGTTTTTAAAGACATCTACTACACGTTTCATCTGGACCGCCTTTATGGTGACGCTTATTTCTTGCTGATAGATGGGGTAGCTACGTCTATCTGTTGAGTTAAGTTATTTTTGAGTGCTACTAAGTTTCTGGCTTCGATTCGGATAACGCCACCTCTTGGACTGTCAATATCTGCAATTAAAAAGAAAGATACTGAGATCACAAAAGGGAAGATCATGAATAGACCAACGTTCTTCTCAAAATTACGCGCACCAAATCCAACCAAAAGATTGGCGCAAGTAGCGATTGCTGCCATTAATGCCCATGCAGTAAATGGAATGCGATTCCACCAAGCAGCTTGTACATAGCCTTGAGAGTTGAGAACATCATTCATACCCGAAGCAACCAAGGCCGTGACTGGGTTCGCTTGCACTCTAACGGCTGGAACAATTTCATTCCAAAGAGCAGTTTGTAGCTGATCTGTTTTATTGTGGATCTCTTGAATCTTTTCTGGACTTTGTTTGGAATAAAACAAAATGCGTTGATCTACGTACTGAAGTAGCAAGTCCTTGGTGGCGGCTGCTGCTTTGGGTGGCAAAAGATCGGCCCGCAAGTATTCGGTTCCAATGGCGTTTGCTTCGCCTTCCTCAAAAATCTCCCGCTGATCATGACGGTCAATCGCCATTGAGAAAGTAAAGCCAATAATTAAGGCTAGTAAGGTTAAGGTGGCCGTCTGAATGATGCCGAGATCCTCAGAGGTCTCGGTATCTTTAGTGCGGTAGCGACTTAGTCCTGCATGCCCAAACCAAACGGCAAAAGCAAAGATGAGGAAAGAAATTCCAAATACGGCAAGAGGGTAGTTGAGGATGTGAGTAATTTAAAAAGTCCCTGGATACAAGATGTCTTTAGTGACATTCTGGATATCGCGATGGCCTGTAAATGCCATAGTGATGTCCAGTTCGTTATGAATGAGCTCTAAGCACTTAGTAACGCCAGCCTCACCCATGGCGCCTAAGCCATACAAAAATGGGCGACCAATCATCGTGCCGCGCGCACCCAAAGCCCAAGCCTTGAGAACATCTTGACCTGAACGAATACCGCCATCCATCCACACTTCAATGTCCTTGCCAACGGCTTCTACGATGCCCGGTAAAGCTTGAATGCTGGAGATAGCACCATCTAACTGACGGCCGCCGTGGTTGGAAACAATTAATGCGTCTGCTCCTGAGTTTGCAGCTAGGCGCGCATCACCTTCATCCAGGATTCCCTTGATGATCAGTTTGCCGCCCCAGAGTTTTTTGATCCACTCCACATCACCCCAGTTAAGGCCTGGATCAAATTGCTCAGCAGTCCAAGAGGAGAGTGAAGACATGTTGCCAACACCGGTAGCATGACCAACAATATTGCGGAAGGTTCTACGTGGGGTCATTGCCATACCAAGGCACCAGCGTGGCTTGGTTGCCATATTGATCATGTTGGCAATAGTCAGCTTAGGAGGGGCAGATAGCCCATTCTTTAAGTCTTTATGACGTTGGCCAAGAATTTGTAGATCTAAGGTCAAGACTAGTGCAGAGCACTTAGCTGCCTTAGCGCGCTCAATCAAGCGTTCAATAAAACCGCGATCTTTCATGACGTACAGCTGAAACCAAAATGGTTTTGTGGTGCGCTCTGCGACATCTTCTATTGAGCAAATGCTCATGGTCGACAAACAAAATGGAACGCCAAACTTTTCTGCCGCTTTGGCTGCCAAAATTTCGCCATCCGCATGTTGCATACCGGTAAGGCCAGTTGGTGCAAGCGCAACCGGCATAGCAACTTCTTGCCCAACCATGGTTGTCTTGGTTGTGCGATTGGTCATATCGACCGCTACACGCTGACGCAACTTAATCTTTTGAAAGTCAGATTCATTGGCGCGATAGGTTGACTCGGTCCATGAGCCGGAATCGGCATAGTCATAGAACATCTTGGGGGTGCGTTTTTGATGGAGGACCCGCAAGTCTTCTATATTGGTAATGATTGCCACAATGTATCCTTCGGTTTGATGCTATTTTGCTAAGACAAAAGCTTAATTTAAGCTCTATCTTAGCAATACCGGGGATTTGTTTCTACAATGCTAGGGTATCCCTTGCTTGGGGACCCCAAATAACTGCTTCCCCAATAAGTCGCTGAATGCAACAACTCAATTTCGCCACCATTTTCTATTTGCTGACTGCCACAGCTTTATGGGCGGGCAATGCAATTGCTGGGCGCGTATTGGTGGGCAGTATCTCTCCCATTACTCTGAGCGCGGTTCGTTGGGGCTTAGCGGCATTACTTTTGCTTCCCTTAGGTTGGCGCGTATTTAAGCCGGGAAGTGCCTTGTGGCAAAACAAGAAACGCTTCCTGCTTTTGGGTTTATTTGGAGTAGGTAGTTACAACGTACTCTTATATCTCGCTCTTCAAACATCTACTGCGATTAACGTCACCTTGATTGGTGCAAGCATGCCCATCTGGATGCTATTTATTGGCGCTGTGTTTTATCAAGTCAAGCCGAGCATTTTGCAAATGATTGGCGCAGTCGTGAGTTTGCTTGGCGTAGGAATCGTTCTTACCCGTGGCGATCTAGCGGCTTTGCTGTCTATGCAAATGGTAGTTGGCGATCTATTGATTATGTTGGCCACCATCTTATGGGCTTTCTATAGTTGGATGCTAAGTCGCCCTGGTGCTAGTACAGAGCGTCAATGGCCATGGGCTGAATTTTTAATGGCGCAAGTAACTGTAGGTCTTCTGTGGACTGGATTTTTTGATGGTTTTGAAATTGCGGCTGGACATGCTTTCATAGAGCTCAATTGGTGGACTGCCTCTTTGATTGTGTTTGTGGCAGTGGGCCCCTCCTTGATTGCTTATCGCTGCTGGGGTCTTGGTGTTAATGGGGCGGGGCCTACGGTTGCAGCCTTTTTTGCTAATTTCATACCTTTATTTACTGCGCTCCTATCAGCTGCGATGCTAGGTGAGCCACCTCAACTTTTCCATGGCCTCGCTTTTGCATTAATTGTTGCTGGCATCGCTATTTCTTCTAAAACAGCCAAATAGGTTTAAAAAACCAGCAAAAATGCCCTTTTAAACAGGGTTTTTGGGTCTATCCCCCGAAAAAGTCTTAAATCAGTATCATTTAGGGCTAATCACTGAAATCCCTAGGAAATTACTATGCCAGGCTTACTCCCCAACGTTGATCCAGATGGTTTGTTGGAGTTCTCGGTTGTCTACACCGACCGCTCTTTAAATCACATGTCTGAAGAGTTCAAACGCGTCATGGTGGATATCTCCAGCGTGTTGAAAGATGCTTACAACGCTAGCTCTGCAGTCATCGTTCCTGGTAGCGGTACTTTTGGTATGGAGGCAGTTGCTCGTCAGTTCGCTAACAATCAAAAATGCTTAGTCTTGCGCAATGGTTGGTTTAGCTATCGCTGGACTCAGATTTTTGATCTAGCCAATATCACTGGTGATGTGACTGTTCTTAAAGGACATCAATTAGAAGATTCAGCTCAGGGCGTATTCGCACCAGCGCCGATTGAAGAGGTTGTTGCTTTCATTAAGAAAGAAAAGCCTGCGGTGGTATTTGCGCCTCACGTAGAAACTTCAGCCGGCATTATCTTGCCTGATGATTACCTCAAGGCAGTTGGTGAAGCAGTGCGCTCCGTAAATGGCTTATTTGTATTGGACTGCATCGCATCTGGTGCGATGTGGGTGGACATGAAGGCCTGCAATGTGGATGTATTAATCACTGCGCCACAAAAAGGCTGGAGTAGTTCCCCATGCTGCGCATTGATCGCGCTAGGTGATCGCGCTCGTGAGCGCATCGATGCAACTCAAAGCAGTAGTTTTTCTATGGATCTGAAGAAGTGGCTGCAGATCATGGAAGCCTACGAAAAAGGTGGTCATGTGTATCACACAACCATGCCAACTGATGCGCTGAAGATTTTGCGCAACGTCATGAAAGAAACTCAATCACTTGGATTTGCAGCATTGAAAGCTAAGCAAATTGAATTAGGCACTAAGGTTCGTGACCTATTGGTCTCTAAGGGTTATAGCTCCGTATCTGCTAAAGGCTTTCAGGCTCCGGGCGTAGTGGTTAGCTACACCAAGGATCCAGATATTCAATCTGGCAAGAAGTTTATCGCTCTTGGTTTGCAAACTGCAGCAGGTGTGCCGTTGCAGTGCGACGAGCGTCCTGACTTCCGCACCTTCCGCATTGGTTTATTTGGACTAGAGAAGTTAGCCCATGTGGATCGCACGGTTGGACATTTGGCTACTGCATTAGAAAAGATTACTGAGACTGAAGCACAGCCAGCGTAATTTCATATATGCATTGCAAAAAAGGCCATCAATTGATGGCCTTTTTCTATTGCAGAATTAACACTCATCTTGCAAGTGGATTGGGCGTAGCATCTCCAATCTTGTGCAGGGTATTGTTATCGACATGATGAAACAACTCCGCCTGATCCTTAATCTTCATAACGGTATCTTGCTCGTATGACCAAGTGCCATCGTCATTGATGTTTACCTTAATCCGAAACTCTACTGTTCTAAAAGCGTAATTGAGAAAAGGATTGGCGGACATGCCTGCGCTAGGATCACCTTCTTTTGCGAATAATTCAAATTCCTTGGCGGTGGGTAAGGCATTTCCGCATGCCATTGTTGTCATGCCGCGGGGAATGGTGAGTGTATGGATCAGGTTGCCGTTAGCTGGCTCCCAAAGCCAGTAACCAACTTGATCATGATAAGTTTTAACTTGATCTGGCTTGGTGATATGGGTGTGATACCTCAAGCCATAAAATAATTGGGGCCCATTGGTTTGTGGGTCTATGGGTTGAAGATCAATTCTCTCGACATAAGCCTGTTTCTTTGGGCCCTCAGCCTTAGGTTTTACGTCTAAGCCGCGAACACCTTCCCAGATGCCGGCCATTCCGGCTAGCGGCCCAAGGTTTTCTAACGTATTGACCGAGTAACCCTGCGGCTCAGTAAAAATGTCTTGAGGAAATTCATTCATTGGGAAACCTTTAAAAATGAAGCATTTATCTCAAATTTTTGAGTATTATTAAATTATCTACAAACTTACATGGAGATTTACATGATTTCACGTATTGCTCGCCTCAGTCTAGCAACCCTTATTTCCGCAGCGATTGGTATTTCTCCAGTTTCAGTGATGGCGGCCGATCCGGCGCCAGCTCCTGCGCCAGCAGCGGTTCCTGCTGCTGCCCCAGCTCCAGTTGCTGAGCCAACTGATAAGGTTGCTGAGAAAAAAGCAAAGAAGAAAGCTAAGAAAGAAAAGAAAGCTGAGAAAAAAGCAAAGAAGAAATCTAAAAAGAAATCTAAGCCAGCTGCCGACGCAGCAGTTCAGTAAATTGATCCCTCTTAATTGAGGGGTTCAGCACTATCGAAGTCATCGGATTTTTTGAGGTCCGGTGACTTTTTTGTTGGCGTATCATTTCGCACTAGCAACCACATCGCTGCAATAACCAAAGTCATTCCACCAATTTGAGTCCAAGTAATTGGCTCAGACAAAATTAAATAACCCATAAAGATGGTCGAGACGGGCCCTAGTATTCCGGCCTGAGCAACCAGCGGTGAGCCAATGCGATTGATGGCAATCATGATTAGTAGCATCGGAATGACGGTGCACAGACTTGCGTTGAGAAGGCTAAACCAATAAATCTGTGGGAGCTGTTCAAAGATGGCGTTTGGGTTGTGGAAGGATGATTGCAGCACACTCAATACTGCAGATGCTGAGCTAGCTAGAACAACCAACCGGACACTGCCGATGCGCTTTACCATTTCTCCAGCGCCAATCATGTAGGCTGCATAAGAGCAGGCACTTCCAAAAACTAGGAGCATGCCCAGCCAGGCGCTAATGCCGGTAGAACTTGCATCCTGAATAAAAACAATAAACACGCCAATGTAGCCGACGATCAGGGCGTACCACTGGAGGCGTGATATTGGTTTCTTTAAAACAAAATAGGAGATTAATAAAACAATGGTTGGTGTTAGGTATAGAACGATACGCTCAAGACCAACTGAGATATATTGCAATCCCAAGAAATCAATGTAACTAGAAAGAAAATAACCCAAAAACCCTAGGAAAAATAACTTGGCACGATCAAGCCAGGTAATCGGGCTCATCGATTTTCTGCGAGACTCCCACCAGAATATTGCCCAAAACATAGGGAGCGCCATTAGCATGCGTAAGGCCAAAAGGGTTTCAGCATTGGCACCATAACCAAATGCCAGCTTAACTAAAATGGCCTTGCCTGAAAAAAGCATTGAGCCTACTCCGGCCATCAAAATGCCATAGAGATAGGGCTTGCGATTGTGTGCTTTGCTGATTGACTGCATATGGATTTATAACAGTTTATTCAGCAGAGATCTCATTTCAAAAATAGTTTCAGATGGGGTAAGGCCGATAGGCCCGACCCCTTTGCTAACTAAGCTATCTGCAGCGCTGGCATGAAGTTGTACGGCTAAGCCAGTGGCCTGCCATAAATTTAGATGATGTCGAATTCCTTGGGCGGCAATAGCTGCAAGGCTACCAGTAAGGATGTCCCCCATTCCGCCCGTGCCCATGCCAGGGTTTCCTTCTGTACAAACAACAGTAGGATGGTTTAGTGAGGCAATCAGAGTATGTTGACCTTTTAGAACCACAATCGATCCCGTAAGGTTCACTAGCTTCTCAATCGCCCCTTCGCGATTTGACTGAATTTGCTCTGTAGTGCTCTCCAGTAATTTTGCGGCTTCACCGGGGTGCGGCGTTAGCACTGTCATTTGTGGAAATTCTTGATTACGTTTTTTCAGTGCTGGCAATAAATCTTCTGACTCTGAAATTAAATTTAACGCATCGGCGTCAATTACCAAAGGAATATTTGGATAGGCAAGCATACTTTGAAGCCAGGCGATTGCAAGCGCAGATTTTCCTAAGCCAGGCCCTATAGCAATGACATCCGGCTTATCATTATTAAATACCGCATTTGGTTGATCAGCCAGTCGAATCATCAGCTCCGGGTGATCTATATCTGCATGTGCTGATGCGGGATCTAACATTTCTAGCATGGTCCACCCAGCACCGAGATGCAAGCAGGCATTACCCGCCAGGACAAGGGCGCCCGCCATTCCGGGTGCTCCGCCAATCAGCATTACCTTACCTGCGCTTCCTTTATGTTCGGCAGGCTCTCGCTTCAGCCTAACGGCCAGAGGGAGTGCATTGAGTTGATTGGGAAAGGCCATGTAGACAGTATGTTCTAAATTGAATGTTGTTTAGATAATTGTAAGAGAGTGTATGCTGATTAAATGAAGATTCAATTTTTAGGTGCGGCAGGGGAAGTCACTGGATCAAGACATTCGGTGGAGGTAACGCTGGCCGGTAGGTCAAGACATTTCATGGTTGACTATGGAATGTTTCAGGGTGGCAGGGAGGCTAGCAATAAAAATTTAGAACCTTTGCCCTTCGCGCCAAAAGATCTGGATTTTGTAGTACTCACTCATGCTCATATAGATCATAGTGGTCTGTTGCCAAGATTATGTGCGCAAGGATTTACTGGGCCGATCTATTGCACAAGCGCCACCTACGAATTATTAAAAATTCTGTTACTTGATAGCGCGCATTTACAGCGCGCGGACGTAGAGCGAGCCGAACGAAAACAAAAAGCAGGTAAGTGGCACGGAGAAATGCCGATTGCACTGTATTCCCGGGAGGAGGTAGAAACTACCCTGACGCAGTTTGAGGCATTGGAATACGGACAATCAATCGAGTTGGTCCCAGGGATGCAGTTGGAGTTTCATAATGCCGGGCATATTTTGGGCTCTGCAATTGCAGTCATTGATATCACGGAGGATGGCGACCAGAAAAAACGCTGCGTTTTCTCTGGGGATATAGGTATGAAGGGTAAAGTATTAATGCCTGATCCTGACCTAATCAAAAACGCAGATGTGGTCGTAGTTGAATCTACCTATGGAGACCGTCTCCATCGAAGCTTGCAGGATACGGAAGATGAGTTGGTTGAAGTGATCAGCGCAACGATGGCTGGGCATGGGAACGTTGTTATGCCAGCCTTTGCTGTGGGCCGCACACAAGAAATTTTATTTCTCTTAATTGATTTGGTGAAAAGAGGGCGCCTGCCTCATTTAAGTATTTGGGTAGATTCACCCATGGCTACTGCAGCAACCCATCTAACCCAGCATTTTTTCTCCCATTTGGATGGAGAGTCTCAGGCAACATTTGAGTGGTATAGAGATAATCCAGGCTCCGTAGATCTTCGCTTTATTGCGGATGTAGAAGAATCGAAAGCCCTGAATAAGATTAAAGGCGGTGCCATCATTATTTCTGCAAGCGGTATGTGTGATGCAGGGCGAATTGTGCATCACTTGGCCAGCAATTTACCGAGAGCGCAAAACGCCATTGTCATTACTGGTTTTCAGTCTTATGGAAGCCTCGGTAGGCGCCTGGTAGACAAGGTGCAGAAGGTTCGTTTATTTGGTGAAGAAGTTCCTGTGAGAGCTTCGGTGCATACGATTGGGGGTTTATCTGCTCATGCAGATCAGGCCGGCTTATTGGACTGGCTTAAGGGGTTTGAGCAGCCACCAAAAACAGTCTTTGTGGTGCATGGCGAGCCGGAGTCATCTTCCGTTCTGGCTCAAAGCATCAGGGAAGAATTGCATTGGAGCAATGTCATCATCCCTGAGCGTTTACATACTTATCAGTGTTAGATTATTCGGCAACTTTTGCCCCCTGAATATTGTGATGCTTCATCGCATCTGACACAAATCCAGATTGCTTTAATTCTGTAATGACATTGCTTAGATAAGTAGTTGTGTCTTCGTAATTTGACCTTGCTTTTGGAATGCCAATAGCCTGGTTGATCACCATAAAGCGCCCAGGTAGCATGCGCAAACCATCATAGCGTTTAGCATCGCTTTCTAACTGCTGTTTAACGCCCGCAGCCACATTCCCTTTTCCCGACATAAAGTCATCTACGACAGCTTGTGAGCTAGCTGATCGCAATAGTGCAGCATTTTTAATTTCACGCGTGAGGTACAAGTCATAGGCACTACCTTTTCCCACTACGATTTCATTGCCAGCCAAATCTACCTCTTCGTTGGCCTTTAATGGGGAGGAAGACTTCACCATATAGGCGCCTTCAATCTGAATATAGGCTGGCGTATAACTAATATCTGCGCCACGCACTGGATCGATCGCAACAAATACCAAATCGATCTCACCGGTTTTGACTGCATCAACTGTTGCGCCTGCAGTTTTAAACGGGATTAACTGCACTGGCTTAGAAATTCGTTTCCCAATTTCATTGGCGATATCAATAGTTACGCCATATAGATTTTTGGTATTCGGATCTTCATTCGCAAGAATAGGATTTCCCAAATTGATGCCGACACGCAAAGTGCCGGTCGGAACAAAAGAAGTGAGGGCTGCAGGACTGATAGATTTCATAACAGGAGGTTGTTGACTAATTGCGAATTGAGATAAACACAGTAGCGTTAGAGAAAGTGCTAGAGAGAATGTGAATTTCATTAAAAGATGAGACAAAAAAACCGCGGCGGACCGCGGTTTTGTCTACAGCGCTAAAAATTACTTCTTAGCATCAGCAGCTGGTGCTGCCGCTGGAGCAACTGGAGCAGCTGCAGGAGCATCTTTCTTAGCTTCTTCCATGTGTGCAGCTTCTGCACCATGCTTTTCGCCACCCATATCAATGTTGCCATCACCCTTAAGGAGTAAATAGGCTGTGGCACCAACTAAGACTAGTACCATGATGATGATTGAACGGTTGCTCATTGCTTTTCCTTCGATTTGGTTGAAATTGGATCAATATTAACTCGGGAAGGGCGCTGGGTAAATCCCAAAAACCCCTAGGGCCCTATATCCAAGGTAAAACTAGGTATTAACACTAATTTGGAGTGCAGGTTAAGATGACTCTATACATACGCCAGAAGGTCGCAACATGAGTCCAAAGCTTCCCGTTCACAACTCACAAACAATTACTGAATTTTTAAATTTGCATCACAGTCACATAGCTGAGGATGGCTCTGATGATTCGTACAAGTTTGCCTTTGATGACGAAGCTTTTTTGGCCCGCAGAGAAACTATGGGCATTCGTTTTGAGCTTGAGTTGCTCAAGCCCGAGGTCTTGCTCAAAGAGCATGGCATTGATCACACCATTACTGTATTTGGATCAACTCGTTTTGTCAGCCATCAGCATGCTTTAGATCTAGAAAAGAATGCTAAGACACCAGAAGAGGCTGCGGTAGCGAAAAAAGCCATTCTGCACAGCAAGTACTATGAGTCCGCTCGACAGTTTGGTGCTTTGGTAGCGCATTACAACGAAACCCAAAAACTAAACTCCAATAAATTGCATATCTGTACTGGTGGTGGACCGGGCATTATGGAGGCCGCTAATCGTGGCGCATTTGAAGTTGGCGATAAAACTATTGGTTTTAATATCAGCCTTCCCAGAGAGCAGCACCCCAATCCTTACATCAGTCCTGGGCTCAGTTTTCGCTTCCATTACTTTGCTTTGCGCAAGATGCACTTTATGTTGCGAGCTAGGGCAATTGTCGCCTATCCCGGAGGCTTCGGCTCCTTTGATGAATTGTTCGAAGTCCTAACGCTCATTCAGACTAAAAAAGTGGTTCCCATTCCAGTCATCTTGGTGGGGAAAGATTATTGGAGTGAGATGGTGAACTTCAATCACATGGTGGAATTTGGCGTGATTGACCAGGAAGATATGAACATCATTCACTTTGTAGAGACTGCCGAAGAAGCCTGGCAGGTTATCCAGGGCTGGTATCAGCTTAGCTGAGTAGGCTCGCCTGTAAAATCTCCATCATGAATTCATCTCAAGCCAGTATCGCAACATCTCTTGATCTCCCGGGCTACCTTTTGGGTGGCTCCATGCTTTTGCTGGTGATGATTTTTCATGGCGTTCTTTTATTGCAAATTGCCAAACGCTATGAAGTCAAAACCTTTCTGTATTTATCTGAGAAGAAATATTCTGCAGTGGCAATGTGTTTTTACACCAGCGTCTTTTGTTTGTTCTTAACGCATATCGCTGAAATACTCATTTGGGGTATTGCTCTATATGCATTTAAATTGCTACCCGAGCTTGGTCAAAGCATTCTCTTTAGTGGCAGCACCTATACGGCCATGGGTTTCATGGAAGACATTCTTCCGAGCGGCTGGAAGATGCTGGCAGTCATTATTGCTTTTTCTGGAATGTTTGCGTTTGCCTGGACTGCATCCGTCATGATTTCAATGACAAAGAACTTTCGCCAGGCCTATACCAAGCTTCACATGAGAAAACTCAATATCTCATCAGACATCATTGATCGCTTTGAGTAATACATGAGTAAAACTTGGGATGCCATCATTGTCGGTGGAGGCGCAGCAGGACTATTCTGTGCCGGAGTGGCTGGTCAGTTAGGTAGGAAAGTTTTAGTACTAGATCATGCTCAAGTATTGGGCGAAAAGATTCGCATTAGTGGTGGCGGTCGTTGCAACTTCACCAATTTGCATAGCAGCCCAGCCAATTTCTTATCGCTTAATCAACACTTCGTAAAAAGTGCGCTCGCTAGATATCCTTCATCTGAATTTATCAAGCTAGTAACGGCTCATGGGATTAATTACCATGAGAAACACCAAGGCCAGTTATTTTGCGATGATTCAGCAAAGCAAATCATTGATATGCTCTTTGCAGAATGTGCCAAGGGTAAGGTGATGGTGCGTAATCCTGTCGCAGTTGAATCGATTGCCCAAGATGGTGATGCCTGGATTGTTCGTACCAACATGGGCCTTGAAAGGACCAAAGCAGTAGTCATGGCAACTGGCGGTTTGCCAGTTCCAGCCATAGGCGCTACTGCGTATTCATTGGATATTGCAAAACAGTTTGGCTTAAACGTTATCGACCCAAGACCTGCTCTGGTACCGCTGTCTTTTACTGCAGATACTTTTGGCAACCTCAATGACTTGGCAGGTCTTAGCGTTCCCGTCAGAATAGCCTCTGGCTCTAAAGGGCATCGTTATGGCGCCTGCAGATTTAATGAAGATCTTTTGCTAACTCATAAAGGTCTATCTGGTCCTGCCGTTCTCCAGGCAAGTAGTTATTGGGAAGAGGGCGAGCCCATTCATATTGATTGGCTGGGAGCGGTTGAGCGTCCTGGCGGCTTTAATTGCGATGAGCTCTTCAATAATGAAGAGAACCGCTTAAAGCTAACTGAAACCATTCTTGCTTCTGTGCTGCCTCAGCGTTTAGCAAAAGCATTTGCTGAGCAGAAAAATTTAGTAGGTCGAAAGTGGGCTGAGGTATCTAAAAAAGATCGCCAAGCCCTCAAAGAGTTGATAACCAACTGGTCAGTAAAGCCCGCAGGTACCCTGGGCTGGAAAAAAGCTGAAGTGATGTTAGGTGGCGTTGATACCAAAGAGCTTGATGGACAGACCATGATGTCCCGCAAACATTCAGGACTCTTTTTTATTGGCGAGTGCGTCGATGTCACTGGCCATTTAGGTGGTCATAACTTCCAGTGGGCCTGGGCAAGCGGCTTTGCTTGCGCGCAAGCTTTATAGTTTTATCCCTGACGCTTTTTCTTTTCCCGCGAGCGGATATTTAAAAGCTCAACTGATAGTGAAAATGCCATGGCTACATAGACGTAGCCTTTAGGAATATGAACACTCATTCCTTCTGCAATCAATACAACGCCTACCACTGTCAAAAAAGATAAGGCCAGGACCTTAATGGAGGGGTGGCGGTGAACAAAATCTCCAATAGGCTTTGCTGCCACCAGCATGATGAGAACCGAAGCAAGAACGGCTGCAATCATGACGCTGATTTGATCAACCATGCCTACTGCGGTGATTACGCTATCTAGAGAGAAAATGATGTCTAGTAAGCCGATTTGCAAAACGGAGCCAACAAAGAGGGTCATCATCGACTTGCCAGCATTTTGGCTGTTCGCATTGCTATGGGCTTCGCCATGTTCTCCCACTTCAACCTCAACGTAGATTTCTTTTGAGGCCTTCCATATCAAGAAGAAGCCGCCAAGGAGAAGGATTAAATCTCTGCCGCTGATGACGTGTTCGGAAATGCTAAAGAGGGGGGCGGTCAATCCCATTACCCATGACAGACTGAGTAACAACAGAATGCGCGTTACCAATGCAAAGATCAGCCCAAAGCGGCGTACCTTTTCCCGGATTTCTATTGGGAGTCTATTGGCAATGACGCTAATGAAAATGATGTTATCAATACCCAGAATGATTTCTAGGGCAGAGAGCGTTAAAAATGCGATCCAAGCATTGGGGTCGCTGATAAGTTGCATAAAGCTTTCGATCATTTTCTACTTTGCCAATGTGGTGATAAGGTAAAGTGTATCCAAGTAAATTAAATGTCGCCTCATATGTATAAGTCCACACAAATCATCAGGATATTTCTGCTAAGCCTATTGCTTTGCTGCTCCTGGAAAGCGGTTCAGGCGGCTTATCCTGATAAACCAGTCAAAATCATTATTGGATTTCCTGCAGGCGGACCTTTGGATGCTCACATTCGACTGTTGGTTGATAGGCTGCAGTCTGCTTTAGGGCAAACAGTCATCGTCGATTACAAGGCTGGAGCAGGTGGCGCGGTTGGTGCTCAGTATGTCGCGCAATCACCGGCTGATGGATATACAGTGCTATTGGCTAATACTGGAACAATGGTAATTAACCCAGCGATTTACACCAAATCACCTTATGACACCCTAAAAGATTTCCAACCGATTGCTAGAACTGCGCAGCAACCACTGGCATTGATTGTGAACAAGGATGTGCAAGCAAATACTCTGAAAGAATTCATAGCGTACGCAAAAGCAAATCCAGGAAAGCTGAACTATGGGTCAGCGGGTAATGGCGGCATTTCTCATTTGGTTCCAGAGATGCTCAAAAGCGAGACGGGAATATTTATGGTGCACATCCCCTTCAAGGGAAGCGCTCCAGCATTTACTGATTTGATCGCAGGCCATGTGCAATTTATGGCGGAGTCCGTTCCTCAAGCGGCTAACTATGTTAAGCAGGGGAAAATCAAAGCCCTGGCAGTAACTAGTGCCAAGCGCAATCCAGCATTGCCGAATACACCAACTGTGATCGAGACAGGTGTTGCGAACTTAGAGGTGGTTGGCTTTTATGGAATATTGGCGCCAAAGGGTACTCCACCAGATGTCGTGAATAAATTAAGTCAGGCATTTAAAGAAACGCTCGAGTCACCTGATATTCAGAAAAAAATGATTGATCAAGGCGCTGATCCTGCTTATCTCAATGCAGATCAATTCTCAAAATTTCTTGCCGCAGAAATGCCACGTTGGGCAAAAGCAGTGAAGCAGGCAGGAGCCAAGCTCGACTAATTTTTAGTTGGGCTGGTTTCTCATCCAGTCGGCGGTGTTGAAGAATGACTCTTCGAGTTGCTTCGCGGTATTTCCAGTAATTCCACAATCCTCCAATGCCTGATACATACAGGCAAGCCATTGATTGCGCTCATTTAAGCCAATCTTAAAAGGGAGGTGGCGTGCCCTTAGCATTGGGTGGCCGTATTTAGGTGAATAGATGTCAGGTCCACCCATCCAACCCGTTAGAAAGAATTTCAACTTCTCTCTGGAGTTGGAGAGGTCTTGTCCGTGCATGGCCCGAAGATCGCTAAATTTAGGCTCTAAAGCCATTAAATCGTAAAAGCGGTCAACTAGCTCATCGACCTTGTCGATACCGCCAATGGCGTCATAAATGGATTGTCTTTCTGTCATCACCCTATTTTAATACCCAGAATTGGGGGAAATCGAGGGAATTGGCAGTTTGCCAATTTGGGTATAGAGTTAATAAGACAGGCTTCATTAACACTTATTTCTTGGGAGAGAACAAATGGATGCAAAAGATCTTCAAAAGTGGCAACAGGAAAAAGCGAAAGAACTATTTGATTATTCGCATAAGCTTTTGGATGCCGCAAAGGAATTGAGCGAACATCACATTGCTGAGATGGAGTGGGGTATGAAAAATGCCTTAGATAGCGCCAAGTCAGCAGCAAAGAATGATTTGGCAAAGCTAAAGGCATTGCAGGAAGAAGCAGCCAAAGAGGCGGCTAAGCGTGCAACTGCCTATCAAAAGAAAGTGAAATCAGTGCTTAAAGATATCGGCGAGAGCGCTGCTGATGAAACTGAAAAGCATTTGGAGAAAGTTCGCAGCTCATTAGTGGGCTGGTTAGAGGATGCTGAAAACAAATTGCCTACTCACGCTGATAAGCTTTCTAAGGTAGTTAATGAGATGTCCACTACCGGTCAGAAGATGTTTAAAGAAGGGCGCCGCATTGTGAATCAAGTGGCTGATGCTGCTGAAAAGAATATCGATGATCTAGTGAAAAAATCTGGAGCTAAAAAGAAGACGGATTAATGTGAATTCTTGAAGCATGAAAAAACAAAAAGCCGTCTCAAATATGAGGCGGTTTTTTATTTCCAGCCCTGTATCCAAAGCTCGCTGTTCGTGAGGTCTCGCCAGGGAATGAGCGTGGTTTTCTTCGAATAGACCGCCTCAATCTCTACAAGCTCAATTTTTTCGTCTGGTGGTTCAGGAAGAATGACTTTACTAACCAAGAAATGCTTTTGTTTGGCGATGGGTTTTACTGCCGTCCATTTGGTCAGCAGCAATTTCTTGGGGCTTAATTTATTGTTTATAGAGCTGTGCACTGAAATTCTTGCCCTTGGATCAGGAGTAGTCCCGAGGATGGTGTAAATGTCGCGCTAGATTGGTTGATCTGAGGCGGGCATTGCTGATCAAAAAAACTTTGAGGCCCCAAGCTTCCACAGTAATTTAACTTGTTACCCTTAAATTCCATTTGGGCTTTACGAAGCACCATCGAGATTTTGGTCTCGGCCTGGGAGTTGCAACTCCAGCTCGTGTAGCTCTCTCGCTCGCAGGCGCACAGCCCTACTAGTACGCATATGTAAGCTAGAAGAAGGGGGGTTCGGGTGGTTTTGACGATCCGCATAGCCTAAGCATAGTGAATTTCTCAAAATTTTGCCCATGAATAGCGTTTGGTATTAGTATTTATGACAGAGTGTTTAATGAATAACGCCAGAGTATTAATAAAACATTAATAACAAAAATATTAAAGGAGACGCTGTGGATACAAATCGTAGAGATGCGCTTAAATTGGGAGCATCTGCTGCTATGAGCAGCATGTTGATTTCAAATGCAATGGCCGCCCCTGATGCGCGCCAACCTATTGTGGTTGAGCCATTGACAGGTAAGGCGGGTTTCCGAATCGCTAACTATTTGCCGAAAATGGGTGCAACATCCAGATTGGGTTTAGTAACTAATGATGGCATGGTGGTAGATATCCCGGCTGAGGCAGCTCGCCAAAAAGTGCAGCTTTCATTTGATCCTACGTCAACGATTTCATTAGCAGCCTCTGGCAATAGAGGCCTTGCTGAATTAGCGGCATTATTTAAAGGTCGCGGATCAAACTTGCAGAATGTGAACCAAGTGGTGTTGTTATCACCAATCCCTAAACCACAAAGCAATATTTACTGTGTGGGTTGGAATTATTTAGATCACTTTGATGAAGGTAGGGATAGACGCGCTGATCAAGGCGTTAAAGAGTATCCAAAGGTGCCCGTGCTTTTTACTAAAGGCACCCAAACCATGAATGGACCTTTCGACCCTATTCCCTATGATGGTAGCTACTCCACCATGATTGACTGGGAAGCTGAATTAGCGGTTGTTATTGGCAAGAAAGGTAAAAATATCTCCGAAGAAAATGCCATGGATTATGTTTTTGGCTATGCTGCTTATAACGACACCACTGCGCGTGATGTTCAGCAAAAACGTCACTCAGGTCAGTGGTTCAAAGGTAAGAGTTTGGATGGTCATGGCCCAATGGGCCCATGGATTGTGACTGCCGGCGGTGTTAACTTGGATGACACTCGCATCATTTGCCGCGTAAATGGCGTTGAAAAACAAAATGCTAGCTATAAGCAGATGTATTTCAAGATTCCGGTGGTAATCGCTGAGCTTTCTCGCAGTCTGACGCTGCTACCTGGCGACATCATTGCAACTGGCACCCCATCTGGAGTTGGCTATAGCAGAAAACCGCCGGAGTTTTTAAAGCCGGGCGACAGCATGGAAACAGAAATCACTGGTGTCGGCATCATTCGCAATAAGATCGCTTAACTATTAAAGCGAAGACATCAACAAGGACATCAACAAGGACAACCGCAAGGACGACTGTAGTTGATTAGAGAACCCAGAAGTGATGGGTTCCGTCCTTGCCAAGTTGTTCTACTAAACCAAACTCCCAATCTAAATAAGCCTGCATTGCTGCAGGATCTACGCTTGTACCTTCATAAGGACGTTTGTAGCGATCTAGGGGAGGAGAGGCCAAATGGCTTGCTCCCTTTTCTAATTCCAATCCAGCTTTGACCCAGGCAGCATTGCCACCCTCTAAAACCAATACTTCAGCCTTCGTAAGCGCTTGAAGTTCTTGCGCGGCAAAGAGACTAAGTTCTGACGGTGTACTAGTGATCACGTACCGATCTACTTGAGGAATTTTTTTGATGGCTTCAGTAAGTTGAGAGCGCAGGGCATACCAGCTACCTGGAATATGTCCCTTAACGTAATTAGCATGAGTGCTGAAATCCACCGCAATCGTATTGCTATCAGTTTTGAGCCAATGAGAAACCGTTTGCGCATCCACGCTCTCAATTGTTGGTAGGTTTGGTAAGGGCGCCTTCCAAGAGCCTTTCTCGGTTAGATCTGATGCGTTAATGCCATCAAGAACATAAACATCCCAGGCCATTTGTGCCAACCAAGATGCTGGCATGTTGGCGCGTACGCTGCCACCACTAGGATCAACTAAAACGATACGAGCTCCACGGACAGGGGCAACCATTTCTGTTTCTTGAACGAGTTGACCACCAGGTACAGATCTAAAGTCAGGTAGGTGACCGGATTCATATTCTTCAGGAGTACGCGTATCAAATAAATATGTGGTGCGCTCAGGTTGTGATTTCCATTGCTGCACATCTGCAAGACTGGCTCGTTTGACACCAGCTCTATCAGCAACGCTGCGCGCACGCACTGCTGCCTCATTCTTTGTTTCTTCGCTTACTTCTTGAAACTTTCTGCTCTGACCTTTGTCTAGCTCTTGCCCAGCTAAAGTCCAGCCAATGGTTCCATTGCGCAGCGCATTGACCTCATTTGGTATGCCGGCATTAATTAGCGATTGAGTGCCAATGATGCTTCGGGTTCTGCCGGCGCAGTTCACAATAATCTTCGTCTTTGGATTAGGGGCTAATTCAGGTAGGCGCAGCACCAGTTCTGCGCCTGGTACGCTAATACCAGTTGGAATACTCATGGTGTTGTACTCATCAAAGCGACGCACATCTACAACCACCACATCTTCTTTGCTGTCGATTAAGTGCTTCACCTCTTGGGCTGATAAAGAAGGGGTGTGACGCTTAGACTCTACAAATTCACCAAAAGATTTACTGGGGACATTCACGTCCTTAAAGAGTTCACCGCCAGCTGCCTTCCAGCCCTGTACGCCACCTTCAAATACAGAAACATTGGTAAAACCAAGATCAATCAAGCGTTGCGCTGCTAGTTGTGCAAACCCTTCACCATCATCTAATGTCACGATGGGCACATCCTTTTTGGGTAGCTTTGCATAAGCATCAATCTCAATGCGAGAAAGTGGTACGTTTGCAGCAAACAAGGGATGCTCTTGCGCATGAGGGTCTTCTTCACGTACATCTAAAAAAGCAATTTCTTCTTTATTGAGAAGTTTGTTGCGAACAAAAGAAAGGTTTTTAGTCTGAATGGTCATGCTGTCTCTTAATTATTTTTTAATGTTTCTTTTTTTAATCTATTTTTTTAATCTAGCTTAGCGCCAGACTTTTTCACTACTTCGCTCCAGCGGGAAATTTCTTGATTAATATAGTTTGCCAGCTCAGGGCGAGTCATCTTGGGAACGCTTGCACCCATAGACGCCCAGCGCTCTTTGATTTCAGGAGAGGCTAGGGCAATTTGTACTTCAGCACTCATCTTTTCGACAATATCCTTAGGTGTGCCTTTGATGGCCCACATGGCATACCAGCTATTCACTATGAAATTGGAGATGCCCAGTTCTTGCGCGGTAGGAACATTCGGAAATGCATCTACTCTTTTTGAGGTGGCTACGGCTACGGCGATTAACTGACCGTTTTTGATAAATGGCGCAGCACCAGCTAAAGTATCAAACATCATATCGACTTGGCCTGCTACGAGGTCCTGCAGCGCAGGCCCTGTTCCACGATAAGGAATATGGGTAATGAATAACTTGTTTTGCATCTTAAAGAGTTCGCCAGTCAAGTGCTGTGACGTGCCATTGCCGGTAGAGGCATAGTTGTATTTTCCAGGATGTTTACGAATCTCTTCCATGATCGATTTCAAATCATTTTTTGGAAACTTATTGGGATTCACAACAATGACATGCGGGACGCTACCAATAATGGCGATAGGCTCAAAATCTTTGGTGATGTCATAAGAAAGGTTGGTGTACATACTTGGTGCAATTGAGTGATGCACTGCACCAAGAAGCCAGGTATATCCATCTGGCGCCATTTTTGCTGCAACTGCAGCGCCAAGCGTTCCACCTGCACCACCGCGGTTATCGACCACGATGGAGTCGTTTAATTGGGTAGAGAGTTGCTTGGCTAGAGGGCGTCCAAAAGCATCTACAGCCCCACCTGGAGGGAAGGGGTTAATAAAGGTAATTGGCTTGTTTGAGGCCGGCCAAGAGCTATTTTGGGCATAGGCTGCGAGCCCAAGCATGGTGCCGACGAGCAAAAGAAGGAATTTTTTGAGCATTTTGGGGTCTCCGGGGTATTTTTATCTAATGAAGCTATTTTGGCTGAACCTGTAAATATAAGAGTTATCCCTGATTTGAGGGGCGATTTTCTATGGTTTTTATGCGGATATACTGGCCTGGCTGTCAGTATAAATATTCATTTGTTAATAGGAGACGAGATGTCACAACACGATACATTGTTGGCTGCTTTTGAAACTTACAAAGCTGAAAACGAAAAATTTATTGAAAAAGGTATTAAGGCATCTGCTGCGCGCGCACGTAAGGCCTTGCAAGAAATCGCTGGCGCCTGCAAAGAGCGTCGTAAAGAAATTACTGCTGCTAAAGAAGCAATGGAAGCTAAGAAGTAATCCTGACTTCAGACCGATTAAAAAGCCTAGCTTGCGAGCTAGGCTTTTTTATTTGCAAACCCCCAACTTAATATTGCTTTAAATTACAACGCTAAAAAGAGTGAGTTTCATTGCTTTACTGCGTACTGGCACGAGGGATTGATATTCAGGGCTATTAGCCCAAGTGTGAGCGTCTTGTGCGCTTGGAAACTCAAGTTCTACGAAGGTAGTGAAGGGTGCGCAACCCAGCTCATTCCAAAAGAGTTCAGCTACCGATCCTCGATGCTGGATTGAACCCTTATATAGCTCAACGGTTTGACCCACTTTTGAGCGGTACTGCTCAAAGGCTTCCTGATCGCTTAACTCCATTAATCCAATGACTTTCACCATATGATGTCCCCTAATAATTGCTTGGTGCTAAGAGAGTATATCCACGCTATAGTTATATGATGAACAGAGAGCAGTTTTTACAGCTACTTATGCAACACGGATTCCCTGAGCCAGTAGAGGTTCAGCAAGCTCCTAATGGCCGCCTTGATAAACATGAGCATCCGTTTGAGGTGAAAGCGCTAGTTATGGAGGGTAGTATTGAGATCGTGATTGATAGCATTTGCAGTGTATATAACCCAGGCGATGTGTTTGAGTTGAAATACAAGCAGCCTCATGCAGAATCATATGGGCCGAAAGGCGTGAAGTACTTGGCTTCAAGAAAACAATAAAACTAGGATCGCTATGAAAATTGGATTTATTGGTTTAGGAAATATGGGCTTACCGATGGCCCTCAACCTATTAAAAGCAGGGCACGAGGTTGTTGGTTTTGATTTAGTGCAAAGTCAATTGGATGCCTTTGCGGCTGCGGGTGGCGCTGTTGCTGCTAATGCAAATGCGACCGCCAAGGATGTGGATGTATTAATTAGCATGTTGCCAGCTTCACGCCATGTGGAGGGCTTATATCTTGGTGATACAGGCTTGCTCGCAAGTGCAAATCCTAAGACGCTACTCATTGACTGCTCAACCATTTCACCTAAGGTTGCGCAGACTGTTGCGGCAGCAGCAAAGGCAAAAGGCTTGGTCATGCTTGATGCACCGGTCTCCGGTGGAACTGCGGGAGCACAAGCTGGCTCATTAACGTTTATGGTGGGCGGCGATACGAGTGCAGTAGAGTGCGCACGTCCATTGCTAGAAAAAATGGGTAAGAACATTTTTCATGCGGGCGCAAGTGGTGCAGGGCAGACTGTTAAGGTTTGCAACAACATGCTCTTGGGTATTCAGATGCTGGGAACGAGTGAGGCGCTCCGTTTAGGAATTGCGAATGGCATGGATCCAAAAGTGCTATCCGACATCATGTCAAAAAGTTCAGGACGTAACTGGACTTTGGAGTTATATAACCCTTGTCCAGGTGTAATGGAAAACGTTCCGTCTTCAAAAGAGTATGCCGGTGGCTTTGGCGTAGATCTGATGCTAAAAGATCTAGGCTTAGCAGTTGAGAATGCAGAAAATTTAGATGCTAATGTCCCGCTGGGCAAGTTGGCGCAACAGCTTTACGAGAGTCACAGCAAAGCCGGCAATGGCCAGCTTGATTTCTCAAGTGTATTTAATCTAAAGAAATAAACAAACCAACTTGAGAAGCTGAGTTAAGAAACCACTAGAGGCATTTCTTGGCGTTTGCTCATTTGACCAATGACACGGGCACCCAAGAATTGATGTTGATTGAAGATATCCAATACTTCTTTAACGCTATCAGGGCTGCAGGAAACTAGTAGTCCGCCGCTAGTTTGTGGATCAGTCAATAGGGCGCGCTGCGCTGGCGTGAAGTCTGCCGGAATGCCAACCTCATTGCCGTAACTCAGCCAGTTTCTATCTGAGGCGCCGGTGATGACGCCATCATCGGCTAGCTTTTGCACATTAGAGAGCAGGGGTACTTGGCTCCAGTCAATATGCGCTGTGCAGTTTGAGCCCCTTGCTAACTCTAGGGTGTGACCAGCCAAACCAAAACCTGTGACATCAGTTAAGGCATTCACGCCAGATAGTTTTGCTAACTCTGGCCCTGCAGAGTTGAGTTTGGTTGTGTTGGCAATCATTTCTCGATAGCCATCTGGACCCAAAAGATCTTTCTTCAGGGCGGCAGATAAGATGCCTACGCCTAGAGGCTTGCCCAGAATTAATACATCGCCCGGTTTAGCGCTGGCGTTGCTCTTCACACGCTTTGGATCGACTATACCAATTGCCACCAATCCATAAATAGGCTCAACCGAATCAATCGTATGTCCACCCGCAATAGGAATGCCGGCACTACGACAGGCTTCAGAACCACCCTCAAGAATGCGGGCAATCGTATTGTTGGATAAAACTTTAATTGGCATACCAACTAATGCAAGAGCAAACAACGGTGTGCCACCCATTGCATAGATATCGCTAATCGCATTTGTTGCTGCAATTTTTCCGAAGTCAAATGGATCGTCAACAATCGGCATGAAAAAATCTGTCGTTGCTACGATCGCTTGAGATTCATTAATTTGATAAACAGCAGCATCATCTGAAGTCTCGATACCAATGAGCAATTCTTTTGGAAAAGGAAGTTGTGGAACATTCTTCAGAATTTCAGAAAGCACGCCTGGGGCAATCTTGCAGCCGCAGCCCCCACCATGAGATAGGGAGGTCAGGCGTGGTTCAGTTGTTTTTGTTTCAGCAGTTTGACTCATACCAAATATTCTAAATCCTAGATGAATTAGCGGTTAAAGCTTCTTTTGGGTGGGCTACTGCGCTTGGCGGGTGTCTTTTTAGCTGGGGCGCCGCCAGAACCCGAGGGTCTAGGCTTCCTGGATTGCTGGTGTTGTTGGCTGCGTAGTTGAATTGGTTGGGCAACGGCATTCGGATCTGGCTCAAAACCGGCTATCACTTCTTGCGGGAGCTTTTGCTTGATGAGTTTTTCAATATCTCTGAGCATTTGGTGCTCATCAATACAAACCAAAGATACTGCTACACCATTAGATCCTGCGCGACCGGTACGACCAATGCGATGTACATAATCCTCGGAAACGTTTGGTAGGTCATAGTTCACTACGTGCGGCAGTTGGTCGATATCAATACCGCGCGCAGCAATATCTGTGGCAACTAATGCCGTTAATTTGCCAGCTTTGAAGTCGGCCAATGCTTTGGTGCGAGCAGATTGACTCTTGTTGCCATGAATAGCCATGCTGGTAATGCCATCCTTCTCCAGTTGGGTTACTAACTTATTGGCACCATGCTTAGTGCGAGTAAAGACCAGCACTTGCTTCCAGTCATTACTCTTAATGAGATGTGCTAATAAAGGATGCTTCTTTGTTCTGTCTAC
This sequence comes from Polynucleobacter sp. AP-Kolm-20A-A1, assembly GCF_018688315.1. Taxonomy (NCBI): domain Bacteria; kingdom Pseudomonadati; phylum Pseudomonadota; class Betaproteobacteria; order Burkholderiales; family Burkholderiaceae; genus Polynucleobacter; species Polynucleobacter sp. AP-Kolm-20A-A1. The sequence continues at coordinate 607,239 of NZ_CP061315.1, forward strand.
CGGGTGAATGAGTTGAGCGATTGCCTCATTGGTGCTGTTGCTGCGGGCTACTTCAATCAACTCTGGTGCGTTTAATAACCCATCCGCCAATGCTTTGATCTCGGTAGAGAAGGTTGCTGAAAATAGAAGATTTTGGCGTTGCTTTGGTAGGGCAGCTAAGATTTTTTTGATGTCACGCAAGAAGCCCATATCGAGCATACGATCTGCTTCATCAAGAACTAGGATTTCAATATCTTTGAGAGATACACAATTTTGTGACATCAAATCTAATAGGCGTCCAGGCGTAGCAACCAAAATATCGAGACCGCCAGCAATGGCTTTAATTTGTGGATTTGCTCCAACACCACCAAAAATGACTGTGGACTTTAAACCGGTGTATTTGCCATAAGTTAAAACTGACTCTTGAACCTGAGCGGCTAATTCGCGAGTGGGGGTCAGAATTAATACGCGCAAAAGACGCTTGCCTGACGCCGCCTTGGTGGAGGTGAGGCGCTGCAAAATGGGAAGCGTAAAGCCGGCAGTCTTGCCTGTGCCAGTTTGTGCTGCAGCCAATAGATCGCCGCCTTTTAATACGGCAGGGATTGATTTAGCCTGAATGGGGGTTGGGCTGGTGTAGCCTTCTTCAGCAATAGCGCGAAGAATGGGTTCCGATAAACCGAGATCTGTAAATAACATAGGGGCCAATAAAGTATTGACCCGTATTCAACGTATTTAAAAATCGACTATCCCGGTCAATGGGGTGAGCTGCCACGCTAGAGCGTTTGCAGTAAGAGGTTCCATTTTAAGTCATCCCCTCAATATCTAGAGAATTAGGCCGGATTCCATAGGTTGGGCACGAGCGTATTGGCGTAGCCAGAGACAAATGATTTTTCTGCGCCGGTAACAGAATCAAAGACTGAGCGATGGATTCTGCCGATATTGCCGCCATATACATGAATGCTGATTGAAGTTTTATCACTCAAGTTGTTTTCAACTACATGAATGTCATGTGTACGGGGGGATACCGTATCGACATGACCTGGTGGGCAGATGCACGATGCACCAGTCTTAAAACCGCCTTCCGCTTGAGGGTAATAGGGCGTACCTTTCTCCTCGCCACGCAATTGACCAATCATTCCCCAGACAGTGTGATTATGGATAGGCGTTTTTTGTCCTGGACCCCACACGAAACTCACAATCGAGAAACGATCTAATGGGTCTGCATAGAGTAGATATTGCTGGTAGTACTGTGGGTGAGGTTTGGTAAATTCTTCGGGCAACCAGTCATCAACAGCAATAAGCGTTTCTAAAAGCTTTTTTCCTTTGGTAAAAATAATTTCTTCGCTAGGTTTTTCTTCTAGCAGCAGGCTGAGATCTTTTACGAAGTTCAGTAGTTTTCCATCAGACATCTTGCGCTCCTTTGGTAATATTACTCAGCAGGAAACAGCCACTCAGGCCATGCCTTAGGTTTGAGGGTGTTGGTGTCTACACAGACGATATGTAATGTAGCACTTGCGATAACTTGTAGCTCTTCGCTATCGGGAAGTTTTCGTTGTGCAGTTTGTTTAACCGTCACTTGGGTGCGGCCCCGGTGCTCAATGACTTGGTCGATATACAGAATGTCATCTAGTCGACCTGGTTTATAAAAATTCATGGTGAGCTCGCGAACCGGCATGACGATATTTAACTCGTTGATGAGTTTGGTAGGGCTCAAGCCTTTTTGAGCAAGCCACTCTGCGCGACTACGTTCAAAAATTTCAAGATACCGGCCGTGGTACACAAAGCCTGCTGCATCGGTATCGGAATAACAAACCCGATGAATGTAGGTAACAGATGAAGAGTCTGGATTGAGGGGGGTGGTCATAAATTATTGGATTTATTTTGGCAATATCAGAATCATATTACGATGCGGTATGCCAGCCTCATCATATGTTGGGCCCTCAACCTTAAACCCCAGTTTTTCATAAAAGGGTATAGCGGCTACCTGGGAGTGCAAGACCAATTTCTGTATCCCTTGTAACTTTGCCAAGTCGATTAGCCTGCCCAGAATCTGGGTTCCAACAGCTTGATTTCTAAATTGCGCCAGTACAGCCATTCTTCCAATTTGGGCTTGACCATCCCCCAGGACTACTAGCCTGCCGGTACCGATGAATTCCCCTTCTTGAAACGCCAATACATGAGTGGCAGATGGGTCAAGCTCATCAATTTCAAGTTCGAGCGGCACACCCTGTTCTTTGACGAACACCTCCCGGCGCACCAAAAAGGCGTCTATTTCAGCTTCTTTCCAGGATTTAGTCAGTATTTCCAAGTTATGTAGGGCCTGAATTGCTCATCGTCATTCAATTTACCAAAGAAGGGTTGCAATAGTTCGTCGGCGCACAAAAAGTGCCGTATTCCATGGTTACAATGAATTGTGGCTCCTTCTTGAGCCCATCTAAACCTTTTACTCAATTAGGAGTTATTTTGAAGAAATCATTATTAGCTGGTTTGTTTGCTGCAGTGGGTATTACGTGTGCAGCCTCTGTTTTTGCTCAAGCGCCTGCAAAAATGTTGCCATTAGCTGCTGAAGTTGCTGTACTCAGCGCAACAGTTGACTCAGTAGACGTTAAAAAACGTATCGTTGTATTGAAGGATGCAAACGGCAACTTGGCGCAAATGAATGTTTCTAAATCCATCAATGATTTGGATAAAGTTAAAAAGGGTGACGTGTTCTTGGTTGAGCATGCACAAGCGATTGCAGTTGGTTTGACTGCAGTTGGCAAAGATCAAAAACCTGGCGTATCTGGTGTTCGCTCTGTAGTAGTTTCTGGCAAAGGTTCTGCTAAGCCATTTGAAGAAACAACTGATACTGTTTATGCAACCGTTAAGATTTCAACAATCGACCAAAAAACACGTATTGTGACTTTCACAATGCCAAGCGGCGAGAAGCAAAAAGTTAAAGTTGATCCAGCGGTTCTCGGTCTTGAGAAATTCAAAGCTGGTGATGACGTGATGGTTGAGTTCGTTGACGATACAGCCATCGGCTTCGTAACTCCTAAGAAGTAAGCATTAGATAAGTAGCAAGCATGCCGGCTAGTTCGGCAGATGTAAAAAGCCCGCAATAGCGGGCTTTTTTGCTCTCATGGGCAATGATTATTTTTTGGCATTCGGAAAGAAGAGTTGTTCGCCATCAATCTTGTAGCTAGCAATAACGTCCTGTCCATTTTTGGAGATGAGCCAATCAATAAAGGCTTGGCCTTCTGCTTTTTTCACATGCGGGTATTTCGCTGGGTTCACCAGCATGACACCGTACTGATTAAAGAGTTTTGGATCGCCTTGAACTAGGATAGTTAAGTCACCACGGTTTTTGAAGCTGATCCACGTGCCACGGTCTGCAAGTATGTAGCCATTCATTGCAGATGCAGTGTTGAGGGCAGGGCCCATGCCTGAGCCAGTTTCTTTATACCAAGCTTGGCTCGGTGATACTGAAACGCCTGCACCTTTCCAGTAGCGAAGTTCTGCTGCATGGGTACCGCTCTTATCGCCGCGGGATACGAAGGGCGCTTGAGCTGCTGCAACCTTTTGAAGTGCCGCTTGAATATCTTTGCTGCCACCAATTTTTGCAGGGTCTGATTTTGGTCCAATGAGAACGAAGTCGTTGTACATTACTTCGTAGCGTTTAGTGGAGTAGCCTTCTTCCACAAACTTTTCTTCCGCAGGCTTGTCATGAACAAATACAACATCTGCATCGCCACGGCGACCAATATCTAATGCTTGGCCCGTGCCAACTGCCACTACTTTGACTTCAATGCCAGTTTTCATCTTGAAGATTGGAAGAATGAAGTTAAATAATCCAGATTGTTCAGTAGATGTGGTCGAGGAAACTACGATGCTTTTGCTCTGTGCATAAGCCTGATGACCAGAGATTGAGAGAGCCAGGATGGCACTCATTACTAAGTTGCTAAATAGTTTTTTCATGGCAAACAATAAAAGGGTTGATTAAGTGGTTATCATCGCATACATTATTACTACATGAATATGCAAAAAATTACATATGCAAATTGAGGTCAGACCAACATTGATTGTTAATAACCCCAAGGAGGGCAAGGGATCTATTGACCTTGCTTGGCTGGTTGAGCTTCTCAAAGAGATTGGGAGCGGGAGCTCCTTGGTTGTTGCCAGTAAAAAATCTGGCACCTCTTATAGGGGCGCCTGGGGAAAGCTGAATGAAGCCGAAGCTGCACTTGGAATGAGCTTGATTGTGCGCACCAAAGGCCACGGTTCGGTACTAACGGAATTTGGGAAATTCTTAATTCAGTACATTGATGATATGCAAGCGGGATTCTCGCAATACGGCAGCACTTATCAAGATAACTTGATAAAAGAAATTCAGAAGATCCAGAAATCAGAAAGTGTGAGGTGGAAGTTCCTCTCTAGCAGTGATTCCATTATTCAAAAGGTTGCGGCTGAGCTTAGGGGCTTTGATTTAAAGATTGCCGGTTCAGGCGAGTCGCTTGAAAAGCTTTTAAATAAAGAAGCACATATTGCTGGATACCATGTTTCCAATGAGCAAAGCTCTAAAGCGATTCATCGCCGCCTTTCTAAAAGCGATATTCAGATCTACCCAGTAATGAAGCGAACCCAAGGTTTGATTGTGAAAAAAGGGAATCCTTTGCACATTAAATCTCTGGACGATTTACTTAATCCAAAGATCCGCTTTATCAATCGTCAGATAGGTTCGGGTACCAGGCTCTTGTTAGATACGCTATTGTTAGAAGAGGGAATCGAAGCCTCAGAGATTAATGGCTACCTGCAAGAAGAGTTTACGCACTCAGCTGTTGCTAATGCCATCTTGGCTGGCAAGGCCGATGTTGGTATAGGCGTTAAAAATATCGCCTTGGAAAACGGTTTGGGGTTTATTCCTCTAAAGGATGAAATCTTCTTCCTTGCTATGCATAAAGATATGGTGGCACAAGCTGAGGCCTCCAAGCTGATTCGTAAAATCCGTAGCTATTCTGGTGAGACACCTGGATATAAGGCGGTTGGCTTAAATCGACAGATTGAGAATTGGCTGTAATTCAAAAGCCCGTAGTTTTGTTGCATTCAATCCAATAGAATGGTTGGCATGCTGTCTCGCCTGCACCTTTTCCTGATCGCAATACTCTGTAGTGCAAATCTAGCGTTTGCCCAGGGTGCAACTGTTGCCGTTGCTGCCAATATGAAAGATGCCTTTGGCGAGATTGCAACTGCCTTCAAGGTAACAGGCAAATCTGAGATGAGGGTGGTCTACGGATCATCCGGAAACTTCACCGCACAAATTATGAATGGCGCTCCATTTAATATATTCATTGCGGCTGATGAACATTTCCCTTTGGAGCTGTATAAAAAGGGCAAGGCTGTCAACGAAGGCGTAGTTTATGCAATAGGCAAACTGGCGCTAATAGCAAAAACATCTTCTGGTATTACGCTGATGGATAACAGGGCTGAAATTGCTAAAGCAATTGCAAGGGCCAATAAGATTGCCATTGCAAAACCAGATCTTGCTCCTTACGGCAAAGCGGCTGTGGAGTATCTCAAGGCAGAGGGCCTTTGGGATTTAGCTAAAGATAAGTTGGTATACGGAGATAACGTTGGTGCTGCAACAACCTATGTTGTTACTGGCGCTGCCGATCTGGGATTTACTGCCCTCTCATTGGCCAGGTCCCCCGAAGTTGCCAAAGAAGCCAGGTATGTAGAGCTATATAGCAAGCTATATGAGCCCATAAAGCAAAGAATGGTGCTAATTAAGGGCGCCCCTCAAGAGGCACAAGATTTATATCAATTTATGCAGGGTGCAAAAGCAAAAGCGATCTTGCAAAAATACGGCTACACCACGCCCTAGTTACTGAGCTGGCTTCATGTATTGAAGCATTTCCTGCAAGGCTTCTTGCGGAGATTTTTCTAACTGCTTTACTACTTCCTCATAATCTTGCGCTGGGCGATTTTGGCTGAGCTTAAATTTTCCAATCAAGCTCTTTACCTCTATCTCAATGCCAATAATTGCTTTAAGCATCATCTGCACATATTCCTCTGGTGCGTCGTCTAGCTTCCAGTTGGATTGATAGGTGGGCTCATGAATGTCAGTCATTTGCGCTACATGACTTCTGAGCCATGCCGGATCCTCAATCAGCTTGATTGATCCTTGCGCATGTACTACGGCGTAGTTCCATGTTGGCACTACTTTTCCAGACTCTTTTTTAGAAGGGTACCAAGCGGGTGTAACGTAGGCATTGGGGCCATTAAAGATTGCTGTAACTGCAGTATTTGAGCTGCCAGCGACTTTAGTTAATGGGTTGCTTCTCGCGATATGTCCATAGAGTTTGGTTTTATCCTCGCTCAACATTAATGGCAGATGATTAATCTCTAGCTGACCATCTAGATTGCCAATGATGGTGGCTAGTGGATATTCAGAAATTAATTGACCCAAAATTGCGGGATCTTCAACTAAAAAATGTTTAGGTAGGTACATGATGGCGCAGACAAAATAAGGTGATATTAGTATGCATTAATCCGCCATTTTTTGTTTTGGATCAAGCCCTCAAGCTTCCAAATAGCCCATCATGACGGGGTACGACTATATTCCTCATGAATGATATTCATTCTCATTTGGGGATATAATCCAATAAATACCAAGCCCATATCCAATTCATGAAATTAGACCAGGTTGATCTCGGCAGCCTTTATCGCGTTAGCGAAGTAAATGCTCCAAAAGGTGCCCCTCAAATTAAGGGGCAGCTGGAGGATATTGGCTTTTTGCCAGGCGAGCAGGTTGCTGTCCTGCGTAAGGGATTATTGGGCAAAGGTCCATACATGGTTCGTGTTGGCGCTTCAACTTTTGCTTTGCGCAAATCTGAGGCATGCATGATTTCTGTTGAAGCTTTGTCGCATGTCTGAATCTAAAGTCCATTTTTTCTCAAACGAGCCTATCGTTGCTTTATTGGGTAATCCCAATTGCGGAAAAACGGCCTTATTTAATTTGCTTACCGGCAGTCGTCAGAAGGTGGCCAACTATTCCGGTGTCACTGTCGAGAGAAAAGAAGGGCGCCTCGCTCTGGAGTCCGGAAAAAATATTCGCATTCTTGATTTACCTGGTGCCTATAGTCTTTATCCAAGATCACTCGATGAGCGTGTGACTTGCAATGTATTGCTAGGCAGAGCAGAGGGCGAGAAGCGTCCTGATTTGGTGATTTGTGTATTAAGCGCTATTAACTTACGTCGCAACTTACGTCTGGTATTGGCGGCTAAGCGCCTGGGTTTACCTTGTGTAGTGGTGTTGAATATGCTTGATATTTCCCAGCGCCAAGGCTTGCAGATCGATACTGCTGCCTTATCGAATGAGCTGGGCTTACCAGTGCTCACTAGCATTGGCATTCAAGCTAATGGTGCAGATGAGATTAAGAAGTTTCTATCAGGGCTATATTGGCGTAACTTACAGGGATTGCAGACCGGCACCAGTGATGCCACTTTGGAAAATGCAGCTTCGCATATTGCGCATACTGAATCTGATAACGTTCAAGTACAAAGAATTTTGCAAAACCTCAAACTGGATCGGATTATTCCTGATCAATTGAGTGATCGCTTAGATGCGGTGTTATTACATCCGGTCTTTGGCCCCATCATTTTGGTGGCTCTACTCTTTTGCATATTCCAGGCGGTATTTAGTTGGGCGACTGTACCCATGGATCTGATTAAGACTGCGGTTGAGTATCTGGGCGTGCAAATTGCCGAAGTCCTGCCAAATAATTGGCTGCGCAGTTTATTTATCAATGGGATTTTGGCGGGCTTAGGCGGTGTGGTTATTTTCCTGCCGCAAATCCTGATTCTGTTCTTCTTTATTTTGCTGCTAGAGGAATCTGGCTATCTTCCAAGGGCCGCCTATTTGCTCGATCGGGTGATGGGTTCTGTTGGCCTATCTGGCAGATCATTTATCCCGCTTTTATCTAGCTTTGCTTGCGCGATTCCAGGGATTATGGCGACCAGAAGCATTTCTAATGCGCGCGATCGCATGGTAACCATCTTGATTGCGCCGATGATGACTTGCTCTGCGCGTTTGCCTGTGTACGCCTTATTAATTTCTGCATTTATTCCAGAGCAAAAACTATGGGCTGGCATTGATTTGCAAGGCCTTGTACTGTTCTTGCTTTACCTAGCTGGAATCTTGGGCGCAATGGCGGTGGCGTGGATTCTTAAACGTTTTACTAGCGAGCAATTCAGAATGAATGCGCTCATGATGGAATTGCCTAGTTACCATATGCCACGTTTAGGAAATTTAGCTATTAGCCTGTGGCAGCGCGCTGAAATCTTCTTACGTCGCGTCGGCGGAATCATCCTGATCATGACGATTGCCTTGTGGGTGCTGTCTAGCTTTCCGTTCCCTCCGGAGGGTGCTACTGGCTCACCAATTCAATATAGTTTTGCAGGAATGATGGGGCAGGCCTTGGCACACATCTTTTCTCCGATTGGGTTTAATTGGCAAATTAGTATTGCCTTGGTACCTGGTATGGCTGCTCGCGAAGTGGTGGTGAGCTCATTGGCAACTGTCTATGCACTATCTAGTTCTAGTGTAGATGCTGCTGATGCACTTATTCCTCTGATTTCTAGTGGCTGGTCATTGGCAACAGCACTCTCTTTATTGGCGTGGTTTGTATTTGCGCCTCAGTGCCTATCTACCATTGCTGCAGTGAAGCGCGAAACTGGGGGCTGGAAAATCCCGATCATCATGCTTAGCTACTTATTTGGCTTGGCATATATTGCCTCCTTTATTACCTACAGGATCGCCATTTTCCTGGGTCTAGGTTAAATTCACTGGCGCCTGTATTTGCTGCAGCACCGCATAAAGGGGTGCGGTAGTATTCCTTTTGTAGTTAGAAAAATAGATAACAACAAAAGGAGATTTAGATGAGTTCTCGTCGCGAATTTATGAAGACCGCTTCAGCTGCTGGTGCTGGCTTAGTAGCTGCCACCACTATGGGTGTGATGAATGAGGCTTCTGCACATACCACTTCGGTTTGGGGTGGCGAAGTTTATACCGGCCCACGCGAGATGGTAAAAAATAGCAAAATCCTTTCGATTCAAAATGCAGATGGCACAGAAACCTTGGGTGTAGTTACATCAAAGGGTGTGATCGATGTCCGCGCTGTTGCTAAAAAAATGAAGATAGCAGCGCCGGTAACTTTGGATCAATTATTGCAAGAGGGTAATGCAGCAGGATTTAATAAGGCGGTAGCAAGTGCCGATAAGTCTGGCGTACCTTACTTGAAAGAATCCGATATTACTTTCGGACGTTTATTTAAAAACCCTGGAAAGATTGTTTGCGTAGGATTGAACTATCGTGCGCATGCTGATGAGGTAGGCATGGCTCACCCAAGAGTCCCGCCTTTGTTTAATAAATACAACAACAGTCTTACAGCTCATAACTGCTTATTACAAATTCCACCCCCATCTGTTTCTTATAAATTAGATTATGAGACTGAGCTATTAATCGTTGTGGGCAAGCAGATGCGTAATGTTCCCGAATCAGCGGCGCTAGATTATGTGGCCGGCTATTGCACATCCAACGATTTCTCATCACGTGACTTGCAATTGGAGTTGCCAAGCGGTCAGTGGATGATTGGAAAGACCTTGGATCAGTACGCACCAATTGGACCTTACTTCGTTACATCTGACTTAGTAGGAGACCCTAATAAGCTCCAAGTGAAAACATGGGTCAATGGTGAGCTCCGCCAGAACTCCAATACTGCAGACTTTATTCATAACACGCAAAAAATGCTGTCCTACATTAGTACTTACTGGACTTTAGAGCCAGGCGACATTGTCTTTACCGGTACTCCACAAGGTGTAATCGCCGGCATGCCAAAGGATAAGCAGGTCTGGCTGAAGAAGGGCGATAAGATTGTGAGCTCAGTAGAAAAACTTGGGGAATTGAAGTTCACACTGGCTTGATCAGTTCTGAGATTTTTTCAAACAGAAGGCCACCCTAGGGTGGCTTTTCTAATGGATCCATCTCCAGAGAGGAGTCAAATACGAAAGCCATTGAGAGCCAACGGCAATAATGAAGTGTGCCCGTCAAAAAATCCCAATCATTGTTAAACTCACGCATCATGCAGATGCAAGTCAAACCCTTAATCAAAGCTCTCGCCCAGGGATTACTAATGATGTCTATGGCTGTTCTGCCTTCCATCAGTAACGCCGTTTTGCAAGATGAAATCCAGGTTTATGACGATGAAATCAATGCCAAAGGTGAAGCTAGTGTTGAGCTGCATCTCAACAGCACGCCGCGAGGTATTCAAACACCTTCTTATCCAGGCGAAGTAATGAGCAACAATGGCGTTCGAGTAACACCAGAGTTTGCTTACGGACTTGGCCATGACCTAGAGGCAGGTTTGTATATCTCATACGTTAACTACGACAATAAGTTTCAGTACGCAGCGACTAAGGTGCGCATGAAGTGGTTGCCGATACGAGAAGATAAGGGTGATTCATTTTTTGCTGGTGCGAATCTTGAGTTAGCTAATGTTCAGCCGCAGTTTGATGAATCAAGATACAACAGTGAAATGCGCTTCATTATTGGTAAGCATTTTGATGATTGGCTATTTTCATTTAATCCAATAATAGACATGCCTCTTTCGCAGCCATATGTGCATCAATCGCCATATTTTTCTACTGCCACTCGCTTATCAAGGGAGTTAACCCCAGAGCTTGCGCTAGGGGTAGAGTATTACTCCAATTTAAATCAGATTAATCAGCCAATTAATTATCAAAATACCCAGCAAATGGGTTTTTTGATGATGTACTTCGACGGAAAGCCGCTTTCGTTTCAGGCTGGGATAGGAAAAGGCTTTTCTAATAGCACCGATTCATTGACGCTAAAAGCAATCTTTTCCATTCCACTCAATTAACTCACATCAGCCTTAATCCGGTTTGATATTGGCATCCTTAACCACCTTACCCCACATACTCAGTTCGCGGGAGATCCGTTTGCTAGAGTCTGCTGGAGATAGGTAATTCACATAAACACCCGCAGCTAACATGCGCTCCTGAACATCAGGGCGTTGCAAGATCAACTTGATATCAGCGCTCAACTTATCGATGATAGGTTTAGGTGTTCCTGCTGGCGCCAAAATACCAAACATACTTACTACATCAAAGTTCGGTAAGCCAGTAGCCTCGGTAACTGTAGGTACATCAGGTAACTGGCTAATACGTTTGGCAGTAGTCACTGCTAAAGGACGTAATTGGCCCGCTTGAATAAATTGCAAAGCTGCAGGCACAGTCTCAGACATAGTCAATACTTGGCCGCCAACCAAGTCGGTCATGGCAGGTCCGCTACCTTTGTATGGCACATGCAATAAATCTAATCCTAACTGGAATCTAAACATTTCCATTGCAAGACGCTGGGGCGCTCCAGCACCAGACGATGCGAAAGTGAGTTTTCCTGGATTGGCTTTTGCATAAGCAATGAACTCTTTCATATTCTTTGCAGGAACTGAAGGGTTCACCACAAATACGAGTGGTACCACGCCGACAACGTCAACGGGAGTGAAGTCTTTTTCGAGGTTGTACTTAATCTTGTCTTTATCAAGATTGGCATTAATAGCATGTGAGGTTAGGGCGCCCATTAATAAGGTGTAACCATCGGGTGTTGACTTGGCAACCATGTCAGCGCCAATGTTGCCGCTATCGCCTGCACGGTTATCTGGAATAACCTGTTGATTGAGTGTTTTCGAAAGTTCTTGAGCCATGATTCGACCAATCACATCGGTTGCGCCACCTGGTGGATAAGGGATGACCAATTTAATTGGCTTATCCGGATAATTTTTGATGGCAGCGTTGTTGGTCTGTGCAAGCAGTGGTCCGCTAGCCATGCTGGCGCATAGGAGTAGGCCGAAGCCTTTAGTTAGATTTAGTCTCATTTTGTATTTTTAGTATTAGGTTGTGATGCGAATTTCTATTATCTACAGAATTGAAATTTCTGCCCTGGATCAATGAATTGCCAGTTTCCCTAATTACAATGAGCCAATGACCCTAGAGCCCCACCAAATTGAAATCATTGGATATTGCGCTGCATTCTTAACGACTGTGGCATTTTTGCCTCAGGCAATCCAATCTTGGCGCACCAAAGATCTGTCTGGTATTTCCCTGGGGATGTACTCCTTATTTACGACTGGGGTCGGTTTATGGCTGGTCTACGGCCTCATTATTGAGAAGTGGCCCCTCATCTTGGCGAATGCGCTAACGTTTGCTCTGGCCCTCAGTATCTTGTTATTGAAATTGCGTCATACTTCTAAACATCAGAAATAAAACATCGATTTATCAAAATTCTTAGAAAGGTTTCTTATGAGCTCAGCTTTCGTCATTGATCCGCCAGCGGTTATTTCATTGCCAGTGACTGGAGACTCACGTCGCTTTGCAGTTAATCGCATTTACTGCGTTGGTCGAAACTATGCAGACCATGCGCGCGAAATGGGTCACGATCCAGATCGTGAGCCGCCTTTCTTTTTTATGAAGCCAGCAAACTCTATCGTGACTGATGGTAAGGACATGCATTTTCCTAGCCTGTCAAACGATGTCCACCATGAAATTGAGATGGTTGTCGCTATCGGTAAGGGCGGTGCAAATATTTCTGCAGATAAAGCCTTAGATCATGTCTATGGATACGGCGTTGGCTTGGATATGACAAGACGCGATCTTCAGGGCGAGGCCAAGAAGATGGGGCGCCCTTGGGATACAGGCAAAGCATTTGATCAATCTGCTCCGTGCGGAGAAATTACTCCGGCTAGCAAATGCGGCCATCCTGCCAAAGGTAGCGTAAAGCTCCTAGTGAATGGCGAAGTGCGCCAAGAAGGCGATCTGAATCAATTGATTTGGAATGTGCCTGACACCATTGCTTATCTTTCCACCTTGTTCACTTTAGAGCCAGGGGATTTAATTTTCTCTGGAACACCTGCTGGGGTTGGTCCGGTTAAGAAGGGTGACGTACTAGAGGGAAGCGTAGCAGGCCTTCCAAGCTTGAAGACAAAAATTATTTAATTGGATTGCTGAAATGATGATCTTGCTCAGAAGAATTTCTACAGCATGTGCAGCAGCTTTGTGTGCGGCCTCTCTAATATCCTGCGTGAGTTCTGAGCAAGCATCTTCAACGACACCTGCCAGCCTTTATGCTAATGCGGCACCATTAGATCTGCGGTTAAGTGCCTGGCCTTACCCATATCCCTTGAAGGAATTTAAAACCTCTTTGCAAGGACAGTCCGCAGCAATGGTCTATATGGATGTAGCGGCAGTAGGCAAGCAAAAGGGTGTGGTGCTGCTGTTTCATGGAAAAAACTTTTCTAGTGATTACTGGGCGCCCACAATTGCTGGTTTAACTCAAGCTGGTTATCGCGTTATTGCGCCAGACCAAATCGGTTTTGGAAAATCATCCAAACCAGACGTGACTTATCACTTTGATGATTTAGCAGCCAATACCAAGGCATTATTAGCCTCACTTAAAATTCAGAAGGTGTCAGTCATCGCTAATTCCATGGGCGGAATGGTTGGCGTGCGCTTCGCTCGTCTTTATCCGCAAACGGTACAAAAACTCGTTCTTGAGAATCCTCTTGGTCTTGAGGATTACTCAAAAGATATTCCTCCGCAGAAAAACGACGACCTACTTAAATTGGAGATGGCACAAACAGAAACAAGTTACCGCCGTTTCTTACAGAGTTACTTCCCAAACTGGCAACCCAGTTATGAAAAGTTTGTTGAGGTCTACGTGCGAGTGCAAAAAGGACCTGACTACCCAGCTTATGCCAAAACCTCAGTGCTGACTTATCAGATGATTGCGGAAAAACCGGTGGTAAATGATTTGCCGCAATTGAAGATGCCAGTGTTGTTAGTAATAGGGCAGAAAGATCGTACGGTGTTTGGTCGTCGCTTTGCGCCACCGGAGGCTGTTAAATCTCTGGGTAACTTTCCGGAGTTGGGTAAAAAAGCCCAAGCAGCAATTCCCAATGCTCAGCTGGTACCAATTGAAAACGTGGGTCACGTGCCTCACATAGAAGTACCTGATCTATTTGTTAAAACAGTGGTGCAGTTTTTAAATGCTAAACCCTAAAAGCTAATTACTTGCCATTCCATTTGGGTGTTCGACCTTCTAAGAAGGCGTTCACACCCTCTTTGAAGTCATTGCTGTTATAGGTCTCACGCATCAAGTCTGTGCAGTCGGGAAGATTGCTATTGAGAATGCGCGATAAAGCAATCTTGCTTGCTTTTTGAGTAATAGGCGCAAGTGCCGCCAATTTTTCCGCCAATGTATCGCCAGCTGCTGTGATATCTGTTGCTTCTACAGTTTGATATATAAATCCTGAGTCTAATAATTGCGGAGCTTTAATGAGCTCGGCTGTAAGCAGCATTTTTTTGACGGTAGGAATTCCTAGGTGAGCGCTAATCCAGGCAAGATTGCTAGGGGATAAACAATTTCCCAATGTTTTAGCGACCGGAATACCAAAGCGTGCCTCCGGGGTGGAGATACGAAAGTCGCAAGCAGTCGCCATCAATAATCCACTACCTACGGCCAGCCCTTCGATCAATGCAATCGTAGGCATCGGAAGCTCTTGCAGGGAGATAAAAATATGATCAACAGCCACTTCATAGGCCTCATCTTTTTTCAAGTCTACAAATTGTTGAATATCACTTCCTGAAACAAAGGCTTTATCGCCAGCCCCTCTAAATATGGCAACACGAACTTTTGGATTCTTTGCTAAGTCATCACAAATCGTTTTGAGCTCTTCGTACATTGGCCAGGTCATCGCATTTCTGGCTGCTGGATTATTAAATGTAATCCGCGCAATATGTCCGATGATTTCCAGGTTGAGGCAGGGTGGGTTAGCGCTTGTGGTCATAGGGCCATTCTAAACAAAAGGCCACGTCCACAGCACTGACTTAGGTAATTTTCTGTCATCAATAGAGTCCTGCGCTAGAATTCACTTATGTACATGTTCCTGCCTTTTCTCACAGCCTTTATCGGACTTATCTTGGTCTGGTTTGAGAAGCGTCTAGCAGGCGTAACAGTTTTGGCTATTACTGTTGCCATCTTGGCGGTTTGGTTCCGTTTTCATGCAACCAGCCACCTCAATATCAGCTTGTAATTTATTGTGAGCAAGCATTCCTTACCATCATTAGCATCGCTGGGTAATCAGCTTGCTTTACTCGCGGTTGTGGGAATGCTTTCATATGCATTCGTAGACCAACTCTATTTTGGCGAATTGCCTTGCCCATTGTGCTTGATGCAACGCGTTGGTTTTGTCATTATCGGTTTTGCTTTGGTGCTCAATATTCGTTGTGGCGAACATTACGCCCACTATGGTTGGGGCATTCTTGGCGGCTTAGTAGGGATGATGGTTTCTCTACGCCAAGTCTTTCTTCATATCCTTCCGGGTGACAAAGGATTTGGCGCAACTTTCTTAGAGCTGCATTTCTACACCTGGGCATTTGTAGGCTATATGGGCCTTTTAGCTGGGCAGGCTGTTCTTTTAATGTTGCCAAATCGTAATGTGCGTTCCCGTTCATGGTTTGCAAACACTTTAGTCATCCTCTTCATCTTGTTGGTGTTCGGCAACCTTGTTTCTACATTGCTTGAGTGTGGCATTGGTCCTTGCGCTGACGATCCAGTTAAATATGAGGGCTGGCTTTGGTTGCGCTCTCGTTTCGGATTCTAGGCCCCGCTCTAGCGGTCAGTCTTAGGTCATCAGCAATGCAATACACCCGAGTTTTGAAGGCTCTCTTCATTATTTTTATGCTCTCGCTGCATTCCTTGGGCGCTTATGCGCAAGGCGCTAATGCAAAAGGTGGCTGGCCAAAGCAAGCTATACGTATTGTGGTTACTTTTACGCCTGGTGGCGCCCCAGATATTTTGGCGCGTGTGCTAGCGGAGAGTTGGCAGCAAAGTTTAGGTGTGCCAGTGCTAGTGGAGAACCGCCCCGGTTATGGCGGCAATATTGGCGCCGATCTTGTTGCCAAGAGTGAGCCTGATGGCTATACATTACTCATTGGCACAGTCGGCATTCACGCGATTAATGGAGCGCTTTACGAGAAGATGTCTTTTGATCCGGTGAAGGATTTCACGCCCATTAGTTTTTTGGCTAGCACTCCTAATGTATTAATTGTGAACAAACAATTGGGTGTGAACAATTTGCATGAACTTATTGAGCTTGCTAAAGCCAGGCCCAATCAATTGACTTTCGGCTCTTCTGGCGTGGGTACTTCATTGCACATGTCAGGTGAATTATTTAAAGAAATGGCAGGAATACAAATACGTCATATTCCATATAAAGGCCGCGCTCAATCTTTGCCTGACCTAGTGAGTGGACGCATCTCCATGCTTTTTGATAATTTGTCCTCCTCTTTGCCTTTGATCAAAGCGGGCGAAGTGCATGCTTTAGGGGTAACCACCTTAAAGCGCTCGCCTGCTGCGCCAGAAATTCCGACGCTAGCTGAACAAGGTTTGCCTGGTTTTGAGGCTGTCTCCTGGTTTTCATTAATGGCTCCGGCGCGCTTGCCAGCAAATACCCAAAATCGCTTAAATCAACTGGTGCGACAAACATTAAGCAATCCAGATGTTAAAAATCGGCTTCTAGCGGGCGGCCTAGAGCCTGCACCCGGCAGCCCCAGGGAACTCTCCAGATTGATTGCTAGTGAGTCTAATAAGTGGGGTAGAGTGGTTATTCAGTCTGGTGCGAAACTAGATCAGTAAATAAGCTGTTTTCTTGTCAGCTTAGTCCTATTTAAGGCGTTATATACAGCATGGGTAGTACCTTTACTTTTGAATGCCTTCGGCTGGCTCAGTTGCTTAAATTTTCAGCATTACGCTCATTAAGGTTCGCGCCTGTCTTGGCGCTGACACTCTTGGTTGGTTGTGCGACACAAATGCAGCAAGTGAAGATGAATGACGCTAAAGAGCAATTTAAGAACGGCGATCTACAAAATACTGCCGCCGCTATCCAAACAGCATTTAAAGATAAAAACACGCTTTATTACCTCGAGTTGGGTGAAGTGCAAAGACTGCAGGGGCCTACGCAGATTCCTAATAGCACTCAAAGTTTGTTGGCGGCTGATCAATTGGTGAGTCGCTGGGAAATTACTACTGGCGACAAAGTGAGGCGTTCTTTTTCAGGGGCAAGTTCTTATGTGCTCTCTGAAGGCGTTAGTAGTGAGTACGATCCTAAGCCATATGAAGTGACTCTCTTAAGTCAAACGCTTGCACTTAATCATTTATCTCAGGGGCGGTGGGATGACGCTATGGTTGAGGCCAAAAAAATGGCGCAACGAGAAAAGCTCATTGAAGAGCTTATTCAAAGCAAAGTTGCTGCAGTTTCGAAAACAGAGCAAGAGCAGCAAAATAATCAAACAACGCGTGGCGCTACAAGTCGTATTCAGGAGATTAACGGCTACCCAATCAATCTGTTGGATGATGAAGAAACGCGCAGCCTGAAGAACTCCTATCAAAACCCAGCAGCCTATTATCTATCAGGCTTTATTCATGAGTCCCAGGGGGAGGCTAGTCTTGCTGCGCCGGGCTATCGCTTGGCTATTGAATTGCGCCCGCAGGTGAACTTCTTCAAAACTAGTATTGCTAAGCTTGACTCCAATATTGCGAACCAGAAAAAAAAGAGTTTTGCGGATACCTTGATCGTCATTGATACGGGCTACATGCCGAAAATTACGCCTTATCAAATCAGTCAAACATTTAATCTTGGTGGTAATTCAAAATTAGTCACCTTAACCTTTCCTGTAATTGAAAAGTCTACCGAGCGCTTTAAGCCAACCCTCGTTCAGTTGGGTGATCGAGTAGCTACCCCTGAGTTGGTTGCTAACATTGATGCTATGGCCAGAAAGAATTTGCATGATGAGATGCCTGGATATGTTTTGAGGGCCTCATCAAGAGCTTTGGTGTCGTTAGCTGCTCAATACGCAGCAGACCAGGCCACCCAACAAGCGTCTCGGAGAAATAACCAGAACAATCAAAATAATGGCACTGCCGCCATTGTCGGGGCAATTGCCGGAATGATTACCGGTTATGGTTTGCAGGCGATCAATGTAACTGATACCCGTCATTGGTCAACCTTACCTGCGCAAACGTACATGGCCAGAATGGGTTTGCCTATCGGCCCAACCGCACTCAAGTACACCTTGCCCTCAGGGGTGACGCTCAGCCAAACCGTCAACCTAGTCGGAGGCTATAACGTTGTTTATATACGTATGTTTAGAAATAGGGCAACCGTTCTCACATCAAATGACCCGGCAGCATTGCCTGCGAAGGTAGTTGCTACGCCTCCTCAAATTCCAAGCACTCAAGCGGTTCCTGCTGTTGTCGTGGCAGCCCCTGTGGCGGCAGCTCCATTGCCAGCGTCAGTTCAGCCAAAACCACCAGAAGGTGCATTTGAAGGTTTGAAAAAACTGTGGGGCGGACTTCAGGAGCCCAAGCCAGAAGAGGGGGCTGCTGCAGTAGCAACACCACCTCCCACCAATACGGCGACACCGTTAATGAGTCCTACAACAACCCCTGCTAGCAGTAATATTGAGGTGGTAAAGCCCTATGAGCCGCCCAATTTGCTGAATAGCTTTCAGCAGCTTTTTAATTAGAAAGACCGAGCATGAAAAAATATCTCCTCATCGCATTGGCAGCACTAACGCTGGCAGCGTGCAGCTCCACTCCTTCCATGAAGGATATGACTGTTCGTATGGGTGATACCGATAGTATTCAGGTGACTGATATGCGCAGCATTGAGCGTAACGGTGTTCTGACTGCTCAAGTCACCATTCAAAATGACAGTAAATCGAATTTAGTTTCTTATCGATTTAAGTGGCTCGGTAAAAATGGCATGTCTGTCACGGATGAAGAGGCCTGGAAGCCGGTGACCGTGGGCAAAGGGCAGTCGACCGTTATTATGGGCATTGCCCCAACCCCAGATGCCACTGACTTTCGTTTCGAATTAAATCAATATAAGTAATCCTAAGGTTAATCACGATGAACGCAACTAATAAAACTATTTATTTATCCACCCTCTTATTATCTGCTGCATTGCTTGCCGCCTGTTCTGGTCCACAAGTGCGCTATGGCGATGCCAAGTCTGTAGAGACCGTGAATGCTAACTATGGATCAACCGATCTGCAAATGATTGCCGAAGCTATGACTAGGTCATTACTGCAATCAAAAGCTATCTCTGGCAGTAAAGATGCACCAATTGTTACTTTGGCGGATGTGAAGAACAAAACTTCTGAATATATTGATACACGAGTCATCACCGATAAGATTCGCACCCAGCTCATGAAGAGTGGCCAGGTGCGTTTCGCAGTGAGCGTGTCTGAGATGCAAAATCAAACTGATGAGCTTAAACGTCAAAACCAATCCGGGCTTTATAAGAACAGTACGATTGCTAAAACAGGCAATATGCAAGGCGCCCAATATCGCATTGAAGGCTCTATCGCATCTATCGTGAAGACCAATAAAGATGTCAAAGATGTTTATTACGTCTTTAACTTAAATCTGATTAATAACGAATCTGGTTTGCTTGAATGGGCGGACGAGAAAGAGATTCGTAAGACTGCCACTCGCTAATTGGCGGCCAATACAATAAAAGAGGATGTTCTCAATGCGTTTAAATAAAATTGCTGTCTTGTTGTGCGCCGGCGCTAGCTTTGCTTTGCTAGCAGGATGCGCCTCAAAGACGCCGCTGGTTAAGCCGGAATCTGAAATTGTTGGTCAGGTGCCAGCGGATCCGCCAAAAAACCCAGTGATTAATGCTGAAGCGCTTAAGTCAGAATCGAAGTCGATAGCGGTAACGGACATTTACTTTAAAAAAGAAGGCAAGAACCTTACTTATATTGAAGAGACCAAAACCACTACAGGCAATAGCACTTCATCGGTGATTACTCCCAAGACTGTAGAGGTAGATGCAGATAAAGCGAATGCTTCTGCATTAACTGGCGGCCCAAATTCATCTGCTTTTCCAGTCAAGTTCACAAATTTAGCTGATCCCAAGTCAACGGAGCCGGGTGCCGCTTCTGTAGCGCCTGTGCCAGATGCAGCTGCCACTAGTAATACCGCTAGCGCCAACAGCCAGACCCAGAAAAAATCAGGATATCAAAGCAATATTGAGTATGGCGAGTTGCGCTATCTTGCGAATCCCATCCGTGGCTTATTAATTAAGTCTGGATACAAGGTAGTGCAGGCTAAGCCTTCAGTAACTGCGCCAAACCAGGGTGATGAGTATTTTGATATTGTGAAGCGCATCAAAGCAGGTGATTTTGGCGATGCCAATTACGTGCTTTATGGTGTCTTAGCGGAAGTTTCCGTGACCGATAACGTCGATGCTATTCCTGGCACTAAATCTACATCACAGCAAGTAACGCTTGAGGTGACGGTTGATTTCAATGTAGTCGATACGCAAACCAACCAGATTGTGGCTTCCTTCATTGCCTCTGGTGATGGCAAGGAAGTCAGAATCGACGGCAAAGACAATAGCTTCAAGCCAAGCATGGCTAAGTTAATGAAGTTGGCTTCTTTGGATTTAGCTGAAGATGTAAGAAAGAGCTTGGCGAGCCAAAACTTTATTACTAATAATCCAGGCTCCGATGGTGAAAAGCGGAATCTAAAACGCCGCTTAAATGACGATGCCGGTACTCTAAAGGTTTATAAATAAACTTTAATAAAAGCCTGCTTACACCTGAACTGGCGGATGCGTCTTCTCATAGCGCTCCGCCGTTCTTCTAAAAAGATAGAGCAGTAAGCATGCAGCCAATCCAAGGCTGATGCTGTTACCAGCCCAAAATCCGTTAGCGCCTTGTAAAAACGATGGTGTATTGCCAAATACGTTAAAGCCTAAGAGGTAGCCGCCGCCTAATCCCACACCCCAAAGGGATCCCGCATAAATCAGCATAGGCCAAAAGGCAATGCGATAGGCGCGCAGAATAAATGCGGCCGTTACTTGTAAGGCATCAAAGACTTGATAGAAGGCAATAAATAAAAATAAAGGTACCGCAAATACTTTTATCTCAGCAGGCGGGTCGTATAAATCTAGCAGTTCCATTCTGAACAGCCATACGGCGATGCCAATCGTGATGCAGAGTGCAGTTGTAAAAAATACTGAAGACCAACCAATCTCTTCGGCGCGCTCAGGCTTGTTGGCGCCAATCGATTGGGATACCAAAGTCATGGTTGCAATTGAGAGTGATAGGGGAACCATGTAAATAACAGTGCCCATATTGGCAACAATTTGATGGCCCGCCAATGCAGTAGTACCTAAGCGGGCAATAAATAAGGACATGAAGGTAAACGATGTCACTTCAATCAGATAACTAAAGCCAATTGGCGCACCAAGCTTTAACAAAGTCCAGATGCGATGCCAGTCGGGCAGACTAAATCGTGCAAAGATCTTAAATGGTCTGTAGAAGCGATCAAATACGACAAAGCCAAGAGTCATTAATAACCAAGACCAGTTAATGATGACGGTAGCGACTGCGCAGCCAGGGCCGCCCATGGCTTCAATCCCAAAGCCGCCGTAAATAAAAAGTAGATTTAAGGGCAACTTGAGAGCAAGGCCAATCAGTTGTACAACGGTGATCACGGCGGGGCGTGAGACTGCATTGTGTAAAGCCATTAACACGCGCATTGCCATGCTAGCTGGCAATCCAATTGCCAAGATATTGAGATAGAGCTTTGCTTTGCTTTCAATGTCGCCGCTCACTTGCGAGATCGCTAAAAGATGGTCGGCATTAAGCAAAATAAAGCAGCCCAGAATAGTTAAACCTAAGGCTAGCCAAGTCGCCTGCCGAACCTCTTCACCAATATCGCCGAAACGCTTAGCGCCAAAGAGTTGTCCAGCAATAGGTGCGAGCGCAGAGACAACTCCTGTTAAACCTACATAGATACTGATAAAGATGGCTGAAGCCATCGCAAGGGCTGCCAAGTCATCGGCAGAGTAGCGCGCTGTCATGGCTGTATCTAGTACACCAAAAGCAATGACGGCTAACTGGCCAATCAACAAAGGGCCAGCTAATTTCAGTAGAGAGGGGATATCCTCGCGGAGGCGCGATAACTTAAAGTGCAGCACGTTTTACTCTGGAATAACTTCGTAGAGGCGTAAGCGTTCGTCGCGGTCAGCAGCGCGGCGATCTTCCCACAGCAAGCTGAGTTTTTTGTTATTGAGTTGGGCGTAAGCCTTTGCCTCTGACTGGCTATGGGTCAACATCCATGGGCAATTAGTATCGTCACGCAAATTCAATTTCGTGAAGTAACTAAAAGAGGCGAGTTGCGCAAAGCCAATATTGCTCGTATCAATGCAGCCGCCTCCTGAGGGGACTACTTGTACTAGTCGCGCCGATACCAGGCGATAGGTTTTGGCGTAGTTAATTGTGGGCAGCCATAAGGTCATCAAAAGAACCCACATCAATGTCGTGCCAGACGCAGAGATAATGAGGCAGCGCCAGATTTCTTTCGGGGCACGAGAAGTTCGCCAGCGCACTACAGATATCCATACACCAGTAATAGCAAGCGCCACCACAAAAGCTAAGAGATTAAATTGACTCTCAAACCCTGGTAGTAGACGCGCAATATTAGCGGCAGTGGTTTCTGGGTAGCCAGTAACTTTTGCCAGCCAAATAATCCAAATAGCTAGAGCAATCAGCGTGAAGCTAAACATCGCAAACCAGTCAATGAAGCTAATGACGCTACGCTTGAGAACAGGTAAGCTAAAGGCGGCAATAATGGAAAGGCTTGGAATCAAGATTAACAAATCATGTTCGTTAGCTTCGCTACGGAATAAAACGTAAATCAAGCTGCCAATAAATAAACTCAGGGGAATGCAAAGGTGGGGAGCTCGCCAAGTGCCGGATGCCTTAGTGCGACCCCAGTGTGCCAAGGAAACGATTGCTAGGGGCCATACAGGCCATGCGTAAGCCCAAAAGTTAACGCTTAAAAAGCCCAGCGATTCAACAGAAGGTGTCGCTCGCATTTCGGGCATATTGCGCCAACCTTCTTGTGCAATATGACGCCAGTGGGGAGAAAGATCGGCTAGATACCAAATGATCGGCCAAATTGCAAAACCAATTAAACCGAGAACAGTGCTGGTAAGTGTCCAGCGAAAGCGTAACTTGGCATTGCTAGCGATCACTGCGATGATGGTTGATGTGACAACGATTAAGCTGAGTGTGAGATTGCTCGAGAGGGCAACGATCGCAATACCAAGTCCGGTCCATAAACCACCTTGCCAAGGTTTATCCAATCCTCGTACTGTGCTGTACAACACAATGCTGATGCCCATCAATTGCGCCATCATTGGCGTAGTTTCATGAGCGCGTTGAGCAAGACCTACGCAGGCCAGGAAGATAAGCAATGCACCATCTGCCAGCGTCATGCCGTAACTCTTCATGTCGGGCTGTCCGCCAACTGCGAGTGCCATTGGTTGCACTTCGCGACGACGACCTAACAAATAGGTTGCGTACCAGATTGCCAGCGCCGCAGAGAAAAAGCAGATGGCCGAATAAAGGCGAGCAGCGTTTGCAGCTCCAATGAAGGGGCCAAACCATTCGATGAGTGTGGCGCCAATCCAATAAGGGAGTGGTGTGCCCAAAGAGATATCACGGCCAGCTAAGTGTGGAACGACCCAGTCAAGCGAGTTACCCCGAAATAAAGTCCACATGCCGCCAAACCCAATCGCATCTTCATTCTTCCAAGGATCGCGGAAGAATAGACCGGCAAGACCATAGATCAAAGTCAGCGCAAAAATGATGATGCGCGGAATTGATTTAGTAGCGGCAGCGGTAAGTTTGACCATGTATGGAGTTAAAAATAAAAAAGGCAGCAAACGCTGCCTTAATTATCTCGCAGAGCAGGTATTTAACATACCCCGCGAATAGAAGTGGTTTAAGCCTTCTTCTTAGCTGGCTTTTCAGCAGCTTTAGCTTCTGCAGCAGCAGCTTTTTTCTCGGCTGTTTTAGCAGCGCCATCACCAGTAGCTTTAGCAACAGCTTTGCTACCGAATTTCTGACGGAATTTCTCAACACGACCAGCGGTATCCATAATTTTCTGGGTGCCAGTGTAGAAAGGGTGTGATTCAGATGAAGTCTCGATCTTGGCTAATGGATATTCATTGCCATCTTCCCACTTGATTGTCTCTTTAGTAGACATTGTGGAGCGAGTCTTGAAGCTGAAGTTATTAGAAACGTCTACGAAGACGATTTCACGATATTCGGGGTGAATGCCAGGTTTCATTATGAGTCCTATGAGCGGGTAGCCGTTTGAGCCAAATTGGCTTAAATACTTTCCCAGGTTTTAAAAGCAAGTTAATGGTGCAACAAAGGCGAAATTATGCCATGAAATCAACAACAAAGCGCTGTTTAGGTATGCAAAAGGGGCCAAAACAGCCCCTTTTTGCCTTTAAATAGCCCCTGAGGGTATCTAACCTAGCCTCCGCGACGCATTAAGTCGAAGAATTCGCCATTGTTTTTGGTGGATTTGAGCTTATCAACGATGAAGTTCATCGCCTCAATATCGTCCATATCCGCCAGCAATTTACGCAATACCCAGATCTTCTGGAGGTTTTCAGCTTTAACCAGCAATTCTTCACGGCGGGTGCCGGACTTATTGAGGTTAATAGATGGGTAAACACGACGCTCAGCCAAGCGGCGCTCAAGGTGAACTTCCATGTTGCCGGTGCCTTTGAATTCCTCATAGATGAGGTCATCCATACGGCTACCAGTCTCAATCAAGGCAGTGGCGATGATGGTGAGTGATCCACCTTCTTCAATATTGCGAGCTGCACCGAAGAAGCGCTTAGGGCGTTGCAAAGCATTTGCGTCCACACCACCAGAGAGTACTTTGCCTGATGAAGGAACAACGGTATTGTATGCACGGGCAAGACGAGTGATCGAGTCAAGCAAGATGATCACATCTTTACCCATCTCTACTAAACGCTTTGCTTTTTCAATCACCATCTCAGCAACTTGAACGTGACGCACAGCTGGCTCATCAAAAGTAGAGGCAACAACTTCACCGCGAACGGAACGCTGCATTTCGGTAACCTCTTCAGGGCGCTCATCAACTAGCAACACGATGAGGATAGCTTCGGGATTGTTTGCAGCGATTGCATGTGCAATGTGCTGCATCATCACGGTCTTGCCGGATTTTGGTGAGGCAACAATCAAACCACGTTGGCCATAACCAATAGGGGAGATCATGTCGATGATTCGGCCAGTAAGGTTCTCTTCGGCCTTGATATCGCGCTCTAAGCTAATTACACGGTTTGGGTGTAACGGCGTTAAGTTTTCGAACATGATGCGGTTCTTGAGAGCTTCTGGAGCCAAACCGTTGATCTTATCTACCTTTACCAATGCAAAGTAACGTTCGCCATCTTTAGGGGTGCGTACTTCACCTTCAACGCTGTCACCAGTGTGTAAGTTAAAGCGGCGTATCTGCGCAGGAGAGATATAAATATCATCAGGCGAAGCCATATAAGAGGCTTCAGGGGAGCGCAAGAAACCAAAGCCGTCAGGCAATACTTCCAAAGTGCCGTCGCCGAAAACTGTTTCGCCAGCTTTCGCACGTTTTTTCAAAATAGCAAACATCAATTCTTGTTTGCGCATCCGTTGAGTGTTTTCAATCTCCAAGCTAGCTGCCATTTCGAGCAGAGCGGATACGTGGAGGCCTTTGAGTTCAGTTAATTGCATGTGGTTCTCGGGTGTTGGTAAAGATAAAAATGAATAAAGGGAATTTGTTTTGAGGTATCGCTGCGCTGATTGAAATCACGCAGGTATGGAAAACAGAATTTTGGATATTTGCTAAAAGAAGGGGGAGGTAAATTGCTGGGAATTGGCGCTGTCTTTGATGAAATCCTAAGAGCGCTGAACTGCTGTTAAATGCAATACTACACTAAAAAACGGGTCTGACAAGTACGATAAATCAGTAAAAACCACAGGCTCAGCTGGTGAACCTGTGGTCTGAGACTATTTACAGATGACTATCAATAAAGGCGGTCAACTGAGATTTGGCCAAAGCGCCTACTTTTTGAGCAGCCACGGTGCCATTTTTAAAGAGGATCAAGGTAGGAATGCCGCGAATATTGAACTGGGCAGGTACGCCTTGGTTCTCATCCACGTTCATTTTTGCGATCTGTAACTTGTCGCCATATTCACCAGCGAGCTCTTCCAGGATCGGACCAATCATTTTGCAAGGACCGCACCACTCAGCCCAGAAGTCGAGCAGAACAGGTTTATCGGACTTGAGGACGTCTTGTTCGAAAGAGGCGTCAGTTACATATTTAATGCCGGCACTCATGAAAATTCCTTATTTAGACTTATTTAGCGAGTTATTTAATTATGACGTTACAGCGCTTATATTAGCAATAAGCGGAATGTTCTGCTCAAAACAGATAAATTACTTGATTAATGCCTCAGCCTTTCCCCACCATTTCTGACCAAAAGCAGCCACAAGCTTGGGTAATCACGCCTAATAGCCAAGCGCTTGCCCAATTGGCAAAAGGCATCTGGGATTGTGCAGTGCAAACCAATCAACGCCCTTTAGTAGTGCTTAGCACTGCTGGACCGCTCATTGGGGTGCGGGCGGCTTTAGAGCAAAACCGACCAAAAGAGCTGCCAAGTAATATTGCCTTCTTACCTCAAGTTATTAGTTTCACGGATTGGCTAGAGGCTGCACCAGGCGCATGGAAATTTCCCAAGAAACAAAGCGATCTTGAGAGATGGTTATCGGTCTATATCAATCTTCGTAAACATCCCAAACTCAAAACTTGGTTTAAAGCAGAGAGTGACTCAGGTGCATGGGGTCTAGCTAAATCCGTCATCGATGCCTGCGATATTTTGTCTGAAGCCATCATTCCGCAATTGCATGATCAGTTAAATCTATTAATTGAGAGTGGTGCGCTTGATGCAGAATCGTGGACCAAAAAATTAGAAGAGATCTTAGAGAAGACAATCGCACAAGCGTATCCGGATCTTTCTCGAAAAGTCGTTGATCAAGAGTCGGAAGTCTTGCTTACATTCTGGCGTTACTTAAGTGGCGCAGGTGATGCGGTCTTTCGTAAGCAATTTGCTATGGCGGCACATTTGGCATTGGCAAAATCCTCTCAGAGCCAAGTAAGACCCTTCATTTGGGTTCAAACGGCAGACCCTAGGCCAATTGACCGCGAGGTGATAAGTAAGTACTTAAACGAATACGCTCAATACGCTCCTGTTATAGAGGTCGCATTAGATTGGCGGTCTGTTGCCTTATGGTCCGAAGCGCTTGCAGGAGAGAGTTCTACTGGCGACCTAATAGAGTTAAGTGCTGACCAAGAGCAGCAATTACATGCCAACATCAAAGCGGCACCTTATCAAGATTGGCATTTGATATCTGCAAGACGTTTTGAGGAATTAGCGTGGGCTGCAACTAAATCGATTGAGACGCATCTCGTAGCAGGCAAGAAAAACATTGCATTGGTTGCACAAGATCGCTTAGCTGCAAGACGGGCGCGAGCATTGTTAGCGCGTTTGGGGCCAGCACTGAATATTCGCGATGAAACCGGTTGGAAGTTAGACACCACTCGGGCGGCAGCAGCGCTCAATAGCTGGTTGGAGTTAATTCGAGCTCCAAAGGAGGGGCCGACAGCGAGTGCTTTATTGGAGTTCTTGCAAAACCCTTACATTGATATTCCTGCTTGTATTGAAAAATCTCCGCAGGCCTGTATTGGTCTGGTAGCTCAACTTGAAGATATTTTGATTGCTAGTCAAGCAAAGTCTGGCTGGGAAACGTTTTATATGGCCATTGAGCGAGCCAATGCATATGCCGCCAATCATGCGGGCGCTCCGAACGAAGCTTTATTAAAACTATTGCAGTTTGTCAGGGGGAGGCACCATGCCTGGCAAGAGATTGGTCTCAATTGCACAAATGCTTACGCGCTTCTTCAAAAGAACTTGCAAGATACCGGCATGGCCCAGGCTCTGGAAAAGGATGCTGCTGGCAAACAATTACTCGAAGTAATGAACGCCTTTGATTTACAGGCTACCGATTACCAGGGCACTGCAATGCGCTTGCCCGAGTGGATTAGTTTGATTAAGTCAACAATGGAAGAGGCTTCTTATGAGGAGGCTGGTAAAGAGGCGCAAGCAAATTTGAGCATCTTGCCTTTGAGTTCCACTCGTTTAAGAAATTTTGATGCGGTAGTGGTAGTGGGTTGTGATGAACAACAATTGCCTGCATTTTCTGAGCCGCCATTATTTTTCTCAGATGCACTAAATCGTTTGCTCAAATCATCGACGATAACTGCACAATATATTCAGCAGGCGCGAGATTTGTCGCAGCTATTAATTTCTTGTCCTAGCGTAGATTTACTATGGCAGAGTAAAAGCAGGAGTGGTGAGCCGCTCAGGCCATCAGCTTGGATTCAGCGCCTTCAGGCCCAATTGCCACAATGGAAGGCAGAAGTTTCTCAGCCTGAAATGTCTATAGGTAAGGCTAAGCCACTGGAGCAGTCAGTGACTGTCTTGGACGAGGATTTGCCATTGCCGCTGTCGATGAGCCCGAGTGCTTATAAGGCATTGAGAGACTGCCCATATAAATATTATGTGCGCAGTTTATTGGGGCTCCGAGAGGCAAAAGAATTTGAAGATGGGTTTGATGCCTCTTTAGCAGGGCAATCTTTACATGCTTTGTTGCGTAACTTTTACCAAGCACTAAAGACCGAAGAGCTCAAACCGGATTCACCAATTATTCACAATACGCAAGCTCGTCGCGTGTGGATGGAGCAACAACTATCCGCTGTTTCTGAAAAAGAATTTAAGCGCATGATTGAAGGTGATGGCAGGGTGCTTGGCACTTTACGGGACTGGCAAAAACAAATTCCGAGTTTTGTGGATTGGCAGCTCCAACGAGAGGCCGATGGATGGCGCTATCAAAATGCCGAGCAAAAGGTAGGGTTTGATTTACATTTTGTGGGGCCTAATGGCGAGGACCGTGTGATCCGAATCGAAGGGCGCGCAGATCGTTTTGATATCAACACCAACACTGACAATCAAGCAGAGGTGATTGATTACAAAAATCAGTCAATGACTAAGATTAAAAAGCGTGCCGAACATCTGCTGGATGACCCGCAGTTACTTATCTACGCTAGAGCCGCTAATGAAAGTCCGATAGGCGCCCATCTGCAAGGTCGCCAGGTCAATCAGGCGCAATGGGTTTCTCTCAAAGTAGATATTAAGAGAGATAAGAAGCTCCAAAGATCACTGGAAGTAGAGGACGTCTCAGCATTAATGCCGCAAATGAACCAACAAATGACCGAGGACATACAAAAACTATGGTCCGGAAAAGAGTTGAGCGCTTTTGCGCCTGATGGTGTTTGCCAATACTGCGAGGCAAGAGGTATTTGCAGAAAGGGGATGTGGTGAAAAAGTTTGATAACGCCATAGCTTGCGATCCCCATAAGTCAGTTATTGTTTCTGCTTGCGCTGGTAGTGGTAAAACATGGTTATTAGTTGCTCGCATGATTCGTCTCTTGCTTGCGGGAGCTAAGCCCCATGAAATACTTGCATTAACGTTTACTCGCAAGGCGGCGCAAGAGATGCGCGACCGTCTTTATGGTTTGCTACAAGAGTTCTCTGCTGCCGATGATGCAACGCTCACAGCTGAGTTGGAGAAAAGAGGCCTTACAAATGCAGAGGCAATCAAACTACTGCCGCAGGCTAGAGCGCTTTACCTGAAGGTATTGGCAAGCCCTCAGTCTATTGTGATCGACACTTTTCACGGTTGGTTTGGCAGATTGCTGAACACGGCCCCCATCTCAGCTGAAGTCCAGCCTGGCTTTAGTTTGCGCGAGGATGGTAAGAGATTATTAGATGAGTGTTTGGATGATTGGTGGGGCAATCTTCCTGCAGATCTCAAGGCTCACTACGACGTTCTTTTAAAACAATTAGGCGCAAGCAATACCGAAAAATTCTTAATGGGTAGCTACGGCTTAATGAAGCAGCGTGGCGCCTGGACTTTTTTTGCGCAAGCTTGCAAAGCCAAGGGAATCACTCCCATTGAGCACCTCAAGCAATTTTTACCTAGACTCAATTTAGAAAATCCTTTGCTGCACATATGGAATGCGCCTAAGGCGAGAGCGGATCTTGAGTTTCTGGTACGTTGTTTTGCACATAGCAGCACGCAAGAAAGTGAGTTCACACCACGTTTGGTGTCTGCTTTGGAGTGTATGCAGCGTGGCGGCGATGTCATGGAAATTGCCGACACACTGCAGCTCGTTTTTTTAAATGCTGATGGCCAGTCTCGCTCTAATAACAATAAGGCTCTTGGCGCAGTAAAGACTTATCTCAAAAATGAAGGCTTGAGCGATCTCGAGTCAGATCACATTGCCTATAAGCAAGCTTGGGCACAAGCCTTTGTTGATTTCTTGGATTGGCAAGCCGAAAAAGAAGTTTATGAATTAAATCAAGCTTGGTTTGCTATGAGTGAGCGCATGATGGATCATGCCGCTGCAACTAAAGAAGCAATGCGCGTGCGGGATTTTGATGATTTAGAAATCGGCGTAAGTAAGTTGATGGCTGACTCGGCTAATGCAGCGTATTTGCAAGCTCGCTTAGATGCTAGGTATAAACATATCTTGATCGATGAGTTTCAGGATACAAACCCATTGCAGTGGCAAATTTTGCGCTCCTGGTTTGAGGGGTACGGCGAAGATAAAAGTAAGCCCAGCGTCTTTATTGTGGGAGATCCGAAGCAATCCATTTATCGTTTCCGTAGGGCAGACCCACGCTTATTTGCAAGTGCTAAAGAATTTCTAAAGTCTGAAATGGGTGCGGTAGCGCTGGACCAAGATACAACGCGTCGCAATGCGCCCTGCATTAACGCAGCAGTGAATGCCACTTTTGACTGCTCGCAATTGCCGCCTACTTATGAGTTTAATGAGCAGGACACTTTGTGGAAGCCCTTGCCAGATGGTTTGCCAAAGGGGGTTTATGCAAAAGAGGGTGAGGCTGCGCTATTGCCGCTCATTCCTTATATCAAAGAAGAGCCAGAGCCACGAGTAGGCAATGCTTTCGATGCCCCTATTACTGATGTCAATCAAACAGTTTCGGTTACTCAGCGCTATTTAGAGGGTCAGGAAGTTAGCCGCTTGATTCGTGAGGTGATGGCAACACGTCAAGTGATGGATGAGCAAGATGGACGCATGGTTTGGCGAGCAGCTAGAGAAAGTGATTTCTTGTTGCTGGTGAAACGTCGTAAATATTTGCCGCAAATTGAGAGGGCTTTGCGTGAGGCCGATTTGGCCTATGACAGCTCTAGGCTTGGCGGGCTACTCAACACTCTAGAGATAGATGACTTGATTGCATTACTCACTGTATTGCTATCACCGCGCCATGACTTACCTTTAGCGCAGGTATTAAGAAGTCCTATGTTTGGTTTTACTGATCGGCAAATGCAAAGCCTTAGTATTGCCAAAGCTCATCACCAGCAGTACCGCTCTTGGTGGGATGTTGTGCAAGATAGTCAAGATGCTGCAGTTCAAAAGGCTGCTCGCTTTTTGGAACATTGGCGCAGATTGGCTGAGCGTTTACCGGTACATGACCTGTTAGATCAAATTTATCAAGAAAGTAACTTACGTTTTCAGTATGCAATGAGTGCCCAGCCTTTGGCTCGCGCACAGATCATTGCGAACCTAGATGCTTTCTTAGAACTGTCTTTAAATCAAGATGGCGGTCGTTATCCGAGCTTGAGTCGCTTTATCGATGAAATCAATGTAATGCGTCGAGGCGATGACGATGAAACACCGGATGAAGGCGATGCAGAGGCGGAGTCTGGGGTAGAGCTTGCGGAAGTGGATGTAGACAGCGAGATGTCGGAAGACGACAAGCATCGGCGCGTACGCATCATGACAATCCATGGCGCTAAAGGCCTAGAGTCGCCTTTTGTGATTATTTTGGATGCTAATCATACAGTTGGCGCTGCCGATCATTCTGGTGTTTTGTTGGAGTGGTCACCTAATGATAGAAGTCCATCGCATTTATCGATGTATACCAAGGCCAGCCTCACTTCTCCGCGTAGCAAAATTCGAGAAGATGAAGAGGTGATTAGTCAAAATGAAAATTGGAACTTGCTGTATGTTGCGATGACTCGCGCTAAACAAGGGCTGTGGATTAGTGGTGTAGCAAAAGAGCCTACGAGCAATAATCCAACGGGGTTAGATTCAAAATCCTGGTACGCAAGAGTTCAGTTTGGAAAGCTTCCCACTATTGAGCTCGCACTAGAAAGCCAAATTGATAGTGCTAAGCCATCAAGCCCTTCAAAAGAAAGCGCCTCCGATGCTTTTAGTATTGAAGACTTTCGCATCTCCTGGGAACCGGCAAAACTCAGTCATCAACAGAAGCTGCTTGATATTGAGGGTGGAGCCATAGCGCAAGTCATGCAGACTGAAGAAGCGCCTGACCCAGAAATTCTGGAAGAGGGCACGAACTTTCATAAGTTGCTTGAGTTCTTGACTTCAGACTCTAGTAATCAAATAAGGCCACCTATACCAAGCGAGCAAGAGCTCATGAACTGGCTGGGTGTCGATCAAGAGCATGCAAATACTTTGATTGCTCGTATTAAGGCAGTGTTAGAGACACCAGAGCTCAAACGCTATCTGACATCGGGTGAATGGCTGCAAGCTTGGAATGAGCTGGACATTGCGAGTGAAGATGGCAAGAGCTATCGCATGGATCGCTTGGTGGAGTTTGATGATCATTTGGCCATCATCGATTACAAACTCACGATTCCAGAGGTGGGTAGCGAGAAGTATGAGAAGTATCGCAATCAGTTACAGGGCTATCAGACTGAACTTGCCCGAATCAGAAAAGACAAACCAAACAAGGCTTACTTGATTTCTGCGCAAGGCAAGATTCAAGAGATCCATTAAACTGAATCAATCGGTTTAGTAGCTCCGCCTTACTTATCGCTTCACTCTTTAGGAACTCCCATGGCAATTTCAATGTACCAGGCATCTATTCCGCAATTTACGAAGATGCTCACCAATCTCTCCAATATTCTTAAAAAAGGAGAAGAGTTTGCGCGCGCTAAGGGTATGGATGACGCAGCATTGGTGGAGGGGCGCCTTGCTCCAGATATGTTTCCGCTACCCAAACAAATCCAAATTGCTTGTGATCAAGTCAAAAATGGCATGGCGCGTTTGGCTGGCGTTGAGATACCCAAATTTGAAGATAACGAAACTACTTTCGCGCAATTGCAAGAACGTATTGCTAAAACTATTGCTTTTGCCAATAGTCTTAAGCCAGGTCAAGTGGATGGCACTGAGGCAAAAGAAATTAAGTTTTCGATTGGAGAGTGGAACTTCGAGTTTGTCGGTGAGCAGTATTTGCTGACTTGGATCATTCCTAATTTCTATTTCCATGTGACTACGGCTTATGACATCCTGCGTCACAACGGGGTAGAGATCGGGAAGACAGATTACTTGGGCGGTTAAACTAGAGGCTTATGGATCACTTTAATAAGCTTGTCGACATTGCTCAGCCTTGGCTGTATCGCGCCAGTATTTATCTTTCAAATGCTTTTGTCGACGACCCAGCGATCCTGGCCTTTGCATTTTGCTAAGAGCAAAACAGCCCTGAAAAGCCACCTACGGGTGGTTTTTTGTTGCCTAAATTTTGAGCAAATAGCCCTAAAACAACAAAAAGAGCTTCATTTTTGCAGTTTTTACATATACTGTATAAACATACAGTATATTAATGACTATGACGCAAGTAATGAACTCCGCAAAAGTAACCCTTACCCAGGCACCACAAGCCTTGGCAGGGCATTTTGCCGCCTATGAGCTCAAGCTTCTAAGTCACCGGATTTCAGCTGGATTCCCTAGTCCAGCGGCAGATTACGCAGAGGACGGCTTAGACCTGAACCATTACCTCGTGCAAAACAAGCCAGCCACTTTCATGTTCACTGTGAAGGGCGACTCCATGTTGGGTGCGGGCATTTGCGATGGCGACAAGGTTGTTGTTGATAAAGCCCTTAAGCCAAAACACAAAGATATTGTTGTTGCAGTAGTAGACGGCGAGTACACCATTAAGCGCCTCTATCAATTGCGTGGTCGTATTGAGCTGCAACCAGAAAATCCTAGTTATCAACCCATCACCTTTAACGAAGGCAGTGAGCTGCAAATCTGGGGCGTGGTCGTTGGGGTAGTGCGTAAGTACAGCAACGCTAGCACTAGATATAACAAAGAGGGTAAATGATATGAATGCACATAGCACCTCAAATCCACTCTTCGCACTTGTTGATGTCAATAACTTTTATGTTTCTTGTGAGCGTGTATTTCAGCCAAAACTAGAAGACGTGCCGATGGTAGTGCTCTCGAATAATGATGGCTGCGCCGTAGCCCGTAGCGCCGAAGTCAAAGCACTTGGTGTGAAGATGGGCACCCCTTGGTTTCAGATGCAGGAGTTGGCTAAGAAGCATGGCATCCAAGCTCAGTCATCCAACTACACGCTATATGGGGATATGAGCAGCAGGGTGGTGCAAGTGCTCAGAACTTTTACTCCGAATCTAGAGGTCTACAGTATTGATGAGAGCTTTTTGCAAATCGAGACTGTCCTCAAGCAATATCAAGACACCATTGAGCTAGGTCAAAAGATTAAGCAAGACGTGAAAGACACCACCGGCTTACCAGTCTGTGTAGGCATTGGTGCTAGCAAGACTTTGGCAAAGCTTGCCAATCACTTGGCTAAAAAGCACAAGCAGTTTGCCGGTGTGTGTGATGTGAATGCAATGCCAGAAGAAGAGCTCTATCAGTGGATGAGCGAGACTGAAGTGGGCGAGGTATGGGGTATTGGTAAGCAAATCGCTAAAAAACTCAAAGCCCAAAACATTCACAGCGTATTCGATCTTTTGCAAACTTCTCCGCAGGCCATGCGTCAGCAATTTGGAGTGGTCATGGAGCGCCTCTGTTATGAATTGCATGGCACCTCTTGCTTACAACTAGAGGAGGTGGCGCCCGCCAAGCAACAAATCATTGCCTCACGCAGCTTTGGCAAGCCAGTGACTAGCCAGACTGAGCCTGCTCAATCAGTTGCTACTCACGTAGCGCGTGCAGCAGAAAAACTCAGAGCTCAAAACAGCACCACGGGCGCGCTTACGGTGTTTATTCAGACTAATCCGTTTAAGCAAAACGAGCCGCAGCATCATCAAAGCGTCACGATTCCGTTGGCAGACCCAACAGATAACACTTTGACGTTAACCAATGCAGCCTTGGCAGGCCTTAAGCAGATCTACCAAGCGAGCTTTCGTTACAAGAAGGCCGGCGTCATTCTGAATTTGATTGGCGATAAACCTACTGCACAGCAATCCTTATTTGAGGATATTGAGACAAGGGGTAAGTCTGCGCACCTGATGAAGACAGTGGATCAGATTAATACGCGTTTTGGTAATGCAGTGATCAGATCAGCTGCTGCCGGCACTAACAGCACCAAGCAAGAGTGGCAGATGCGATCAAACAATCGGTCGCCGAACTATACAACTCGCTGGGATGAATTGCCGGTGGCGAGATAAAGAAATTAAGCAGAAAACATCAGTAAGTAAATAACACGTAACAACGCATAAAGGAGAAGTAAATGGACGCAATAACCAATTTGATGAATAACTTCAACGGCATTTCTTTGGCAGTGATCATGATCCTGTCTTACTGCGCAGTATTAAAAAATACCAAGCGCAATGAAAGCACTAATCAGCAAGTGTTTGGTCGCAAGTATCAGTAAAGAAAAAGCGGCAGGCCTGGAAGGGGAATAAGGAAATCACGGATTCCTTATTCCCTTGCTTTTTTAGGCGGCCTTTAGTTCAAGCTTAATTCTCTTTCCCAGGGCAGTTGCTGCACTGGCAAGCGTAATTAAGGTAAGGCTGGTATCAGTTTCATCAAGAAGGCGATTTAAGGCGGCACGACTGGTATGCATTTTCTTTGCCATAGAAGTTTTCGTGATTTGTTGTTTCACCATTTCACGCTCAATTTGCCAGGCAATGACACGTTTTACTGCTACGGCAGTAGAGTGCTCAAGTAGTGATTCGTCTTTTAAGAACTGATCAAAATTGCTGCCAATATGTTTCTTCTTCATAATCCTCTCCTTAGCTGCTTTACTCTAGTTCTTGCTAAATCTAAATCAGGCTTTGGTGTCTTTTGTTGTTTCTTGATGAATCCATGTATTAGCACCATGGAGTTGCCATCAAGTAGAAATAGAATTCTGGCAATTCCGTTGCTTAGTCTGCTGCGCACTTCCCAAAGCTCGCTATCAATATGTCTCGCAAGGGGCATGCCAAGCGGCCAGCCAAACTGAATAGTTTTTATGTCTTTACCCATCACTTTTTTGTCCTTGGGGCTTAGTAGTTGAAGCCATTGCCTAACAGGCTCATTGCCAGCTTCAGTCTTAAAAAAGTACACATCTAGTATTGGCTTCTTCATTCATATAGCGTACCAATATTGATACATATATTACATCAGAAATTACTGAAAAGCTTGTAGGGGAGTTTTAATGGAAAAAACTGCCAAGGGTTAGGCCAACCCAAGCGAGAGAATTAAGGCTACTTGGCTTCTAAAGCTTTGCGTAAGTATCCAGAAACATTGTCCTGGCGCAGCAACCATTGTTTATAGTCGCTCGGTACCTGACTAATCAATTCACCCTTGTGTTTGCCATAAGGCATAGTCTTCGGAATTCTGGCCTTCTCGGACATTTCCCATAGATCATCCAATGAGACGGGATGTAGCTTATCGATAATTTGCCCAACAATCTTTGAGCAAATCCACACATCTGCTAAGGCGCTATGCGCATTGCGTAGTTGATCTCTAGCGGTGTCGCGTTCAAAGTAATACAGTAGGGCGCTTTGAGTATGGCTATCTAAATTAGGCCAAAGACTGCGTGCCAGCGCCAAAGTGCATATTCGTTTGACATCAGGACTGCCAATTGCTACCCAGTCAAAATCAATGTTGTGGCCAATTAAATATTTGGTGCCAGCCGGCAATCTAAAAGAGCTGCTGGCTGGGCAGTTCACCAACTCTTCATCCATGATGTGATGGGTGGCTAGAGCGCCTAAGCTAATCGGCTTACCTGGGTTGTATCGCTGCACCCAAGGATTGCCGACTTCAAATGGATTGAGAGAGGTGACATCAAGTGATGCCGCCTCAATGATGACCGCATCGTTCTTGTCGGTTGCTTCTACATCGAAAATAATGGCTTGGGGCATAAAGAAGTTGGTTGGCACTGGATGATCCCATTGTGCCTTGAATTGATTTAGTCTATGGTTATTATCTATTCACCCATATTAAACCCAAGGAAATATAGTGAAATCATTATTGGCTATCGTGTTGGCGTCTATCTTTTCTGTCGCATTGGCTCAACAAAAAACAGCCATTATTCAAACGGATCAGATTCAGCAAGCAATTTCTCGTGGTGCGATTATTTGGGATGTGCGCGATGAAAAAAGCTATTTAGATGGCCATATCCCAGGGGCAATTAATATAGGCGAAGTCGGTAGCGTACTGCGTGATCCAAATAAGGAAGATTACATTCCTACGGAGCAAATCCAGAAGATTTTTAACGCCGCGGGTTTAGATGTAAATCAAGATATTGTTGTCTATGGCGCACGGGGTAATCCATACGCTTACTTTGGTCTGTACACCATTAATTACTTTGGTGGAAAAAATGCACAGATTTATCACGATGGTATTGATGGTTGGAAGCAAGCAGGTCTACCGATTCAAAAGGAGCGTCAAACCCTGTCGCCAGTATCTGTAGTGCTAGTAGCTCAACCACAGTTGGTTGTGAGCAATGAGGAAATGCTCAAAATTGCCCAATCAAAATCTGCGCAAATCATTGATGCGAGAACTCCAGATGAATTCTCTGGGAAAGACATCCGAGCCATCCGGGGCGGACATATTCCAAATTCCATCAACATTCCTTTTGAAGATAATTGGCAAGACCCAGCTACGGCAATTAAGTTGGGTAAAAAGCAGGTTGCCGATAACTCTGGCATGTCCCTTAAAAATCAAACGGATCTAAAAAAACTGTATGCCAATCTGGACCCCAATAAGGAGACGGTGGTGTATTGTCAAAGCGGTGTCCGTGCCGCTGAAACCGCAGTGGTATTAAAGACCTTGGGTTTTAAGAAGGTTAAGGTTTATGACTCGGCTTGGCTTGGTTGGGGGAACAACCTTAAAGCGCCGGTAGCGGAAGAAACTTTTTTAAATGTTGGCGCACTTAACGCGAAGATGGCGGCAATGCAAAATAGGATTGGTCAGCTGGAAGAGGCATTGAAAAATAAAAGTAACTAATGCGGAATATTAAAACTCCTCATTCTTACGTCTAAATCAGCTACTACGCCTATTCGTTAAGCTCTTAAGGTTCTACGCTCACTCCTTCTATACAGAGGAGAGCTTGCCTTGCGAGTATCTATTGAGTGTTCCCATAAACAGTTGCAATTATTTAGGATCTCGCTAGATGCACGAACCGTCCTAGTTTTGCTGATTATTTGGATGATTTGGGGGGTTTTTAAGATTTTGAAGATCTTCTAAATCGCTGGGGAAGGGTGGATGAGCCAAACCCCCGGCACTGGCAGAAATTGGGTTTGGCTGCTTCGTTCCCGACCTGACCAGGTTATCCAACCCACCATGCGGGGAGGCCCATCCAATTCCATTTTAGCTTGTTAGAATGTAAGACATGACAGCATTGGCATTAGCCCGTTCGTGGCGCCCTAAAACCTTCTCTGAATTAGTCGGCCAAGACCATGTGGTTAAGGCCTTAACTCATGCCTTGGATCAGGGGCGTTTGCATCACGCATGGCTCTTTACTGGCACCCGTGGGGTAGGTAAGACGACTATTGCCCGGATTATGGCCAAAGCCCTCAATTGCACAGGATCGGATGGTTCTGGCAAGATGACTTCAGAGCCTTGCGGCAAATGTCCGGCTTGTCTGGAAATTGATGCCGGTCGCTTTGTTGACTATATCGAGATGGATGCTGCAAGTAATCGTGGTGTTGACGATATTGCCGCTCTTTTAGAAAAAGCTGCATACGCGCCAAGTAATGGACGTTACAAGGTCTACATGATTGACGAGGTGCACATGCTCACCAATCATGCTTTTAATGCCATGCTCAAAACTTTGGAAGAACCTCCAGAGCACGTCAAATTTATTCTAGCTACTACCGATCCACAAAAGATCCCAGTAACTATTCTTTCTCGTTGCTTGCAGTTCAATCTCAAGCAAATGCCAGTGCCACTCATCGTTGAGCATTTGGAAAAAGTACTTGCATCCGAAAAAGTGGAATACGAAGTCAACGCGCTACGGGTTCTGGCTAAAGCTGCGCAAGGCTCTATGCGTGATGCCTTGTCACTCACCGATCAAGCGATTGCTTATGCTGCCGGCAGGGTGACTGAAGAGTCTGTACGTGGCATGCTTGGCACATTAGATGATGCTTATCTGATTCGCATTCTCGATTGCTTAATTGCTAAAGATGGCGCAAGCCTTCTCTCAGTCGCCAATGAAATGGGAGAACGCAG
Organism: Polynucleobacter sp. AP-Kolm-20A-A1; assembly: GCF_018688315.1. Taxonomy (NCBI): domain Bacteria; kingdom Pseudomonadati; phylum Pseudomonadota; class Betaproteobacteria; order Burkholderiales; family Burkholderiaceae; genus Polynucleobacter; species Polynucleobacter sp. AP-Kolm-20A-A1. The sequence continues at coordinate 646,778 of NZ_CP061315.1, forward strand.
CATGTCTTTTTCATTGGCATTGCAAGATCTCTCAAGTCTGTTGCAAAAAATTGCAGCGGCGCAAGTTGTTCCAGAATCTGTATTAGATGATTGGCCAGAAGCTGGCGAGATTCGTCGCTTAGCTGGTCAACTCACAAAAGAAGAAGTGCAACTCTTCTATCAAATTACGATTACTAGTCGTCCAGATCTATCGCTTGCGCCGGATGAGCAAACCGGTTTTGCGATGACGCTCTTGCGTATGCTGGCATTTCGCCCGGGTAGTAGTGGAGGAGGCAGTTCATCTCCAGCACCCTCGGCCCCGCCAGTAAATACTGCTCGCCCAGCAGTAACGTCAACAGCACCCGCAGCTAAATCCGCAGCACCAGCTGCAAGAGCATCCACTCCAGCAGCGGCTGCTCAAGCACCATCAGCGCCAGCTGCCGTAGCAAGTTCAGCTGATCGCCCTGATTGGCACGCCTTGATGCGTCAGTTGCCAGTAAAAGGTTTGGTTCAGCAGTTAGCGTTTCAGACGGAGCTACAAGATTGGAATGATTCAGCTGCAGGCGTACGCGCAACAATTGTGACGCCGATGCCGCAGTTAGCATCTGAAGCATCCGTTGCTCGTCTTGCCGATGCGCTTACTGCACACTTTGGTAAGCCAGTAAAGATCGTGATTGAAAAAGGTGAGGTCGAAGGTAAGACCGTTGCTAAGGTTGATGCCCAGATTCATCAAGAAAAAAGAATGAATGCTGAGCAAATGATCGCAGCCGATCCTTTTATTCAGCAATTAGAAAAAGAGTTTGGTGCCAAAGTAGTTGGTGGCTCTGTAAAACCCCTTTAATGCAGCCTCTTTAATTTAAATATCAATATATAAGCACTAAGGAAATAAAGCGATGATGAAAGGTGGACTTGCTGGCCTCATGAAACAGGCTCAGCAGATGCAAGAGAAGATGAAAACTGCGCAAGCTGAACTGGCCGCGTTGGAAGTAACTGGCCAAGCGGCTGGGGGCTTAGTGAAAGTAACTATCTCTGGTAAATACGAACTCAAGCGTGTACAGATTGATCCAGGTGCAATGGACGATCGTGAAATGTTGGAAGACCTCATCGTGACCGCTTATACAGAAGCATTTAAGCAAGTAGAAGCTGCTAGCGCACAAATGATGTCTGGTGCAACTGCTGGCATGCCAATGCCTCCTGGCTTCAAGTTGCCGTTCTAACTTAACCAATAGTTGAATTCTTAATGGCGCGTATAGAAGCACCTCAAGATGCACTCGGTCGATTGATCGAGGCATTACGCGTACTTCCTGGAGTGGGTCCTAAGTCTGCGCAGCGCATGGCGTTCTATCTTTTGCAGCATGATCGCAATGGCGCAGCAGTACTCGCTCAATCATTGGGCGAAGCAGTTGAAACAGTAGGGCACTGTTCTCGTTGTAATACATTTTCAGAAACGCAGATCTGTAGCACTTGCTCTGACGATCGCCGTGATCCATCACTCCTGTGCATTGTGGAAACACCTGCCGATCAAGTGATGGTGGAGCAGACCCTAAGCTTTAAAGGTAATTACTTTGTATTGATGGGGCGCCTCTCACCACTCGACGGCATGGGTCCTAATGAAATTGGCTTTGATCGCCTTCTCAATCGTATTGAGACTCCTGATACTGGTGTTCCCATTCGGGAAGTGGTGTTGGCAACGAATTTCACTAGTGAAGGTGAGGCTACAGCCCATTACATTGGCGAAGTTCTCAAAGCCAAGGGCATTAAGGTCACACGTATTGCCAGAGGTATTCCAGTTGGTGGCGAGCTCGAGTATGTGGATGCTGGCACATTGGCAAGAGCCTTGATGGATCGCCGTTAATCCCATTCTTCTTTGTTTTAAAACTTACCTTAGGTTCATTATGAAAAAATCTACCCTTGCTTTGCTTGTCGCCGCTCAATTTGGTTTATTGGCTTGCAGCTCAAACCCAACGGCCAATTTGGGTGTGAATGCGCAAAGGGTAGCAGTGTCAAACTTTGATCGTGATGGCATTCGCCTGGCTTATACGCTCGATGGCAAATTAACGAGTGTTGAGTCTATTGTTTACACGCCGATATTTGGTACAGATCCATCAGCAACGGAGAGCGCTCAAAAACGATCCGAGAAGATTTCTAAGGTGCAACTCAAAAACTTCATCGACAAGAAAACACTCACAGGTACTCTTTCAGCCAGCATCATCTCGATTAATCTTGAGCATGCAAGCTTGCAACAGAAAAGCGGCATTACGGACTCTCAAAATCTAGTAGCTTCGGATAGAGAAGTGTTCTTAGATAAAAGCGGTAAAGATGTCAATGCTAGCTCAGAGAGTTCTAAGGTTTTGGATGATGCAACTAAATTAGCCCAACTGTTGGATAAAAATACCGACTGGAGAGATGTAGATGGCGGCATGGCTCTCTCAAGCTCTAAGCCAGTCAATAATGGTCAGACACTCGAAGTAATCTATCGCTGGACTGCTAAGCCCAAGAATTAACCAGGCCTCTACACCTGGCATTTTGGGTTTTGTCGCCCATTTGCCACCAATCTGTCATTGCCACGACATAAAGACTAGGTAAATTGCCTCTTTTTGGGGATAATTTGGCCTGCGTCACCCTTGGGCTTCAATCTCAAGCTGTGTTTGCCTAGTTTTCCCCGTCGGCATGTTGCTAATGCATAGCACTGGCATCCCAATTAGAAATTGTGAATGACCCGCAAGATTTATCTACTTCTCCTGTTGAGCATGATTTGCACCTTTTTTGGCGCAACTGCGTTCGCGCAGAAGGCGGGATCAGGCTCGGACCAAATTGCAAGTTTTGCTGCGCCTATTGATGGTCTATCGACCGAGGGCGAACTCTTTGGTTTGCCTGTAAATATTCACGGTCAATCAACATATATTAATCAGCGTTACAACAATTTCACCTCTAGCTATTCAGGTGTGAATAGTATGTCTGCGCAAAAGTCGATGAGCTATACCTGGTCAGGAACTTTATTCTTTGGTGCGCGTGTAGCGCCAAATACGGATGTGTACTTCAATCCCGAGGTAATTTCTGGCGTCCCATTTTCTGGTTTAACTGGACTTGGTGGTTTTACGAACGGTGAAGCAACTAAAGCAAATGGCGCACAAGCGAAGTTTTATTCAGCACGTGCATTTTTACGTCAGACTATCAATCAGGAGGGCGACAAGGTCCTTCTTGAAAACGAAGCCAATCAAATTACGCAAACCGTTAGTAGCAATCGTGTTGTTGTGACGGCTGGACAGTTCTCTACATTGGATATTTTTGACGATAGTCGTTACGCAAAAGATCCCCGCGTTCAGTTTATGAACTGGGGCAATATGACCTATTTGGCTTATGACTATGCTGCCGACGCACGCGGCTATAGTACTGGCTTGGCGGGGGAATGGTACCTGAGTAATTGGGTTTTAAGAGCCTCTCGTATGCTTGCTCCAAAGAACCCTAACGGCCGAGATCTCAATTGGCAAATCTTTAATACCTATGGCGATCAATTCGAGGTTGAGCGTCAACATCAAATTGGAGACTTGCCTGGTAAGGTCAGTGTCCTCGCATATCGCAACAGAATGATGTTGGCTCGTTTTCAAGATGCGACCAATTATGTTATTGCGAATAATGCGCAAGGCACTCAAGCAATCAATAATGTACGAAATAATTACCAATATAAAACTGGTATTGGTATAAACGGCGAGCAAGCTCTAACGAAAGATCTTGGCATTTATGGTCGTGCCTTTACCTCAGATGGTCATACAGAAACGATGTCTTTTACTGAGGCAGATAACTCCTTGTCAGTCGGCTTGGGTATGAATGGTACAAGTTGGAGTCGTCCTAAAGATTCAATTGGAATCTCCATGATGCAAAATGGCTTGTCTAGTTACAGAAGAAATTATTTGCAGTCGGGCGGAGTGTCTTACTTTATTGGCGACTATGCAGGACCTGGCCAGTCAATTTCTTATCGTCCGGAGCGAATCGGTGAGGTCTATTACAACGCCACCGTAATTAAGAATGTTTTAGCTGGATTGAATTTCCAGCACGTCAATAATCCGGCCTATAACGCCGCTCGCGGCCCTGTAAATATCCTGTCTTTTAGGATGCATGCTGAGTTTTAACGGTTTTGCCGACTTTGTTGATAATTATTATCTTTAGAATCAATGAGATAGGGATTTCTAATTATTCGACTTTTGACTTTTGTCCCCTATAATCCATAAAACCCCCTAAAACGGGTGCAGATATGATCTAAATCCGCATTAGGGGCTAGAAAAAAAGCATTTTATTGATTTAGAGGCAGCCACATTTGTTGATTCTCGGCAAAAACAAAACTAGCGTTGTTCATCCGCTCAAAAGTGTGACTCCATTTGCTATGGCCGCCTTTGTTGTTTGCGCCTCTGTCTTTTCTGTCTCGGTATCCGCTCAATCTGCTTCTGACAATACACCTGGAAGTGTCACAGTTCAGTCTGGCGACACTTCTTTAGCAGCGCCACCATCAATTGGTTCTCAGCTTAGTGCGCAGGATCCAAAATCTAAAGCGGGTGAGTTATTTGCTCCTGTAACAAAAGCGAATACTCCAAAGATTTATACCAAGCCCATTTCATCGGGGCCGACTGAGATGGATTTGCGTCAGCTTTGGAATGAACTCAAGATTAATAATCCGCAGTTATCTTCATTGCGTGAATCCTATTTGTCTGCAAAGGCAACTGTTCCTCAAATTAATGCACCCGCTAATCCACAGGTTGGATTGGTATGGTCAGGTATGCCCGTGAATTCTCCTTTTGCATTGGGTGGCGCGAATGCTCCTTCTCCCAACAATCCTGGCGGCGGCGGTATTAGTAGCAACAACTCCATATCTGTAGCACAACCTTTTCAGTTCCCTGGCAAGAAGAGTCTTGCGGCTGACATTGCTGATACGAATGCTGAGGCCTTGCTTGCGACCTCTGAGTCAACCTATTTACAACTAGGCGCCCAACTCTCCACGTTGTACTACAACGCCTTGGCTTCGCAGAAGCAGTTACAAGTGCTTAAAGAGTCGGTTATGCGCTTGGAGATGATTAAGAATGTAGCCAAAGCGCGTTATGCGAACAATGCTGCTGCTTATGTCGAGTATCTCAATGCCCAAGTGGCACAAAGCGCTGCGCAGGCAGATCAATTTAATGTGGAGCGTCAATTACAGGTCGGCTTAAACAATATCAATACTCTGGTAGGTCGTCACTCACGCGAAAAATTAATCTTGCGCGGTGATGTGCGTCGGGCGATCAGTAGTGTTCCAACTTTGATTGAGCTTGAAGACTACGCAGAAAGCAGCCACCCATCCCTAAAGAGCTCGGCATTGCAATTGGATGCTGCGCGTAAAGGGGTAGCACTTGCCAAGAAAGCTTACTTGCCTGATTTTCAGGTGATCGGTTCGTCCTACACACCACGTGGTCCGTTCTCCGCAAACAATGGCGCCATGTTTTATCAATTCGAACTCGATCTAATTATTCCGCTGTACTTCTTTACTAAGGAAAAGTACGGAGTGGAGCAGGCGCAGCGTAATCAAGCTGCAGCTGAAGCTGGGAATATTTCGAATCGTCAGCAAATTGTATTGGCGGTAAATACTGCCTATGCGGCATACGAGCAAGCCAAGAATCAAACTCAGTTTCTGAAAGAGCGCCAAGTGCCTCAGGCTGATGCGGCATACAAAGTTGGTCTGACTCAGTACTCTAATAATGGCCAGGGATTTAATGATTTATTGACTGCGCAAACACAATTGCGTAATTTAGAAGTTGCCCTGGCTCAGGCCGAGAGCAATCTCTTGCAGGCGCAAGCAGTACTGATGGTTTCTGCTGGCAAAGAACCTTTTTAAGGAGCAGTTTTGAAAGACAAAATTCTTTCGTTTCTAAAACAATTATCTGAAAAGGCAAAGCCGATTCTGCATAAGGGCGCACATCATGGCGCCCATCATGCAAAAGTCGCTGCTGCAGGCTTGGCTGGTTTGTATTGGAATCTCACGCCGCAAAATCGTCATCGTGTGCGTCTAGCAGCTTTTGCCTTCGCTATTCTTTCCTTGGGAATCGTGGTGGGACGGGTTACTAACGTCAACCGATCTGTAAAGGTAGAAGCCTCGGATAAAGCCCTTAAGGTAGAGAGTAGTGGCATATTGGAGTTAAAGCTTCCCGGTGTAACGCTTAATCCGGAAATATATGTATTTCAGACCGCTGAAAAAGTTCAGGTTCCTGTTAATTTAAAGGTGCCTGGACGTTTGGCATTTAATGCTGAAAAATCTAAAGTGCTTTCAGCTCGTGCCCCAGGTCGGGTAGAACGCATCTATGCTTTCGATGGTGCTCAAGTGGAAGTTGGATCGCCCATCGTTGAGATGTATAGCCCAGAGTTTTTGTCCGCTCAACAAGAGTACTTACTTTCTTCTAAGACGGCCAAGGTTCTTGAGGCAAATAAAACGATGAGCGACTTGTTGGGTGATGCGCGTATCACGCAGCAGGCCGCCGCTAACCGTATGAGAAATCTTGGTGCAGGTGAAGGTGATATTAAGAACATTGAGACTACCGGTAAGACAAGCAGTAATTTGGTTATGCGTTCGCCATTAAATGGTGTTGTTGTTAAACGCGGCGTAGAACCAGGTAGCGTTGTCAATTCTGGCGATGTGATCGCTACTCTTGCCGATCCTAAGCATTTATGGTTTTTAGGTAATGTTTTTGAGCAGGATTTTCGCTTGATTAAGCAAGGTCAAAAAATGATCTTGCGTCTTGAGGCTTATCCCGACAAAGAATTTATTGCATACGCCAATTACATTGCGCCAACCATCGATCCACAAACACGCGCTTTATTGATTCGTGCTGATGTCGAAAACACCGATGATCTTTTGCGTCCCGATATGTACGCATCTGGCTTATTGACTACTGGAACGGCGGACGCGGTAGTCGTTCCGCAATCAGCCATTGTGCGAATTCGAGAGAATCGCTTTGCCATTATTAAAGTTGGCCCGGAGACATTCCGTCGTGTGCCTGTAAAAGGTTACGACCTAAACAGCAAGAGCTTTGCTATCACCGAGGGCGTAGAGCCGGGTTGGCAAATTTTGGCTGAGGGCGCCGTCTTGTTGAATGACCGCTTTGCTAAGCAGGAGGACTAAGTGAGCGTCTTCACCTCCTTTATTCGAGGAGTAATCGAGAAGCGTGTATTAGTTATTTTCGCTTCCATCGTATTGCTTGGTCTAGGTATGCTCAGTTTGAGCAAATTACCGATCCAGCCGTATCCAGGCGTTGCACCATTAACCATTCAAGCTATTTCCCAATGGCCAGGAAGAAGTACGACCGAGGTTGAGCAGCAGGTAACAATCCCTGTTGAAAATGCATTGGCAGGCATCCCAGGCTTGCAGGCATTCCGCTCAGTTTCCTTATTTGGTTTATCTGTTGTAACGCTCAAATTCAATGACACCGCCGATCCATTTAAGGCGCGTCAAATATTTGTTAGTAACTTAGCGAACGTTGCGTTCCCTCCGGGTGTAACGTCGAGCATTAGTCCAGATTCAGATGCAACAGGCGAGATCATGCGCTATGAAGTGCGCTCAGACTACGCAACTTCAACTTTGTTAAAGACTTTGCAGAACTATGAGATCTACAAAGAGCTCAAGCAAACCCCGGGTGTAGCGGACGTATCTTCGTTTGGCGGTAAGGTCCGCCAATATCAAGTGATTGTGAGTCCTGAGAGTCTGCAGGCTAAAGGTGTCTCAGTTAATCAACTAATCTTGGCCTTAACAAATGCTAATAGCAATACTGGCGGGGGCTTATTGCCTAGTGGGGAGCAACAATTTGTAGTGCGCGGTGTTGGCTTGCTTAAAAATATTGATGACATCAAGCAAGTAGTTATCACTATTAATAACGGAGTACCCATCCGAGTTGGCGACGTTGCCCGGGTTGAGATTGGTAATGCCCCGCGTTTAGGTATGTTCCAGTTCAATGACAACCCTGACTCAGTTGAGGGTATTGTTTATCTGCGTCGCGGTGAAAATGCTACTGAAGTATTGGCGCGTGTTCGTAGTACCGTTGAAAACATTAACAAACATGTCTTGCCTCCAGGCATCGAAGTAAAGCCATTCTATGATCGCCAAGTTCTTTTGGACATCACGATCGGTACTGTTAAGCACACTCTGTTCTTTGGTATCTCATTGGTATTGGCGGTATTGTTCTTCTTCTTAGGCAATATTCGCGCAGCAGCCGTGGTGGCTGCAGTTATTCCACTGGCGCTTTGCGTGTCATTTATCCAGATGCACCTGTGGAGCGTGCCGGCCAATTTGATTTCTTTGGGCGCGATTGACTTTGGCGTCATTGTTGACTCTGCTGTGATTCTGACGGAGAACGTCATGCGTCACTTGGAGGAGGGTGGAAAACGCCTCAACCAAAGCATCATTATGGCGACTAGTGAAGTGCAGCGCGCCATGATTTACTCTACTGGCATCATCATCGTAGCCTATTCGCCTCTGTTCTTTATGGGCGGAGTTGAGGGCATCATCTTTAAACCGATGGCATTTACGATGGGCTTTGCCTTAATCGCTGCGATGGTTCTCAGCCTGACATTTTTGCCAGCCATGATTTCCCTGGTATTCGGTGAAAACCTTCACCATGCGCCGCCATCATTTATTACAAAGATTTTAGGTGGCTATAAACCGTTGTTGAGAAGGTGGATGGATCGTCCATTAACTGTATTCTCTGTAGCAGTTTTTGTGTTGGGCATTACCTTGTTAAGTATGACTCGTTTGGGAACTGCGTTCTTGCCAACTTTGGAAGAAAACAATATTTGGTTGCGCGTAACCCTGCCAAATACGGTGGACTTGGATTACTCGGTGAAGATCGCAAATCAACTGCGTGAAACCTTTATGGCTCAACCTGAGATTGACAAGGTTGCAGCGCAGATTGGTCGCCCAGATGACGGCACGGACTCAACAGGTGTCTTCAACCAAGAATACGGTCTATATCTAAAGAGTCCTGACAAGATGCCAAGTGGTTCCTCTAAGAAGGATTTGATTGCCCATCTAGAGACGGAGCTGAATAAGATTCCCGGGGTCACGTATAGCTTCTCGCAATACATTCAAGATAACGTGAACGAAGCTTTATCTGGTGTTAAGGGCGAGAACTCCGTCAAAATTTACGGAACAGACTTGGATGTGCTTGATCAGAAAGCCCATGAGGTAATTGATCAGCTGAAAAAAGTTAAAGGGGTTGCTGATGAGGGCATCCTTAAAGAGCTAGGTCAACCAACGCTCAATATCCAAATTGATCGTGATAGAGCTTCTCGTTACGGTATCAATGTAAATGATATTCAGACGGTGGTAGCAAATGCCATTGGTGGTGCTGCAGTTACGAACTTGCTTGAAGATGAAAAAACCTTTGGTATTGCTGTGCGCTTAAATGAAGGTAGTCGCAATGATGTAGCGGATATTGGACATTTACTAGTTGAGGCTCCTGACGGCACCAAGATTCCTTTATCCATGGTTGCTGCAGTACAGTTAACTGATGGCCCATTCTTTATTTATCGTGAGGCAGGTAAGCGTTATATCGCGATTAAATTTAGCGTACGTAACCGTGACTTGGGTAGCGCTGTAGAAGATGCGCAATTCTTGGTTGAGAAAAATATTACCTTGCCGCCAAACTATTCCATTAGCTGGGATGGGCAGTTCAATCAAATGAAGCAAGCTCAGAAGAAGTTAATGCTGATTGTGCCGCTGGCCTTGCTGGGTATTTTCTTATTGCTTGTGAGCGCGTTCGGCAACTTCCGCGATGCATTCATTGTGATGATTAACGTGCCGTTTGCCGCTATTGGTGGCGTGATTGCGCTGCACTTAGCAGGGGAGACCTTGAGTATCTCGGCCTTCTTTGGCTTTTTGTCGCTATTTGGTATTGCGATTCAAGATGGCGTGATTCTGATTTCCTTCATTAATAAGACTGCTGCTACGGAGCATGGTCAGATGAAGGACATCATGGTTGAGGGTGCGTCCTTGCGCGTACGTCCCGTCTTGATGACGGCCGCACTTTCAGGTCTGGGTCTCTTGCCGGCGGCTTTATCGCATTCGATTGGCTCTGAGGCACAGCGTCCTTTAGCCTTGGTAATCGTGGGCGGCATGGTGACCACGACGATTTTGACGCTCTTAGTCCTGCCGGTTATCTATGGCTGGTTTAGAGGTCGTGCATTGACTGCGCCAGCAAGCAATATCTAAATACATAGTCAAAAGAAAGAATTTAAAACCATGAGCAATCGTCAACCTCACATCTTGGTATCCAATGATGATGGTTATTTGGCTCCTGGCTTGCTAGCCTTGGTTAATGCAGTGCGTCCTCTAGGCCGCATTACAGTGATTGCTCCAGAGCAAAACCATAGCGGCGCCTCAAATTCTCTGACGCTCTCTAGACCGCTATCTATTCATCGCGTAGCGGGCGGTGAACGGGATGGATTTTTCTTTATCAACGGCACGCCAACAGATTGCGTGCACGTTGCTATGACGGGTTTCTTGGACGAGAAGCCTGATTTAGTAATTTCCGGAATTAACCAGGGCGAGAACATGGGTGAAGATACGCTTTACTCAGGTACGGTAGCTGCTGCAGTAGAGGGCGTCATGTTTGGTGTACCAGGCATCGCATTCTCGCAAATTGATCGCGGCTGGAATCGGATTGAAGATGCCGCTAAAGCAGCGCATGATGTTGTGGCACAAATGTTGGTTTCTGCTTTAAGTAAAAACCACGCAGATGGGGTGGCAACATTACTGAACGTCAATATTCCAAATCGCCCTTATGCTGACTTGTATCGCTGGCGCGTTACCCGCTTGGGAAATCGTCATCATTCACAACCAGTAGTAGTGCAGGATAGCCCGCGTGGCGAGAAGATATATTGGATCGGTGCTGCAGGTGATGTAAAAGAGGGCTCCGAAGGCACTGACTTTCATGCTATCGCTGAAGGCTGCATTTCAATTACGCCAATGCAATTGGATTTGACGCACCATGCGCGTTTAGCAGCAATGCGCGCAAATGGTTGGGACCGCGGTTGAAGGCGCCGACTGAACGTTTTGCCGCTTATCGGCAAGCCTTGGCAGCTAAAGTGCATGCTGGCGGCATTAAACACGGTAAAACTTTAGAGGCTATTGCCACTGTTCCTCGTCATGCATTTATGGATGCTGGACTACATGCACAGGCATATGAGGACACCGCTTTACCGATTGGTCACGAGCAAACAATTTCTAAGCCGTCTGTAGTGGCGCGCATGATCGAATTGCTACACAAGCCTAAGACTAAGCTTGGCAAAGTATTGGAGATTGGTACTGGTTGTGGTTATCAAGCAGCAGTACTAAGTTTGTTGGCGGATGAGGTTTATTCCATTGAGCGTATTCGCCCACTACATGACATGGCAAGAGCAAAGTTACGCCCATTTCGAATTAACAATCTGCGCCTGATTTATGGCGATGGCATTTTAGGGTTGCCTCAAGCCGCACCTTTTGACGGGATTATTTTGGCTGCTGCAGGATTGGGTATTCCTGACGCCTTATTGGACCAATTAGCGATAGGTGGGCGTTTAGTTGCCCCAGTTGCCAAAAGCGAGAAAGAACAGCAGCTTGTAATGGTCGAAAGAATGAGCTCCCAACGCTATCAAAGAACTGTGCTGGACGAGGTCTTTTTTGTCCCCTTACAATCAGGGGTAGTATGAAATGTATGATGAATTCACCAATTCAAAAACTAAATTAATGCCATATACCTTATCTAAACATTTTCTGATTGCGCTGATGTCTGCCTCCTTGCTGTTGGTAGCAGGATGTTCTGTGCCTCGCACTAAGCCTGCTAGCGTTACTGATCGTACCGGCGGCTCTACTGAGCCAACGCCTCCTGGTTACTATCGAGTAAAAAAGGGAGATACCTTAGCGCGCATTGCTTTAGACCATGGCCAGGCACCGCGTGATGTTGTGCAATGGAATAAGGCTGCTAATCCTAGCTTCAATCCCAATGTGATTGAGGTGGGTGATTTAATTATGATTAAGGCACCCGCTGGTACTAAGCCTGCACGGGTTGCTGATAAAAAGTCAGATGCACCAGTGCAAGCACAAGCGACAGCACCAGAGCCTGTAAAAGCAGAAGCGGTTGCTGAACCTGGTATTCGTTTATCTTGGCCAGCTAAAGGCAAGGTAACGGGTGAATTTAGTGAAACAAATAAGGGTATTGATATTGCCGGCAAGGTCGGCGAACCTGTCCTTGCTGCATCGGATGGCAAGGTAGTTTACGCAGGTAACAGTTTGCGTGGCTATGGCAATTTAGTAATTGTTAAACATGACAACACATATCTCACTGCATACGCTCATAACAGCAAGCTCTTGGTAAAAGAGGGTGATGCCGTCCGCAAAGGGCAGAAGATTGCTGAGATGGGCGATACAGATGCCACTGCAGCCAAGCTACATTTTGAGCTGCGCGTAAACGGTAAGCCGGTAAATCCAATGCCGTATTTGCAGTAGTGTTGCAGTAAGTACGCATGGCCACTGTTCTCGTATTTGATATTGAAACGATTCCGGATGTAGCTGGCTTGCGTCGCCTGGAGGATCTTCCGGGCTCGATGAGTGATGCGGAGGTGGCCGCCAAAGTCATGGCTGAGCGGGCAGAAAAAACGGGAAGCGAGTTTCTCCCGTTATTTTTGCAAAAGATCGTAGCGATTTCTTGTGTCATTCGTAGAACCACCAAAGAAGGTTTGCCGCAAATTAAAGTCGGCACCTTAGGCACCCCACAAGATGAGGAAAAGGTCTTAATTCAAGCCTTCTTTGATCTCATTGAAAAATATACTCCGCAATTGGTCTCTTGGAACGGCAGCGGCTTTGACTTACCTGTATTGCACTACCGTGCTTTAGCAAACCACGTGCAAGCTCCGCGTTACTGGGAGATGGGTGAGAGCCAAGATTCAGATAGTAGGGAATTTAAGTGGAATAACTACATTAGTCGTTATCACATGCGTCATCTTGACATGATGGATTTGCTGGCGAAATTTAATGGTCGTGCGAATGCCCCTTTGGATGGGCTGGCAAAGCTTTGCGGCTTCCCAGGCAAGATGGGTATGGATGGTAGTCAAGTTTGGCCAGCTTACCAAGATGGCAAGATTAATGATATTCGTCGTTACTGTGAAACTGATGTAGTCAATACTTATCTCATGTACTGCCGTTTCCAGCTATTGCGCGGCGGCTTTTCTCATGAAGAGTATCAAGAAGAAATTGACTTTGTAAAAGCGTATTTAGAAAAAGAAGCCAAAGAACCTCATGGTGGGCAGTGGCAAGAATATCTGCAAGGTTTCTCGCCAGATGCGTAGAGGTGATAAGCCAGTCAATATTGAAGTGACTGAGCCAATTCGTGTTGAAGCCTTAGATCTCGATGCTCAAGGCATTGCACGCTTAGCCCCTAATGAAGAAGAGGCAAGCCAAGGTCAAAGTGGCAAAGTTGTTTTCATTAAGGGCGCATTGCCAACAGAGCTTGTCAGATATACCATCACCAGCGATAAGGCTCGTTTTAGCAAGGCTAAGGTTCGCGACATTCTCAAGCCCGCGGTATTTAGGGCGGAGCCCAAGTGTGCCGCTTTTGGTGTCTGCGGTGGTTGCACTATGCAGCATTTGGATATTCGCGCACAAGTTGCTATGAAGCAGCGAGTTCTTGAAGATGACTTGCAACATATCGCCAAAGTAAAGCCTGACGAAATCTTGCGACCGATGGGCGGCCCCACTTGGGAATACCGCCATCGTGCACGCTTAAGTGCTGTTAATCGCTCAATTAAAAAGGGCACAGTACTGATTGGTTTTCATGAGGGTAAGAGTGGTTATGTTGCTGACATGCTTGCATGCGAGATTCTGCCAAAGCATGTATCTGATCTGCTGCCTGAGATGCGTAAATTGGTTATGGGTTTGTCTATCGTTGACCGCATGCCGCAAATTGAGATTGCGGTTGGTGAACCAGAGGATGCGCAATCTGATGATCCCAAAAAATCCAAGCCAGTTACTGCTTTAGTATTTCGCAATCTCAAGCCATTAACGACGGATGATGAGGCGCTACTGCGAGCTTTTGCTGATCAGCATCAGGTATGGATTTGGCTCCAGCCTAAGGGTATAGAGACGGTGGCACCGTTTTACCCAGAGGCTGGCAAGCTTTGCTACCGACTTCCGGAATTTGAAATCGAGATGCCATTTAAGCCTGCAGACTTTACGCAGGTCAATCACATGATGAATCGTGTCTTAGTAAGTAGGGCGATTCGACTATTGGAAGTAAAGCCAGCAGATAGGGTGCTCGATTTATTTTGTGGCATCGGTAATTTCACATTACCCCTTGCCAGAAAAGTAAAACAAGTTTTAGGTATTGAAGGTTTAGAAACTTTAACGACTCGTGCAAAAGCGAATGCGCAGCATAATGGCCTGGAAAAAAAGGCCACTTTTATGAAGAGTGATTTGTTCGAAGTTACAACAGAAACAATTTCTTCTTGGGGTAAGGCTGAGCGTTGGTTAATGGATCCGCCACGCGAGGGTGCAATGGAAATTTGCAAAGCACTTGCAGAGCTGCATTTGCAACAAAGTGATTTGCTGCCGGAGCGCATTGTGTATGTGTCGTGCAATCCCAAAACTCTAGCAAGAGACGTGGAGATTCTCTGTCATCATGCAGGGTATCGATTGAGTAGTGCAGGCATTATCAATATGTTCCCTCACACTTCCCACGTAGAATCTATAGCGGTTTTTGATCGCTTATAGGTCTCTAAGCCTCTGATTCAGAAGTGCTTTCATCAAAATCAGCCCTAAAATGCCCCAATTTTGTGCATTGAGTGTATTTGCGGTGCATTGGGTACATGCGCTCGTCTTATAGAAGAGTAGATTGAACTTGTGCGCAGAAGTGTTGGCGCCAAACCCGCAATTACCTTTGGGAGTGTGTCATGAAAGCCTCGGATAGTTTTGCCCTCATATTGATTTTGATGGCACTGTCTTACGCTGTAAGTATGTTCGTAGCTGCTTAATTATTTAGCCGCACACGAATAGACAGATTCGCAGTAAATAAAAAGGCGCCCGCAGGCGCCTTTAGAGAACATCACACTTCAGTTCTTTATCGCACAATTAATCCCTATTGCCACCAACAATGCCTAGCAATGCAAGCAAGTTAGTAAAGACGTTATACACATCCAAGTAAATCGCCAATGTAGCCATGATGTAGTTTGTCTCGCCGCCATTGATCACGCGTTGTACGTCAACCAGGATGAAGGCGGAAAAGATTGCGATAGCCAAGACCATTACAGTCAACATCAAAGCAGGCAGCTGTAACCAGATGTTTGCCAATGAAGCAACAATCAAGAGAAGCACGCCAACCATCAACCATTTGCCCATGCCGGCAAAGTCACTCTTGCTGACAGTGGCAATCGTCGCCATAGTAGCGAAGATAGCGGCTGTGCCCCCGAAGGACAACATGATGAGGGTCGCGCCATTGCTGTAGCTATTGAGCGTAAAGCCAACCAAACGGGACATCATGATGCCCATGAAGAAGGTAAAGCCCAGCAGCAGGAGAACGCCTACGCCAGTGTCCTTGTTCTTTTCGATTGCCCAGAAGAAGCCAAAGGCAACAGCCATAAACACCATAAAGCCAATAAAAGGGCTGCCTGAGAATAGGTCTAGACCCATGGCAACGCCAAGCCAAGCGCCAATAACAGTAGGCACCATGGATAGCGCTAACAGTGCATAGGTATTGCGTAATACGCGGTTACGTACTTGGATAGTGCTAATTGAGCCGGTTTGGCCAAAGCCGTAAGAGTTCAGATCACTCATATTGACTCCTTCTTTTTCATAGTTATTACAAGAGCCCATATAGGGCTGTTGAGAGTAAGTATAGACAAAACGCCTAAATTTCAAGCCCCCATCCAAAAGACCTACAAATTAAAGGCTTATGCCCTGTAAATTCAATGGCTTAGCCCTACTTATATAGGGGTAAATACCGTCAGGCAATGTATAATTCGGGGGTCGCTGAAGTGGGGTTACTTTTGGCCTTACCCAGCAAATACCTTTGAAATCACTATTGGAGTCTTGAATGGCAATTGAACGCACCCTTTCTATTATCAAACCTGATGCTGTCGCTAAAAACGTCATCGGCAAAATCTATGACCGTTTTGAATCTGCTGGTTTGAAGATTGTTGCTTCCAGAATGGCGCACTTGTCACAAAACGAAGCAGAGCAGTTCTACGGCGTTCATAAAGATCGTCCTTTCTTCAAAGACTTGGTGAGCTTCATGATCTCTGGTCCTGTAATGATTCAAGTATTGCAAGGCGAAGGCGCTATTGCTAAAAATCGTGACTTGATGGGCGCTACTGATCCTAAGAAAGCAGAAAAAGGCACAATCCGTGCTGACTTTGCTGACAGCATCGATGCAAACGCAGTTCACGGTTCTGACGCTCCTGAAACAGCTGCTGTGGAAGTTGCTTTCTTCTTCCCTGGCATGAATGTTTTCAATCGTTAATCGATAAACCTATTAATTTATAAGTAGGCGCATTGACCTCCCCGCGCGTAAATCTCTTAGATTTTGACGCTGACCAAATGGCGGCGTATGTCGCGGGGTTGAATGAAAAGCCCTTTAGGGCAAAGCAGCTCATGCAGTGGATACATCAACGCGGTGTATCTGACATTAATGACATGAGTGATCTGGCAAAAAGCTTCAGAGCAACATTGTTAGACAAAGCAGAAGTACTTTCTCTCCCCGTAATTAAAGACGAACACGCTGCTGATGGCACCCGCAAGTGGTTGCTGGACGTGGGCGCTGGTAATGCGGTTGAGTCTGTTTTTATTCCTGAAGATGACCGTGGCACCTTGTGCATCTCTTCTCAGGCTGGTTGTGCGGTGAATTGCCGATTCTGTTCAACAGGACACCAAGGCTTCTCACGCAATCTCACTTCCGGCGAAATCATCGGGCAACTTTGGTTTGCCGAACATCTTTTACGTAACGATCCAGAGGCTGTACGAAGAATCGAAAAGTTTCCAACGCCTGGATGGGAGCATACCGGTCGCGTGATTTCAAATGTGGTGATGATGGGCATGGGCGAACCCTTACTCAATTACGACAATGTGGTTTCTGCATTGCGCTTAATGCTCGATGACAGGGCGTATGGTTTATCGCGTCGTCGTGTGACAGTTTCTACATCGGGTGTCGTGCCGATGATTGATCGTCTTGCGCAAGATTGCCCAGTAGCATTGGCAGTTTCATTGCATGCACCGAATGACGCATTGCGTGACCAATTGGTGCCGCTCAATCAAAAGTATCCATTACGCGAATTGCTGGACGCATGTGAGCGTTACTTACCATTTGCGCCAAGAGATTTTTTGACCTTTGAATATTGCATGCTCGATGGCGTGAATGATTCTGATATTCAGGCAAAAGAATTAGTGCGCTTGCTTAGAAACATTAAATGCAAGATCAATCTCATCCCCTTTAATCCGTTCCCAGAGTCTGGACTTAAGCGCTCACCAGCCCAGCGTGTGAATGCTTTCGCTGGCATTCTTTTGGATGCCGGTATGGTCGCTACGGTGCGCAAGACTCGTGGTGATGACATCGCAGCAGCCTGCGGTCAATTGGCGGGGGATGTTGTAGATCGCACCCGAGTACGTGAACGAGCTGTGCACAATGCTGAAATTGAGCTCACTGAAGTTGAGTCTGATGACGATTTCGATGCAGCGCCAAATGAGCATCCCATCGAGTGGCTCAAAAAATTAAACTAATGATTAGAACCTTATGAGCTCTAATAATTCATTGCCACCACTTCCATTAGGACCAAGTCCTAAGCGTGCAACGCGTCAAGCTACTGTTGCTTGGAAATCTAACATCATCACCATTGGTGGTGATGCACCTGTACGCGTGCAATCGATGACGAATACTGATACTGCTGATGCAGTAGGTACTGCGATTCAGGTAAAAGAATTGGCGCGCGCTGGTTCCGAGATGGTGCGTATCACTGTGAACACACCAGAAGCTGCAGCAGCTGTTCCGTATATTCGTGAGCAGTTAGACAAAATGGATGTGCTGGTGCCATTGATTGGCGACTTTCATTACAACGGCCATACTTTATTAAATGATTTTCCGGAGTGCGCTAAAGCGCTCTCAAAGTACCGTATTAACCCAGGCAATGTGGGTAAGGGCGCCAAGCGTGACCCACAGTTTGCGCAAATGATTGAAGCGGCTTGTAAATATGACAAGCCGATTCGCATTGGTGTGAACTGGGGCAGCTTAGATCAAGAGCTCTTGGCTTCAATCATGGATAGCAATGCTGCATTGGCTACTCCAAAGACTGCGCAAGAAGTGATGATTGAGGCGCTGATTCAGTCGGCCTTACAGTCAGCAGAAAAAGCAGTTGAGTTTGGTATGAACCCAAACCAAATTTTGCTCTCATGCAAAGTCAGTAATGTGCAAGATTTAGTTGCGGTGTATCGCGATCTCTCACGTCGCTCCGACTATCCTTTGCACCTAGGTTTAACTGAAGCAGGTATGGGCAGCAAAGGCATTGTTTCCTCCACTGCAGCAATGGGTATTTTGTTGCAAGAGGGCATTGGTGACACCATTCGCGTTTCATTAACGCCTGATCCTGGTGCGCCACGTGAAAACGAAGTCATTGTTGCTCAAGAGATTTTGCAAACGATGGGTTTGCGTAACTTCACCCCAATGGTGATTGCATGTCCTGGTTGCGGTAGAACGACCAGTACCACTTTCCAGGAATTAGCAGCAAATATTCAATCCTATCTGCGCCAGCAAATGCCAGTCTGGAAGAAAACCCACCCGGGAGTGGAGAATATGAATGTGGCTGTAATGGGCTGCATCGTTAACGGCCCAGGTGAGAGTAAGCATGCCAATATTGGCATTTCCCTGCCGGGAACAGGCGAAACCCCGGCTGCACCAGTGTTTGTGGATGGTGTTAAGGTAAAAACCTTGCGCGGTGAGAAAATTGCAGAAGAGTTCCAAGTGATTGTTGACGAGTACGTTAAACAAAACTACGCAGCAAAAGTTGAATAAAGCCAAGTTAGAACAAGAATAAAAATGACTGATCAAAACAAAGAGCAAAAACCACAAGCCAAGATTCAAAAAATCAATGGCGTACGTGGCATGAATGATTTGCTGCCAGCAGATGCTGCGCAGTGGGCTCATCTTGAACATGTTCTGCGCGATTTAACTCGTGCCTATGGCTATGAATTTTTGAGAACACCAATTGTTGAGGCAACTGCGGTATTTCAGCGCGGTATCGGTGAAGTCACTGACATTGTTGAAAAAGAAATGTACTCATTTGAGGACCGCTTGAATGGCGAGCAACTCACTTTGCGTCCTGAGGGTACCGCCGCATTAGTACGTTCTGTCATTGAAAACAATTTGCTTTACGAAGGACCTAAGCGTCTTTGGTATACCGGTCCTATGTTCCGTCACGAGCGTCCACAGCGTGGTCGTTATCGCCAGTTTCATCAATTTGGCATTGAGGCGCTTGGCTTTGCTGGCCCCGACATCGACGCAGAGATCATCCTGATGGGTCAACGCCTATGGGATGAGCTAGGACTGAAAGGTGTTCGTCTAGAAATTAACTCATTAGGTCAGGCCCCTGAGCGCGCAGAGCATCGCGCAGCCTTAGTGACTTACTTTGAGAAATATAAATCACAGCTCGACGAAGATTCGCAACGTCGCTTGCTTAGCAATCCTTTGCGAATCTTGGATTCTAAAAACCCAGAGATGCAGGCCTTGATTGAAGGTGCGCCAAAGCTATTAGATTTCTTGGGTGAAGAGTCGCTTAAGCATTTCAACGCAGTGCAGGCCTTGCTTAAAGCAAACAATATTCCTTGCAAAATTAATCCGCGTTTAGTGCGTGGCTTGGATTACTACAATCTGACTGTATTCGAATGGATCACTGATGAGTTAGGTGCGCAAGGCACTATCGCAGGTGGTGGGCGCTACGATCCATTGATCGAGCGCATGGGCGGCAAGGCTGCACCTGCTTGTGGTTGGGCAATGGGTATGGAGCGCGTTCTCGAATTAATGAAGGTCTCCGGTTCTTCGCCGGAAGCGCAAGCCCAATGCGATATCTTTGTTCTGCATCAAGGTGGCGAGACGCTAACGGCCGCCATGATTATTGCTGAGCGCTTACGTAGCGCTGGAATTGATACTATTTTGTTCTGCCCGCCAGATGGGCAATCAGCCAGCTTTAAGTCTCAAATGAAGAAAGCCGATAGCAGTGGGGCTGCCTTTGCAGTGATCATTGGCCCTGATGAACTGGCTAAAAATGAGGCTCAACTCAAGGACTTACGTGGCACAGGCGAGCAAAAGTCTGTTCCCTTGGATGATGTCCTTGGGGCGGCAATTGATGCCCTAGTAGGCGCCTCCGAATAGAATTAGCTTCATATACCCTTAATTACTGATTAATTAGCTTGGATTGATATGCCTTTAGATTTAGAAGAACAAGAACAGTGGGATCAACTAAAAGCCTTTTGGCAAAAGTATCGCAATCTGATCACCGGCGTTGTGACCGTTGCCTTGTTTGCATATGCTGCTTATAGTGGTTATCAATGGTGGCGCAATAACCAAGCTTTGGAAGCATCCAAGCTTTACGAAACCATGGTCTCTGCAATTGCCAAAGGCGATAAAGAGCAAACTTTGCGCGCCGCCGATGATTTGCAAAAAGATTTTGCCCGCACTCCATATGCGCCAATGTCGAGCTTGATTGCTGCGCGTATTGCCTCTGATGCTGGCGACAGTGCTAAGGCTTTGGATTATTTGCGTTGGGCTGCTAAGAATGCTTCAAATGATGGTTACCTTGCGTTGGCTAAATTGCGTTTGGTTTCTCAATTGATTGAGCAGGGTAGCGAAAAGGATTTTGCAGAAGCAGATCAAATTTTGAAAGATAAGCCTGTTGCTGGCTTTGAAGCGTTGTGGCTTGAGCGTCGCGGCGATTGGTATTTGGCCCAAAAGCAAAATGAGCAAGCCAAGCAAAGTTATCAAGAGGCTTGGAAGAAATTAGACCAGGCAAAAGAATTCCCTGAAGAGGCGCGTCGCCTCCTGAAGGTAAAGTTAGATGCTGTAGGCGGCATAGCCCAGTGATCAATACAGGAATGAAACTCATGAAGCGTTTACCAAAGGTTCTTGGCACTGCTCTTTTAATTAGCTCGGTGACTATTGCATTGGTAGCCTGTTCGGGTGGTTCCAGAGTGCGCAAGCCAGCTGACTTGGCGCCTGTGAGCAATCAGTTTGATCTGCAGCCAGTTTGGTCGACCAGCATTGGCTCTTCAGAGACATTTAACTTTCATCCAGTAGTTGCTGGCGATGCTGTGTATGCGGCATCTCATCGTGGCAACTTAGCAAAAATCAATTTAAATAATGGCGAAAAGGTTTGGGAGGCATCAGTTCCTGAGCGTTTATCTATTGGTCCGGGATCTGATGGCCGCACTACTGTTGCCGTAAGTACCAAGGGTACTGTGTACGCCTATGACGACACTGGTAAGCAGATTTGGAAGGTAAGCGTTGGCAGTGAAGTATTGAGCGAGCCAGTGGTAGCTGGCGGCATTGTGGTAGTTCGCGCTTTAGATAATCGTTTTATTGGCTTGGATGCGCAAACCGGTGCACGTAAATGGACATATCAGCGTCAGCAATCCGCCTTGTCCTTACGCGTTGGCTACGGCATGCTCCCTATTAATAATGAAGTGATTGTGACTGGATTTGCTGGCGGTCGTTTTGGCATGATTGTGATTGCCAATGGCGGCCTTGTTTGGGAAACCCCAGTTTCATTTCCAAAAGGTTTTTCTGAGATTGAGCGCTTGAATGACGTTACAGCCAAGCCAAGCATGGAAGGTGACATCATCTGCGCAGTTTCTTATCAAGGCCGGGTTGGTTGTGGCCAGGCGCGTACAGGGAACCTTTTGTGGTTTAAGGATTACTCAAGCTATACCGGTACCTCACAAAGCCAAGAGCTTGTCTTCTCGGCAAATGAAAAATCTTATGTCACTGCTTTTGCGGTTAAAGATGGCACACAAGTTTGGGAAAACACCCAGCTCACATACCGAGATGTTGGCGAATCTCTAGCTATCGGTAGAGTTTTATTAATGGGTGATGCTCAAGGCTACATCCATGCATTTTCACAGTCGAATGGCGAGATGGTTGCGCGAATTCGTCACGATAGCAGTCCAATCTCGGCAGCCCCCATTGCAGTTGGCGGCCTCATCTTGGTTCAGTCTCAAGGTGGAAAAATAGCGGCGTACAGTCCAAAATGAATCCAGTCATCACTATCGTCGGCCGTCCTAATGTAGGGAAGTCGACACTCTTTAATCGCTTAACGCGTTCACGTGATGCATTGGTGGCTGATTTTTCTGGCTTAACCAGAGATCGCCACTATGGCAAGGGTCGTATCGGTGAGCGTGCATTTATTTGCGTTGATACCGGCGGTTTTGAGCCGGTCGCCAAAACCGGCATTGTTGCCGAGATGGCAAAGCAAACCAAACAAGCTGTAGCTGAGTCTGACATTGTGATTTTCTTGGTGGATGGCCGTTTAGGTATGGCTCCGCAAGATCGAGTTATTGCAGATTTCTTGCGCAAGACTGGTAGACCAGTCATTCTGGCTGTAAACAAAACTGAAGGTATGCAAGCGGGTGTAGTTACCGCAGACTTTCATGAGCTCGGCTTAGGTGAGCCATTCCCGATTTCTTCTGCGCACGGTGACGGTGTTCGCGGTCTGATTGATGATGCCTTGGATTCTCTTGGTATTGCAGAGCCTGATGAAGATGAATTGGCCAACGATCCAAATCGCCCAATGAAGATTGCGGTAGTGGGTCGTCCAAACGTCGGCAAATCAACTCTGATCAATAAGCTTATTGGTGAAGAGCGCGTGATTGCATTTGACATGCCTGGAACCACTCGCGACGCGATTGAAGTTCCGTTTGAGCGCAACGGTAAGCCTTATATTCTGGTTGATACCGCAGGTTTGCGTCGTCGCGGCAAAGTATTTGAAGCGATTGAAAAGTTCTCTGTGGTTAAAACATTGCAAGCCATTGCGGACTGTAACGTCGTGATCTTGATGTTGGATGCTCAGCAAGATATTTCTGAGCAAGATGCTCATATCGCTGGCTTTATTGTGGAAGCTGGCCGTGCATTAGTAGTTGCGGTGAACAAGTGGGATGGGATCGATGCGTACGTTAAAGAGCGTGCCCGCCTAGAGATTGCCCAAAAGCTGCGCTTCCTCGATTTTGCAAACGTTCATCCGATCTCCGCTAAAAAAGGCACTGGATTAAAAGATCTCTTTAAAGACGTTGATGCCGCTTATGCTGCAGCAATGGCAAAACTACCAACGCCACGCTTAACACGTATCTTGCAAGAGGCTATTGAGCATCAGCAACCAAAACGGGTTGGTATGGGGCGTCCAAAATTGCGCTATGCCCACCAAGGGGGTATGAATCCTCCAATCGTGGTTATTCACGGCACTTCCCTGAGTGGCGTTACCGATAGCTATAAACGATACCTAGAAGGGCGCTTTAGGGATGTCTTTAAATTGCGGGGCACGCCATTGCGTATCCAGATGAATACCGCTAAAAACCCCTATGTAGATGCTGATAAGGGTAAAAAAGGCAAAAAGCGCTAATTTGGGCTAAGCTTTCAGTCTGATTTGAAAGGGGCTTGATTTTTTTAGAAATCAGCCCAATATAGACGTTTCGGTAAGTTGTAATGAGTTTGTATCAAGCAATATGTAATGAAATTGGTATTTAAATAAAAAAGCAAGACTCCCAAAAAAGTAGTTAACAAAAGATAAATAAGGGGCAGTATGAATAACAACAAAATTCAATTACTTCAGGATCCATTTCTCAATGCTTTACGCAAAGAGCATGTTCCTGTTTCGATCTATCTCGTAAACGGTATTAAGCTGCAAGGCAATATTGAATCTTTTGATCAATACGTTGTCCTCTTGCGCAATACTGTGACGCAGATGGTTTACAAGCACGCAATCTCGACGATCGTTCCCGCTCGTGCGATTGATTTCCGTTTAGAAGAAGCTAGCCCTGTATAAAACTGGAGTAGATGCGGCACGCGCTGTTCTGGTTGGAGTAGACACAGGACGCGAAGATTTTGCAGATAGCATGGCAGAGCTCAGTCTTTTGGCTGACAGTGCCGGCTCAATACCCGCAGCTAGCGTTATTGCACGTAAAGGCAAGACCGATCCAGCCCTATTCATAGGCTCTGGCAAGGCGAATGAACTTAAGAAGGTGATGGAAGAGCAGGGAGCTGAGCTCGCTATCTTCAATCATCCACTTTCTCCAACCCAGCAACGCAATCTAGAACGTCACATTGGTTTTCATGTGATGGATCGCACGGGTTTGATCCTTGATATCTTTAGTCAGAGAGCACAAAGCCATATTGGTAAGACACAGGTTGAGCTTGCGCAAGTGCGCTATCGCATGTCACGTTTAGTAAGGGCATGGAGTCACTTGGAGCGTCAGCGAGGTGGTATTGGTGTGCGTGGTGGTCCTGGTGAAACGCAGATGGAGTTGGATCGCCGTATGTTGGCAACCAAAGCTAAGCGTTTAGAAAATGAATTGGAGAAACTTCAGCGCCAGCAAAGAACACAAAGAAGAGCGCGCAATCGCAAAGATGTGTTCTCTGTATCCTTGGTTGGATATACCAATGCGGGTAAATCCACTCTTTTCAATGCCCTCACCAAAGCAGGGACTTATGCGGCTGACCAGCTATTTGCCACTTTGGATACCACCTCTAGGAGAGTCCATTTGGATGGAGTTGGCTCCATTGTGGTGTCCGATACCGTTGGCTTCATCCGGGATTTGCCGCACCAGCTGGTAGAGGCTTTTAGGGCCACTTTGGACGAAACCATCCATGCCGACCTGATTTTGCATGTCATTGATGCCTGCAGCCCGGTTGCCAGGGAGCAAAAAGCCGAAGTAGAGGCGGTTTTGGAGGAAATTGGGGCTGATGACATCCCCCGAATCGAGGTTATGAACAAGATTGACCAGATGCCGCAAACCTTCACCCGAGGGGCTGTTTTGGAGCGGGATGGGCAGGGCTTCCCCAGCCAGGTTTTCCTATCAGCCCAGACTGGCTTGGGCCTTGATTTGCTGCGCTCAGCGCTGGCCGAATGCTCCCAAATGACTGATAGAATAAGGGTCGAACACAACCGTGCCAAGACGCAAATGGCCCCGGACGAGTTTTTAGCACCATTACCAGAACGACCAGAATCATCCGAATTTAATCCGATTCCTAAACGAAGCTATTTTTCTAATGATGCGTAAATTTCTAGGCCTTTTTTCGGTCAATGATCCAGGTTGGGGCAATAGCCACAACACCGGTGGATCAAAAGATGCCAAAGATGGGCAGGGAAATGAACAAGCTCCAAAAGTCGACCCAGATACAAAACCAGTTGAGACTCCACCAACAAATCAGCCAGGCAATCAACAAGCTAAGCCAGATGGCCCTCCAGATTTGGATGAGCTGTGGCGTGATTTCAATGACAGAATCGCTGGAATGTTTGGTGGCAAGAAAAAACCTGGTGTCACGGGTAGCTCTGCACAAAAGCCTAGCAATAAACCCAATAGCACTGATATTCCTCCGCCGTCACAACGTGGCGGTAATAGCGGTGGCAATGGTGGCGGTCCATCTGCACCTAACTTTAATTTCAGCAATCCATTCGGATCTAAGGCTAGCGTTCTGATTGGAGCGGCTGCCGTATTCTTCATTTGGGTATGTAGTGGCTTTTTCATTATTCAAGAAGGTCAAGCGGGCGTCATCCTCACTTTTGGTAAATACGACTACACCGCCAAGCCTGGTATCAACTGGCGTATGCCTTGGCCTATCCAGTCTGAAGAGACTGTCAATCTATCTGGCGTCCGCTCGGTAGAAGTGGGTCGCCCGGTATTGATTAAGGCTACCAATCAAAAAGACTCTTCCATGCTCACCGAAGATGAAAACATCATCGATGTGCGCTTTGCTGTCCAGTACCGCCTGAAAGATCCAACTGATTATTTATTTAACAACCGCGATCCAGATGCTGCAGTAGTTCAAGCGGCAGAAACAGCTGTTCGGGAAATCGTTGCGCGCAGCAAGATGGATACCGTCTTGTATGAGGGTCGCGAAAAGATTGGCATTGATTTGGCAAACTCAATTCAGAAGATTTTGGATAGCTACAAGACGGGTATCTACGTCACTAGCGTGACCGTGCAAAACGTTCAGCCGCCAGAACAAGTTCAAGCAGCATTTGACGACGCCGTGAAAGCCGGTCAAGACCAGGAACGCCTGAAGAGTGAAGGTCAGGCCTACGCCAATGACATTATTCCGCGCGCCAAGGGTACCGCTGCTCGCCTCATTCAAGAGGCTGAAGGCTATAAGGCACGCGTTGTTGCAACAGCAGAGGGTGACGCTACACGCTTTAAACAAATCTTGGTGGAGTACTCCAAAGCGCCGCAAGTAACTCGCGATCGTATGTATATCGACAGCATGCGTGAGATGTATAACAACGTTACGAAGATTTTGGTTGATACAACCAAGAGCAATAGCTTGTTGTATCTGCCGCTCGACAAGATCGTTGCTCAAGTTAGTGCTGAAAGCGCTCAAGCAGCAAGTGCTCAAGTTAACCAGTCGGGGGTATCCACTCCAACTGGCAGTGTGACTGTAGGAGGGGCAACAGGAGTGAATACTCCAAACCCATCTTCTAGCGCACCAGCGACAACGCCACCGGCTGCAAGTAGCAATAACAATGTAGACAAACGTGATGGTCTTCGCAGTCGTGATCGGGAGTCCAGATAATGAATGCGAATCGTTTAATTGCGGCAGGCATTGCATTCATTGCACTTATTTATGTGCTGTCTTCCAGCGTCTTTGTGGTTGATCAGCGCAAGTTCGCCGTTGTGTTTTCTTTTGGACAGATTGTTCGTGTCATTGAGAAGCCAGGCATTCAAGTGAAGTTGCCGGCGCCGTTTGAAAGCGTGCGCTTCTTCGATCGCCGTATTCTGACAATCGACAATCCAGAAGCAGAGCGTTTTATTACTGCTGAGAAGAAAAACCTCTTGGTCGATTCTTATGTGAAATGGCGCATTGTCGATCCACGTAAGTTCTTTATTAGCTTTAAGGGTGATGAGCGTTTGGCGCAAGATCGCTTAACCCAATTGGTTCGTTCTGCCCTTAATGAAGAGTTCACGAAGCGTACTGTTCGCGAGTTGATCTCTGATCAGCGTGAAGAGGTGATGCAAGGCATTCGCAAGAAGGTGGCAGATGATGCTGCGGATATCGGCGTAGAGATCGTAGATGTGAGATTAAAGCGCGTTGACCTCTTGGCTGAGATCAGTGATTCTGTTTATCGTCGTATGGAGGCAGAGCGTAAGCGTGTTGCCAATGAGCTGCGCTCAACGGGTGCTGCAGAATCTGACAAGATTCGCGCTAATGCGGAGCGTCAGCGTGACACGATCTTGGCTGAAGCATATCGTGACGCACAAAAGATTAAAGGTGCAGGTGATGCCAAGGCAACAGCACTTTACGCTGAGGCATTTGGGCGCGACCCTCAGTTTGCGCAGTTCTATCAAAGCTTGGAAGCCTACCGTAGCTCTTTCAAAGATAAGAAAGACATCATGGTGGTTGAGCCTAATGGCGAATTCTTTAAGTTCCTGCATAAAAAATAAGAAAGTGAATATTCCAAATCATGAATCGTTGGTTACTTCCTGAAGATATTGCAGATGTTTTGCCAGCAGAGGCTCGCAAGGTAGAGTCTTTGCGTCGTGCCATTTTGGATTTATATCAATCCTATGGTTATGAGTTGGTTGCTCCCCCAATCCTTGAGTTCTTAGACTCCTTATTGACTGGCACTGGTTCAGATCTCAATCTACAAACATTCAAGTTGGTAGATCAATTATCAGGTCGCACCCTAGGCTTGCGGGCAGATATGACTCCGCAAGTGGCTCGTATCGATGCGCACCTTTTAAATCGCGCTGGTGTGACACGTCTTTGTTATGCGGGCTCTGTAGCGCACGCACGCACACCGGTGGGCAGCTCTGCTCGCGAAGAGTTACAGCTTGGCGCTGAGATTTACGGCTGCGCCACTTGGGAAGCAGACTTTGAGGCAATTACCTTATTGTTGAAAACGCTTGCAGTAGCAGGCTTAGACAAGGTCTATCTAGATTTGTCACACGCCGGCATCCTGACTGGCATCTTGGCCGACCAAAAACTCGACAAAGAAACGATTGAAACTTTGTATGGCTTATTGCAAAGCAAGGATCGCCCACGCTTGAGTCAATGGGCCGCTTGTTTGCCTGCTAAGGTATCTGAGGCACTTATTGCTCTGACAGAATTAAATGGCCCATGCACTGAAGTACTCGCAAAGGCTAAAAAAGTATTGCCGAAACATGCTGCAGTCGATCAAGCCTTGGCTGACCTTGAGCGCCTGGCCTCAGCTGCAAGTGTTTTATCTACAAAATTAGAACTCAGTATTGATCTAGCTGACTTGCGTGGTTATCAGTATCACAGCGGCGTAATGTTTGCTGCGTATGTTGATCAGTTGCCGCAACCGATTGCAAGAGGCGGTCGCTATGACCATGTTGGTCAAGCTTTTGGTCGCCCACGTCCTGCAACTGGTTTCTCGCTCGATCTATTGACCTTGGCTAACTTGTCTCCTTTAAAGGCGCGCAAGTTAGCAATTCTGGCTCCTTGGATTGAGGATGCGGAATTGAATAAATCAATAAGCAACTTGAGAAGTCAGGGTGAGGTAGTGATACAGGTGCCAGCTGGTACAGCAGTAGAGGCTGCCGAATATGAATGTGATCGAGAGCTGGTGAAGCAAGGCAGCTCTTGGGAAGTAAAAAAGAAGTAAACCCGAAGAAGTAAAGCTATAAGCAGTAGTTAACCTATTTTGTAATTATCTTTTTGGATTTCATTATGTCTTCAAAGCAGCAAGCACACGGTCGTAACGTAGTTGTCATTGGCACCCAGTGGGGTGATGAAGGCAAAGGTAAGGTGGTGGATTGGTTGACTGATCATGCTCAAGCGGTAGTCCGCTTCCAGGGCGGTCACAATGCGGGCCACACACTCATCATCGGTGACAAGAAGACTATTTTGCGTTTGATCCCGTCTGGAATCATGCATAAGAATGTGATTTGCTACATCGGCAATGGCGTAGTACTTTCTCCAGAGGCGCTCTTTAAAGAAATCGGCGAACTAGAAGCGGCTGGATTAGATGTTCAATCCCGCCTGAAGATCTCAGAGGCGACTACTTTGATTCTGCCGTACCACGTAGCGATTGATCATGCGCGAGAGAAGAAGCGTGGCGAAGCCAAGATTGGTACAACTGGTCGCGGCATTGGACCGGCGTATGAAGATAAAGTAGCACGCCGTGCATTGCGTGTTCAGGACTTGTTCTACCCAGAAAAATTTGCAGAGCAATTACGTGAGAATTTGGAGTATCACAATTTCATGCTCACCAATTACTATGGCGCTGAGCCTGTTAATTACGAAAAGACTTTGGCTGAGGCAATGTCATATGCTGAACGCCTTAAGCCAATGGTGGTTGACGTGTCTAGCGCACTCTACGCAGCCGAGCAAGCTGGACAAAATTTATTGTTCGAAGGCGCTCAAGGCACATTACTCGATATCGATCATGGTACCTATCCATACGTCACATCCAGCAACTGTGTAGCAGGTAATGCTGCTGCTGGTTCAGGTGTGGGCCCTGAGTCTTTGCAATACATCTTGGGCATTACTAAAGCTTATTGCACTCGCGTTGGTGCGGGCCCATTCCCAAGCGAACTTTACGATCATGACAATCCTGCAAAGCAAGATCCAGTTGGCGTACGTTTGGCTGAAGTTGGTAAAGAATTTGGCTCTGTTACCGGTCGTCCACGTCGCACTGGTTGGTTAGATGCTGCTGCATTAAAGCGCTCGATTCAGATCAACGGCTTGTCTGGTTTATGTATTACTAAATTGGACGTACTAGATGGTTTTGAAACTATCCGTCTGTGCGTTGGCTACAACCTCGATGGTAAGAAGCTTGATGTGTTGCCACGCGGCGCAGAATCTGTAGCCCGTTGTGAGCCAATTTATGAGGATTTCCCGGGCTGGAAGGGTACAACCTTCGGTATCCGTGAGTGGGATAAGTTGCCGCCTGAGGCGCAAAAGTTTCTCCGTCGTATCGAGGAAGTGGCTGGCAAGCCAATCGCAATGGTGTCTACAGGCCCAGAGCGTGATGAAACCATCCTCCTTCAGCATCCTTTTCAGGATTGATGGAAAATAATTGATTCAGCATTTAATTAACTAATTTATCAACTTTTTGTAAGAACCAAGGTTTACAACATGACTGCGCGCACTACCTGCAATAGCCTTCAAGTGGCAACTCCTTTATATCGTTTTATCGAAGACAAAGTGCTTCCAGGAACAGGCATCAAGAGTGCTGACTTTTGGAAGGGTTTTGATGAAATCGTTAAAGATCTCACCCCAAAAAATGAAGCCTTGCTAGCTAAGCGTGATCGCATTCAGGTTGACTTGGATAAATGGCACCAAGCCAATCCAGGCCCAATCAAGGATATGCCTGCATATCGTAAGTTCTTAAAAGAAATTGACTACTTAGTCGACGTTCCAGGAAAAATTACTGCAACAACCAAGAATGTGGATGATGAGTTGGCGCTTCAAGCCGGTCCTCAACTGGTTGTTCCTGTATTAAACGCCCGTTATGCATTGAATGCCGCGAATGCTCGTTGGGGCTCTTTATATGACGCTCTTTATGGTACCGATGTTCTCTCTGAAGAAGATGGCGCTACTAAGGCGGGTGCTTACAACCCCATTCGTGGTGCTAAGGTAGTTGCTTATGCTCGCAACTTCTTGGATCAAGCTGCTCCATTGGCTAAGGGATCACATCGTGATTCAGTTGCTTATACAGTTGACGGCAATAAGCTTTCCGTTAAATTAAAAGATGGCAGCGTTACCGGTTTAGCTGATGAGAAGCAATTTGTTGGCTATCAAGGTGATGCAGCTGCACCAAGCTCAGTCTTATTGCGCAACAACGGCGTGCATATTGATATCGAAATCAACAAAACTAAAACTATTGGCGCAAGTGATCCCGCTGGTATCAATGATGTTGTCCTCGAAGCTGCGCTCTCCACCATTTTGGATTTGGAAGACTCTATTGCAGCAGTAGATGGCGATGACAAAGTGCTTGCCTATGAAAACTGGTTAGGCATCCTCAAGGGAACTTTGGTTGAGGAAGTGAAGAAGGGCGATAAGACCATTACTCGCGCACTCAATCCAGACCGTAAGTACAAAGCTGGTATTGGCGCTGTTGATGCAAAAGATGGTGTTGTCACTTTGCATGGCCGCTCACTTTTGTTCCTCCGTAACGTTGGCCACTTAATGACCAACCCAGCCATTATTACTGGCGAAGGTAAAGAGATCTACGAAGGTATCTTGGATGCAGTGGTGACTGTATTGATCGCTTTGTACGACATTAATCGTCCAGCAAGCCAAGCAATTGGTAATACACGCAAGGGTTCCGTTTATATCGTGAAGCCAAAAATGCACAGCCCAGAAGAAGTGGCTTTTGCAGGTGAGCTCTTTGGTCGCGTTGAGAAGTTGCTCGGTTTGCCAGCAGACACAGTCAAGCTTGGCATTATGGATGAAGAGCGTCGCATGAGCGCCAACATCAAAGCGGCAATTGCTGCTGCAGGTGCACGTGTTGCCTTTATTAATACTGGCTTCTTGGATCGTACTGGCGATGAAATGCACACAGCAATGTACGCAGGCCCAATGATGCGCAAAGGTGATATGAAAACCAGCAAGTGGTTGTCTGCCTATGAGCGTCGTAACGTATTTGCAGGTTTAGATTGTGGCTTGCGTGGCCGCGCTCAAATCGGCAAAGGTATGTGGGCAATGCCAGACATGATGAAAGCCATGGTTGAGCAGAAGATTGTTCATCCAAAGGCAGGTGCAAATACAGCTTGGGTACCATCACCAACTGCGGCAACTTTACATGCGCTGCATTATCACCAAGTAAACGTAGCAGAGCTCCAAAAAGAAATGGAAAAGCTCGACACTGCTGCTGAAGCTGAAGCGTTGATCAATGACTTGTTAACTATTCCAGTAGTTGAAAAAGCAAACTGGTCTAAAGAAGAGATTCAGCAAGAATTGGATAACAACTGCCAGGGTATCTTGGGTTACGTGGTTCGCTGGATCGATCAGGGTGTTGGTTGCTCTAAGGTTCCAGATATTCATAACGTTGGCCTAATGGAAGACCGTGCAACATTGCGTATTTCTAGCCAACACATTGCCAACTGGTTGCTCAACGGTATTGTGACTGCTGATCAAGTAAACGAGAGTTTGCAGCGCATGGCTAAAGTAGTGGATGGTCAGAATGCTGGCGATCCTTTGTACAAGCCAATGATGCCAAACTACAAAGATTCTTACGCTTATAAAGCAGCCAGCGATTTGATTTTCAAAGGTCTTGAGCAACCAAACGGTTATACCGAGCCATTGCTCCATGCTTGGCGTTTAGAGGTTAAAAAGGCAGGCGCTAAGTAATTTAGCTCCGATCTGACTAAGAATGGATTTGCCCGCAAAGCAAATCCATTTTTTATTGGGCAACACCTTATGTTTGGCTTTCTAAATCTTTTCTCCAAATCGCATGCGAGCTTCCCATTTCAATTTAATGATGGGGGCAGGCAAAAGGCTGGCTTTAAGGGTGGTGCAGGCGATTGCGTAGTTAGATCCATCGCGATTGCAGCGAACCTGCCCTATATGCAGGTTTATGAGGACCTCAGACTTGCTAATGAGTCTTACGCCCAATCCCGCAACGATAGACTTGCTAAGAGATTAAGTGCGAAAGGCTCATCCCCGCGCAATGGCAATCATCGTAACGTCTTCCATGATTACATTCTGAAGCATGGTTTTAAATGGGTTCCGACGATGAAAGTGGGGGCAGGCTGTCAGGTGCACTTAAGGGTAGATGAACTTCCGGCTGGCACCTTGATTGTGAAGGTATCCAAGCATCTCACCGCAGTGATTGATGGCGTTATTCAGGATACGCACGATCCGTCCAGAGGCGGAAGTCGCTGTGTTTACGGGTATTACATCAAAACTTAAAGTAATTCCTGAAGTTCGTCAAAAACAGCATTTTTTGCTGAAAAACAGCATAAATTAACAAGAAAATCGCCTTAATTGGGGGAATTTTCTTAAAGTGATTTCTTCTTAGGTGCGTACTTGAGAAGCCAGGCTTGTTTATAGACTCCCGTCATCATAATCATGGCTGAGGTAGTCCAAGCAACTGAAAACAGGCCGCTAAAGGCAATAAAGAAGGCGAGGCTTTTCCATCCCAAGGGTAGAAGGTCTGTCACAAACCCTACGGTGGTGTAGCAGCTGCCCGCGAAGAGAACGGCATCAATGCCATTGGGAACGAGCTTTAGCAAAAGAAGAAAGGCTGCCCAAATGAAGATTTCGCTAATGTGAATCAGGGCAATCACAATAAATGCCACGTAAAAATGGGTAAAGACCCAGTTGTACTTGCCCCTCTCAAGATTCTTCTTTGTCAGCAATTCAAAGCGCATCACCATGTGATTTAGGGCGCTTCCATGAAACATGAGAACGAATACAAGGCCGAAGATTCCAAGGATGATGTCCATGAAAAGGAAGGCAAAGGAAAAACTTGTGGCGGTAGGTAGCATGATTGGAATCAGATCGGTTTAGCAGGGGTTTTGTCGATGATTTAGCTCTGATCGTACCTCAATGCAGATTGGGGCGCTAGAGTGGATAATGGACTTTCATCCCCAATTTGCACTGTAGATCCCACTTTGAGTTCTGTTCGCACCCCCTCGCAAGAGCGTTTCTTTTTGCTTGCCTTGGCAGGCATTCAGTTCACTCACATTTTAGATTTTATGATCATGATGCCCCTAGGGCCCGTGTTCATTAAAGTACTCAATATCAATACCCATCAGTTTGGGTTGCTCTTGTCTTCCTATACATTTGCAGCGGCAGCCGCTGGTGTATTTGCCACCTACTATGTAGATCGTTTTGAGCGTAGAAAACTGCTCTTAAGTCTATATGCCTTTTTCATCATCGCAACATTAGCTTGTGGCTTGGCACCAAATTATGAAATGCTCTTTATCGCTAGAGCATTTGCTGGCGCCTTTGGCGGCATCTTGGGTTCCTTAGTGCAAACCATCGTGGCCGACTCTATTCCGTTTGAGCGTAGAGGAAAGGCGCTGGGCACGGTAATGGCAGCTTTCTCAGTCTCTACGGTTGCAGGAGTGCCCTTGGGTTTATTTTTGGCAAATCACATTCCGGCCTTAGGTTGGCGTGCACCATTCATCTTTATTGCTTTGGTTTCTACTTTGATTTTGTATTTAGGGTATCGCAATATTCCCAAAATAGCAGGGCACTTAGATCATGTGCACGAGGGCAGTCGCTTTAATCAAATCTATAAGATATTGACGGCGCCACAGCATCTAAAAGCCTTTGTATTTATGGCCTTCATCATGATTACCGGATTCTCGGTCATTCCGTATATCGCGCTTTACCTCACCACCAACGTTGGCATCAATAATTCCTATATTTCTCTGATCTATTTGTGCGGGGGAATTGCCACCCTGATGAGCTCGCGCTTTATTGGCCATATGGCGGATAAGTATGGCAAGGTTAAAGTCTTCAGAGCGCTTGCAGTCATCAGCCTAATTCCTTTGATCGTTACAACAAATTTGCCAGTAACTCCTTTATGGATTGTTTTAATTAATTCAACAGCATTTTTCATCTTAGTTTCTGGTCGCATGATTCCTGCTATGGCAATTGTGAGTCAGGTTGTAGATAACAAAATTCGGGGCACCTTTATGAGTCTTGTTGGCTCTGTACAAATGCTGTCTTCCGGTATTGCTTCAGTAATAGCTGGCGCAATTGTGACGATTAGGCCGGACGGCATGATGGAGCACTACAACATTGTGGGTTACGGGGCAGCCATTTGTGGATTGCTAACAATCTGGCTGGTAGGATATATCCATTCGGATGCAAAAGCCCCTCAGTAAGTGGCGACGAAGTCATTCAGAGATCAAAGTGATAAGGGAAAGAACATGATTGAATACAAAAGACCGGACGGCAAAACCATCAATGGATATTTGGCTGAGCCTACCGACAATCCAAATGCGCCGGGTGTTGTGGTGATTCAGGAGTGGTGGGGCTTGGATGATGAAGTGAAATCTGTTGCTGATCGCTTAGCTAAAGCGGGGTATCGCGCGTTAGTGCCTGATCTATATCGCGGCAAATTAGCGCTTGAGGCTAATGAAGCTGAGCATCTGATGAATGATTTGAACTTTGGAGATGCTGCCGGACAAGATATTCGTGGGGCGGTTCAGTACCTGAAGGCGACTGGCAGTAAGAAGGTAGCCGTAACAGGTTTTTGTATGGGTGGCGCATTAACAGTGCTATCGGCATGCAATGTTCCCGAGTTAGATGGCACGATAGTTTGGTACGGATACCCTCCGCTTGAATACGTGGATGCCAATGCAGTAAGCAAGCCTATGTTGGCACATTGGGCTTTGCATGACGAGTTCTTTGCGCCGGCTGGAGTTGATCAATTAGAAGAAAAGCTAAAGGCGGCAGGGGCAAATATTGAGTTTTATCGTTATGACACTAAGCATGCCTTTGCGAATCCTAAGTCTGATGCTCGTGGTTTGCCGCCGCTCAAATACAATGCTGAGGCTGCTCAGCTAGCCTGGGATCGCACCTTTGAATTTTTGAAAAAGAATTTAGCTTAATCACGCTTTATTGATACATTTTTAATATGCACCTGTTCTCTGAAAATCTCGCGGTTGAAATCTCTAGTTACTATCGCAACTTGGCGCTAGGCCATGGCGTTATTCCCAAGGTATTTACCTTGGTTAATTCAGAGGGGGATCAGTATCTTTTCTTTATCGATGATCTTCGAATGGAAAAAGAAGAGGAGAATCAATTTCTTGCATATATCGTTGAGCAACATGACGCCGTTTCTTATGCTCGAGGCACCTTGGTGATTGTGGAGAACAATCAGCAGTTCATTGAGTTTGCAGTAGTTGATAAAGATGACGAAGAAGCCATAGTCTGCTCTGCAGAGTTAACCCGGGATATGGACGATAAACCGATTGGTTTGAGCGAATTCGAAAAAACCTTGGTGAAAAAAGGATCGATCATTTTTGGCGGGTTGTTTGAGCCCGTCAAACTCTCTGAAGCAAAGACCGAAGACTTTCAAAGCCTATGGGATGAGATGAGGTCCAAGATTCTTCATCGCAATATGGGGCTTTAAGTTACAGCGTCTAGGCACCAAATTTCTTTTTCAGAAATTTTGTGTAAAAAGCTTCTAGTGCAAAGGAGCCGATGAGGGCGCCAATCAATGCAATTGCGCTGCCAGGAGCATTTTCAATAACGCTCACCAAAAGCGTAACAAATAAGTAGAGATTGATAATGATGGCTGTCCAGAGCGGCCATTGTCTAGCGCCAGTCTTCTTGCGAACCTTCAGATGACCATAGGTAATGGCGGCATAGACCAATAAGAATGCTAGGCTGGCCATCTGCCCAACGATATCGAGCGGAAATATCAACACCAAGATGGTCACAAAGAGGGCGGATGCGCTGAGTGCGCCTGTCCGTGTTTTGAGAATCGTTTGGCCCAGCATTTGAGAGATTGAAGTTTTGCTCACCATATCGGCTGCAATATTAGAGGCGGCAAAAATCGTGGCATTGAGTGCTGCTGCGCAGGCGAGCAATGCTGCTGCGCCAATCACGGCAAACCCCATCTTACCTGCAACGATCTGCGCTGCATTTGCAAGAACATGACCATTAAATTGCTGCATCTGTTCTGGTGGCAACAGTAGGACTGTTGTGCTACTTACTAATACATAGGCAATCGTCACCAATATCAAAGCGGAAAACATCGCAAGCGGCAGTTCCTTTTGGGGTTTTTGCATGGCGTTTGATGAATTCGTCACTACGCCAAAACCTTGATAGTTGATATACAGAATGCCGGTAGCAATCGCTATGCCGTTGATGGATCCGCCAGCGGATTTAAACGCGCTGATATCGGCAACGTGGATACCCTCAATTGAATACAGTAAGAGAGCGATAGTGACAAAGCCGATAGCCAGTGTTTCAGCGCGACCGACAAAATTGGTGCCAAGTACATTGATGCCGGCACACAAAACTACGATACCAGCGCCGACCATTTTCACTTCAGTTGGCGAAAGACTGCCACCAAGCAGTGTATTGGTGTATTCAGAAAACCCGGCAGCATAAAGAGCGGCAGCAATTAAATACGCAATGTATTGAAAATTATTCAGGCCGCCCGCAATAACGCCGGGCCCAAAACTCATGACAGTAAAAGTAGCAGCGCCGCCACTACTTGGAAATGTGGCGCCTAATTTGGCGTATGAGTAAACAGAGAATGAGGCTGCAATGGCGCCAATCAGAAAAGCCAGGGGAATATGTGTTCCAGCATGCATGCTGGCTGTGCCAAGTAGAGAGAAGAGGCCGGCACCCATCATGCCGCCTATGCCCAAGGCGGTAGCGGAAAAAAGGCCAATAGCCTTGCCGTGCTTACTTGCTGTCTTTAAGAGCGCTGAATTCACAGAGATTTCTAGAGCCTGACTTGGGTTGGGTGGGGCTTGTATTTGAGCATAATGCCCCCATATTTAGCCATAACTAGAGTATTTGGTGCCCAGGAAGGGACTCGAACCCCCACAACCTTACGATCGCCAGCACCTGAAGCTGGTGCGTCTACCAATTTCGCCACCTGGGCATGGCTCTATTATAGAGGGATAGGCATTTTTCGCCCTTTTCAACCCAATTTGGCTTTTTCCCTTCAGACTTGGTGGTTTGATACAGTAGCCTTAATTCATAACAAAAATAGCTATATAAGGCATGTATTGCCGAAGGAATTAAATGCGTAAAGCAAAAGACTTGGTGCCACGTGAGGCTGACCGCTTAGGAACAGTCCAAGGGCATCGAGACGGATTTGGATTTGTCATTCCCGATGATGGTGGTGAAGACATATTTCTCTCGGAAAGAGAAATGTCCCGCGTCATGCACGGCGATAGAGTAAATGTCAGAGTATTAGGAACAGATCGACGTGGTCGTCCAGAGGGGCAGATCGTTGAAGTGGTTCTGCATGCTAATAAAGTCGTGATTGGACGACTCTTAAATGAGAATGGTGTTTTGATTGTTGCGCCTGAAGATAAGCGCATTGGTCACGACATTTTAATTCCACCTAAGGCTCAAGGTAATGCCAAGCTTGGACAAGTAGTTAGCGTTGAGATCATTGATTATCCGGATAGCTATCGCCAGGCGGTAGGTCGTGTAGTCGAGGTCTTAGGCGAGATTGATGATCCCGGAATGGAGATCGAGATTGCCGTGCGCAAGTATGGCGTTCCTCATGAGTTCTCGGCTGCAGCTATGAAAGAAGCAGCTGCTTTGCCAGACACGGTTCAGCAGGCGGATTTAGAAGGTCGTGTCGATTTACGTGATGTACCGCTGGTAACAATTGACGGTGCAGATGCTCGCGATTTTGATGATGCGGTTTATTGTGAGCCGGTCATGTACGGTAAGACTAAAGCGTGGCGTCTGATTGTCGCTATTGCCGACGTCTCTCATTATGTAAAGCCGGGCCAGCCATTAGACGATGATGGTCTGTTACGGGCGACTTCAGTATATTTCCCAAGGCGCGTGATTCCGATGTTGCCGGAGAAGATTTCAAACGGCCTTTGCTCACTAAATCCAGGGGTAGATCGACTGTGTATGGTCTGCGACTCTGTAGTTGATAACAATGGCATTGTGTTGGCATACCAGTTTTATCCAGCGGTAATGCATTCTGCACAGCGCTTTACGTATGACACTGTCTGGGAAATCCTCTCTAATAGTAAGGGTCCTGAAGCAGCGCGTTTTGCGCCGTTTCGCCCCTTACTGACCAATCTCTATTCTCTTTACAAAATTCTGTTGGCTGCGCGTGAGAAGCGGGGCGCTATCGAATTTGAAACCACTGAGACTCAAATTATTAGTAATGAGCTAGGTAAGATTCTTCGCATTGAGCCGCGTATCCGTAATGATGCGCATCGCTTAATTGAAGAGTGCATGTTGACTGCTAACGTTTGTGCTGCTGACTTCATCGAGAAGAATAAACATCTGAGCTTGTATCGTGTTCATGGTGAGCCATCAGAAGAAAAGCTGATGACCTTGCGCCAAGTTCTGCGAACCTCAGGCCTATCTTTGGGCGGTGGTGAAAAACCAAAGCCGCGCGATTTTGCCAAGTTAATTCGTGAGATTAAAGATCGTCCTGATGCCAATATGCTTCAGTCAGTTGTCTTGCGCTCTATGCAGCAAGCGATGTATCAACCAGATAACGAAGGCCACTTTGGTCTGGCATATCCTGCTTACTCACACTTCACGAGTCCGATCCGTCGCTATCCGGATTTATTGACACACCGAGTCATAAAGTCGATTCTGCAGAAAAAGCCGTATGTTCCAGTCTTGCCGCCGAAGGTTCCACTGAACTTAACCTTGCCGCGTAAGGGCAAAGGTCGTGAGAACGCAGTGAATGCTAAGAAATCCCAAAGCGATGCAAAAGCAGGGGTTGAAAAAGGGGCTAAGCCACCCAAAGGCGCTAATGCAGCATTGCCAATCTGGGGTCAGTTGGGCGTGCATTGCTCATCAAATGAGCGTCGCGCAGATGAAGCGTCGCGCGATGTGGAGGCATGGCTCAAGTGTTATTACATGCGCGACCATTTGGGCCAAGAATACGCCGGCACAGTAACGGGTGTTGCCAACTTTGGTTTATTTATTCAGCTGGAAAATCTTTTTGTCGAAGGCATGGTGCACGTCACCGAGCTGGGTGGGGATTACTTCCAATACGACGAGGCTCGCCAAGAGTTGCGTGGTGAGCGTACAGGTATTCGTTATCGCTTAGGTGATCGTATGCATGTATTGGTAAGTCGCGTTGACCTGGATGCTCGCAAGATTGAATTTAGCCTTGTTAAATCGGTTGGCGCAGAACCAGGTGGCTCCTCAAATCGTCGCCAACTATTGCTGGCAACGGATACTGGTAGACCTAATAAGAAGGCTGCGTCTAAAAAGAGCCGGCCTGATAACAAGATTCCGCAAAAGCCCAGTGGTATCAATGTCAATGCCGCTAAGTCGGCGGGTACCTTGGGCGCCAATCAATCCAAGAGTAAGGCGACCCGTAAAAACGGTAAATCCAAGCCTGGGAGAGTTGTTGGTAAGCCCGCTGGAAGTAAGCCGCCAGTCCGCAGTACAAAAGCGCGTCGTAAATAATTACGTCGTCAATAGAGATTGAGTTAGAAAAGATAATGAAACAAATATTGGTAGGTTTTCATGCGGTTCAAGCGCGTTTACGTGTTGATCCAGATAGCTTGAAGTCGGTGTACTTTGATCCTAGCCGTCGTGATAGACGTATGGGGGATTTCTTAAAACAGGCTGAAGAGATTTTAGGTGAGCGTTTGCATGCTGCTGATGCCGAACGTCTACATAAGCTAACAGGACATGATCGCCATCAAGGCGTAGTCGCCTTAGCAGAAAAAATGACTATCGCTCGCACCATTACGGAAGTGGTTGAGGATGTTGAAGGCGCAAAAGAGAAGCCGCTATTCCTGGTATTAGATGGCGTAACCGATCCCCATAACTTCGGCGCATGCCTGCGTGTAGCCGACGGTGCCGGAGTAGATGCAGTAGTAATTCCTAAAGACCGCTCAGCTTCGATCAATGCGACTGTGAGTAAGGTATCAAGCGGGGCATCCGAAGTGATGCCGGTGATTACCGTGACGAATCTCGTTCGCAGCATGAAAGAGATGCAAGAAGCTGGTGTTTGGCTGATTGGTACCGATGATGAAGCGACAAAATCAATTTATGACATCGATCTTACAGGCTCCATTGGTATTGTGATGGGGGCCGAAGGTGAGGGCATGCGTCGACTGACAAAAGAGAACTGTGATGAGCTCGTTCGCATTCCAATGCAAGGCGTGGTTTCGAGTTTGAATGTCTCCGTTGCAAGTGGCGTATGCTTGTATGAGGCATTAAGACAG
Source organism: Polynucleobacter sp. AP-Kolm-20A-A1 (assembly GCF_018688315.1). Classification (NCBI taxonomy): domain Bacteria; kingdom Pseudomonadati; phylum Pseudomonadota; class Betaproteobacteria; order Burkholderiales; family Burkholderiaceae; genus Polynucleobacter; species Polynucleobacter sp. AP-Kolm-20A-A1. The sequence continues at coordinate 687,819 of NZ_CP061315.1, forward strand.
CGCCTAGCCAAATCAACAAATAAAGCTGCCAAGTAACTTGAAAAGAGGTTTGCTATGAAATGCAATATTGGTCATACCGATCGCGTTCTACGCATGACTGTTGGCGTAACCCTCATGGGCTTGGCAGGTTTTGGAATTACGGGCCCCTGGGCTTGGATTGGCATTGTCCCCCTGTTAACGGGAATGATCGGTAATTGCCCGGCCTATAGCATTCTTGGTATCAATACAGCCAAAAAGTAAGGCATCCACTCACTCGCAATACCAATTTTTAGGGACGCCATCCCGGGGTAAATAGGCAGCACAACTAAATTGTTCTACAGGGTTTTATGTTTAAAAAAAATCACGAATTCATTCTCTGGCTGCTTGTTGCTCTCTCTGCCATTATTTCCTTCATCGGTGCAATGCCATTTGCCGTCGGTATCGCCGGAAAATTAAGCATTATTGCTATTTCTGCGCGATTACTTTTTGCCTTAATACACGGCTCACAGCGATTGGGTTGGCGCAGACTCGGAATCATGTTTGGCATTACATGCATTGTTAGCTGGTGTTATGAATCCTTAAGCATTGCAACTGGTTTTCCTTTTGGCCATTACGTTTATACATCTGAATTGGGGCTAAAACTAGGAACTGTCCCGCTAATGATCATGCCATCCTATTTTGGCGTCTGCTACCTTGCATGGGCTTTAGCTCACGTTCTTTTGGATAAATTTGATCTCAAAATTGAGAAACGTTTAATGTTTGCAATTCCCATTATTGCCAGTTTTATTATGGTGATGTGGGACATGAGTATTGATCCAGCATCATCTACAGTTAAGCATGAGTGGATTTGGCGTGATGGGGGAGGCTACTTTGGGGTTCCTTTTTCTAACTTCATGGGGTGGTTTCTCTGCGTCTATACCATCTTCCAGTTTTGGGCGTTCTATTTAATGCGCTCAAATGAAATGCAAAATTGTGCTGAGGACAGCAAGAAATCAAGCTGGTATCTTGTGATTATTATTTACGGCAGTATTTTTCTGGGGCCTATTTCAGCTGTATTTACAAACACTGGTGGCAGCGTTACTGATGCCAGCTCTCAGGTCTGGCCTTTGAAAGCGCTTTATGAAACTTTAGGGCTGGTATCTATTTTTACAATGCTTTTTGTAATCTGCTTAGCTTTTTTCAAAGTGCAGAAGAGCGCAATTGGCAGTAAGTGATTAGATAAATCACAATTATTTTGCAAGCAGTATTTCGAGTTTTTCAGTATCCGCGCAGAAGTTCCGAATACCTTCGGCTAATTTCTCGGTTGCCATAGCATCGTTATTGAGTTGCAGGCGGAAACTGGACTCATCCAATTTCAAATGCGTAATACCCTCAGTCTGTAACGCAGAGCTAGCGTTAGCGGCATCCAGCTTTTTGCCTACTACCGCATTGCTACCTTGTAATTCAGCTAGTAGCTCTGGACTAATCGTTAACAGGTCTACTCCAGCTAGCTCCAATATTTGACTGGTGTTCCGAAAGCTCGCCCCCATGATTTCTGTAGGGATGCCAAAGTGCTTGTAATAGTGAAAAATTCTCTTCACTGAAGTCACGCCCGGATCATTCGCTCCGCCATTATTTGCATCATTCCAATTTGCACCGAGTTTTGCTTTATACCAATCGGTAATGCGGCCTACAAATGGTGAGATCAGTTTAGCGTTAGCAGCCCCACATGCGGCAGCTTGTACTAGAGAGAAGAGCAGGGTCATATTGCAATGAATACCACTAGCTTCTAACTCTTTAGCGGCTGCAATACCTTCCCATGTGCCTGCTAATTTAATCAGAATACGTTTGCGATCGATCCCGTGGGATTCATAAAGAGCAATTAAATGCTTTGCTTTGGCCACGGTTGCTTTGGTGTCAAAAGATAATCTTGCATCTACTTCTGTAGATACTCTTCCCGGGACAATTTTGAGAATCTCTAAGCCAAAAGCAACCAAGATGTAGTCAACCAAGTCTGTAGGGCTCATGCCGGGATGAGCGTCTTTAACGGATTGCACAAGACTTTGATAATTGCTTTGCTGGGCAGCCTTCAGAATCAATGAAGGATTGGTAGTCGCGTCTTGCGGCTGAAATGCCTGCATTCGCTCAAAATCGCCTGTATCGGCCACTACCGTAGTGAGTTTCTTGAGTTGCTCAAGTTGGCTGGATGCTAAAGGGGTGCTATTCATAAGGGTGCAAGGCGATCACAAAAGGAATTTTCTTGAATATCATATGATAGATGTATTAATTACTCTGTTCCAGTTAAGGCATAAGGACATTTGGCGGACCTATGAATCAGGATCAACTTAAGCAAATGGTGGGTGAGGCGGCTCGCGACGAGGTTCTCAAACTCTCGGCCGGCCAAATATTAGGGGTGGGCACTGGTTCTACCGCCAATTGCTTTATCGATGCTCTAGCGCCCCATAAGGACCATTTCGCGGGCACGGTTTCCAGTTCAAATGCCACCACTGAACGCTTGCTAAAGCATGGCTTCAAAGTGCTTAACCCGAATGATGTGGTGAGCTTGCCTGCATATGTCGATGGCGCTGATGAAATTGATCCAGCTGGTCACATGATTAAGGGTGGGGGTGGAGCCCTTACTAGAGAAAAAATTATCGCCTCTATGGCCAAGCAATTTATTTGTATTTGCGATTCCTCAAAGCAAGTGCCTGTATTGGGGAACTTCGCGCTGCCCGTAGAAATTATTCCGTTGGCCCAGGGTGTTGTCACTAGAGAGCTAGAAAAATTTGGTGGCAAGGTCAGCTTGCGCCTAGCAAAAAATACTCGCCCCGATTTAGATCAAGCCCCAAGTGAACCTTTTGTAACGGATAACGGTGGCTGGATATTAGATGTAGCGGGATTAAAAATTTCAGACCCACTGAATATGGAGTCGCAGATTAATCAAATCGCTGGCGTCATCACTGTCGGACTATTTGCAAAAGAGAAGGCCAACATTCTGCTGGTTAGTAATGCAGCTGGCGTTGAAAGAATTGCGCTTTAGGCATTAAAAAACCCGACGGGGTATCCCCATCGGGTTGTTTTGCCATGGTTTGCATGGCGCAGGCGCTCGGAAGGTATTTAGTTCCTTAGCCTATAAGCACATAGATGCGCTTATTTGTAATGGCTTTCGCCAATGTGGCAGCGCACTCTAACTGCATCGCCACGACTTCATCCTATGCCTCAATATTTTTAGTGTCAACAATAAGATGATATGTTTTTAGGGATTTGATGCTGTGCCGCAATAACAATTACTCTGCTGGCGGTACATAGCCTTGCGCCATGTCTGCACCACCTTCAAAGAAGTACTTTTCCACTTGCTTTAAAAGGTATTGGCGTGCACGTGGGTCTGCCATGTTGAGACGATTTTCATTGATCAACATGGTTTGTTGTTTTAACCAGGCAGCCCAAGCTTCTTTAGATACCTGATTCCAAATCTTTTTGCCAAGCTCACCAGGAAGTGGGGCGAAATCCATGCCCTCAGCTTCTTTATTTAGTTTGATGCATTGAACCATGCGTGCCATCTGTAATGCCTTTCTTATATCTCTTAAATATCTTATAAATCTTTAGTTAAAACCATAGACTTACGGTCCCAGTTGTAAATTTGCTTTCTTTCTTCTGGCAAGTCATCAACGGTGGCCCGCTTAAAGCCGCGCTTTAGGAACCAGTGCTCCGTTCTTGTAGTGAGAACAAATAATTTTTTAATGCCTTCTTGCTTCGCACGCATTTCAATACGCTTGAGGAGGCGTTCGCCGTCGCCTGATCCCTGAACATCTGGATCAACTGCCAAACAAGCGAGCTCACCAACACCATTGGGAAACGGAAAGAGGGCTGCGCAGCCGAAGAGAACGCGGTCATGCTCGATTACTGAGAAGCGCTGAATATCGCGCTCAATTACATCTTGGCCGCGGGCAGCCAAGATGCCTTCATCTTCAAGTGGCATTGTTAATTGCAAAATACCGCCAACGTCATCTTGATTAGCCTCGCGCAAGTTCTCAATGTCAGAAGAGGCCAGCATCATCCCGATGCCATCATGGGTAAAGAGTTCTTCCAAAAGCGCGCCATCTTGATTGCATGGCAAGAAGTGAACGCGGCTAACGCCTGCGCGGATGGCCCTGCCTGAGGTATTAAGTAGGCTCTTCATACCGAGGTCCATATCTTTGTGCTGACCAATATATTCCTGGAGTTGCGGCATGGATAGCTCGGTAATGAAGTCGCCTTCCACATCTTTTAAGCCAGCAAAAGGGCTTAAGAAAATCAGTTTGTCTGCTTTTAATGCGGCAGCAGTAGATGCGGCAACATCCTCGTAAGCTAAATTAAATGCCTGACCTGTTGGAGAAAATCCTAAAGGTGAAAGTAGAACAATCTTGTTGCTATCAAGAGACTCTCTAATGGATCCAGAGTCAACCTTGCGAACTAGTCCAGTGTGGATATAGTCAGTGCCTTCCACAACACCAACAGGCATTGCAGTAATAAAGTTCCCAGAGATAACAGAAATACGTGAACCAGCCATTGGCGTGTTTGGTAATCCACGGCTAAAGGCTGCCTCAATATCAAGACGTAGTTCACCGGCAGCTTCTTTGACGCACTCTAGTGCTGCTGCATCTGTAATGCGATAGCTATGCATGGCGCTCTTGCCAAACTTGCTTTTAATTTTACGGAGCATTAACTGCTCTTCAATCTGCGGGCGGATGCCATGAACTAGGACGATACGCATACCCATGGCATGCAACATCGCAATATCTTCAATCAGATTCTCAAGCCCAGCCTCCTGGACGAGTTCACCGGCAAAAGCGATGACAAAGGTCTTTTCGCGGAAGCTATGAATGTAGGGCGCAACATCGCGCAACCACCCTACAAAAGGGAAGTTGGGGGTCGTTTCTTCGGCACTTAAGGCCTGGTTCGGTGCATTTGTTGGCATAGTGAGAAAATTATAGGGTGCAAGAGCCTATAAACCAACAAAAACCCAAAGCAATGCCAAAGCCTGTGCCTGCTTCCAACACCTCGCGCAGCTTGGATATTCGCTTTCCGGAGGAATTGCCGGTCTCAGGTCAGCGTCAGCTGATCAAAGATGCCCTGCAAAGCAACCAGGTGGTCATTGTTTGTGGTGAGACTGGCTCAGGTAAGACTACTCAGCTACCGAAGATCTGCCTAGATCTGGGTAGGGGCACCATTAACGGCGGTAAGCTCATTGGCCACACTCAGCCTCGCCGAATAGCCGCAACTGCAACCGCAAAGAGAATTGCCCAAGAGCTAGGTTCGCCCATAAGTCAGGATGTTGGTTACCAGGTTCGCTTCGCAGACAAAACCAGCAATACGGCTTCTATTAAGTTAATGACAGACGGCATTTTGCTGGCGGAGACTCAGCGCGATCCACAACTGCGCGCCTACGACACTCTCATCATTGACGAAGCGCATGAGCGCAGCCTCAATATTGATTTCTTATTGGGATATCTGCGCCAGCTTCTTCCTAAGCGACCAGATCTCAAGCTCATCATCACTTCGGCAACGATCGATGCCCAGCGTTTTGCAGAGCACTTTGCAATGAATGGCAAGGTGGCTCCGGTGATCGAGGTCAGTGGTCGGCTATTCCCAGTAGAGCAGCGCTATGCACCTCTAGAGCCTGATGCCAAACCAGATGGCAAAAAAGAATCCAAAGTTGCTAAAGAAATTCCGGATGCAGTAACCGAAGAAATTGCTAGCTTATGGCGTGAGGGTGCGGCGGGCGCTGGAGATGTATTGGTCTTCCTGCCGGGCGAGCGTGAGATACGCGATTGCGCAGAAGCATTACGCAAGGATCATGTCTTGCAACAACGTTTTCACCCAGAGATTCTGAGTCTCTTTGCCCGTCAATCGGTTGCCGAGCAGGAGAGGGTCTTTAGCCCGGGCAATGGCCGCCGAATTATTTTGACAACCAACGTTGCAGAGACCTCGTTAACTGTTCCTAATATTCGATATGTGATTGATAGTGGCCTGGCTAGAGTCAAGCGTTATTCCTATCGCAACAAGGTAGAGCAGCTTCAGATTGAGCCCATCTCACAGGCTGCTGCCAATCAAAGGGCTGGACGCTGCGGTCGTGTATCGGATGGCATATGCGTTCGCTTATATAGCGAGCAAGATTATCAAGGTCGCCCTAAATTTACAGACCCAGAAATACTGCGTAGTTCATTGGCCGCAGTGTTGCTGCGTATGAGCTCTTTGCGCTTACCGAAGATTCAACATTTCCCCTTTATTGATAAACCTCTGGGTAGGGCGATTGCAGATGGTGTACAGCTCCTAGATGAATTGGGCGCAATCGAATTTGATGAGTCAGAACCAGTAGATGAAAAAAATATTAGTAAGGACATCAATAACAGCTTTAAGCTGACTTCAATAGGTAAGCAGCTAGCAGACCTGCCGCTCGATCCGCGTATCGGCAGAATGTTGTTGGCTGCCAAAGAACAGAATGCATTAAAAGAAGTCACCATCATTGCTTCAGCGCTGGCAACACAAGATCCCCGCGACAGACCAATGGATCAGGCTGCCGCAGCTGATCAAGCGCACTTACAGTTTGCTGATGAACGTTCCGAATTTCTGAGTTTTGTAAAACTCTGGAACTGGTACCAGGATGCTTTGCAGCATAAGCATAGCAATCGTCAGTTAGAGAATCTTTGCAAGAGTAAATTTCTTTCTCCGCGTCGCTTGCGCGAGTGGCGCGATGTACATGGTCAACTGCATACCATGCTCGGTGAAAAGGGTTGGAAGGAAAATGGTTTAGCTGCAACCTACGAGCAAGTCCACCTATCGTTATTGACTGGTCTTTTGGGTTATGTGGCCAAAAAAGAAGAAGATGAAAAATCTCAAGATCGCAATAGCAAGACGGGTGGTTATGTTGGAGCGCGCGGTATTCGTCCATTCATTTGGCCTGGTTCAACCATTGGTAAAAAGGCGGGTGCCTGGATATTGGCTGGTGAGCTACAAGAAACCAATCGCATGTATGCCAGAACCATTGCCAAGATTGAGCCCCAATGGGTAGAGCGAGTTGCTGCCCACCGCCTGATTAAATCTCTTAGCGATCCTTTCTGGGATAACCGTCAGGGTGAGGTGATGGCGTTTGAGCGCGGTACCTTGTATGGCTTGCCGATTTACCATGGCCGTCGGGTTCGGTACGAACCACATAATCCTGATGAGACGAGGGAGTTATTTATTCGTCAAGCCTTGGTTCAAGAGGAAATGTTTGGTCGTATGGATACGCCAGCACTCCAGCGCGAAACAGAAGCTGATGCTAAGAAAAAATATCCCAACCTTTTTGGATTCTTTTGGCATAACCGACGCCTCATAAAAGAAATTGAAGCGTTGGAGCATCGTTCACGCCGACCAGATGTATTGGTAGATGACGATTTGCTATTTGCTTTTTACGAATCCCGCACCCCCAAGGAAGTGCGCAGTCGTGAAGGCCTTAAGGCGTGGTTAAGTAAGCAGCCTGACTTAGACGCGCAATTGCGCTTAGAAAAAGCCGACTTAATGCGTCATGAGGCAGCCGGCATTACAGTGGATCGCTACCCAAAAAATATGTTAGTGGGCGGTGCGCAACTGAGTCTGACTTATCACTTTGAGCCAGGCAGCCCAAAAGATGGTGTCACGCTAGTAGTTCCTTTGACTCAGTTAAATCAAGTTGATGGACGTCGTTGTGAGTGGTTAGTGCCTGGTATGTGCGAAGAGAAGGTGCTGCTACTACTCAAATCACTGCCGCAGAAATTGCGACGACATTGCGTGCCACTGCCTGATTACGCAAAATCCTATCTTGAGCGTAAGCTGGATGAAAAGCAATTTGGCGTTGGTGATTTTTTGGATAGCCTCATTAGCGATATTCGCAAAGAGCGGGGTCTAGAAATTAAGCGTACAGACTTTAGGCCGGAATCGTTGCCACTCCACTCCTCAATGAACTTCCGCTTGATTGATGAGCATGGTCGTCAACTAGAGGTAGAGCGTAATTTAGCGCGCTTACGTTCTGAATACGGTGAAACAGCTCGCAATGCCTTCCAAGCTATTGCCCAAGAAACTGCTCAGGTTGAACTTGGCGTAGAGCCTCCTGTGGGTAAGTCATCCCAGGCTAATACGCTCGACTCCACACGAAAGGTTGAGCAAGGTGGCTATCGCACCTGGGAGTTTGGCGAATTACCAGAAACCCTGGAGATTCAAAAGGGAAATAAAACCCTGTTCGGTTATCCAGCCTTGGTTGATCGCGGAGACTTCTGTGATCTTGAAGTCTTTGATGACTTAGAAGTAGCTAGAAGACAGCACGCCCTTGGCTTGCGTCGATTATTTGCGTTGAGTAATAAAGACACGCTCAAGGCCTTACAAAAACAGCTGCCCGGAATTCGTGAATTGGGTTTGCTGTTTATTAATGTCGGCTCAGTGGATGGTCTGATTGAACAGATTCTAAATATTGCCCTTGAGCGCGCCTTTATGTCGGACCCCCTTCCAGTGAGTGCCGAACAATTTTCTGAGCGCTTGCAAGCGGGTAAGCCTAGGCTGGCGCTCATTGCCCAAGAAATTTCTCGACACGCTTTAAATGCCTTGCAGGCCCATGCAGATTTGCAGAAGAAGATGGCTAGCGCTAAAGCTGCATCTCCAGCAGCGCATGTGGATATGCAAACCCAAATGCAGGGCCTCATCTTTCCGAAGTTCGTGGCGGAGATTCCGTATGCGCAATTAGTGCATCTGCCGAGATATCTCAAAGCAATTGCCATGCGGATTGATAAGTTGCGCTCCAATCCGAGTCGCGATGCCCAATGTCAAAAAGACTGGGAGTCAGTTGCAAGACCTTGGCAGAAGTTGATGCAGGGTAAGAAGGGTGCTGCTTCGTATGCAATGGCCGAGGATCAGGCCTTGACAGATTTTCGTTGGCAGCTTGAAGAGCTAAGGGTGGCTTTGTACGCCCAGGAGCTCAAAACCCCAACCCCGATGTCCTTAAAGCGACTTGAAAAGGTCTTAGCGAGCTTGCGCTAAGTCAAAAACACACGCATATCCATAGTATTTGGAGGTCTTTTCAAGCTCCTTGATTGCTTACAATAGAGAAATGTACACATTTACCAAGATTAGAGGTTTTCGCACAATTGCAAGCTCCGCCGTATTGGCATTTTTCTTAGCTAATCAAAGCGCCTTTGCGCAAGTTAACAACTCAGCTGCGCAGTCGAACCCAGCAAATCAACCAAAGTTGGCAGTGATTCTCAATTCTGGCTCAGCCTCAGTAAGTTTGATCGATATGGCTACCCGTCAAGTGGTGAAAACCATTCCGGTTGGCAAAGAGCCACATCACTTAATGATCACTCCCGATCAAAAAACGCTTTTGATTGCTAATGCTGCTGGCAATGATGTTGTTTTAATGAATCCAACTACTGGCGAATTAACTGGCAGGATTCCAGACATTATTGATCCTTACCAAATTGGATACTCACCAAATCACAAATGGTTTGTTGCCAATGGAAATCGTTTAGACCGTGTCGATATTTATGCGGCTAACGGCGCTGATCTGAAATTGGCTAAGACTGTGAAGTTGGCGAAGACGCCTAGCCACATTGCTTTTACCTCTGACAGCAAAATTGCATTCATAACATTGCAAGACTCGAGTGAGCTTGCGGCAATCGATCTTGAGACGCAAAACATACTTTGGGTAATGCCTACAGGAAAAGTGCCTGCTGGCTTGTGGATGACCCCTGGCGATCAATACTTATTAGTCGGCATTACCGGCGAAGACAATGTGCAAGTGATTGATTGGAAGAATCGCAAAGAAGTAAAACGTATACCTACAGGTAAGGGTGCCCATAACTTCCGCCCTCTAGGGGATAAGAAGCATGTCTTTGTGAGCAATCGTATCGCCCCTACGATCAGCTTGATTAATATGCAAACCCTCGAGAAGGTAGGCGACATTACTGGATTGCCATCCGGTCCTGACGATATGGAAATTACGCCAGACGGTAAAACACTTTGGGTTACTTTTCGTTTCTCCAAAAAAGTAGGTGTCATCGATATTCCGACAATGAAGTTGGTGACCGTTATACCGGTGGGCAAATCTCCACATGGCGTGTTCTTTACCCCAAGGGCTGGGTGGGAATAAATACTCATCATGTGCCGTAATTTAATTACTCGTTACGCAGCCGCGCTTTTGCTCGGCTGTTTTTCATTGGGCTCTGTAGCTCAAGCGGCAGAATGCAGCAAGAAGGTGTACCTTACTTTTGATACCGGCAATATGTCTGTTGCAGAAAATGTGGCAGAGATTCTTAAGCGTCAAAATGTCAAAGCAACTTTTTTCTTAGCCAATGAGAAAACCTTTCGCGGTGACTTTTCGCTGGATGACTCTTGGAAACTATTCTGGCAAGAGCGGGCTAAAGAAGGTCACCACTTTGGCAGTCATACATACGACCATACTTATTTTGTAAAAGACGGTCCAAAAGGTGAAGTCTTTGAAAAGCCGCAATTTGGGCCTAAGGCGGGAATGACGGTGCTCTATAGCGAAGCCGCCATGTGTAAAGAGATTCGCAGGGTAGACCAACGTTTCCAAGAGTTAACAGGTCAGCCATTAGAAAAGATTTGGCGCGCCCCAGGTGGAAAAACCTCTCCAACCTTAATTCGGATGGGCGATATGTGCGGATATCAGCATATTGCTTGGGCAGCAGCTGGTTTCTTGGGTGACGAGCTGAACTCTGACAAGTACCCGAACCACGTTCTCTTAGATAAGGCGAGCCGCACTATTGCGGATGGTGATATCACCATGGCCCACTTAGGTATTTGGTCCAGAAAAGACCCTTGGGCGCCTGCGGTATTAGAGCAACTGATTACGAATCTGAAGGGCCGCGGCTTTTGTTTTGGCTTGCTACCCAAAAATACCGCAAATCAGTCAAAATAAAGCATGGATCTGAACACGATTACCTCTTGGATTGCAGCTACCTACGCTAGCGTTCAAGAATTTGTTTTTTCAAATATTGCAGCACCAATTCTTTATCAATTCAATTTGATGTCTTGGGCAGAAGACGTTTTTGATGGCATTGACTGGTTTTTATTTGGCTGCATTCAGATTTTCCTGATCCTTGTTGTGCTGAGAACTTGGGAACGCTTTGCTCCTGCAGAAAAGCAAGAGCGTTTCGCTAAGGCCAGTAGGGCGGATGTGTTTTATACCTTGTTTCATCGCCTAGGCATTTTTCACGGCATCATCTTTATCGCTTTGTCCGGTTTCTTTTTTGAAATTGATTCCGTCTTGCATGACTTCCGCTTCGAGCGTTTTAATGTTGAGTCTTGGTGGCCTGGCGTCACCTCAATTCCTGTGGTGAGTTTTCTCATTTACTTAATCCTTTTGGATTTCGTTGACTATCTCTATCACCGCGCCTCACATGCATTTAACTGGTGGTGGCAGCTTCATGCCTTGCATCACAGTCAAACGGTCATGACGGCATGGTCCGATAATCGCAACCACATTCTTGACGACATCATGCGTGCAACCTTCATGGCATTCTTCGCGCTATTGTTTGGTGTATCTCCTGGGCAATTCATCATGTTAATTGCGCTCAGTCAATTTATTCAAAGCTGGCAGCACGCTAATCTCAAAGTTCACCTAGGGCCTGCAAAGTATTTACTTATTTCTCCGATGTACCATCGCATGCATCATGCCGTAGGCTATGGTCATGAGGCACAGGGCAAACCTGGTGTCTTAGGCGGCTGTAACTTTGGAATATTATTTCCGTGGTGGGATATGGCATTTCGAACCGCCATCTTCCCTAAAGAGGTCTATCCTACTGGGGTAAGAAACTTAACGGTTTCTGAAAATATTTTCACTCAACAGTGGCAAGGAATTGTTCGCTCTGTTCGAGAATTAATGCCAAAGTAAACCCGCATGGGCAATGCCCATTGTGTGAAAGAGGAGTTTTATGGTTGGCTTGCAGCAAGTAATGAGATCGTTTGGTTTGGCATTGATAGGAGCCATGCATCCGCGGATGCTATGGCTGAGTCTTCGCCCATTTCTAATCATCTCTGTTTTATGGGGTTGTCTCATCTGGCTCACTTGGACTCCTGCGCTAGAGGCGCTCAGTATTTTTTTGACGACTTCGATATTTACCAGTTGGATACAGGAAGGTTTGGTTTGGGCTGGCCTTGAGAATGCTAGAGCCTTTATTGCACCATTATTTTTCGTGATGCTGATCATCCCACTGATTACGATTAGCTTATTAGTCTTAATTGCTTTCTCAACTGTTCCTGCGATCGTAAAAAATGTGATTAGACAAGCCCACTACCAGGATTTGGAATGTAAGCGTGGCGGCGGTTTATTTGGTAGCTTGGTTTATACCTTGTGGTCAGCGCTTATCTGCCTAGTATTGGTGATGCTGACATTGCCGGTATGGTGGATACCACCGCTGTTTGCCGTTCTTCCTCCTTTGCTGTGGGGTTGGTTAACTATGCGACTGATGTCTTATGACGTTTTGGCAAAGCATGCCAGCACAGAAGAGCGGGATCTACTTTTAGAAAAGTACCGCTGGTCTTTGCTTACCATGGGAATTATCTCGGGAATGCTGGGCGCCGTGCCTACATTTTTTTGGGCGACTTCGGCATTAGCATTAGTCTTATTTCCAATTGTGAGTTTTATAGCCCTTTGGATTTACTCGCTCATTTTTGTTTTTGCTGCACTTTGGTTTAGCCATTTTTTATTAGATGCCTTAAAAGAATTGCGGCAAGAAGAGTTGGATAAAGCGCTAACAGTGCAATCGCGTGTAGTTGATATGGAACTTCCGCATCATAGTTAATGAGATGGTTGATGAAATGAAAAAAGTTGAAGTGAATGATCAAAAAGAGCAGGTGGCTCAGGCGCAACGTCGCTTTGGTTTGATTGTGATTGGCGATGAAATCCTATCTGGACGACGTCAAGATAAACACATGAGCAAGCTCATTGAATTACTCAATGAGCGCGGCTTGAGTCTGTCATGGGCCAAGTATGTTGCCGATGATCCCGCGCAAATTACTGCAACCTTAAAAGAAAGTTTTGCTAGCGGTGATGTGGTGTTTAGTACTGGCGGCATTGGCGCCACTCCTGATGACCACACACGTCAATGTGCTGCACTTGCCTTGGGTACAAAAACAGAATTGCATCCAACTGCTAAAGAGTTAATTGCTGGACGTATTCAGTCAATGGCCGAAGGTGATCCGATCAAAGCGGATTTAAATACCCCCGAAAACCAACATCGCTTCAAGATGGGTGAGTTTCCGATTGGTAGCGACATCATTCCCAATCCCTATAACCAAATTCCGGGCTTTCGGATTAAAGAGCATCACTTTGTCCCTGGCTTTCCGGTAATGGCTGCTCCTATGATGGCTTGGTGCTTGGATACTCACTACAGGGATCTTTTCCACCAAGAGAACTGGGCAGAGCAAAGCTTCATTGTTCCCAAGGGCATCGAATCCACGTTGACACCTCTTATGGAGCGCATAGAGGCCAACTTCCCCGGAGTAAAGGTCTTTAGTCTTCCGTCAGTTGGAGACGCCTCTAGGGGCGGTGTTTATGCTCAGCGCCATATCGAGCTGGGCATTAAAGGCAATGCCAATCTCTTAGAAAGCGCATGGATTGCTTTGCGGGCGGGGACCCAAGAGCTCGGTTACGAAATCCACGATATCAGTTAAGCAAAAACGCACTAAAAAGGTGCAAATAGGGGTTTTTGAGCCTGAATACGGGGTAAATCAGCACTTAAATAGTGCAATAATGAGAGTTCCCATTTGTTTGCTTCAGTAAATTACATACATCCATAAGGCATGTTTGGTGCCTGGAATAAACAAGGGTGTATGCCTTAAGTTTTGATTCCGAATTTAGTTAATAGAGGAGATTTGCATGACGAAGACCGTCGCTGATGTGATGAAGTTAGTTAAAGAGAAAGAATGTACTTTCGTTGATTTCCGCTTTGTAGATACAAAGGGTAAAGAACAACACACGACAGTTCCTATCTCTGCTTTTGACGAAGACAAATTTGAGAGCGGTCATGCATTTGACGGTTCTTCTATTGCCGGCTGGAAGGGTATTGAAGCTTCTGACATGTTGCTCAAACCAGATCCAACAGCTGCTTATATCGACCCATTCTATGAAGAGCCAACTTTGGTATTGACATGTGATGTGATCGAGCCAGCTGATGGCAAAGGTTACGACCGTGACCCACGTTCTATCGCTAAACGCGCTGAAGCATATTTGAAGAGCACTGGCTTGGGCGATACAGCGTACTTTGGTCCAGAACCAGAATTCTTTATTTTTGATGGCGTTCGTTGGGGTGCCGACATGCAGGGTTGCTTCGTGAAGATTGATTCCGAAGAAGCTCCATGGTCATCCGCAAAAGAAATCGAAGGCGGTAACACTGGTCACCGTCCAGGTAAAAAAGGCGGCTACTTCCCAGTTGCTCCTGTAGATACATTCCAAGACATGCGTTCTGAAATGTGTTTGATTCTTGAATCATTGGGCATTCCTGTTGAAGTTCATCACCATGAAGTTGCTGGTCAAGGCCAAAATGAATTGGGTACAAAGTTCAGCACATTGGTACAGCGCGCTGACTGGACTATCTGGCAGAAGTATGTAGTTCAAAACGTTGCGCATGCATACGGCAAGACTGCAACATTTATGCCTAAGCCAGTAGTTGGCGATAACGGTTCTGGTATGCACGTTCACCAATCTATTTGGAAAAACGGCGAGAACTTGTTTGCTGGTAATGGCTATGCTGGTTTGTCAGAGTTTGCTCTGTTCTACATCGGCGGCATCATCAAGCATGCTAAGGCATTGAATGCGATTACTAATCCAGGTACAAACTCATACAAGCGTTTGGTACCAGGCTTTGAAGCTCCGGTTAAGTTGGCTTACTCAGCACGTAACCGTTCCGCTTCAATTCGTATTCCACACGTTCCAAATCCTAAGGGTCGTCGTATTGAGACTCGCTTCCCAGATCCATTGGCTAACCCATACCTCTGTTTCTCTGCATTGATGATGGCTGGTTTGGACGGCGTTCAAAACAAGATTCATCCAGGCGAAGCTGCTGACAAGAACTTGTATGACTTGCCACCAGAAGAAGATGCAAAGATCCCAACCGTTTGCGCAAGCTTGGAAGAGGCATTGGATGCATTGAAGAAAGATCACGAGTTCTTGACTCGCGGTGGTGTATTCACTGAGTCCATGATTGATGCATATATCAATTTGAAGATGGAAGATGTCACACGTTTCCGTATGACTACACATCCAATCGAATTTGATATGTACTACTCCCTGTAAGCGAAGGAGAGAACTTGAGCGCAGGTATGTTGCGCAATTCGTTCAAGGGAGCAGCTTCGGCTGCTCCTTTTTTTCCGACATTGCTCGATCAGATGCCCAATGCCATCGTGGTATTTAGGGCGGAGACCCAACAATTGGTGTACGTGAACCCGGCTGCCGAGTCAGCTTTGGATCTTTCGCGTAAGTCACTTGAGGGGCAATCTGTGCATGGTTTGTTTGGCGAGAATGAGGCCCTTGCTTACATGATTAGCGAAGTAAAGCTGGGTCATGTGCAGGCTCAACGCCAAGAAATGGTTTTACATTCATTGCCAGGAAGCATTCATCAGGATTCAATCCCAGCGCATGTAGTGATTGCTTTGCTTGATGATCCTGAGTTGCTGATGATGGAATGGTTTCCAATTGATCAGCAGCTACGAAGCGAGCGTGATGAACGCGTAACACAGCAGGTGGAAGCCAATAAACAATTGATGCGCAATTTGGCGCATGAGATTAAGAACCCTTTGGGCGGTATTCGTGGAGCTGCACAGTTATTAGAGTTTGAGCTCCCTGAAAAGGGTCTGCGCGAGTACACGCAAGTAATCATTAAAGAATCAGATCGTCTGCAGACATTGGTTGACCGTCTTTTGGCGCCGCATCGCAAGGCCCATGTGATGGAGTCCTTCAATGTGCATGAGGCATTAGAACGTGTGCGTAGCTTGGTATTGGCTGAGTTTCCAAAAGGTTTGCGGATCATACGAAACTATGACACTAGCTTGCCTGATGTACTGGGTGATAGAGAGCAACTCATTCAGGCGGTTCTCAATATTGTTCATAACGCAGCCCAAGCACTCTCTGAAGAGATTCATGCGGGCATAGCTCAAATTGAATTAAAGACACGAGTGGCGCGTTCAGTCACGATTGCAAAGCACCGCTACAAGCTAGCGATGGATCTTCATGTGATTGATAACGGGCCAGGTATCCCGAAAGAAATTATTGAGCGCATCTTCTTCCCATTGGTCTCGGGAAGAGAGGGGGGTAGTGGCTTAGGCCTTACTCTGGCGCAAAACTTTGTTCAGCAGCACCAGGGCTTTATCGCATGTGATAGTCGCCCTGGTTGTACAGATTTTCATATTCAAATTCCATACCGTAGGCAGGAGAAAGCATCATGAAACCAATTTGGATCGTCGACGATGATCAATCCATTCGCTGGGTTTTAGAAAAGGCCTTATCTCGCGAGAATATTCCGCATAAGAGCTTCTCTAATCCAAATGATGTTCTCAATGCTTTGGAAAAAGAGTCTCCACAGGTTTTGATATCTGACATTCGTATGCCACGCGGTAATGGCTTGGATTTATTGCAGCAGGTCAAGGTAACCCATCCAAATTTACCCGTCATCATCATGACTGCGTATTCGGATTTGGACTCAGCTGTTTCATCCTTCCAAGGTGGCGCATTTGAGTACCTTACTAAACCATTTGATGTGGAAAAGGCAGTTGAACTCATTCATCGCGCAGTTGAACAGGGCATTCGTAATGACTCTGGCGCTAAAGAGTTAACCGCATGGCGCCAAGACGCTTCCGAAATCATTGGTCAGGCACCAGCCATGCAGGAAATCTTCCGCGCTATTGGCCGTCTAGCGCAATCATCAGCAACGGTATTAATTACCGGTGAGTCCGGAACTGGCAAGGAATTGGTTGCTCATGCTTTACATAAGCACAGCCCATCAGCCAAGGGCCCATTTGTATCCTTAAGCACCTCGGCTGTACCTAAGGACTTATTAGAGTCAGAGTTATTTGGTCATGAGCGTGGAGCCTTCCCTGGCGCACAAACTTTACGTCGCGGTCGTTTTGAATTGGCCGATGGCGGTACCTTGTTCTTGGGTGAGATCGGTGACCTCCCATTTGAATTGCAAACCAGACTGCTGCGCGTGCTGTCTGATGGTCATTTCTATCGCATTGGTGGTCAAGATCCCATCAAGGTTAACGTTCGCATTATTGCCTCTACACATCAGAATTTAGATGCGAGGGTGGCGGCAGGGTTCTTCCGTGAAGATTTACTGCACCGTTTAAATGTCATTCGCCTACGTATGCCTTCATTGCGCGAACGTAGCGAGGATATCCCAATGCTGGCAAGACACTTTATGCTCAGTTGCGCTAAATCCCTTGGGGTTGATCCTAAAAAGCTTTCAGACGAAGTGTTAAAAGAAATGAGCACAATGCCATTTCCGGGTAATGTGCGCCAGTTGGAGAACTTATGCCACTGGCTAACGGTCATGACTCCAGCCAATATTATTGGCGTCAGTGATCTGCCTGCCGACATTGTTGCTGAAGCAAGCATTCAACCGGTGATCTTGCACGGCGAGTCATCACCTAGCACTGCAACTAGCGGTAAACCTGCAGCCGGTGATTGGGAAAGCGGTTTGGGTCGCTTAGCGGTCAAGATGCTCCAAGATGGCGATAAAGAAGTCTACGATGCACTTTGCTCGCGCTTTGAAAAGGCGGTACTGCAAGCTGCACTGGAAGTGACTCGTGGTCGTCGTGTTGAGGCGGCACAGCGTCTTGGCATTGGCCGGAATACGATCACTCGCAAATTGCAGGAACTTGGGATCGATGACTGATTCAGTTCGGATTGCAGCGTGGAATGTGAACTCCTTAAAAGTTCGCCTTCCGCACGTCCTGCGCTGGTTGCAAGACCAAGAAAAGGCAAAAAAACCGATTGATGCACTTTGCTTGCAAGAATTAAAGCTTACAGATGATAAGTATCCCCATCAAGAGTTGGAGGCGGCTGGTTATTTGAGTTTGGCAGCAGGGCAAAAGACTTATAACGGCGTCGCCATTATTGTGCGTAAAGCTGCTTTAGCGCCTATCGCATCCGATTTGGCAACAACCTTTCTAAAGCCCGTTAGAAATATCCCAAACCACGAAGATGAGCAGCAGCGCATCTTGGCGGCAACCATCCCATTTGCAGGTATGCAGCCTATTAGATTGGTCTCAGCTTACTTTCCGAATGGACAATCACCTGATAGCGATAAGTTTGTTTATAAATTGAGCTGGCTTAACGCCTTGCAAACTTGGTTGGCACAAGAGCTCGAACAAAGTCCTCGTTTAGCACTTCTAGGCGACTTTAATATTGCACCTGCCGATGCGGATGTGCATGACCCCAAAGTCTGGGAAGGGCAGAACCTAGTTTCTCCACCAGAGCGCGATGCATTTCAAGCGCTGATTGGACTTGGATTGCATGATTCTTTCAGAATGTTTGAGCAAGCCCCAAAAACATTTAGCTGGTGGGACTATCGCATGATGGGCTTCAGAAGAAATGCCGGCATGCGAATCGACCATATTTTGCTAAGTGATGCATTAAAGGAAAGATGCAGTGCTAGCTTAGTAGATAAGGAGCCTAGAACCTGGGAGCAGCCTTCAGATCATGCCCCAGTGATAGCGCAAATTAAAAAAGGCTAAGGCACATTACGCCAAGCCACCATGTCTTAGTAAGGCGTCTACGCTTGGCTCTCGACCTCTAAAGGCTTTGAAGGACTCAGCAGCAGGTCGACTACCGCCAACTTCAAGGATTTCTTGGCGGTAACGAATGCCCGTTTTCTCATCCAGTACGCTACCAGTCAATTTTGCCGCCTCTTCAAACGCAGAATAGACGTCTGCAGATAGTACCTCTGCCCATTTATAACTGTAATAGCCAGCCGCATAACCGCCTGCAAAGATATGGCTAAAGGTATAAATCCAGCGCGAGATCTCTGGCTGAGGAATAACGTTAAATGCATCCGCAATGGATCTGGATAGATCTAGAACTGCCTGACCTTTAGCGTTCTTCGCATCGAAGCTAGCGTGTAAGCGCCAATCTGTTAGTGACATCACAACTTGACGTAGGGTCATATAGCCATTCTGGAAGTTTTTGGCAGCTAAGATTTTTTCAAATAACTCTCGTGGCAATGGTTTGCCAGTTTCTGCATGGGCAGTCATCTTTTCAAGCACTTCCCACTCCCAGCAGAAGTTTTCCATAAATTGACTTGGTAGTTCAACAGCATCCCATTCAACACCATTGATTCCTGAGACACCTAAAGCGCTAACTTGCGTTAAGAGATGGTGTAAGCCATGGCCACTTTCATGAAAGAGCGTAATCACATCATCATGGGTGATAGTGGGTTGACGCAGAACGCCATCCACCTTAACCGGAGGCGCAAAGTTACAAACTAGGTAGGCAACTGGTACCTGAATATCACCATTAGGGAGTACTCTGCGACCACGCGCATCATCCATCCAGGCGCCACCACGCTTGCCTGGGCGAGCATAAGGATCTAGGTAGAAATAGGCTGTGATATTTCCTTTTGCATCTTTTACCGAGAAGGACTGCACATCAGCATGCCAGGTTGGTAGGTCTGCCGATTCAATCTTGACGCCGAAGAGGGTTTGGATGACTTCAAAGAGACCATCTAATACTTTTGGTAATGGAAAGTATTGCTTAAGTTCATTTTCTGAAAAAGAATAGCGCTCCTGTTTTAATCTCTCAGAAGCAAATGCGATATCCCAAGGCTCAAGACCATCGGTAAGTCCTAAAGTATTTGCAAACTCAGAGAGCTCTTGCCAATCTTTTTTCGCAAATGGTTTGGCCTTTTGTGCAAAATTAGTCAAGAAAGAATCAACCTCCTCAACGGTGCCAGCCATTTTTGGCGCCAAACTCAGAGCGGCATAGTTTGCAAACCCAAGCATCTGCGCTTCTTCATCACGTAGGCGCAATTGATCGAGCATATTTTGAGTGTTGTCCCAATCCAATTTTCCATTGGCATACTTTGGTGCTAGCTCTGAAGCGCGAGTGACATAGGCCTCATACATTAAGCGTCGCAATGCGCGGTTTTCAGAGTACTGCATCACTGGGTAATAGGAAGGGAAGTGGAGAGTGAAAGCCCAGCCTTGCAAATTCTTTTGTTGTGCAGTGTCAGCAGCGGCTGCAATCACATCATCTGGCAGGCCAATTAATTCTGCTTTATCTGTAATTAGATGCACAAAGCCATCGGTGGCATCTAAGACGTGATCAGAAAAGGCCTTTCCTAAAACTGCTTGCTCATCTTGTATCTGGGAAAAGCGGGGCTTATCAGCATCACTTAATTCAGCGCCACCCAAACGAAAATCTCGCAATGAGTTTTCAATCACTTTTCTCTGAGCCCGGCTTAATTTAGAAAACTCAGGATTCGCACTCAGCTCTTTAAACTTTTTATATAGCTCTAAATTTTGCCCAAGACTGGAAAAGAATGCGGTTACTTCGGGAAGCATCGCGCCATAAGCAGCTCGTAGCTCTGGTGTATCCGCTACGCTATTGAGATGTGAGATGACGCCCCAAGATCTTCCTAAAAATTCTGTTGCGTCTTCCAGTGGCTCTGCCAGTGCATTCCATGTTGGGGCGGTGTTGGGATTGACCGCAATATCCACAGCTTCTTGTGCGCGCACAAGCAAATACTCTATTGCCGGCGCAATATGCTCAGGCTTTACTTCAGAGTAGGCTGCAATACCTCTACCAAAGGTCAATAGGGGATTATTTTGCAAATCAGCAGGGAGAGTGGCGGCATGGGATGTAGTCATCCCTCTAGCTTAATGGACTGGGATCATATTTGCCAAAAGTCCCAGTAAATTCCTTAAGGTTTAGCGGCCTTTTCAGCGGCTTCTAATGTATTCATTAAAAGCATGGTGATAGTCATAGGGCCTACGCCACCAGGAACCGGGGTGATCCAGCCAGCAACATATTTAGCTGTATCAAAGTCTACGTCGCCGCAAAGCTTGCCATCTGGCAGGCGATTAATGCCAACGTCAATAACAACGGCACCATTTTTAACCATATCACCCGAGATCATTTTGGGCTTACCAGTTGCTACCACCAAAATATCAGCATCTTTTGTATGGTGCGCCAGATCACGGGTTTTACTATTGCAGATGGTTACAGTGGCGCCAGCTTGTAATAGCAACATAGCCATTGGCTTACCAACAATATTTGACGCGCCAACAATGACGGCACGTGCTCCGCGAATGGGGTATTCAATACTTTCCAGAATCTTCATGCAGCCATAAGGAGTGCATGGTTTGAATTCTGGTTGACCAACCATCAATGCGCCAGCATTAGCAACATGAAAGCCATCCACATCTTTTTCTGGGGCAATCGCCTCAAGCACACGTTCAGAAGCAATGTGTTCTGGCAGTGGAAGTTGAACCAAAATGCCATGAATTGCAGGATCAGCATTTAAGGTTGCGATACGAGCTAGCAACTCTTCTTCGCCAAGCTCAGCAGAGTAGCGCTCTAGAACAGAATGAAAGCCAACGTCTTCGCAAGCCTTCACTTTGTTGCGAACATAAACGGCACTGGCAGGATTATCACCAACCACAATCACTGCTAATCCAGGCCTAACACCTTTGGCAGTAACAATCGCGCCGCGAGCAGCAATTTCAGTGCGCAGTTTTTTGGAGAGCGCGTTTCCGTCTAGTAATTGAGCTGGCATCTAGCTTGAGCCTACTATTAATTAGGTTGCGGGTCAGACAAAGCGAGGCGGAGGAGGTCCGCAACAGTATTGACGTTGAGCTTTTCCATGATGTTGGCGCGATGTGCTTCAACCGTTTTAATGGAGATACCCAGATCATCAGCGATTTGCTTGTTTAAGCGGCCAGCAACAATACGCTCAAGCACTTGACGCTCACGACCTGTTAATTTGCTGAGTAAGCTTTGAGTAATCTTGCGCTGGCTAGCTTGTGAGTAGTCAATACGTGCTTTAGCAAGCATGCGGTCAACCAAGCCACAGAGATCATTCTCTTTGAATGGCTTTTCAATGAAATCTACCGCACCACGCTTCATTGTGGATACCGCCATAGAGACGTCGCCGTGACCAGTGATAAAAGCGACTGGCATAGGTAGGTTTTCACTGGTAAGGCGCTCTTGAAGTTCAAGGCCAGACATGCCAGGCATGCGAACATCCAAAATGGCGCAAGAAATAGTCGACTTATCTGTGCTTTGTAGTGATTGCAAGAATCGTTCGGCGCTTGCATGGCAGCGAACTACATAACCATTGCTTTCTAAAAGCCACGTGAGTGAATCACGAACCGCTTCATCGTCATCCACAACATATACAACTTCAGCTTGGTTTGGTTTTGCAGTAGCACTTAAGTTCATATCGGTTCTCGCGTGGTAAATCTAATAATTCGATGATTAAACATTAACCCCAGAATCTGATGATTCCAGCGGTAGAAGTATTGTAAAGGTGCAGCCAGCCAGCCTAGTCTGTTCTGAGTCTTTGACGTTGGTGGCCCAAAGCCTGCCGTGATGGGATTCAATGATGGAGCGGCAAATATTGAGCCCCATGCCCATTCCATCGGATTTGGTGCTGAAAAACGGCTCAAATATGCGTTCTATGACGTTTTCAGGTATTCCGCCGCCAGCGTCAGTCACTTGAATGCGCAGCATGGCTGGAAATATGCTGGTATCTAAATCGGCGCTAATTTTGACGGGGGGTGCTGACCAGCGAGAAGAGAGGGGATAGGCTTCGCGCATGCTATCCAGCGCATTTTTAAGAAGGTTAACCACCACCTGCAAAATCAAGACGGGATCCAGATCAACTACTGGAAGATTTTCAGCAATTTGAGAGCTGATGCTGAGGCGATGGCGATGGGCCTCAATTTCGACTAGACCAACTGCATCACTAATAATTTCATTAATGTAGGATGCTTTGCTTTGGGGTTCACTACGCTTTACGAAACCTCTAATGCGTTGAATGATGGTGCCAGCTCGGTGCGCTTGATCGGATGCTTTTTCAAGGGCCGGCAAGATCTCTTTACTAATGGTTGGATCTAAATTTCCATCCAAGCGTTTAGCAACGCCCATGCAATAGTTGGAGATCGCCGCTAAGGGTTGATTTAATTCATGTGCAAGTGATGAGGCCATTTCACCCATGGTAGTCAAGCGACTGGTAAATTGCATGCGCTCTTGTTGTTGGCGGGCCAAGTCTTCCGCCTCTTTACGGCTTGTGATGTCTGTGGCGATCAGCAGTTGCGCTAGATGTCCATCAACCCATGGAATAAAGCGATGACGAACTTCAAACCATTTATTGCTGCCGTCAGTCAATTGAATATCTTCTGACTCTGACTCTTGATATAGGAATGAGGTAGGAATGCCATCACGTACATAGTCATGAAGATCTTGTGCAATATTGTGTAAAGCTGGAAGTCTGCTGTCTTGATGGGCTAATTGGAAATGCCCTTTAGAATCATCGCCAAAGTTTTCACGATAGAAGCGGTTGGCGAACAGAAGCTCGTCAGTCTCCAGGGATACAACAGATACAGCTGCATCTAAACTTTCTAGAACGGTAGTAAAGCGCTCTTGGGATGCGGCCAATTCTTCCCGAATCTTTTTTGGTTCAGAAATATCAATCAAGGAAGTAACCCAGCCAGTTTGCTTACCCTTTTCATTGATAAGCGGCGCGATAAATGTGCGGGTTTGGATCAATGAGCCATCGCGACGCAAAATGGCTCCTTCGATACCCACCTTGCCGGTTCCAACATCTGCCTTTAATGCGCGATTCATTTTCTCAACAAGCTCATCTCTTCTGCTATCAGGCCAGAAGGGGAAGGGAGGCATGAGGCCGATTAATTCTTTTTGGGTCCAGCCTGTCATTTCACAAAATGCCCTATTTACATAGGTAATGCGTTTTTGCATGTCATGTGCTCGTATCCCCACTGGGGTCGAGTTTTCCATTGCACTTCGAAAGCTGGTTTCACTACGTAGACTAGCTTCAGCTTCTTGGCGAACCTGCATTTGTTTGAGTACTGACCATAGACTCCAGACCACGAAAACCGATAGTCCGAGCACAACACCAATCAGCATCCTAAATGTGAGATTGGTTGGGGGCGGATAGGTATCAATGCGTAGCGTCAGATTTGGACTAAGAACGCCAATATCAAGGGATGTTTGATTGCTAAAAGCCCTTTTAGGGGCATCGCGATCTGAAGAGATGGCTAAAACTTGTTCATTATCTGTGAGTAGAGTAAAGCGGTAATGTGCTTTAAGTTCATTGGGTATGACATCCAAGACGCCTTGCGTTGTGTAGAGTGCAGCTAGAAAGCCAACCACTTCACCGCTCACTATATTGGGCACTATTTGCCAAAAAAGATTTTTTCTTTCCCTGGCAAGCGGTTCGCTGCTGGCAATGTTGGGTGAGAAGAAAGGGCTAAAGGCTGCTCTACTGGTTACCTTGCTAAGTTCTATGGTGGAACTCAATGCATCGATGGTGGCTTGATCGGATTGGGTTTTAACTAGCCAATCATTTTTATTGGCATTTGGCGGTACCACCCATTGACGCTCATTTTTATCGTTGAGCCAAATGATTTTGATAATTTCATGATTGTTGATAACAAGCTCATCGGCTTGTTCATAGGCAATTTGTTTTAGCTTCCCTTGGTTATCGCTCGCGGCGATTTCGCGATTAATAGTGGAGAGTAAATCGACATTGCTAACAAAGCGCGTTTGAATCCGTTGTTTTGCGAAAGATAACTCTCGGAAAAGGGCGGCTTCTTGCTGGCTCTTTTCCTGTAGGTGCAAAGTTCCCAAAATAATGCCCATTACCGAAGTAAAGAGCACGATCGCCAATAAGGGGGTGTAAACAAGCCTAAATCCCCGAATTTTGCGCAGCCATCTGAATGGCCGGAGGAATAGGTTAGAAGAGGCTGACACTTTCATGAATATTAAGCATTTTGCCCTAATGCCGGCTTCAAATGAGCATTTTTAGCCTATATATAGCTTCTTATTTGCACCGCAATAAAATACCACATTATGAGAAATACTATCATTATGTGGAAAATTGCTTGTTTACACCCATATACCTTCCTAGAATGTTGCCTATAGAGTTAATGGCTAATAAAGAAGTAATAAATGGAGACAAATATGGCAGCGGTTCCAGAGCAGATTTTAGGTAAGCAAAATGCCCAAGACGTTGATCCGGGCGAGACTCAAGAATGGTTGCAGGCGCTTGATGGCGTGATTCGCAACGAAGGTCCAGAGCGGGCTGCCTATTTAATAGACCAACAAATTTCTCATGCAAGGGTGAATGGTGTAGTCCAACCTTTCCATGCGGAGACTCCTTACATTAATACCATTCCAGTTGAAAATCAGGCGCGTTTGCCAGGCGATCAAAATGTGGAACATCGGATTCGTTCATACACTCGCTGGAATGCCATGGCGATGGTGCTGCGTGCCAACAAAGACACTAACGTTGGTGGGCACATCTCTTCATTTCAGTCTGCGGCAACTTTATATGACGTAGGCTTCAATCACTTCTGGCATGCTCCATCTCCAGAGCATGGCGGCGATCTCATATTTGTTCAAGGCCACTCAGCACCAGGTGTGTATGCACGTGCATATATGTTGGGCCGTCTTGAAGACAGTCAACTCGATAACTTCCGTCAAGAAGTGGGCGGCAAAGGTATCTCTAGTTACCCACACCCATGGTTGATGCCAGACTTCTGGCAGTTCCCAACGGTATCAATGGGCTTGGGCCCGATCATGGCGATCTACCAAGCGCGCTTCATGAAGTATCTGACAGACCGTGGATTTATTCAGGAGCAAAGCCGCAAGGTTTGGGCTTTCCTCGGTGACGGTGAAACCGACGAGCCAGAGTCTTTGGGCGCGATTGGAATGGCTGGCCGTGAAAAACTGGACAACCTCATTTTTGTTATTAACTGCAACTTGCAGCGCTTAGATGGACCAGTGCGCGGTAACGGAAAAATTATTCAAGAGCTTGAAGGTGAGTTCCGAGGTGCAGGTTGGAATGTC
This sequence comes from Polynucleobacter sp. AP-Kolm-20A-A1, assembly GCF_018688315.1. Taxonomy (NCBI): domain Bacteria; kingdom Pseudomonadati; phylum Pseudomonadota; class Betaproteobacteria; order Burkholderiales; family Burkholderiaceae; genus Polynucleobacter; species Polynucleobacter sp. AP-Kolm-20A-A1. The sequence continues at coordinate 713,869 of NZ_CP061315.1, forward strand.
ATCAAAGTGGTGTGGGGCGGTCAATGGGATGCCTTATTTGCTCGTGATAAAAAAGGCATCTTGATGCAGCGTCTTGGCGAAATCGTTGATGGTCAGTACCAGACGATGAAGTCTAAGAATGGCGCCTATGTTCGTGAGATCGTATTTAATACGCCAGAGCTAAAGGCCTTGGTAAGCGACTGGAGTGATGACGAGATCTGGCAACTGAATCGTGGCGGCCATGATCCTCATAAAGTCTTTGCAGCTTTCCATGCTGCCGTAAATCACAAAGAGCAACCAACGGTTATCTTGGCTCACACCATTAAAGGTTACGGTATGGGTGGATCTGGTGAGGCAATGAATATCGCCCACCAAGCCAAGAAGATGAATGCGGATGACGTACGTCGTTTCCGTGATCGTTTTGAGATTCCAGTTAAGGATGAGCAGTTAGATGAAATGCCTTTGGTGAAGTTCGCTGAAGGCAGCCCTGAGCTCGAGTACATGAAGGCGCGCCGTCAAGAATTGGGCGGTTACTTGCCGCAACGTCGCACCAAAGCAGAGAGCTTGCCAGTTCCAGCATTGGATGTTTTTGCTCCTTTGCTTGAGGCGACAACAGAAGGTCGTGAAATTTCCACAACGATGGCATTTGTACGCATGCTCAACACTGTCGTGCGCGACAAGGTATTAGGTAAGCGCGTGGTGCCAATTGTTCCGGATGAGTCTCGCACCTTTGGTATGGAAGGCATGTTCCGCCAGTTAGGTATCTGGAATCAGTTGGGTCAGCTCTATACCCCAGAAGATCATGATCAATTGATGTTCTACAAAGAGGATAAGACTGGTCAGATCTTGCAAGAGGGTATTAATGAAGCTGGTGGTATGTGCGACTGGATTGCAGCCGCTACTTCTTACTCCACTCACGGCGTGCCAATGTTGCCTTTCTACATCTTCTACTCGATGTTTGGTTTCCAGCGTATTGGTGACCTAGCGTGGGCAGCCGGTGATATGCGTAGCCGTGGCTTCTTACTAGGCGGTACAGCCGGTAGAACTACTTTAAATGGCGAAGGCTTGCAACACGAAGATGGTCATAGCCATCTGTGGAGTGGTGCAGTTCCGAACTGCATTAGCTACGATCCAACATTCTCCTTTGAATTGGCGGTAGTGATTCAGGACGGTATGCGTCGCATGCTAGAAGTTCAAGAAGACGTGTATTACTACGTGACCCTGATGAATGAGAACTATGCTCATCCAGCAATGCCTAAGGGCGCTGAAAAAGACATCATCAAAGGGATGTACAAGTTGAAGTCTGTTGGTGATGCCAACGCAAAACTGCGCGTACAACTCCTAGGTTCCGGAACCATCTTCCGTGAAGTGATTGAAGCCGCTGAGATTCTTCATAAAGACTGGGGTATCGCTTCAGACTTGTGGGGTTGCCCAAGCTTTACTGAACTTGGTCGCGATTGGACTGCGGTACACCGCAATAACCTTTTAAATCCTACGGCTGCTCCAGCTTTATCTCATGTTGAGAAGTGTCTCAAAGACACCTCTGGCCCTGTGATCGCCGCAACTGACTACGTTCGTTTGTTCGCTGAGCAAATTCGTCCAGCAATTCAACATATGGGTCGTCGCTATGAGGTCTTGGGTACGGATGGATTTGGTCGTTCCGATACTCGCGAAAAACTCCGTGATTTCTTTGAAGTAGATCGTCGTTGGGTTGTGGTAACCGCTTTGAGATCTTTGGTTGACTCAGGTCAGCTTGATCGCTCTAAGTTAGCTGAAGCGATTAAGAAATACAACATCGACACTACTAAACCAAACCCAATGACGGTTTGATAAGAGATAAATACTATGAGTCAAATAATTGAAATCAAAGTCCCAGATATCGGCGACTACAAAGATGTGCCGGTAATCGAAGTATTGGTTAAAGCTGGTGACAAGGTTGAGAAAGAACAATCCATCGTTGTTCTCGAATCTGACAAAGCAACCATGGATGTTCCTTCATCACACTCTGGCATCGTCAAAGAGGTCAAGGTGAAGGTTGGTGACAACCTCTCTGAAGGCTCATTGGTTATCACTCTGGAAGAGGGCGCAGCAGCTTCTGCTGCAGCACCGGTGGCAAGTGCTCCTGTGCAAACTCAGGCGCCTGCAAGCGCAAGCACAGGTGGCGCACCAATTGAAATCAAAGTCCCGGATATCGGCGACTACAAAGATGTGCCGGTAATCGAAGTATTGGTTAAAGCTGGTGACAAGGTTGAGAAAGAGCAATCCATCGTTGTTCTCGAATCTGACAAAGCAACCATGGATGTTCCTTCATCACACGCTGGCATCGTCAAAGAAGTCAAAGTGAAAGTTGGTGACAACCTCTCCGAGGGATCGGTGGTTGTTATTTTAGAAGGCGGATCTTCGTCTGCTGCTCCAGCGTCAGCATCCACTAATGCAATAGCGGCAACAGCGGCACCAGCGGCAAGCAAAGCGCCTGCTGTTGAGCCTCCGATTGCTCGTGCCCCAGCGCCACCTCCTGTGAGCAGTACACCTGCACCAGTAGATGCAGCTGTTAGCCACGCAAGTCCATCAGTGCGTAAATTTGCACGTGAACTCGGTGTCACCATTACGCAGGTAAAAGGTTCCGGTCCTAAAGGCCGCATTACACAAGAAGATGTCCAAGCATTTGTGAAGGCTGCCATGAGTGGTGGGGCCGGTAGTCCTGCCGCTGCTTCTAGTGGCGGCAGCTTAGGCGGATTAAATCTGATTCCTTGGCCTAAGGTTGATTTCACGAAGTTTGGTGAGATTGAGCGTCAGCCATTAAATCGTATTAAGAAACTCACAGCTGCCAATTTAGGTCGTAACTGGGTCATGATCCCGGCAGTGACCTATCACGAAGATGCTGACATTACTGATTTAGAAGCCTTCCGTGTACTCACTAATAAAGAGAATGAGAAGAAGGGCGTCAAGATCACGATGCTCGCTTTCTTAATGAAGGCTGCCGTTGCTGCATTGAAAAAATATCCAGAGTTCAACAGCTCCTTGGATGGCGATGATCTGATTCTGAAGAAGTACTTCAATATTGGTTTTGCTGCCGATACGCCAACTGGTTTGGTTGTGCCGGTAATTAAAGATGCAGATAAGAAGGGCATCTTTGAGTTAGCTAAAGAAACTTCAGAGCTAGCAGCGCTTGCTCGTGATGGCAAATTAAAGCCAGATCAAATGCAAGGCGCAAGTTTCACAATCTCCTCTTTGGGCGGCATTGGTGGAACCTACTTCTCGCCGATTGTGAACGCCCCCGAAGTTGCAATCCTCGGTGTAAGCAAAGCCTCTATGAAGCCTGTATGGGATGGCAAGCAATTTGTACCTCGTCTCATTTGCCCCTTGTCTCTATCCGCTGATCATCGCGTGATTGATGGCGCATTGGCCACACGTTTCAATGTGTACATTGCACAGCTATTGGCCGACTTCCGTCGTGCCAGTCTGTAAGGAGGATCTATGGCTAAGCAAATGATCCTTGTTCCGGATATTGGTGATTATTCAGATGTACCGGTGATTGAGGTATTAGTAAAAGTTGGCGATGTTATTGAAAAAGAGCAGCCGCTATTAGTGCTTGAATCTGATAAAGCGACTATGGAAGTGCCGGCTGATGCTGCAGGTACTGTCACCAGCATTGCAGTCAAGTTAGGCGATAAGGTTAGCAAGGGTTCTGTGATTGCGGAGATAGAGGCGAGTGGTGCTGCAGCTGCACCTGCGGCTAAGCCTACCTCAGCACCAGCTTCACCAATAGCCACGCCAACAATTACAGCAGCTCCTGCGCCGATAGCTGGTCAATACAGCGGCAAAGTAGATCATGAGTGCGAGGTGTTGGTACTTGGCGCTGGCCCTGGCGGCTATAGCGCAGCATTTCGCAGTGCTGACTTGGGTATGAATACAGTTTTAGTTGAGCGTTATCCAACTTTGGGTGGCGTTTGCTTAAACGTAGGTTGCATTCCATCCAAAGCGTTGCTGCACACGACTTCGGTCATGGATGAAGTGAAGACTATGGCCAAACACGGCATTACTTTTGGTGCGCCAAAGATTGAGATTGATCAATTGCGTGGCTACAAAGAGTCCGTGATTGCAAAATTAACTGGCGGTCTCGCTGGTATGGCTAAGGCCCGTAAAGTAAAAGTTGTTCGTGGCTTAGGTAAATTCTTGGACGCGAACCACGTTGAGGTTGAGTTAACCGATGGCTCTGGCCAAGATCTCACAGGTAAAAAAGAAGTGGTGCGCTTTCAGAAGGCGATCATTGCGGCTGGTAGTCAGCCCGTGAAGCTGCCTTTCTTGCCAGAAGATCCCCGTATTGTTGATAGCACGGGCGCTTTACTACTGAAGAGCATTCCAAAGCGTATGTTGGTTATTGGCGGCGGCATTATTGGTTTAGAGATGGCAACCGTCTACAGCACGCTAGGGTCACGCATTGATATTGCCGAGATGATGGATGGTCTCATGGCGGGAGCTGATCGTGATTTAGAAAAGGTCTGGGAGAAATTCAATGCCGGACGTTTTGAAAAGATTATGCTCAAAACCCGTGCTGCAAAGGCAGAGGTAAAGCCAGATGGCATTCAAGTGGCGTTTGAGGGTGAGAATGCACCAGCTGAACCACAAACCTACGACTTGGTATTGGTTGCAGTAGGACGCACCCCGAATGGTAAGAAGATTGATGCCGGCAAAGCGGGTGTTCAAGTTGATGAGCGCGGCTTTATTCCTGTTGATAAACAAATGCGCACTAACGTTTCTAATATCTTTGCGATTGGTGATCTGGTTGGTCAGCCTATGTTGGCCCACAAAGCGGTTCACGAGGGTCATGTAGCGGCCGAAGCTGCTGCAGGTGAAAAATCCTATTTCGATGCGAAGCAAATTCCATCTGTTGCCTATACCGATCCAGAAGTGGCTTGGGCTGGATTAACAGAGGAGCAGTGCAAAGCTCAAGGCATTGCTTACGAAAAAGGTTTATTCCCTTGGGCTGCCAGTGGACGTGCAATTGCCAATGGGCGTGATGAAGGTTTCACAAAACTCATTTTTGATGCCACGACCCATCGCATTATTGGTGGCGGTATTGTTGGTACACACGCCGGTGATTTGATTGGCGAAGTTTGCCTGGCAATCGAGATGGGTGCAGACGCCGTAGATATTGGCAAAACCATCCATCCTCATCCAACCCTGGGTGAGTCTGTAGGTTTGGCTGCTGAAGCTGCGCATGGTCATTGCACTGACTTGCCTCCCGTTAAAAAGAAGTCATAGGTCAGTTCACGAGAGTTGCCTAGAGCCTCAAGCATCAAAGAAAAAGCCCCGAGAGATCGGGGCTTTTGATTTAGGGCAGCCTTAAATGGAGTCTTTAAGAAATCAGTTCCGCACTGAGTTCGCGAATACGTTCATCCACATAATATCCACCGCATTCTGTGTAACGCAGATACTTGCTTCCACAGTGTTTGCATTCATAAACATCGGACTTGTTATATGGATGGTAGGGGATGGAAATGGGGGCATCCTTTGACCACATATCGGTTCCATTAGGATGATCCTCATCCCAACATTCTGGAGCGTCCTCCACCCTGAGGGTCCCTAGGCATTCCAATGACTTTGTTGTAAAGCCTCCCGGGATGCTTTCCCAGCCACTGCAGTTGAGGGATTGGCAGTCGGGGCACTTCTCTTTGGAGCTAGCGGACTTAGCTAGCGATAGTAATTCCTCTTTGTTGAGGCTTTTGGGCATTTTGAGATTTTTATATAAAAGGGCGCTGAGTAAGGTATATTTTTACCAAAGAATAGATCTTAGCCTATGCCTTATTCGGATAGGTAATGAAAGAGAGAAAAAATGAAGAGACAGCTATTTCTAGGAATGGGACTTTGCTTATTGCTTTCCATGCACAATGCAAATTCTCAGGGTGCTTATCCTTGCCCAACAGTTAAATTCGTTTCACCTTATCCTCCAGGCGGAACAACGGATATTTTGGCGCGGATGCTCTCGCCGGGATTAGCCAAACAGCTCGGTACAAACGTGATTGTTGAAAACAAAGGTGGGGCTAGCAGCAATATTGGAACAGAGTATGTGGCTAACTCTGCTTCGGATGGTTGTACTCTCTTGCTCGGAAACAATACTGGCGTAGTGATCAATCAAAATTTATACAAATTAAAGATCAACCCATCAAAAGACTTAGCAGCGGTTGCGGAAGTTGCCTCTGTTCCGCTGGTGCTGTATGTCAATTCTTCTGTGCCGGCAAACACTGTGGGAGAGCTAGTTGAGTTAATTAAAAATAATCCTGGCAAATATAGCTATGCCTCAGGCGGCAGCGGCAGCCCTCAGCACTTGATGGGAGAGATGCTCAAGATGGAGAAGCAGCTAGATCTCACGCATATTCCATATAGGGGGCAGGGTCCAGCCATGGCTGATGTGCTTGCTGGTCAGGTTCCCATTGCCTTTGAGACAACAACTGCAATAGCGGCACAGATGTCTTCTGGTCGCATCCGTGTATTAGCAACTACTGGCGCCGTAAGACCAAAAAACTTTCCTAATATCCCCGCCATGAAAGAGCTTGGCTACAGCAGCTTTGTTATTGAAAACTGGTACGGTGTTTTTGTTGCAGCTAAAACACCATCTGTTTTGATTGCTAGATTAAATAAAGCAATTAATACAGTTCTGAAGGAGCCAGAGGTTGCTGCAAGTCTAAATAAGATGGGCTCGAGTGATGTGGTCGGCACTTCAGAGCAATTTACCCAATTTATAAATAAAGAAATCCCTTATTGGGAATCTTTGGTTAAGCGCACCGGCGCTACAGTTGATTAAATAATTTAAGAGGAATGCAAGATGAATAATGGCTATGAAATCCAACCCAGAAAAGACGCCTTCAAAGAGGGTATCGCCGCCTTAACTGGTTTAGCAACCTCCGTTGTCAGTGACGTATTGGGTAGAACCATTGGTGCAGTTGATATTTTGCCGGTTAATAAGTCACCAGTTTCTGTTTGTGGAAACGCAGTTACTGTTAACGCCCGCTCTGGCGATAACTTAATGATCCATAAAGCATTGCAATTTCTGCAGCCGGGCGATGTTCTGGTGGTGGACGGTGGCGGTGATATTTCGCGTGCTTTGTTTGGTGAAATCATGATGACTGTTGCTAAATCAAGAGGGGCAATTGGTGCAGTATTTGATGCCGCCATTCGAGATGTTGAAGCGTTTGAGAAACATCAATTCCCTTGCTGGGCTCGTGGGATCAATATGCGTGGCCCATTTAAAGATGGTCCAGGCAGCATTAATGTGCCCATTTCTATTGGCGGGATGATTGTCAATCCTGGTGATGTCATTCTTGGCGACTGCGATGGAATTATTGCCTTGCCTCCTGAGTTGGTGATGGAGGGTGCGCGATTGGGCAAAGAAAAAGAACTGGTAGAGCGCAAAACAATCCAATCGATATTGGATGGTAAGTATGACGATGCTTGGATTGACGCGACATTAAAGCAAAAAGGCGTTTTATGAAATTTAAAACAACGTTGTCAATCTTGCTGAGTGCAATTGCGCTGAACTCATTTGCTGCCTATCCCGATAAATCCATTAAATTCTTAGTGCCTTGGCCGCCTGGTGGGGCAACGGATCAGGTGGCGCGTATTTTGGCAATGCCGCTCACCAAAGAATTGGGTGTTTCTGTGTTTGTGGAAAATAAGGGCGGTGCTGGCGGCAATATTGGAACCCAGGCCTTCCTACAAGATAAGCCGGACGGTTATTCCATCTTAATGGCGACCAGCTCCACTAACGCAGCAGGACCACATTTATTTTCAAACCAAGGATTTGATGCGGCGAAAGACTTCACGCCAGTGGTGTTGGTTTGTACGATTCCAAACATCATGGTTGTCCCGGCCGCTTCACCGTGGAACAGCTTAAAAGATTTAATGACTGATGCAAAGCAAAACCCAGGTAAGTTCACTTATGGATCTGCCGGTATTGGCGCCTCACAGCATTTGGCTGGCGCGCAATTTAAAACAGTAACTGGTTTAGATATTCGCCATGTACCTTACAAGGGTAGTGGGCCAGCAGCCGTAGATCTCATGGCAGGTCATATTGACATGATGTTAGATACGGGCTCTATGGCCAATATTAAAGGTGGCAAGCTAAAGGCTTTGGGTGTTGCATCAGAAAAGCGTATTCCTGAGTTACCTAATGTGCCAACTATGAAAGAAGCCGGCGTAGCAATGGTGGCCAATGCTTGGTATGGCGTGATGCTGCCAGCTGGCGCTCCAAAGGATGTTACTGAGAAACTAAATGCAGCGGTTAATAAGGTGCTCAAAGACCCAGAGGTGAGAAAACACCTCCAATCTATTGGCGCTCAAGTAGACGGTGGTTCCGTAGCTGAATTTACAAAGTTCTCTCAGTCTGAAATTAAGCGCTATGAGGGTATTGTCAAAATGTCAGGGGCTCCCAAAGAGTAAATGCAATGAAAAAAATCATCTTCAGCCTCTTGCTTGTAACAAGCGCTTTATTTGGGGCTAATCTCTTCGCGCAAGAGTACCCAAACAAGCCCATCAAGGTACTGGTGGGGTATGCGCCAGGCGGTGCAGTTGATTTAGTCGCTAGAACGCTAGGAAAAAGCCTGTCCGATTCAATGGGGCAAGCAGTCGTGATTGAAAACAAACCAGGCGGCGGCACAAATATTGCAGTAAGGCAATTAATTGATAGTCCGCCGGATGGTTACACCTTGATGGTTGCGGCAAATGCATTGGCAGCCAACATGTCGTTGTACAAGCCACAGCCTTTTGATATCGATAAAGACATCACTCCAATTGCCATGATTGGGCGGGTGCCAGTGGTTATTGCAACTTCTGCCGATGGTAAGTACCAAAAATTATCTGATTTGATTAAGGCTGCAAAATCAAATCCTGACTTCATTACCTATGGGACGCCCGGTAATGGTGCTACGCCTCATATGGCTATGAAATTTTTTGAGCAGGCCGCAGGAATTTCTTTAAAACATATTCCCTATAAAGGCGGCTCTCCAGCGATTACTGATCTCATTGGTGGTCAGCTGGACTTGGTAGCAGTCAATATGCTGGAAGTAGCCCCGCATGTCAAAAGCGGAAAACTGAAGATCGTTGCTGTGATGAGCGCTAAGCGCTCGCCATTATTTCCGGATATTCCTACAGTTGCTGAATCGGGCTTCCAGGGTTTTGAGGCTTCTGTTTGGTACAGCCTTATCGCTCCTGCCAAGACTCCGCCAGCGATCGTTAAAGCACTTCATGCTCAAGTAGAGAAGGCGCTGCAGTCCAAAGAAATGATGGAGAGGCTTGGTTCTGTGGGCGGGGAGGTAAGCCCGGGCACTACCGCCCAACTAACTAGCTATTTGAATTCAGAGCGGAAACGTTACGAAAAATTGGTGCGTGAAGCTAATATTCAGCCAGACTAATTTGCACCGAGGCCTTCGTCTAAAAAATATCCGTCATCACCCCAAAGGAAAGAGTCAATGATTATTGATTGTCATGGTCACTACACAACCGCGCCAAAAGCTCTGAAGGCATGGCGCGATGCTCAGGTTGCCAATTTAAATACTCCAGAGTTAGGGCCAAAAGTATCTGATTTAAAAATTAGTGATGATGAAATTCGTGAGTCCATCGAAGAGAATCAGCTAGCCAGAATGCGCGAGCGTGGCATCGATGTGACGATCTTCTCCCCTCAAGCAAGTTTTATGACTCACCATATTGGCGACTTCAATACGTCGGCAACATGGGCTGCGATGTGTAATGAGCTTTGCTATCGCGTAACCCAGCTATTTCCAAAAAACTTTGTTGGTGCTGCAATGTTGCCTCAGTCTCCGGGTGTGGATACTAAAACCTGTTTACCGGAGATGCGAAAGTGTATTAATGAATACGGATTTGTCGGCATTAACCTCAATCCAGACCCATCTGGTGGACACTGGCGCGATCCTCCATTGAGCGATCCCTATTGGCACCCAATCTACGAGGAGATGATCTCCCTTGATGTGCCAGCAATGATTCATGTGAGTACTAGCTGCAATGATTGTTTTCACACAACCGGGGCCCATTACCTGAATGCGGATACCACGGCATTTATGCAATGCTTAACTTCTGATTTATTTGCACAATTCCCGCAATTGCGTTTCCTTATTCCGCATGGCGGTGGCGCAGTTCCATATCACTGGGGTCGGTTTAGGGGGCTTGCTAAGGATATGGATATTCCGGATATCAATCAGAAATTATTAAACAACATTTATTTTGATACATGCGTCTATCACCAGCCAGGCATCAATCTCTTAGCTGAGGTGATTCCAGCAAAAAACATCTTGTTTGCATCAGAAACTTTTGGTGCAGTAAAGGATGTTGATCCAGATACCGGCTTTTATTTCGATGATACGCGTCGCTATCTGAATGCAGTAAATGGTTTAAGTGCCCCAGAAAAAGCCATGATTTTTGAGGGTAATGCACGCAAAGTATTTTCCAGAATTAATAATCGGATTCCTAAATGAGCGAGGGCATGATGACGTCCGAAGAATTTGATCGCTTATATAGGGGGCGTTTGGAGTGCTTAGCCACTTCTAATTTAAGTGACGCTCTAGATAAGCTGGGCATTTCTGCAGCGGTGATTGGCATTGTTCCCCAGTGGGGCAGGACTAAGGTGATTGGCAGGGCGATCACTATCCGAATGATTGCTGCAGGGGCGGCGCAAAGCAAAGTTCATCTGGGTGTAGATGCAATATTTTCAGCATCGCCTGGTGATGTCATCGTGATTGATAATCGCGGCGACCTCAACAACAACTGTTGGGGGGAAATTCTTTCCATGGGCGCATTGCAGAAAAAGATATCTGGTGTCGTGGTGGACGGCGCAGTGCGTGATGTCGATACCTGTGAAGAATTTGGTTTTCCGGTACACGCAAGAGGTACCGTTCCTATTACTGCACGGGGTCGAATAGTCCAAGAAGCATGGAATATTCCGATTCGAGTTGGAAACATTCCAGTCTTGCCGGGCGATGTGATTGTTGCCGATGTAAATGGTTTGGTGGCCATTCCAGCTAATCGACTGGAAGAAGTATTAGCTGCAGCAGAAGTGATTGCTGCGAAAGAGTTGGCAATGGTTCAGGCCCTAAGAGAAGGGCAATCCATTATCGATGTGGATAAGCAATTTAACTACGAGCAGATGCTAAAAAATTAGTCTCAATAGATGAGGATCATGATGAATGCACGCAATATCACCAAAATTACCCTGTTGAAATTCATTGGCTTTTTATGCATTGGACTATTTGCCCAATTTTCTTATGCAAACTATCCATGTTCGGTAATCAAAATCATCTCTCCATATCCACCGGGCGGTGCAAGCGATGTTTTGGCCAGAATGTTGGTTCCTGGCTTATCCAAACAGCTTAATGCCAATGTCATCGTTGAGAATAAAACAGGGGCCAGCGGCAATATTGGTACTGAGTTTGTTTCCAGTGCCGCCGGAGATGGCTGCACTCTCTTACTTGGTAACAGTACGGGGATTGTGATTAACCGCAATTTATATAAACTGAGAAATGATCCCATTGTGAGTCTAAAGCCTGTTGCCGAGGTTGCTGCAGTGCCGATGGTTTTGTATGTCAACTCTTCGGTGCCCGCTAATTCAGTTGCAGAACTGATTGCACTCATTAAAAAGGAGCCTGGCAAATACAGCTTTGCCTCACCTGGTAGCGGAAGTACCCACCATCTTTTGGGTGAACTGCTTAAGCTAGAGCAAAAGCTGGATATGACGCACATTCCATACAGGGGGTCTGGACCTGCTATTGCTGATGTGTTGGCTGGTCAGGTGCCTATGGCATTTGAATCCACAGGTGCAATGGTGCCTCATTTAAATAGTGGAAAGGTGCGGGCACTTGCCACTACTGGAGCTGTACGCGCAAAAAATTTACCAGACGTACCCACAATGAAAGAGCTTGGCTATCCAAAATTCGTAGTTGAAAATTGGTACGGAATTTTTGTACCAGCGAAGACACCCAATGCATTGGTAAATATTCTTAATAAAGAAATTAATAAAGTCTTGGCCTCTGCTGAGGTTTCTGAAACGCTTTCTAAGATGGGCTCTTTAAATGGTGAGCAAACCCCTGAGCAGTTTGCGGCATTTGTTAAAAAGGAGATTCCGTATTGGGAGCTCCTGGTTAAACAGTCCGGCGCTACCGCCGAATAGTTGTAGCCATAAAAAAGCCCCGAGACATCGGGGCTTTTGCATTGCAGGTCAAAGCCTGCGATTGATTTAATAGCAATTATTTCTTTTTGGCGGCCTTGGTGGCATTGCCTGCAGCCTTGAATACTGTGTCAGCAGTGCTGTGAAGATTGGTTTGAGCAACTTCAACTGCATGCTTGACTGCTTTTTGGCTGGTTTCAAATACGTTATTTGCTGAGGCGATGGCTTGCTTCATTGCTTGTACGGCGGCATCAGAACCGGCGGGTGCATTTTTAGTCCACTCTTCAACCAAAGAATTCATTTTCTTTTGACCCGCTTGAAATTCTTTTTCAGCTGACTGGGTAAAACTATTTTGAGTCTCATGAGCCAATTCATATAAGTGACGGCTATACGCCATGATCTTCTCTGCCATTGGCTGAACGGCTTCGGCTTGATGGGCGAGCAGCTGTTGTATGTCTTTTACTTCCAAAGCTTTCTTGGCGCTATTCATGCTATCGCCCAAGGTTTGTTTGGCAATGTGCATATTGAGTTCAACTAATTTCTCAATACTCTGGAGTGCCTGGTTTGTTAAGCCGCTGAGCGTTTCTAAATTGGCTTTTTGTGCTGCGGCGATTTGTTCAGGTGTTAAGTTCATTTCGTTCCCTTTCAAATGGGTCTTTTTTGACTGAATGATGTATGTGCTCTATTTTAATTTCTTCTGCACCACGATAAGCGTTTAATATTGCGTTGCAGCGTAAAAAGAGGCTGCCAGGCTACTTGGGTCGGGGAATTCCAAAAGAGCCTAAAATCAGTGTTTAGATAAAAATTCTTAATATTTTCAGCAAGTTACCCATGAAGCTAAGCCTCGATAACGCCATTGCACCTATATTTGTACTCATTTGGAGTACTGGGTTTGTGATTGCGCGTTTGGCAATGCCGTATGTAGAGCCAGCCACATTCTTATTTTGGCGTTTTGCAGGTGTTTTGGCGGCCATGGCTGCGCTTAGTTTGGTCTGGAGAATTACTTGGCCAAGCTGGTCTCAAATCAAGCATATTGCAGTCGCAGGTATGTTGCTGCAATTTGGCTATCTCTTAGGTGTTTGGTTTGCCGTACGTCTTGGTATGACCGCTGGTCTGGTTGCCATCATCGTTGGTCTTCAACCTATTTTGACGGCTTGGTTTGCTGCTTGGGTATCAGAGAAGGTAACGCCAAGACAGTGGATTGGTTTGGCTTTTGGTTTTGCTGGGGTTGCTTTAGTTGTGGCTGAGAAGATTGGATTTGCTCATATTCCTTTTGTTAGCTACGTGTTGGCATTTATTGCACTTCTATCGATTACGTTTGGAACGCTGTATCAGAAAAAATTCTGCCCCGTATTTGATTTGCGTGCCGGATCCTCAATTCAGTTTGGCGTCTCTGCAGTTCTCTGTTTTGTCTGTATGTATTTCTTTGAAACTGGCGTCATGGTTTGGAATGCATCAGTCATCGGTGCGCTGTTGTGGGCGATCTTTCCCCTATCTATCGGGTCGATCAGTCTGTTATTTATGATGATTCGTAAAGGGGCTGCAACCAAGGTAACCAGTCTTTTGTACCTCACACCGCCGACAACGGCAGCAATGGCATGGCTCCTATTTGACGAGCCATTTACCCTAATGATGGCTGCCGGTCTATGTTTGACGATGACAGGGGTGGTTCTGGTAAATGCACGTCAAACCAACACAGTAGCGACGATTGCAGAGTAGGGTGGGCGAAATAAAGCCAATTTAGTGGAATGAATTAACCAAGATGGGGCGAATAAATCACTTTGCCCTCAAGAAATTAATTATCATTCCGTATGTTGAAAGTTTTGGAAGGTATTTTGGGATGCGTTTGAATCGATTTTGGCTCTTGGTCTGCACATTGCTGTTTGCTGTTGGCGCTACTCTAAATAGTCCTGTCATTGCTTCCACTAAGGATAAGGAAAAGCAGACAAAGACTACTAAAGTAGTTACGAAGACCGCTTCAAAGTCCCCCAAAAAGCCAAAAGCCGTTCGAGTCACGGTTACTCGATCAAATGAACCGGTGATACCTGCAAGACCATCACTTGCTACTGCCTTAGGTTTACGTGGTCAGCATGATGACCTTAGCCTCAAATCAAGCGTTGCAATGGTAGTTAATCAAGACACTAAAGAAGTGTATTTTGAAAAAAATCCATCTGTAAGTTTGCCAATTGCTTCAATCACAAAGCTGATGACTGCAATGGTGGTATTGGATTCCAAATTGCCATTAGATGAAACACTCGTGATTAATGCGGATGATGTGCATATCTATCGCACCTCACGCTTAGCGGGCGGCACAGTGCTGACTCGTGAAGAGGCATTGCTGCTAGCGCTCATGTCTTCTGAGAACCGTGCGGCATATACCTTGGGTCGCAATTATCCAGGCGGCATTCCAGCATTTGTGGATGCAATGAATCGTAAGGCAAAAGAATTGGGAATGGATCATTCGCATTTCGCTGATCCTACGGGTCTTCTCAGTGAGAATGTGGCAACTGCCGAAGATTTAACGCGCATGCTAAATGCGGCTTATCAATACAAGATGATCCGCGAGTTCTCTACTTGGCCAGATTTGACTATGGTGATTGCAAAGCGTCCCCAGAAGTTCTTAAATACCAATCGACTAGTGCGCTCCGGTGATATGAATATCGGCCTTCAGAAAACTGGCTTCATTAACGCTGCCGGTAAGTGCTTAGTGATGCAAGCTAGAGTCAACAACACGCCATTGTTATTAGTGTTCTTGGATTCTGTCGGCACACAGTCTCGTTTTGCCGATGCCGTGCGCGTTCGTGACTGGTATGAGCGCATGCCATCTGGTGCACAACCAATTCGCCGCTTGATGTAATTCGGTGGGTAGAGAGTTAGGCCGTAGCGCCTGGCTCTGCAGACTTGGGTTTGAAGCCCATTCCTTTAGAGATTTGCAGGGCAGTGTCTTGTAGCGCTCTGAGCCAATCTGCCTGAATTCTGTCAGTTGGGGCGCTTAGAGATAAACCGGCAACCAATTTGCCCGTGTCATCCAAAATAGCGGCAGCAAGACAGCTCACACCTAGCTCGAGCTCTTCATCATCGCGAGCGTTACCCACTTTTCGAACTTGATTCAATTCAGTTTCGAGTTTGGCTAAATCGGTAATGCTGTTTCTAGTGTGCCCAGACAAACCGGTGCGCGTGACATAGGCGCGAACCTGATTGGGATCATCACTAGCCAAGAATAGTTTTCCTACCGAGGTGAGATGCAAAGGTGCGCGACCACCAATGGCACGAACTACTTGCATGCCAGAACGTTCGCTGTAAGCGCGATCGATATAAACAATCTCATCGCCTTGGCGCACGGAAAGATTGACAGTCTCGCCCGTCAGTTTGTGCAGGGTGCGCATATGTACTTGGGCAGCATCACGTACAGAGAGTCTGCCTTTTACAAGATTGCCTAGCTCTAATAGTTTGAGACCCAGTCGATAAGTACCACCGTCACCGCGCTCGACTAATCTGCAAGCGACCATATCGTTCAGGATGCGGTGAGCGGTAGATGGGTGTAGGCCAGTCTGCTCAGCGAGGCTTTTAAGGCTACAGGACTCTTCTTGATCGGCTAGGGCGTCCAGCAAATTCATCATGCGCTCCACCACCTGGATAGCTGTCTTGCCAACTTCACCAGTAGTTTTAGAGGTTTTGACGACTTTGCTTGTGTTCATAGGGCTAATTGTAGCGATTTTTGGGCTGCAATTGCATATTATGAAATGGGATTTTATAGATCCCAGTGCTAAAAAGCCTAGTTTTGGTGCGTCTAAATGGGGTTTTGTTGCCTAAGAGTGACTAAGAATGACTAAGGATGCCTAATAGCCCTGGCGCACTCATTCACAAGGTCTGGGCCTCTGTAGATTAAGCCGCTATAGAGTTGAACCAGACTTGCGCCAGCCATGATCTTTTCACGGGCATCTGCGCCACTCATGATTCCGCCGACACCGATGATGGGTAGATCATTACCAAGTCTTGCCTTGAGCGTTTTGATAACCAAATTCGAGGCTGTCCGAACTGGGGCGCCAGATAGCCCGCCAAGTTCTTGACCATGCTCCATGCCTTGAACTGCCTCTCGAGAAATAGTTGTGTTGGTGGCGATGATCGCATCGATACCAAATTCCATTAAGAGATCAGCAATGAGATTGATATCGGCGTGATCTAAGTCTGGAGCAATCTTTAAAAAGAGTGGTTTACGAACACCATGGCGATCGCTTAAACGCTTTCTAGATTCGTCCAGATCGCTTAGTAATGCACGCAGCATCTCTTCGCCCTGGAGAGAGCGTAAGTTCTGCGTATTAGGGGAGGAGATGTTCACGGTAATGTAGGTGGCTATCTCATAGACTGCTTCCATGGCGAGAACATAGTCACTGGCTGCATCTTCAATTGCAGTACTAGCGTTCTTGCCAATATTTAAACCAAGAACACCGCCGTTTTGCCAAAACTTGGAGCGACGTACTCGTGCTACGCAGGCGTCAACACCATCGTTGTTAAATCCCATGCGATTAATAATTGCTTCAGCTTGTGGCAGGCGAAACATGCGAGGCTTTGGGTTGCCGGGCTGAGGGCGTGGCGTTACGGTGCCAATTTCTAAAAAGCCAAATCCCAATGCTGCAAGGGAATCAATGTGTTTGCCATCTTTATCTAAACCTGCAGCCAGACCAACAGGATTAGGAAATTCAATGCCGCACAGTGTTTGTGGATCGGCGAGAGGCTTAGTGATGAAGCGCTTTAGTAAACCCCAGTGCTCAGCACGATCTAAGTTACGTAATGTGACGTTATGGGCTTGCTCAGGGTCTAAACAAAATAGCCAAGGGCGTAAAAAGGAATAGCGATCGATCATGGGTAGATATTATGACCCAGACAGTGGCTGCCAGTGATCATCAATCAAGCCCTCCATGGGCTGATATTTGACCTTATAGGACATCTTTTCACTCTCTTTAATGAAGTAGCCAAGATAGAGATAGGGTAGTCCCAGACCGCGTGCTTGCTCTATCTGCCAAAGAATACTGTAGCTGCCATAACTTGCAGATGGTTCTGAGGTGTCATAGAAGGTATAGACCGATGAAATTCCTTGCTCAAGGATGTCAATCATACTGATCATGCGTAAACGTCCAGGATGCGGATCATGGGGGCCATCACGAAACTCCACAATGCGCGAGTTCACACGACTTTGTAATAAAAACTGCATGTACTGATCCTGATCATCGCTATCCATATCGCCGCCGGCATGACGTTGGTTCTGATAGCGCTGATAGAGTTGGTAATGCTCTTCTTGATAACTGAGATTAAGTACAGTCGCCTCTAGTCCGGCGTGCTTCTTCCAGGCACGACGCTGGCTTCTAGAAGGGGTAAATTGATCAACCAAAATACGCGTAGCAATGCAGGCTCTGCATTCATCACAGTAGGGGCGGTAGGTATAAAGGCCACTTCGACGAAAGCCTGCATGAATAAGTTCGTTATACACATCAGCATGAATGAGATGTGATGGTGTCGCAACCTGTGAGCGCGCAGTCTTATTGGGAAGATAGCTGCAGGCGTAGGGCGCTGTTGCATAAAACTGCAAGGCTGTTAATGGGAGCTCTTTAATCCGGGTCATAGCCAGTGATGCAAGATGGTTTTGTCAAAAGTCCAAGAATGCTTCATATTAGATTGATTAAAGCATATTTGCAGTTGCTCTAGAAATGCCTGACGTGGGATCGGTGCAGCCCCCAAGGAGTGGAGGTGGGCCGTCTCTTGTTGGCAATCAATCATCCCAACCCCGATCTCCAAGCACCATGCTGTGAGCGCTGCTAATGCAATTTTGGAGGCATTGGATTTGCGACTAAACATTGACTCTCCGAATACCATGCCACCAAATGAAACACAGTAGAGGCCGCCGATAATTTGACCATTCTCAGTAACGGCAATGCTATGAGCATTGCCTTGTTCGTATAGAGAGGTGTATGCATCCATGATTTCATGGGTAATCCAAGTTCCATCTTGATCTTTGCGGGAGCTCGTTGCGCAAGAGCGAATCACGGCACCAAAATCGGCATCTACCAAAATTTGGGAGCGCGTATCTTGGCAAAAGTGGCGAATGATTTTTTGCAGAGAGTCACTGCATTTAAATTCAGAGGGTTTTAATACCATCCTAGGGTCAGGGGACCACCATAAAACTGGTTGGTTATCCGAATACCAGGGAAATATTCCTAGTTGATACGCTTTAGAAAGCTGCCCTGGATAAATCCGTTCGCTAACAGCGATTAGCCCTGGAACACTGGGGTCAGGATCAACCTCAAACCGAGGGTTGGGAAAGGAGTCATGCGGCCCTAGCCAGGAAATCTGACTCATCTTTAACGATTAAATTCTTTCGGATGGCAAAACATCGCGACTGCGGACATGAAATTCCTTGCCCGCCTCTAAAGCGCCAGATGCGCGGTCGGCAAAAAACCATTCGAGTGTTTGTTTGACGGTAGGAAAGGCAATATCACCCCAGGGAATTTCATGTTCCTCAAAGAGTGCTACTTCTAGACTTTCTTCACCCGCGCAGAACTCGGGGGATGTCATTTTTGCTAGATAAAACAAATGAACTTGTTCTGCGTGAGGCACATTTAACAAGGAGTAGAGCAGTCCGATTTCTACTGCAGCACCAGACTCTTCCAGGGTTTCTCTGGCAGCGCCATGACTAGTACTTTCTCCAAGCTCCATAAACCCTGCTGGAAGCGTCCAATAACCTAATCGTGGTTCGATTGCGCGGCGGCAAAGTAAAACCTGTGTGCCATATACCGGAATGCTGCCAACCACATTACGAGGGTTTTGATAATGAATACTGCCGCAAGCCTCACAGACGTGACGCTCGCGTGAGTCGTCTGCAGGTATCTTGATCGTCAATGTAGCAGCGCAGTTGGGGCAGTACTTCATGTCGACTTTCTAAAAGTGGGCTTTGATGGCGCCTCGCAAGGCATTGCAAAGAATAATCTCATCTGCCATTGAAACATCTTCAATAGTCAGGTTGGCTTCACGGGCATTCATAGACGGATCGGCCAGCAGGGTGGCGCGCATTACCCCAGGCAACAAGCCTGCGGAAATTGGCGGGGTTAACCATTCTTGGCTATTTTTGGATTTAATGAAGATGCTCGTTCTGCCGCCTTCGGTGACAAAGCCTTGTTCGTTGGTGAAGAGGGCATCAAATCCGCCTAGCTTAGAAGCTTCTTGCCAAGCTAGGTCATAAATATTTCGAGTACTTACTTTATGGCGCAGTAGCGGGTCTCCAGAGAACATTTCAGTGTTTGCCGACAAAATATCTTTGGCCCAGAAGATCTTCGCTGGTTCGGAGATAGGATCAAGTATGCCGGTTGATATTGAATAATCGCCATTCACCAAAAGGTCCAAGCGCAAACGATGGAGATGTTTTTTTTCTAGTTGGGCACAGGTATCTAACACTAGATTCTGTGCGGCAGCCCAATCAAATGGAATTCCTAAGGCATTAGCAGAGGCACGCATGCGAGCGAGGTGCGCATGCAGTCGCTGTGGTTCGCCATTGACAATAGCAATCGTCTCAAATAAGCCTGTTGCGCTAGGTAGATCCATTAAGAATGCGGACTTAATATGGCACTCTTGCCATTCACTAGCTGCATCAGAATCATTGGTAATGCCGGCGCCTATGCCCAGCGTAAAGTTGGACTGATGAGAGCTCTTATTTTCATTGATCTCTACGGTGCGAATCGGAACGCTAAAAGCAAAGTCGCCATTGGGGTCAAGCCAGCCTAAAGCGCCACAGTAATACCCACGATCTTCACCCTCAAGCTCTTGAATAATTTCCATACTGCGTTTTTTTGGTGCGCCTGTGACAGACCCACAAGGAAACACGGCGCTCAAAATATCAAACAAACTGTTATCCGGCTTTGCTTGGCCCTGCACGGTTGAGGTCATTTGCAATACATCACCATGTCTTGCCACTTCAAATAAATGCGGAACAGTGACTGTGCCTGGAAGCGAGATACGACTTAAATCGTTGCGTAATAGATCAACAATCATGACGTTCTCAGCTTGATTTTTTGGATCATCAGATAGTGCACTAGCTAAATCGGATAAGGCGCTGGCGGTACCCTTCATCGGCATGGCTTTTAGGGTATTGCCTTCGCGCGCAATGAAAAGTTCGGGAGATTGCGATAAAAGTTGGCGATGCCCATGGTCAATGTAGGCGCCAAATCTTCCTGGCTGACGTTCACGCAGACGTTGATATAGCGCCAAGGGCGAACCATATATCTCACCATGGATTCGGTAAGTATGATTAATCTGATAAGTATCACCATTGCGAATATATTCTTGAATGGTCTCGATATCAGAGGAAAATTGCCGCTCGTTTAATGATTCCTTAACGTCTAGAACCCCGGCAACTCTTTCTGTGGCGGGCAATTTTGCCAGCTGCTGATCGATATATTGGTCTACTTCTGGCTTGGATAGTTTATCGAAGCCAGTAAAAGACCATGCCTCAATTAATGGATGAGGTTGCTCTCCATCTTTTGATCTTTGCTTTAGCTTATGAATTTGTCTGCCAAGCTCGTAAGCGAAAGCGGCCACCACAAATTGCCCCTTAGCCAGTGCTGCAGATATTTCTGCTAAGCAAGCTTGCGTTGCAATGTAATCTCGATCGTTATCGCCGCTAGGAAGAATGCACCAGTAATGCAAAGCATCTCCATAGAGGCGGCTAGAGGGTTGGGCCGCAGTGCTTTGTGCATCATCGAGCAAAATCATTGCAGCTGACCCAGTACTCTCGAATTACTTCAGAATGGTTGCGGATTCAATGGTGACAGTCTTGGTAGGAACATCAGCCATTCTGCCCATGCGTGGAGCCGGGGCAACCATGGTTGGAATCTTGCGAATGGCATCAATGGTTTGAGTTCCAGAAATGACTTTGCCAAATACGGTGTAGCCATTGCCCATTGCATTTGGGTAATCCAAAGCGGCATTGTCATTTACGTTGATAAAGAACTGTGAGGTTGCTGAGTCTGGATCTGACGTGCGAGCCATTGCAATCGTGTAGCGATTATTTTTTAAGCCATTCTGCGCCTCAGAGACAATCGGACCATTGGTTGGCTTTTGGGAGAGGTCGGGAGTAAAGCCGCCACCTTGAATCATGAAGCCATCAATGACGCGGTGAAAGATCGTGCCGTTGTAAAAACCGCTTTTGACATAGTTCAAAAAGTTGGCAGTCGATTTTGGAGCCTTAACATCATCTAACTCCACTACGAAATCACCCATGGTTGTTTTAAATTCCACCTTAGGGCCTGCGAGGGCGGCTTGGCTTAAAAAACAACTTACGATAAGAACGAGGGTGGTAAATAGCTTGCGCATAAAAACTCCTTAAATGATTGAAAAGTTCTATATAGAAGATTGTATTGCGCAATCCTCGAATGGATGTAAAGCGCTTGTAGTCTATTAAGCTAGACCATTAGGGACATTGCCGGCATAGGCGTACGAGGCTTCATTGAACATGCCGGGGCGCGCAAGGTAATCCAAGGTCCAATCGATTGTGTCAACACCCCAAAAGCAGTGTTGATTGACAATCAAAGCGGGAACACCAAAGGCGCCATCTACTTTTGCTTGATTCGTATTGGCAATCAGTTGGGCCTTCACCTCTGGATTTTCAGGTTTGGCGGTATCGGCCGGTAAGCCCAAGTAGATGCAAAATTCAGGCCAGGAAAGGTTGGGGTCCTTGCCCTCCATCCACACATAGTCAAAAGCGCGCTCAACCATTTCCCAATTTGCTTGATGCTCAACCAATAAACGTTGTGGTGCAACTGTCATAAAGGGGTGGTGTTCGGGAAATCGAAAAGGGATACCTAACTTTTCTGCTTGCCACACACAAAATTGATAGGTGTGTGGACGTTTGGCAGCGATTTCACCAGGGCCTTTATTTTCTGTCGCTCTAAATAGTCCACCCAAGAGGATTGGTACAGGCTTGATGTCAAGTTTTTGCTCTAAACGCTTTCTCTGCTTGACATAGAGATAGGCGAATGGCGAAATAATGTCGTAATACAGGGTGGCTGAAATTTTTTCGCTCACGAGATCATTCCTTATTTCTTTTGATGCTCCGCATCGAGTTTGCGTAAGAAAGCCATCTTCTCTTTGATTTGGGATTCAAGCCCACGTTCAACGGGCTCATACCAATGCGGCTCTTTCATACCCTCTGGTAAATAAGATTCCCCTGCAGCATAGCCATGGGGTTCATCATGGGCATAGCGATACTCTTTGCCATGGCCAAGCTCTTTCATGAGTTTAGTGGGGGCATTGCGCAAATGATTCGGTACGGGCTTAGATTGATCGTTTGCTACATAAGCTCGAGCAGCATTAAAAGCGTTGTAGCTGGCATTGCTTTTAGAGGCTACAGCAAGATAGACCACGGCCTGACCTAAGGCAAGTTCACCTTCTGGGGATCCCAATCGTTCAAATGTTTGTGCAGCATCGTTGGCCAATTGCATTGCCCTTGGATCGGCCAAACCAATATCTTCCCAAGCCATGCGAATAATACGTCTAGCAAGATAGCGTGGGTCTGCGCCACCATCAAGCATACGGCAGAACCAATAGAGCGCTGCATCGGGATTAGAGCCTCTGACCGATTTATGCAGTGCAGAGATCTGATCATAAAAATGATCTCCACCTTTATCAAAGCGACGGGCTTGGACGGTCAGCGCATTCTCAATAAAGGTTTGGTCCACAGTCTCAACTTGAGCATTCGGCGTCAACACAGCGTTACGAACTTGCTCAACGAGGTTTAGTAAGCGCCTGGCATCACCATCCGCGTTAGAAATCAGAGTGTCAATTGCCGCAGGTTCAAACTGAACTTGGGGCATTGCATATTGATGCGCGCGCTCAAATAGGGTTTTAAGTTCCACCTCGTTCAGCGACTTCAGTACGTATACCTGCGCACGCGATAGCAGTGCGGAGTTCACCTCAAATGAAGGGTTCTCTGTCGTGGCGCCGATAAAGGTAAATAAGCCTGATTCCACATGGGGTAGTAGGGCATCTTGCTGGCTCTTGTTGAAGCGGTGAATTTCATCGACAAACAAAATCGTTTGTTTGCCATATTGAGCCATGTTTTGTTGTGCTTGCTCAATTGCTTCACGGATCTCCTTGACGCCTGCGAGGACGGCAGAGATTGCAATGAACTCACGATCAAAGGCTTTGGCTGATAGTCTTGCAAGCGTCGTTTTACCAACGCCTGGCGGCCCCCACAAAATCATGGAGTGGGGTTTTCCGGAGGCAAATGCAAGACTGAGAGGTTTACCCGCAGCTAGTAAATGCGTTTGACCAATGACTTCTTCGATCGTTTTTGGGCGAAGCGCTTCCGCTAATGGCGGTGGCGGGGTGCTATCAAAAAGACCGCTCATCGAATCATGCTTGAATAAACAAAATGACTAAAGACGCCCAAGTTAGGCAAGCTGCTGCTACATAGGTCAGGCGATTGCGCATTGTCATAAATGCAGAGCGCGTCACTTCATCGGCAAAATAATATTGATAGGTGTTTTGATCAATATTGCGCTGGATGATTAATGTAGAAGCCAGGATTAAGAGACCAACTGGGATGTAGATGTGTAGCGCTACCCAGGCAACTAGGGCAGGGATGACACCCCAAATCCAGGCATTGCGGTCTTCCCAGCGATCGCCCGTAGGTGCTTTGCCAAGTAAGTGCAGGTTTGCACCCCAATGTAAGGCACCCATAAACGAAGTAATGACAGCGCCGTAGCCTGCTAATGATTCAGCGCTTAAATAATTCAGGGGAGTGGGTGCCAATTGCACCATCAACGCCAATCCAACAAAAGGGATGAGACCGGCATAGCCAAGTTTGCGAACTAAGGGTGGAATGGGGTTCACGATGAAATGATTTAAGTTAAGTGATGAATGGATAAATTATTTGGCGTAGGTGTAAACGCCGCGGCCTGTTTTGCGGCCAAGATATCCGGCGGCAACCATTTCACGAAGCAATGGACATGGACGGTATTTAGAGTCACTAAAGTTTTCAAAATACACTTCCATTACTGCTAAACAGGTATCAAGACCAATCAAGTCGGCCAGGGCAAGCGGGCCAATTGGTTGGTTGCAGCCCAACTTCATGCCGGCATCAATGTCTTCAGGGCTTGCGAGTCCCTCTGATAGTACGAAGAAGGCTTCATTAATCATCGGTAACAAGATGCGATTAACCACAAAACCTGGAGAGTTCTTGACGGTGATCGGTTCTTTGCCAACACGCTTAGCCATTTCAATAATGGCAGCATGCGTTTCATCGCTAGTCTGTAGGCCACGGATCACTTCCACCAGTGCCATGAGGGGCGGCGGGTTAAAGAAGTGCATGCCAATGAAGCGTGCAGGATTGGAATCTAATGCAGCCAATTTGGTAATGGAGAGAGAAGAAGTGTTTGTTGCAATGATGGTGTCTTTGCTCACAATCTCATCAACCTGCTTCAAAATTTTTTCTTTAATGGCTTGGTTTTCAGTGGCAGCCTCGATGACTAAGCCCAGTCCTTTTAAATCTGCATAAGAGGTGCTGCCTTTAATGCGCTTGAGGGCAGACTCTTTTGCTTCGGCGGATAAAGTTTCTTTCTTGACGAGGCGATCTAAGCTTTTACTCACTTGATCTAAGCCGCGCTGTACTGCTGCTTCGTTGATATCAACCATCACTACGTCCAGACCGGCAACTGCACATACTTGTGCAATACCATTGCCCATTGTTCCCGCACCGATCACACCGACTGATTGAATCTTCATCTTATTTCCTCTTTTGATACTGAGTTGAACCAAACAACTGCTCTCTAGCCTTGTCATCGTGCAAGGGTTTACGTAATGCTGTTAATACTTGGCAACCACGCTTTACTGCTGGTCGCTCACCAATCATTTCAAACCATTTCTTGAAATGCGGATATTCATTTATTTCAATACCTTGGTTTTTCCAGTTCCGCGTCCATGGGTAAATAGCCATGTCCGCAATGGAATAGGTTTTTCCTGCGATATAAGGATTATCTTTCAGTTGGCCGTCGAGCACCCCATAAATTCGCTTGGCTTCATTAGTGTATCGATTGATCGCGTACTCAATTTTCTCTGGGGCATACAGCCGGAAGTGATGGTTTTGACCTAGCATGGGGCCTAGGCCGCCCATTTGAAACATGAGCCATTGCAAAACCTCGTATTTGCCGCGCGTGCTTTTAGGCAAAAACTTCCCGCTCTTGCTGGCTAAATACAGAAGAATCGCCCCAGATTCAAAAATACTAATTGGCTTGCCATCTGGCCCATTTGGGTCGACGATTGCTGGGATCTTATTGTTGGGGCTAATCTTGAGAAACTCCGGAGCGAACTGATCGCCGGCGCCAATATCAATCGGGTGCGCAATCCAGTCTCGATCGAGTCGATAGCCACATTCTTCTAGCATGATGTGAACCTTGTGACCATTTGGTGTGGGCCAGCTGTAAACGTCAATCACATTGCTAGATTTTTGCTTTGCCATAGATGCCTTTATAGATTTTGGAGACGTTGAAGTGCATTTGTCAGAGTTTGTTCTTGTTTTGCAAAACAAAAACGAATTACGCCAGATTCAGTTGCTTGATCATAGAAAGCAGAAACAGGAATTGCAGCAACCCCAATTTTGGAGGTAAGCCATTTACAAAAATCTGCTTCATTTAACTTTGCTTCCGGAATATTTAATGCTGTGTAATCTACGCATTGAAAATAGGTGCCCGGAGTGGGTAGTAATTTAAAGTCCGTCTTACTCAAGCCCGCCCTAAAAAAATCTCTCTTAGCTTGATAGAAGGCTGGCAGATTTAAATAATGCTTGGCATCAGCTAAGTAGGCAGCCAGACCATACTGCATTGGCGTATTAACTGTAAACACATTGAATTGATGCACTTTACGAAATTCTTTTGTGAGTAGCGGTGGGGCGGCAACATAACCAACCTTCCAGCCCGTGACGTGATAGGTCTTCCCAAAGCTAGAAATTAAGAAGCTTCTTGCTGCAAGCTCAGGATGCGAGGCTACGCTGTGATGCTGAGCCCCGTCATAGACCATATGTTCATATACTTCATCGCTCAGAATTAAGGCGGAGGTATTGCGAACCAGATTTGCTAGTTTATCTAGATCTGCAGTGCCCCAAACCATCCCAGTAGGATTGTGTGGCGTATTGATAATAATGAGTCGTGTTTTGGAGTGAATTGCCTTTGCTAATGCATCCCAAGGAATTTGATAAGAGGTGACTCGCCCAGTTTCATCGCGAATTACTTCAAGTGAAACGGCAATTGTTTTGCCGCCAGCCAACTCTATTGATGGTCGATAGCTATCGTAAGCTGGCTCAATGATGATGACTTCATCTCCTGGGCTCACGCAGGAGAGAACTGCAGTCATGATTCCTTGGGTGCCGCCAGCAGTTATTGTGATTTCAGATTCGGCATCGTAATGATGACCATATAAGTTTTGAATCTTTTCCGCAATCCCGTTGCGCAGATCCGCAACTCCAATCATTGGAGGATATTGATTGTGATCGGCCAGCATGGCTTCATTCACATGCGTGATGAGTTGTCGATCACAGGGAAAGTCTGGAAAACCTTGCCCTAGATTAATCGCATGATGTTCATTTGCGAGAGCAGACATCACCGTAAACACGGTAGTCCCTACCTTGGGTAGGCGGCTCGGAAATGTTGGAGTCTCTTGCTTGTTCATGGGGTTAATAAGAGGGGTTAGGGCTTTTAAGGCAAGTAATCCTGGTAGTCGCTAGAATGGTAAAAATACATATACAAATTGTGCCATGCTGATCGTCCTTTCTCCCGCTAAATCCTTGGATTACAAGACTGCCGTCAAGGTTAAGGCCCCCACCTTGCCAGAATTCGTCTCCGAATCAGCCAAGCTCATTGCTGACCTTAAAAAACTGGCCCCTCAGGACGTTGCCAACTTAATGGGTTTATCGGATCAATTGGCCACCTTGAACGTCGGTCGGTATCGTGATTGGTCTAAGAAATTTACCGAAGAAAACAGTAAGCCTGCAATCTACGCTTTTGATGGCGACGTTTACGATGGTTTTGATGTCAAAACCCTCAACGCCAAGGCTGTTGATTTTGCGCAAGATCACATTCGGATCTTGTCAGGGCTATATGGAGCCTTAAGGCCCCTAGATTTGATGCAGGCCTATCGCCTTGAAATGGGTACTGCATTTAAAAATGCACGAGGTAAGGATCTTTATGCATTTTGGGGTTCACGAGTGACTGATTCCCTGAAAAAAGTCCTGGAAAAACAAAAGAAGCCCGTATTACTCAATTTGGCTTCAGAGGAGTATTTCAAGGTACTTCAGCCCAAAGAATTGGGTTGTCCTGTAATTGCCCCCGTGTTTCAGGATGCCAAGGATGGTAAGTACAAGATCATTTCTTTCTATGCCAAGCGTGCACGCGGTTTAATGGCTCGTTATGTAGTTGAGAATCGCATTACAGATCCTGCGGATTTGAAGGGTTTTAATTTGGATGGCTATAAGTATTACGCTGCAGATTCCAAGTTGGATAAGCCTGTATTTAGAAGGGCAGAAAGAAAATAATGGCTGTACATCGCACTAAAGCATCACAACGCAACTCCCCTGAGGTGGAGAAATTAGTAGCGGATGCCATTTCTTTGGCGGCCTCTGGAAGTCAAGTCGAAGATCGATTCTGGGAAGAGCGTTTGAATGTCCGCCTGATGCGTTTGCTCAAGAGTCAAAATCAAAATGTGATTGATGCCGCGCTAGATCAAACCTTTCGCATTAATACCGTAGCCTTTGAGGTGCTGGCTGACATTGCAGAAACCCTGGCAGAGTCCTTGAAGCTAGAGCATGAAGGTCAGGAGTGGGATGTCTTGCTCTTGGCCATGCCTATCGTTGCGCATACGCGTTATCAGATTCCTTCTGGCCCATTGCCGGTCAATATCATTGAAGCTACTGCTCAAGCTTTGCATAGCGCCGTTGCTTCAACTGATACTCGCCTAGCTATCGTGCCTTGGCTCTACAGCATTGATCAAATGCCGCATTCTCATTGTCAAACTCGTGTATTGACTGAATCTTTAGCGGCTGCAGCCATCTCTGGAAAAGACGTGAAGTTAGAGCTGCGTGATATGTCAGAAACTATTGCCGTGTTGGCTGACCCGCGTTTCATTATTGCTGCATTAAGTGCGCCAAGTGGTTCGCCTATCTTCCGCTGGCAAGCAGAGCCGCCGGCTCGACAAGAGCGGGGCGTGAGCTTAATCGGTTGGCAAAATGCGATGCAAGAGCCTATCGCTTCTTTGCTGCCGGGATGTGAGTTTGAGTTGTTATTGCCAGAGGCGTATTTCACAAATTGCCGCTTGGCCGATAAGCATGTTCGTCCTTTGAGCATTCGCGCGGCAGTCAATTTTCTTGAAAGTACCTTAGGTATCCTTCCCGCAGGCCTATCTTGCGTGGTCGGCGCCTTCGGTGAAGAGCAGGCAGATGAATACCGCATCTCTTTTAGTGCAAAGGGATCTTCAGAGGTGATGTATGGGGTAATTTGGCCGCTCTACGATCGCGAGAGCGTTAGTAGTGATGCGTTAAATGACTTGTCCGATGACGAGAGCCCGATTAAGAAAATTTGTGATGCATTGCATGATGCTGGGGTGGAAGATGTGTTCCGTCACGCAATGTTGTTTGATCCTGAGCTATGTGACGATTGCGGAGCACCGTTGTTTCCTGATAGGTCGGGCGAAGCCGTGCATGCGGAGATGCCAGAAGATACGCCAACGCAGCAGCCCTTATTTCATTAAAGAAAAAAAGAAAATTCAAGCATTAAAAAAGCCGAGAAATTCTCGGCTTTTTTAATTAAGGCAATGTGAAAAATTAATTCGCTACAAAGGGTTCCGCACCAGCAAACAAATGCGGCAACTTACCGGACTTCATTTCTGCTGTTTGGCAGAAATCAGCAAGTCGTACACCTGCTTTAATGTTAAACAACATCGCTTTGTTGCCCAACACTACGAGGTCAAATCCAGAGTTCGTATTTTTGTAACGCAAGCTACCCGGCAGGGAAGTTTGACGATCTAAATCATACGTTTTGGATTCCCATGTGAGACGAACTTTCTCGGTTGTGCCAGCGGTTTTGAACTGCTTACTTTCTTGACACGTCCAAGTAAATACTTCTTCATTGGCGCTGACATTTGCAGCACCCAAAAGGCCAGCAATTACAACGCTAATGGTGAGAAGGTTTTTCTTCATTTGGATTTTCCTTAAGAGAGCAAGTGCTTAACGCCAGCTTGTTCTTCAAGTAATTCGTTGAGAGTGTGAGTCATACGCTCGCGGGAGAATTCATCGATCTCTAAACCTTCGATCATTTTGTATTCGCCGTTTTCGCATACCACTGGGAAGCCATAAATCACTTCAGCAGGAATGCCGTATTCACCTTTAGAAGGAATACCCATTGTTACCCACTTGCCGTTAGTGCCGAGAACCCAGTCATGAATATGGTCGATTGCCGCATTCGCTGCAGAAGCTGCAGATGAAAGGCCACGAGCTTCAATGATGGCTGCACCACGTTTACCAACAGTAGGAATAAATACATCTTTATTCCAAGCCGCATCGTTGATGGCGTCTTTTACAGACTTGCCATCAATCGTTGCAAAGCGATAGTCTGGGTACATTGTTGGGCTGTGGTTGCCCCAAACAACCAACTTCTCAATATCAGCAACAGGCTTATTCAGTTTGTTAGCTAATTGTGAAAGAGCGCGGTTATGGTCAAGGCGCAACATTGCCGTGAAGTTCTTCGCAGGAATATCTGGTGCAGATTTCATCGCGATGTAAGCGTTGGTGTTTGCTGGGTTACCAACAACCAATACTCTTACAGTCTTCTTAGCAACGGCATTCAATGCTTTGCCTTGTGCTGTGAAAATTTGTGCGTTAGCGGAGAGCAAATCTTTACGCTCCATGCCAGGACCGCGAGGACGTGCACCAACCAAAAGGGCTACGTCGATATCTTTAAAGGCAGTCATTGGGTCGGAGTGAGCAGTCATGCCAGCTAAAAGTGGGAATGCGCAGTCTTCCAATTCCATCATGACGCCAGTTAACGCTTTTTGTGCTTTTTCATCAGGAATTTCAAGCAACTGGAGAATGACGGGCTGATCTTTGCCCAAAAGGTCGCCATTGGCGATGCGGAATAGAAGGGAATATCCGATTTGACCGGCTGCACCGGTTACGGCGACACGCATTGGGGCTTTTGCCATTACTAATAACTCCAGAAAGAAGGTTAAGAGGGTTAATTAATGAAAACTTTTCTATTATCCATTCAAGTGTATGGACTTTCGCTTTACACTGTCAATGATGTCTTATATAAGACTTAGAATTGCTGTAGATTTTATCCAATTGATGTCCCCCGTGGAGTGAATTTGTCAGATCTAACATTGCCTATAGCCTCATTTAGCCCTCTGTACGAGCAGATTAAGGCCATGATTTTGGCCAGCTTACAAGCCTCGGAATGGCTTCCAGGAGAGGCTATTCCCAGTGAAATGGAGCTTGCAGCCAGATATGCGGTCAGCCAAGGTACGGTTCGCAAGGCGATTGACGAGCTAGCAGCCCAAAACCTTTTGGTTCGCCGCCAAGGGAAGGGTACTTTTGTTGCCACCCATCAGGAAGATGACTGGCAATACCGGTTTTTGCGCCTGGCCCCGGATTCTGGCGAGAAATTTCACCTGATTAACCAGTTTTTATCCTGTGAAAACACGAAGGCGAGCGCCTATGTGGCCAATTTGCTTAAATTAAAGGCAGGTGACCCCATTATTCACATTGACCGCGTGCAGAGTTTTGCAGGCAAACCCATTGTTTTTGAAGAGATTTTTCTCCCAGGAGCACGCTTTAAAGGTTTGGATCTAGAGGCTTTGAATAATTGGCATGGCCCGGTTTACGCTTTTTATGAGAGTCAACACGCCACTCACATGGTGCGCGCAGAGGAAAAAATCAAGGCAGTAAGCGCTGATGAAGCGCTAGCCAAGCACCTACATTTGGAGCCTGGCGCGCCACTGCTTTCAGTAGAGAGGGTAGCCTTTACCTACGGGAATAAACCAGTAGAAATTCGGCACGCTAGGTACGACACTTCAGAGCAGCATTACGAGAACAAATTGAACTAAGCAATTGAATTAATTTATCCGTTAAAACCCCTATTAAACCCCTATAAACCCGTAAAAATCCCCACTAGCCCTAAGGTTTCCAATAGAATATGTTGCGATACAACAAAACCACAACGAACCTCCACCTAAAGATAGAGATTACCCATGGTTGATTCACAGCAAAACGTTAAAAAAGACAGACCGGTTTACCGAAATATTGGTCTAGCCCAACTGGTCAAATACCGCCTTCCTTGGGCTGGTAAAGTTTCCATTCTTCATCGCATCAGTGGAGCAGCTTTGTTCCTCTTGTTGCCATTTATTTTGTATCTCTTCGATCAGAGCCTTGCTTCTGAGTTGAGTTATCAAAAATTCCAGGCGTTCACCGGCAATATCTTGGTGAAGATTATTTGCCTAGGCCTGATCTGGTCTTTCTTGCATCATTTCTGTGCTGGTATCCGTTACCTCTTGCTCGATTTAGAAATCGGCGTAGAGAAGTCTGAAGCGAATCGTTCCGCCATTGTTGTTTTGTTCCTTGGTTTAGCTTTGACTGCGGTAGTGGGTCTCAAATTATTCGGCGTGTACTAAGCGCACATCATTTAAGGAAATTTCATGCCTATTTATCAAATTGGACCAAAGCGCTTAGTTGTAGGCGCTCATTACGGCCTTAAAGAATGGATCATTCAGCGCGTAACTGCGATTGTGATGGTGGTGTTTACGATTGTTTTGCTCGTTGACTATTGCGTTACTGGCAGTGCGACCTACGAAGGTTGGTCTGGCTTGTTCAGCGGCCAAGTTATGAAGCTCTTAACGCTCTTGGCATTCATTAGCTTGTTCTATCACGCCTGGATTGGCATACGTGACATCTGGATGGATTACATCAAGCCCGTCAGCATTCGTTTAACACTGCAAGTGTTAACCGTTCTGTATCTCGTAGCCTGTGCGGCCTATGCCGTTCAAATTTTGTGGAAAGTGTAATTCGATGACTGCAATTAAAAAATCATTGCCACGCCGCCGTTTTGATGCGGTGATTATTGGAGCGGGTGGTTCAGGTATGCGCGCATCATTGCAGTTGGCTGAAGCCGGCTTGAATGTTGCTGTATTGACTAAAGTATTCCCAACACGTTCACATACTGTTGCTGCACAAGGTGGTATTGGTGCTTCATTAGGCAACATGAGTGAAGACAATTGGCACTATCACTTTTACGACACCATCAAAGGTTCCGACTGGTTAGGTGACCAAGACGTGATCGAGTTTATGTGTCGCGAAGCTCCAAAAGTTGTTTATGAGTTAGAGCACTTTGGTATGCCGTTTGACCGCAACCCAGATGGCACGATTTATCAGCGTCCATTCGGTGGTCATACTGCCAACTACGGTGAGAAGCCAGTACAACGCGCTTGCGCTGCAGCTGACCGTACTGGTCATGCAATGTTGCACACTTTGTATCAGCGTAACGTGCGCGCTAAAACCAACTTCTTTGTTGAGTGGTTAGCGCTTGATTTGATTCGTGATGACGCAGGTGATGTTGTTGGTGTAACTGCTCTCGAAATGGAAACAGGCCAGGTATACATCTTGGAAGCCAAGATTGTGATGCTGGCTACAGGTGGTGCTGGTCGTATTTGGGATGCATCTACAAACGCATTTATTAATACCGGCGACGGTATGGGCTTAGCAGCTCGCGCAGGCATTCCATTGGAAGATATGGAATTCTGGCAATTCCACCCAACTGGCGTAGCTGGTGCGGGCGTGTTGTTGACAGAAGGTTGCCGCGGTGAAGGCGGCATCTTGCGCAATAAAGATGGCGAGCGTTTCATGGAACGTTATGCGCCAACATTGAAAGATTTGGCTCCACGCGATTTCGTATCTCGTTCAATGGACCAAGAAATTAAAGAAGGGCGCGGTTGCGGTCCTAACGGCGACTATGTGGTGCTCGATTTGACACACATTGGTGCCGATACGATCATGAAGCGTTTGCCTTCTGTATATGAGATTGGCATCAACTTTGCTAACGTTGACGTTACTAAAGAGCCAATTCCAGTTGTGCCAACCATTCACTATCAGATGGGCGGTATTCCTACGAACATCAACGGTCAAGTTGTTGTGCCTGCTAACGGCATTCACAACGAAATCGTGAATGGCTTGTATGCAATTGGTGAGTGTTCATGCGTTTCTGTGCACGGTGCTAACCGCTTGGGCACCAACTCGTTGCTCGACCTCTTGGTATTCGGTCGTGCAGCTGGTAACCACATTGTTGGCCTTGATCTCAAGAATCGCGAATTCAAGCCATTGCCTGCTAATGCTGGTGAGCAAACATTGGAGCGTATTGCGAAGTTGGATAACTCTACTTCTGGTGAGTATGCGCAAGACGTTGCAAACGACATTCGCAAGTGCATGCAGAAATATGCTGGCGTATTCCGCAATCAAGAGTTGATGGACGAAGGTGTTCGTCAAATGGCTAAATTGACAGAGCGCGCTAAGCACTTATGGGTAAAAGACAAATCAGAGATTTTCAATACAGCACGTATTGAAGCTTTGGAAGTGGCTAACTTGGTTGAGACTGCAAATGCAACCATGATTTCTGCGGCAGCTCGTAAAGAAAGTCGCGGCGCTCACTCACATGATGACCATCCGCATCGTGATGATGAGAACTGGATGAAGCATACCCTTTGGTACAGCGAGGGCAATAAGCTTACTTACAAACCAGTTATTTTGAAGCCTTTAACTGTTGAGTCCTTCCCTCCAAAAGAACGTACTTTCTAAGCGAAGAGAAATAGAAAATGAGTGATATCCGTATATTCGAAATTTACCGCTACGATCCAGATGTCGATGCAGCTCCACGCATGGAACGCTATGAGTTAGAACTCACTGGTGAGCGTATGTTGTTGGATGCTTTGATTTCTTTGAAGAAGCAAGACGAAACAATTTCTTATCGTCGTTCATGCCGTGAAGGCGTGTGCGGTTCAGATGCAATGAACATCAACGGTAAAAATGGTTTGGCTTGTTTGACCAATATGTTGACTTTGCCTAAGGTCATCACATTGCGCCCATTACCTGGCTTGCCAGTGGTGCGCGATTTGATCGTCGATATGACTTTGTTCTTCAAACAATACTTGTCTATCAAGCCTTACTTGGTTAATGACAATCCACCTCCTGAAAAAGAGCGTCTCCAGAGTCCTGAAGAGCGTGAAGAGTTGAATGGTTTGTATGAGTGCATCTTGTGCGCATCATGCTCAACTTCATGCCCATCCTTCTGGTGGAATCCAGATAAGTTCGTTGGCCCAGCTGGTTTATTGCAGGCTTATCGCTTTATTGCCGATAGCCGTGATGAAGAAACTGCACAACGCCTGGATAACTTAGAAGATCCATACCGCTTGTTCCGTTGCCACACCATCATGAATTGCGTGGACGTATGTCCTAAGCACTTGAACCCAACGAAGGCAATTGGCAAGATCAAGGAGTTGATGGTTCGTAGGGCAGTATGACCCTCGGCAATGCAGAGTTATATCGTCTAAAGAGTGATGCTCGCAGGGGCTTACTTGAGAACGATTTAATCCTGCAGCGTTTCTTTGAGCGCCATGGCGCTCAATTAAGTGTCGAAGATGGAAAAGTTTTAAGCCAGTTATTAGCTTTAGATGACAACGACTTAATGGATTTGTTAATTGGTCGTAAAGATTCTGTCGCTAGCCTGGAGAAAGAGATGCAAACAGACTCTTTCAAGAAAGTTTTACAAAGACTGAGAGAGAAGTGATTCAGTCTTTTGGTGCAGTAGTAGCAAGAGCATGTGAACGAATAGTGTATTAATCATAATTTTGAATGACTAAGGATTAGAAATGATTGAATCGGACATCAAGGCAAAACTCTCGTTTTCGGATGGAACACCAGATATTGATCTGCCAATTTACAAAGGGACAGTAGGTCCTGACGTAATCGACATTCGTAAGCTCTACGGTCAGACCGGTAAGTTCACTTACGATTCAGGCTTTCTATCTACTGCGTCATGCAATAGCAAAATTACCTACATCGATGGCGATAAGGGTGAATTGCTCTATCGCGGCTACCCAATTGAAGATTTGGCAAATAACTGCGACTTCTTGGAAGTTTGCTACCTCTTGATCAATGGCGAGTTGCCAAACGCGACAGAGAAAAAAGCATTTGATGAAATGGTTATGCACCACACAATGGTTCATGAGCAAATGCAATTCTTCTTGCGCGGTTTCCGCCGTGATGCGCATCCAATGTCAGTATTGACTGGCTTGGTTGGTGCAATGGCTGCGTTCTACCATGACGAGATCGATTACAGCGACCCACATGCTCGCGAAGTAGCGCAGATTCGTTTGATCGCGAAGATGCCAACTTTGGTTGCGATGGCTTACAAATATTCCGTAGGACAACCATTTATCTATCCAGATAACTCTTTGTCATACACCGCTAACTTTATGCGCATGATGTTTGCAACACCATGTGAAGAGTACAAAGTAAACCCAGTATTGGTGCGTGCTTTGGATCGCATCTTCACATTGCATGCAGACCATGAGCAAAACGCCTCTACATCTACTGTGCGTTTGTGCGGCTCTTCAGGCACAAATCCTTTTGCAGCAATCTCTGCTGGTATTGCTTGCCTCTGGGGCCCAGCGCACGGCGGTGCTAACGAAGCTTGCTTGCAGATGCTCAATGAGATTCAAGCAAACGGTGGCGTAGACAAGATTCATGAATTCATTGCCCAAGTAAAAGACAAGAACTCTAGCGTTCGCTTGATGGGCTTTGGTCACCGCGTTTACAAAAACTTTGACCCACGCGCTAAATTGATGCGTGAAACTTGCTACGAAGTATTGAATGAATTGGGTCTTCAGGATGATCCATTGTTCAAGCTTGCAATGACACTCGAGAAGATTGCATTGGAGGATGACTACTTTGTAAGCCGTAAGCTCTATCCAAATGTAGACTTCTATTCAGGAATCGTTCAGCGTGCTCTCGGTATCCCAACAGAAATGTTCACCTGTATTTTTGCTTTGGCAAGAACAGTAGGTTGGATTGCTCAGTGGGAAGAGATGATCACTGATCCTGAGTACAAGATTGGACGCCCACGTCAGTTGTATGTTGGTGAGACAACACGCAAGGTTCCAAACATCACAGTTCGTAAATAAGGTTTTTAAGGTCTCTCATGTCTCGTACGCTTTATGACAAATTGTGGGATGACCACGTTGTTTACTCTGAAGAGGATGGCACAGCCACGATTTATATTGATCGTCAGTTGCTTCATGAGGTAACCAGTCCTCAGGCATTTGAAGGTTTGAATTTGGCTGGTCGTCCTGTTTGGCGTATCTCCGCTAATTTGGCGGTATCTGATCACAACGTTCCAACGACAGATCGCTCAGAAGGCATTGCCGATCCAATCTCCAGGTTGCAAGTGGATACTTTGGATCAAAACTGCGATGCCTTTGGCATTACTCAATACAAGATGAACGACACCCGTCAGGGGATTGTTCACGTCATCGGACCAGAGCAGGGTGCAACTTTACCTGGCATGACCGTTGTTTGCGGTGACTCCCATACAAGTACGCATGGCGCATTTGGCGCATTAGCATTTGGTATTGGTACATCCGAAGTTGAGCATGTACTGGCTACTCAAACTTTGCTCATGAAAAAGAGCAAAAATATGTTGGTGCGTGTAGATGGCCGTTTGCAGCCAGGCTCTACTGCTAAAGATATTGTGCTTGCTGTCATTGGCAAGATTGGCACTGCTGGCGGCACTGGATACACAATCGAGTTTGCTGGCGAAGCGATTCGCAATCTGTCGATGGAAGGTCGCATGACGGTCTGCAATATGGCGATTGAGGCTGGCGCACGTTCTGGCTTGGTTGCTGTAGATGAAACGACGATCGAATACATCCAAGGTCGTCCATATGCACCTAAAGGCCCGGCCTTATTGCAAGCATTGCAGTATTGGAGAACCTTGCATTCCGATGCAGACGCTAAATTTGATGCAGTAGTGGAATTACGTGCAGAAGAAATTGCTCCACAAGTAACTTGGGGAACTTCACCAGAAATGGTGCTTGCGATTAGTGAGCGTGTTCCTGATCCAGAGAAAGAGCGTGATCCAAACAAGCGTTCAGCAATGGAGCGTGCATTGGAGTATATGAACCTCGTTCCAAATACACCGCTTAGCAGTATTTCTGTTGATAAGGTATTTATCGGTTCTTGTACCAATAGCCGCATTGAAGATATGCGTGCCGCTGCTAAGGTAGTGGACCGCCTCGGCAAGAAAGTTGCCGCCAATGTGAAGTTGGCGCTAGTTGTTCCTGGCTCTGGTTTGGTTAAAGCCCAGGCGGAGCGTGAAGGATTGGATCGCATTTTTAAGGCCGCAGGTTTTGAATGGCGTGAGCCTGGTTGTTCTATGTGCTTGGCAATGAATGCCGATCGCTTGGAGCCGGGTGAGCGTTGCGCTTCAACTTCAAATCGCAACTTCGAAGGTCGCCAAGGTAACGGTGGCAGAACCCATTTAGTTAGCCCAGCAATGGCTGCGGCTGCTGCAATTGAAGGTCACTTTGTTGACGTTCGTAAGATTTCATAAAGGTCATTAAAGAATGAAATTTTCTTCAACATCCCTCATTACGAGATTAACTATTGTTGGTATTGCTGGCTTGCTGATTTCAGCTTGCAGCAGCACGATGGAAGGTTTCGGTAAAGATTTGCAGAACATGGGAACGTCCATGGGTGGCGGAAATTCTTCTCAGCAAAATCAATCACAAACCAAGGGTAAAGACGTTGTCGTTACTCCTGTGAAGTAATCAATTAGAGTCAGAATCATGGATAAATTTACGGTATACAAAGGTTTAGTTGCTCCGCTTAATCGTGAGAACGTGGATACCGATGCCATCATTCCAAAGCAGTTTCTAAAATCCATTAAGAAGACTGGGTTTGGTCAAAACCTATTTGATGAGTGGCGTTATTTAGATCATGGCGAACCTGGTCAAGATTGCAGCACTCGTCCTCTCAATCCTGATTTCGTTCTGAATCAACCCCGTTATAAAGGTGCTGGCATTTTGCTAGCTCGCAAGAACTTTGGCTGCGGCAGCTCCCGTGAGCATGCACCATGGGCGTTGGATCAATATGGCTTTAGAGCGGTTATTGCTCCAAGTTTTGCAGATATCTTTTACAACAACTGCTTCAAAAACGGCGTTTTACCCATTGTTTTGACTGAAATGCAGGTCGATCATTTATTCAATGAAACCCTCGCATTTAGCGGTTATCAGTTAACCATTGATCTAGAGGCCCAGCAGGTGATTGCCCCTGACGGCACAGCCTATAGCTTCGATGTAGCTCCTTTTAGGAAGTATTGCCTACTCAACGGCTTAGACGATATTGGCTTAACCCTGCAACATGCAGATAAAATCAAGGCTTATGAAGCCGAGCGCATTCTAAAAATGCCTTGGCTTGCTACACAATTGCCGTAATTTCGTTGATTTAAAGGCCTTTCATGAAAATTGCAGTTCTACCGGGCGATGGTATCGGCCCGGAAATCGTTGCTCAAGCCGTTCGAGTGCTCCAAGCGCTTGGTCCAAAGTTTGACTTAGAAGAAGCACCAGTTGGTGGGGCTGCTTATGACGTTGCCGGCCATCCTTTGCCACCAGCGACTTTAGAGTTGGCCAAAAAAGCAGATGCTATTTTGTTTGGCGCGGTAGGCGACTGGAAATACGACACGCTCGCACGCGAGTTGCGTCCAGAGCAAGCCATTTTGGGTTTGCGTAAACATCTTGAGTTGTTTGCCAACTTTAGACCAGCGATTTGCTATCCAGAACTCACTGCAGCATCTAGTCTGAAGCCCGAAATTATCGGCGGCTTAGATATTTTGATCGTCCGTGAGTTAAATGGCGACATCTATTTTGGTCAGCCACGCGGTATTCGTACTTCAGAGTTGCCGCTGTTCAAAGGTGCTCGCGAAGGTTTTGACACCATGCATTACAGCGAGCCAGAAGTAGAGCGCATTGCTCATGTTGCCTTTGAAGCAGCGCGCAAGCGTGGCAAAAAAGTATGCAGCGTTGATAAAGCGAACGTATTAGAAACTTCACAGCTCTGGCGTGAAGTGATGATTCGTGTATCAAAAGAATATCCAGATGTTGAGTTATCCCATATGTATGTGGATAACGCAGCGATGCAATTGGTTAAAGCGCCTAAGGCATTTGACGTTGTGGTTACTGGTAATTTATTTGGTGACATCCTGTCTGATGAGGCGGCGATGTTGACTGGTTCTATTGGTATGTTGCCATCAGCATCTCTGGACAAGAACAATAAGGGCTTATATGAGCCAAGTCATGGTTCTGCACCAGATATCGCTGGCAAAGGCATTGCAAACCCATTGGCAACTATTTTGTCTGCCGCAATGATGTTGCGCTATTCCTTGGGAATGCCTGCTGAGGCAGACCGCATTGAAAAAGCAGTGCAAAAGGTATTGGCGCAAGGTTTACGTACTGCGGATATTTATACCGAGGGCACCAAAAAGGTATCTACCGTAGAAATGGGCGATGCTGTAGTTGCAGCGCTTGCTTAAGAGTCAGTAGAAGTAAATAAAAAATCTCATTACAGAAATCAAATTCACTAGATAGTTAAACATCATGGCAAATACAAAAACACCTTTGGTTGGTTTAGTTGGCTGGCGCGGTATGGTTGGTAGCGTACTCATGGAGCGCATGCTCGCAGAGAAAGACTTTGATCTGATTGAGCCGGTATTTTTTAGTACTAGCCAAGCGGGTGGAGAAGTGCCGCTCTTGAATGGTCAAAAAGTGACTAAGAGCGAAAGCACTTTGCAGGATGCGAATGATATTAAAGCGCTCTCACGTTGCGACATTATCTTGACTTGCCAAGGTGGCGATTACACCAATGACATTTTCCCTAAACTGCGTGCTGCTGGATGGAACGGCCACTGGATTGATGCTGCTAGTGCGTTGCGCATGAAAGATGATGCGGTATTGATTTTGGATCCAGTAAATCGTCCGGTGATTGATAAGGCTTTGGCTGCTGGCGGTAAGAACTGGATTGGCAGCAACTGTACTGTTAGTTTGATGATGATCG
Organism: Polynucleobacter sp. AP-Kolm-20A-A1; assembly: GCF_018688315.1. Taxonomy (NCBI): domain Bacteria; kingdom Pseudomonadati; phylum Pseudomonadota; class Betaproteobacteria; order Burkholderiales; family Burkholderiaceae; genus Polynucleobacter; species Polynucleobacter sp. AP-Kolm-20A-A1. The sequence goes on from NZ_CP061315.1 coordinate 754,197, forward strand.
CCATGGGTGGTTTGGTTAAGGCCGACATGGTTGAGTGGATCAGCGCCATGACTTACCAAGCAGCTTCTGGTGCTGGTGCACAGAACATGCGTGAGCTGTTGCTCCAAATGGGCGCATTGCGTGACAGCGTTGCTAGTGAATTGGCAGACCCATCTTCATGGATTTTGGATATTGATCGCAAAGTAACTGAAACATTGCGTTCTGCAGATTTTCCGAAAAAGAATTTCCGCAACACAGCTTTAGCAGGTAGCTTGATTCCTTGGATTGATGTTCCTGTTGAGAATGGTCAAACAAAAGAAGAGTGGAAGGGTGGCGCTGAGTTCAATAAGATCTTGGGTCGTCCTGCATTCCGTACGCCTGGCAGCATTCCAGTCGATGGCCTCTGTGTGCGTGTAGGCGCTATGCGTTGCCATTCACAAGGCTTAACAGTAAAACTCAAAAAAGATATTCCGCTAAAAGAGATTGAGGCGATTTTGGCTGCTGATAATCAGTGGGTAAAAGTTGTTCCGAATGATCGCGAAACTACAGAGCGCGATTTATCGCCTGCAGCAGTGAGTGGAACATTGACTGTGCCTATCGGTCGTTTGCATAAATTGGCTATGGGCCCTGAGTACTTAGGTGCTTTCACAGTTGGCGACCAATTGTTGTGGGGTGCTGCTGAGCCGCTGCGCCGCATGTTGCGCATCTTGCTTGAGAAGTAATTCTTTTCTTATGTTTCGCATAAACCAGTTAAGTCTTGTAAAGCTACTTAGCTTTATCTTGCTTAGCTGGTCATCTTTGGCCGGCGCTGTTTCTCTAGGTGCTCCGCAATTACAGTCTCGTCCTGGCGAACCTCTTCGTGTAGAGATTCCGATTCGCGTTGGGGCTGACGAGCAGGGCGCCTTATCTAGTCTGAATGTGGCGATGCCTAACAAGACGGCTTATGAACGTTTAGGTATCTCCCAGAAGATTCTCGATCTTAATCCGCAGGCGATGGTCTATCGTAATCGCCAAGAGCAGCTGATGGTGTTGGTTGAGACGGTTAATTCTGTACCGATGACTGATGATCCGTTCTTAGATGTGTTGGTTAATCTCAATTGGTCCAGCGGTAGCCTAACCAAAACATTCACCTTGTTATTGGGTGATGTGCAAAAGGTTACGGTTAAACCCGGACAAACCTTGTCAGAGATTGCTGCCATCATGGCGCCTCAATTAGATGGTGCAACGCTAGATCAAACCATGATGGCTTTGTATAAAGCCAACCCAGATGCATTTGCCAGCGGCAGTATTAATCGTCTGGCTGCTGGTGCTGAGTTGGCAAAGCCTAGTCAGGCGCTATTACGCTCTATTAGCCCTGCAGAAGCAAACCAATTTGTAGCGGAGGCGAATGAGCAATGGCGCCAAGAGCGCGGCGAAAAAGGTAGCACTTCCGCAGACTCAAAGGCCGCCAATGCCAAGGCTACTGAAGCTTCACCTAAAGATCGCCTTAAGATTGGTTCGAGTGCGGATGGTAATGAGCAAGAACGTCGTTATACAGAGGAGTTGGTTGCCCAGGAGAAGATGCTTGAGCAAACTAAGGCCCGCGTAGCGGAGTTAGAAAAGAATATTGCTGATTTGCAAAAGCTTCTAGATAAGTCTAAAGAGAAGAAAGCGGTAGACAATAACTTTGGTTTAGGTGGATTTGGCCCGGCTATTTTGGCTATTGGTTTGATTGGCTTGACTGGCTTGTTGCTCTGGGGTCTAGCTCGCAATTCTCGTCGCTCAGAAACACCAAGCTTTCATTCGTCGGGCAGTCATGCCGCCAAAGAGCAACCTACGCACAAAGATGCCGTTAGCGAACAGAAGCCTGCGTCTTCTACTTTTGAAATGCCGGCACGAGCCAAAGCCCTGTTCGAAGGCATTGATCTTGATCTGGCAAAACCTGCAAAAGAGGTGCCACCAGTAGTTGCTGCTCCAGTATCCAATCCGCTGGCAGACACTTTGCGCGTCAAACTCAATTTAGCGCGTGCTTACATCACGATTGAAGATTATTCTGCGGCTAAAAAGTCTTTGGATGAGGTGTTGCGTATTAGTAGCTCAATTGATCCAGCAATCACCATCGAAGCGCAGGGCTTGTTGGCAGAGATCTCGCATCGCAATACCTAGATCATGCGCATAGCCCTGGGCCTTCAATACGATGGCAGTCTGTACTCTGGTTGGCAAACACAGGTCAATCACAACACAGTACAAGACGAATTAGAAAAGGCAATATCCGCTTTTGTCGGCGAGCAGGCTTGCGCAGAGCAGCCTATTCATACGATTACAGCCGGAAGAACTGACACTGGTGTACATGCACTAGGACAAGTCGTTCACTTTGATACCAATGTTGAGCGTGAAGATTTTTCATGGGTGAGGGGGGTGAACTCATTTTTGCCCCCATCGATTGTGGTGAATTGGGCAAAGCCCGTGAGTGAAGAATTTAGCGCGCGCTTCTCAGCATTTGAGCGTGAATATATTTACGCACTGCAAGCAGGCCCATGCCGATCTCCAATGTCGCATTCACGTGCTGGGTATTTAATGCTGCCGCCAAATCAGTGGCTAGACGTTGATGCTATGAAAAAATCAGCCGAATGCCTCATTGGCGAGCATGACTTTAGCTCCTTCCGCTCATCTGAATGTCAAAGCAAGACGCCAATCAAAACGATTTACTCTATTGAAATTATTTCAGAGCAGCCATGGGTCTATTTCAGAATTCGGGGAAATGCTTTTTTACATCACATGATTCGCAATGTCATTGGTTGTTTTTTGCAGATCGGTCAAGGTAGGCAGAAGCCGGAGTGGATGACAGAAGTTTTGGCCGCCAAGAATAGGCAAATCGCTGCACCCACGTTTATGGCAGATGGGCTGTATTTGGCCAAAATAAGCTACCCAGAGGAATTCGCCATCCCGCAGCCTTGGCTTGAAAACTCTTGGCTACCCGCCAAAGTCCTTGGGCAACAAAAGAAAGAACAAAAGAAATAACAGGCCCTTGGCCTTATCATTCATTTATGGGCTTATTGACACATTCTCCGGGCCGTACAAGGGTCAAAATCTGCGGTCTAAAGACGGCTGCCGATATCGATGCTGCTGTTTTGGCGGGGGTAGATGCCGTAGGCTTTGTCTTTTACCCGCCAAGCGTGCGTGCCGTTAGCCCCAATATCGCTGCACAGCTCATTTCTAGGCTTCCAGCAGGGGTAGACGCCGTTGGACTGGTCGTAAATGCTACAGATGAGCAATTTGCGGCTATTCGGGCTGCTGCCTCGATTACCTTATGGCAATTTCATGGGGATGAGACCCCAGAACGCTGCGCACAGCTCGCTGCTGGCGAACCGTGGATGAAAGCGGCCCGTGTAGGAGCCGGCTTCGCATTTGATGAATTTTCCCTACAATACGGGGATGCAAACGCTTTTCTGCTGGATGCCCTCGTTGAGGGATATGGTGGCGGAGGCGTTCCTTTTGATTGGCAAGGAATTCCACAGACATGGGTAAGCGAAAACGCGCCTCGGGTCGTTTTGAGTGGTGGATTGAACACGCACAACGTGGGCGAGGCGATTGCTCGTCTGCATCCTTGCGCGGTTGACGTCAGTAGTGGCGTAGAAAGCAGCAGGGGTGTTAAAGATCCTGCGCTCATGACTGAGTTTGTCAAAGCAGTCCGTGCAGCAGATGCGAAAACATCATCCCAATAATTTGCTGTAAACAAATCAAAAGAGGTAACTATGTACGACAAGCCAGATGCACGAGGACACTTTGGTCCCTATGGTGGCGTATTTGTTTCTGAGACATTGATGTATGCATTAGATGAGCTCAAAGAGGCCTATGCAAAATATCAAAATGATCCAGAATTCATTGAAGAGTTTCATTACGAGTTAAAGCACTTTGTTGGCAGACCTTCCCCGGTCTATCACGCAAAGCGTTGGAGTGAAATGCTCGGTGGTGCGCAGATCTATCTCAAGCGTGAGGATTTAAATCACACTGGCGCTCACAAGATTAATAACGTGATTGGCCAAGCGATGCTGGCTAAGCGTATGGGCAAGCCCCGCATTATTGCCGAGACAGGCGCAGGCCAGCACGGCGTTGCAACTGCAACTATTTGTGCTCGTTTTGGTCTTGATTGCACGGTGTATCAGGGATCTGTTGACGTAGCTCGTCAGGCGCAAAACGTATTTCGCATGAAGTTGCTTGGTGCCAAAGTGGTTCCAGTGGAGTCAGGCACCAAAACTTTAAAAGATGCGCTGAATGAAGCGATGCGCGATTGGGTTACTAACGTTGATAACACTTTCTACATCATCGGCACTGTTGCTGGTCCGCATCCATATCCCATGATGGTGAGAGATTTCCAAAGTGTTATTGGCGAAGAGTGCAAAGTACAAATGCCAGAGATGACTGGCCGTCAGCCTGACTATGTACTAGCTTGCGTTGGTGGTGGTTCAAATGCGATGGGCATTTTTTATCCCTACATTGATTTCCCAGAAGTGAAGTTGGTCGGAGTAGAGGCTGCAGGTCACGGATTGGGAAGTGGTTTGCATTCTGCTGCTCTGTGCGTAGGTAAGCCTGGTGTATTGCACGGTAACCGCACATACCTTTTGCAAGATGAAAATGGCCAGATCTCCGAAACCCATTCTGTATCAGCTGGTATGGACTACCCAGGCGTAGGACCTGAGCACGCTTGGTTAAAAGACTCGGGTCGCGCTGACTATGTGGCGATTACCGATGAAGAGGCTCTCAAAGCATTCCACGATTGCTGCCAGATTGAGGGCATCATTCCAGCGCTGGAGTCTTCTCATGCGATTGCCTATGCCTGCAAGCTAGCGAAGACATTACCTAAAGACAAAACTATCTTGGTAAATCTTTCTGGTCGTGGCGACAAGGATATGCATACTGTTGCTCAAGCAACAGGATCTGAAGGCTAAAAAGAAAAAACAAAGAAAATAAGAATAAGAAAACAAAGAAAAAAAGAAGAACGAATTAGTTATGTCAAAAATTACTGCACTCTTTAAGGAGTTAAAAGCAACTGGTAAAAAAGGATTAATTCCTTTTATTACTGCGGGCGATCCAGATCCAAAGCAAACCGTTGAACTCATGCATGCATTAGTGCGTGGTGGTTCAAGCGTGATTGAATTAGGTGTGCCATTTTCAGATCCAATGGCTGATGGTCCTGTTATTCAAAGATCCTCCGAGCGTGCTTTAACTCACGGCGTCACTTTGCATAGCTGCTTGGAGATGGTGAAAGAGTTTCGAAAAAAAGATGCCAATACTCCGGTTGTACTGATGGGCTATGCGAACCCAGTAGAGCAAATGGGGGCAGAGCGTTTTGCAACCGAAGCAAAAGCTGCTGGTGTGGATGGCGTACTAGTGGTGGACTACCCGCCAGAAGAGTGCGTGGATTTTGCAGCTCGCATGCGTGTTGCTGGAATTGACCCTATCTTCTTGTTGGCGCCTACTTCATCGCATGAGCGCATTAAAGAGGCCGCCAAAATAGCTTCTGGTTATATCTATTACGTATCGATGCGGGGTGTTACAGGGGCTTCACACCTCAATACTCAGGATGTGGCCAGCATCATCCCTAAAATCCGCGAAGAAACCGATATTCCGATTGCCGTAGGCTTTGGCATCAGCGATGCAGCCAGCGCCAAGGCTGTATCAGCCAGCGCCGACGCGGTGGTGATTGGTAGTCGTATTATTCGCCTTTTAGAGGATGCGCCCCCTGGGCAGGCGGTACAATCACTGGAAACCTTCATTCGTGAGATTCGCGACGCATTGGATAGTTAAAAACTAATGAGCTGGATAGATAAATTACTCCCACCCCAAATTCAACACACTGATCCTGCGAATCGCAAATCAGTGCCAGAAGGACTGTGGGTAAAGTGCCCAAGTTGCGAAACTGTTCTTTACAGTACCGACATTGAAGCCAATCTTTCTGTTTGTCCAAAATGTAGTCATCACATGCGCATCGGAGCGCGTCTGCGTTTAGATAGCTTGCTAGATGAAAAGGGTCGCTATGAAATTGGCGCCGACATCTATCCAACCGATCCACTGAAATTCAAAGACTCTAAAAAATATCCAGACCGCATTAAAGAGGCAAATGATGCTTCTGGCGAATCTGAAGCCCTCATTGTGATGGGTGGCAAGATTGAAACGATTCCAGTAGTAGCTGCTTGTTTTGAATTCCAATACATGGGCGGCTCAATGGGTTCTGTAGTGGGCGAGCGATTTGCTCGTGGCGTACAAGAAGCTATTAACAAGAAATGCGCCTTCATTTGCGTTACCGCTACAGGCGGCGCGCGTATGCAAGAGAGTTTGTTATCCCTCTTTCAAATGGCCAAGACCAACTCCATGTTGACCTTGTTGGCTAAAAAAGGCTTGCCTTACATTAGCGTACTTACCGATCCGACCATGGGCGGCATTTCTGCAAGCTTTGCCTTTATGGGCGACGTAGTGATGGCCGAGCCAAAAGCATTGATTGGTTTTGCTGGTCCGCGTGTGATCGAGCAAACCGTTCGTGAAAAGTTACCAGAAGGTTTTCAGCGTTCTGAGTTCCTCATGCAAAAGGGCGGTATTGACATGATTGTTGATCGTCGTCAGATGCGTGGTGAGATTGCGCGATTGTTGGCTTTGTTGCAAAAACTGCCAGAGCCTGCGATTGCGGGTAGCGCAGCCGTTTAAGCGCTTGAGCACAGCACACCAAGCCCCCATATTATTTCCTAGCCTAGAGGCTTGGCTCAGCCACCTCGAAACTGCTCATCCTGTCGGTATCGATATGGGTCTTGAGCGAATCAATCGCGTGAAGGCGGCGCTCGATCTTCATTTTGATTGTCCAGTGATCACTGTTGCCGGTACCAATGGCAAAGGCTCTACTTGTGCATATTTAGAAAGCATCTTGCTTGCATCAGGCTATCGGGTGGGTTGCCATACTTCACCACACTTGCTGAAATTTAACGAGCGTGCACGTGTGAATGGCGAAGATGTGAATGACAGCGTCTTGCTCGGGCATTTCGCGGCGGTAGAAAAAGCGCGCGTGAGTTTGGTAGATGCGCCGACCTTGACGTATTTCGAGTTCACTACTTTGGCAATCATGCATTTGTTTGCTAAGTCGAATTTGGATGCTGTTGTTTTAGAAGTGGGTATGGGCGGTCGTCTTGATGCTGTCAATATCGTGGATGCAGACTGTGCGATCGTCACCAGTATTGATATTGATCACGCTGATTTCTTAGGTGGAACAAGAGAAGCAATTGGCTTGGAAAAAGCAGGCATCTTCCGCCCGGGCCATATCGCAATTTGCGGAGATCCGGTCCCGCCACAATCATTAATTGACCATGCTGAAAAGCTAGGCTGTGACCTTTGGCTTCAGGGCCGAGATTACAACTTTCAGGGTGATAAACAGCAATGGGGTTGGGCAGGTCGCAATAAGCGCTTTAGCGGCTTAGGTTACCCAGCCTTAAGAGGCGCCAATCAGATTCTCAACGCATCCGCTGTCATAGCTGCTTTGATGGCATTGCACCAGCGCCTGCCTGTCAGCGCCCAAGATATACGTAATGGCTTTGCCTTAGTCGAGCTTCCAGGGCGCTTCCAGGTCCTGCCTGGTCAGCCTACAGTCGTTCTTGACGTAGCCCACAACCCTCATGCGGCTGCAACCTTGGGGCAGGGGCTAGATAAGATGGGCTACCACCCCTATACCTATGCCATTTTTGGGGCTATGGCAGATAAGGATATTGAGGGGGTGATTAAACCTCTTTTAGGAATCATTGATTTCTGGTTTTGCACGGATTTGCCTACCCCTAGGGCAGCTAGCGCTAAGGCCTTGGCCGAGAAGCTTGAGGCCATGGGCGTAAAGCCTAAAAATGGGGCAGATGGGGGGATCGAAATCTTCGAAAATCCTGCTGCAGCGTATCAAAAAGCGCTATCTCAGGCTGGTGAGGGTGATAGAATTGTGACCTTCGGATCCTTCTATACCGTTGCAGGCGTAATGACTTACCGAAACAACCAGGCCCACTGATCCATGATTCGTTTACCAAGCTTTTTTAAGCGAAAAACCCAGTCTGAGGACCTTGAATTAGATTCAAGGGGTAGTCGCACCACTAAACGAGCTGCTCCGCGTAGTTTTCAGCGTGCAGCAGAGGCTGAAGAGTTAGCTCTTACCGAAGATCCAGAACAACAAAGAGCGCGCCATCGATTAATTGGCGCTGCGGTTCTTGTGCTCATCGCCGTTGTTGGCCTTCCACGCATTTTGGATAACAAGCCTAAATCAGCTCCAAATGATATTGCTGTCAATATTGTGACTAGCTTGCCTATTCCGGGTTCTGATCCAAAACCAGAAGAAAAGCCAAAAACTGAAGCTCCTGTTGAGATCGCTAAAGAAACGCCTAAAGCTGCTCCAGTGGCAGAAGCAAAACCAGAGCCCAAGCCTGAACCAAAGGCAGAGGCAAAAGTAGAAACAAAAGCAGAAGCTAAGCCAGCGACCCCGCCAGCAAATAAATCTGCGGCTATGGGCTTAGCCGCCGGAGAAGAAGTGGTTGCCGCTTCAGGTGCAAAACCTAAAACAGAAGAAACAAAGCCTAGCGCCTCAAGCGGCTCCGGTAAGTACGTAATTCAAATTGGCGCATTTGCTTCTGAAGATCGTGCCAAAGGTTGGATTGCAAAACTAAAAGATCAAAAAATTCCGAACTATGTCTTAAACAAGACAGGTGCTGATGGTGGCAAGTTGTATGTCTTGCGAGCAGGCCCGTTTACGGATAAGGATGCTGCAGAGGCTGCAGAGAAGAAAATTAAAGCGATGGGTCTTTCTCCAAGACTCGTCGAATCCGGTAAGCAGTAATGGAATACTTATCCACCCTCAAGCTAACATCGGTGGATTATTTCACCCTAGTTGTGCTCCTGATTTCGGCTTTAGTCGGTATCTCACGTGGATTATTTAAAGAGGTGCTCGCACTGGCTTCTTGGTTTGCTGCAGCTTGGGTTGCTTATCACTACAGCAACTACCTCTCTACCGAATGGTTATCTACATTCCACTTGGATGAATTGCTTAGCCTTGGTCTTAGCTTCTTAATTCTCTTTGTATTAACTCTGATTATTTGTGGCTTGTTTGGTGGAGTGGTGCAAAAAATTATTTTGTCCGCCGGCCTAAGTTTGACGGATCGTTTTTTGGGTCTCGTGTTTGGCGTTATGCGCGGTGGGTTAATTGTGGTGGTGCTTGCAACTCTTGCAGCATTGACGCCTATACCGCAAAGCATGGCTTGGAAAAATGCAATCACCAGACCGGCAATTGATATGGCAACCGGTTTAATTAAAGGTTGGCTGCCAGCTGACTGGGCTAAGCAATTGGGTGAAGCAATGCCCAAAGTAACACCTACCATTACTCCTAAATTAACAATAGGAATCTAGAGATATGTGCGGCGTCGTCGGAACTGTTTCCCACTCACCAGTAAATCAACTTCTCTATGATGCGTTGTTGCTCTTGCAGCACCGCGGTCAGGACGCTGCAGGTATTGCAACCATGAACGGCAATTCGTTCACGATGCATAAAGCCAACGGCTTGGTACGAGATGTCTTTAGAACTCGCAATATGCGCAGCTTGGTTGGCAATGCTGGTATTGGTCAAGTACGTTATCCAACTGCAGGTTCAGCCAGCAGCGAAGAAGAGGCGCAACCATTTTATGTAAGCGCACCGTACGGAATTATCTTGGCACACAACGGCAACCTCACCAACGCACCGAGTTTGCGTGTAGAGATGGCTTATCGTGATCGCCGCCACATCAATACGAGCTCCGATACCGAAGTATTGCTCAACGTATTGGCTGATGAGCTTCAAAAAGAAACGAATAGTGCAGCGCTTGATGAGGGCGCGATGTTTAATGCGGTTACCGGAGTAACGAATCGCGTGAAAGGTTCTTACGCCGTGGTCTCATTGATCGCTGGTTATGGTTTATTGGCCTTCCGTGATCAATACGGTATTCGTCCTTTATGTATTGGACGTATTGATACGCCGCAAGGTCCTGAGTGGATGATTGCATCTGAATCTGTTGCGCTTGAAGGCTTGGGCTTTACATTCGTACGCGACGTTCATCCAGGCGAAGCAATTTATATCGACTTAGATGGTAATTTCTATTCACGTCAGTGTGTGCCGAACGCCGTTCTAACGCCTTGTATCTTTGAGTACGTCTACATGGCTCGTCCAGACTCCACCATTGATGGTGTGACTGTCTATAACGTGCGCATGCGTATGGGTGACTACCTGGCTGAGAAGATTCGCAAAGAGACCAATGTTGACGAGATCGATGTCGTCATGCCGATTCCGGACTCTAGTCGTCCTGCAGCGATGCAGGTAGCTAAGAACCTCGGCGTAGACTATCGCGAAGGATTCTTCAAGAACCGCTACATTGGCCGTACCTTCATCATGCCAGGCCAGGCCGTTCGCAAGAAATCAGTGCGCCAAAAACTCAATGCTATGCGCATTGAGTTCAAAGATAAGACTGTATTAATTGTGGATGACTCCATCGTTCGTGGAACAACATCTTTTGAGATCGTGCAAATGGCACGCGAGTCGGGCGCTAAGAAAGTGATCTTTGCATCCGCTGCACCGCCAGTACGTTTCCCGAATGTGTATGGCATTGATATGCCAACCCGCAGCGAATTGGTTGCCTATGGCCGTACCGATGAAGAGATCAATAAGATGATTGGCGCTGATCAACTCATCTATCAAAGTGTAGAAGATATGAAGCAGGCGGTACGGGATATCAATCCTGATATTAAGAACTTTGAGGCCTCTTGTTTTGATGGTTTCTACATTACTGGCGATATTACCGAGTCCTATCTCGATGCTTTAGAGGCAGCCAGAAATACCTCTGCTGCTAAAGCGGATCGTCAGAAAGACTCTAGCGACTTTGCCCGCTCGCAGCTCCACCTGCATTTGGCTACCGAAGACTAAAAAGCGACAGGAATTTGCCTCACTCGAGGCAAATCCTCAATTCGGTGTCAAAATAGCAGTATGAAGAGCAAAACCACACGCAAAAAACCCGATTTTTCTAAGCTGGCGCTGGAGACCTTGGCTGTCCGCGCGGGCACTCGTCGCACCGCTGAATACCAAGAGCATTCAGAAGCAATGTTCCTAACATCTAGCTTTTGTTTTGATAGTGCAGAGTTGGCTGCAGATGGTTTCGCACACGCAGATCAAGGTTTTATTTATTCTCGTTTCACCAATCCAACCGTTAGCATGTTCCAGGATCGCTTGGCTGCCTTAGAAGGTGGTGAGGCATGTATTGCTACAGCATCAGGCATGTCAGCCATTTTGACAATGGCGATGGCTCATCTACAAGCAGGTGACCATGTTGTTTGTTCGCGCTCCGTATTTGGTGCAACGATTCAGTTGTTTAGCAATATCTTGGGTCGCTTTGGCATTACCACTACCTATGTTGATTTGGCTGATGCCAAATCATGGCAAGCTGCTGTCCAGCCAAATACCAAACTCTTTTATCTAGAGACGCCTTCCAATCCCTTAACTGAAATTGCCGATATCAAAGCAATTTCAAAGATTGCCAAGAAGGCAAAAGCACTGTTTGCAGTAGATAACTGTTTTTGTACGCCGGCCTTACAAAAACCATTGGCGCTTGGCGCTGATGTCGTGATTCATTCTGCCACTAAGTATCTCGATGGCCAGGGTAGGGTAGTGGGCGGTGCAATTGTAGGCAGTAAAGATTTCATCATGGGTAAAGTATTCCCGTACGTGCGTACCGCGGGCCCAACACTCTCAGCGTTTAATGCTTGGGTGTTCTTGAAGGGCTTGGAGACTTTAGAGCTTCGCATGAAGCAACAGAGTCAGAACGCTCTCGCCTTAGCGCAATGGCTTGAGAAGCAGTCAGGAGTGGAGCGTGTTTATCATCCAGGCCTCAAATCTCATCCTCAACATGCGTTGGCAAAACGTCAGCAAAAAGAGGGCGGCGCAATTCTGTCATTCACACTCAAGGGTGGCAAGAAGGCTGCATTCAAATTGATTAATCAAACTAAGCTTTGCTCGATTACTGCAAATTTGGGCGATACCCGCACGACTATTACGCATCCAGCTACAACGACACATTGCCGTGTTAGCCCTGAGGCTCGTAAAGCTGCAGGCATCTCTGATGGCCTGGTACGTATTGCGGTGGGATTAGAAAACATCAACGATTTAAAGAATGACCTCGTTGGTGGACTCAAAAAATAATCAAGTACACCAAGATAAACCTATGGGATTTTCTGATGCTACGCAATTTTGGAATGAACGCTTTGATAAAGAAGAGTTCATTTTCGGCAAAGATCCCAATGAGTATTTGGTTGAAAAAGCGAAGCAATACCTAAAGCCCAAAGATAAGGTTTTATGTATTGCTGACGGCGAGGGTCGCAATGGCGTCTGGCTTGCTAAACAAGGTATGCAAGTAGTTGGCTTTGATGCGTCTGATATTGCTCTGGCCAAGGCAAAGCAGTTTGCCAAAGACAATCAAGTGGAGGTTGAGTATTCATTCTCGGATACTGATAGCTATGCATGGCCCGAGAATACTTATGATGCAGTCATTGGTATCTTTATCCAGTTTGCCGATCCAGCAATGCGCGCCAGAATCTTCCAGCAAGCATATAGGGCGACCAAGCAAGGCGGACTCTTTATTTTGCAGGGCTATACACCTAAGCAGCTGGATTACAAGACTGGTGGACCATCCTTAATAGAGCATCTGTACACAGAAGAGTTGATCAGAGATCTTGCGAAAGAGTTTCAGATCCTGGAGCTCGTTAGCTACGAGAAAGAGCTCTCTGAAGGTCCAAGACATACTGGTATGTCGGCCATTCTAGGTTTGGTTGCGCGCAAATAAATCAATATACTGATACTCTAGTGTTGTGAAGATAATAGAAATTAAAAATGCATGGCAGGGTAATAGCGATTGCAACGCATGCTCCATTCGAAGTTCGGCGCTCTTCGCTGAATTGAATGAGGAGGATTTCTCTAAGATTCATTCGCCCATTGATGATATGAGGTTTGAGTCTAATGCCAGTCTTTATACTCAAGGCGATGAAGCGGAATATCTGTATACCCTGCGTGAAGGGTACATCAAGTTGTTACATATCAATTCTGACGGCTCAAATAGAATAGTACGCTTGGTAATGCCTGGTGATTTATTTGGTATGGAGGCTTTGCTCGGTCAGACTTACTCCCATTCAGCTGCCGCTTTATCTAATGTGCATCTCTGCCGTATTCCTAAAGCAATTATCTCTAGCTTGGGGGAAGAGTCGCCACGCTTGCATAGGCAAATCGTCAAGAAATGGGGTGAGGCTTTAGCTCAATCAGAGTCCTGGTTCTCTGAAATCAATACTGGCAGAATTGAAATTCGCTTAGCTAGATTTTTCTTACGTATAGCCAAAGTTTCTGGCGATATGGCAGTTGCACCACTCTTTAAAAGAGAGGATATGGGCTTAATGATGGACGTCAAGTTTGAAACCATCAGTAGAGCGCTAGCTTCTATGGCTGAGCAGGGTTTAATTTCCAATATCGGAAAGTTAAGTATTCAAATTCCGAGTATAAAAAAGCTTGAAAGCTTTTCTCAAGCTGGTACTTAAAAATAAAAAAGACTGCCTTGGCAGTCTTTTTTATTTATCGAAATGATTCGACTAAAACTAAATTGCTAACTTAAGCCTTCTTGGCGTAAGCAGAGCACCAACCTTTACCTGCAACCTTCTTTGTTCCAAATAATGAACAGCCACCAGTTGCATCGCCTGCTTTACCTTGGAACAATGCACAGTTATCGCACTCTTGGCCGGCAGCGTATTTTGCATACTTTGCTTTATCAACGGTTGTTGCGTTAGCCTTATAACCCAATGCAGCGGCTTGTGGATCAGTTTCTGCAACCATAGCTTGAGCTTGAACTTTACCGTTCAATGCAAGGGTGCAAGCACCAGCAGCAGACAAAATCATAAATTGGCGACGACTATTTTTCATAAGAGTTTCCAGTGTTTGGGTAAATAAAAAGTCTAAATAACTAGCTATACGGCATATTAAAGGGGATAACTCCACCATCAATAGGGGTTTCTCAGTATTAAGTTTAGCCAGACTTGGGCTCACACTACGCAAATATGCATAAATGCGTATAGAAGCATTTAAAACAGGTGTTTATCCAAATTAAGGGTTTTTATGAAAAAGTTTCTTTCTTTTGGCCTGATGTTGTTTTCAGGTCTCGCCGCAGCGCAAACCAGTGCGCCCGCCAATCCAGAGTTGCTGCAAATTATTGATAAGTCCACCAACTTTGTAGTCAAAACGGCCAAAGGCCCAGTAGAAATCACACGCGTAATGACACCTTGTGCAAAAAATAAAGGTTGGCTACAGCCCTTAATTCCAATTAAGGGTGTTGTGCCGGTTGATGAGATTGATGTTCTTAATGCATTAAATGACAAGGATTCGTTAGTAGTCGATATGCGAGTGGTTGATGACCGAGTCAAAGGAACTATTCCTGGCTCTATTGGTATTCCTTATACCGAAGTCGCTATGCGTATGGATGAATTGGGTTGTAAAAAGCCTGCAGCAGGCTCTACTAAATGGGACTGCTCTAAGGCTAAGAAGGTTTATGCATTCTGTAATGGCCCAGTTTGCCCACAAAGTCCAATGGCGATGGCTGCTATGACTCGTGATGGATTTCCTGCAACCAAGATCTACTACTACCGTGGTGGTATGTTGGACTGGGATGCATTGGGCCTAACCACCATTAAAGGTGAGTTTTAAACTAAGCTTTATTGATATTGATGCGAACAGGGGGCCTAGGCCCCCTTTTTATTGCCCTTAAGCTGAATTTCATGATGTAGATCAAAAAATGCTTACTAATTTATTACCTTGTCTTGACATTGCATGCTATTTATATAATATACAAATATATATATTATTAAATATTTAAATGAAATGAGAAAATATGGTTAATAAGGTGGAGCGGGCTAAACCGGTGCCGTATATGAACTCACTTTTAGCGGGAATCCTTCTTGGAATGGTTCTATTGGCAACTTTTGTTGTCACTGGGCATGGGCTAGGTGCTACAGGATTTACTACTCGCTTAACAGCCTGGGTTGGAATGTATGTTGCTCCAGTTGCAACAAATGCAAACGATTACCTGGGTGGGATGGTTGAAGATGGCAAGCCATTAAATGCATGGATTACATGGCAGGTAATTGGCGTAGCCATAGGAGCATTGCTATCAGCGTTCCTGGCGAAAAGAATTCAATTCAAGATGGACGGAGCAAAGTTTTTAGGTGGATCTAAGCGTCCATGGACAGCCCTTTGTGGGGGCGTGCTTGCAGGCTTTGGTGCAAGGATTGCGGCTGGCTGTACTAGCGGCCTTGGTTTGTCCGGTGCAGCAGTACTGAGTCTGGCCGGCTTTACCTTCCTGGGGGCATTTTTTGCCGTAGGTTTGTTGGCAAGCCGTTTCTTGAAAGAGGAGAAATAAGATGAGTGAAATTCTCTCGGGGCTTTTATTGGGCGGCGCTTTTGGCTATGTCTTGGAACGCGCAGGATTCGGTAATCCTAATAAGTTGACTGGCCAATTTCGCTTAACCGATTGGTCTGTATTTAAAGTGATGTTCACCGCCATTGTGTTTGCTGCTGTTGGCCTCTTAATTTTGGAAAAGACGGGATTTGTAGATGCTGGTAATTTATTTGTACCACCTGCATTTTTAGGCGCTGCCGCTCTTGGTGGGGCATTTGTTGGTGCAGGCTTTGCAATTGGTGGATATTGCCCTGGAACCTCAGTCGTCGGTTTGATGTCTGGACGCATTGATGCGGCCATATTTTTGCTTGGCTTATTGTTAGGGACCGTATTGTTTGCTGGTATCTATCCAGGCATCGAGTTCTTGACGACTTTGGGTGAATATGCAAAAGCAGATTCATTGCCTGACGCATTCCACATATCGGGTATATCAATCGATGTTGGCTTGATTATTGCGGCCGTCGGAGTATTTATCTTGGGTTCTTGGATGGAGAGGAAGTCCAAAGGCCCGGTTAGTTCCCAGGTTTAATCAATTAAAAGGAAAGTTATGTCTAAGAAATCAACAGTAGCTGCGTTGGCAATGGCTTTAGCTGGTTTGGCGGCTGCGCCATTGGCATATTCAGCAGATGCCCCTGCTAATCCATCAGGCGCAGAGCAGAAGAACCCCTGCGGTCCTAAAAAAGAGTCGGCAAATCCATGCGGCCCTGCCAAGAAAAAAGCAGCTAACCCATGTGGCCCTGCAAATCCTTGCGGCCCTAAAAAGCGTAAAGCTGCAGAGTAATTAAATATATATGCTTACTCAATCTAATCTCTGGTTGGCCGCACAAGCGCTAGCAAATATTCAGATGCGATATGCCGAAACTGGGCGCACCTTGAATGAAGCTGCTTTATGTGGCGCCAAGGATTTTATTGAGTGGCAGCACTATCCAAGCAATGACCTTGTGGATGAGCAAAGTGGTTATGAGTTCTACTACCATGCGCATTCTGCAGATGAAATGCCTAATGGTGAGCATGGTCATTTTCATGTGATTAAGCGTGATGAGAAGAGCTTTCATCACCTTATTGGTATTTCTTTAGACCAGAAGGGTTTGCCAGTTCGCTTATTTACCACTAATCAGTGGGTTACCGGCGAAGAGATGGCTAATTCGGACATTGTCATCAAACTCACTAAAGAGTTTCAAGTGACCACAAAAGGTCGAATGGCTCCAGTAAGCAATTGGATTAGCGCTTTAATTCAGTTATTTGCCGTAGAGATTGAGGCCCTAATTTTGGAGCGAGATCAAAAGATTGCTCGACTAGTGGAAGAGCAGGGCAATCGTGAGCTGGTATTGAACTCAAAAAAGCATCATGTTTTAACAGAATGCAAGATTGATTTGATGGGTCGTCTTTCAGACAATTTGTTGGTTGTAAATTCATAAGGGAGTAGAGATGAAAAAAATTAAATTGCTTTTAGCATTTGCCCTAACCGGCTTGGTGAGCCTAGTTCAGGCAATTACTTTGCCTGGTCCTGTAGTCAGCGCCGATTGGTTGTCCAATAATCTATCTGATGTTCAGGTAATTGAAGTAAGAACGGATTTAGCAAGCTACCTCAGAAACCCTGAATTTGATACCGACAAAAAGACTGGTAAGAAATTCCTAGTAGAAGTAGGTGGCCATATTGCTAATTCAACACTCCTAGATTTTAAGAAAGTACGTGTTGAGCGCTCAGTGGATGGTAAGAAGATTAAGTTTCTAATTCCTGAAAAAGCAGATTTTGAGAAGTTGGTTCAATCTTTAGGTGTCAACTCTGATAAGCCGATTGTGCTCGTGCCCATTGGGCAGGATATGTCCGATATCGACGAGGCGTTAAGAACCTATTGGTCATTTAAGGTGTATGGCGAAGATCAAGTAGCTGTGTTGGATGGCGGTATTGCTGGGTGGCTTGGTGAGGGGCGTGAATATGTAACTACCAATGCTCAAAAAGCGACTGGCAATTGGTCTGCAAAAGCATATCGCAAAGAATTAATTGCCAGTTCAGATGATGTAGCTGCTTCGTCCAAAGCAGGTAAGCCACAATTATTGGATGCGCGTCAGCCTGCCCAATACTTAGGTCTTGCAAAACGTCCAGATGTGCTGACCTTTGGCCATATTGCGGGCTCAAAAGAGTTGGCGCCTGAATTGTTAGCAAAGCCAAGCAATGGCGCATTGTATTTCTGGCAGAAAAATACTTATGACGCATTAATGGCAGCCAATGGTTTAAGTGTGAAAGGGCCAACAATTGCCTATTGCAATACTGGCCACTTAGCAGCTGGTGGTTGGTTTGTAATGTCAGAGCTAGTGGGCAATAAATCTACTAAGTTATACGATGGCTCTTTGTATCTTTGGACTCTTGAAGGCCGCCCATTAGTCGGCGTTCCACTGAACTAAGAGCGCCCATCATGTCAGCACTTAGGGACAGTATCAATCTAGAGAAGATGCAGTCATCAGCAGACGATGCTTGTCGCTTGATGAAAGTGCTCTCGAATAGAGATCGTATGTTGTTGCTATGCCAGATAAGTCAGGGAGAGCTGTGCGTTGGCGAGCTCGAGGAATGTCTTGATATTCATCAGCCCACCTTATCCCAGCAGCTCACTGTTCTGAGAAATGAAGAACTGGTCCAAACCAGAAGAGATGGTAAGCAAATTTATTATTCACTTTCTAATCAGATTGCTTTGGAAGTGATGAATGTGCTTTATCAAAATTACTGCAGTAAATAACCAAAAGGGGTCTTAATATGAAATGCAATGTCGGTGGTGTTGATCGTATGTTACGTATGGTGGTTGGCTTAGCGTTAATTGGTCTAGCCGTAACCGGAACTGTTGGCGTATGGGGTTGGATTGGTGTTGTGCCTCTCACAACAGGCTTATTTAGATTTTGCCCGGCGTACCCACTCCTAGGAATCAATACTTGCGGTACTGACTCTTCATGTGGTGGCGGCGGTTGCTGTAAATAAGTTGACTATATAAAAAAGGGCAACCTCAGTTGCCCTTTTTTATGCCCAAATTTAATTACCGCCACAGTAGTCCAATGAGTAATAGAAGGGAATGCAGATGTATCGCCACTAAATTATTCAAAATAAGTTTCTTAATTCCATCTTTTCGAACCATTGCCCTTGATATTTGATTGGCGCAAAATATAAATACTGGAAGTGCAGATAAGGTAATCAACGTTTGAATTGGAATCCCATAAAAATAAATTCCAATTATTTGAAGGGTATAAGCTGCAATTGATATGCCCGTATACCAGGCACGCAATTCATGAGGGCTACTCTTGGCAGCAAGAGTTAACTTTTGTGCAAGCCGATCCGCCTCAATATCTGGGATCTGATTTATTAGTAGGATATTGGAAGCCATTAATCCATATGCAAGTCCAATCGGGATTGTCTGGTAAGCATTATTGGTTGTTTGCATAAAGGCGAATCCGATAACCACAAGCGACCACGCAATAGCTATAGATAACTCTCCGAGAACCCCCCTAGACATCAGCTGCAGTGGTGGTGCGGAGTATGTCCATGCGGCAGTTACTCCAATGAACCCCAGCGGTATCAAGAGCCATGTAGTTTGCGAACAAATATATAAGCCAATGAAGACGCTAAGTGTGATTAGCGCAAAACCAAGCTGATATATTTCGATTGGCTTTATTAAATGGTTTTGTATAAAGCGGCTGCCGCCAGTAAATGGTGAAATTCGATTGCGATTATTTTCATCGCTACCATTGAGGTGATCAAAGTAATCATTTATTAAATTAGCTCCAGCATGTATGCAGAGGGTCAAAGTTACAGCAAGCAGGTTGATTGCCATAGACTCTTTTCTAGAGCTTGGAATCGAAAGCCCAATAAGGCAGCCTAAAAGGGTAATTGTGAGAAATGCGGGCCGAGTTGCTAGAAATAACTTGAGGACCATACTCATGGCGATTTAGAACTATGCAGATTAGTGACCAACAAATCGCCTAGGATCATTGATTGGTCGCAACGGCATGATGTGAATTTGATTGCCATCTAATTCAACATGCATTTGACTGCCAACTTCCATATTTAGTCTTTTCACTTCAGATGCGGATGCAACCCATTCAATTTTATGTGCGCTATTTTGAATTTGTAGTTGAATCACCGCAATTTGACCCAAGACACTAATCTCTACGGCAATGGCAGGAGTGCTGGTCGGGGTTGGTGCGTTATGGACACTTAAACCATCTTGCGGAATCACCCAAGCTACTTGAGCATTTGGAGGAATTTTGCCTTTATCGGTCACGGTAAAGGTTTTATCGCAGCCATCCCAAGTGAGATTGCCTGCATTAAATATTCCATGAAATAAATTACTGATACCAACCAACTCGGCTACACGCGAGTTTCTGGGTCTTTGAAATAGCACTTGGGGTGCAGCCGTTTGCAAGCTGATGCCGTTATCAATCACGGTAATGCGGTCGGCAAGTAAGTCGGCTTCACGTAAATCATGTGTAACCAACACTATCGGAATGTTTAAATCCTTGCGTAAATCGGCAAGAGTTTTATATAGACCTTGTCGCGTTGGCGCATCGACAGCGGAAAATGGTTCGTCTAACAACAAGATCTTCGGCTGTCGTGCCAATGCGCGAGCGAGTGCTACGCGTTGCTGTTGTCCGCCTGAGAGTTGGTGTGGAAAACGATGGGCAAGTTCAGCAATCCCCATGCGACCTAGCCAGTCCTTAGCAATGGCTTTACGCTCAGCCACCTTATGTGCAGAATTCTGCAAAGGGATGAGGACATTCTCAAGCGCCGATAAATGCGGGAAAAGGGCGTATTGCTGAAATAAAAATCCGCAAGAACGTTGTGCGGGAGACAGGTTTTGTATTTCTCCTGCAAGTTCGTTAGCCTCAAACCAGGTTTCACCATTGCATTCAATTTTTCCAGTCTTCGCTTGGCTGAGGCCGGCAATTGCTCTCAGGGTGCTGGTTTTGCCGCTACCAGACGGTCCTACAAGGGCATGCAATTGACCGGCTGCACATTCCAGAATGATCTGAAGTGGGTTGGGAAGGGCTTGGCTTATTTTGAGCTTAAGCATCAGCCTCTCCGTTGACTCTGTTGGGAGACGCTTTTGCCAAAAACACCATATGAAAGGGCAATTGCAATCAGGGATATGCCAAGTAGCAATAAGGCAAGCGCGCCGGCGCCTGAGGTATCAAAACTTTGCACTTTGTCGTAGATCGCAATCGATACCGTTTTGGTTTCCCCGGGGATCGCACCCCCAACCATGAGGATGACCCCAAATTCACCTAGGGTATGAGCAAAGGTTAGTACTGCGGCACTGGTAATACCTCTCCATGCTAGTGGAAGTTCAATTAAGCGAAAAATTTGCCAATTGGATAGGCCGCTGACTTGGGCAGCCTCAATAATTTCTGGGTTGATAGCTTCAAATGCACGCTGAATCGGCTGTATTGCAAAAGGCAGGTTGACTATGAGGGAGGCAATGAGGATTCCGGCAAAGGAAAACACCAGTGGAATGCCTAAAAAAGTCTTGCCGCCCAAGCCAACCAAAAGGTAATAGCCCAAAACTGTGGGGGGTAAAACGAGTGGCAGGGCTAGGGCAGCCTCCACCCAGGGCTTGCTTCTATTAAGGCCTAAGAGGCTATGGGCAACCCAAACTCCAAATGGAAGGATGAGGACCAGGGTCCACAGCGCAAGCTTTAGCGAAAGAAGTATTGCTTCCATATCCATGGTTTGATTGTATTGCTAAGCAATATAGGGTATCTCACTATACCGATTTACCTACTTAAAGGGTCAAATATATGCGTATACATGCATATATTAAAAGGCTGATGGAATTGAAAGCAAGGGTTCAAAAGGCGACAAAAAACTTATCTCCAAAACAGATGGAGAAGGTCTTTTCTCAAGTGGCGGCCTATTTCAATGTCCTATCTGAGCCGGCACGCTTACGCATTATGTATGCGGTCTGTAGCGGTGAAAAATCTGTTTCTGAAGTTGTTGAGATGTGTGGCACGAGTCAGGCCAATGTTTCGAGACATTTATTGGCGCTTCATAAAGCTGGAATTTTAATGAGGCGAAAAGAGGGTGTAACGGTTTATTACTCGATTGCGGATAACGCAACGGTGGAGATGTGTCAAACAGTCTGTGCAAAGATTGCAGAAGGCATTCATTAAGTTTTGCAGTAAATCACTTTTTAAGTAGAGGTCAAATGACTAAGAAGCAAATTGAATTAAGTGCCGAGGATATCTCGGCAGTTGAAAAGCCGGCAAATAGAGCCCGCTTAGTTAAAGCGCCAGAGCACTTTATTTCTCAGGAGTTAATTGCTGACATCAACGCCAATGGCCTTGATGAAAAACGCCGCGGCTTCTTGCGCAAAGGATTCATGTCTGCAGTTGGTGGTGCGGCAGCAGGCTTGGCTGCGCCTCTGGCCTTTGCTGCAGGTGAGGGTGACCCAGCAATTCTAGAAAAACAAGAATGGCAAACAACGCTTGGTAAGAACGTTGCCACCATGCCTTATGGCGTGCCTTCAATTTACGAGGCTAATTTAATTCGTCGTGAGTCACCAGGTTTGACGCGTGTATCAGCAGCATCGGTTGCCTTTACACCCTTGCAAGGCTTATTTGGAACAATTACGCCAAACGGTTTGCACTTTGAACGTCATCACCAAGGTTGGTACAACTTAAATCCTGAGACTCATCGTTTGATGGTGAACGGTATGGTGAAAAATGCTCGCGTCTTTACGATGAACGACTTGATGCGTTTGCCTTCAGTTTCTCGTACTCACTTTATTGAGTGTGGTGCTAACACTGGTTTAGAGTGGGGCAACGTTGCCGTACCTACAGTGCAGTACACGCATGGCATGTTATCTTGCTGCGAATTCACAGGCGTACCACTTAAAGTATTGCTTGAAGAATGCGGCGCTGACTTGAAAAAAGGTAAGTTCTTGCTTGCTGAGGGTGGTGATGGTTCCGGCATGACTCGCACCATCAACCTAGAAAGCTGCTTAGATGACACCATCGTAGCTTGGAGTATGAATGGTGAAATGCTTCGCCCCGAAAATGGATTCCCATTGCGCTTGGTAGTCCCTGGAGTGCAAGGTGTCAGCTGGGTTAAGTGGTTGCGTCGTCTTGAGGTTGGTGATATGCCTTGGAATACAAAAGATGAGGCGGTTCACTATATTGAACTGATGCCAGATGGCATGCATCGTCAATACGCATCTATTCAAGAATGTAAATCTGTGATTACCACCCCTTCTGGCGGCCAGCAATTGCTAGATAAAGGTTTCTATAACGTCAGTGGTATGGCTTGGTCGGGTCGAGGCAAGATTAGGCGTGTAGATGTCTCATTTGATGGCGGCAACAACTGGCGTCAGGCGCGCCTGGAGACCCCGGTTCTTACTAAGTCCATTACACGTTTCAATATTGATTGGGTGTGGGATGGCTCACCTGCAATATTGCAATCTAGAGCTGTAGATGACACTGGCTATATTCAGCCTTCAATAAAAGTATTGCGTGATTTACGTGGTAATCGTTCCATTTATCACAACAATGCAATTCAATCTTGGAAATTAGATTCAAATGGTGAGGTGAGCAATGTTCAAGTCGGTTAATTCTATTGCTCGTTTGAGTCTGCTCAGTCTTGCAGTATTGACTACCCAGATTTCATTTGCACAAAGCACGCAGGGATCTGCCAAGTTTCCAGGTATTGGTCGTAATGCCACTCCTGCAGAAGTAATGGCTTGGGATATTGACGTGCGTCCGGACTTCAAAGGTCTACCAAAGGGGTCTGGCTCTGTAGAGCAGGGTCAAGCAATTTGGGAGTCCAAATGCGCTAGCTGTCACGGTGTTTTTGGTGAATCCAATGAGATCTTTACACCGATTGCCGGCGGAACAACTACTGAAGATGTGAAGACAGGAAGAGTAGCCTCTTTGGCTGATCGTAAGCAACCTCAACGCACTACTTTGATGAAGGTTCCAACTGTTTCTACTTTGTGGGATTACATCTATCGTGCAATGCCTTGGAATGCACCAAGATCACTTACGCCGGACAATACTTATGCGCTAGTGGCATATATTCTTAGTTTGGGTGAGATAGTCCCGGATGATTTTGTGCTTAGCGATGCAAACATTGCAGAAGTCCAGAAAAAGATGCCAAACCGCAATGGCATGACGCGTAATCATGGCTTTTGGAGTGTTAATGGCAAGCCGGATGTTAATGGCTCTTCTTGCATGAATAACTGCGTCAAGTTTGTACAAATTGGCTCAACACTTCCAGATTTCGCAAGAAATGCACACGGCAATATTGCTGAGCAAAATCGTCAATATGGTCCATATCGTGGGTCAGATTCAACCAAGCCACCAATTGCCAAGTTACCCGGATCAAGTGGCGAGGGATTGGCACATGCTGCAGATACCCATTCCTCTAATGCAAAAGGCCCCGCTGCTTTATTTAAGAATGAGAACTGTTCGGCTTGTCATGCGCCAAATGCTAAGCTGGTCGGTCCTTCAATTGCTGATATTGCTGCCAAATATCAAGGGCAGAGTGGTGCTCTAGATAAATTGATGGCCAAGGTTAAAAATGGCGGCTCTGGTGTATGGGGCTCAATTCCGATGCCACCACAAGCGCAATTGTCAGATGCAGATCGTAAGGCACTAGTTGAATGGGTGCTTTCAGGGGGTAAATAAGGGCTGCTTAGGTAATAACCAGTATGGTTTATTAGAAAGCAGATAATATATTCACAGTATGAGATTAATAAAGGAGTTTTTATGAATCAGCAGCGACGCAGTTTATTGAAATATTCAGCCGTATTTGGCTTGATGGCTTCTGCGGGTCTTATTAGCGTAGCCCAGGCTCAAGAGTGGAATAAAGCCGCTTTTGAAGGCAAGAGCCTTGACGATGTATTTAAGATCTTGGGTGCAGGCAGCCCAGAGAAGTCTGGTGCAGTTACTTTGAATGCCCCTGACATCGCCGAAAATGGTGCAGTTGTGCCGGTCGGCATTACAACCACCCTTAAAGCAGAGCAAATGGCCATCTTGGTTGAGAAAAACCCAAGCGCCTTAGCTGCTCAATTCTTCATTCCTGCTGGCACTGAGCCATTTGTTACTACACGTATCAAGATGGGTCAGACCTCCAATGTATACGCCTTGGTAAAAGCTGATGGCAAATGGAGTATGTCTGTTAAGGAAGTGAAAGTAACTTTGGGTGGTTGCGGCGGTTAATCGCTGTTAATCAAAACCAATACTGTTAATTAATTACTAGATTAAAAGAGGAAAAAATGGCTGATCCGATGCGCGTTAGAGCTGCTGAGAGCGGTGGAGTAGTGGATGTAAAAATTTTGATGAAGCATGATATGGAGTCTGGTCAGCGTAAAGACGCTTCAGGCAAAGTTATTCCAGCATGGTTTATTAGCACTATCAACGTCAAAGCTAATGGCAAAGATGTATTGAATGGTCAGTTTGGTCCAGCAGTTTCAAAGGATCCATTCTTGAACTTCAAATACAAAGGCGCTAAGGGCGACAAGATTGTTGTTAGCTGGGTAGATAGCAAAGGCGACAAACGTACTGATGAAGCTACTGCTTCTTAATATCAATACGCATAATTAAAACTATAAAAGGGTTACCATGAAAGCACGCATTTTATATGGCGTTATTATTGGCTTATTTGCAGTGTTGCAGGGCTGTTCAAGTCCAGCAAAAAATGAGGCTTCTACAGCAGCACCTCCAACAGGAGGTGCTCCAACTGACGAAATTGAAAAATATCGTGCAATGATTGCCGATGGTAACCCTGCTGACTTGTATGAAGCAGCGGGTGAGGATATTTGGAAAAAGCCAATGGGCCCAAAAAATGTCTCACTTGAAAAATGCGATTTGGGTATGGGTCCTGGCGTTGTTAAGGGTGCCTATACTCAATTGCCAAAATACTTTAAAGATACAAACAAAGTTCAAGATTTGGAGTCTCGTTTAGTAACTTGTATGGAAAAGTTACAGGGTTACAACAGTCAAGAAATTATTAAGGCTGGCTTTGAAAAGGGCAAGCGTAAGGATGTTGAGGCAGTGGTTGCCTATGTTGTTGCTGAATCCAAAGGCATGAAAATCAACACTGTTGCTAAGCATCCTAAAGAAAAAGAAATGTATGACCTCGGCAAGAAGTCTTTCTTCTACCAAGGTGGTCCAATGGACTTCTCATGTGCATCGTGCCATAGCGAGAACGGTAAGCGTATTCGTTTGCAAGACTTGCCAAATATTACTGAGCAAAAAGGTGCCGCCCTTGGTTGGGGTTACTGGCCAGCTTACCGTGTTTCAAGTGGAAACTTCTGGACAATGCAACGTCGTCTAAACGACTGCTATCGTCAACAACGTTTCCCTGAGCCGATTTACATTTCTGACGACACTATCGCTGTTTCCCTCTACATGGCAATTAATGCCAAGGGCGGAACAATGAATGCACCTGGACTGAAGCGTTAATCGCTGGAGATAAATAACATGAAAAATAAATTATCCTTATTAGCACTTGCGCTTACTTTATCAATCGGTGCTGCACATGCTGCAACTCCATTTGAAAAGATGATGTACTCTAGTTTTGAAGCTAAAGGTCAGGCTGGACTCGATCGTCTCGACCAAGATGCTGCCCAAAAGTTTTGCTCCAACCAGGCTAATTTAACTGGTGGTGGTGATGCAAAGTTGCGCGAAAAAATCCAGAACGACAATATGGCAACCATCAAGCAGCCTTCTGATGGTAAATATATTGGCGACTGGAAGAGCGGTGAAAAGATCGCTCAAAGTGGTCGTGGCGCTACTTGGTCTGATAAAGCGGGGAGCGAAAACGGTGGCTCTTGCTACAACTGTCACCAGATCAACATCAAAGAAGTTTCCTATGGAAACATCGGCCCATCTCTTTGGAACTACGGAAAATTACGTGGCTATTCTAAAGAAGTGGTTCAGTACACTTGGAACCGCATTAATAATGCAAAGGCATATAACGTGTGTAGCAATATGCCTCGTTTCGGGCACTTCAAACTCTTAAATGAAAAGCAAATGCAGGATGTCATGGCATTGCTCTTAGATCCAGAGTCGCCTGTTAATAAGTAATAAAAATAAACAGGCCGAAAGGCCTGTTTTCTTTAGGAAAATACTATGTCTTTAAATCGTCGTGAGTTTTTGCAAGCATTAGCTATCGCCTCTGCAGGCGGTATGAGTTTGCAATCTAATTTTGCTAGCGCGCAAACCACTGCGCAAAAATTCTATGATTTGCCTAAGTTCGGTAATGTGCATTTCCTGCACTTCACCGACTGCCATGCGCAACTTCTCCCAATCTATTTCCGCGAGCCTAATGTCAATCTTGGTATTGGTGCTCAGGAAGGCAAAACACCTCACTTGGTAGGCGAATATTTCTTAAAGGCAAATGGTATTAAGCCTGGTACACGTGATGCTCATGCCTTTACATATCTTGATTACGTTGCGGCAGCACAGAACTACGGCAAGATGGGTGGATTCGCCCATATGGCTACATTGGTTAAGCAAATGAAAGCAAATCGTCCGGGCGCTTTATTGCTTGATGGTGGCGATACATGGCAGGGTTCCGGTACGGCTCTTTGGACCAATGGTCAAGATATGGTCGATGCTGCTCTTGCGCTGGGCGTGGATGTAATGACACCTCACTGGGAGATGACTTTAGGTGAGAAGCGCGTGATGGAAATCGTGAATGGCGATTTCAAAGGTAAAGTCAATTTTGTTGCGCAAAATATTAAAACAGCCGACTTTGGTGATTCCGTATTTAATCCTTATGTCATGAAAGTGCAGAACGGTATTCAGGTTGCCATTATTGGTCAGGCCTTTCCGTATACACCAATTGCCAACCCACGTTACTTCACGCCAGATTGGACTTTTGGTATTCAAGAAGAAAATCTCCAGAAGACCATTAATGAAGTGAAGTCTAAGGGAGCCAAGGTTGTGATTCTGCTTTCCCATAATGGTATGGACGTGGATTTGAAGATGGCTTCTCGCGTAAGCGGTCTAGATGCCATTATGGGCGGACATACGCACGATGGTGTCCCCATTCCTGTCAAGGTTAAGAATTCCGGTGGTGTCACTCTGGTTACCAATGCTGGATCTAATAGCAAGTTCTTGGGTGTGCTCGATTTTGATGTGAAGGGCGGCAAGGCAGTTGATTTCCGTTATAAGCTATTCCCAATCTTCTCGAACATGATTCCTGCTGATCCAACAATGAACAAGTTGATTGCAAAAATCAGAGCGCCGTTTGAAACAAAGTTAAATGAGAAATTGGCAACCACTGAAGGCCTCTTGTATCGTCGCGGCAACTTCAACGGCAGCTTCGACCAGCTAATCTTGGATGGTTTGATGGCACAGAAGAATGCTGAGATTGCTTTCTCCCCAGGCTTCCGTTGGGGAACTAGTTTATTGCCAGGTCAGGCCATCACTCGCGAGAATCTTTTGGATCAAACGGCGATTACCTATCCGTACACCACAGTTACCAATATGAGCGGTGAAACCATCAAGACTATTCTTGAGGATGTGGCAGACAACTTATTTAATCCAGATCCGTATTACCAGCAAGGTGGCGATATGGTGCGCGTTGGCGGCATGCAATACACCATTGACCCTGCGCAAACAGCTGGTAAGCGTATTACAGATATGCGCTTAAACGGCAAGCCAATTGAGGCAAGCAAGACTTATAAAGTTGCAGGCTGGGCACCCGTGAGCGAAGAAGCAAAGAATGCTGGCGGCGAGCCAATCTGGGATGTGATTGAGCGTCACCTGCGTGATGTCAAGGTAGTTAAAGCAGTTAAGCTGAATGAGCCAATCATTAAGGGTGTTGCAAACAACCCTGGTATGGTTTCGATCTAATTTAAGTCATGGGACGTGAAATGAAAAAACTACTTTCTATCATTACAGCAACAGCTCTTGCTTTTGGTTTCTGCTCCATGACCTCAGCTCAATCGGCTGGAAATACCAAAGTGGTTTATCACATCGATGATGCTGAGTCTCAAGGTTTAAAAGGCTTACGTAATATTCGTAATCACTTGGATGTATCTCCACAAACCACCATTATTGTGGTGACCCATGCAAATGGTGTCGACATCATGATGGAAGGGGCTAAGGATAAGAAAAATAATGTCGAGTACGCACCTTTGGTTGGCGCTTTAAAGTCTCGTGGTGTGAAGTTTGAGGTTTGCGAGATTACTTTAAAGAATCGTAACTTGAAAAAAGATCAGTTCACTTTAGATGCTGATTTCACGCCATCGGGTGTAGTTCGTGTTGCAGATCTGCAATATAAAGATGGTTTTGCTTACATCAAACCTTAGAAAGTTAGATGAACCTCGTATCTGCTGCGTGTAAGTATCTAAAAATAGCATTATTAGTTAATGCTATTTTTTTTACTGCTATCTATGCCCGGGTGGTATCTGCACAAGGTGATCCCGCTGGTGTGTTGCTTAAGCCGGTAAAGGTTGCTCCTAATACCTATTTTGTACAGGGTCGTGCAGAAATGGGTAGTAGCGCCAATCAAAACTTTATCTCTAATGCTGGGTTTGTAGTTACGCCACAAGGGGTTGTAGTTATCGACGCCTTAGGCTCTCCTGTTCTTGCGCAAAAGTTAATAGCTGAAATCAAAAAAGTAAGCAATCAGAAAATCGTAGCCGTGATCGTGACTCATTATCACGCCGATCATGTATATGGGTTGCAAGAATTTAAAAAGGTCGGCGCAAAAATTTATGCACAAGGCGAAGGTAGGAATTACCTTTCTTCGGAAACTGCTAAACAACGTCTGATTGCATCTCGAGTTGACTTTGCGCCTTGGGTGAATGACAGCACAAGACTACTTCCAGCAGATATTTGGATTGATCAAAAGACTAAACTAACTATTGGCGGTGTAGATTTTTTTATTAGTAGGGTGGGTCCCGCCCATGCGCCTGAGGATCTAATAATTTACATACCATCTGAAAAAGTTCTTTTTGCTGGGGACTTGGTTTTTAGAGGGCGAATTCCTTTTGTAGGTAATGCAGACAGCAAGGGCTGGTTGATTGCTTTAGATGAGATTGAAAAATTGAACCCCAATATTGTTATACCGGGGCATGGCAATTACTCGGTAAAGCCTGCTGAAGATATAGTCTTTACCCGTAATTACCTTAAATATTTGCGGGAATCCATGGCTAATGCGGCTGTCAATATGGATCCTTTCGAGGATGCCTATAAACAGGCCGATTGGTCTGAATACGAGGGAATGCCTCTGTTTAGGGCCGCCAACCGCATGAATGCCTATAACGTCTATCTGTCGATTCAGGCCGAGTAGGGCAAATTAAGTCATTGGGCCTTAAAATAGAGGATTAATGCTAAATCCTTGATTTGTAATGAAATTGACTTTTCTCCGATCTATCTCAGCAATCGCATTCAGTGCGCTTATTGGCACTCCAGCGCTTGCCGCCCCAGACTTGGCTAATGGCAAGGCCATAGACCAGCAAAAGTGCTACGCGTGTCATGCCAAGAAAACTGGTTTTGGTAATGGCGACATGATTTATACCCGCTCTGACAGCAAAGTGAAGTCGCTGGCTGACTTGAAAAAGATGGTTGGCCTATGCAATACCGAGCTACGGCTTGATCTGTTCCCAGAGGATGAAGCGGATGTCACCGCTTTCCTCAACAAACAGTTTTACAAATTTAAACCTTAATTTTTTCAAGATTTGATCGCTATGGATGTAGTAGATATTAGCTCTTTAAGTAAGTCCGTTCTCTGGGCAACTTTTGCCATTACCTTTTTTCTGGGTGCTGTTATGCAGAAAACTGGGTTTTGCAGCATGGGCGCAGTTTCTGACATTTTCATCATGTCTAGCTGGGGCCGTTTAAAGCAATGGTTTTTGGCTATCGGTGTTGCCATTATTGGTTTTACCTTGATGTCTTACCTTGGCTTGGTTGATCCGCTGAAAAGTTTTTATACCGGCAATAAATTTTTATGGCTTTCCACAATCGTTGGAAGTGTTTTATTTGGCTTGGGTATGGTTTTAGCGTCTGGGTGCGGCAGCAAAACCTTGATCCGTATCGGTGGCGGTAACTTAAAGTCCATCGTGGTGTTTATGGTCCTCGGATTGACGGCCTATATGACCATGCGCGGTTTCCTGGGCGTAGTACGCATCAATACTTTGGATACATTTTTTATCGCCTTTAATACCCCACAAGATTTACCTAGTCTTTTAAGTGCACCTCTTGGCATTGCGCGTCCTCAACTTCATCTGGCCCTAGGCTTGATCATTGGTGCAGCATTCATTGCTTATGCCTTAGCTAGCAAAGCATTTTGGACCGCTGAAAATCTATTTGCTGGCATTGCCGTAGGATTGGCAATCTGTGCGGTGTGGTGGGTATCAGGTAACTTGGGATATGTGGCTGAAGATCCAAATACTTTAGAAGAAGTATTTTTGGTAACGAATTCAGGTCGCATGGAGAGCTTATCTTTTGTTGCCCCATACGCTTATTCTTTGGATTGGTTAATGATGTATAGCGATACATCTAAAGTGGTCACTATAGGAATTGCCGCTGTTGCGGGAATGATTTTAGGTTCTACTGCGGTTTCCATTGCAACCAAATCATTTCGTTGGGAATCCTTCCGCAATACTGAAGATACTGCCAATCACTTGGTCGGTGCTGCGCTGATGGGCTTTGGTGGTGTGACAGCCTTAGGTTGCACAGTAGGGCAGGGTTTAAGTGGAATCTCAACACTTGCCCTTGGTTCATTGCTGGCTTTACCTGGATTCATTTTTGGGGCTTATTTAGGTTTACGATATCTGCAAATACGCCTTGCTCCTAACCCTTGTAGTTAATTTCACAGAAAACAAAATAAATAATGCAAATTGATTGGATGTCTTTTACACCCATTCCTTCCTTATTAGGCGGGATGATTCTGGGAGTTGCAGCGGCCTTATATGTTTTATTGCATGGCCGAATTTTGGGTATCAGCGGAATTGTTTCTGGCTTGCTGCACCCTAAATTGACTGATTCAGCATGGCGTGTTGCTCTGGTGCTGGGCTTGGTAACCGCACCTTTTCTGGCAGCGTTATTTTTTGGCATATTCCCAGTGGTGGAAATTGAAGCGGATTGGATCGCGATTGTGATTGCTGGTCTTCTAGTAGGCTTTGGTGCTCAATACGGATCGGGCTGCACCAGTGGTCATGGCATCTGTGGACTTTCACGTTTATCGCCGCGTTCATTAGTAGCCACGCTTTCTTTTATGAGCGCAGGCTTTATTACTGTTTATGTACTTCGTCACTTGATTGGGGTTTGAGATGAGAAAACATTTCAGCCTCCTTGGTCAGTATGCAATTGGAGTTCTTTTCGGTTGGGGATTAATCATCTCCGGTATGAGTAATCCTCAGAAGGTCTTGGGGTTTTTAGATCTAGCTGGCAATTGGGATCCATCATTAATGTTCGTAATGATGGGGGCCGTGATTGTAGGGCTAGGCGCGTTCTATCTTGTTAGCAAAAGAACTCAAGCATTTTTCGGTGGGGCTCTCCACATTCCCACGCGTAGAGATATCACTAAGCCATTGATTATTGGCAGCTTAATTTTTGGTGCCGGATGGGGAATTGCGGGATTTTGCCCTGGTCCAGCGCTGGTTGCTTTGGGTGCTGGACACCTTAAAGCCCTGGTATTTGTGGTTGCCATGCTAGTCGGCATGGAAATCTGTGAGCGCTTCTTTACCGCTCATAAAAACAAGCCAAGCCTCTGAGTCAACCCTGCTTTAAAATCAACCCTATTGCATAATTTACTAAATGTAGAGGGTTTTATGAGTCTTCCTATTTCTTGCCATAACGCTCAGTTTGGCACTCTCGGTCAGATCGACCCAAGCCATTTGGCTGAAATTGCCAAACAAGGCTATAAGAGCGTCATTAATAACCGTCCTGACGGTGAGGGTGGCCCAAGCCAACCTTTGAACGCTGTAATTCAAGCGGAAGCCGAAAAGCTCGGCTTAAATTATGTGTACTTGCCGGTAGTATCTGGTGCATTTACCCAAGCTCAAGTGCAGGAAATGGCTCGTCTCTTAAAAACTTTGCCTGGACCGGTTCTCGCTTTCTGTCGCTCTGGCGCACGCTCTACTAATTTGTACCAACTTGCTTTGCAGCTTGGTTAAGCTAAAGAGCACCCGCTAAACCATGCGCATAGTCATTCCCGAAGAGCGCAAGCTAGTTCATGAAATGATCATGCCCATTCGTTGGGGCGATATGGATGCGTATGGGCACGTGAACAATACTATTTACTTTCGCTACATGGAGCAAGCCCGTTGCGAGTGGATTACGGCCATGGGGTATGAGGTTGCTCCCGGTCGTGAATCTATGTTGATGCTCAACGGTTTTTGTAACTTTTATCAACAACTCTCGTTCCCGGGTGAGTTGATATTAAAGACCTCCATAGGCGCCATCGGCAGAACCAGTTTGGATGTCTATACCAGCATGGCTTTAACTACATCGCCTGAGGTTGAAGCGGCTATTGGTGGTGCGACTATGGTGTGGGTAGACCTCACGACTAATAAGTCGGCCCCTTGGCCTGAGCATATTTTGCAAAAGTTGCGCTAGTCTATCGTGCAACCCGGCAATCCGCACATCTTAAGAGTTGATCAATTTTTATCTGAGCTAGATCAGTTTGATCTCGTTATTGATGTGAGATCTCCTGCCGAGTTTGCTCTAGATCACATCCCTGGCGCAGTTAATTACCCCGTTCTTGATAATGAAGAGCGCGCCAAAATAGGAACGCTTTATAAACAAGAGTCTCCATTCGCAGCCAAAAAGCTGGGCGCAGCGTTGGTCTCCAAAAACATTGCCACTCATCTTGAAAATCACTTTCTAGAATTGCCTCGTGAATGGCGTCCATTGATTTATTGCTGGCGTGGTGGTGAACGCAGTGGCGCCTTTACTCACATTCTCAATCGGATTGGTTGGAAAGCTAAACAGCTAGAAGGTGGTTACCAGAGTTTTCGTCGCACAGTGATTGACGGGCTAGACCAAGCAGCTGGTCAATTTTCATTTCAGGTTATTTGCGGAATGACGGGCAGCGGCAAAACACGAGTGCTTCAAGAGATTGGCGCTCTAGGGGCTCAGATCCTTGATTTAGAGGGCCTAGCAGTTCATCGTGGCTCGGTGCTTGGTAATGAGCCCAATGAAGACCAGCCATCGCAAAAAGGCTTTGAGACTGCGTTATGGAATGCCTTACGTTCGCTTGACCCAGCTAAGCCGGTATTTGTGGAGTCCGAAAGCAAGAAGGTAGGGGGATTACACGTACCTGATGCCTTGATGGAAAAAATTCGTAATGGTGCCTGTATTGAGTTGAGATCGAGCACGCAAACACGAGTGTCTTGGCTTATTCGTGAGTACCATCACTTCTTAATCGACACGGATAACTTCAAGCGTAAGTTAGCGTTACTAACAGCGCATTATGGAAAAGTGCAAATTGCCAAATGGAATGACGCAATTGATGCAGGCAATTTTCCGGATCTCGTTGAAGAGTTATTGGTAAAGCATTACGACCCTTCTTATCAATCATCAATTGTGCGTAACTTTCCTCAGTACAAGGTGGAGAATTTCGTGCAGCTTGAAAGCGATAGTGATCACGCTTTTAAGGCATCAGCTAAAGAGATTCTCATCAAAACCAACGGACACTAAATAGCAAGGCCCTTCACAAATTGTTCGAGCTGAGCTGGTGGCAAGGCTCCGCTGATACGCTTTAACTCAACCCCATTTTTGAAGCCTGCCAATGTTGGTATTGATCTGATTGAAAACTCCTGCCCAATGCCTGGGTTTGCTTCTGTATCCAATTTAATATGCAGAACCTGCTCACCGTTTTTTGCAGCACTAGCCTGAAAGGTTGGGGCAAACATTTTGCAAGGGCCGCACCATGGTGCCCAAAAATCCACTATTACAGGTAGTTTGCTATGACTGAGAATCTCTTTAAAGCTTGCTTGATCGGCATCGATGGGGCCTAAGAGTAGGCTGGCCTTGCATACTCCGCATATTGGTTTTTGGTTAACTCGATCAAGGGGTAGACGGTTGAACTTGTTGCAGCTTGGGCATTTAATTAGCATATGTATTGAATTCCTTATGGTGTTGATTCAAGACGCAAAATTTTACTTTTATTTCTAAAACATTATATAATAAAATATAATGAAAGAACATTAATAAAAGGAATGTATATGAAAACTGCCCATGACTTAGTTGCAATAGCCAAATCTTCAATTAAAGAGGTTGCTCTTGCAGATGCAGCTCAAGCAATTCAAGGTGCCGATCTGTTATTAGATGTTCGCGAGGCGGATGAATATGCAAATGGGCATATTCCTGGAGCAATTCATATGTCTCGAGGTTTGCTTGAATTCAAATTAAGCAACGATCCTAATTTAAGTTCCCGGGATTTAAAAATAGTGCTGTACTGTAAAAACAGCGGTAGAGCAGCATTAGCCTCAAAGTCGTTGCATGAAATGGGTTATATGCATGTTCAATCGATTGCAGGCGGATTCGATGCATGGGCGCAGGCAGGCAATCCTATTGCTAGGCCAGAGCCAATCGTGTTTGAGTAAGTTCATTACTAAATAGACAATAGGGGTTCAGTATGAGTGGAAATCCAACCGTAAGACTGAAACAGCAAGCCGATTATCAGTTTGCGATTTATTACAACGAAGAAAAACCTCCGATCATGGGGGATGAGCCACCGCCACTGGGTAAGTCTGAAGGTGCAACTCCATCGCAATTATTAATTGCGGCTGTAGCTAATTGCTTATCAGATTCATTACTTTTTGCTTTAAGAAAATTCAAGCAAAATCCAGACCCAATAGAGACCATAGCTACATGCGAGATAGGTCGTAACGAGCAAAATCGGCTCCGCATCTTGTCTATACGAGTTGAGATACATATTGGCGTATCTGGAGAATCTTTGGAAAACCTAGATAGAGTCTTGGCTCAATTTCAGGAATTCTGCACGGTTTCATCAAGTGTCAGTGCAGGCATTCCAGTTAATGTGTTCGTAATCGACAGTTTAAAAAACCAGCTCTATCCATAAAAAAAGCCCTTGAGTATTTATTCAAGGGCTTTTGTAATACCTAGCTTTTGTATTTAGCTAAATGCTTGGATTCCTGTTTGCGCACGACCTAGAATGAGGGCGTGAATATCGTGAGTGCCTTCGTAGGTGTTAACGACTTCCAAGTTCAGCATGTGACGCACGACGCCATACTCATCTGAAATGCCGTTACCACCATGCATATCACGCGCCATGCGCGCAATTTCTAAAGACTTGCCGCAAGAGTTACGTTTCATGATGGAGGTGATTTCTGGAGCGGCAATGCCTTCGTCTTTCATGCGGCCCAAGCGCAAGCACCCTTGGAGGCCTAAAGCAATTTCAGTTTGCATATCAGCCAATTTTTTCTGAATCAATTGATTGGCTGCTAGCGGCTTACCAAACTGCTTGCGATCCATGGTGTACTGGCGAGCTGCATACCAGCACCATTCAGCCGCCCCGAGTGCGCCCCAGGCAATGCCATAGCGTGCGGAGTTTAGGCAAGTGAAGGGGCCTTTGAGGCCTTCAATTTCTGGGAATTCATTTTCAGCAGGTACGAACACTTCGTCCATGACGATTTCACCGGTGATGGAGGCGCGTAGACCCATCTTGCCGCTGATCTTTGGAGCACTTAAACCCTTCATGCCTTTTTCTAAGATGTAACCACGGATGATGCCTTCATCGTTCTTAGCCCACACTACAAATACGTCAGCGATAGGAGAGTTAGAAATCCACATCTTTGAACCAGTGAGAGAGAATCCGCCAGGAACTTTCTTGGCGCGAGTAATCATGCCGCCTGCATCTGAACCATAGTTTGGTTCAGTTAAACCAAAGCAACCAATCCATTCACCGCTAGCCAATTTAGGTAGGTACTTTTGCTTTTGTGCTTCGCTACCAAATTCATTAATGGGAACCATCACTAAAGAAGATTGCACACTCATCATTGAGCGGTAGCCGGAATCAACCCGTTCAATTTCACGGGCAATTAAACCGTAAGAGACATAGTTCAAATTTGCTCCGCCGTATTGTTCTGGGATCGTAATGCCCAGGAGGCCAAGCTCTCCCATTTCACGGAAGATGGCAGGGTCGGTTGTTTCATTGCGATAAGCTTCATGAATACGAGGCATCAGGCGACCTTGAGCATATTCTGCGGCTGCATCGCGCACCATGCGCTCCTCTTCTGTGAGTTGGGTATCGAGAAGAAGGGGGTCTGCCCAATTAAAGCTGGCCTTACTTGTACTCATTGCTTTGTCATCCTATATGCGGTTTTGTCATCACTTTTGGCCTGCTCCCTGCGAATTTTCAGGAATGCAGATATTCTTGTTTCTATTATCCATTTTTCTGGACTTATGGACTCGCCTCGACGCCACCACCGCTATTACGACCTCATTCTGGCTGCCTTTGTAGTCGTTTTGTTGTGCTCAAACTTTATTGGCGCTGGGAAGGCGGCAGTCGTTGATCTTCCGTATTTTGGAACCGTGCCATTTGGCGGTGGAATCTTGTTTTTCCCAATAGCCTATTTCTTTGGCGACATCCTGACTGAGGTGTACGGGTATGCCTATGATCGAAGGGCGGTGTGGGCTGGTTTTGCTGCGCTCGCATTTGCCGCAGTGATGGCTCAGATTGTCATCGCTTTGCCAGTAGCTCCCGGTGACTATATGGCCAATTACCAACATGGCTTGGAAACTGTGTTTGGAAACTCTTGGCGAATCGCCATGGCTTCGATGTTCTCATTCTGGTGCGGCAGTCTAACTAACAGCTATGTTCTAGCAAAGATGAAAATCTGGACGCAGGGGCGCTTTTTGTGGATGCGCACGATTGGTTCAACTGGCGTGGGGGAGTTGGTCGACTCCTCATTCTTTTATATGCTGGCTTTTTATGGCATTTGGCCAACCCATGAAGTGATTCAGGTGACCCTGGCTCAGTATGTCCTCAAGACCTCCTGGGAAATCCTGGCTACCCCCATGACCTATTGGGTTGTGAACTTCCTCAAGCGCAAGGAAAACGAGGATTTTTACGATATTCATACGAATTTCACCCCATTTAGGGTCAAAGTCTAAGCAAGACCACGGGCTTCCTGCCAACAAAGACCTACAAGCCGTTAAAATGATGGTCTTTGCCCCCATTCGGGGTAACTATTGAATTTCAGAAAGCTAGAAAACATCCGTGCTGTCAGCATCTAATATCACTATGCAGTTTGGGGCAAAGCCTCTGTTTGAAAACATTTCCGTGAAGTTTGGCGGCGGTAACCGTTACGGTCTCATCGGCGCAAACGGTTGCGGTAAATCTACCTTCATGAAAATTTTGGGTGGCGAGCTCGAGCCAACCAGCGGTAACGTGAGCTTGGATCCTGGAATTCGTTTGGGTAAATTGCGTCAAGATCAATTCGCCTACGAAGATGTACGCGTACTCGACGTAGTGATGATGGGTCATGAAGAAATGTGGAAAGCTGCTGCAGAGCGCGATGCTATCTACGCGAACCCAGATGCTACTGATGAAGACTACATGAAGGCTGCTGAGCTCGAAGGTAAGTATGCCGAATACGGTGGCTATACCGCAGAAGCTAAAGCAGGCGAACTATTGCTGGGCATTGGTATTCCAATCGAGCAACATGAAGGCTTGATGAGCAACGTTGCTCCAGGCTGGAAGTTGCGCGTATTGCTTGCGCAAGCTTTGTTCTCTGATCCAGATGTGCTGTTGCTTGATGAGCCAACCAATAACTTGGATATTCACTCCATTCATTGGCTTGAAGACATCCTCAATCAAATTAAGAGCACCATCGTCATCATTTCCCATGATCGTCACTTCTTAAATGAAGTCTGTACGCACATGGCCGATATGGACTATGGAACGCTGAAGGTTTATCCGGGCAACTATGACTCCTACATGCTTGCTTCGGTGCAGGCGCGCACTCAGCAGCTAAGCAATAACGTAAAAGCCAAAGAAAAAATTGCTGAATTAGCAGCTTTCGTGGCTCGCTTCTCTGCAAATGCTTCTAAGGCACGTCAAGCGACTTCACGTCAAAGACAGTTAGAGAAAATTGAGATTGTTGAAGTAAAGCCTTCTTCACGTCAAAACCCATTTATTCGTTTTGATACCGAGAAAAAACTTCACAATATGGCGGTTGAGTGCAATGCACTGACTAAAGCCTACGACCGCACTATCTTCAAAAACTTTAAGCTTGGTGTTCGCGCTGGTGAAAAGATTGCCATTATTGGTCAAAACGGTGCAGGTAAGACAACGCTACTCAAGACCATCTTGAGCAAGCGCTTTGATGGTATTGCAGCAGACAGTGGTGATGTGAAGTGGGCCGAGAACGCTAACGTTGGTGTCATGCCCCAAGACAACACCGAGATGTTTGCTAAAGACGAGTTGCTCATGGATTGGATGAACAACTGGCGCAATACAGGCGACGACGATCAGGTCATTCGTGGCACATTAGGTCGCCTCTTGTTCTCTGGTGATGATATTGGCAAGTCCGTTAAGGTTCTCTCTGGTGGTGAAAAGGGCAGAATGATTTGGGGCAAACTCATGCTCCAAAAATATAACGTCCTAGCAATGGATGAGCCAACCAACCACATGGACATGGAGTCCATTGAGAGCTTACAAATTGCGCTCGAGAAATTCGATGGCACATTGATATTTGTTTCTCATGACCGCGAGTTTGTTTCTGCTCTAGCCAATCGCATCTTAGAAGTGAAGATGGATGGTACGGTTACTGATTACTCTGGAACCTACGAAGAGTATTTGCGTAGCCAAGCTCTAGAGGGCTAAGCTTAATTCTTAGTAATCAAAAAATAAGCCCTTAATCGGGCTTATTTTCTTTGGCTTGCCGCTGAAAGCGTGTTGCTGTTCCTTCGGCGCGAATACGGTTCCATACAGATGTTTTTTCTTCGTCGGAAAAGAACACCCAATTGCTGACTTCATTGAGTGTGCGCCCACAGCCCTGACAAATCTCATCGTAAAGCGTGGTGCATACCCCGATGCAGGGGGAATCCGATTCATTATCCCCGGTTGAGAGGGAGTGCGAGCCATCCTGCAGGTTCGGTTTGGTGTCTTCGGAATTCATGGCTGTACTTTAGACGATTTCAGAGGACTGTGCTCGGCAAGCTCATCCACATAAGCTCCAATACCCTGGTGTTCGCGATTCAGGAAATGTTGAACTGCTTTGGCAAACTGAGGATCGGCAATGAAATGGGCGGACTGAATGGTGGTTGGTAAAAATCCTCGAGCCATCTTATGTTCCCCTTGAGCGCCTCCCTCAAAGGTTTGAATATTCTTCGCAATACAGTACTCAATTGCCTGGTAGTAGGCGGTTTCAAAGTGCAAGCAGGGCACATGCTCTAATGCGCCCCAATATCTTCCATAGGCTTTCGAGGTTATGGGGTTAACAACAAGCAAAGAGGCTGCAATTGGATTTCCACTACGCTCTGCGATGATGAGGTGCAAGTTTTCAGGCATGCGCTGCGCCCATAACTTAAAGAACGCTTCACTAAGGTAGGGACTGGATTGATGCTCTACATAAGTGTTTTCATAACAGCGATAAAAGAACTCCCAATCGGCATTACTTGAAGACCCTCCTGGGACATGTCTAAAGTTGATCAGTTCTCGGGCCACTTGCTCGCGCTCACGTCGAATGTTTTTTCGACGCTTCATTGTCAACGCCGCTAAAAATTGTTCGAAATGCTCAAAGCCCTGGTTATGCCAATGAAACTGCACTGAGTCCCGCAGCATGAAGCCTTGCTCCTGAAAGCCCTTTGCCTCCGAGGCCGTTGGAAACAAGATGTGCGCCGAGGAAAGATTGTTTTGGGTAACTAAAGTCTTTAAGCCCGCAATTAACTTCTTCTGAACTGCCTCAAGATCCACAGTTTTATCGCTAAGGATTCGTGGGCCTTGCACTGGTGTAAATGGAATAGCGCAAAGTGCTTTTGGAAAATACTCCATGCCTTGCTGCTCATATGCCTGTGCCCAAGACCAATCAAATACAAACTCGCCGTAAGAATGTTGCTTGAGATATAGAGGCATAGCCCCAATCAATTGTGCGCCATCCTTGAGGGTGAGGTGGGCGACTTGCCATCCAGTATTACCGCCTACGCAAGAGGTCTCTTCTAGTGCGCTAAGGAATTCATGGCGAAGAAAAGGACCCGCATCTTTCGCGAGTAGTGCATTCCATTGATTGGCCGGGATATCGCTTAGGCGATCTACTATCTCTAATTGAAATGAATCGGGCTTTGCCACGATTAGCGCTGAACAAGCTCTATTTTGTAGCCATCTGGATCGGTGACAAAAGCGATGATGGTGTCGCCGCCAGCTACAGGACCGGCTTCACGAGTAACATTTCCGCCGGCAGCCTTAATCTTGGCGCATGCAGAATAAGCGTCTGGAACACCAATGGCGATATGGCCATAGGCTGTTCCCATGTCATAGCTAGAAACTCCATGGTTATACGTTAGCTCAATCTCAGCTTGACCATCTGCATTACCTTTGCCATAGCCAACAAAAGCAAGTGAATATTTTTGCTCAGGGCGTTCAGTGGTCCGCAGTACATTCATACCCAATATGTTTGTGTAGAAATTAATGGAGCGATTCAAGTCGCCAACGCGAAGCATAGTGTGCAGGATCATCATAGGATAAATATAACGCTATTTATTGAATCGTGTTTCGAATGAAAAACCCCGACATGAAGTCGGGGTTGGGTTTATTACATTGCTGCGTAGTTTGGTCCGCCTCCACCTTCTGGTGTGATCCAGATGA
Source organism: Polynucleobacter sp. AP-Kolm-20A-A1 (assembly GCF_018688315.1). Taxonomy (NCBI): domain Bacteria; kingdom Pseudomonadati; phylum Pseudomonadota; class Betaproteobacteria; order Burkholderiales; family Burkholderiaceae; genus Polynucleobacter; species Polynucleobacter sp. AP-Kolm-20A-A1. The sequence goes on from NZ_CP061315.1 coordinate 795,447, forward strand.
TGTTTTGGGTAGGGTCTTTAATGTCGCAGGTTTTGCAATGGACGCAATTCTGTGAATTAATTTGTAAGCGCGGCTTGCCATCGGTCTCTACATACTCATAGACACCAGCAGGGCAGTAACGCTGCTCTGGGCCCGCATAGGTTTTGAGATTGATATCAACTGGAACGGAATCATTCTTCAGGGTTAAGTGAATGGGCTGATTCTCAGCGTGGTTCGTATTGGAAATAAATACTGAGGAGAGGCGGTCAAAAGTAATCTTGCCATCCGGCTTAGGATAATCAATGGGCTTGTGTTGCGCTGCTGGCTCTAGGCATTCATGATCAGCATGTTTTAAATGCACAGTCCACGGCATGTTGCCACCCAATAACTTTTGCTCAAGACCAACCATGATCGTGCCAAGGTAGAGGCCTTTTGACATCCATGGTTTGAAGTTGCGCGCTTGATTCAGTTCAGTATGCAACCAGCTATTTTGGAACGCAGCCGGATAGGCGGAAAGAACATCTTCAGAGCGGTTTTCATTAATTGCCGCAACTGCAGCTTCTGCGGCAAGCATGCCGGTCTTAATTGCAGCATGGCTACCTTTAATGCGTGAAGCATTTAAAAAGCCAGCATCACAACCAATCAGAGCACCGCCAGGGAATACGGTTTTTGGAAGGCTATTTAATCCGCCCGCAGTCAATGCGCGCGCACCATAAGCAATGCGTTTGCCACCTTCAAAGGTTTCACGAATCTTCGGATGTAATTTGTAGCGTTGGAACTCTTCAAATGGAGAGAGGTATGGGTTCTTATAAGAGAGTCCGACCACCAGGCCAACGGCAACCTTGTTATCGCCAAGGTGATACAGGAATGAACCTCCATAGGTATCGCTCTCTAAAGGCCAGCCGGCGGTATGAACTACTAGCCCTGGCTTGCTCTTAGAGGGTTCCACTTCCCACAGCTCTTTAATGCCTATGCCATAGCTTTGAGGGTCTGCATCTTTATCAAGAGCAAATTTAGTAATGAGTTGTTTGCCAAGGTGGCCGCGTGCGCCTTCAGCGAAGAGGGTGTACTTACCACGCAATTCCATACCCAGCTGAAATTGATCAGTAGGATTTCCTTCTTTATCTAAACCCATTGAGCCGGTAATAACACCGCTAACTGCACCTTGTTCGTTATAAAGAATTTCTGCAGCCGGAAAGCCTGGGAAAATTTCAACACCAAGATTCTCGGCTTGTTGTCCAAGCCAGCGAGTCACGTTCGCAAGGCTAACAATGTAGTTACCTTCATTCTTAAAGCAGTGGGGTAGCAACCAGTTTGGAACTTGGTAGGATTTGTCGTCAGTGAGAAATAAAAATTGATCTTCTGTTACCGGGGTATCGAGTGGGGCACCCAATTCTTTCCAGTCGGGAAAGAGTTCTGTAAGTGCCTTGGGATCCATTACTGCTCCCGAGAGAATGTGAGCGCCAATCTCAGAGCCTTTTTCCAAGACGCAGACACTGATCTCTTTGCCAGAAGCATTGGCCAATTGTTTGGCTTTAATAGCCGCAGATAGACCAGCAGGGCCACCGCCAACAACGACTAGGTCATAGTCCATGGACTCTCTAGGCCCAAATTGTTCTAGCAGTTCTACAGCATTCATTCAGTTTCTCCGAGGTATCTCAAAATAGGGTATTTAGCCCCAATAGTTTAGTTCTAACTGCCAAAATCCCTTTTAGTGCCAAACCCACCTAGGCTGGGGGTCTAAAGCGTTATGATTGCTTTTTTACCCATTTTGGCAATATTAGGACAAAAGTTATGAATAAAACTTACCCATCGGCTGTTGACGCCCTACGGGATATCTTAAAAGACGGACAAAAATTAGCTGTGGGCGGTTTTGGTCTTTGCGGAATTCCTGAAGCTTTGATTCAAGCAGTAAAGGATTTGGGTGCTCAGAATTTGACCGCCATTGCCAATAACGCCGGTGTAGATGGTTTCGGTTTGGGTTTATTGCTCAATTCCCGTCAAGTCAAAAAAATGGTTGCCTCTTATGTGGGCGAAAACAAGGAATTCGAACGTCAATATTTAGCAGGCGAGCTTGAGTTGGAATTTACCCCACAAGGTACTCTGGCTGAAAAATTGCGCGCAGGTGGTTGCGGTATTCCTGCTTTCTATACCAAAACAGGTGTTGGTACATTGGTTGCCGATGGTAAAGAAGAGAAAACATTTGATGGTGAGAAATACATCATGGAGCGTTCTATCGTTTCCGACATCTCTTTAGTGAAAGCTTGGAAAGCAGACAAATCAGGAAACTTGGTTTATCGCTACACAGCGCGTAACTTCAATCCTGTTGTTGCAATGGCTGGCAAGATCACGGTTGCAGAAGTAGAAGAGATCGTAGAGAACGGTCAGTTGCATCCAGACGAGATTCATACCCCGGGCATCTACGTGCACCGCTTGGTACTTCATAAGACTCCAGAAAAGCGAATTGAGCAACGTACTTTGACAGCAAAAGCTTAATTCCCCGAACAATAGCCATAAAACAGCAATAGAACAAAATACTTAGGAAGATCGAAATGCCTTGGACAAGAGATGAGATGGCAGCACGTGCTGCTAAAGAGTTAAAAGACGGTTACTACGTAAACTTGGGCATTGGTATGCCTACCCTGGTAGCAAACCATGTGCCAAAGAACATGGAAGTGTGGCTCCAGTCCGAGAATGGACTTTTGGGTATTGGCCCATTTCCAACCGAAGAAACAATTGATGCAGATTTGATTAACGCTGGCAAGCAAACGATTACCACTTTGCCTGGCTCATCTATTTTCTCTTCTGCAGATTCTTTTGGAATGATTCGCGGCGGCAAAATCAATATTGCGATTTTGGGTGCGATGCAGGTGAGTGAGCATGGCGATTTAGCCAACTGGATGATTCCAGGAAAAATGGTTAAAGGTATGGGCGGCGCAATGGACTTGGTTGCAGGCGTAAAGCACGTTGTAGTGCTGATGGAACACGTCGCCAAAAAGAAAGATGGCACAGAAGAACTCAAAATTTTGCCTAAGTGCACCCTGCCATTGACTGGTGTAGGCGTCATTAGCCAGATCATCACTGATCTTTGTGTTCTTGACATTACGCCTAAGGGTTTGAAGTTGACTGAATTAGCTCCAGGTGTAACAAAGGAAGAAGTGATTGCTAAGACTGGTGCCCCTGTTGACACAACGGGTTTTTAAGCAATTTATCCGGATGAATGAAATAATGGGATCACTATGTCGGGATCCCATTTTTCTTCCTCAAAACCTCCAGCGTCTCAGATGAACTCTGGAGTTGATCCCTCACTGCATGCCCACAAGAAGGGTGATGCCAAGCACACTCATAGCAAGCAAGTATCTAATCAAAATTTACTATTAATTGCCCTAGTCCTAACCTTGGGATTTTCAGGTGTTGAGGGAGCGGCTGCCTATTTTGCTAATTCTTTGGCGTTAATCTCTGATGCCGGTCATATGGTGACCGATGCAGCAGCTCTAGGTCTTGCCTTATTGGCACAAATTATTTCTCGCCGTCCGCCATCACCTAAGCATTCTTTTGGCTTTGGACGTGCCGAAGCTCTGGCGGCATTCGTCAATAGCATAGTGATGCTCGCATTGGTAGTTTGGATCGTAGTCGAAGCGGTAAGTCGCTTCTACGATCCACATAAAGTAGACGGCCTCACAGTCACTGTCGTTGCAGCAATTGGTTTGCTGATGAACATTGTGGTTGCATGGGTGTTGTCTCGCGATAAGAAGAGTGTGAACACTCGCGCTGCGCTAGTGCACGTCATGGGCGATTTATTGGGTTCTATCGCCGCCTTGATTGCTGGTGTTGTTATTCAACTAACGGGCTGGATGCCTATCGATGCGATTCTTTCGATATTGGTATCACTCCTGATCCTCAAATCCACTATATCTATTCTTCATGAGTCCTATCACTTCCTGATGGAGGGTGTGCCTCTTCATATAGATTATTTACAAGTTGGTACTGACTTAAAGAGTGTGCCCGGAGTTTTGGCTGTGCATGATCTGCACGTCTGGGAAATGACTCCAAGCTTTCCAGCACTCATTGGCCATATCGAAATTGCTGATATGCGAGAGTGGCCTGCGATTATGTCCCGTATTAACACGATGCTTTTGGATAAGCACGGCATTGATCACGTCACTTTGCAGCCTGAGGAAGTAAGTGAAGATCACGACCATGGGCATGATCACATGAGCCATGAAATCCATAATGCAGCTCAGGCGGCAAACGTCTTTCATGACGGCGAAACTTTTTATGTGGATTGCTCTAGTGGCGATGAAAAACACCGCATGGCCTATCACGCGTGGGGTAATCCAAGTAACAAGGTCTTACTCTGCGTTCATGGCTTAACAAGACGCGGTAGTGACTTTAAGACACTCGCGCAGGCCATGTGCAAAGACTATTACGTTGTTTGTCCTGATGTGGTCGGTAGGGGTGATTCAGACCGCCTCGCCAACCCAATGCTCTATGCCGTACCGCAGTATGTTTCGGATATGGCTACGCTGTTAAAAAAACTCGGCGTCACTCAGGTGGACTGGTTTGGTACATCAATGGGCGGACTTATTGGCATGGTGTATGCCGCTATGCCAAATTCACCAATACGTCGCATGCTAATTAATGATGTGGGTCCACGTATTGAGCCTGATGCAATTAAGCGCCTGGGTTCCTACGTAGGCCAACCATTTGCTTTTGCTAATCGTGCTGATGCACTGACTCGTTTAAATGAGATCTGCGCCAGCTTTGGTGAGCACACCGCTCAAGAGTGGGAAATTTATAACGGCCCGATGTTGATTCAAAAGGAAGGTAAATGGATCATGCATTACGACCCAGCTATTTCTGTACCATTTGCATCCGTCAATCCTATTATGGCTAAAGCTGGCGAGATGGCGATGTGGCATGCTTTTAAGCAAATTCATATTCCGATGCTCATCGTGCGTGGCGGCAATTCAGACTTGCTTTCAGCGGCTACAGTTGCAGAAATGTGCAAAGTCAATCCTTATGCGCGCAGTATCGAGATTCCGAATGTTGGTCATGCGCCAGCATTTGTGAAGCAAGAGCAAGTTGCTTTAGCAAAAGAGTTCTTTAGTTAATTACTTCTAGTTGCCAATGGCAAATGCCCCTAGCAAATCGATCGGCGCACCAATAATCATTGATGCTTGGTATGGCGAGCCAGCAGAACTTCATGCTGCTGGTGTCTTGCAAATCTTGCAGTCACTCAATTTAGATGAAGCGACTTTAACTGCCGCAAGCAATATCGCTCGTACTCACGGCAAAGAGGCACTTATTAAGCTCATTGGCGAGGAGCCTGCCAAGCTATTAATTGGTTACCGCGGCTTGCGTCAAGCGCAGGCAAAGTTAGTCCGCGACGATGGCGGTTTAAGTGTTGCTGGCCAAGAAGAGATGTTGCGCAAGATGCTGTTGGCTTTTGGTGATGACTTGCGCGTAGTTTTGATCTACTTGGCATCTCGTTTGCAAACTTTACGCTGGGTAACACAAGAGAAGATGCAAATGCCTGCCGCGTGGGCACAAGAGATTCTCAATATTGATGCTTCATTGGCTAATCGTTTAGGTATTTGGCAAATGAAGTGGGAGATGGAGGATCTCGCATTTAGAGCTTTATCGCCAGAGATTTATCGCGACATTGCCAAGATGCTGGATGCTAAACGAATTGAGCGCCAATCATTCATCGATCAAATTGTTTTGCAATTACAAGAAGAGTTGAAAGCTGCTCATATCGATGGCGAGGTTCTTGGGCGGCCCAAGCATATCTACAGCATTTGGAAAAAGATGGAGGGCAAGTCTTTAGACTTTGCCAATCTTTACGATGTCAGGGCATTTCGTGTTTTGGTTGCTGATGTGAAATCTTGTTATGCCGTACTAGGTATCGTGCATAACGTCTGGCAGCCAGTGCCAAGAGAGTTTGATGACTACATAGCAAGACCGAAGCCTAACGGATATCAATCTTTGCATACCGTAGTCATGAATGAAGATGGCACTGCATTTGAGATTCAGGTGCGCACACAAGAAATGCATCAGCAGGCAGAGTATGGCTTGGCTGCCCATTGGCGCTACAAAGAGGGTGCATATGCAGGCATGGCGACGCCACCAAGCCCTCAAAAAATCAACAAGCCTACCGCCAACCATCAGCAAGGTACGCATAGCGCTGAAGTTGCGTATGAAAGACAGATCGCCTGGGCACGTCAACTGATCTCATGGAAAGAGGATGCATGGGAGCAACTTAAGCACCATGAGATTGATGATCACATTTACGTTCTCACTCCTTTGGGGAAAGTGATTTCCTTGGAGAAGGGTTCAACGCCAATTGACTTTGCTTATGCTGTGCACACTAATCTTGGGCATCGTTGTCGTGGTGCGCGCGTTGATGGTGCGATGGTGCCGCTAGAAACTGCATTAAAGAACGGCCAAACCATCGAGATCATTGCAGTGAAACATGGCGGTCCATCAAGAGACTGGATTAGTCCTGATAAAAACTATGTACGCTCACAAAGAGCGCGTCAACGCGTACGCGCTTGGTTTAATGCGCTCGATGATGAGGAGGCTGGTAATACCGGAAAAACTACCGAGAGTAAAGCTGATGTAGCTGCAGAAGTAAAAGTGGTTGCAACCCCTCCTGAAATCATTCTTCGTAACAGCACCCATAAGACAGGACGCGGCGGTGATGTGTTGGTAGTCGGGGTCGATTCATTGCTAACTCAGTTGGCACGTTGCTGTCGACCTGTGCCGCCTGATGCCATTGCAGGATTTGTCACGCAAGGCAGAGGGGTGTCTATTCATCGACGTTCCTGTAAGACCTTCAGAGGTTTGCTAGAGAGGGCGCCAGAGCGGGTCATTCAAACAGCTTGGACTGCTTCAGCCGCCGATCCAATAGTCAGTCAGGATCAAAAACGGGTTTTCCCAGCGGATTTGGTTGTGACTGGGGTGGATCGCCCCGAGTTGATGCGAGAGCTCTTTGAGATTCTCACCAGACAAGGCGTTCATGTCATCGATCTGCGTAAATCGGCCAAAAAAGGTCTGGCACAGATCCTTTTGACTGTGGAGGTAAAGGATTCGGAGGTCTTACGCCTGGTTCAAAACAGCCTAGAAGAGGTCAAAGGGGTCACCCAAGTGCGCCGCCGGTGATAAACTCTATGGCTGTATAGGCTCGTAGCTCAGCTGGTTAGAGCACCACCTTGACATGGTGGGGGTCGTTGGTTCGAGTCCAATCGAGCCTACCAACGAATAGGACCCAAAGCGCGGTTGCCCAAAAGCTGCCGCGCTTTATTTTTAGGTCATCGAAGTACAACGGAAGTTCAGTAAATAAGATGGAGTCGTCATGCTTGTAGTTACTCTACCCGATGGATCAAAACGTGAGTTTGAGGCCCCAGTTCGCGTCGCTGATATTGCGCAAAGTATTGGCAGTGGTCTTGCAAAAGCTGCTTTAGGTGGCATCGTCGATGGCAAGATGGTCGACACCAGTTTTGTGATCGATAAAGATAGTCAGCTAGCCATCATCACCGACAAGAGCCCAGAAGCGTTAGAGATTGTTCGTCACTCCACAGCGCACTTATTAGCTTACGCTGTAAAAGAATTATTTCCCGATGCTCAAGTAACCATCGGTCCAGTGATCGAGAATGGTTTTTACTACGACTTCTCATATCACCGCCCCTTTACTCCAGATGACTTAGTTGCTCTAGAAAAGAAAATGACTGAGCTCGCTAAAAAAGATGAGCCAGTAACACGCACCGTCATGCCGCGTGATGAAGCGGTTGAGTTTTTCAAGAAGCAGGGCGAGAACTACAAAGCAGAACTGATCGCGAGTATTCCGCAAGGCGAAGATGTTTCTTTGTATGCCGAAGGTAAGTTCACTGATTTGTGCCGTGGCCCACACGTGCCTTCAACAGGAAAGCTCAAAGTATTTAAGCTGATGAAGCTTGCTGGTGCTTACTGGCGTGGCGATAGCAAGAATGAGATGTTGCAACGTATTTACGGTACTGCCTGGTTGCGCAAGGAAGATCAAGACGCTTATTTGCACATGCTGGAAGAGTCCGAGAAGCGCGATCATCGCCGCCTTGGCAAACAACTTGATTTGTTTCATTTCCAAGAAGAGGCGCCTGGTTTAATTTTCTGGCATCCAAAAGGTTGGTCGATTTGGCAAGAGGTTGAGCAATACATGCGTCGCGTGTATCAGCAAGAAGGCTACCAAGAAGTTAAAGCGCCACAAATTTTGGATCGCGGTCTTTGGGAAAAATCTGGCCACTGGGAAAACTACAAAGAAAATATGTTCACGACCGAGTCGGAGAATCGTGCTTATGCATTAAAGCCGATGAACTGTCCTGGTCACGTGCAAATTTATAACTCTGGTTTGCATAGTTACCGCGAGTTGCCATTGCGCTTCGGTGAGTTTGGTCAGTGCCATCGCAATGAGCCATCAGGTGCTTTGCATGGTTTGATGCGAGTGCGTGGTTTCACGCAAGATGACGGCCATATTTTCTGTACCGAAGATCAAATTCAATCTGAGGTTGCTGCATTCGATAAAGCGGTTCGCGCTGTTTACCAAGATTTTGGCTTTACAGAGGTTGCTGTGAAGTTGGCTTTACGTCCGGCTAAGCGAGTTGGTGACGACGCAATCTGGGATAAAGCTGAAGAAGCCTTGCGCGGCGCTTTAAAGGCCTCCGGTCAAGAGTGGGAAGAATTGCCAGGCGAGGGTGCTTTTTATGGTCCAAAGATTGAATATCACCTCAAGGACTCCATTGGGCGTACATGGCAGTGCGGCACGATTCAGGTGGATTTCTCGATGCCAGCCCGTTTAGGAGCTGAATACGTCGCTGAAGACAATAGCCGTAAGACTCCAGTCATGCTCCACAGGGCAATTGTGGGCTCTTTAGAGCGTTTTATCGGCATTTTGATCGAAAATCACGCCGGAAACATGCCGGTTTGGCTGGCTCCGACCCAGGCTGTAGTCCTCAATATTTCAGGAAATTCTGCTGCATATGCACAAAAAGTGCAGCAATTGCTGAAAAAACAAGGGTTTAGAGTTGAATCCGATTTGCGGAACGAGAAAATTACGTATAAAATACGCGAGCACGCATTACAGAAGATCCCATTTTTGCTCGTTGTAGGGGATAAGGAATCAGAAAGTAATACGGTGGCCGTTCGTGCCCGTGGCGGAGTGGATTTAGGTGTAATGCCTCTTGATGCCTTCGTTGCCCGACTCCAGCAGGATATATCCCAGAAAGTCGGACCCGAGCCTAGCTAGGGTTAGAACGGTTTTTATTGTTTTTTTAGAGGAATTAAGAAGATCGCTACTGAAAAATTGCAGCGCATTAACCGGGAAATTACTGCTCCTGAAGTGCGTTTGATTGGAATTGATGGAGAGCCCATCGGTGTAGTTAGTTTGAGTGAAGCCTTGGCTGCAGCAGAAGAGAAAGAGACCGATCTGGTTGAAATTGCTCCTACGGCTGTTCCACCTGTAGTCCGCATCATGGACTTCGGCAAATTCAAATACCAAGAAGCTAAGCGGATGCATGAAGCAAAGCTGAAGCAAAAAGTTATTCAGGTGAAGGAAGTTAAATTCCGCCCTGGTACTGATGATGGTGACTACGGTGTGAAGCTACGCAATCTAATCCGCTTTTTGGAAGATGGCGATAAGACAAAGATTACGCTGCGGTTTCGGGGTCGTGAAATGGCCCACCAAGAAATCGGAGTCAGAATGTTGGAACGTTTGAAGTTGGACCTCGTTGAGTACGGCCAAGTCGAACAGTTTCCAAAGATGGAAGGCCGCCAGATGGTGATGGTATTGGCCCCCATTCGTAAGGCTAAGTAAAAAGGCAATTCGCAGGAATTATCTTTTTCTTATGTAGGGAGGCGCTGAAAGGCGCCGGTAGTTTGAAGTGCTTCTGGGTACAGGAAGAGTAACCGTCGGTTACCACCTATGTTGCACAAGTAATTGAAGGGGTGCTTTATGCCCAAGATGAAGAGCAAGAGTAGCGCTAAAAAGCGCTTCACGGTTCGCGCAGGCGGAACGATTAAACGAGGTCAGGCTTTCAAACGCCACATCCTCACCAAGAAGACCACAAAGAATAAGCGTCACCTCCGTGGTTCCACAGAAGTTGCGAAAGCTGACGTTAAGTCAATTCGCTCTATGCTTCCATACGCTTAACCTCAGACTAGATTAGGAGAATTAAATGCCAAGAGTCAAACGTGGGGTTACAGCAAGAGCCCGTCATAAGAAAATTACCGATGCCGCAACAGGTTACCGCGGTCGTCGTAAAAACGTATTCCGTATTGCTAAGCAAGCGGTTATGCGTGCTGGTCAATATGCATATCGTGACCGTCGCAATAAGAAACGTGTATTCCGCGCTTTGTGGATTGCTCGTATCAATGCGGCAGTTCGTCAGCATGACATGACCTATAGCGTATTCATGAATGGTATGAAGAAGGCTGCGATCGAACTCGATCGCAAAGTGCTTTCTGATATGGCCATTGCTGACAAAGCGGCTTTTGCTGCTTTGGTTACTCGGATCAAATCCGTAGTAAACGCTGCAGCTTAATCTTAGTTTTCTAAACTAAGCTGCAATGGTTTCTCTCGACCACATTGTCGAGGATGCTAAACGTGATTTCCTCGGAGCTGCCGACGCGGCAGCTCTAGAGGACGCGAAAGCCAAGTATCTCGGTAAGTCAGGTGTTCTCACTGAGCGTTTAAAAGCGCTTGGTGGAATGTCGCCTGAGGAGCGCAAGAGTGCTGGCGCCCAAATTAATCAAATCAAAACTCAAGTAGAAGCTGCACTACAAGAGCGTCGCCAAGCTTTGGCTGATGCCGTCCTCATGCAACGTCTTGCGGCGGAGTCTATTGACGTTTCCTTGCCTGGCCGTGGTCAAGCGGTAGGTAGCTTGCATCCTGTGATGCGCACCTGGGAGCGTGTTGAAGAGATCTTCCGCTCCATTGGTTTTGATGTAGCAGATGGCCCTGAAATTGAAAGCGATTGGTTTAATTTCACCGCCTTAAATAGCCCTGAGAATCATCCTGCACGCTCAATGCAGGATACGTTTTATATTGATGGCAAAGATTCCAACGAGAAGCCTTTGCTATTGCGCACGCATACCAGTCCTATTCAGGTTCGTTATGCGAGCGAGCACGTAAAGAAATACGCTCACGCTGATGTCATGCCGCCAATCAAAGTGATTGCGCCAGGCAGAACCTATCGTGTTGATAGCGACGCAACGCATTCACCAATGTTTCATCAGGTTGAAGGTTTATGGATTGCCGAGAGTGTTTCATTTGCAGATCTTAAGGGTGTCTATACCGATTTCTTAAGAACCTTCTTTGAAACGAATGAGTTACAAGTTCGCTTCCGTCCATCGTATTTCCCATTCACAGAGCCTTCTGCAGAAATTGATATGGCCTTTGGTAGCGGCAAGCTTGCCGGCCGTTGGTTGGAAATCTCTGGAGCAGGGCAGGTTCATCCAAACGTTCTCCGTAATATGGGTATTGACCCAGAGCGCTATACCGGATTTGCCTTTGGGTCTGGTTTGGAGCGTTTAACCATGTTGCGTTACGGCGTAGATGATTTACGTCTCTTCTTTGAAAACGATTTACGTTTCTTAGCGCAGTTTCCTGCATAACAAATTATTTATTAAGAAATCTTAGATCGCGCTATGCAATTTTCTGAATCTTGGCTCCGTCAGTATGTAAACCCATCGCTCGATAGCGATGCGCTTGGTCATGCAATGACAATGGCTGGCTTAGAAGTTGAAGAGCAGCATTCAGTTGCACCTGCATTTACCAAGATTGTGATTGCGCAGATTCTATCTGCAGAGCAACATCCTGATGCAGACCGTTTGCGTGTTTGTAAAGTAGACGCCGGTACAGGACAAGAATTGCAAATCGTATGCGGTGCTCCAAATGCGCGTGCCGGCATTAAGATTCCTTGTGCCATGGTTGGTGCTGAATTACCTCCTGCTGAAGCGGGTGGCAAGCCTTTCATGATCAAGGTTGGCAAGCTGCGTGGCGTCGAGAGCCAAGGCATGCTCTGCTCTGGTCGTGAACTCGGCCTGGGCGATGATCACGAGGGCATTCTAGAGTTGCCTGCTGATGCACCTGTCGGAAAAGACATCCGCGAGTATCTTGATTTAGATGACCAGATATTTGTCATCAAGCTAACTCCCAATAAAGCTGATTGCCTCTCATTAATGGGTATGGCTAGAGAAGTTTCTGCGATTACTGGTGCTGCACTGTGTGCGCCTAAGTGGATTCCTCCAGCAGTATCAATTGAAGATAAGCGCAAAGTTACTGTAGAAAACAAAGAGCTTTGTGGACGTTTTGCGGGTCGTGTGATTCGTGGCGTAAACCCACAGGCTAAAACGCCTGAATGGATCGTGCAACGTTTAGCGCGTGCAGGCCAAAGAAGTATTTCAGCAATGGTGGATCTTTCTAATTATGTGATGTTAGAAATGGGTCAGCCTACTCACGTATTTGATATTGATAAGTTAAATGGCGATATCGCTGTTCGCTGGGCTAAAGCAGGTGAGACGCTTGAATTATTAAACGGTCAGACTGTAACCTTGCAGGGTCCCGATACAGCTGGCAAGCTACAAGACGCTGGCGTAGTTGCTGACCAATCAGGTCCAGTTGCACTTGCCGGCATTATGGGTGGCAACCACTGCGCTGTAACTGATGACACCAAGAATGTTTATGTTGAGGCGGCTTATTGGTTGCCTTCAGCCATCCAAGGACGTGCACGCCGTTTTAATTTCAGTACTGATGCTGCGCATCGCTTTGAGCGTGGCGTAGACCCACAAAACACCGTTAACTGCCTGGAATACCTCAGCGCTTTAATTATTGAGGTGTGCGGCGGCCAAGCGGGCCCTGTTGATGATCAAGTTTTAAATGTTCCAGAACGCAAGCCTGTCAAAATGCGTTTGGCAAGAGCAGAAAAAGTCATCGGCATTCCACTAACAAGTGAAGTAGTAGCGGATGTATTTAAGCGTCTCGGTTTTGAATTCAAGCAAGAGGGCGACGCATTTATTGTTACCCCTCCAAGCTATCGCTTTGATATTGAAATCGAAGAAGATTTAATTGAAGAAGTCGCACGTATGTACGGCTTTGAAAATATCCCAGATCAACCGCCAGTATCCTCATTAAAAATGAGTGCCAAAGCCGAAGCAAAGCGTGGCGTTCATTTGTTGCGTCAGCGTTTAGCGCTACAAGGCTATCAAGAGGCAGTGAACTTTGGTTTCACGGATATCGAAAGTGAAAAGCGTTTATCTGGCGCTACTGAAAAAGACATTATTGCGGTGCTAAACCCAATTGCTAGTCAATATGGCGTAATGCGTAGCAATCTTTGGGGTGGTTTGTTAAACAACCTCAAGGCCAATTTGAACCGCGGAGCAGGGCGTGTACGATTGTTTGAGACTGGTCGCGTATTTAAGCGTGATGTTAATGTCCAAGAAGAAGCTGGCAAAGTAGCAGGCTTTTCTCAACCGCAAAAGATTGGCGGTTTGGCTTACGGATCATTTGTGCCTGAGCAATGGGCTAACACTACAAGAGCGGTAGATTTCTTTGATGTGAAGGGTGATCTTGAGCGTGTATTGGACCCTCTACATTTTGTGACTGAAGCTGCTCAGCATCCAGCGCTGCATCCAGGCCGTTCAGCACAGGTTTTCTTAAAAGCCGGCAAAAACAATATTTCTATCGGCTGGATTGGTGAATTGCATCCTGGCCTGCAGCAAGCCTATGAGTTGCCACAAGCACCAGTGTTATTTGAGTTGGATTTAGAGCCAATTCGTGAGCTTGGATTGCCCGTGCCAGAGGAATTAAGTAAATTCCCCGCGGTGCAACGTGATTTGGCAGTAGTTGTAAAGCAAAGCGTTTCTGCGCAGTCATTATTAGATGCAATGGCAGCTAGCAAACAAAATTTTGTACGTGCAATTGAGCTTTTTGATGAATTTAAGCCAAAAGCAGGTTCGGCCAGCATGGCGGATGACGAGAAGAGCTTGGCTTTCCGAGTAACCCTCTTAAATCCACAAGAAACGCTACAAGATCCCCAAATTGATGCAGTAATGGCTGCTTTATTGGGCGCCGTAGAGAAAAAGTGCGCAGCTCGTCTGCGCTAGGTTTAGTATTACTTATAAATCAAATAAATAGTTACCAAAGAGACTAGCAATGACTGAATTGATCTCCAACGATACCGTTACCAAAAATGAGCTTTCTGAAGCGCTTTTTGATCAGGTTGGTTTAAATAAGCGTGAAGCAAAAGATATGATCGATGCGTTTTTTGATCGCATTGGCCAGTCACTTGAAACCGGTGTTGAAGTCAAGATCTCAGGCTTTGGTAATTTTCAGTTGCGCAATAAATCGGCCCGTCCTGGCCGCAATCCAAAAACAGGTCAGATGATTCCGATTGCTGCAAGACGTGTAGTGACTTTTCATGCAAGTCAAAAGCTTAAAGATGTAGTGGAGTCACATGCTCGAGAAAACCGAGTTTGATGCAAGCTCGGCACTACCGAGCTCTCAACTTCCCCCTATACCTGCTAAACGCTACTTCACTATTGGTGAAGTAGCTGATCTTTGTGGCGTGCGTTCACACGTATTGCGCTACTGGGAGCAAGAGTTTTCCCAGTTAAGTCCGCAAAAACGCCGTGGCAATCGTCGCTACTATCAACATCATGAAGTGGTGTTGATTCGCAAAATTCGAGCGCTCTTATATGAAGAGGGCTTCACCATCAGCGGTGCACGTAACCGTCTTGATGAGGTGCGCGGAGAGCTCCGCCTACGCGATGAATTGCTAGCAGTTCTGCAAATTCTCACTAAATAGTTACTGATACAATTTTGTCTTTCGTCGGGGCGTAGCGCAGCCTGGTAGCGTACATGCATGGGGTGCATGTGGTCGGAGGTTCAAATCCTCTCGCCCCGACCATTTCTCTCCCGTGTCTTGTTTAGTGGTTTAATTTATTCCATGACAAACACAACCAATCCTACAAATCCTGATCGTGAACCAACCAGTTTCTTTGGTCTCAACATTCCTTTTCTTGATCATTTGGGCGTAGTCCCAGAGATGGCAGAAGGGGGTAAGTCCCGCATCAGTTTGGACTTAAAGCCCGAGTTCACCAATAGTTTTCAGGTGGCCCATGGTGGTCTGATTATGACCTTGCTGGATTTTGCGATGGCTGCAGCAGCTCGTAGCTCCTTTAACCATCCTTTGGGCGCCATCACTATTGATATGACCACCAGCTTTTTACGCACTAGCGTCGGAAAAATCGTCGTCGAAGGCAGGGTGCTGAAGGCTGGTAAGTCTATTAATTACTGCGAAGCAGTTGTTTTAAGTGAGTCCGGCGAGATAACCGCCAAATCCAGCGGTACATTCATGCTGAGAAAGTAATAAGTAGGATTATTGATATTAATCTTTATAATTATTATCAATATTAATCCGGATCAGTTGATTTTCCCTTAATAAATAAAGGTTATTGCTTCCAATTATTGATATTGTTTAATAATCCGTCTTATATATAATGTGAGTTAATAGTTTTAATGAAACTATCCCATATAAACCATTATTCGGAGAAAAATACATGCCTTCTTATAAGGAGCTATTAGCCCAACGCGAGCAGTTGGATAAACAAATTAAAGAGGCGATAGCGCTTGAAAAGGCTGATGGCATTGCCAAGGCAAAGCTCATCATTGAGCAATACGGCTTGTCGGCCTCTGACTTATTTAGTCGTAAGGCAGGAAAGAGTGCCGGTGGCAAGGTAGCCCCAAAGTACCGTAATTCATCTACAGGCGAGACCTGGACTGGTCGTGGTAAGGCCCCTAAGTGGATTGATGGCAAGGATCGCAGCGCTTATCTTATCTAAGCCATTGAATTAATTAAATTATTTAAAAGGCCGCTCAATGCGGCCTTTTTCTTGCTTCACCGCTTTGCGGGATTTAGATACATTTTCTGGATAGCGCCTCTACGAAGAGGGCTTCAAGCATCTCATGACGGCTACCGTCCGCCCAAACGCCATTTGATTCCGGGATAGTCGCTGGATAAGCAATGATGAGGGGGTTTAGCTCAATAAGGCCATTCTCAAGCTCTTCTTTTATGCACTCTGTTAAAGGGGTGCGGCTGCCGTGATTCTCGTCTGCCAGGGCAACAACCCCTGGGTGAAGCTTGATAAAACCTTCATCTACTAGAATAGGAATCCTCTGCGTGTCCTTGTTTTTACTCAAATAATGGATTAAATGGACCTGCTCAACTGGAGGTATCAAGGCATCCAAAAAGATGAGGTCGGGAGCCAATGAAACCGCCTTCATCAGACCCTCTAGACTGTCCACAGCAACCTCCATATCCACTTTTAGCTGCCAATCGGCAATGGATTCTAGTAATTCTTGTCCATTTTCACTGCGCCTAAATATCCCCACTGCAATACAGCTTTGAGTAGTTTTCTGGCGCATTGCGCGTTTTCTTCTTTGGAGCTGTTGATCTAGGGAGCTGGCCAATATCCGCCTGTGGCCACCTCGGGTCTTCCAGGCAATTAATTCACCTAACTCCACCATCTTCTGGACGGTTCCAAGCGAGACCTGCAATACCTTGGCGCTCTGTCTGGTGCTGAGATATTCCATTTCTGGGGTAATTGATTTCATATTTCCCTTAATTTCATTAATTCAATTGAAGATTTAGAGAATAAAAATCAATCCACAGCAAATCTGTCAGTAATCCTTGAAAGCGGGGTAGGAAAATTCTTATTCAATTGCGTTTCTAGGGAAATACCCCCAAAACCCTTTAAATCAGGGAAAGCCCTTTATATATCAATGGTCATTCGTGTTAAATTACTGTCGTAGTACCGGTATTTGCACAGATCAATTCGTGAAGCGGTATAGCCGTAGAGCGGATGGTTTTAACCACAGTTTTTAATCGGGAAACCCGATGAAAGGTGAGCATCATGATGCAGGATCAAAGAGATAACTCCTATCTCTTCGGCGGAAACGCCCCCTACGTAGAGGAACTCTACGAATCCTACTTGCACGATCCAGCTTCCGTAGCTGATCATTGGCGAGATTATTTCGATAACGTGAAACAGGTTCCAGCGGTTGACGGTTCATCTCGAACTGATATTGCCCACGGACCAATTGTTGCTTCATTTGCTGAGCGCGCTAAGCAAGGTCCTATCAGAACGATTTCTGATTCGGCTGACTCGGAGATGGGCCGCAAACGCGTTGCTGTTCAGCAGTTAATTGCCGCGTATCGTAACGTTGGCAATCGCTGGGCAAACTTAGATCCATTAAAGCGGACAGAGCGCCAGGACATTCCTGAGTTAGATCCCGCTTTCTATGGCTTTACAGATGGCGATATGGATATCGTCTTCAATACAAGTAATACATTCTTCGGTAGAAACGAAATGTCTTTGCGCGATTTGCTCCAAGCATTGCGCGAAACCTACTGCGGCACGATTGGTGTCGAGTTCATGTTTATTGCCGACCAGAAGATTAAGAAGTGGTGGCAGGAGAAGTTAGAGTCTATTCGTTCAACTCCACAATTTAATGTGGATGAGAAGCGTCAAATCTTGGATCGCGTTACTGCCGCAGAAGGCCTTGAGCGTTACCTCCAGGCTAAATATGTTGGTCAAAAGCGTTTCTCTCTCGAGGGTGGTGAAAGCTTCATCGCCTGTATGGATGAGTTGATTCGTGACTCTGGCAACAAAGGTATTCAAGAGATCGTGATTGGCATGGCCCACCGTGGTCGTCTCAACGTGTTGGTAAACACTTTGGGCAAGATGCCTAAAGACTTGTTTGCTGAGTTTGAGCACAAGGGCCCAGAAACATTGCCAGCCGGTGACGTTAAATATCACCAAGGTTTCTCAAGCGATATTTCTACCCCTGGCGGTCCGGTTCACTTGTCACTGGCATTTAACCCATCCCATTTAGAAATCGTGAACCCAGTAGTTGAAGGTTCTGCACGTGCTCGTATGGAGCGTCGTGGCGATATGTTGGGTGAGCAGGTCATGCCAGTTTTGGTTCACGGCGATGCTGCGATTGCAGGTCAAGGCGTGATGCAAGAAACATTGGCAATGTCAGAAGTTCGTGGTTATTCCACGGGCGGCACAATGCACATTGTGATTAATAACCAAATTGGTTTCACAACATCTGATCCACGCGATTTACGTTCAAGCTTGTATTGCACGGACATCATGAAGATTGTGGATGCGCCGGTATTGCATGTGAACGGCGATGATCCAGAAGCTGTTGTATTGGCAACGAAGTTGGCTGTTGAGTTCCGCATGAAGTTTCATAAGGACGTTGCGGTTGACATCATCTGCTTCCGTAAATTGGGCCACAACGAGCAAGATACGCCTGCAATGACTCAGCCTTTGATGTACAAGATCATTGCTGCGCATCCTGGCACACGTAAGCTCTACGCAGACAAGTTAGAGACTCAAGGTGTATTGCCTGCTGGTACTGGCGACCTGATGGTCAAAGAGTACCGTGCTGCGATGGACGAAGGCAAACAAACTTCTGATCCAGTATTGAGCAACTTCAAAGGTAAGTTCGCGGTAGATTGGTCACCATTCTTAAATAAGAAGTGGACCGATGAAGCGGATACAGCGATTCCATTAACTGAGTGGAAGCGCTTGGCTGAAAAGATCTCAACTATTCCTGAGGGCTTTAAAGCCCATCCATTAGTTGCCAAGGTCTACAACGACCGTGCTGCTATGGGTCGCGGTGAGGCCAATGTTGACTGGGGTATGGGTGAGCACATGGCTTTCGCATCCTTGGTTGCAAGTGGCTACCCAGTACGCCTATCTGGTGAAGATAGCGGACGCGGTACCTTTACTCACCGTCACGCGGTATTGCATGAGCAAAATCGTGAGAAGTGGGACACCGGCACTTACATTGCGCTTCAGCACGTTACTAAAGATCAAGCGCCGTTTGTGGTGATTGACTCGATTCTTTCTGAAGAGGCTGTACTTGGTTTTGAATACGGCTATGCCGC
This sequence comes from Polynucleobacter sp. AP-Kolm-20A-A1, assembly GCF_018688315.1. Taxonomy (NCBI): domain Bacteria; kingdom Pseudomonadati; phylum Pseudomonadota; class Betaproteobacteria; order Burkholderiales; family Burkholderiaceae; genus Polynucleobacter; species Polynucleobacter sp. AP-Kolm-20A-A1. The sequence continues at coordinate 814,418 of NZ_CP061315.1, forward strand.
AGCTGAACCAAACACCTTGACTATTTGGGAAGCTCAGTTCGGCGACTTCGCAAACGGTGCACAAGTGGTTATTGACCAGTTTATCGCTTCCGGTGAAGTGAAGTGGGGTCGTGCAAACGGCTTGGTCATGATGTTGCCGCACGGTTACGAAGGTCAAGGCCCAGAGCATTCTTCTGCACGTCTTGAGCGCTTTATGCAGTTGTGTGCTGATACCAATATGCAGGTGATTCAGCCAACTACAGCAGCGCAAATCTTCCACGTGTTGCGTCGTCAAATGATTCGTCAGTTCCGCAAGCCGCTGATCTTGATGACACCAAAATCATTGCTGCGTAATAAAGAAGCTGCATCACCTTTATCTGAATTTACAAAAGGTGGCTTCCAAACTGTGATCGGTGAGCGTGATGAGTCTATCGACGCCAAACAGGTTACCCGTTTGGTCATGTGTTCTGGCAAGGTCTATTACGACTTGGTTAAACAGCGTGCCGAGAAGAAGATTGGTGATGTCGCCATCATTCGCTTGGAGCAGCTCTATCCATTCCCGCATAAAGCATTGACTGCTGAGATGAAGAAGTATCCTAAGTTGGAAGACGTGGTGTGGTGTCAGGATGAGCCACAAAACCAGGGTGCTTGGTTCTTTGTACAGCACAACATCTTGGAAAACATGTCTGATGGCATGAAGTTGGGTTATGCGGGCCGTCCTGCATCAGCTTCACCAGCTTGTGGTTATGCCCATCTCCACCAAGAACAGCAGAAGTCATTGCTGAATGCGGCATTTGCCAAATTAAAAGGTTACGTGATCACGAAATAATCGTCTTCATAACTCAACATACACACATACATATAAACAGGATTAATCATGGCTATTTTCGAAGTTAAAGTTCCACAACTCTCTGAGTCAGTTGCTGAAGCAACTTTGTTGCAATGGAAAAAGAAGGTTGGTGACGCAGTAGGACAAGACGAGATCTTGATCGAAATCGAAACAGATAAAGTGGTTCTCGAAGTTCCAGCGCCATCCGCTGGCGTTCTCACAGAAATCGTTGTTGCTGACGGTGGCACTGTTATTGCTGAGCAATTGATCGCGAAGATCGACAGCACTGCTGTTGCAGCCGCAGCTCCTGCTGCTGCCGCTCCTGCGCCAGCCGCTGCTCCTGCAGCAGCTCCAGCTCCAGCAAAAGCAGCAGCTCCTGCCGCTAAAGCTGGTGCAGCCGCTGCTCCTTCAGCTGCAAAGATTCTTGCAGAGAAGGGTGTCGACGCTGGACAAGTTGCTGGTTCTGGACGCGATGGTCGTATCACTAAGGGTGATGCACTAAACGCTTCTGCAGGTGGCGCTAAATCAGCTGCATTGCCAAGCGCACCAATTCCAATGGGCGATCGCCCAGAAGAGCGTGTACCAATGAGCCGCTTGCGTGCTCGTATTGCTGAGCGTTTGCTTGAGTCTCAAGCAAACAACGCTATCTTGACTACATTCAATGAAGTCAACATGGGTCCAGTGATTGCTTTGCGTAACAAGTACAAAGACCAGTTTGAGAAGACTCATGGCGTGAAGTTGGGCTTCATGTCTTTCTTCGTTAAAGCAGCTACTCACGCTTTGAAGAAATTCCCATTACTTAATGCTTCTGTTGATGGCAATGACATCGTATATCACGGTTACTTTGATATCGGTATTGCTGTAAGTTCACCACGTGGCTTGGTAGTTCCAATTTTGCGTGACGTTGACCAAATGAACTTGGCTGATATCGAGAAGAAGATTGCTGAGTTCGGTACTAAAGCTCGTGAAGGTAAATTGTCGATTGAAGAGTTGACTGGAGGCACATTCTCCATCTCTAACGGTGGTGTATTCGGCTCCATGCTTTCTACTCCAATCATCAACCCACCACAATCAGCTATTTTGGGTATCCACGCTACTAAAGACCGTGCTGTTGTTGAAAACGGTCAAGTCGTTGTTCGCCCAATTAACTACCTCGCCTTGTCATACGATCACCGCATCATTGATGGCCGCGAAGCTGTGCTTGGTTTGGTTGCTATGAAGGATGCGTTGGAAGATCCTTCACGTCTTCTCCTTGATTTGTAAGAAGGGAAGATCATGAGCCAAGCTTTTGACGTAGTTGTAATTGGCGGTGGCCCTGGTGGCTACATCGCCGCTATTCGTGCAGCGCAACTCGGCTTTAAGGTTGCCTGCGCTGAATCTAGTTCCTATGACGATCCTAAAGGTGAGCCACGCTTAGGTGGTACTTGCTTAAACGTAGGTTGTATTCCTTCCAAAGCTTTGTTGGCATCTTCAGAAGAATTCGAGAAGATCAACCATCATGCTGCTGATCATGGAATTAAAGTGGGTTCAGTAAGCATCGACTCTAAAAAGATGATCGCTCGTAAAGATGACATCGTCACCAAGATGACTGGCGGTATTCAGTATTTGTTCCGCAAGAACAAAATCACTTTGTTAAAAGGTCATGCTTCATTTGAAGGCAAGGGCGCTGATGGCTATCAAATCAAAATTGATGGCAAAGATAAAACTACGGTTACCGGTAAGAACGTAATTATTGCGACTGGCTCTAAAGCACGCCATCTTCCTGGTATTACTGTTGATAACGTATTGATTTGCGATAACGAAGGCGCGCTTAAATTTGATTCTGCTCCTAAGAAATTAGGCGTAATCGGTGCTGGCGTAATTGGCTTGGAATTAGGTTCTGTATGGCGTCGTCTTGGCGCCGAAGTGACAGTTCTTGAAGCAATGCCTTCTTTCTTGGGTGCCTGCGATGTCAGCATCGCTAAAGAAGCTCAAAAGTTGTTTGCTAAGCAAGGTTTGAGCATCAATACCGGCGTCAAAATTGGCGACGTTAAAGCAGACAAGAAGGGTGTAGTGGTTAACTACACTGATAGCGCTGGTAAAGCTGCCAAGTTGGAATGCGAGCGTTTAATTGTTTCTGTTGGTCGCGTACCAAACACCGACAAATTAGGTTTAGACAAGATTGGCCTCAAAGTGGATGAGCGTGGCTTCATTCCAATCGATGACCATACTTGTGCAACTGCAGCGCCTGGCGTTTACGCCGTAGGTGACGTAGTGCGTGGACCAATGTTGGCACATAAAGCAGAAGACGAAGGTGTTTTGGTTGCTGAAGTGATTGCTGGTCAAAAACCACACATTGATTACAACTGCATTCCTTGGGTTATCTACACAGACCCTGAGATTGCATGGGTTGGCAAAACAGAACAAGCGCTCAAAGAAGCCGGTGTTGCTTACAAAGCAGGTCAGTTCCCATTTGCTGCTAACGGCCGTGCGCTAGGCATGGGTCGCGCTGATGGTTTCATCAAAGTGTTGGCTGATGCGAAGACGGATGAGATTCTTGGGGTACACATCATTGGTGCAAATGCCTCAGACCTGATTGCTGAAGCGGCAGTTGCAATGGAATTCAAAGCAGCAGCAGAAGATATTGCTCGTATCTGTCATGCACATCCAAGTTTGTCTGAAGTGATGCGCGAAGCAGCGTTAGCGACAGACTCACGTGCATTAAATATGTAATTGAAAACCATTGAGTTTTACCAACAAGAGTTAAAAGCGCGCGGGTATCAAAGTGATCCCGCGCAGCTTCGTGCTGTAGAGCGTCTACAGCAGTGCGAAGACGAATGGATTGCCTACAAAGATATTCGCAGTAGCAATCTCAAGAAAAAACTATTTAAACCAACTTTACCTAGAGGTTTATATCTCTGGGGTGGAGTAGGTCGCGGCAAATCCTTTTTGATGGACTGCTTTTATGCAGCTTCTCCACTAGAAAAGAAGGTTCGCATCCATTTTCACGAATTCATGCGTGAAGTTCATCGTGAGCTGCATGAGCTCTCAGGCCTATCGGATCCTTTGGATGAGCTTTCTAAGCGAATTGCAAAACGTTATCGTTTGATTTGCTTTGATGAGTTTCATATTAATGACATCGCTGATGCCATGATTTTGTATCGCTTACTAAGCGCTCTTTTTGCTGATCGTGTGCAGTTTGTGATGACGTCGAACTATCGACCCGATCAACTTTATCCAAATGGCTTACACCGAGATCGATTGTTGCCAGCCATTAAGCTGTTAGAAGAAAAGCTGGATGTACTAAACGTGGATGCGGGCAATGATTACCGCCGCGTGCAGATGGCGCAAGTAGAGGCGTATTTAACGCCACTCAATGAGCAAACCGATACACGTCTATTGGAGATGTTTATCAATCTGATTGGTAATCAACAGGAAGTACTTAATCCAGTTCTGAATATTGAGTCTCGGGAGCTCAAGCCATTGCATATGGGTGATGGCGTAGTGTGGTTTGACTTCCAAACGCTCTGTTGCGGCCCGCGCTCCCAAAATGACTACCTAGAAATTGCCAATCAGTTTCATACGGTGATTCTTTCTGGGGTTCCTTACATGCCTCCAAGAATGACCAATGAAGCCCGTCGCTTTATTTGGCTAATTGACGTCTTATACGACCATAAGATCAAGCTCATCATCTCCGCTGAGGTCCCAGCCCCGGATTTGTATACAGAAGGTCAAATTACCGCAGAATTCTCAAGAACGGTGTCCCGCTTGATCGAGATGCAGTCTCGTGACTACCTAGATGCTCCGCGCCGGGTAATTGATACCAGCTTGACCTAAAATAGGGTCATGAGCAGCTTTTCACCCCTTAATGCCGATTTGCATTGCCACTCAGTGATTTCTGACGGCACGCTGACGCCTGAAGAGTTGGCGGAAAGAGCTAAGGCCAATGGCGTTCATTTGTGGGCGCTGACAGATCATGATGAGCTCGGCGGTCAACAACGTGCGCGTGAAGCGGCGAGCGCTTTAAAGATTGACTACCTAGCTGGTGTAGAAATCTCCGTAACCTGGATGGGGCAAACCATTCACATCGTTGGCTTAGGTATTGATGCCGAGCACCTTGGAATTATTGAAGGCTTGCGTCGTACTCGTGATGGTCGCGGTAATCGCGCCAAACTTATGGCCGAGCAATTACTCAAAGCAGGGATACCTGGCGCTTATGAAGGCGCTCTGCATTTTGCGGGTAATCATGAGTTAATTTCGAGAACGCACTTTGCCCGCTTTTTAGTGGAGCAGGGTGTTTGCAAAGATACAGAACACGTATTTAAAAATTATCTGATTGAAGATAAGCCAGGTTATGTACCGCACCAGTGGGCCACTTTGGATGACGCAGTGGCTTGGATTAAAGCGGCTGGCGGCGTTGCAGTCATTGCCCACCCTGGACGCTATAAGCTCAACGCTATGCAGATGGATGAACTCTTTAAGCATTTTAAAGATATCGGTGGATTGGCTATTGAGGTGATCACCGGTAGCCATAGCCCTCATCAGTACCAAACTTATGGCAAGATAGCCCAGCAATATGGATTTTTAGCTTCTCGTGGATCGGATTTTCACGATCCCAATGAAAGCCATATTGACCTTGGAAATTTGCCGCATTTGCCTGACCACCTCACACCAGTGTGGTCGGCATTTCATTAATTCATAACGACGATAAAGACTAAAGATGTTTGCTGAACGTGTTCTCTCTGGCATGCGACCTACGGGTAACTTGCACCTTGGCCATTACCATGGGGTTTTAAAGAATTGGGTACGTCTGCAGTCCGAGTATCCATGTTTCTTTTTTGTCGCTGATTGGCACGCTTTAACTACGCACTACGAAACACCAGATGTGATCGAGCAATCTGTTTGGGATATGGTGATTGATTGGTTGGCTACTGGTGTAGATCCAAACCAAGCCACTTTGTTTATTCAAAGCAAGGTTCCTGAGCATGCCGAGCTCTTTTTATTGCTATCCATGGGAACCCCATTGGGCTGGCTCGAGCGTGTTCCGACTTATAAAGATCAGATTGAGAAGCTCAAAGAAAAAGACCTTCAAACCTATGGCTTTTTAGGTTATCCATTGCTGCAGGCTGCGGATATTTTGATTTATCGCGCGCAGCATGTGCCGGTAGGGGAAGACCAAGTGCCGCACGTAGAGATGACGCGTGAAGTTGCACGCCGCTTTAACTATCTATATGGACGTGAGCCAGGCTTTGAAGAAAAGGCGTTAGAAGCGGTGAAGAAATTGGGTAGTAAACGCGCCAAGATGTATGCAGAGTTACGTGTTGCCTTTCAAGAGCGTGGTGACGACGAAGCTCTTGAGCAAGCCAAGGCTTTATTGCAAGAAGCGCAAAGTTTATCGATGGCTGATCGCGAAAGACTCTTTGGATTCTTAGAGGGTGCACGCAAAATTATTCTGCCAGAACCTCAAGCATTACTCACAACAGCATCACGCATGCCAGGCATTGATGGTCAGAAGATGTCTAAGTCCTATGGCAATACGATTAGCATTCGCGAAAATCCTGAAGATGTGATTAAGAAGATTCGCACCATGCCAACTGACCCTGCACGTGTTCGTAGAACAGATGCGGGCGATCCTGCACGTTGTCCTGTATGGCAATTGCACACGGTTTACTCCAATGAAGAAACTAAACAATGGGTAGACAAGGGCTGTAAATCTGCTGGCATTGGTTGTTTGGAATGCAAGCAGCCTGTGATTGATGCCATCCTTGCAGAACAGCAGCCGATGTTTGAGCGCGCCCAAAAGTATTTGGATGATCCGAGCTTATTGCGTTCCATCATTGCTGATGGTTGCGATAAGGCGCGCAAGGTTGCCCAAGAAACCATGCGTGAGGTCCGTGAGTCAATGGGTCTTGCATACGATTAAGGTTGCAAGTTTGACTACGCTGCACGAGGCAACTCTCAACCCATCATCTTGGGTACGGCGTTTTGCCCCCTTAATTCCCAAGGATGGCGCAGTATTGGATCTTGCATGCGGATCTGGTCGCCATTCACTCTTATTGGCAGACCTTGGCCATAGCGTCTTGGCTGTTGATCAGGATGTATCGAATGTCAGCTCGTTACAAAATCCATCGATTACAGCTAAAGCCCTAGATCTTGAGCTCGAAGTTTGGCCCCTAAATGACCTGGAGGTGGCTGGCATAGTGGTGACCAATTACCTCTATCGTCCCCACCTCGATCAATTGCCAAAAATGCTGCAAAAAGGAGGGGTCTTGATCTATGAAACCTTTGCCCAGGGAAATGGCGATTTTGGGAAGCCATCGAACCCTAATTTCCTCTTAAATCCAGGGGAATTGCTTGCTTTTTCAGCCCTTCATGGGCTCAAAGTGGTGGCTTATGAAGATATTTACGTGGACCAGCCCAAACCAGCCATGGTTCAGCGCCTTTGCGCCGTAAAAGGCGGGCTAAAAGAGCGCATTCCGTTACAATTTCAAGCTTAATACAGCTAAAAATCGGTATAAATTCGGTGACAAATACAGCTCAATCTCAAGGCAGCAAAAAACCAATCGCTGGCAGCATGCCTGCGATCGTAACTCCAATGTTGGAAGACGGTAGCTTGGATTACGCTAGTTTGCGTTCTTTATTGGATTGGCATGTTGCAGAAGGTACCGACGGCATTGTGATCGTTGGAACGAGCGGCGAGTCCCCAACAGTTTCTGTTGAAGAACACTGCGAACTTATTCGTGTAACAGTTGAGCAGATTGCCGGACGCATTCCTGTAATTGCTGGTACCGGCGGTAACTCAACACAAGAAGCAATTGAATTAACTAAGTATGCAAAAAGTGTTGGCGCTGATGCAAGCTTGCAAGTAGTTCCTTATTACAACAAGCCGACCCAAGAGGGTATGTATGCCCACTTTAAGAAGATCGCTGAGTCAGTAGATCTGCCGGTGATTTTGTATAACGTGCCAGGTAGAACAGTTGCCGACATGGCTGGCGATACCGTGGTTCGCCTTGCTGGTGTCCCTGGAATCATTGGCATTAAGGACGCTACAGGAAGCTTGGAGCGTGGCACTTTGTTGATCAATGACCTCAAGCGTGCAGGCCATAGCGATTTCTCAGTATTTTCTGGCGACGATTTAACTGCAGCGATGTTGATGTTGATGGGCGGCAAGGGCAATATTTCTGTCACCGCTAACGTAGCACCACGCTTAATGCATGAGCTCTGCGTGGCCGCAATGTCTGATGACGTTAAAAGAACACGTGAGATTCAGTATCAATTGATTGCTGTTCACAAAGCGATGTTTACTGAAGCCAACCCAATTCCAGTGAAGTGGGCCCTGCATGAGATGGGCAAGATTACTTCCGGCATTCGTTTGCCACTAACCCCTTTGAGCAGTTCTTTGCGAGAGCCTTTGAAGGCAGCATTAAAACAGGCTAACTTAATATGATGAATTTGTTCCAGATGTACCGTCGTTATGTATCGATTCTGGCTTTAGTGTTTATAGCCTCTGTAGTTCTAACGGCGTGCAAATCCGTTACTAGCAGTGATACAGTGGATTACAAGAGCGCTGGTGCCGTACGCGGACCAAATTTGGCTTACCCACCAGATCTAATTACTGCGCAAGCGGATCGTCGTTATATTGTTCAGGACGGCACAGCAACAATGTCTGAATACAATGCGGCCGTTAAGAAATCGTCTCAAATGCGCAGCAACGTTCTGAGCGGCATTCCTGGAATGCGTATTGCTCGTGATGGTGAGCGTCGTTGGTTGGTGGTTGAGAAGCCAGCACCAGAGCTTTACCCACAAGTAAAAGATTTTTGGCAAGAAAATGGTTTCTTGTTGGTGGTTGACTCTCCATCAACCGGCATCATGGAAACAGACTGGGCAGAAAATCGCGCCAAAATTGCTCAAGACTGGATTCGCTCTACGATTGGCGGCGCAATTGATTCTATTTATGACACCGGCGAGCGTGATAAATATAAAACCCGTTTAGAAGTCAGCAAGCCTGGTGAGACAGAGATTTATATTACACAACGTGGCGCTATTGAGAAGTGCGTTACTGATACAACTGGCGCTTGTCTTTCCACAATCTGGACACCACGTCCAAACGACCCTGAGCTCGAAGCCGCTTTCTTGGCGCGCTTGATGGAGCGCTTAGGCATGACCCAAGAACAAGCTAAGGCAATGGTAGCGGTTCCTTTGGGACCAAAAACACCTAAGGCGAAGTTTGTTCAGGATGGACCTAATCAAGCTCATATCGAGCTTAGCGTTGGCTTTGATCGCTCTTGGCGTGATGTTGGTTTGGCGTTGGATCGCTCCAACTTTACAGTTGAAGATCGCAATCGCTCAACAGGCGTTTACTACGTTCGCTATGTCAATGCAAAAGATGTGGGTGATTCCAAAGGCTTCTTCTCTAATCTGTTTAGCAGCAAGGACGATTCAAACTTGAAGGCTAAAAAATATCAGGTGGTATTGAAGACTACTGGTGAAAATTCTGTGAGTGTATATGCGCAGGATGCCGATGGTAAGCCTGAAAATACACCTGCTGGAGTCCAGCTCTTGACGCTCTTAACGGAGCAGCTTTCTCGCTAAGTAATTATTTGGCAAGAGCTACAAGATTTTTAAGCAATAAAAAAGCCGCTTTTCAGCGGCTTTTTTTCTTCATGAAGAAGATTACTTCTTAGCGTCAGCAGCAGGAGCAGCTGGAGCAGCAGCAGGAGCTTCAGCAGCAGGAGCAGCAGGAGCTGGAGCAGCAGCAGGAGCCTCAACTGGCTTTGCTTCTTCTTTTTTACCGCAAGCGGCCAAAGCGATAGCTAACATTGCAGCGAATACGAGTGACTTCTTCATTTGTAATTTCCTCTTTAAAAAAATTAACAACAATTACCGGTAATTGTGTCGAAAATTCCAAGGGATAATCCCTAGGTAATTTCCAGTATTTATTATAGCCACGTCTTTATTTACCCCTCAAAAATCAACCAGCCGGCCAAATAGGCCTCATAAAGACTGCTGGCATTGATATTTCCCAGTTTTTGGGTCTTTAGGGACTTATTCGCGGAAAGTGTTTGCCAGGCACGCACGATTTCAGGGGTCTGGTGTTGGGTCATGTTTTCCCCGTTGCAAAAGACCTGTTTTCGCAGGCTCAGAACACGAGTCTGAGGGCTGCAAACGAGTTCGTGGCTAGCAAGTCTCTTAGCAAAAGCCTTGGGATTGAGTGGCGCACTTGGGCCGTCAAAGAAAGCCTGTTGTTTAGGCTCGGATAAATAGGCTGTAATCCCAGGTAAAAATTGGTCTACCTGATTAAGCTTGAGCTCCTTTAATTTGAGTTCAATTTGCTTAATGAGTTCGTTAGGCAATTGCTCGGCGCGTTCTGTAGCGCCTTGCTTTGGATCGGCAAACTTATTCTCTAGACCTGGAATATCTTCGAGAGATTCTGCAAGACGCCAAAGTCCTTCTTGCAGTAATTCTTTAAAGCTAGGAGATCTAAATCCAACAGACCAGGTTTGACAGCCTGAATCTAATGCAATGCCATCATGGGCTACATGCGGCGGTAAGTAGAGCATGTCACCAGGTTCGAGTACCCAATCCTTTTCGGGCTTGAAGTTTTTCAGGATTTTTAAAGGAAGATTAGGGCTAAGGCTTAAATCTTTTTGCTCAGAAATTTTCCATTGCCTTCTACCGGACATCTGAATCAAGAAAACATCGTATGAATCAAAGTGGGGTCCGACACCGCCGCCAATGCCAGCGATGCTAATCATTAAGTCATCTAGGCGCGCATCTGGAATAAATCGGAACCAAGACAGAATATGTGCGGCAGCAGGGTGATGCGCTTCCATGCCTTGAAGTAATAAAGTCCAGTTTGCTTTCTCAATGGCGGGAATCGCCTTTTTAGAAAACGGACCCGTATCAAAACTCCAGGGCTTAGATTTCACCAGGCGAGACTCCACCATTTCATCTTGGGCAAAGGCAGCAAGTTCTTGTGGGGAAATAGGGCTTGCTAATGACTCCCCCTGTTGCGAGCTCAGGACAAAAGCAGGAATTGCGCCGCGAACCAATAAAGGCTTTTTATGCCAGTACTGTTTCATAAACTGGTCTGGGCTAATTCCACCAAATAGGGCCCAAGGCACATTCAGAGGCAGGTTTTTGGGGGCCCTAGGAGGTTGATAGGGCTTGCTCAAGTAAAATGAGGTCATAAAGTAAAAGCTAGTTAAAAATTAATTAAAAACGAATGTCCGACAGATTTAGCATGAAGATTGAAAAAAATACCATCGTATCCCTGCGCTATAAGTTAACCGATGCGCAAAATAATCTCATCGAGGAACCTGATTCTCCGATGGTATACCTGCACGGTGGTTATGAGGGTACTTTCCCAAAAATTGAGACATTGTTAGAGGGTCAGGATATTGGCTACGAGGCCACTATTCAATTGGAGCCTAATGAGGCTTTTGGCGAGTACGATCCCGAGCTTCTGAAGATTGAACCACGCGTTCGTTTTCCTGAGCCGCTTGAAGTAGGGATGCAATTTGAGGGCGTGCCTGATGCTGAAGAAGGATCTGATGCAAGTGTCGATATTGATATTGATGCTGATGATGAGCCTTTGATCTACACCGTGACTGATGTTGCTGATAACCAAGTTGTATTGGACGGCAACCACCCTTTAGCTGGTATGGCACTGCGTTTTTGGGTGCAAGTAGAGGATGTGCGCGCTGCTACTGAAGCTGAAATAGAAAACCGTCACCCTGAAGGTGGCGAGAGCTTTACTTTTGGTATGCCAAATGAAGATGACAGCGAAGATAGCGACGATGACGAGGAAGATGAATTTCCTGGTGGCGCCTTAGGTTCTGGTAATTCAAACCCACGCACGCTGCATTAATTCTTTACTCTTTGAGCCATTCTTTAATGGCATCAAGATCACGCTTCGTATCGCTAGGACCGGCAGCATCTTTTGGTGTGTTGCTCAGCTTAGCTAGTGCATTTTCTAGTGCAGCAATCTTGGCTTCTTGTTCAATCGTTGCATCAATCAAACCCTTAAGAGCCATAGAGACTGGGTCATCCACATTGGGTGTAACGCCGTAAGCCTGAAAATATTCTTTGGCTTTAATGTCGGCACCCTGAGGTAAATCTGGATGAAGAATGCGCGCAGGAATACCTACCGCTGTAGCACCCGCTGGGATTTCTTTTAAGACAACTGCATTAGAGCCAACGCGAGCACCGTCGCCGACCGTAAAGCCGCCTAATACTTTAGCGCCTGCACTAACGACTACGCCTTTACCGAGAGTAGGGTGACGCTTAACACCCTTATAAAGTGATGTACCACCCAAGGTAACGCCTTGGTAGATGGTGCAGTCATCACCGATTTCAGTTGTTTCGCCAATCACAATGCCTAAGCCGTGATCTAAAAATACGCGACGACCAATTTTTGCACCCGGATGAATTTCAATCCCAGTAATAAAGCGAGAGAACATCGATAGCAAGCGAGCAAACCATTTCAGACCAATGTTCCACAGAAAGTGGGAGATGCGATGTAACCAAACAGCATGCAGACCTTGATAGCAGGTGATGACCTCTAGACGATTTCTCGCAGCGGGGTCTCTAGCAATGATGGAGTCGACTTGATCGAATAGTGAATTTGACATTGGTTGATTTTAACGGGGAGTGCTTATTTTTTCTGGAGCATCTGTTTTGCAATGCCTCGCAATAGATCAATCTCTTCTTTATGCAGGCGAGTTCTGGCAAACAATGCCTGTAGGCGTGGCATCAGTTTCTTGGGATGAGATGGGTCTAAGTAGCCGATGGCCTCAAGGCCTTCGCGCCAGTGTTCCAGCATGGCAGCAATGGCAGCTGGATCGGCAAAATCGGCCATTTCCTCTCTATTGACCAATAAACCAGCATTTTTCCCCTCAGAATCGGCTTTTAAGGCCTCTCTGAGGGTATAAGCGCATACCATGAGGGCCTGAGCAAGGTTTAGAGATGGATAGGCTGGATTGGCGTCTAGCCAGACTCGATGGGTGCATAAAGCCAAATGTTCATTATCTAGACCGGTACGCTCAGGGCCAAAAAGTAGGGCAACCTTGCCATTGCCTTGAATAACTTCCCCAATCATGTCTCGCGCTGTTGGCCAATCGAGGGCGGGAGGCCCAAACTCACGATCGCGACTAGTTAAGCCCAGCACCAAGGAGCATCCCTCAACTGCTGAGGCAAGGGAGTCGGTTTCTTGGGAAGACTCCAAAATATCAGCAGCCCCGCTTGCTAGGGCAATTGCCTCAGGTTCTTGCGCAACCCCTTTGATCTTTGGATTAATGAGTCGTAAATCGCCAAAGCCCATAGTTTTAAGGGCTCTTGCGGCAGAGCCCACATTACCGGGATGACTGGTTTCCACCAATACCCAGCGAAGTAATTGGGATTTCTCGGAATTCATGAGCGCATTCAAGGGTCGGGTTAGGGGGTAAATGGGCTAATCGTTTAGAATCAACCTGTTAGCTTCATATTGTCATGCAGTTTGCAGTAATGCTTGGCAATATTAAAGCCTTGTTCTTATTTAATTTGTCCATCTAATCTATGCATCCCATGTTAAATGTGGCCGTAAAGGCCGCCCGTCGTGCTGGTACCGTGATCAATCGCGCTTCCTTAAATTTGGAGCGCTTACAGGTTGATCGCAAGCAACACAATGATTTCGTAACCGAGGTGGACAAAGCTGCGGAAGCAGCCATTATTGAGACGCTCAGCGAGGCATATCCAACCCATGGATTCCTGGCCGAAGAAACTGGCGAACACAATGTTGATGCAGAAAATGTTTGGATTATCGATCCATTAGATGGCACAACAAACTTCATTCACGGCTTTCCACAATATGCCGTATCCATTGCGCTTGCTGTCAATGGTGTAACCCAACAAGCAGTTGTCTACGATCCAACGCGCGATGAGTTATTCACTGCTACTCGTGGATCAGGTGCTTACTTGGATCGTCGTCGCTTACGTGTCGCTACACAAGATCGTTTAGCGAATGCGTTGATTGGTACAGGTTTTCCATACCGCGAAGATCAAGACCTAGAAAAATACTTAAAGATTTTTGCGGAGATGTCGCGTCAGTGTGCGGGCCTTCGCCGTCCAGGCGCCGCTTCATTAGATTTAGCGTACGTAGCAGCAGGTCGTTACGATGGATTTTTTGAAAGCGATTTAAAGCCGTGGGATATGGCGGCAGGCGCTCTGTTGATTACTGAGGCAGGCGGCTTAATCGGTAACTATCGCGGCGAAGAAGGATTTCTGAAGAGTGGTGAAGTGATGGCTGCTAATCCACGCATCTATGCACAGATGGTGCAATGTCTTTCTAAGTACTCAAACGCTAAGTAAAGCAGCTATTAAGGCCTCTTAGGCCTTAATTAAATCGAGATAGCGTACGCCGTTCTGATCAATGGCTAGTGCGCTAGCTCTCGGTAACACCGCATCTGGGTGGTCTAAGTCCCAGTCTGATAAAACCCAGCGTTGCCATTCCTGTCCCTTTGATGATTCTTGGTGATGGGCTGGTAAGTGAGTGTGTCCATGAATCAATTTTTGGCCATCCATATCTCGCAGAGATGCTGCGCAGGCCTCAGTAGTGACATTGGTCTTCATGTGGGCGCCAGCACTTTGTTTGGTGCGTTGATATTGCACATGACTATTGCTTCTAAGATGTTGGGCTACGTTGCGACGCCAAGTTACCGGTAGGCGTAAGAATAACTTTTGGATCCAAGATTTTCTGACCCAGCCGCGAAAGATTTGATATCCCACGTCTGCGCTGCACAGTGCGTCACCGTGACTTAGAACATATTTCTCGCCGGCAATTTCAACTGCTGAAGGATCTGGCAATAAAGTCATGCCGGTCTTCTTCAAGAAGGCGTGACCGATTAAAAAGTCACGATTGCCATGCATGTAATACGTTTTGGTTTTAGTGGATAAATTGGCAATTGCACTTTTAACCTCTTGTTGAAAAGGTGAGTGTGCTGCGGCGTCATCGCCTACCCAATATTCAAATAAGTCACCCAGAATAAATACCGCTTCAGCTTTGGGCGCCTCTTTTTCGCAGAAGTCGAAAAAACGCTGCGCCGTCAAGGGCATTGACGGCGTCAGGTGTATATCGGATATGAGCAGGGCGCTCGAGTGCTTCGGAATCATTCCTCGAGAACAGTGGCCTTCTCAATCACAACATCTTCTGCAGGTACGTCTTGATGAAAGCCAGCGCTACCAGTTTTTACTTTGCGAATTGCATCAACAACATCCATGCCATCAGTCACTTTGCCAAATACGGCGTAACCCCAGCCTTGAGCATTTGGAGCGGTATGGTTTAAGAAGTCATTGTCATTCACGTTGATGAAGAATTGCGCTGTTGCTGAGTGGGGGTCGCTAGTGCGCGCCATTGCCACTGTGTAACGATCATTTTTTAAGCCGTTAGTTGCTTCGTTTTCAATTTCATCGCCTGTTGGCTTTTGTTTCATGCCAGCAGTCATGCCGCCGCCTTGAATCATGAAGTTATTAATTACACGATGAAAGATCGTGCCATCGTAGTGACCACTTTTGACGTATTGCAAAAAGTTGGCAACGCTCTTTGGTGCCTTGGCAGCATCAAGAGTTAAGGTGATATCACCATGATTGGTTTTAAGAAGTACTTTAGACATTATTGAGATCTACTTTCTGGAAGGTTAGTGGATGGAGTATTTGTTGGGATATCTTTGGAAGGCGTCTTGATGAGACTCATTAAGGCTTTTGCCTTATTGGAATACTGGCGTTGATTCAGTTGGGCCGACTTAGATGCGTCCTCATAAGCCTGCGCACCAAGGCGAACATAGACTTCACCTAAATTGGCAGAGGCAACAGCGTAGCTAGGGCGTAGTTTTAAGGCGAGCTCTAAATAATCACGCGCCTCTATCCATTTGCCTTCATTGGCGGCGATAGCAGCAAGATTGTTATAGGGCTCTGGTAGTTCAGGAAATTGCTGAGTAATCACGATCAAAGTTTTCTTGGCTTGACCGTATTCTTTCATCTCAATTTGTAAACGAGCTCTCAAGAATCGTAGCTGAACATTCTTTGGTGTCTTCTTGAGGTGTGCATCTATCAGCTCAATGGCCTCTGGAAATTTGCGTGCCTTAACAAGCTTTTCAACATCTGACGGAACGGCGTTTTTGGTGACCGGGTCGGGCTCAATAATGAGAAAGGATAGAAACGGTAAGGCAACGGTTTCAGATAGCTCTGGATTCGAAGGGTTATACGGCACATCCGTGGTCAGTTTTTGTGCATCACCCGGGTTGCCAGAGCCTAGATAGGGAGAATTTGGCCCACATTTGAGTTCCTGGCTGTTGACGGCCTTAATTTCAGCGTCTGCCACCTGCTGCGCAGTCGTGCTGCAGCCCATTACTAAGGAAATAGCAAAGGTAGCTAGGGAAAGCTTAAAAAGGTTTGGGCGTGGTGCTGGGAGGGTTACAGGCATAGGGGCAGGGGTATAAAACTGGCTCATTCGATATACTCAGCGCTCAGTCTAACAAATTGGCGCTACTTGCCCCACCTTTATAGCCCTATGCTGCAAATCTATAACACCCTTAGTCGCTCAAAACAGGTCTTTAAGCCCATCGAACCGGGCAAGGTAAAGATGTATGTATGCGGCATGACGGTTTACGACTTTTGCCATATCGGCCATGCCAGGGTGATGATTGTGTTCGATATGGTCGTGCGATGGTTGCGGGCTAGTGGGTATGAAGTGATTTATGTGCGCAATATCACTGATATTGATGACAAGATCATCAATCGTGCAATTGAAAATGGCGAACCGATTTCTGCATTAACCAATCGCTTTATTGATGCCATGCACGCTGATTCAGATGAGTTAGGTTTAATGCATCCAGATCAAGAGCCGCGCGCTACTGATTACATTACTCAAATGCAAGGCATGATCGGCAAGCTCATTGAAAACGAATTGGCTTACCAAGCAGATGATGGCGACGTGAACTTCGCCGTTCGTTTATTGCCAAGATATGGTCAGCTCTCTGGCAAAAGCTTAGATGAGCTCAATGCCGGTGAGCGTGTTGCTATCGTTGGCGGTAAGCGTGACCCCTTGGACTTTGTACTCTGGAAGAGCGCTAAACCAGAAGAGCCCACAGATACTCGTTGGAAATCACCTTGGGGCGAAGGCCGTCCAGGTTGGCATATCGAATGCTCAGCCATGTCTTGCGACCTCTTGGGTGAGCATTTTGATATTCATGGTGGCGGCGCTGACTTACAGTTCCCGCATCATGAGAATGAAATTGCTCAAAGCGAAGGCGCCTTATATGGCCAAGACCGTAAAGATGACGATGCTCCATTTGTAAATTATTGGATGCATAACGGACACATTCGCGTGAATGAAGAGAAGATGTCCAAGTCTCTTGGAAACTTCTTTTTAATTCGTGACGCACTTAAAAGCTTTGATCCGGAAGTGCTGCGCTTCTTTATGCTCAAAGCGCATTACCGTAGCCCTATTAATTACAGCGATGCCCAGCTGGAAGAGGCGCGCTCAGGCTTAGCGAGGCTTTATACGGCTTTGGCACAAGCGCCAAATGCGCAAGCCGGGAAGCTAGACCCAAATAACCCATGGGCTAAGCGCTTTGCCGATGCCATGAATGATGATTTCAATACCCCTGAGGCAATTGCTGTCCTGTTTGATTTGGCAAGCGAAGTCAACCGTGCGCAAGGCGAAGAAAAGCAAGCGTTGGCAAGCAACTTGAAGTCTTTGGGAGTGGCGCTGAATTTCCTACAAAGAGACCCAACAGCATTTTTACAAGCGGGCTCAAAAGGTCAGGACGGCATTAGTAACGAACAAATAGAAGAACACATCGCTGCACGTGTGGCTGCTAAGCAAGCAAAAGATTTTGCTAAGGCTGACGCCATTCGTAAGTCACTTCTTGATCAAGGGGTGGTATTGGAAGATAAACCAGGCGGCATAACAGAATGGCGTAGGGCTTAATGACTGTAGTAAAAGACAAATCAGTAAAAACAGAAAAATCTGAATCAATCCTTGAAGAAGTCGCCCCGGAATATTGGGAGCAGGCTTGTAAAGAATTGATGAAGCAAGACCGCATTCTTAAAAAACTCATTCCTAAATATGGATCGGGTTTTTTGGTAACACGCGGAGATCCATTTAACACTTTGGCAAGAGCGATTGTGGGACAGCAGATTTCAGTAGCGGCTGCGCAATCTGTTTGGAACAGAGTAGTTGCTGCTAGCAAAAAGAAAGTCACCCCTAAGAACATCCTAGCGCTGACAGTGGAAGAATTACGTGCCGCTGGATTGTCAGGTCGTAAGGTGGAATATATCCGCGATTTAGCTGATCATTTTGATTCAGGTCGATTACACGCCAATCAGTGGAAAGATATGGATGATGAGAGTGTTATCAAGGAATTGAGCTCAATTCGGGGAATTGGCCGCTGGACGGCTGAAATGTTCCTCATTTTTAATATGGTTCGCCCTAATATCCTCCCGCTGGACGATGTTGGTCTAATTAAGGCTATTTCTCTCAATTACTTCAGCGGAGAGCCTGTGAGCCGTCATGAGGCCCGTGAGGTGGCAGCAAATTGGGCCCCTTGGCGTACGGTTGCCACCTGGTATATGTGGAGAAGTATCGACCCAATCCCGGTTGAATATTAAAATCAGACTATGAAAACGACTTTCCTGGATTTTGAGCAGCAAATCGCCGAATTAGAAACAAAGATCGAAGAGCTGCGTTTTGTGCAAGACGAGTCATCGGTAGATATTTCCGATGAGCTCAAGACGCTTTCCGAAAAGAGTCTGCAGTTAACAAAAGACGTCTACGCAAACTTAACGCCTTGGCAGGTGTCCCAAGTAGCACGTCATCCACAAAGACCTTACACATTAGATTATGTAAGTGCTTTGTTTACGGATTTTCATGAACTCCATGGCGATCGCACTTTTGCAGACGATCAATCCATCATTGGTGGGCTAGCCCGTTTTGACAGTCAACCTTGTATGGTGATTGGTCATCAAAAGGGCCGCGATACCAAAGAGCGTGCATTACGCAACTTCGGCATGAGTCGCCCAGAAGGTTATCGTAAAGCGATGCGCTTAATGCGCCTTGCAGAAAAGTTTGGCATTCCAGTATTTACATTCGTTGATACACCTGGCGCATTTCCAGGTATCGATGCAGAAGAGCGCAATCAGTCTGAGGCGATTGGGCGCAATCTTTACGTACAAGCAGAATTAGAAGTTCCAATCATCGCCACCATTATTGGTGAGGGTGGTTCTGGTGGTGCCTTAGCAATAGCTATGGGTGACGTTGTGTTGATGTTGCAAAACTCAACATACTCCGTGATCTCCCCAGAAGGTTGTGCATCCATCCTTTGGAAGACTGCAGATAAGGCTTCTGAAGCTGCAGAGCAGTTGGGTTTAACCGCGCAACGCCTCAAAGCGCTGGGCTTGATTGACAAGATCGTGGCAGAACCGATTGGCGGCGCCCATCGTGATTACGAAAGCATGATGAGCAATATGCGTAAAGCACTTGCTGAATCCCTAAAAACCTTTGATGGCATGAAAGTAGATGCATTACTCGAACGTCGTCATGAGCGTTTGATGAGCTATGGCAAGTTCAAGGAAATCACAGCCAAGTCCTAAGTCGGCAAAACGAATTGCGGTCGCCTTGAGTGGCGGCCTTGATTCGGTTGTTTTGCTTGATACGGTTTGCAAAGCGCAAGCCCAAAAAAACAATACTGAAATTTACGCTTTTCATATTCATCATGGCTTGCAAAAGCAGGCAGATGAATGGCTTATCTTTTGTGAGAAGCTTTGTAAAAAATATAAGATTCATTTTGATTTTCGTCTTCTCCATTTAGCCGACCCAAGCGAGAAGGGTAATGTCGAGGCAAGAGCAAGAGTGGGACGCTATGAAGCGTTGGCCGATCTTTGCGAAGAGTATGGCATTGAAGACCTGCTATTAGCGCATCATCAAAATGACCAGGCCGAAACCGTGCTACTACAACTGCTGCGTGGCTCTGGTGTTGCGGGCCTGTCTGGTATGCCGACCAGTAGGGCACTTGAGCATAACGGTAAAAATATTACCTTATGGCGTCCACTGCTTGAGCAAAGCAAGTTAGAGCTTGAGGCTTATGCAAAAGAGCACAAGCTCAAATGGATTGAAGACCCTAGCAATCAGAGTGAGAAATATCGCCGCAATGCGATTCGTAAGCAAGTCATTCCCAAGCTGGAAAAGATTCAACCAGAAGCTTTAGCAAATCTTGCGCGAAGCGCAGGCTTGTTAGGTGAAGCGCAAACTCTATTGAATCGCTTGGCAGCGCAGGATGGAAAAGCCATTCTCAGTAAAGATCAGCTTAAGGTTGCGCCTCTATTGGCTTTAGCTAATCAAGATTTACCAGCTGCCAATAATCTTCTACGCTATTGGCTCCAATCGCATCAACTTGTCATGCCTTCGAAAGAGCGCCTACAAGCATGGTGGCGAGACCTAAGCCAAGCAAAAGCCAGCGCTGAGTTGCAATGGGTGCACGATGATTGCGTTATTCGTCTATGGAGAGGGCTGTTGCAGATTTCAAAGTCCGATCAAGGTAGCGCTGGTCAGTGGGTGTTTAAACCTGTACCAAGCGCCAGCAAAAAGCCTGGGCTTGCCGCGAGCTGGGTCAAAGAAGCGCTCGAAAATGGCTTAATTACCAGCAAAGCCAGGGCCGGTTCGGAAAAGATTCAAATTAAGCCCAATAGCCCTCGTAGAACACTCAAAAACCTCTTTCAGGAGGCTGATGTGCCGCCATGGCAGCGCCAAGCACCATTGCTATATATCAACGGCGATTTGATCGCTGTAGCGGGTATTGGGGTAAGTTACCCGCACCTAAAAACCGCTGGCAAGCGGGTAGCGCCGGAATGGCTACAAAACCCTGTAAAATAAGCCCTTTTTAGATCCTCAGGGAGCAATTTCCCTGTCACAGATAGTTAAATAGACGGTTTTTATGGCTCTTATCGTTCATAAATATGGTGGCACCTCAATGGGCTCAGTAGAGCGCATTGCCAATGTTGCCAAACGCGTTGCTAAATGGATGCGTGCAGGCCACCAAGTGGTCGTAGTTCCCTCTGCAATGTCGGGTGAAACTAATCGCCTGCTTGGCTTGGCAAAAGAAATTAATCCAGAAGCTAATCCACGTGAGTTGGACCAAATCGCTTCTACCGGCGAACAAGTCAGTTCTGGTTTGTTGGCGCTTGCATTAATGCGCGAAGGTATTGATGCGGTTAGCTACGCAGGTTGGCAAGTTACCGTTCATACAGACTCCGCATTTACTAAAGCACGTATTAAAAGCATTGATGACAAAAAGATCTTGGCTGATTTAAATGCTGGTCGCGCTGTAGTGGTAACGGGTTTCCAAGGTGTTGATCCTAATGGCAACATCACCACACTAGGTCGCGGCGGTTCTGATACTTCTGCGGTAGCAATGGCTGCTGCACTAAAAGCGGACGAGTGCTTGATCTATACCGACGTTGACGGTGTTTACACGACCGACCCACGCGTTTGCGAAGATGCACGTCGTTTAGACAAGATTACCTTTGAAGAGATGCTGGAAATGGCCAGTCTTGGATCAAAAGTATTGCAAATTCGTTCTGTTGAGTTTGCTGGTAAGTACAAAGTTAAAACCCGGGTTCTGTCTTCCTTGACAGACCCATTGATGCCCCTTGCTGATGAGATGAGCTCGGGCACCTTGATTACATTTGAAGAGGACAGCACTATGGAAGCCGCAGTTATTTCCGGCATCGCCTTTGCGCGTGATGAAGCGAAGATTACCGTTCTTGGAGTTCCTGATCGTCCAGGTATTGCCTATCAAATTTTGGGTCCGATTGCGGATGCCAATATTGATGTGGACATCATTATTCAGAATCAATCTGTAGAAGGTAAGACCGACTTTACATTTACAGTGCCACGCGCCGACTACCAAAAGGCCTTGGACATTTTGAAAAATACTGTTCAAGCGCACATTGAAGCAAAAGAAATCTCTGGCGATCCAAAGGTATCTAAGGTTTCAGTGGTTGGCGTAGGTATGCGTTCCCACGTTGGCATCGCTAGCAAAATGTTCCGTACATTGTCAGAAGAGGGTATCAACATCCTCATGATCTCTACTAGTGAAATCAAGATTTCTGTAGTGATTGATGAGAAATACATGGAATTGGCTGTCCGTGCCTTGCATAAGGCATTTGAGCTAGACCATAAGTAAAAGGGCAATAAAACCCCTCAGAAGCGGTTATCCGTTAAACTGTTGGGCGCAATAGCAGTAAAAAGGTAGTAAGAAAGTACGGAGACGTGGCCGAGCTGGTCGAAGGCACTCCCCTGCTAAGGGAGCATCGGGGCTAAAACTCTGATCGGAGGTTCGAATCCTCTCGTCTCCGCCAGTACTTTCAAATAAACCCAGATAATTCGATGAATTGCTGGGTTTTTTGTTTTTAGGGCTAGTCTCATCCGCAGACATCTCAATCTGTATCAGCAGATAAGCAGCCGATATATGGTTGGGGTAAAGTTATCGCCATGACCCTCGTAATCAAAAACATCCTCGCTCTCGTTGTTGGCCTTTTTCTTGCGGGCAATACTTTAGCTGCTGATATTCAAGTGATTACCTCTGGTGCATTTGCGGAAGCACTTAAAACCTTGGTGCCTGAGTATGAGAAGCAATCGCCTAATAAAGTCATCATTTCTTATGGCTCATCGATGGGCGCAGCACCGGATTCAATTCCATCAAGATTGGCCAGAGATGAAAAGTTTGATGTGCTCATTTTGGCATCGCCAGCTTTAGATGGATTTATCAAGAGTGGAGCAGTGCAACCAGGTACACGTGTTGACTTGGTTGCCTCAGTGATGGGTGCGGTAGTAAAGGCCGGAGCGCCTAAACCTGATATCAGTACCATGGCCGGACTGAAATCCGCCTTACTCAATGCAAAATCAGTTGCGTATTCAGCAAGTGCTAGCGGCGTGTATTTATCAACAGAGTTATTCCCAAAAATGGGTATCTCTGAGCAAATGGATAAAACTGCGAGAAAGATTTATAGCGAACGCGTTGCTTCAGTAGTGGCTAGGGGTGATGCTGATCTAGGCTTTCAGCAAGTTAGTGAGCTACTTCCCATTCCTGGCGTTGACTTTAT
Source organism: Polynucleobacter sp. AP-Kolm-20A-A1 (assembly GCF_018688315.1). NCBI lineage: Bacteria > Pseudomonadati > Pseudomonadota > Betaproteobacteria > Burkholderiales > Burkholderiaceae > Polynucleobacter > Polynucleobacter sp. AP-Kolm-20A-A1. The sequence goes on from NZ_CP061315.1 coordinate 837,342, forward strand.
TGGCGAGCTTCCACCTGAAGCTCAAAAGACAGTGCTGTTTTCAGCTGGAATCACCAACAATGTTGCTAACCTGAATGCCTCAAGGGATTTAATCGCATTTTTAGCGTCCCCTAAAGCCGCTCCATCCATTCAGAAGGCAGGCCTCAAGCCTATACTGCCTGTCTTGCCTTGGTAATTTAATCAGAAAGAATGTATGTTTAAGCTCAAGAAATTATTTCAATCGGCATTACTCCTATTCATTTTGCCAAGCATTCTGCATGCTCAAGAATTTCCTCCGAAAAAAACCGTCACCATGGTGGTTGGTTTTGCGGCTGGTGGATCGGCTGATACCGCTGCCCGTGTGATTGCTAAAAAACTTGGAGAGAACATTGGCCAAGCGGTAGTTGTGGATAACAAGCCAGGCGCAGGCGGTAACATTGCACACGCTGCAGTGGCTAATGGGCCTCTTGATGGATCGATGATCTTGCTTGGATCTATTGGCCCATTAACAATTGCGCCACACATGATGAAGGTTTCCTATGATCCATTTAAGGATTTAGCGCCACTCACCATGGGCTTGATGTTCCCTAATATTTTGGTGGTACCAACTTCTTTGGGTGTTAAGAATTTAAAAGAGTATGTTGCCCTTGCAAAAAAAGAGCCAGGTAAATTAACTTTTGCCTCCACGGGTAATGGTGCTGCATCACACTTGCAGGGCGAGCTCTTTAATAACGTTGCTGGTATTGATGTTGTGCATGTCCCATACAAGGGCGGCAACCCTGCAATGATTGATCTATTGGCAGGTAGGGTATCTTCGTTCTATGCCTCACCATCTACAGCAGGCCCATTCATTAAAGAAGGTAAATTAATTCCGCTGGCAGTAACGAGTGCAAAACGTTCACCTTTTTATCCTAAGGTACCAACGATTGCGGAATCTGGTTACCCAGGATTTGATTCCACCAATTGGTATTCCTTTATGGCTCCAGGCAAAACGCCAGTCCCCATCTTAGATGGCTGGAATAAAGCCTTGGTGAAAACTTTAAAAGATAAAGAGGTGATTGCTGCATTGGGTGAACACAACTTTAGCCCCGCACCGATGAGCAGAGAAGAGTTGGCGAAGTTTATGCAAAAAGAATCTGCCACTTGGGCCAAGATCATTAAGGAAAAGAATATTTCTGAAGACTAATATTCAGAGCCCCAAATGAAATAAGCCACCCTTGGGTGGCTTATTTATTGAAGCAACTGGCTTACTTAGAGCCGTTTACAGCCTGCATATAGCCCTGAATATATTGAGGTGGTACATACAGCTCAGTCTTGATTCCTGACTTAGAAGAGATGGTAACAATAAAACCTTTACTCTGACGATCTTTTAAAAATGCCTCTGGTAGGGAAATAGAAAGCACTTCTCTAAAGATGCAACCTCTCTCACCGCAGGCGCCAGCTTCTCTGCCTATCACTTTAAATGCATTGGCAGGGGATCCTTCTTGGGATGCTGAATCGTAATAACGCCATTGTGAAAAATACGTTAACTGGGCAACGAGTTCATAAGACTTAACACCTTGCTTTGATTGTTCTGCCTTTAAGCCAAACATTTCATAAGTATTGGCTTCATCCATGGTGTTGATTGGAGGGCCTTGAAAGGTTTTGCTGCCTGTGATGGCGTTCGGAGTAATGATAGTTGAGTGATACACATCATTGATTTCCCAGCCGCTAATTTTTTTGTCGTTGTGATTACATGCGATTAGGCTAACGCTTACCGCTAACAATAGAGCAATTCGACAGATGATTCGTTGCATATAAAACTCCTAAAGAATCACCAAATCATACTATCCCTTGCTTGGGAGCCTGCTTTTAATGCTTAGACGTATTTGCCGGTAAGGCCGCCATCTACAACCAGCTCTGTTCCGGTGACATAAGCGGCAGCATCGGAGACCAGGAAGGCGCAGGCATAGGCGATATCCCAGGCTGATCCTGAGCGTCCTAGGGGTACCTGTCGATCGCGCGCTGCACGAGCCTCGTCCAGGTCGTTTTCAGCGAACATCTTGGCTACCGTATGGGCAATACGAGGGGTATCAATAAGGCCGGGGACAATGGTATTGGCCCGAATGCCTTTGTCTGCGTATTGTTGGGCAATCATGCGAATAAATTGTGTATTAGCGGCTTTGGTGACGCTATAGGCAAGATGGGGGTATCCCAAATATCGCATCCCAGCCACCGAAGAAATGGCAATGATGTTGCCTTTGCCACGTGCAACCATTTCAGGCAAGACTTCTTGTGCTGCTAACAATAAGCTACGCACATTGACTTTGTGAATGCGATCAAAATCGTCTGCACTGGTTTCCATTGGGCCACCAACTTTACCAATGCCAACATTGTGGTGCAGAACATCGATTGGGCCAAAATGTTTACGCGCTTCACTAAAGAGTCGTTTGACATCCTCTTCTTCAGAAACATCGCCAATAAAAGTATGGGCAATGCCACCTTCATCGTGAATGATCTTAGTGGTTTCTTCTGCGGAGGTGGCATCTCTATCGACTACGCAAACCTTGGCGCCTAAACGGGCGTAGGTCACGCAAGAGGCTCTGCCAATACTCCAGCCAGGTCCGGCTGATCCGCCACCAGAAACAAATATCACGCGACCAGTAAGGTCTGTTGGCAATCCTGGTGGTGGTGGAGTTAAGTTCATTTACTGACTTAAGCCTACTGTCATGCCACCGCAAACATAAACTACTTGACCAGTAGTAAAGCCAGCCCGACTATCGAGCAAGGAGGCAACTAGATGAGCCACTTCCTCGGGTTGTCCAATACGGCCAAGAGGTACGCTATCTAAAATGCGTTGAGTAGCAGGGGCGCCTGGAGGGTTGGCGCTCTGAAATAATTCAGTAGCAATAGGGCCTGGGCCAATAGCATTTACGGTAATGCCATCTGAAGCCAATTCCAGTGCAAGGGTTCTGGTTAATCCAAGTAAGCCCGCTTTAGTAGTGGCATAAACAATGCGTTCTTCCTTGCCTAAGGCTGCACGACTAGCGATATTCACAATGCGACCAAAATGAGCGGACCGCATGGTGGGTAGTAGGGCTTGTACACAAATAATGGCCGCCGCAATATTGACACTCATCACCGCGTGAAGATCTTCGGTGGTCGTTTTATCAATATTGGCAGGACGAACAATGCCGGCGTTATTGACTAAGCGTGTGATATTAAATTTAGCAACGGTATCAGCAAGCGCGGAGCGTAAGCCTTTTTCCTCGGACACGTCGACTTGAAAATAGCTTTCATCAGCAGCAACCGCTAAAGGCGGCACTCTATCAAAGTTAATGACATGCATACCATCGGCCATTAGACGCTCAACAATAGCGCGTCCAATCCCACGGCTACCGCCGGTAACTAGAACCGCTTCCTTGGTAATTGAGTTGTTCTGGTTACTCATCATTAGCCAATCTTATTGGCGCCGTCAACAAACGGAATGGCATGCTCAACGGTATCCCAAATAAATCTTCCGGAAGGGCTTTGTTGCTCTTCAACAATGTGTGCAACCAAGCCGGCGGATCTGGAAATGACCGCAAAGCCACGCATCACAGCTGTTGGAATCCCAATTTCGCCCAAAAGTGCTGCTACAGCACCTGTGGCGTTGATGGTGATAGGGCGGCCAGCAACCTCATCCACTGCTTTAGATAGAGTCTCCAGCGCTCGGATATGGTCGCCTTTGAGTTCTTTTTCAGCGCGGCCCATATCTAATAACTTGTAAGCACGCGGATCTACTGGCTTATGGAGGTGATGACCAAAGCCTGGAACCGCCGCCTTAATGCTCTTGTAGTGTTGGGCAATCGAGAGTGCTTCTGCGTATTGATCTTTGGCTGCAATGATGCGATCAAGTAGCGCGGAGCAGTTTTCCATCGTGCCAATAAATGAACTGCCAACAGCAAGCAAGCCTGCTGACACCGCGCCTTGTAGATTCTCGGGGGCGCTCATATAGATCAGGCGGGTTGCAATGGCGCTGGGCGTTAAGCCATGCTCCATCAGCACAATTAATACAACATCCGTAATGCGAATATCAACACCACGAGGCTCTCTACCAAGAATCTGCATCAGCATTACTTCGGTAAACGTTTTTTTACCCATCAGATCTTCTACTAAATCTGCATCACGGTAATGCAGACTAGTGAGGGTGTGTGTACAGAGTCCAGTGATAGGAGTTTTTTTATCGGTCATTTTGTACTTATGAAATCGCAGTTGGTGTTTGAAGTTTTTGGATAACAGCGCTTTTGAGTAGCTTACCCACATTGGAGCGTGGCAAGCTATCGTAAAAGTGAATATGTTTTGGTGTCTGTACTGGACCCAAGAGGTTGCGAACAAAAGCAACTAGCTCGGCTTCTCCTACTTTTTGCCCAGGATGTAATTGCACAGCGGCCTGGACGGTTTCTCCCCACTTTTCATCAGGAAGACCAAAGACCAGGCATTCATGGACAGCAGGGTGTTGACTTAAGGCATTCTCCACATCAACTGGATAAACATTAAAGCCGCCGGTAATCACAATGTCTTTCAAGCGATCCTTGAGATACAGAAAGCCGCGCTCATCAATCAGTCCGCGATCACCAGTATGGAGCCAGCCATCGATGATAGTTTCAGCAGTTTTCTCGGGCATGCGCCAGTAACCATTCATCAATAAATCGCCACGGGCAACGACTTCACCAATTTCCCCAGTCGGCAGAAGTTTGCCTTCGGGTGACATGATGGCGACATCACTAAACCAGGTTGCTCTACCAACAGCCGCCCAGTTATTGGGATCTTCAAAATCCTCTGGACGCATGACTGTCAAAATTTGCGGCGCTTCAGTTTGACCATAGGTTGTGCCTAATACAGGTCCAAAGAAATCACGAGCTTTGCGAACCTGCTCCGGTGGCATTGGTGCGCCACCGTAAATGAGTCTGCGTAGTTTTGGAAAATCTTTGCGAGAAGCATTGGGTAGTGCCATCAACATATAAATCAAAGTAGGCGGCATAAAGCAGACGGTACCTCCACGCTCGCGGAAGGCGGTTCTCACTACCTCAGCTCCTGCGCCATCGAGGATGACGTGACAGCCGCCCTGAGCCAGTATTGGCACAATGTAGGTAGATGTTCCGTGGGTAATAGGCGCAGCCACTACATAACGTTCGTGCTCATCAAAGCCCCATACTTGGATTTGATTGCTGATATTTGCCATCCATGCGCGATAAGGTTGCATTACACCTTTAGGCGCACCTGTTGTACCACCGGTAAATTTAATTGCCTGAATCGCATCTAAGGGCAACTCGAAAGAGGGTTGCTCTGCATTGGCGTGCGCTTGCATTAACGCATCCATGCTTTGAGCATGGGCGTCAGAATCTACGCCTGTGTAAATCCAAGTGCCTGGCGCACCCTTGAGCAAATCCTGATTACTAGCATCCAAAATCACAATGGAGGGCTCAGTCACATTAATGATGCGTTGAATTTCTGGGTGAGTGCTCTTTGGATTCAGTGGAACCCATGTTTTGCCACAGGCCAGAATAGCTAGTAAAGCAATAATGTGATCTGCGCTATTTCCCGCACAAATGGCTACTCGGCTTTGAAGGGTGGGGTCAATTGCAGTAAGGCCTGCTGCCAGCGCCTTAACGCGCTGTGCCAAGGTCGCGTAATGAATTGGACCATTCGGTGTATCAATGGCAACCCGATCAGGCCAACGTTGGACAGCCCTCCAGAAGAAATCGATGGGAAACATATTTGTTATTAATCCTATTAACTAGTGCTGCTGATGGAAATTATTCAGCTTTAGCACCGGATTCTTTAACGACTTCACGCCAACGCTTTACTTCGGCATTTTCAAAGGCCGCCATCTTTTCTGGTGAACCAGGTTCAGGTGTAGCAGCTAATTCTTGCATGCGCTGGCGAACTTCAGGTGAATTCAACGCCTTGTTTAGGGCTGAATTCAAATGCATGATGATCGTTTTTGGAGTGCCCGCTGGCGCAACCAGTGCAAACCAAGATTGCACATCAAAACCTGGGTAGCCGGATTCAGCAATTGTAGGGACGTCTGGCAAGAATGGTGAACGTTGAGCGCTAGTGACTGCAATCGGGCGAAGCTTGCCTGCCTTGATATGGGGTAGGGCGGATGGTGCGTTATCGAACATGGACTCTACTTGGCCGCCAAGTAAATCCGTTACTGCTGGAGCGCTGCCTTTGTAAGGAATATGCAGCATTTGAATCTTGGCTTGCATTTTGAACATTTCACCGGAAAGGTGAATGGATGAGCCGCTACCTGAGGAGGCAAATGTAACGCCATCCTTTGAATCTTTGGCATAACGCACATAATCAGCCACTGTTTTCACTGGCAGGTTTGGGTTCACTACCAAAATATTTGGAATCTTAGCAATCATGCCGATAGGCTCAAAATCTTTAATAGGATCGTAGCCAAGCTTGGGATAGAGCGTTGCATTAATAGTATTGGCAATGGAGAAAGCGTAAAGCGTATATCCGTCAGCAGGTGAGCGCGCCACAATTTCTGCGCCTACGTTGCTATTTGCTCCTGGACGATTTTCAACAACGATCGATTGACCCAGTGTATTGCTCATGCTCACAGACACGAGACGAGCCAGAACATCGGTTGCTCCGCCAGCGGAGTAACCCACGATGATCTTGATGGGTTTAGTGGGCCAGGTTGATGATGGTTGCGCAGCTGCTGGCATTGCCAACGCTGTAGCCAAAATGGTTAAAAGACTTAACAGACCCTTTTTAGGCGTGAAATGTAAAGACATGGTGCTCCTCCATATTTTGGGTGCTGTTTTTAGCCCCAGTTTTCTTATTGATTCAGTATTTATAACACCAAAGCTCCCTAGGCGCGTACTTAGCCGCCATCTGATAACTCTCGAATTTCCTTAAGCCTTAAAGGTCAAACCGCCTAGGTATAAGTCCTAGATAAATAAACTTCACAACTTCACAACTTCAGTGGTATAGTGTTGGAACTGGGAGATGAAATGAAGAAACAGATACCGAAAACGCATCAAGCCTTGGAATGGGTAGGTAAAGGCATGACTGCAGCTCAAGCAGCCAGAAAGATGGAGATTTCAGAGTCCAGTGTGTATGCCGCTCTTAGAAAAACAAGAGCTAGAGAAGTGGGTTGTTGTCCAACGTGTGGTCACAAAATAAGGAACTAAGATGAAAAAGACTCTATTAGCAGCCGTATCAATCTCCGTTGCTGCATTTGCTTATGCAAATACAAAGCCGTCAGATTCTTCTGAGTTGGTAAATCAGCAGTGCAAGATTTCTGCTGAAGCAGTGTCTACCTTGAAGGGATTGCGTTACGGTAATACGTCGATCAGAAAGGATGTGGCGAGTTTGATTAATACGCACTTAAAGACTCAAGAAAATCGCGAAGTAGCACAAAAGGCTTTGAACCTCATGGTTGACGACAAATCAACAGATGTAGCAACTTTAGAGGGCAAATACTGCTCCTAATCATGCAAAGTTCATAAGAGGTGGCTTATACCGCTGAGTGTCCTGATTGTGGAAACGCGCGGGCATTGTTTAATCAGTGCCCGCATTGCGGTTCTGAGCAGATACCGATCCTGACTTCCGATACTGTTGAAATCAATATCAAACAGGATGGTCCATACGTAGAGGAAGCCTTGGAGCGGTTAACGGATTATTTACGCAAGTCCGTTGAGGTTGGAGTTAAGGCAATTGTCTTAATTCATGGGTATGGAGCAAGCGGTGAGGGCGGTCGCATTAAATGGGCTATTCATGATGCGCTTGAAAATAACCGATATTCCGACCGTGTTGAGGAGTATTACTTTGGGGAAAGTGTGCCCTTTGGAAGTCCTGCCTATCACGCATTACTGAAAAGAAGACCAAGTCTAAAGCGTTACCTCCAGCGCTTTAAAGAGGGTAATGCTGGAATGACTGTGCTGTTGCTAGGCGCTCAGGCAAGAAGTGCTTAGAATAAGCTGGTACACATCAGGAATTCATTTATATGACAAGTAAGAAGCTAGAGCATGCACACGCACCCGAGGCTGTTGCAACTGGAGCAGATCAGCTCATTGGCGAATTTAAAGCGCTGATGGCTGATGCAGAGGCATTGATTCATGCTACCGAGGGTCAACACGAAGGTGCCATAGGATCTATTCGCGCCAAGGCGCTTGAAACCTTGGCGGGCGCGAAGGAGAGTCTTTCTGGTGTAGAAGGGCAATTAGCAGAAAAAGCGAAAGCTGCAGCACAAGGTGCGGATGACTTTGTTCATCGCAAACCTTGGGAAGCAGTTGGCGTTGCTGCAGGGCTAGGTTTGTTGATTGGCCTTTTTATTAGACGCAAATAATTCAATATGACTCAAGAAAATCTACTGACTTCAATTAAGGGGCTAGCTGCAACAGGCGCCTCTATTGCGCAAACGCGTTTAGAGCTTTTATCGGTCGATGTACAAATTGCTAGAAGTAAATTTATTAGTTTGCTAGTGATGATTGTCAGTGCCTTATTCTTTTTATTCTTTGGTCTGGTTATGTTGGCCCTGTTTATTGTGATTTATAGCTGGGAAACAGATCGCATGATGGCGCTTGCCTTACTAACGGGTGCGTTTCTATCTATTGGTTGCATTCTGGCGTTATTGATCATGCAATCCTTGCGTAAGATGCCAAGACTATTTGAAGCTTCCATTGCAGAGCTCTCTAAAGATCGCGAAGAGCTCAGCAAATGAGTTCTAAATTAAAGGCCCTTGAACAGCGTCGCCATGCCCTCATGGCCCAGGCTGAACGGGAGCGTAAAGAATTTGCTGAACATTTTGAGCCTTGGGAGAAGCCGCTCTCATGGGCGGATAAGGGTGTAGATGCCTATCGTTTCCTGCAATCCAATCCCATTTTGTGGACCAGTGCATTTGCAGCTTTAGCGCATTACAAGCCCAAGTTAGCTAGTAAGGTTCTTGCAGTAGGCTGGGGCGTTGTAAAGTTATTTAAGAGCGCCAAAAAGCTCGTTTAGAAATTCAATGCTAGCCGATGAATAAACTAGCTAACTAAAACCGATTTGTTGGCAATTCCATTTTGAGAAAGTAGGGTGCTGCCGTTTAGTGCAGAAATTTCTAAAAGGGTGATGGCACCACACACTGTAAAACCAGCGCTACGCACTAATTTATCGGCCGCAAAAAGCGTTCCTCCTGTAGCCAGGACATCATCTAACAGTAAAACTTTTGCATGCTTTGGAAGGCTAGACTGCTGAAATTCCAGTGAGTCAGAGCCATATTCCAGCCCATAGGATTCACGATGACTTGCTAGTGGCAATTTATTAGGCTTTCTAGCCAAAACCAAACCTTTGTGGGTGTGATGCGCTAGGGCGGAGCCAAAGATAAAACCACGGGATTCGATGCCTAGGATGTGGGTGTAATCAAACGCTTGGGCCAGGACCTCCAATTGCGCAATAGCCTCTCTGAAAGCGGCTGGATGTGCCAATAATGGGGAGATGTCCCTAAACAGAATTCCGGGTTTCGGAAAGTCGGGCACTCCAGGTAGATAATCTAGTAAATTCATTAATAGCGGCGATGGAGTTATAGGGCTTTGGGTTTATGAATACGAATCTACTAATTATCACGGCATTGGAGTCTGAACTCAAGCGTGAAGCCCTGCCTACAGGGATAGAGATCGTCTATTCAGGAATCGGCAAAATCAATGCGACATTAACTACGGTTAAGGCAATCCACCAATTCGCTCCAAAACAGATTTTGAACTTTGGTACTGCCGGCAAGGTCAATCCATCTTTGCATGGATTGCTATCGATTGCAAAAGTGATTCAGCGAGATATGCACACAGAACCTTTGGCACCCCGTGGCATGACGCCATTTTGCGAAAGACCTCATGAATATCGCTCTAGCGGTAAATATCTTTGTGGATCTGGTGACAGTTTCGTCACTGCGCATGATCCCTGGCTGCATAGTCAGGGTGTAGACATAGTAGATATGGAATTATTTGCAATTGCAGCTTCTGCCCATCATCACGATATTCCATGGACTGCATACAAATACATTACTGATGATGCAAATGAAAACTCAGGCAACGATTGGCAAGAAAAGGTCAATCATGGCCAAGACCTCTTTTTGCAAGAATTAAAGCAAGTTCTCAGTTAAGAAGCCTACGCTCATCATGAACTCTGAAAAACCTTGGCTTAAAAATTACCCTGCCGGTGTTCCTGCTGACATTGGCCCCTTGCCATATGATTCATTGGCGGAATTTTTAGATGAGTGTTTTGATCGCTTTGGAAATCGCAAGGCCGTTGAGTCAATGGGAAAGTTCTTTTCCTATAGTCAGATCGATCGACTCTCCAAAGACTTTGCCGCCTATCTGCAGACCTTAGGTCTAGAGAAGGGCGCACGTGTTGCTCTGATGTATCCGAATGTTGTGGAGTACGTCATTGCCATGATTGGGACTCTGCGCGCTGGTTACGTAGTGGTTAACGTCAATCCGCTTTACACGGCAAGAGAGCTAGAGCTGCAAATTAACGACAGTGGCGCATCGGTCTTAGTGCTGATGGAAAATTTTGCTGCGACCTATCAGCAAATTCCTCCTCAGCCATCAATAAAGCAAGTGATTGTTAGTAGTCCAGGCGAGCTGCTTGGGATGAAGGGGCATCTCATCAATTGGGTGGCTCGTAATATCAAAAAAATGATCCCACCCTGGGACTTCCCCCATATTGCCTTTAAGGAGGCTCTGCAGATTGGCAGCAGTCATGTATTTGATAAGCCTCAGATCGGTTTAGATGACATTGCCTTTTTGCAATATACCGGCGGTACTACGGGCGTATCCAAAGGGGCGGTCCTGTTACACCGAAATATTCTTTCTAATGTGATGCAAATTGAGTCTTGGCTCACTCCCGGCCTCAAGCACCAGCGCGATGAGCAGTTGGTATTTTTGTGTGCCTTACCCTTAACCCATATTTTTGCGTTAACAGCATGTGCCTTTTTAGGTATTGCTAAAGGCGGCCTTTTAATCTTGGTAGCTAATCCAAGGGACATCACAGGCTTTATCAAAATGTTGATAAAGCACCCCAATATTCATATTTTCCCAGGTGTGAATACTTTGTTCCATGCCTTAATTCATCGTCCTGAATTTAAGCAGGTCAAGCTACCCAATTTACTTGTCACGATTGGCGGCGGAATGGCCGTTCATCAGAAAACTGCCGACCACTGGCAAGCTATTACAGGTGTGCCGATTGCACAAGGTTACGGTCTTTCAGAAACGTCCCCAGTGGTTTGCGTTAATAGCCCGCTTGAGAAACATTTCACAGGCCATATTGGCTCACCAGTACCCGGAACAGATGTCGTGATTCTGGATGACGACGAGGTGGTATTGCCACATGGATCGCCCGGAGAGATTTGTATTAAGGGTCCGCAGGTTATGGCGGGTTACTGGAATAAGCCGGAAGAAACGCGTCACTGTATGACCGCTGATGGCTACTTTAAGTCCGGTGATATTGGTCTTATAACTTCCGAAGGGTATGTGCAAATTGTTGACCGCAAAAAAGACATGATTGTGGTCGCGGGGTTTAAAGTATTTCCGAATGATGTTGAGGATGTAATTGTGCAGATGCCAGGCATTAAAGAATGCGCAGTGATCGGTGCACCACATCGCAAGTTAGGTGAGATTGTGAAAGCGTTTGTAGTGAGATCAAATCATCACATTACTGAGGCAGATGTTTTGCAATACTGCAAAGAGCATCTCACCAGCTACAAGCGCCCAAGAAAAGTCATCTTCGTGCATGACCTACCCAAATCGAATGTTGGGAAGATCCTTAGGCGCGAACTCAGAAACCTCTAAGCAAAAAATCACTTGCTTGGTGTCTTACCCACCATCTTTGCGGCTCTCAAGAAATCAAAGTCAACGCCTTGATCAGCTTGGGTAACCGTATCTAAGAATAGCTTCTTGTAGCCGCGTTCAGCGGTTGGTGAAGTGATTGGATTATCTTTCATACGCTGAGCCAGCTCAGCATCTGAAATTAATAAGCTAATCTCACGATTCTTTACGCTCAGACGAATGCGATCACCATTGCGTACTTGGGCTAGTGGACCGCCGATAGCGGATTCTGGGGTGACATGCAAAACAATCGTTCCGAATGCAGTGCCACTCATGCGGCCATCGGAGATGCGCACGATATCTTTTACACCAGCGCGTGCCAGCTTCATCGGAATAGGAATGTATCCTGCCTCAGGCATGCCTGGCGCACCCTTAGGGCCAATATTTTTTAAGACCAAGATATCTTCTGCATGGACATCTAAGTCAGGGCTATCAATTCGGTTGGCAAGATCGGCGGCATCTTCAAAGACTACTGCGCGACCTTCGTGCTCCATCAGCTTTTCATTAGCAGCGGACTGTTTAATGATGGCGCCACCTGGAGCCAGATTGCCGTGAAGTACGGCAATGCTGCCACGCGGATAAATGGGTTTATCAAAAGGCCGCACAACATCTTGTTTAAAGCTAGGAGCTGCTGCATCAATTTCTTCACCAAGTGTTCTGCCAGAGACTGTCATGGCATTCAGTTTGAGAAGTGGCTTCAGTTCGCGTAGTAGGGTAGTCATGCCGCCAGCATCATGGAAGTTTTCCATGTAGTGATCACCGGATGGTTTGAGATCAACCAATACAGGAGTCTCATCACCCATTTTGTCTAAGGCATCTAAATCAATTTCAAGACCCATGCGTCCAGCGATAGCTGCCAAGTGCACAATGCCATTGGTTGATCCACCAATAGCAAGCAATACACGCATAGCGTTTTCAAATGCATCTGCTGTTAGGACTTTATCAATGGTTAAACCTTCTTTAGCCATCTTAACTGCACAAGTACCGGTTTCTTCGGCAACGCGAATGCGGTCAGCAGTAACAGCGGGAGGCGTTGCGCCACCAGGCACCGTCATACCCAAGGCTTCAGAGATACAGGCCATGGTGCTGGCTGTGCCCATGACAGAGCAGGTTCCTACGCTGGCAACCAGTTGATCATTCACTTCATCTTTTTCAACTTCGTCGATTTCACCGGCGCGGAATTTGCCCCAGTAACGACGGCAGTCAGTACATGCACCAACGCGCTCACTGCGATGAGAGCCGGTCAGCATGGAGCCGGTAATCAATTGAATAGCCGGTAATCCTGCAGAAGCTGCACCCATCATTTGGGCTGGAACTGTTTTATCGCAACCACCAATCATGACGACTGCATCCATAGGTTGTGCACGCAACATTTCTTCTGTATCCATAGACATCAGATTACGCAAGTACATACTTGTTGGAGCAGCAAAACTCTCATGAATCGAGATTGTTGGAAATTCCATTGGAAGACCGCCAGCCAACATCACGCCACGTTTTACTGCCTCAAGAAGTTGCGGCATATTGCCATGGCAGGGGTTGTAGGCGCTACCAGTATTGATGATGCCGATAACAGGGCGATCTAATGCGCTATTGGTATAGCCAGCGCCTTTAATAAATGCCTTGCGTAAAAATAAGGAAAATCCTTTGTCGCCGTAACTGGTTAAACCTTTGCGTAAACCACTTTCAGCAGGATCTTTTGGCTTGGAACTCATAGATGTCTCGTTTGTTTTATGTTTTATGAAATGCGTATTTGGGTAATTGTAGCTACCCAACAGTAAATTTACCTATAGGCTTACTTATAGGTTTGCCTATAAGCCGCCACCCCAGCGATATTGCCAGGATATGCCATACAGGTCATAACTGTTATTGGTGCGGGAATACCCACCAGTACTAGCTGTTAACCGAACGGAGTTGTTTTTATTAATGGGATAAGAGAATGTACTACCGTAGCGCCAGTTTTCCTGGGGCCCGCTGACAGGAAGTCCGTTGAGGTAGGATTGGCCGCCCGTGTAATAGGTTGCATCCGCAGAAATCCAAGCGGTATTGGCAAAGTAATAAATGACGTGTGTTTGGCCAGAGTAAATTGGGTTTTGGGACAAGGTATTACTACCCATGAAACTATTGTTATTGGTATAGATGGTGGCCATGCCGGCTAACTCAAGACGCCATGGTCCAATTGCCTTTGATGCACCAAGTCCTGGCTGAATAAACCAACGATTGGCACCAACGTTCACCATTTGCTCGCTGTTGTACTTGCCCCAAGGAACCGAAGCTGCAATGCTGGCACCAATAATTAAATCCTGTTTGTAGTTTTTAAAATCATCCAAACTCAAGGCGGGAGCACCATACAGATTTGCTGAGGCTTTGATCACGGGATCAGACATACCTTCTGAGGATGCGTTAAAGGTTTGGCCACCTACCGTGCCCGTACCAGAGAGTTCTGCGTAAGGTAGTAATAAGCTAAGACGTCCAGACTGACCGGCAACATCTAAGACATGCGTAAGGCTAACTGCTTCTGTAGTTAATTTGTAGGAACCGCTTTTGGCTTGTGCAATACCACCGGTGGCAAAGTTCATCCCAATGGGTGCATTTGAGTAAAGACGCGCTTCGATTTCTTGGGCATGCAATTGCCCGGAAAGCATTAACAGCAGGCAAAGCCAAAAAATTCTCACAGCTAGTAATTACTTTTTAGAGCCAAATAGGATGGCGAGTGTGGCTGTGTTGCCTAGCGCCTGATTGATACCCATAAAAATTAAATAGGGCCAGACGATTAACCAGTAGACGATCGATAAAGCCAAGATACGCAAAGGCTCTCCCTGTCCAAAAGCGCCCATAGATGCAATAAATTCTTTGCCATCAATCAAGCCATGCAGCCCAGCTTCTAAATAATTCAAGGCAAGCACGATGACGATGTAAACCAATGACTCGTTAAAGAGAGACTTAACAATGCCATGCTCTTTGCTGATTTTAATTGGGTAAGCAGCTTGGGCTATCAGCATAAACTTCGCTGAGATACCTGCTTTAATCAACGCAAATCCAAAAATAGAAAGCGGGATAGGTCTTTCTTCAAGTGCGGTGGCTGCCAAGAATGCAATTGCGCAAAACCAAGAGCCAAAGTAGAGCGTCAGAGCAAAAGCCTTTTTAAATTCTTCTTTGACTTTGTCTTTCAGTCCATGAGCTTGGTTATTGGGTGCGGAGGTGTCAGTCATTCAGGCATTCTTTGGGTAATTGGGGGGGGGGATAACTATTCGCTGCAAGAGGAGCAAGCTTCTGCAGGCGCAGGCTCATGGGTGTAACGCGCAATAAATGCATGCTTGCTTTGCATCGGCAATTCAAGCCAAACAAAATGTCCTGAACCTGGTGCTACATCTATCGGTTCACCGCTCATATTCCACATCTTCTCCAGGACTAAATCCTTGTTACCTTGTGGCTCAATGATTTCAATCTTGTCGCCAACTGAGAAACGATTCTTAACATCCACTTTGACTCGACCAGATGCGGGGTCTATATCCAGCGTTTCACCAACATACAAACTTCTGCCGGAAAGAGAGTGGCCTCTCATGTAGAGCTGATACTCTTTATCGTGATGACGCTCATAAAAGCCATCGGTATAACCACGATTAGCAAGACCCTCTAAGTTTCCAAGCAGGGTTGTATTAAAAGGTCTACCAGCAACAGCATCATCAATCGCTGAACGATAGGCTTGCACAGTCCTTGATACATAGTAAGGTGACTTAGTGCGACCTTCAATCTTAAATGAGTCAACACCCATCTTAGTAAGACGCTCAATATGTTCGACAGCACGCAAATCCTTGGAGTTCATGATGTAGGTGCCGTGCTCATCCTCTTCCATTGGCATTAAATCATCAGGTCTGCGAGCTTCTTGAAGCAATACAACATCGCCACTGGTTGTTTGTTGACCAGGTTTTACTTTGTAATCCCAGCGACAAGCATTGGTACATGCGCCTTGATTGGAGTCTCGGTGAGACATGTAGCCAGATAGTAGGCAGCGACCAGAATAGGCAATGCACAAAGCGCCATGGACAAATACTTCTAATTCCATTTCAGGACAATCTTGGCGAACCTCTTCGATTTCATCAAATGAAAGCTCACGAGACAAAATCACGCGGCTAATACCAACCGATCTCCAGAATTTTGCAGAGGCGCCATTTACGGTATTGGCTTGAACGGATAAGTGAATAGGCATATCTGGCCATGCTTCTCTTGCCATCATGATCAAACCAGGGTCAGACATGATTAAGGCATCAGGCTTTAATGCAATCACTGGATCCATATCTTTGATATAGGTGCGCGTCTTACCACCATGAGGCAATAAATTAGAAACCAGGTAAAACTTTTTACCTAGATCATGCGCGGTATCGATTCCTTGTTTGAGGACCTCGATCTTGCCAAAATCGTTATTGCGAACGCGTAATGAATATCTAGGCTGCCCGGCATAAATCGCATCGGCGCCAAAGTCAAAGGCAGTGCGGAGCATCGAAAGGCTGCCTGCAGGGGCTAGAAGTTCTGGAATCTTTTTCATGGGCTCTATTTTAAAGGGCTTGGGGCGGTTTGGGTTTTAAGCCCAACTAATGCGGATAGGAGGCCCAGGCAACGGCTAAATGGCCAAATTTTCCGTTTGGGGGAATCTCGGAAATGCTATATTGGTCTCATAAATACAAATGGGTATAAACCCAAAAGGAGACTAGGTGAAATTCACAGCACAAGCATTGTTTGCAGTTATTTCTTGCATCTTTCTTGGTCAGGCATTTGCCGCCGGCAAGATTCAAATGAACGAGTACATGGTTCAAAGCGATACCCCTGGTATTTCGCTTTATGTTCGCAATAAGCATTTAGCAGGTATGAAGAAGTTTTCAGCTGAAAAAACCCTGCTTTATGTTCACGGCTCTACTTATCCAGCAGAAACCGCCTTTGATTTAACTTTGGGCGGAACCTCTTGGATGGAGTACATGGCATCACATGGATACGACGTTTGGTTGGTAGATCTGCGTGGCTATGGAAAATCGACAAGACCTCCAGAGATGGATCAACCTGCAGATCAAAATCCTCCGATCGTTAGAACCGATGTTGCTGTTAGGGACGTATCTAGTGCGGTTGATTACATTCTCAAAAAGCGCAACATCAATAAAATGAACTTACTCGGTTGGTCTTGGGGTACAACCATTATGGGTAAGTACACCACTGAAAATAATCAGAAGGTCAATAAGCTCGTTTTGTACGCACCACAATGGCTTCGTCAGGGCGGGGCTCCTTTAACCGATAAAGGTGGTCAGCTTGGAGCCTATCGTGTTGCTTCCATTACAGACGCTAAAAACCGTTGGTTGACTGGCGTACCTGAAAATGCAAAGGCAACACTGATTCCAGAAGGTTGGTTTGAGAAGTGGGCTGAAGCCACATTTGACACTGATCCATGGGGCAGAACGCAGACTCCAAAGAAGCTCAGAGCGCCTAATGGAACTGTGCAAGATGCGCGTGAGTTCTGGACAGCAGGCAAGCCTGTTTATGAGCCTAAGGACATTCGTGTACCAGTAATGCTTGTGCACGCAGAGTGGGATGCGGATTTGCCAAGCTACATGATGTATGAGTACTTCACGAAGCTAGAGAATGCGCCATACAAAATCATGCTGCAGATCAGCGAAGGCACTCACACCATCATTATGGAAAAGAACCGTATGTTGATGTTTGATGGCGTTCAAGAGTTCTTGGATAGCTCATTTAAACCTGAGAATTAAGGTTTGCGCAGTTGTTTGTCTAATAAGCCCCTAGATAAAACTTGGGGCTTATATATTTTTTCATTATTTTATGAAGTCTGGTTATATTTACGTACTAGTACATCCATCCAATCCGAATCTATACAAGATTGGGGTAACTACTCGCACGCCTAAGGTGCGTCTAGCCCAACACAATAGCGATTTCACTAAAGCTGCTGGACGAATTGTTCAGGAAACTGGTCAGGAATGGGAGTTAAAAGAATATCACCCTGTAATTGACCCTTATTGGGCTGAAAAAGTATTTTGGAGTCATATCCCTCAATCGGCCATTCCATACAGAGGTGGCATTGAAGTTGAAATAATGTCTTGGCAGGAAGTATTCGCTGGACTTGCAGCAGCTAAGGGTGCTGGTCTGCGCCCACAATCTGCAGCTACTCCTGTTTATGAAGTTGCTTATAACGTTTCAGTGAGAAAGTATTTGGAGGGGCGTGGCATTACTCTTTTGGGGCAAGTGAAAAGCATTGTTAGCGGCAGAAATGATTTTGAATGCATCAATGGCCATCAATGGCGTACACGACCAAAGCTGGTAATGGATGGTGAGGGATGTCCTGAGTGCGGCATTGGGTCAAGAACTCTTGATGAGATGATGAAAATTACTAACGCAGGCGTCATATGCTTACTAATAAATCCTGGTAGGCCCGGATTTATAAGCGTAGGTGCTAAATGCGGAACATTAGAGCGGATATCAAAAGAATATCCCTGGGGGGGGGTGGGAAATCCACCGATATAGAAAGGTTGAAGAGTTGGCTTTAGCAGAGTCACTTATTTGGGAGCTCTTGGGGAGGCCATTACCTCATAGTCGCGAACCATATGCTAAGGATTTGGTCGAGGCTGAAGAGGCTATGAGATTGCTAATCTATGCCCTAAGAGAGGAGATTGTTTTTGAGGACATGAGAAGTGTGGGTTAGATTTTAATAGGCCATGTTGAGGCAGATTGGAGTGGCGACTCTATTAACTCTTACTTAATTCATCCATGAATTTGCTGCAGAAGATATACAGCTCTAGGCGCCCACGGACACCAAGCTTTTCATAGATAGAGGCTAGGTGATTGCGCAAGGTATGTTCGCTTATATGAAGTCTGTCGGCAATCTCTTTTAGAGTAATTTCACTATTAGAGGCTACCGCTTTCACAACGCTAAATTCTTTATCGGTTAAAGCGTCCAGGGTGGTTTTTTGATTGCTGATATCACGTTGCATGCAGAGCCAATGGGTGATCTCATCATCCTTATCTTGAATAGGGGACATGTTCAAGTCAACCCAGAATTCAGCTTTATTGGCGTCGTAATTAACCATTTCAACCCGCACCGGTTTTTTATTAATCAAGCCTTTATTAATTTTTTCAATAGCTGATTCCTGGGTATTAGGGCCATAAAGAATATCCATGGTTTTGCCAATGGCAAATTCCTTTGAGTAACCAGTTTTACGCTCAAAAATATCATTCACATACACTATGCGGGGGCCGCCAGCAGTCTTTTGTCTGGAGTCAGTAATGATGACGACGTCATCTGCTTGTGAGATACAAGCATCCAGGAGTCTGAGTTGGTTCTGTAATTCGTAGGTTTGAGTAATATCTTGGATGGTGCCAATTAATTTAACAGGCTTATTGCTGACATCAAGCTCCCAATAGCCGGCTGCTATACACCATGCATATTGACCTAGATCGCCCTTGTGAAATTGGCAAATAATTTCAAAAGGTTTCTGATTCTTGCTTGCACCCTGAACACACTGGTTAAAGTGGATTTCAGAATGTGGCGAGAAGAGTTTGCAAAATTCATCATAGCTAGTGCCGTAGTCCGGGGGAATTTGAAATAGAGAATTGAGACTTTCAGAGCGGTCCACCTTTTGACTTGCTTGATTGAGTGTGTAATGCCCGACTTTGGCTATTTCCTGGGCGGTTTGCAGTAAATTCTTGTTCTCAAGCAAGAGCTCTTCTGACTCTTGTCGGTTAATTAAGGTTTCCACCATTTGCTGTACTTCAATATTGTCAAATGGCTTCTTAAGAATTAAGAATCGATCTCTACGCGATAGTTGAGCGCGAATTTCATCCCAAGAGTAGTCTGAGTAGGCTGTGCAAAGGACAATTTGTAGTTGTGGCTGTGCTAGCCATAAGTTTTTGATGGTCTCAAGACCGCCCCAGCCATTAGGCATACGCATATCAACAAATGCAATGATGTATGGCCGACCCTCATTTATGGCCGCTTTTACCTTCTCAACTCCGTCTTGACCGCGCAAAGCAAAGTCAATTTGGTAATCCCCTACATCAACTTTTTTACGAGCATCACCAAAGATGGAGTTGGTTAAATCCGTTAGTTCTTTTGCAGGTGCAGTAGTAGGGCATAGTACTTTGCAAAAGTCCTCGTAAATTGCCGGGTTATCGTCAATAACAAGAATTCTTTTGAGATTATTGGATTTAGGCATTTTTGCTCGTTGTTACCAAGGGCTGTTTTGGTAGTGTCAGTATAAAAGTAGCACCCTTGTCTTTGCCAGCACTAAATGCCTGAAGAGTTCCATGCATCTCATTGGCTGCAATGGCGCTGGCATGCAATCCCAGGCCGTGACCAAAAGGTTTAGTAGTAAATCCGTAGCTAAATAACTTATTTAAGACCTCTGGTTCAATTCCAGTTCCGTTATCTGAAACCTCTATTTGTATGCCATCCTTTTGGTTGTTGAAGCTAGCAATTTTGAGCGTTTTTGGTTCACTTGAACTAGCCATCAGAGACTCTTCCGCATTCATGATGAGATTCAGCAGAATTTGGGTGATTTTGCTGCGATCACCACTCCATTCCAGGCCTGGCTCGTTATTCATGGAGACAACAATTTTTGCGTTCTTAAAATTGGTTACATAAAAGCTCAAGCAATTATTGATGAGGTCGGGAATATTGATAATCTCATCAATGCCCAGCTTGCCGCTTAGGGATTGTTGACGACTAACAATCTCGCGAATATGCGCTACGCTGTCTTGAAGTTGCTTAGTCTCAGTGATGAGAGTAGTGTTTTCTAGTTTCCACTGATCAGATAGCATTTGAATTAATTTGGGAAACTGCTTTCCTTTTTCATCTGAGCTTAAGAAACCCGCTAAATCATGTTCGTGATTTTTCAGCATTTCAGCAATTTTCGGAAGGGTATTGAGGGGCGTGCTTTTTATTTCTGAATTGATGCTAGTTACCGCAACGTTAATACTGTTCAATGCATTTCCAACGTTATGAATAACGCTATTAGCCACTTCAGCCATGCCTGCACGGTGGGATACATCCGCAATGTAGGTGTTTAACCTTGCCAACTCTTCTTGAGCTAACTTTCTATCGGAGACTTCTCTAGAAAGTTCAACCGTACGCTCCTTTACTCGAACCTCTAATCGCTCATGCGCTCTTGTGAGCTCTTTTTGGGCCGCAATGCGCTCTGCTAATTCTGCGCTAGTCTTTTGATTTGCTTTGAGCAGCAAGTGAATGCTCAGCGCTAGAATAATGAGGCTGGCTGCGGCAGATATCCAGATCCAACGTTCATTTTCTCTCCAGCTCTGCATGAAAATATCCTCATTTACCTCAGCTGAAACGATAAAAGGGTAATTGCTGACAACGCGCATGGCAACCATGCGGTTAGTGCCTAAATCATTATTAATAGCGCTAGGTTCGCTGGTTTGCAATACGCCATGGGATAGCTTTAGGTCTTTGACCATTTTGATGGTTTCGCTGTCAGCCTGCTTTTTTCCAACGAGGTTCTCTGCAAAAGGCCAGCGGGTCATGACCATATAGTCATCCCTATACAGGCTGATGCTGGAACCTTTACCTAAGTTATTGCCAATATTTTGGTAAAAGCTTGCGAATACCTCAGATGAAATCCCAATCACAATAAGGCCTAAAAATTCCCCGCTGCGATTGTGAACTTTTCTGGTTAGGTAAAAAATCCAGTCATTATTAGTTCTGTTTTGGATAGGGGCGCTATAAAACGTTCCTTCATTTGTGCTGAGTTGAGCATTTAAAAAATAGTCTCGGTCAGCAATGCTAATCTTAGGTGCCGGAAATGCACGGGTGTAATTTAAAATTTCACCTTTGTTATCAACGTAGGCCGCCACGTTAATAAGTGGGTTTGATTGGGTTTTTTGAACCAGATAGTTGAATTGACTTTCTTTGCTAGCAAAATCCTTAAATTGACGCTCATCATCTACTTTTGCAGCTTTGATTTCTTGGGTAATGCTATCAAGCGCTGTATTTGCCGAGTAGAGTGTTTGACTGACCTGGGCTGAAAGGGTTAGCGTTAAATTGTCTAATTGCCTAGACCACTCTTGACGACTATTCTCGCGCATGGAGAATGCGGAAATAATGGCGGTTGCAATAATGATGATTGCAAGAATTGCGCCAACCCCCAGAATTAAGGGATTCTCGCCGCCTTTAAGTAAGTAAATAAGTCGTTTATTCATTTTCTACAGAAGTGTAGAGGTTTTTGTGGTTGAGAGTAGTATTTTGGCTTATAGTTTCTTCAATACCCAGGATTGCTTCTAAAAGGCTTTATTTTGTTTCTTAAAAATGGATTAATTACTGTCTTCACATTGGGCTTAGCTTCCTTAGCTCAAGCCGATGTTTATCGCTGCTCAACTGATAATGGCTCGGTAACGCTATCCAATGTGGAAAAGGGCTCAAACTGTAAAAAGATGGCTTTGCCCCCACCCGAACCCAAAAAGTCTGGTTCATCAAAGGCTGCTGCTTCAGATGTGGCTTCAGCCCCAAAAGACGTTAAAGCGGTTGATAAGCCAAAAAGTACGTATGACTCAGCGGCTATGGAGCGCAAACGCATTATTCAAGAAGAGATGGATTTGGAGAAAGTGCGCCTGAGCGCAGTTCAGGCTCGAATCAAGGAATTATCTGCGGCCCCCAATAAATCCCCTGATCAACTAAAAGATTTGGTTTCTTTACAACAGAAAGAGAATCTGCATGCTAGTAATTTGCAGATTTTGCAAAAAGAACTCAATAAATAAGCTCAATTAGCTCAAGGGTTTAGAGATAACCCCTTAGTAGATTGCTACTAATTGCAGATCTTTAGTACCTAACTACTATTCTTTAAGTAAGCCCCGCGTTCAAAACTACCTCCATGTTGTACGGAATGTAGTTGATATTTTTTATTTGAACGTTTTCTAGGGGGTTATATGTATTCTAAATCGAAACAATCAGGCTTTACCTTGATTGAATTGCTGGTGGTGATTGCCATCATCGGTATTCTCACGGCCATTGGCATTCCAATGTATTCGGGATATCAGGCGTCGGCAAAAGTGTCTGCAACAAAACAAAATCTGGATTCATTAAAAACGTATATCGCTGGTGAAGTAACCAAGTGTGGCGCAGGTCTTGTTGCAAACTTGCCAACAGTTGGCGGCACTACTGTTGCTTGTGATGGAACTCAGACTGCTGCAAGCTATCAAGCTTACTTTGTAACTTACGCAAATTCTATTTTCAAGAATCCCTACAAGCCTTCTGCTCCAACTGTAGCGTTTGCAACGCCTCCAGTGGTTTCGGCATCAACAGCTGGTCAGTTATATATTGATACCGGCGCTTGCTCTGGCGGCCTTGCAATTTCCTCCGAGTTTGTGGATGACACATTGGGTTCTGTGCCATACCCAAATACAGTTGCTAGCGGTAAGGCTACAGCTGCACCTTCATGCATCTCTATTCAGTAAAGATCGATTAAGCAAATGAGTCTATTTGCTTATCAAGCTTATGATGAATCTTCACAGCCAGCGCGGCCTTACCCTAATGGAGCTAGTGGTAACACTAGCAATCCTTGGGGTGTTGGCTGCCGTTGGCACCCCAGTTTTAATGGGGAATATTAAAGCTGCTAAGAACTCGCAAGCTCAAAATACTTTGAAGTCGATCTATTTAACGCAGAAGAATTTTTATATCGACAACAATTCTTGTTATTACGTCAACTCAGTTGCAGGTGATAACGCCAACTTAATTAATCAATACTTATTCTTTTCTGTATCCCCAGCTAGTGGCCCAATTGAACCCACCTCTGCTGGCAATGAGTTTAGGTATTACATCCTTCTGGATTCAACGGTAGCAGCTAATCCAAGCTGCCCCGCAAATACTGCAAGTGGTTATATCGCTTACGCAGTATCTAAGGATGTCAGCTATTCGATTAACCAAAATAATCTAAAAACTGGATTCTAGGGATAGGGCTATGGAAATCTTTATTGCTAGCATCTGGGGCCTCATTATTGGCAGTTTTTTAAATGTCGTTATTCATAGACTTCCTAAAGCCATCCTAAAAGATCCAAATGCAAATTTAGATTGCTTATTGTGGCCAGCTTCAACAGCTCCATGCTGTGGACATCACTTGTCATGGCTTGAAAATATCCCTGTAATTTCTTGGGTGATCTTGAAGGGGAGGTGCAAGCACTGCAATGCCCCAATTAGCCCAAGATATCTGCTGGTGGAGGTATTGACTAGTGCTTCATTTGCCTGGTCCGCCTGGCAATTTGATTTCAGCTTGATTGCACTGATCTACGCGATATTTTTCTCAATCGCTATATGCCTTCTGTTTATTGATTTGGAGACGTTTCTTTTGCCAGATCGACTCACTCTAGCAATGCTTTGGCTGGGTCTGCTCGGGGCATCTCTAAATTATTTGCCTGTTACCCCTCAAGATGCCATTTTTGGAGCAAGCCTGGGCTATGTATTGCCTTGGTCGATCAATCGATTTTATTTACTCATTCGCAAGCATGACGGATTTGGGGGCGGTGACTTCAAGTTACTAGCCGCCTTAGGCGCATGGACTGGTTGGCTGGATATTGTTCCGGTTCTATGTGGAGCTAGCGTTATTGGTTTATTGGTAATTGGTAGTAGCGCATTCCTAAAGCGTCAAAACCTCTCTATGAAGCATGCGTTTCCTTTTGGACCATTTCTCATCCTATCTGGATTGAGTTTCATTTTGATCAAAATATGAAGAAAATTTTATTTTTCTCCTTTGCCAGTTTGCTCTCTCTTTTTTCGCTGATGATTATTGCGATGAGCGGTAACGATTGCCGGTCAAAAAAGACCTTGGTGCAATTTCATGATGTGAGCGCCATCAGTAGCGCTTGTAAACCTCCTCATTACCAAGAGTTTTGATATGGAAATCATCGATAAAGCTCTTCATTACGTTGCGCACCATAAGCTTTCGGACATTCATTTACATGTTAATGAGCCGGTGGCAATTAGGGTTGATGGTGATATTCAAACTTTTGAAGATGACATCGTTACCCAGTTAGATTTTGATCAATTCATTAAGAATTGGTTAACTCAAGAGCAGCGTATCAAGTTTATGGAGTCATTTGATGCCGACTTGGCAGTTGAATCTGGCGAGTATCGCTTTAGGGTTAACTTATTTAAAACCTCTCGCGGCTTGGCTGCGGTGATGAGAAAAATTGAAACTCAAATTCCAAGTTTTGATTCTTTGGGCCTGCCTGCTGTTGCTAGGGATGTCATTGAGCAAGAGAATGGATTGATTTTGGTTACCGGCCCCACTGGATCTGGTAAGTCAACTACGTTGGCGGCAATGATTGATCGCATCAATCGTCATCGGCCTGGGCACATCATCACCATTGAAGATCCAATTGAATTTGTTCACCAGAACCAAAAAAGCGTTATTTCTCAAAGAGAGGTAGCACGCGATACCTTGTCATTCTCATCGGCTTTACGTGCCTCGTTACGTGAGGATCCCGATGTCATCTTAGTTGGCGAGTTGCGAGACCTAGAAACCATTCAATTGGCTTTAACTGCGGCCGAGACTGGCCATTTGGTTTTTGGAACACTTCATACCAGCGGAGCTCCAAATACTATTAATAGGATTATTGACGTCTTCCCATCACAGCAGCAGGATCAGGTGAGGGCGCAATTATCTCAATCTCTACGTTTGGTAATGACGCAACGTTTATTGAGGCGTAAGGGCGGAGTAGGCCGTGTGGGTGCCTTTGAGGTAATGACATGCAACCCAGCAGTTCGTAACTTGATTCGAGAAAACAAAGTCTTCCAAATACCAAGTGTGATGCAAATGGCGCGTGGTGAAGGAATGATCACCATGGATGCTTCACTGCAACAGCTTGCTCAGACGGGGCAAATAGAATCTATATGAGCCAACAGGGCGTTACTTTTCTTGAGGTTATTGTCGTCATCGCGATCTTGATGATTACCACTTCTATGGTTTCGCCAGCTATTTCCGACTGGCGTCAACGCCGTGCATTAGAGTCCGATTTTCATGCCGTACTTGCCCAGGTTGACTACCTCAAGACTAGAGCGAGAGCGATCAGTGGCACCGCAGCTCTGAGTTGCTCCACTTTAGCAAACGGGGGCAATGCACTTGCCTACAAAATTTCAGGCGCGCCCCAGGCTGATGTGCTGACTTTAGGCTCACTGTTCAATGCCAACATACTGGAAGATCCAGTTCTTCAAGATCCTGGTTTTAATGTCTTGTCAGGTCGCACCAAAATCGTCTCTGAGATATGCAAGGGCAAGGCTGGCATTTTCGTTTCCTCCGGTCAATCTGGGGTTGAAGGCGGCAATGGCGCAATTGATTTAGTAATCGAGCCCATTTCATCTAAATCTCAATACGGCTCCTATCGGGTTTTGGTTAACCAAACAACAGGCTATATCCAGAAATTTAAACGTAATGGATCGGATGTAGAGGTAGAGCTCGAATGACGAGAATGCCAACCATCACCTCACGCCAAAATGCGCAGGAAATCAGTGGATATACATTGGTTGAGGCGCTGGTTGCAATGGCTATTTTTATGATTGGCTTCAGTGGCCTGTACTTTTTCTTTAATTTTTCACACCAGGCTGTTGTTGATACAGAGAAAAGAATGTATCTCAATCTCATGGGTGATCGGATCGTTCAGACGATTGCTTCCGAGGCGCAGAGGAGTCCGGCGGACCCCCTAAATCCTTTTGTTGATCCAACAAGGTATAGCGGTAGTTTGGTTAGCTGCACTATTTACAGCGATGTTCGCAAAGATTGGTGTAACGACTTAAATTCAACCATTGGTTTTTATGACCCAAAAAATACTGCAGATAGGCGTCAAGTTGATCTACAGAAAGACGCTACTGGTTTAACGATTAACGTCACATTAATTAGCGGGAATGGAGCGATCAGCGCATATTTAAGTAGAAAGTTGAGGCAAATATGAGTCTCAACTCTCGTGGCTACACCTTGGTAGAGTTATTGGTTGCGATAGCGGTGACTTCTGTTGTGCTGACTGGAACATATGCTGCCTATACGATTTTTTCACATCAGCAGCAGGTCTTATTGGGCCGTACAGAAGTTGACCGAAGCGCCCTTAGGGCAATAGATCTTATTCAGGCAGATATTCGCATGGCTGGATTTAAGGACTATACCGACACAAATGCCTTGCCTTCAGATCAAGCCATACAGTTAATTAGCGCGACTCCTGGCGACTTACTTTTAGTTTATGACGATCGTGATGCATCAAATAATTTGTATCGCGCATTAGTGCGTTATTACCTAGCGGATGCACCATCCGCTATACCACATAAGCGCTTAATGAGAGAGTGGAGAATCTGTCCACCCCCCTCCAATCCATGTGATTTATCACATTCGCAGCCCGTAACTGGTTCGAGCGTTGGGGAGCCATTATTAGACTGGGTAAGCCAATTTACAGTTATCCCGCTTAATTTGAAGACCACTGGAACAACATTTGTGGGTATCCCACAGTCTATCCAAATTAATTTAGAGGTGACTTCATCTAAAAAGTTAGATGGCGCAACTTTTCCACTTAAGAAAAATTTCACTTTTTTAGCGAGGGCTCGGAATGTTTCCCTGGTCCCCTAATACTCAGTTAATTGCCCGTGAAACGGCAGCCCAACTCCCGGCGCAGTCTGGTATTGCTTTGGTAATTGCGCTCATTGTATTGCTCGTGTTGACTGCAATGGGGGCTGGCATTGCATATGTCACATCAGTGCAGTCTGATTTGGTGGCATCGGTAATTAACAAGCCGCTTTCCATTGATGCTGGAGAGGCCTGTTTTGATAACGCGATTGAGTGGCTCTCAACCTCAGACGGTCGCGGTTGGTTAAATGGAGCCCAACAAAACGAAGTCAAAAAATTAGCCGATAAAGGCGGCCCTTTGTACGGCAAGACCATTTTATTGGATACAGCACCCATCGGCTCAGGTGATTTGCGGGAAATCAAGTTTCAGGAGCGTGTAAAAAGGGCCTCTTATTCAACCTGCGATATTCAGATGATTGATCCGCAAACGGATCTGAATATAGGCAGTGAGATTGGAACCGCAACTGCATATGGAGCCCGTTCTTTCCAGTATGTGGTTTCAATAGCAGCAGTTGGTGTGGTTGGTAATAGTTTCTCCACTTCGAGCAAGTCCGCTATCGAAGTGGTCCTTCAATATATTCCGTAGCAGGGTGCATATGATTCATAACGCATGCCTCCTACAATCTAAAGCCTTTGCTAAGGCGTTAAAAGCTATCACCATAAGCGGTTTACTTTTATTGCCTACGGTTGAGGTGTTAGCGCAATGTGTTCCTGGCAGCTTCGGAATTATTCATAACTCCTTGGCGTCTACCGAGCAAACCATTATGTTGGGTGTTAACCGTGCTGGCAATTTAAATACCAGTGATGGTTGCGGTACCGCCCAGACAAATTCTCAAAACCAATCTAAATTCACTGATGGTAGGACGATGTCTGGTGCAAATTCTGGATCAGTGGGAATTTCTTACTATTGGCAGGGCGCTCAGAAACGTGATCCCAATACCGGTGCATTGGTTGCCGGAAAATATTACCCCCAAGGCTGGTATGACTCTACGAGCCAAGGTAAAAAATGGGAGTCTTGGTCTGCCGGTGCCATGGATAACACCAATCAAGAAGCATGGGCCTCAATAAGTCAGCAAATAGGCCAGGGAAATGCAACTTCTAAAACTACGATGGTTGTAAAGAGTTTTACGGTTGATACAACTAGCGTCCAATCAAAGGTCATTATCAATGACCGCTCTGGTGTGCCAATGCTTGAGGTCTCTCATATATATGGCCCAACCTCAGGTGCAACAAACAAAAGCTTATTTCAAGGCCTTGTAACAATCACGAATATTTCCGGCGGAACGCTGCGCGACGTGCGCTATAGAAGAAGTATGGACTGGGATGTTATTGAGAATATGACAAATGCCTACGTTAATGCTGTGGGTGTCAGGTCCTCTTACCTAGGAACTTATTACCCAAAAATTTGGAGTTATTGCGACAACGGTGGAGAGGACGACATACATGCAAACCCCTTTGCCGCTTGTTCACCCAATGATTCGCGCTCACTCAATAATGATTACACAGGACTTCATGGTCAAACAGGCTCATCATTCGATTTCCAATTCGGTGACCTTGCATGTAATGAGTCAGCTACTTTTTACATTTACTACGGAGCTAGTGATGCGCAGGCAACCTTAACTATGTCAATGGCTGCGGTTGGCGTGACGACTTACTCAATGGGGTATGACCCTCTTTATCCAAGCCTGGTATATGCCTTTGGATTTAAAGGGGTAAGTGGTACCGCTGTAGCTCCAGCATTACCCACAAAGGTTGCTTCGCTTCCCGCAGGAAGCAGTACTGATTCACGTGTATGGCAAACCTATGCATCACCAGTCCTCGGTAATGGAGTTATTTATCAAGCTTTATTTAAATATCAAAAGGATAAGCAGTGGGCTGGTGAAATCATGCGCTATAAGCTCGATGATAGCGGCGCAATTACTGCTGATCCACCAGTTCTGGCCAGTGATAAATTAAAGACGAGGGCAGCCTCTAGTCAATCCGCTGCATTTGGTGGGCGCTCTATTTGGACGGTTGGATACGACCGTGCCTGTATGTCATCTGGATTGACTTATGACCTTAATAATTTCAATCTCGGCAATTCAGATACGTTAATCAGCCTATTGTTTAATTGCCCTTTAAATCCAGATACTAACGCGAATAAGGATTTAATTAATTTTACAAGGGGGCTCAATACAGACTGGGAAGAAAATGCGCCTGTATCTTCTGTGCGATCTTCTGTGCTTGGCGACACCTACCATTCTGAAATGATTTTAGTGGGCGCCCCTAATGCGCTCTCCATTAAAGATGCAGTTAAGTTTGGAAAGTCTGAGGCTTATTACCGCTACAGCAAAGGTTATGACAGTTTTATTGCTAAGTGGAAAGATCGTCGACAACAACTCTATGTTGGTTCAAACGACGGAATGTTGCATGCATTTGATGCAGACCTTAATGAGCAGTGGGCATTTATTCCGCCATCTGTTTTACCTATTCTTCGCAATATGACAGGCACAAAAGGTGTTGGTGCTGCTGGCGGAACTAGCAACAGCATCTTCTCTGTTGATGGCCCTATCTCTGTCAAGGACATTTATTCAGAAGGCGTTTGGAAAACCATACTAATGGGTGGCTTGGGTTGGGGAGGTAATAGTTATTACGCATTGGATATTACGGATCCCGATGCGCCTAAGCATCTATTTACCGTTAACAATGATGTTGCCAATAAAACCATTAACTATTGGAATGCAAGTGGAGAGAAGTCTACATTTGCCTACAACGCAAATTGTAGAAACTTTGACTACTCAAAATTAGGTGGCGCTTGGTCTAGGCCTGTCATTATGTTGATGCCTTATGGCAAAACCCAACGTTGGGTGGCTGCATTTGGCGGCGGTTACTCAGGTGGCGCATCTGTAACTGGTACCGGTTCAACAAGCTCATTCGGTGGCTATGTCTATGTCGTTGATTTAGAACCCAACGCTGGAGTTACAACAGCTAGTTGTGGTGCAACAGGTAATGGAATAGTGGCGTCAACTGGTGGCCACGTCATCATCAATACACCATTGCTAAACGACACAAACTCAAATATTCCCAATGGCGTAACTGCCCATTTAACGGTGGTGAATGGAGATGGAACAGCTCTTGCCAATTACTACGGCGGCCTCGCTTACTTTACTGATTTGCAGGGTCAACTGTGGAAATTTAACTTAAGTCAAGATGACCTATCAGATGCGGGCGCCGTTAATTTATTTACTTTGTATAAATCATTTCGCAGCGAGGCTACTCTAGCCAACGATCGAATGGGCTTTAACCAGCTAGGCACAACCATTGTTGAGGATAAAACTACTGCTGGTATTACCAAATACCCGCTATTTAATTACTTTGGAACAGGTGATCAGGTTCGGATACAGCGTCGCGCCTCCACCATCAATAACAGAATCTATGGAGTAATTGACTCCACCTTTCCAAAAAGTACTTTAGACCTATCGAACCAGACGGTTGTAGCCCCATCTCCAGGCTTTACTGATATTAAAAGCGGATCAACTTGCGCAGCAAATCAATCCTGGTATGCGGATGTTTGGGCCAGAACCAACCAAACCGCTGCCAATGATTATCAAAAGATTATTGGTAGAGCTGCCGTGTACAACCGAAATGTTTACTTTTCGGCATATCAGCCTGAGGCAAAAGACTGTCCTTTATATGGCAAAAGTCGAATTATTGAAATTTCAGAATCATGCGCTGGTTCTGGAATCAGCGGAGAGACGGGCCCCGGTCTAGCGACAGCACCTACAGTCGATGGTAAAGGGAATATTTATGTGGGCATGAGCAATATGCCATTCAATTCAACTCTACCAAGCGGTCGAGACAATATCGCCAAATTGACCTCCAGCAAAGCATCACCCACTGGAAAAGTTCAATACAAATCCTGGAGAGAGAAGCGTGTTTATTAAATCCATTAACTCCCCACATCCAAAGAGCTTCTGAAAATGAATAATCCCTTTCAGCCCATATTAAAGGCATTAATTGATGCCTTAAGTAAATACTCCATCAAGCAAGAAGAGGTGGTGGGTGTCGACATTACCCCAAATTACATTCGTGTAGCCCAGTTAACTGAGAATGCAGATGGATGGTTGTTGGAAAAGCTTGGATATAAGCAGGTATCAGACAAGGCATCCTTGCTTGATATACGTGATTCGCAGGATGATTATGTTCAAAAGCTGAGAGAGCTTATTTCGAGTGCCAATTTAGAGACTGCAAATGCGGCAATTTCTATTCCAATCACAAGCGCGATTGTTCGTACTGTCACCATGCCATTAATGAGTGATGAAGAGATAGAAAGCGCAATTCAATACGATTCACTTTGGAACAATATCCTTCAGCTTGAAGAGAAGTTGGATGAGTACTCCATTTTTTGGCAGGTAATTCGTCGTAATACGGCAGAAAATACGATGGAGTTGCTATTTGTCGCATCTAAGCTCTCCGAGATCAATCAATATGTGCAGATAGCTACCAAGGCCGGCCTTAATCCGGTGGTAGTTGATGTGCGCTGTTTTGCAATTCGCAATGCCTTAAAGGCGCATAAGTTAAATGCGCACGGGACAACTGCATTAATAGAGTTTGGCCCTAATGAGAATTACGTACTCATTGTTACCAATGACACACCATTTATCTATGATGTCTATATTTCTGAATCTGATCGCGCATTAATTGAGGCGGGTGAGTTAGAGGGCGAGCAGGGCGACCGTTTGTACGATCGCTTTGCAGGGCAAATACTTCAGGCGTTTAGAGCATACGAGATTAAGTTGGGCAAAAACTTAATTGATCAAGTTCTGCTTGTATCGCCAATGCAAAATAAGACCGAATTGCTCAGTCAAATGCGTAAGGCCTTAGATGGATATCAAATTGACCTTTTTGACCCACTAAATGATCTTCAGATTCCCAGCAATTTAGATGAGGTGATTGAGTCTGAAGCGAATGCATCGGTATTTACATCTGCAATTGGGTTGGCTGTTCGTAAGGTTGATATTTTTGGTTACTACAAATATGTAACTGGCGTAAATAATGTCAATCTTTTGCCTAACCGCGACGTAGTACGGCAAATTGAACGCAAAAAGATCTTATCGAAGGTTGGTATTTTTGCCTCAGCCCTTGTCGTTTTATTGTTTGTAATAGGAACCTTGCTATACCAATACTTTTTCAATAATTCTCTGAGCGGTCAATACCAAACAGCAGTATTAATTGAGAAACAAATTGATGCTAAAGAGGCCTCTATTAGTGCGTTGAAGGCCCAAAGGTCTAAATATGCTCAGATGCTGGATGCTAGTAAGGAATTTAAATCCAATCAAGTTTCTAACTATCAACTTTTAAGCGCTGTAAATCAAGTTGTGCCTGGAGGCATTTGGTTTACTACTATCAACTTCGACAGTCCAAACAGTCTCATTATTAAGGGTGAAGCTTCAAATGATCAGGCTATTGGGGTCTTTATAGATAGGTTACAAGGCCTGCCTATGATCGAACGTGCATCTTTGCAGAACATGACGATGAATGCTGCGCCAATTCAGCGTAAAGGCGGAGGCGCTAAGCAATTTGAAGTGCGATGCATTGTCACCAACGGAATGGCCCCAGCAAATCCGAGTCAATCCACACGGCCGGTTGCCGCCCCCATCAATCCAAGGCCTTCTGGGCCAGCAGTTTTTATCTAAGGCTTGATATGTTAAATATGAGTGATATCAAAAGTATAGGTCTTGGCGATCTATTGAAGTCTCTAGTTTCCAGGCGCACAGGTTTGGTAAAGGGGCCATACGCAAAAGTAATCCTATGGGGTCTATTAGGTTTTTTGCTATTTTTTGCCTATGTTTACTTCATATTTTGGCCAAATCTTGAACAGCGCCAGGAAATGCAGCGCAAAGTTGATGCTATTCCGGAGATGGAGACTAAGCTTAAGCAATTAGATTTTCTTAATTTAAAGGCAGAGGATGACCTCCATCAGGCTGAAAAAAGCTATGCTGAATTAAATCAGTTATTTAGCGTTGAATCAGAGTTGGAGGAGTTATATCAGCGTCTTAGCATGATGGCCTCTTCGCAAGGAATGGTCATCAGCTCATTAACTAAAGATGGTGAAGAAGCCATATACCCAGGCGCTAAACAAGCCCCGCAGGGTCAATCCAATGCCACATCGGTTCCGGTTGATCCTAACGCAAAAAATACGAATCAGGGGGCCCCCTTGTTCTATCGCATCAAGCTCAAGATTGAGTTGAACGGTCAATACGGTCGTTATATGCGTTATCGCAAATTACTTTCTGAGTTTGACAAGAGTATCAACATCGATAAAGAGCAGATATCACTAGTGCCAGGAGATAGCAGAGGATTGGTTGTTGTCAAATCTCAGCTTTCAACATATCGCTTGCCAAATAAGCTCAATACAAAGACAACACCCCCAGCATCTACATCTTCAACAGATTTACCAGTACTGCGCCCTGCAAATTTTGATTCTGATATGGGTATGCGCATCATTAGGGTTGCTGGGTCTACCTCAGCGGACCCGTTATCCAGCCCTGCAAACGCAGGGAACATAACAGCACCCATCGCGCGCAATCGTCAGACTCAGATTTTGGCTGGTAATGCTGCGTCACCTGTAGAAGAGTTTGTAAGCGGCAATTCTGTGATTGTTGATGGCCGTGGGGGAAGCGCTCAAGAGCGGGATCCTTTTGCAAGAACTTCCAATGGAATGATTGAAGGAGGTAGGGATCCGCGCGTTTCGCCCTTAGTGATGGCCAACCCGCAGGCTTATGTAATTACAGGTGTCATTGTTTCAAATTCGGTTAAGGCCGCAATGGTTCGTACTGACTTCCGTGAAAACTACGTTGTCAAAGTGGGTGATCGTCTGGGCAATCAAGGTGGCGTGATTACTGATATTGATCTTGACGGCATTGTGCTCAAACAGGCCAATGGAAAAATTCGAATTTATGTCCAATCTCAGTCTGGTCAGTCGGTATCTGGCTCAAATTCTGGAGCTGTGAGGTAATTATGTATAAAAAATGGCTGTTATTTCTTCCTTTGGCGGCGTTGTTGAGTGCCTGCCAGACTATTAGTCAATTGCCTCCGCAATCGGAAGCGCAAATGCGCCAACAAATGGGCTTAGATCCAGCACAAATCATGACGGATTTAGCTCCCAAAACCGAGCAAACTTTAGCGCTGGGACCAAAAATTGATCGCAAACCTACTGAGCAGCTAGATCAAATACGTCGTAATTTTATTAATGAATCACAGCGTTCAGAGGATGGCCAATGGAAATCTTTCAATGTAAATCTCAATTTTGTTGATGTAGATATTCGTGAGCTAGCTCAAGCAATGACACAAATTTCTGGTGTCAATATTTTGGTCGGTGATGAGGTGGATGGAACAGTCACAGTCAAAATTAATAACGTACCCTGGGATAAGGCTCTGGATAACATCCTAAGGATTAAGGGGCTTTCAAAAAGTGTTGACCCTGGATCAAACATCATTCGTATTCAAAAACCTGAAACTGTCTTGGCCAGAGATGAGTTTGAGCGCAAGCGTTTAGAAGAGGTGAGTCGGCAAATTGCTGCTAAGCGTATTGTAAGTACTCAAGTAACAGAGATATTTCGTTTGTATTACACCAAGCCAGCGATTGTGAAAAAGCAATTAGAGGCAATTTTCGGCGGAAATACTGGCGTAGCAGGAGGTGCTGGAGCTAGGCCGCCAGGAGGCATCATTGAAATTACAACAGATGATCGAATTAACTCCATTATCGTGAAGGGGACCCAAGGCGAAATGGAGTTGGCTGCTAAGTTGATCTCTAAACTGGATATACGTACTCAAGAGGTCTTGATTGAGGCGTTTATTGTCGAAGCTTCTGATGACTGGCAGTTTGAATTAGGCTCACGTTTTGGTTATAAAAATACCGCAGGTAATGGCACCTCAACCAATCCAACAAGCGCTGTGGGCGGTATTGCAGGGGATGCTGCAAGTGGCAATATCTTTACTCGTCCTGTAGCAGGTGCGCCGTTTGGTTTAGGTTATTTGTTTCAGACAACAGCTTCTCAGCTAAAGGTTGAGCTCACTGCTTTGGAGAAGTTGAGCCTTGTCAAAATTGTTTCTAATCCTCATGTATTCACAATGGATAACGAGGAGGCTGTCGTTATTGATGGCGTACAAATCCCTTATCCAGTTCCTGGTGTGGGTACAAATCAAATTACCTATGAGTTTAAAGATGCAGCTCTTAAGCTAACAGCTACCCCAAGTATTGTCGGTGATGGCAATCTTTTCTTAAACATGATTGTTAATAAAGATTCGCCTAATTATTCGACTAATCCACCCTCTATCAATAAGCGAGAGGTCCGCAGCAAACTCTTGATTCAAGATGGAACTATTGCGGTGATTGGTGGTATCTACGACCAAACCAAGGAAAACACGGTAGAAAAAGTTCCCCTGTTGGGGGATATCCCATTGTTGGGTTCTTTATTCAGCTATACCAAAAAAGCAGATAAAAAGACTCAATTGCTTGTATTTATTGCCCCAAAAATTCTGAACTAATATGAATTCCATAATAGATAACTCTCAAGAAGTTGCACGCTTTTGCCTCGATCGTGGCTTAGTAGACTTGGTGCGCTATAAGCAGGCCGAAACTCAAAGCAAGGTGAGTAGTAAGCCCCTATATGACGTTCTTGTTAGCTCCCATTTAATTGACGATCACAAGGCAAAGGAAGCAGTTGCTGCCTACTTGGATTTGCCAGTGGTAACCCTGGCTGATATCCATCATCAGGTAGAGCGCCATCTAGATGCTATTCCCATCAACTTTGCCATTGACAACCGAATCATTCCCTTTGATGAGAGTGAGCAGGGGATCAAGGTGGCCATTGCTGAACCTAGTGCGCTGCGCAGCATCAGTAGTGTCAGATTAATTGCCGGCAAAAATGTCTCTGCTTACGTTGTATCTCCAATTGAGATGGAGGGATTGATTAAGGCTGTATTAGATGGATTGCCAAAGAATGTAAGGCAAGCCAATCTTGGTATTAATAAAATGACGCCCAAGGGCGATAAGAGCAAATTGGGGGCTCAAAAAGCTAACAATCCAATGAGTAAACCCTCAACAACAAAGGCTCCTGCTGAGGCGGTTGATCTGCATGAAGAGGGGCAGGGAAACCATGTTATTGCCTTTGTAAATGACATGATCATTGATGCTATTAAGCAAGGCTCAAGCGATATTCATATTGAAATGTATAAAGATTCCGCTACAGCACGATATCGGGTCGATGGTGTGCTAAAAGAGTGCCGCACCTTAAAAGAGTTTCTATTTGCTAATTACCCGGCAGTAACTACGCGCATCAAAATTATGGCTTCGTTAGACATTTCTGAGCGACGATTGCCGCAAGATGGAGCTATTACGATTACCTTGCCAGAAGGTAGGGATGTTGATTTGCGCGTCTCAATATTGCCAACAGTATTTGGCGAGCGCGTTGTAATGCGTATTTTGGATCGCGACGGCATTTCATTTGATCTTGATAAGCTGGGCTTCCCAGAAAAGGAATATGCTGATGTGGTTTCAGCATTTGAGTCTTCTCAGGGTATGGTGCTCGTGACCGGCCCAACTGGGTCGGGAAAATCTACTACACTCTACGGCGCCTTGAAGCGCTTAAATAAGCCTGGCGTCAATATTTTAACGGCTGAGGATCCTGTTGAATTTACGATTGATGGAGTGGGGCAAGTACAAATTCGGGACGATATTGGCCTGACATTTGCATCTGCTTTACGCTCATTCTTGCGTCAAGATCCAGAAATCATTTTGGTTGGTGAGATTCGAGATAAGGAAACAGCAGATATTTCCATTAAGGCGGCACTAACTGGTCATATGGTTTTATCTACCCTTCACGCCAATGACTCCGTTAGTACAGTGGTCCGTCTGATTAATATGGGGATTCCAGGATATTTAATTGGTGCGGCATTAACGCTAGTAATCGCGCAGCGGTTGGCTCGCAAAATTTGCCCTGCTTGCAAGCAACCGCACGAGGGGAATCATGAGGCGATCTTGCTCAATCTTGGGTTTACTCCTGATATGGCTAAAGCCGCTAAGCCATATCACGGGGCTGGCTGTGAGAAATGCAATCACACTGGATATAAGGGCCGCCAAGGAATTTATGAGGTCTTGAAAATTTCTGAAGCTATGCGCACCGCAATAGTGTCCGAAGACAGACGCAGCCTAAAACAAATTGCAGAAAATGATGGCTTTCGTTCAATGCAGGCTATTGGCAGGCAAATGATTATGGATGGCATTCTCACGATAGAGGAGTACCAGAATAATCTGGTATTTAACTAGGAGCGCTTATGCCAGATTTTGATTGGAAGGGTATTCAAAACAAGCAATATGTCTCGGGGACGGTCAATGCACTAACCCGGGATGAGGCTGCTCATAAGCTCAAAATTGACGGAATTATTATCACGCAGCTCAATAAAAAGCTGCGAGAAGCCGAGAAGGAAATTCGCGAGAGTATTAACTGGAAGGCCCTTTTCGCAATCAAGAAGAAGGTGAAGTTAGCGCAGGTCATGATTGCCACGAAGAAGATGGCTACCATGTTACGGTCTGGCTTATCAATCCTGCCGTCACTAGAGATGGTGAGGGACCAAACTGAGAATCCAACATTAAAAGAAACGATGTCGCATATTTATGTTGATGTTGAGTCCGGGTCCAGTCTATCCCAGTCGTTTTCAAAACATCCAGATATTTTTAATGCAATTTACATCAATATGGTGAGGGCGGGCGAATCGAGTGGGCGACTTGATACCTTCTTGGATAAATTGGTCACGAGCATCCGCAAGACAATCAAAATTCGTAAAAGCATTCAGTCGGCGATGTTATATCCAACAATTTTGTTGATAGTAGCAACGGTGGTGGTGGGTATCATGATGATTTTCGTGGTGCCTGTATTTGCGCAAATGTTCGGTAGCATAGGATCGCAGCTTCCCGCCCCCACGCTATTCATTATGAGCATTAGTAATTTCTTGCGTGACCCCTATGGCGGCGGCCTATTACTTTTTACAATTGTCTTAAGTATCTATCTATTTCGCCAGGCCGTAAAAAGAAATCTAGTCTTTAGGACGAAGTGGCATCGTTACTTGCTCAAAATGCCGCTTATTGGAGAAATGATTCTAAATTCAAACTTGGCTCAAATAGCCATGGTTTATGGCAATCTTTCGGGTGCTGGGGTGCCTGTAATTGAGGCCCTAGACATTACGGCTGAGTCATCAAAGAATGAGGTAATTAAAGAGGCAATCCAAACTGCAAAACGCGGCGTGTTTTCTGGAGAGCCTCTTTCTCAGCTATTGGGTGAGATTGAAATATTCCCACCAACCTTTTCTCAGTTAATTTCAGTGGGAGAGCAGACCGGAAATATGACAGAGATGCTAGAAACCATTAGCAGTTATTTTGAGGAAGAATTTGACTCTACCGTAGATAAGCTATCGCAAATGATGGAGCCCATCATGATCTGTTTCTTGGGTGGGGTAATTGGTTTTATTTTGGTTGCCATGTATCTCCCGATCTTCAAGATGGGGCAAGTGGTTACGGGATCCTGAGATATGAACCGCTCTCCAATCACTTTCTTCCTCCTTTTTTTCTGGGGTACTTCTTATGCTGCAAGTCAACAATATCAAGAGATTTCTTTAAGTAATCGACAAGAGTTGCGGCAAAAGTTTAATAGCGGCACCTCTATTAATTCCTTTAAAGATGTAACGCATGCTATTAGCTGGATTGGCCAACAGTCTTTTCATTTGCGAAACAAGATACCGGATGACCGGAAGCGTCGTGAGCTCCTCAGAATGATTCATTATGAGGCGACGCGTTACCAGCTTGATCCTGATTTAGTGCTTGCCTTAATAGAGGTGGAGAGTGGTTTCAATCGTTTTGCGCTTTCCCATGTTGGGGCCTCTGGACTGATGCAGGTAATGCCGTTTTGGAAGGGCTTAATTGGCTCCGAGAAAGACTCCTTATTTGATGTGCAAACAAACTTACGCTATGGGTGCATCATTCTTCGTCATTACCTAGATATTGAAAATAACAACTTAGAACGGGGGCTCGCCCGTTACAACGGTAGTCTTGGCTCAGACACCTATCCATCTATGGTTCTAGGGGTTTGGCGCTCAAAGTTCCGATATGCATCAAGCTAAATAGGGCTGAAATAGCATATTTTCATTAAATTAGTAGGCAACTACTATGGTTTTTGGAGGTCTTGGCTCGCAGAATGATCCTACGTTAACTAACAAAGGTGAAGCGATATGGCCTCAATTACTCAATACTCTCTTAATCCTACAGATACCTCTTTTTTAAGTTACTCTGGCGCCCAAGAGCTTGTTGGAATATCTGCAGCAAATACGGCTAGTGATTTGAGTTTTTCCTACTATTTGCAGACATTGATTGATCGCCTGGATAAATCGCAGAACGCCGCCATATCATCGGTTGATAAATACGTTGCTGATAAGTCCTCGGCAAATATGGATGCTTTATTGAGCCAGCTAAATGCAGTCAATAGCTCACTCAAGGATATGCTGTTGATGAGAACTCAAATGATGCAGGCATACCAAAATACCAACCCCCTGGGTCTATAGGTTTAATTACTCCTACCAGTGCCAAAAAACCACCTTCGGGTGGTTTTTTATTCCGGGTGGAATCTCTGAAGTTCGGGAGAACGGCTTGTTGTTAGACAATCGTCTAACTTGGATCCAAAGAAAAAGCCCCTAGATTGCTCTAGGGGCTTTACTTATTTGGCTCCTCGACCTGGGCTCGAACCAGGGACCTACGGATTAACAGTCCGGCGCTCTACCGACTGAGCTATCGAGGAATAAGCCGATATTATAGCAAGATGAAATCACTTCTTCCCACTTCTGTGCAGATCCCCAAAGTACTGACCATTGCTGGCTCTGATAGCGGCGGCGGGGCGGGGCTTCAGGCGGACCTCAAGGTCATTACTGCCTTGGGCGGCTACGGCATGTCCGTGATTACGGCTATAACGGCTCAAAATACTCTTGGGGTCACACGGATTCAAGACGTGGAGCTTGATGTGGTGGAGGCTCAAATTGATGCCGTTCTGCTCGATATTGGGGTCGATATTGTCAAAATTGGTATGTTGGCCAGCCCAGAAATAGTCCGAACCGTAGCAAAAGCATTGCGTAAGCATGGAGTCAGGCGGATTGTTCTTGATCCGGTTTTGAGGGCAACTTCAGGGGCAAGTTTGGGTGGTGATGACACTGCTCAAGCAATGATTGCTGAATTATTTCCAATGGCAACATTGATTACACCCAATATGGATGAAGCTTCATTGTTATTGGGTAGAGAGATTGCTGGGCCAAATGATTTCAAATTGGCCGCAGAGCAATTGCTAGAGATGGGTCCTCAGGCGGTGTTAATTAAAGGTGGGCACTTAGATAGTACGCATACCCAAATTACCGACTACTTACTGTGGCGCACGCTTGAGGATGGTCTTGAAGTAGTGCAGTCAAAAGAATTTAAACACTATCGTGTTAATACTCCCAATACGCATGGCACGGGATGTTCGTTATCTTCAGCAATTGCAACATACCTTGCGGATGGTCATGATCTTAGTCATGCAGTTGCTAAGGCGATTGCATACGTTGAGGCTGGATTGGAAGCGGGTCGCTTTTTAAGTATTGGGGAAGGCCCTGGACCGTTGTGGCACATGCACGATTTTTATCCAACAGCGTTGATAGACGAAAAAGAAAAATATTAATTAATACGACGCAAAGAGCGTATTAAGTTAAGCGCGCATTAATTCTTGTAGGTGCTTAACAGCCGCTTTAGGATCTTTGGCTTGTGTAATGGCTCGAACTACGGCCACTGAACCAACGCCACTCCTGCTCACAGCATGAATGCTATCTTGGTCAATGCCGCCAATAGCCACCAATGGGTAGTGACTCATTAACTTGGCGTATTTGTATAGACGTCCTAATCCTTGGGGTGCTGTTGGCATCTTCTTCAGATTGGTTGGAAACACTGCGCCCATTGCAATATAGCTTGGGCAAAAGCGATCTGCATAGACTAGCTCTGCATAGCCGTGTGTACTTAGGCCAAGCCTTAGGCCGGCTTCACGTATTTCTTCTAAATCTGCTAACTCTAAATCTTCTTGGCCGAGATGAACACCATAGGCCTCGGCATTAATTGCCTCTTGCCAATAGTCATTAATAAAGAGCAGGGTCTTACTATCTTTAACGGCCGCTACAGCCTCTTTAATTTGTTTGCGTATCTTGGATTTATCTTCTGACTTAAAGCGCAATTGCACGGTCGGAATCTCAGCGTCAACCATGCGCTTCACCCAATCTGCATCAGGCATCACACCATAGAGCCCCAAACGTTTTGGGCACTCAGGGAAAGCCTTGGGGTTCATATTGCGAGTCCAAGGCAACAAGTCAAAATGCTCAGGTCTGTCAGGCCATTTAAATGGATTAAAGCCACCATCATGCTGGGCCATTCTGGACCACGCTTTACCAAGCACTTTGGCGTCGGATTCTATAAAGCCCATCTCAATGCTGGCTAATGCACCAGCGAGTTCGTAATGGTCAGCAGCGGATTCATTATCAATTTTGGGTGGCGGGGATGTCAGCGTGTAAGTCGGAATCGGAATGCACAAATCTTCATTGCGATGGGCTGCAATAATTTGATCGGCAAGGTCGCGTATCAGACTCATGAAATCAGTGTACTACTTAGCTTTGGTGCCAAAAAGGGGTGCCTACCAATGGAGTGCTGGCTTGAGCAGATGCTTGTGGCTTCATGGCGCCAGATAAATAAGCGGAACGTCCGGCATCTACTGCCATAGAAAAGGCTTTTGCCATCACAACAGGATCGTCGGATAAAGCTACGGCAGTATTGAGTAGTACGCCATCAAAGCCCCATTCCATTACGGTGCAAGCATGAGAAGGCAGGCCAAGACCAGCATCTACCAAGAGCGGAACCTTTAAGCGGTCACGTAAGAGTTTCATGGCATAGGGATTTAACGGGCCCTGTCCGGTTCCGATTGGCGCTGCCCATGGCATCACTGCCTGACAACCAACATCCACTAGACGTTGGCACAAAATCAAATCTTCTGTGCAGTAAGGGAGAACCTTAAAGCCGTCCTTAATAAGAGTCTCAGCCGTTTGTACCAATCGCAAAGTGTCTGGCTGCAATGTGTAGTCGTCACCGATGAGCTCTAACTTTATCCAATCTGTTTCAAATACTTCGCGCGCCATCTGTGCAGTAGCAATTACTTCTTGCGGGCTATGGCATCCAGCAGTGTTTGGCAATACCGGAACAGCCATCTTCTTTAATAGATCCCAAAAACCACTATGTGCTTCAGCTGTCGCGCTACCTTGACGTCGTAAGCTCACGGTAATCATGGCGGGGTTGGATGCCTGTACTGCGTTCTCCAATACCTGTGGCGATGGATAGCGAGAAGTTCCCAGAAGTAAGCGGCTAGCAAAGCTTTCGCCATAGAGAACTAAGGCGTCAGCGCTATTGAGATTGTTTGGAAGTGGAGCAGTCATTTATTAATCGTTCAATATTGGGGATTAGCCGCCAGTGACCGGGGCAATCACTTCGATTTGGTCATTTTCATTAAGCGCAAATTCTGAATGCTTGGTCTTGGGTACGAAATTCATATTTACCGCTACAGCGTATGGCGGTTTGGCATCAATTAATGCCAGTGCGTCAGAGATCACGCTCTGGCTTGGAACTTCATATTCGACCTGATTCACAATTACGCGCATGCAACCTCTTGTTGTTGAAGCCCTTTAGTAATGCTTAATCCTAATTCCAGAGCAGAGGCGCTCTCACCATGCTCTAAAAGCTGAAGAGTGCAATCAAGCACTGCTGGCGCAATCATAAAACCATGACGATAAAGGCCGTTGATCATGATCAAATCAGAAAGCCCTTTTTGTTGCTGTGTTCTGATTTCTGGAAGATTGTTTTTGAGGGTGGGGCGGCACTGAGTCGCCATTTCTAAAATGCGCGCTTCCGCAAATCCGCTATGCACCGTGTAAACAGCACTAAGG
The DNA here is from genome assembly GCF_018688315.1 of Polynucleobacter sp. AP-Kolm-20A-A1. NCBI lineage: Bacteria > Pseudomonadati > Pseudomonadota > Betaproteobacteria > Burkholderiales > Burkholderiaceae > Polynucleobacter > Polynucleobacter sp. AP-Kolm-20A-A1. Next base: position 880,795 of record NZ_CP061315.1, read on the forward strand.
AGTTCCATGGCAGAACGTACGCTCATTTCAGAGAGGTCATCCGATTCAATTTCGGTAGCGCCAACAACATAAATATCGTTTTCTTTTGGGGCGATATAAATAGGGTAGCGCGGATGAATTAAGCGTGTAGGGCGACGTAATTTCACTTCTGGTGCATATAAACGCACAACCTCGCCACGCACACCACGCAGGGTATTTTGAGTTTGAGTTGCAGCCCATTGATCTTTGGCGCCAGTCCCTCGGCAATCAATTACTGCTGTATATGACTGTTTACGTAATTCCTCTGGATTGACTTCTGCATTCCAGTGGCAGTTGACCTTCAATGTATTTAATTCAACAATCAGCGCATCAAGCAATTGGCGATTATCTAATTGACCTTCATTGGGCAAATACAAGGCTTGATTAAAGCGATCAGCTACACCTGGTTCGATGTTGCGCAATTGATCGTTATCTAATTTTTGTGGCTTAGTTAATGATGGATTGCTACAACAATTACTCTCTAGGTGGGCGCTAAAACGCTCCGCATCACTCGTATCTTGCCTGTGCCACAGAATCAGCGTGCCATCCTGTTGAAAATAGACGGTCTCAGATAGCTGGCTAATTAACGCCTTCCAGCGCGGCAAACTATATTGACCCATACGAACGACTGAGTCTTCTGTAATGGCAGATTCAGCAAGGGGTGCCAACATAGCAGCTGCGATACGCGCAGCGGCATGTGATCCGTCAGGACCACCTTTATCAAAAAGGTCAACTTGGGCGCCACGTCTAGCAAGCGACATTGCCAGTAGCCGACCCATTAGGCCGGCCCCAACAATGGCGTACTTGCTATCGGATAGCGCTTGCTTGCCCATGCTTACTGATAAATCTCACTACCGCGTTTACGGAATTCTGCAGACATTTCTTCCATACCTTTAGACGCATCGGCAACCTCGGTAATTGGAATCACTTTGGCTTTTGGATTGCCATCGGCATCTAATGTAGCGGCGTAGTCACGCACTTCTTGAGTAATCTTCATCGAGCAGAACTTCGGACCGCACATCGAACAGAAATGCGCAATCTTGGCACCTTCAGCTGGCAAGGTTGCATCATGGTATTCACGTGCACGTTCAGGGTCTAAACCGAGATTGAACTGATCTTCCCAGCGGAACTCAAAGCGCGCTTTAGATAGGGCGTTATCTCGAACTTGAGCACCAGGCAAGCCTTTAGCAAGATCGGCGCCATGGGCGGCAATCTTGTAAGTGATGATGCCTTCGCGTACATCTTCCTTGTCTGGCAAGCCTAAGTGTTCCTTTGGAGTGACATAGCAAAGCATCGCTGTGCCATACCAACCAATTTGCGCAGCGCCAATACCGCTGGTAATGTGGTCATAACCAGGGGCAATATCCGTGATCAATGGTCCAAGAGTGTAGAAAGGAGCTTCTAAGCAATGCTTGAGCTCTTCAGTCATATTTTCTTCAATACGCTGCATTGGCACGTGACCAGGGCCTTCGATCATGACTTGAACATCATGCTTCCAGGCTTTAGCGGTCAGCTCACCAAGGGTATGCAATTCACCAAATTGAGCGGCATCGTTGGAGTCGGCGATACAGCCAGGACGCAAGCCATCACCAAGGCTAAATGACACGTCATAAGCCTTCATGATTTCGCAGATCTCATCGAACTTGGTATAGAGGAAGTTTTCTTTGTGATGCGCAAGACACCACTTTGCCATGATGGAGCCGCCACGAGACACAATGCCGGTGATGCGATCAGCTGTAAGCGGTACATAGCGCAGCAATACACCAGCATGAATGGTGAAGTAGTCCACACCTTGTTCTGCTTGCTCAATTAAGGTGTCGCGGAACATTTCCCAAGTAAGGTCTTCTGCAATACCGCCAGTTTTATCCAGCGCTTGATAGATTGGAACGGTACCAATAGGAACCGGTGAGTTACGAATAATCCACTCACGTGTTTCATGAATGTGCTTACCAGTGGATAAATCCATAATGGTGTCCGCACCCCAACGAATAGACCACACCATCTTTTCAACTTCTTCGTTGATGGATGAGGTCACAGCAGAGTTGCCTAGATTGCCGTTAATCTTCACACGGAAGTTACGACCAATAATCATTGGCTCTAATTCAGGGTGATTAATGTTTGCCGGAATGATGGCGCGGCCTGCGGCAATTTCAGAGCGTACAAACTCGCCGGTAATGATCTCAGGAAGATTTGCGCCGTAGCCCTTACCAGGATGCTGCTTTAAGAGCTGCTTGTAAGCAGGGTCTTTGCGCAATTGCTCAAGACCCATAGACTCGCGCAATGCAATGTATTCCATCTCAGGAGTAATGATCCCCTTGCGGGCGTAGTGCATTTGACTAACGTTCTGACCGGACTTTGCTACGCGTGGTGCACTGATGTGTGAAAAGCGCAAATTTTGAGTTGCTTCATCTTTGGAGCGAGCAACACCATATTCAGAGCTAGGGCCAGCCAATTGAATGGTGTCATTACGTTCAGCAATCCACGCATCACGCAGTCTTGGCAAACCTTTTTCAAGGTTGATCACAACATCTGGATCGCTGTATGGGCCGGAGGTGTCGTAAACAGGAACAGGTGGATTTGCTAATAGCTCTTCGCCAACACGAGTAGGCAATTGCTCAATCATTCTGATTGGCGCCTTAATGTCAGGTCTTGAGCCTTGCAAATAGGTTTTCGTTGAAGCGGGATAGGCAAACTTTTGCCCGAAGTCACGTTCTAAGCTTTTGAGGCTTGGAATTTCATGTTTTGCGTTTTTATTTGCAGATTTACCTGTACTCATGTCCATCTCCTAGCGTTTTTAGATGGACGAAACCGGGTGTCGGTCTGATGTAACTCCCCACGCCAGCATTACCTGGATCGGGTTCGAGGGTCTTTCTCAGCGCCTTCAAGCTAAAACCGCTATGAAGGGCACCCCTGTTTCATCCTTAATAAGGATTTAACCACGAATTGAGGAATTTCCTCATGACGAGAGTCAAGCAGGGGTTTAGATAGCCAATCGGGCCCTAAAACTACCTATTGCGACCTATTGCGACGCAATATGAAGTCTGCCGTTACAAAGGCTGCATCAGAAGTGAACTCATCGGCCAAGATTCTGGCAGCAGCTTCTGGGAGTGAAATTTCAATAAAACCGCTTACTTCACCATCATGATTGGTGGGTATAAAGTTGTCGGCCAATTCTAAATCGTAAATATAGAGCTGTTCGTCATGAAAACCGCGTCCTGGAGTTGGGCGGCGCATATGAATACGCCCAACAGGTTCAATCTGGTCGGCAATTTGTTCTGGCACACCAGCTTCTTCCCAGAGCTCGCGACGTGCGCTAACCCAAGGGGTTTCATCGGCCGTAATACCACCAGCAGCCAGGTTGTCTAATTTGCCTGGGTCGGTAGGCTTGGTTTCACTGCGTCGTCCTAGCCAAATCGTATTGCCTTGGGTATAGCCATTGATGTGGGTCGCCATACTGCGAAAACCAAATGTTCTAAATGCTGCACGCTCAAGGCGAAAGTATTTGTGACCATTGTTATCTACCCAAGCAAAGTCCTCATTGCGCCAGCCAGGAATGTATCCACCCATTCTCATGCGATCAGCAAGTTGATAAAGACTTGCAGATAAATCTCTAGGCTTACCAATCTGAATCGTTAACTTGTCATTCCCCATCTGAATCAGTGGAATAGATTTTTTTTGCAAGGACTCTTGCAAGTAAGGAGTGAACTCTGGATTAAGGTGGCCGACAAGTTGCTCATCAGCAGCACTACGCGATAAATAAATAGGCATGAAATCTGCCGGGGCAGAGCGCGCCGTGTTTTGGAGCATTTCTTCTAGGGCGGCTAGCGTGCTGGTGGAAAGACTGGTCATGGCCCTAAGTGTAAGGGAACTTGGGGGTTTACGCCCCAAATGATGGGTTTGTCTAGCATAAAAATCATCACGGATAGCTTAAAAAATTATAAGCAAATAGGTAGGGTGGGGAAATTGATTCTGCACACAATTTAGGCAAGCTAGGTCTACCTATACAAATCTGTGACTTACGAAAACTTTTGCTGATTTATCCACAAGGCCTGTGGATAAGTATGGGGAGTTTCTGGTCCCGCCGACAGGAATCGAACCTGTATCCCACGCTTAGGAGGCATGTGCACTATCCATTGTGCTACGGCGAGAATGTATAAAAAATAAAAGTGTGCTATGGCAATTTTAAGTGCTGCAATCTTAAGCTAGCTTCCATTTAGATGCTTACCAGCCGCAGAGAGCCCATACTTGATTTGTCACGGCCACCATCATATCGGGTGCAAAGTACAGCGAAAAAACAAACAACAATGCAAACAAAGCAAAGCCATAGGAAATCATTTTCCGGATGGCTGGTTTTTTTCTAAGCATTGGCGACTCTGTGAATGGCGCGTTCCTTCACCGGAAGGTTTACCAAGAATGCAAAGACACCTAAACCAATCGCGATTTCCCAAACAATCATGTACGAGCCAGTTTGGTCAAACAAGTAGCCACCCAAGAATGCACCACAGAAGCTACCTAGCTGATGCGAGAAGAACACTAAGCCAGAAAGCATAGTCAGATACTTCACGCCAAAAATCTGCGCCACGATGCCGTTTGTCAGTGGAATGGTAGAGAGCCACAAGAAGCCCATGACAGCGGCAAAAATATAGGTGCTCATTGGGGTAGGCGGCAGCAATAAGAATGCGCTAATGGCGATGGAGCGCCCCAAGTAGATTGCAGAAAGCAGATAACGCTTTGGAAAGCGTTGTCCCAATATGCCAGAGCTGTAGGTGCCAAAGATATTAAAGAGGCCAATCAAGGCCAGGGCGGTAGTAGCCACTGCTGGAGCGCCAACTGCTGGATAGCTTGATGAAAGGTCTTTGAGGTAGGGCGCTAGATGAACCGCAATAAACACCACCTGAAAGCCGCAAACAAAATAACCCAAGGTCAACAAACGAAAGCTTGGATTACTTATTGCCTCTTTCAGGGCTTGCTTAATAGTTTGATCGCCTAGATTGTGATTGTGAGTGAAATTCTTCTCGCGCAACATGAATGCCGTTGGAATCATGAGGCTTGCCATGAGCGCCAACATTAACAATGCATCTTGTGCGCCAAAGGCACTTAGTAATCCCTGCTCTGCAGGAATCATTAAGAACTGACCAAAGGAACCTGCAGCAGCAGCGATACCCATTGCCCAAACTCTTTTTTCTGCCGGAACGTTGCGTCCTAAGATGCCGTAAACCACGCTGTAGGTTGTCGCAGTTTGTGCAAGGCCGATGAGTAAGCCACCCGCTAAGGTGAAGTTCATTGCATCGGTAGAAATTGCCATGCCTGCTAAACCTAGCGCATATAAAACACCACCAGCAATCATGATTTTGAATGCCCCATAACGATCGGCTAGTGCGCCTGTTACAGGCTGAACAGCGCCCCAAATGAGATTTTGAAGGGCAATAGTCAATGCAAAGGTCTCGCGGCCCCAGCCATTGGCTGATGTAATCGGAAGATTAAATAGGCCAAACCCATGGCGAATTCCCATGGATAAGGTCACCATGAGTCCGCCGTAGATGAGGACCTGCTGCATCGAGAGGCCGGGTTTGGTGCTTTGCTGGCTCATAGGATTAGATGATTCCTTTTTTGCGCAATGCTTCAATGGACTTGTCGTCGAGCTTGAGTCGCTCATGCAAGATTTCATTTGTATGTTGGCCCAAGGTTGGTGGCGCCATGCGAACTTCTGTAGGGGTCTTTGAAAGGCGCATCGGGCTAGCTACTAACTTCATGTTTCCGGTAGTTGGGTGAGGAACATCGATCTGTACGCCGCGATGAATGACTTGCTCATTTTCAAAGACTTCTTTGAAGTTATTGATTGGGCCGCAAGGTACATTGGCTTTCTCAAGCATGGCAATCCATTCGCCCTTAGTCTTTTTGCGAGTCATTTGCTCTAGCAATGGGATGAGTTGCTTGCGATGCTCAACGCGCAGAGGATTTGATACATAGAGTGGGTTATCGGCTAAGTGAGCCTCACCACCTGCAGTAACAAAATGTCTAAATTGACCGTCATTGCCTGCACCCACAATCATCCAGCCATCCGAAGTGGGGAAGGTTTGATAGGGAACAATGATCGGGGAGGCATTGCCCCAGCGCTTAGGAACCTCGCCTGAAGTGAGATAGGCGCTGGAAACGTTGGCCATTACCGCTACTTGCGTATCGAGGAGCGACATATCAATGTATTGACCCTCGCCAGTCTGGTCGCGATGAATGATCGCGGCAAGGATCGCGGTGCTGGCATACATGCCGGTAAAGATGTCTGCGATAGCAACACCAGATTTTTGGGGGCTTGCACCCTCGAAGTCATGGGCTTCACCGGTGACACTCATAAAACCACCCATACCCTGAATGATGAAGTCATATCCAGGGCGATGGGCATATGGTCCGGTTTGACCAAAGCCTGTAATGGAGCAATAGACCAAATCAGCCTTAACTTTCTTTAGGCTTTCATAGTCCAGCCCATATTTGGCTAGATCGCCGACTTTGTAGTTTTCGATTACGACATCGGATTCGGCGGCTAGCTGGCGGATCAATTCCTGACCCTCAGGCTTGGCGATATCAACCGTAATAGAGCGTTTATTACGGTTGATGCAAATAAAATAGGCAGATTCGTCGGTATCCTTGCCATTGATGTCTTTGGCAAAGGGAGGGCCCCAGTGACGGGTATCGTCCCCAACGCCTGGCCTCTCAACTTTAATGACATCCGCACCCAAATCCGCTAGATTTTGTGCGCACCAAGGACCTGCCAGCACTCGGCTGAGGTCTAAAACACGAATATGACTTAAGGCTCCCATGCCCCAATTTTGGCATGGATGACAGGGGAATAACCGAAAATTTCAGCTTTGGGCTCAGACATGACTACAATTTGCGCGCATGGCTACCCGTAAAACTTCCGAATACAGCGAATCGTCGATTCAGGTCCTAAAAGGACTGGAACCAGTCCGTCAACGGCCTGGTATGTACACCCGCACCGATAACCCTTTGCACATCATTCAGGAGGTGCTTGATAACGCATCCGATGAAGCATTAGGCGGTTTTGGTAAGCAAATTATTGTGACTATGCATACCGATGGCAGCGTCAGTGTCGAGGATGATGGTCGAGGCATTCCAGTTGGAATGCATCCAACCGAGAAGTTGCCCGTAGTTGAAATCGTATTTACGCAATTACATGCTGGCGGTAAATTTGAAAAAGGTACTGGCGGCGCCTATGCATTCTCGGGTGGTTTGCATGGTGTTGGTGTCTCTGTAACCAATGCGCTTTCCAAAAGATTGGAAGTAACAGTCTGGCGTGATGGCCAAGTTTCTACCTTGACCTTTGCCGATGGCAAGGTGATTGAAAAGCTCAAATCTAAACCTTCTTCCAAGGAAGAGAAGTCTCACGGCACACGCGTTCGCGCTTGGCCGGATGGCAAGTATTTTGATAGTTCAGCAATTCCAATGCCTGAACTCATTCGTCTCTTGCGCTCTAAAGCAGTGTTGTTGCCAGGCGTTAAGGTGACTCTGATTCAAGAAAAATCAGGCGACACCCAAACTTGGCAATACGCTCAAGGCTTGCGTGGTTATTTAAACGAGGCGATGGCCCAGGCTGGTCATGGCGCAGAAGTAATTCCACCATTTGAAGGTGAGCAATACGCGACAGGCACTGGCGATGATGATTCTTTCGCCGAGGGCGAGGGCGCGGCTTGGGTAGTTTGTTGGACTGAAGATGGAGCACCGGTTCGCGAAAGTTACGTGAACTTGATTCCGACTCCTGCGGGCGGCACACACGAAAGCGGTTTGCGTGAAGGTCTCTTTAATGCAGTCAAGGGCTTCATAGAGATGCATGCATTGCAACCAAAAGGCGTGAAGTTGATGCCTGAAGACGTTTTTGCACGCGCCTCATTTATTTTGTCTGCCAAGGTATTGGATCCTCAGTTCCAAGGTCAGATTAAAGAGCGCTTAAATTCTCGTGATGCTGTGCGTCTCGTTTCTGGCTATGTGAAATCAGCACTGGAACTTTGGTTAAACCAGCACGTTGACTATGGTCGCAAGTTAGCCGACTTGGTCATCAAGCAGGCGCAAGCAAGAACTCGCGCCGGCCAAAAGGTAGAGAAGAAGAAGTCTTCTGGTGTGGCGGTATTGCCAGGCAAGCTAACTGATTGCGAAAGCGAAGATATCGCCATGAATGAAATCTTCCTAGTGGAGGGTGATTCAGCAGGTGGTTCAGCCAAAATGGGTCGCAATAAGGAATATCAAGCGATTCTCCCATTGCGCGGCAAGGTATTAAATACTTGGGAAGCAGAGCGCGATCGCTTGTTTGCCAATAATGAAGTTCATGACATTGCGGTAGCGATTGGCGTTGATCCTCATGGCGCAAATGACAATCCTGATTTATCTAACCTCCGTTATGGCAAGGTCTGCATCTTGTCTGATGCTGACGTGGATGGCGCGCACATTCAAGTACTGCTGCTAACACTTTTCTATAAACATTTCCCTAAACTCATCGAGTTAGGTCATGTACATATTTCAAGACCACCTCTATTTAGAGTGGACGCCCCAGCACGCGGCAAGAAGCCTGCTCAAAAGATCTATGCATTAGATGCTAGTGAATTGCAGGCTATTGAAGATAAATTGCGCAAGGATGGCGTTAAAGAAACGGCCTGGCAAATCTCCCGCTTTAAGGGCTTGGGAGAGATGAGTGCAGAGCAATTGTGGGACACCACATTAAATCCGGATACACGGCGTTTATTGCCTGTAACTTTAGGCACATGGACAGAAGATGAAACGTTTAAGACCATGGATATGTTGATGGGTAAATCAGAATCTGGAGCACGTCGCGATTGGCTTGAAGAGCGTGGCAATGAAGTAGAGGCGGATATTTAATGGCTACTAAAAAAACTCCAGGTAAGAATGATCCAGCGGATCAGGCGGACTTGTTTTCCAATCCCGTAGAGATGGATATTGTTGAAGTCGATGAGGTTCCAGCGGTGGCAGCTAGCTCTAGCGGCGGTTCTGGTACTCATGATCCAAAGACGGTTGAGTTAAATGAAGATGGTAAAGATAGCCTGACTTTGGCTGTCTATGCTGAGCGTGCTTACCTTGATTACGCCATCAGCGTTGTTAAGGGCCGTGCATTGCCGGATGTGGCCGATGGTCAAAAACCAGTTCAACGTCGTATTTTGTTCTCGATGAGCGAGATGGGTTTGCGTGCAGACGCTAAGCCCGTGAAGAGTGCCCGTGTTGTTGGTGACGTGCTCGGTAAGTTTCACCCACATGGTGACCAATCTGCATATGACGCATTAGTACGTCTAGCCCAAAGCTTCTCCTTGCGCTATCCATTAATTGATGGTCAGGGTAACTTTGGCTCACGTGATGGCGATGGCGCAGCAGCAATGCGTTATACCGAGGCACGTTTAACCAAGATCGCCAGCCTGCTTCTAAGTGAAATCGATGAAGGTACGGTTGATTTTGCGCCGAACTATGACGGTTCATTCCAAGAGCCTAAGCTTTTGCCTGCACGCTTACCATTTGTACTGCTTAATGGTGCATCAGGCATTGCGGTTGGTATGGCCACGGAAATTCCTTCGCATAATTTACGCGAGGTAGCTACTGCTGCCATTGCTTTAATGAAGTCTCCGAAGATGAGCACTTCAGAGCTATTGGAAATCATGCCTGGTCCCGACTATCCAGGTGGCGGGCAGATTATTTCTTCTGCGGCGGAAATTGCGCAGATTTACGAAGCAGGCCGAGGCAGCATTAAAGTACGTGCACGTTGGTCTGTTGAAGAATTGGCTCGTGGCCAATGGCAGGTTGTAGTCAATGAGTTGCCACCAGCGACATCTTCTCAGCGTGTCTTGCAAGAGATTGAAGAGATCACCAATCCGAAGGTTAAGGTTGGTAAGAAGACTTTAACTCCTGAGCAAAATAATCTGAAGTCCACCATCTTGAATGTGCTTGATGGTGTACGCGATGAATCCAGCAAAGATGCTGCAGTACGTTTGGTATTTGAGCCTAAGAGCAAGAATATTGACGTCAACGAGTTTGTAAATCTATTACTTGCGCATACATCATTAGAGTCAAACGCCCCAATGAACTTGGTGATGATCGGCAATGATGGTCGCCCACGTCAAAAGGGTCTCAAAGAAATTCTGACTGAGTGGATTGCATTTAGGGTTGCTACCGTTACCCGCAGAACTCAGCATCGCTTGGGCAAAGTAAAAGACCGTATGCATATCTTGGAAGGGCGCTTAACCGTTCTTCTCAATATCGATAAGGTTATTAAGATCATTCGCAATAGCGATGAGCCTAAGGCGGACTTAATTAAAGAGTTCAAGCTCACAGACCGTCAAGCTGAAGATATCTTGGATATCCGCTTGCGTCAGTTAGCGCGCTTGGAGGGCATCAAGATTGAGCAAGAGCTCAAAGAGCTAAAAGCTGAGCGCGATGATTTAGAGGGCTTATTGCAAAGCGATGCTGTTTTACGTAAGCGCATCATTAAAGAAATCGAATCCGATATGAAGGACTTTGGCGATGATCGTCGCACCCTCATTCAGGAAGATAAACGCGCTGTTGCTGAAACTAAAGTGATTGACGAGCCTGTTACTGTGATCGTCTCCCAAAAGGGTTGGGTACGTGTTCGTCAAGGACATGAGCATGACGCAACCCAGTTTGGCTTTAAAGCGGGTGATGCTTTGTACGCCACCTTTGAAGTTAGAACCGTGGATGTAATCCAAGGCTTTGGTAGTGATGGCCGGGTCTATACAGTTCCTGTTAGCGAGCTGCCTGGCGCTAGGGGTGATGGATCACCCTTAACCAGCTTTGTGAACTTGGCAGCAGGCTCGCAAATGGTTGCCTACTATGCTGGTCAGGCAGATGATTTGGTATTGCTATCTACTAAGGCTGGTTATGGCTTCTTGGCCAATGTGGCAGATATGAGTACTCGTAATAAGGCGGGTAAATCATTCTTAAGCGTGGATGCCAAGGTTCCTGGAGATGCTCCATTAGGTGCAGCTAAGGTTAAGGCAGGCATGAAGCAAGTCGCGTGCTTATCTGAAGCTTCTAAGTTATTGGTCTTCCCGTTAGATGAGCTCAAGCGTTTGCCTACAGGCGGCAAGGGCGTCATCTTGATGGGTCTAGACGACAAAGAGTTCTTGGCTTCCGCTATTGCAGTTGGTCCAGATGGTGCTACGTATTCTGGCGCCGGACGAGCTGGTAAGCCAACTGAATTGAGTTTGGATGCAAAGACTCTGAAATCATTTGCTGGTAACCGCGCACGCAAAGGCCACTTTGTAGAGCCACGCCTAAAAGACGGCAAGCTCAAAGCAAATTAATTTTTATATTTTCTTTGGCACAGCAATACCGTATTTAACGGCAATCACTTCCGCCAGAATCGATACCGCGATCTCTGGTGGGGTGAGCGCCCCAATATAAAGGCCCACGGGGCCATGCAGCCCGTCTACTTGCGCTTGGTTTAAGTCAAACTCTAGCAAACGCTCTTTGCGTTTCTGGGTATTTTTACGACTTCCTAGTGCGCCCACATAAAAAGCAGGCGATCTCAGTGCTTCCATCAGCGCCATGTCATCCAGCTTAGGGTCATGCGTTAAGGCAACCACTGCAGTGTGGGAGTCCACGCCAATTTCAAGCAAGACATCATCTGGCATGCCTTTTGAAAAGGTAATGTCAGTACGATTAAGGCCCTCAGCGTACTCTTCGCGAGGATCAATCACGATAACCTCAAAGTCGGAGGCAAGCGCAAAATCTGCTGTGTACAAAGAAAGTTGTCCGGCACCAATAATGACCATGCGCCAACGTGGACCATAGGTCGTTTGCATGGCTTGCTCAGTACAAGCGAACTCATCGCTACGATCGCCAGGAGTAAGTGTTGATATCCCAGTTTCTAAATTGACGCTCCGACGTGTAATTTGATGGGATGAAATGTTCTCCAGTAATTTTTCCAAAACGGCTAACTCGGGTTTGGGTTCAACCAAAAGGCGTAAGGTCCCGCCACAAGGCAGGCCAAAACGCGCCGCCTCTTGTTGCGTTACTCCATAAACGACCATCTCAGGGGTGTTGCGAGTGAGGATTTCGGTTTGAACTCGACGAATAAGGTCATCTTCAACGCAGCCGCCTGATACTGAGCCGGCGACTTGACCATCAGCGCGGATGGCTAGCCACGATCCTACCGGGCGAGGGGCCGAGCCCCAAGTCTGAACGACTGTAGCAATGGCAACGGGCTGGCCAGATTTGAGCCATTCGACTGCGGATTTGAGAACGCTTAAATCGGTACTGTTCATGCTTATCTTATTTTTATGAATAATGTGTTTGATTACTATTTATTATCACTCTAATGACCGATTCCAGTAAAACCCCTCAGAACCTAAGATTGCGTCTTGCAGTCTTGATATTGGCGGCGGGTGAGGGTAGACGCCTGGGCGGATATCCAAAGGCATTGCTTCAGCAGAATGGCATCAGCTTACTAAGGCGCTTTTGCAAGTCAGTGACTGGCTTTTCACCGGTCGAAACATTGGTTGTTACCGGTTTCTATGCTGATCAAATTGAAGAAGAAATTCAATCAATCAACCAAGAGCTATATGGCCAAATTACCTGGGTGAATAATCCAAACCCAAATGCAGGGCAGTTATCATCTGTTCGACTCGGACTCGAGAGCCTCACGAGTGACTACGATGCTTTATTAATTGCTTTGTGTGATCAGCCCAATATTGCCGCATTAGAAATTGATGCTCTCTTGGAGCAATTTCAACAACGACTACCAGGACAAGAAATTATTTTGCCAATGGTTAAGGGCCAGCGCGGTAACCCTGTTTTATTTTCTAAGAGCGTGATTGATAACATCTTGGCAATACCAGCAATGGTCTGTAGACCCTTTATGGATCAGCATCCTGACCTGGTTAGGACTTTAGAATCCGAGAATGAAGCCTATGTATTGGATGTCGATACTTCGACTGACATCCAAAAACTAGGGCTTCAAAAGATGAATCAATAAGACTTAATCTGTATTAAATCTCTGCGATGAGTTCAATCTCAACGCATGCACCCAGAGGGATTTGCGCGACACCGAATGCGCTACGAGCATGTTTGCCGGCATCACCAAATACTTCAAACAGCAGTTCAGAGCAGCCATTCACAACCAGGTGTTGTTCTGTGTAGCTATCGGTTGAGTTCACTAAACCCATGACTTTGACGATGCGTTTTACTTTGTCCAAAGAACCTAAGTGATTCTGTAGAGTTGCAATTAAATCGATAGCGATAGAGCGCGCTGCTGCTTTGCCAGTATCCGTATCCATATCCTTGCCCAGTTTTCCCGTCCAAGGCTTGCCGTCACGTTTAGCAATGTGACCAGAAAGAAAAACGGTATTGCCAGTAGTAGCGGCCATCACGTAGGCTGCAGCAGGGGGTCCAGCTGGAGGCAAGTCAATTCCAAGGGTCTTAAGGCGTTCGCTGATGTTTGTGCTCATGATGGATACCAATTATTTGAATATAGAAAAGAAGTAAAGCTAAAAACCGAATATCAGAATCTTACTTGGAAAGTTGTCGCATAGCGCTCTCTAAGCCATTGAGGGTTACGGGGTACATTCGATCCTTCATGAGGTTTTGCATGATGTCGATCGATTGGCGATACTGCCAAATAGATTCTGGCTCAGGATTGAGCCACGCAAAATGCGGAAAATGCTCAATCAGGCGATTGATCCAGACTGCACCAGCTTCCTTATTGTTGTATTCGACAGATCCATTGGGACTCAGAATTTCATAAGGGGACATGGTGGCATCACCCACAAAGATCAGCTTATAGTCGGGACCATATTTATTAATGATGTCTTGCGTGGCCGTCACTTGATCTCTTCTGCGACGATTGCTTTGCCACAGATTTTCATAAACACAGTTGTGAAAGTAGTAGTGCTCTAAATGCTTAAATTCAGCTTTAGCAGCTGAGAATAATTCCGCTATACGTTGAATGTGATCGTCCATGGAGCCACCCACATCCATTAATAACAATACCTTGACTTGATTGTGACGTTCAGGTCGCATTTGAATATCAAGCATGCCTGCATTGGCGGCAGTAGAGTGAATCGTTTTATCTAGATCGAGCTCTAAAGTAGAGCCTTCTCTTGCAAAGCGACGTAAACGCCGCAGGGCAACTTTAATGTTACGAGTGCCTAGCGCCAAATCGCTGTCATAGTCTTTAAATTCTCGCGCTTCCCAAACTTTGATGGCCGTTCTATTGCCAGCACTCTCGCCACCAATGCGAATGCCTTCAGGGTGGTAGCCGCTATGCCCAAATGGTGATGAGCCCCCAGCGCCAATCCATTTATTGCCGCCGCCATGCCATTCTTTTTGCTCTTTTAATAATTCTTCCAGGCGTTTTTTTAATGCCTCCGGCCCGCCTAATTTTTTGAGAGCTGCCTTTTCTTCATCAGTAAGAACCCGTTGAAGCTTTTTCTCTAACCAATCTAATGGAATATCTGGCGAAAGTGCAATGATTTGCTCAATGCCATTGAAGTAGCTCCCGAATACTTGATCAAAACGATCAAAGTGCTGTTCGTCTTTCACCAAAGTCAGACGTGAGAGTTGATAAAACTCGTCAATCGATGGATTAATGACACCCGATTTCAAGGCCTCCAAGAGAGTTAAAAACTCTCGCACAGAAACAGGCACTTTGGCCTCTTTCAGATTCAGGAAGAATTGAATCAGCATGAAAAAGCTGAATTAGCGATGATTGCGATTCATCATGACCAAGCGTTCAAACAAATGAATATCTTGCTCATTTTTTAATAAGGCGCCATGCAAAGGCGGCACCACAATCTTCTCGTCATTGCTGTAAAGGGCTTCTGGTGGAATACCCTCCGCCAGTAAAAGTTTTAGCCAGTCAATAAGCTCCGAAGTAGACGGCTTCTTCTTTAACCCGGGCAAGGAGCGTATTTGGTAGAAAGACTTGAGGGCGGCATCCAAAAGATCTTGTTTGATATTGGGGTGGTGAACATCAACGATGCTTTGCATTGTGCCGGCATCTGGAAAGGTAATGTAGTGAAAGAAGCAGCGACGCAAGAACGCATCTGGCAGCTCTTTTTCATTATTGGAGGTGATGATGACTAGTGGGCGATGTTTTGCCTTAATGAGTTCACGAGTCTCGTAAACGTAGAACTCCATGCGATCGATCTCACGCAATAAGTCATTTGGAAATTCAATATCCGCCTTATCAATTTCATCAATTAACAGTACGGTTGGCTCGTCTGCTTCAAAGGCTTGCCAAAGCACACCCTTAACAATGTAGTTGCGAATATCTTTGACTTTTTCATCGCCCAATTGAGAGTCGCGTAAGCGACTAACGGCATCATATTCATAGAGGCCTTGTTGAGCTTTCGTGGTGGATTTAATGTGCCACTGCAGTAGCGGCATCTTGAGGGCTGCTGCCACTTCTTCAGCCAGCATCGTTTTGCCAGTTCCTGGCTCACCTTTAATTAGGAGAGGGCGCTGAAGTGCAATAGCAGCATTGACGGCCAATTTGAGATCATCTGTGGCGACATAGCTTTCGCTGCCTGCAAAGCGATTTTGGGGTGAGTGGGTGGATTTGCTCATGAGCGTGCCTAAATAAGTGCTTGGATAAGCGTTCAAGTATAGGTAAATGGGGCGAATTTTTCAGTGTTTCTACTGATTTTGGGCCTCAGAATGGCGGGAAGGGCGTCTGTCCGCTATACTCTTCCCAAATTGATCTAAATCAAACTCATTAATAATGATTGCCATGAAAAAACTCTCAATTCTTCCTCATTTGGCCGTAGCTGCAACTTTAGCCTTTGCTGGTTCTGTTGCTCAGGCTGATGAAGTTAAAGGTACTGCTGCTGCAGGTAACGCTAAAGTTTGGCTCTGCGTTGGTTGCCACTCCATTCCTGACTATCGTGCTGATTACCCACTGGTATACAAAGTGCCAATGTTGGGCGGTCAAAATGCTGCTTACATTTCAAGCGCATTGGCTGCTTATAAAAAGGGCGAAAGAAAGCACCCAACAATGCGTTCTATTGCTGCTAGCCTTTCTGATCAAGATATGGCTGACATCGGCGAATACTATGCTGCGCAAACAGCCAGCTCACCTAACAACCCATTGAAGTGATTCATTGATAAAGATACATAGAGATACTTTTATGAAATTTGCACTTATTACTGCAGTTTTGCTCTCCAGCATTGGTTTAACAAGCGTGGCAAATGCTGCTAGCGTGGACAAAGGTCAGGCGTTGGTAGAAAAGGCTAATTGCGCCTCTTGCCATGGTGCTGGTCTGAATGCCCCAATCTTGCCGGCTTATCCTAAGTTAGCTGGACAGTACGCTGACTATGTTTATTACGCCTTAAAAGCTTACAAAGTGGGCAATGGCAATGCTCAGTTTGGTCGTAATAACGCTGTAATGGGCTCTCAAGTGCAAAACTTCAGCGATGCTGATTTGCAAGATATCGCCGCTTATGTTGCTTCTTTGCCAGGAAACTTTGTAATTAAGAAGTAATTTCCCAGCTTCGGTTACTTAAAATAAAGGCTTAGATTAATACTCTAAGCCTTTATTTTTTATAGATATTTATACAAAAATAACCCTTATTTAACCGCCTCCAGGCCACGGGCCAGGTGGTTACGCATTGCGAGCTCCGCTGCCACAGGATCCCTCTTGAGGATGGCCTGCAGAATTTGGCGATGCTCCAATAGTGAGCTCTGCAGTCGACCGGTTCTACTCAAGGAATCCCGCCTTTGCAGCTTCAGAACCTTTCTAAGGTCCACAATAACGCCATTCATCCAGCGATTTCCTGCGATTTCTTGAATTAACTCATGAAAACGGACGTTCACCTCAAAAAACTGTTCAGCATCGCGATCTGCCGCCGCCTTTTCTAGGCGGTGGTGAATGTCATCTAACTGAGTCAATTGGGCTTCGGTAGCTTTCAGGGCGGTTTCTTTGGCCGCTTGACCCTCCAGCAAGGAGAGGATAGTAAAAATTTGCTCTAAATCGCCACGGTCAACCTCGGTTACATAGGCGCCACGCCTTAATTTCATCGTAACCAGACCTTCAGAAGCCAAAACCTTAATCGCTTCACGCATTGGGGTGCGACTAATACCAAACTGAATTGCCAGGCTTTGCTCGTCCAACCAGCTACCGGGTGCTAATTCGTGGGCAAAGATCTGCGCTCTGAGGCGCTCGGCAACGTCCTCGTATAGTGGCCTGTTATTCAGTTTTGTATTCATAATTATGTATACAATAACTTTACAAATATCAAATTGTCAAGCAAAATGTCTGACATATTTAGCAACTTTGTAATAAAGCCAACCAGGAGTGCTTTGTGAGTTCAGAAAAGAAAAGTTCATCTAATCAACCGTGGCCATCAGTACCAGAGACCAATCTGGATGCATGGAAAAAATCAGCACAGAAATCCGCGCCTAATGGTGATGTTGATTCATTGGGCTGGAAAACGCCCGATGGAATTCACTTAAAAGCGCTTTACACATCATCAGATATTCAAGGCCTAAATTACACCGATACCTTGCCAGGTTTTGAGCCATTCGTTCGTGGACCCCAGGCAACAATGTATTCAGTGCGTCCTTGGACTATTCGCCAATACGCAGGTTTCTCTACCGCCGAAGAATCCAATGCTTTCTATCGCAAAGCATTGGATGCAGGCGGTCAAGGTGTATCAGTTGCTTTTGACTTGGCAACGCACCGCGGCTACGACTCTGATCATCCTCGTGTAACTGGTGACGTTGGTAAAGCTGGTGTGGCGATTGATTCGGTTGAAGACATGAAGATCTTGTTTGATGGCATTCCATTGGATAAGGTCTCGGTCTCCATGACCATGAACGGCGCGGTATTGCCGGTATTGGCTGGTTATATCGTTGCTGGCGAGGAGCAAGGCGTAAAACAAGAGCAGTTATCTGGAACCATTCAGAATGACATTCTGAAAGAGTTCATGGTGCGCAATACCTATATTTATCCGCCAGAGCCATCAATGCGCATCATTGGCGACATCATTGAGTACACCGCTAAACATATGCCGAAATTTAACTCGATTTCTATTTCGGGTTATCACATGCAAGAGGCGGGCGCCAATCAAGTATTGGAATTGGCATTCACTCTAGCTGACGGTAAAGAGTACGTAAAAACAGCGCTTGCTAAAGGCTTGGATGTTGATGGCTTTGCAGGTCGCCTATCGTTCTTCTTTGCAATCGGCATGAATTTCTATCTGGAAGTTGCTAAGTTACGCGCTGCTCGTTTGTTGTGGTGGCGCATTATGAAGTCCTTCGAGCCGAAGAATCCTAAATCCTTGATGCTTCGTACGCACTGCCAAACTTCCGGCTGGTCTTTGACGGAGCAAGACCCTTACAACAACGTAGTGAGAACTACGGTTGAGGCGATGGCAGCGGTATTTGGCGGCACTCAATCCCTGCACACCAACTCATTAGATGAGGCAATCGCACTTCCTTCTGAGTTCTCAAGCCGTATTGCTCGCAACACCCAATTGATTCTCCAGGAAGAAACCCATATTCCTAGCGTGATTGATCCATGGGCCGGTTCTTACATGATGGAGAACCTTACTCAAGAGATGGCTGACAAGGCTTGGGAAATCATCCAAGAAGTCGAAGCAATGGGCGGCATGACTAAGGCTGTTGAAAGTGGTTGGGCCAAATTGAAGATTGAAGCCGCGGCCGCTGAGAAGCAAGCCAAGATTGACTCTGGCTCTGATGTTATCGTTGGCGTGAATAAATACAAACTAGGCAAAGAAGATCTGGTTGATGTGCTGATGATCGATAACGATCGAGTACGAGAAGGCCAAGTTGCTCGTTTGAAAGATATCAAGGCAAAGCGTGACAATCAAAAAGTCAAAGCTGCATTAGAGGCTTTGACTAAAGCTGCGGAAGATAACTCTGGAAACTTGTTGGAATTATCGGTAAATGCAATTCGTTTACGCGCAACAGTGGGCGAAGTATCCGATGCGTTAGAAACAGTTTACGGGCGCCATCGCGCCGATACTCAAAAGGTGACCGGTGTGTATGCAGCTGCTTATGACTCAGCCGAAGGTTGGGCAAAACTACAAACAGAAATCGCTGACTTTGCAAAAGACTTTGGTCGTCGCCCACGTGTGATGATTGCTAAGCTTGGTCAAGATGGCCATGATCGTGGTGCAAAAGTGGTCGCTACTGCTTACGCTGATTTAGGCTTTGACGTGGATATTGGGCCTTTGTTCCAAACCCCAGAAGAATGTGCGCGACAAGCGATTGAGAACGACGTCCATGCCTTAGGTGTGTCTACTTTAGCGGCCGGCCACAAAACTCTAGTGCCAGCCATCATTGCGGAATTGAAAAAGCAAGGTTCGGACGACATCATTGTGTTCGTTGGTGGCGTTATACCAAGACAAGACTATGAATTCCTGTACGAAGCAGGTGTTAAGGGAATCTACGGCCCAGGTACACCAATTCCGGCTTCGGCTAAGGATGTGCTTGAGCAGATTCGCAAGTCTGTTAAACCAGCTTAATTCGGATTACAGGCATGCTGCAAGCTGCTGATCAAGCGCTAGTGAATGATCTCACTGGTGCGCCTTCGCTTAAACAGCGACGCGCATTGGCGAAGATCATTACTTTGCTTGAATCAACACGCTTAGATCATCGGCATCGTGCCGATGATGTTCTTAATACGCTGCTGCCAAAGACGGGTAACTCATTTCGTTTGGGCATTTCAGGTGTGCCGGGAGTTGGCAAATCTACCTTGATAGAAACCTTGGGCTTGTATCTCATTGAGAAAGGCCATCGGGTTGCAGTATTAGCAATTGACCCATCCTCTAGTTTGTCTGGCGGATCTATCTTGGGCGACAAAACTCGCATGGAGCGATTATCTGTTCTTGAAGACGCCTTCATTCGCCCAAGCCCATCTTCTGGCACCTTAGGTGGTGTTGCAGAAAAGACTCGTGAAGCGATGTTGGTGGCTGAGGCTGCTGGCTTTGATGTGATCATTGTTGAGACTGTGGGTGTTGGGCAAAGTGAGATCGCTGCTGCTGGTATGACGGACATGTTCCTCTTATTGCAATTACCAAACGCTGGCGATGATCTTCAGGCGATTAAAAAAGGCGTCATGGAAATTGCCGACTTGATCGTTATTAATAAAGTGGACATTGATCCTGATGCTGCGATGCGTGCACAGCTGTTCATCACGAGTTCATTGCGTCTATTGGGATTTCAGGGCAACCCCGATCATGCATCACATGACAAAGAGTTTTGGCATCCACAGGTGATGACTTTAAGTGCTTTAGAAGGCAAGGGCATTCCCGAGCTTTGGGACAAAGTCTCTCATTTTGAAAAGCTACAAAAGGCCAATGGGAAGTTTGATTCTCGTCGCAAACAGCAAGCAGGATCATGGATGTGGGATCGCATCGATGCTGGATTAAAGAATGCATTTCGTAGCAATGAAGCCGTACAAGCGCTTCTACCAAGTTTAGTAGCACAAGTAAACCAAGGAACTATGGCCGCTTCAGTCGCCGCAAGACGATTGCTGGAGTCCATGGGGCATGAATTTTTCTAAGGAGTAGGAAATGAAGGAAATCATTCAACAACTGGAAGCGAAGCGTGAGCTCGCCCGATTGGGTGGCGGGCAAAAGCGTATTCAGGCTCAGCACTCAAAGGGTAAATTAACAGCCCGTGAGCGCATTGAGCTCTTGCTTGATGCTGGCACTTTCGAAGAGTGGGATATGTTTGTTGAGCACCGTTGCCATGACTTTGGCATGGGTGATCAAACTGTTCCTGGCGATGGTGTTGTGACTGGTTATGGAATGATTAACGGTCGTTTGGTATTCGTGTTTTCTCAAGACTTCACAGTTTTGGGCGGCTCTCTGTCTGAAGCTCATGCTGAAAAGATCTGCAAGATCATGGATCAGGCCCTCAAAGTTGGGGCGCCGGTAATCGGCTTAAATGACTCTGGCGGTGCACGTATTCAAGAGGGTGTTGCTTCTCTTGGCGGCTATGCAGAAATTTTCCAGCGTAATGTGACCGCATCTGGTGTGATTCCGCAGATTTCCTTGATCATGGGGCCATCAGCCGGTGGCGCTGTGTACTCACCAGCCCTCACTGACTTCATCTTCATGGTGAAAGACAGCTCCTACATGTTCGTGACTGGTCCTGAAGTGGTAAAGACGGTTACGCATGAGGATGTTACTGCTGAGGAATTGGGCGGTGCGGTAACGCATTCAACAGTTTCTGGTGTATGTGACTTAGCATTTGATAACGATGTTGACGCCATCATGATGTTGCGTCGTTTCTTCAATTACTTGCCGCTCTCTAATCGTGAAAAACCACCTTTGATTAAAGGTGCAAATCGCACAGAAGAGCCAGATTTCTCATTAGACACATTAGTTCCATCCAATCCAAATCAACCATACGACATGAAAGAGTTGATTGAGAAGATTGTGGACGATGGTGAGTTCTTCGAATTGCAGCCTGATTACGCAAAAAACATAGTGATTGGTTTTGCGCGCATGGAAGGTCGCTCAATCGGTATCGTTGCCAATCAGCCATTAGTGTTGGCTGGTTGTTTAGACATTAAGGCCTCTATTAAAGCAGCGCGTTTTGTGCGCTTCTGTGATGCTTTCAATATTCCAGTAGTGACATTGGTGGATGTCCCTGGATTTATGCCGGGTACAGCTCAAGAATACGGCGGCATCATTAAACATGGTGCTAAGTTGCTCTACGCATACGCTGATTGCACAGTGCCTAAGGTCACTCTCATTACTCGTAAAGCCTATGGTGGCGCTTATGACGTGATGGCTTCTAAGCACTTACGCGGCGACGTGAACTTTGCATGGCCTTCAGCAGAAATTGCTGTGATGGGACCTAAAGGCGCGGTGGAAATTATCTTCCGTGAAGAAAAGTCTAATCCTGAAAAGATTGCAGCACGTGAAGCAGAGTACAAATCTAAGTTTGCCAACCCATTCGTGGCTGGTCGTCGTGGCTATATTGATGACGTCATTCTTCCACACGAAACCCGCAAGCGCATTGCTCGTTCACTAGCAATGCTCAAAGATAAAGACTTGAAGAATCCTGCGCGTAAACACGGCAACATTCCTCTGTAAAGGCGCTGACAAATTATGACTACGAAAATGTTTAAGAAAATTTTGATTGCTAACCGCGGCGAGATTGCTTGCCGTGTAATGATGACCGCTAAAAAGATGGGCATCAAAACGGTTGCTGTGTATTCAGAGGCGGATAAAGAGGCGCGCCATGTACAGCTCGCAGATGAAGCGGTCTGCATTGGGCCTGCGCCTTCACGTGAATCCTATCTCGTAATGGATAGAATCATTCAGGCTTGCAAAGATACTGGTGCTGAGGCAGTTCATCCTGGTTATGGATTCCTGTCTGAGAACGAGCAGTTTGCTAAGCGTTGCGAGGAAGAGGGCATTGTATTTATTGGACCTAAACATCAATCCATCGCAGCGATGGGTGACAAGATTGCCTCTAAGAAGCTTGCTTTAGAAGCCAAGGTCAATACCATTCCTGGTTACAACGAAGCCATTGATACCAATGAAGAGGCCGTTAAGATTGCTCAAGGTATTGGTTACCCTGTAATGATTAAAGCATCTGCGGGCGGTGGTGGCAAAGGCTTACGCGTTGCTTTTAATGACAAAGAAGCAGCCGAAGGATTTGCAGCTTGTAAAACCGAAGCGATGAATAGCTTTGGCGATGATCGTATCTTTATTGAGAAGTTCGTTGAAGGCCCACGTCATATTGAGATTCAAGTATTGGGTGACTCTCACGGTAATGTGGTTTACCTAAACGAGCGTGATTGTTCGATTCAGCGACGTCACCAAAAGGTAATCGAAGAGGCGCCATCACCATTTATTGATCCAGCAACTCGTAAAGCTATGGGCGAGCAAGCTGTTGCATTGGCTAAGGCGGTTAACTACCAATCTGCAGGCACTGTAGAGTTTGTGGTCGGTAAGGATAAGTCTTTCTACTTCCTGGAAATGAACACTCGTTTACAGGTTGAGCATCCAGTGACAGAATCTATTACTGGCTTGGACTTAGTTGAGCAAATGATTCGGGTTGCCGCTGGTGAAAAACTGGCATTTAAGCAAGAAGATGTGAAGCTTGATGGTTGGTCTATGGAGTGCCGTATTAACGCGGATGATCCATTCCGCAACTTCTTGCCGTCAACAGGCCGTCTTGTTAAATACCGTCCACCAGAGTCTATTAATGGAGTACGTGTTGATACTGGCGTATATGAGGGTGGCGAGATCCCGATGTACTACGACTCCATGATCGCTAAGTTGATTGTTCATGGAAAAGACCGTACCGAAGCCATCGAGAAGATGCGTGCCGCATTAAATGATTTTGTGATTCGTGGAATTCACTCCAACATTCCTTTCCAGGCGGCTTTGTTACAGCACCCACGATTTGTGAATGGCGATTTCACTACCGGCTTTATTGCTGAAGAGTATCCAGAAGGCTTTAAGAAGGATTCTGTACAGCCGGCCGATCCAAAGCGTTTGGCTGCATTAGCTGCATTTATGCGCTATCGCTATCTCCAGCATATTCAAATGATTGATGGCCAATTGGCTGGTCACGAGATGATTATTGGTAAGAAGTTTGTAGTGGTTACCGGTAAAAAATCTGGCTCAATGAGCGATCCGATTGAAGTGCCTATCCGTGTTGAGCTCAAAGATGGCATTTACTCTGTATACATCGAAGAGGCTGATGGCGTAAGTCGTTATGACATCGTCAGCGATTGGCGCCCAGGTCAGACTTGCTTAAATGCAACTATCAACGGCACTCATAAGATCACGGCTCAGGTTGAACGTCGAGGCGTGCGCTATGAATTAATCTTGGATGGCGCTAATTTTGAATGTATGGTTCTGAGCCCATTGGGTGCTGAGCTACAGCGTCGCATGCCTGTGAAGTTACCGCCTGATACATCCAAGTTGGTGATGTCACCAATGCCGGGCTTGTTGACCAAGATTGCGGTTAAGGTTGGCGAAGCAGTTACCGCTGGTCAAAAGCTAGCCTCGATTGAAGCGATGAAGATGGAAAACACACTTTCTGCAATGCAGGATGGCGTTGTTGCTGAAATCTGCGCTAAAGAAGGCGATAGCTTGGCTGTAGATCAATTAATCATTCGTTTTGAATAAGGATTGATGATGAGCGCTAAGCCATTCAAGATATTGGGAATACAACAAATCGCTATTGGCGGTGAAAGCAAAGATCGACTCAAGAAATTATGGGTTGATATGCTCGGTTTTGAATATAAGAGCACATTTGTTTCTGAGCGTGAAAACGTCGATGAAGACATTTGCGCTATTGGTTCTGGTGCTCATGAGATTGAGGTTGATCTTATGCAGCCTTTTGATATCGAAAAAAAGCCTGCTGTTCACCAAACCCCCTTAAACCACATTGGTTTATGGGTTGATGATCTTCCCAAGGCGGTTGAATGGCTCTCTGCCAATGGCCTGCGATTTGCTCCTGGTGGCATTCGCAAGGGTGCTGCAGGTTACGACATTACTTTTGTTCATCCAAAAGGCAATGACGAGTTTCCAGTTAGTGGCGAAGGTGTCTTGATTGAGCTAGTTCAAGCCCCTCCAGAAGTGATTGCCGGTTTAAGTTCATAATTTGGCTTTATACATCTGTAAATAGGTCTGTAATTGGCAAATATCCTAGCCATCGACACCTCATCAGCGTGGTGTTCGGTGGCTTTATCTTTAGATGGGCAGGAGCCCGCTTTCCGTCATGAAGCTGTGACGGCTGGCGCTAGCCAATTGCTTTTGCCTTGGATAGAAGCAATGTTAGAGGCCTCAAACTTTAAATTAGGCGAGCTAGATGCGATCGCTGTTGGGATTGGGCCTGGCGCCTTTACTGGCGTTCGTTTAGGAGTTGCAGCGGCGCAGGGGTTGGCTATATCCCAGCGCTTGCCAGTAATCCCAGTTGCTAGCTTGGATGCTATAGCCGCCCAAGTAATTCAAACTCCAGCCTTTCAAAAAATAAATCCCAAGCATTTCATGATTGCGGTCGATGCCCGCATGGATGAAGTCTATTGGGTCAAGTACGAAAAGTGCGAACAAAAATTGCCTGTTCGCATGGGTAATATCCATTTATCAAAGCCCGAGGATATAGATCTGACTGGTATTCAATATTTGGCCGGTAGTGCCATTAAAGAGTATGGCGAAAGAGTGTTGCAGGCAACAAAACCACCTACCAGTGAGATTGCTGCGGATCCGGATATAGCGGTATCCGCATTAGGCATATTGGATGTTGCCATTCAAATGCAACAAGAGGGCCGCTCTTGTGATGTTCAAGATCTCGAGCCTCTTTATATTCGCGATAAGGTTGCTTTGACTACGGCCGAGCGTATGGAGGCATTTAAGTAATGCCCAATCAATTTACCGTTGATGGCGTAGCAGAGCTCTCCTTTTTACCAATGCAAGCCTCAGACTTGGATGCGGTATTGGAGATTGAGGGCGTATCGCACCTGCACCCATGGACAAAAGGAAACTTTTCAGACTCATTGGCTGCTGGACATTGGGCTTATTGCATACGTCCTCAGGTTGATCAAATGGTTAAGGGGTCCTATCTTGACCCTGCTATTTTGTGGGCTTACTGCGTGTTAGTCCCGGCCGTAGATGAGCTTCATCTTCTGAATATTACCGTTTCTCCTAAATTGCGAAAACTGGGCTTGGGTAAGCGAATAATGTCTGCCATAGAGGATGTATCGGCCCAACAGAAGATTCCCCGCATTATCTTGGAGGTCAGGCCCTCCAATCTTGCTGCGCTGGGCCTGTATCAGTCTTTAGGGTATGAGCAGATTGGCCTGCGTAAGAATTACTATCCGCAAAACCCAGAAACGGGTTCCCGAGAGGATGCCATTGTGATGGCTAAATCGATTAAGCTTGAGTCATGAGCAATTCAGAATTCCTTAAAGAGATGGGTATTACAGAATGGGTGTCGCGTGACCAGCCACAAATCGCGTCTGCATCTTCGCCAGTTACCACCAGTGCTGAAGAAAAGGCGCCCCAGCAAAGTCCTTCTGCAGAACGAGTCCCTCAAGGTGGATGGCTGTTTTTTGGGCAGAAGCCACAGGGCGATGCTCAAGCACTGTTTCAAAACATTATTCGCGTTTTAGGTTTGAGTCCTGGCGAATGGTCCTGGAAAAATGCCTCAGACCCTTTAGATCAAATTACTGCGCCGGAAAATGGCATGCCAGTTGTTGCGTTTGCCTTTGGTGGACCTGTTGCCCAGAAGATAACTGGCGAGCGAGATGCATTGCCTCAGCTGCGCGAGACAGTTCTGGCGCTCAACACTGGAAATGATGATGAGATACCTGTCATTGCCTCATTTGATCTAAATCAGGCAATTGCCAAGCCAAATGAAAAGGCATTACTTTGGCAGGATTTATTGCTGGCTAAATCTGTTCTGCAAAACATCTAATTTTTTGAATTAGTGTTTGTGCTCGCCGATGAGGTGCATGGAGTCATATTCCGCTTGATTTTTGGTATGACGTTTAATCACAAGCCACATGATGAGGCTGACTGCAACACCAAAGCCAACAATTACAAATTGAATTGGTACATCAAGCCAGATGAGCATTGAGTAAATCAAGAGCATCATCAATACAGAAATATTTTCATTAAAGTTTTGCACAGCAATAGAGTGGCCTGCTGACATCAATACGTGACCGCGATGCTGTAATAGGGCATTCATCGGCACTACAAAATAGCCCGCTAACCAGCCAACTAATATTAGCAATAAATACGCTGGTAATAAATTAAGTGAGATATGCATTTTCCCGATCGTAAATATTGCCGTATCGGGAAGCATGTCAGAGTTGTAAATGGCCATCACGCAAACCACTATTCCCATAGCAATGCCATACGGGAGAACATTTAGCGACTTGCGCAGAGGTATACGCCATGCGGCATAGACGGCGCCACCAGCAACACCAACGGCAGAGATTGCCTGCAGAATAGCGCCCTGAGATAGATTCATGTGGAGCGCAACTTGTGCCCACTTGATCACAATAAATTGGAGTGTTGCTCCCGCACCCCAGAACAAGGTAGTTACTGCTAGTGAGATTTGACCTAAGCGATCATCCCAAAGTGTTTTAAAGCAAACAGCAAAATCTTTAACCAACTCAATTGGATTGGTTTTTTGGGAGACGTAGCGAGCTCCCGTATCCGGAATCTTCAAATTGATCAGAGCGGCAACAACATAAATCATCATGATGATGAGGATGGCAGATTCGGCGGGAGTATCAATTCCGGTATCTAAAGTAGGAATATCTAATGCCAATAAGCTATGTGAGACCGTGCTGCTAATTAAGACGCCACCAAGGACGGTGCCTAAAATAATTGAGCCAACTGTAAGGCCCTCAATCCAGCCATTCGCTGCAACCAATTTTTCGGGCGGCAATAACTCAGTCAGAATTCCATATTTGGCTGGGGAGTAGGCCGCAGCACCCAGGCCAACAATGGCGTAGGACAACAGAGGGTGCCCACCAAATAACATTGCAATACATCCGATGAACTTAATGGTGTTGGTAATGAACATGACATTCCCTTTGGGGCGGGAATCGGCAAAGGCGCCTACAAAGGCGGCCAGCAAAACATAGGACAATACGAAGAATAATTTGAGTAAAGGAGTCATCCAGGCCGGGGCATGGAGCTGGGCCAGGAGGGCAATTGCTGCGATCAGCAGAGCATTATCAGCAAGCGACGAAAAAAATTGCGCCGCCATAATGATGTAAAAGCTACGGTTCATTCGTACAATCTAGTCATTAATGTAATTAAAGCATGAAAGGAGGGGTGAATATGGGCACAACGGCTAATGGCTTGATTAATAGACCAATTTTGGCATCTATTCACACTGAGGCCTTTCGACATAATTTAAACAGAGTTCGGGAGTTGGCGCCCCAATCTAAGATTTGGTCGGTAATTAAGGCTAGGACCTATGGGCATTGTTTTGATGCGGCTCTAAAGGGGCTTGCTTCTACTGACGGTTTCGCCTTATTGGATATTCAGGATGCGGTTTGGTTGCGGGAACATGGTTGGCAGGGTCGGATTCTGCTTTTAGAGGGTTTATTTCATGAAAATGAACTGGCACTGGCTCAAGAACTGACATGCGATCTCGTGGTCCATTGCGATGCTCAGGTTGAGTGGTTGGAGAAATTTAAAGCCAAAGACCATAAGACATTTAATGTTTTTCTGAAAATGAATACCGGCATGAATCGCCTAGGCTTTAAGCCAGAGGCTTACAGAACTGCTTTTCATCGCTTGCATGCCGCTGGTTTTCATATGCATCATATGACGCACTTTGCAAACGCCGATCAGATAGATCGCCAACCTTCAGTTGGCAGTCAGCAGGAGTTATTTGAACAAACCATTGCTGGATTAGATGGTGCTACTTCATTGGCAAATTCAGCCGCAATACTTTGGCATCGCAATTCTCTGGGTGACTGGGTCAGGCCTGGAATCATGCTTTATGGGGCATCTCCCACAGGTTTATATGCGGATATTGAGCATGCACATCTAAAAGCGGTGATGCAATTGGGTAGTGAGATTATTGATATTCAAGAATTAAAAAAGGGTGATCGCATAGGGTACGGCGGCCGTTACGAAGCTCCAGAATCTATGCGCATAGGCATTATTGCCTGTGGCTACGCGGATGGCTATCCAAGGCAAGCAAAAGATGGCACGCCTGTTTGGGTTGATGCGGCAACCAACTCTGGTGAAGGTGTTATTTGTCCTATCGTTGGACGTGTCTCAATGGATATGCTGACCATTGATCTTCGCAATGCGCCTAATGCACGCATTGGCAGCACCGTTGAACTCTGGGGTGACAAGGTTCCTGTTGACGAGGTAGCGCGTTTAAGCGATACGATCGGTTATGAGTTGCTCTGTGCGGTAGCGCCGCGTGTACCGGTAGCCATTAAATAATTATTAGCAATAAAGTAATACAAAGAGCATAAAAAAATCCTCCAATATTTGGAGGATTTTTTTAATGTAGTTATTGCACTCTTGTTACTTATTCCAGAACTGCCACCACTTACGTTCTTTTTGAACTCTTTGCCCAGTGAGCATCATTTGACTATCAGGGAAGTTGAGCTTAAATACCCGAGCGGCATCATTACTAAGCTCTACCATGCCCAACTTTTCATAAGACTTCGTTAGGATATAGAGCGCTTCCTCAACAGCAGGAGCGCGGTCATAGTCACGAATTACTAGCTGAGCACGATTGGCTGCAGCCAGGTAAGCACCGCGTTGGTAGTAAAAGCGCGCAACAATCACATCAGCTTCTGCCAGTGAGTTCACGATGTAACGCATCCGATCCAGTGAGTCGGGCGCATATTTGCTGTCTGGAAAACGTTCGACAACGGTCTTAAAGGATTCAAACGCTTCTTTAGCGGCTTTAGGATCACGTTCGCTCAAATCTTGACCGGTGAATTTTCCAAGCCATCCTAAATCATCATTAAAAGTTATGAGGCCTTTGAGATAGTAGGCGTAATCTAATGTTGGACTACCTTGATGCAATTTGATAAAGCGATCGATGGCAACCAATGCTTGAGTTTGCTCTTGGGCTTTCCAGTAACAATAAGCAGCATTAATTTGCGCTTGCTGAGAGTAAGGACCAAAAGGAAAGCGTGCCTCTAATTTTTCAAAGTATTTACCGCACTTGGCAAAGTCGGCATCATTTAATTTATCAGTTGCCTCTGAATAGAGTTTTGTTTCTGACCAAATATCTGTGTCATCTTTTTGACCATCACTACCAGCGCATCCGCTGAGTACGAACAAGGCTGTAAAGAGGCTTAAAAGCAGGGCGATCGAGCGCAAGCCAAAAAAAGGGGCAGATTTTTGTGGGGAGTGTTTCCCGGTAAGCCTTAAACTGGCGTCTGATATTACGTCGGACATAACTGAAAGGCTTTCTAAGCGTGGCATTGCCGCAAACTCCTGAATCGAATCCCATTGATTATATCGATGATGAGGACTTCATCTCCCTGGAAATTCCCCTGGAGATGGCCGGCGAACGCCTAGACAAGGTACTGGCAGGCTCTCTGACTGATTATTCGAGAAACCGGCTTAAGTCTTGGGTTGAGGCCGGCGCCGTCATGGTCGATGGAAAGGTCACAAAAGCACGCTATTTACTGCGTGGAGGTGAGAGCATTAAGGTGTTTCCGCAGGAAATGCCAGAGCAATACGCTTTTAGCCCAGAAAACATCCCTTTGGATGTGGTTTATGAGGACGATTCCATCATCGTCGTGAATAAGCCCCCTGGGTTAGTTGTTCATCCTGCCGCAGGAAACTGGGCGGGAACACTATTAAATGGACTTCTATTTCATTATCCGGAGTTAAAGCTCTTACCGCGCGCCGGCATTGTGCACCGACTTGATAAAGATACGTCTGGATTGATGGTGGTTGCTCGTATTGCTCAGGCTCAAACATCATTAGTTAGGCAGCTCCAAGAAAGAACGGTGGGTCGTAGATATTTAGCTTGGGTCTGGGGTGATGCCCCAAGCCAGGGAAAAGTTTTAGCATCTGTTGGTCGCGATCAGCGCGATCGCTTAAAGATGGCTGCAGGCAGCCCTCAAGGTAAGCCAGCGGCAACGCTATTTCGCCGTCTTGCAAAAGGCGTCTTCTTAGAGAGTCCAGTTGCTTTATTAGAGTGCCGGTTGGAAACGGGTCGAACCCATCAGATTCGTGTGCATCTTGAATCACTTGGATTCCCATTGCTAGGCGATCCCGTGTATCGAAAGAAGACGCCGGGAGTCGCAAAGTCATTACCATTTGAGCGACAAGCACTTCATGCCTTTGCCTTAACTTTGCAGCATCCGGTGAGTAATGACTTAATGACGTGGTTTCGTCTACCCCCTCAAGACTTGTTGGATCTTATGCCTCAGGTGGCTTTGGGTCTGGAGACTTTGCCGCAGGAGCAGGCGCTTCTCAATTCGATTCAAAATGAGCGTCAATCGTGAACTTAATTACTCCTCAATGGGCTGCACCTCAAAATATTCACGCATTTGTAACAACCAGATTTGGCGGTGTCAGCAACGCTCCTTATGACTCTCTCAATCTTGGTGATCACGTTGAGGATGACCTAAAAAGTGTTTTGACCAATAGGGCATTGATTACCGCGCACTTACCATCTGAACCAATTTGGATGGCACAAACGCATAGCACTATAGTGAGCACCCCAAAAAGTCGTGAACACGGTAACACCTCAATTAATGCGGATGCAGCGGTTAGCAATATTCCAGGTGAAGTTTTGACGATCCTGACTGCCGACTGTTTGCCAATATTGTTTGCAAGTAAGGATGGCGCTGTTATTGGTGCAGCTCATGCTGGATGGCGCGGCCTTAGTGCTGGCGTGATTGAAAACACGGTTGCTGATATGCGTAAGCTTTCGAGCCAATTACTTGCAAAAGACATCGTCACTTGGCTTGGCCCAGCAATTGGACCGGATTCTTTTGAGGTTGGCGAAGATGTTGTAAGGGCATTTGAGGGACTGGATATCCCGATGTCTGTTTCGGCTTTTAGTCCAATTGCGGGTAAATCCGGAAAATATCTGGCGAACATCTATCAATTAGCGCGAGCCCGGTTATCCGCTTTGGGCGTTCATGCCATCTTTGGCGGCGATCGATGCACTGTTAAAGAAGAAAAAGAATTCTTTTCTTATCGTCGCGATGGAAAAACCGGACGATTTGCCTCATTCAT
The DNA here is from genome assembly GCF_018688315.1 of Polynucleobacter sp. AP-Kolm-20A-A1. Lineage (NCBI taxonomy): Bacteria > Pseudomonadati > Pseudomonadota > Betaproteobacteria > Burkholderiales > Burkholderiaceae > Polynucleobacter > Polynucleobacter sp. AP-Kolm-20A-A1. Next base: position 912,529 of record NZ_CP061315.1, read on the forward strand.
TTGGCTTTCTAAATAGTTCGCTGCGCATTATGTGCGGGTAACTACTAGCTTAGCCCTATAGCTAGGGGTTATTGCGTATAACCCTATATACAGTATGCATGGAGAATGTCTCTAATTACTAAAAGAGATCATTATGTTTGCAGGCATGAATACTGGTGCGACGCCTTCTTTGGCACCGCACCATATGGCACTAATTCCACCAGAGCGTTTGGCTGAAATTCAAAAAGAATATTTTGCCGAGCTAGCCCATATCGCTACGAACCCAGAAGCAATCGAGGTAAAAGACCGTCGCTTTGCTGGTAAGGCATGGCACTCATCTTGGAGTAAGGTGATTGCCGCCACTTATTTGCTCAATTCAAAACATCTGATGGCTCTTGCTGGAGCGGTAGATACAGATGAAAAGTCCAAACAAAAGATTCTGTTTACGACTGAGCAAATGATAGATGCGCTTTCTCCATCCAACTTCATTGCAACCAATCCTGAGGTTTTGGAAAACATTATTAGCACTCAAGGTCAATCTATTCAGAAGGGCATTGTTAATCTTCTTGGCGATATGAAGAAGGGCAAAGTTTCGATTACCGATGAAACTGCATTTGAGGTTGGCAAGAATATTGCGACCACAGAAGGTCATGTGGTATTTCGCAATGACTTATTTGAATTAATTCAATACACGCCGCTGACGGAAAATGTATTTGAGCGCCCTTATTTAATGGTGCCGCCATGCATCAATAAATATTACATTTTGGATTTGCAGCCAGACAACTCCGTGGTGCGTCACATGGTTAGTCAAGGACATACAGTCTTCTTGGTTTCCTGGAAGAACCCTGACGCATCGATGGCAGAAGTCAGTTGGGATGACTACGTAGGCAAGGGCGTTATCAAGGCAATTGAAGTGGTCAAAGATATCGGCAACGTTGATCAGCTCAATATCCTAGGCTTCTGTGTGGGTGGAACCTTGACCACCTCAGCCTTGGCTGTCCTAGCTGCGAAGGATGAGCATCCAGCTGCTAGCTTGACCTTATTCACGACCTTATTGGATTTCACAAACACCGGAATCTTAGATGTCTTCATTGATGAAGGCATGGTTGAGATGCGCGAGAATTCAATTGGCGGCAAGGGCGGTAAGTACGGCATGATGTCTGGGCTTGATCTAGGTAATACTTTTTCCTTCTTGCGTCCAAATGATTTGGTGTGGAACTACGTTGTTGAGAATTACCTGAAAGGCAATTCTCCGCCTCCATTTGATTTGCTTTACTGGAATGGCGATTCCACCAACTTACCCGGAAATATGTATTGCTGGTACTTGCGCCATACGTATTTGCAAAATGATTTAGTGAAACCTGGCAAAGTCAAAATTTGCGGTGAAAAAATTGATCTGGGCAAGATTCAATGTCCAGCATATCTTTATGCATCTCAAGAGGATCACATTGTTCCTTGGCAGTCAGCATATGAATCTACACACATTCTTAAGGGTAAGAATCGCTTTGTATTGGGAGCATCAGGCCACATCGCCGGTGTGATTAATCCGCCGGCAAAAAATAAGCGCTACTACTTTGAGAACAACAAAATCGCTCCTACAGCACAGGAATGGCTTGAGGGCGCTACTCAAATACCGGGCAGCTGGTGGCCGAACTATACAAAATGGTTGGAGCAATTTGCTGGCGAGAAGAAGCCGGCAAGCAATACATTTGGTAATGCCAAATACAAAAAAATGGAAGCTGCACCAGGTGTGTACGTCAAAGAAAAAGCAGCATAAACAAATCAATATTTAACGAAGGTTTTTACAAGGGGAAAGCAATGTCTCAAAAAGTCGCATACGTAACAGGTGGTATGGGTGGTATTGGTACCGCTATTTGCCAACGCTTGGCAAAAGATGGATTTAAAGTAATTGCTGGCTGCGGCCCAAACTCACCCCGTAAAGACCGCTGGCTCGGCGAGCAAAAGGCTCTGGGTTATGACTTTATTGCCTCTGAAGGTAATGTGTCTGATTGGGATAGCACGGTTGCCGCCTTTGAAAAGGTTAAGGCTGAAGTGGGTCGCGTAGATGTTTTGGTAAACAACGCCGGCATTACCCGGGATAGCGTTTTCCGCAAAATGACTCCAGATGCTTGGAAAGCGGTGATTGATACGAACCTAAACTCATTGTTTAATGTGACCAAGCAAGTTATTGATGGCATGGTTGAGAACAACTGGGGTCGCATCATCAATATCTCTTCCGTGAATGGTCAAAAAGGTCAATTTGGCCAAGCAAACTACTCAACGGCAAAAGCTGGCTTACATGGATTCACCATGGCTTTAGCTCAAGAAGTGGCGACTAAGGGCGTGACTGTGAATACCGTTTCTCCTGGCTATATTGGTACAGACATGGTTAAGGCAATTCGTGAGGATGTCCTTGAAAAGATTGTTTCTGGCATTCCCGTGAAGCGTTTGGGTACCCCGGAAGAAATCGCCTCTATTTGCTGCTGGATCGCATCTGATGATGGTGGCTATGCAACCGGTGCCGACTTCTCATTAAACGGTGGTATTCATACTGGCTAATATTGCATCGCAGCAATTTAGATGCAGTAGAAGTAAGCAACTCAGCATATTTACCTATTGGTCGAACAAGAGATAAACTATGCTGATGTTGCGTTGCAGTAAAGAGTAAGGATAAACATGGCTACCCGCACAAAACGAGTTGGTGAAGATCGACTCATCAAGAAGTATCCGAATCGTCGTCTCTACGACACCCAGACTAGCACCTACGTCACCTTGTCAGATATCAAGGGATTGGTGATGGCGAACGAAGAATTCAAAGTGGTTGATGCAAAAACCGATGAAGACTTAACTCGCAATATTCTGTTGCAAATTATTCTTGAGGAAGAAGCTGGCGGAGCGCCGGTATTCTCATCTCAAATGCTTTCTCAAATCATTCGTTTCTATGGAAACTCAATGCAAGGTTTGATGGGAAATTATCTGGAAAAGACTATGCAGTCTTTTGTTGATATCCATAACAAGCTTGGCGATCAAACTAAGGGCTTAGGTGCTGGTAGCACTCCTGAGGCATGGTCACAAATGCTCAATCTGCAAAACCCCCTCATGCAAGGTTTGATGGGGAATTACATGGAGCAAAGCAAAGATTTATTTGTGAAGATGCAAGAGCAAATGCAAAACCCACAAAACATGTTTGGTGGCAATTTCCCATTTACCCCACAACCCAATAAGACAGAAAAAGAATAGTTGTGGCAGGAAAAATTGGTTTTGTATCCTTGGGGTGCCCTAAGGCGCTTGTAGACTCTGAACTTATTCTGACGCAGTTAAGTGCGGAGGGGTATGAAACCGCTAAGGATTATTCTGGCGCAGATCTTGTGGTTGTCAACACATGTGGCTTTATTGATTCAGCCGTTGAAGAAAGCCTTTCCGCCATCGGTGAAGCACTTGCAGAGAATGGCAAGGTTATTGTTACCGGTTGTTTAGGGGCCAGGAAAAATGCTGACGGCTCTGATCTTATTCAAAGCATTCACCCGAAAGTCCTTGCAGTTACAGGGCCTCACGCCACCGATGAGGTTATGCAGGCGATTCACCTGCATTTGCCGAAACCGCATGACCCATTCACTGATTTAGTTCCACCAGCCGGCGTGAAGTTAACGCCTAAGCACTACGCTTATCTCAAAATTTCTGAAGGCTGTAACCATCGCTGTACGTTTTGCATCATCCCAAATTTACGCGGCGATTTAGTCTCTCGTCCGATTGGCGAAGTTTTGCTAGAGGCAAAGCGCTTATTTGAATCTGGCGTAAAAGAATTATTAGTTGTTTCTCAAGACACCAGTGCATACGGTGTAGATATTCAATACCGCACTGGATTTTGGGATGGCAAGCCAGTTAAAACCAAAATGTTTGACTTGGTAAATGCCTTAAATCAAATCGCTCGTGAGCATCAGGCCTGGGTTCGACTGCATTATGTTTATCCCTATCCGCATGTAGACGACGTGTTGCCACTCATGGCCGAGTTTTCTGAGCATGGTTATGGTGTGTTGCCTTATTTAGATATTCCCCTGCAGCATGCCCACCCAGATGTACTCAAAAGAATGAAACGTCCGGCTAGTGGTGAGAAAAATTTAGAACGTATTTTGGCTTGGCGCGCAGCTTGTCCAGATTTGGTGATTCGCAGCACCTTTATTGCCGGATTCCCTGGTGAGACGGAAGAAGAATTCGAATATCTTTTGAATTTCTTGGATGAGGCGCAAATTGATCGCGCTGGTTGTTTTGCATATTCGCCGGTTGAAGGTGCCCTTGCAAATGCATTGGACAATCCTGTTCCTGATGCAATCCGAGAAGAGCGTCGGGCACGATTTATGGCTAAGGCCGAAGAAATCTCTATAAAACGCCTTGCTAAAAAGGTTGGTAAACGCGTTCAAATCCTGATTGATCGCGTAGACGAGGCTGGCGGAATTGGCAGAACTATCGGCGATGCCCCTGAAATTGATGGTTTAGTGAGGGTTTTGCCACCTAGCAAGCCCTCTAAACGCTACAGAACCGGAGAAATTATCCGCGCCACTGTTATTAGCTCCCAAGGGCATGACCTAATAGCCGAAACTTGACGAATCGAATAAAACTACTAGTTGGTTGATTTAATCAGCATGTATGCAGTACCAATTTAGCCTAATTTTTAGGCAAAGCTAAGGGGATTGATATGAGTCGTGATGTCGTTGTCTTAAGTGCAGTTCGTTCCGCAATCGGCGCCTTTAATGGTTCACTCAGTAGTTTTGAGCCATCTGAGCTAGGCGGTATTGTGATGAAAGAAGCGGTAACTCGCTCTGGTGTAGATCCAGCACTCATTAATTATGTAACTGTAGGCAATACTATCCCTACAGACAATCGTTACGCTTATGTCGCGCGCGTTGCTTCTATCCAGGCCGGCCTTCCAATGGAATCCGTTGCGATGGCGCTTAATAGACTTTGCAGCTCAGGCTTGCAAGCGATTGTGACCACCGCTCAGCAAATCATGCTCGGTGATTGCGATTACGGTATTGGCGGCGGCGTTGAAGTAATGTCACGCGGTATGTATGGTTCACCGGCGATGCGCAGCGGTGCACGTATGGGCGATACCAAGATGATCGACTTGATGGTTTCAGTATTGACCGATCCATTTGGCGTTGGTCATATGGGCGTTACTGCTGAGAACCTTGTAGAAAAATGGAAATTTACTCGCGAAGAGCAAGATGCGCTCGCTGTTGAATCTCATCGTCGCGCGGCCAATGCTATTAAAGAAGGTCGCTTTAAGTCACAGATCGTTCCAATTACCATCAAATCTCGCAAGGGTGATGTGGTGTTTGATACTGACGAACATTGCAAGCCAGACACCACAATGGAAACATTGGGCAAGATGAAGGCTGTATTTAAAAAAGAGGGTGGATCTGTTACTGCTGGTAACGCATCAGGCATTAATGACGGCGCTGCATTCTTTGTTTTGGCTGACGCTGAGACGGCTAAGAAAGCTGGTCACAAGCCTATCGCGCGTTTGGTGTCATACGCAGTTGCTGGGGTGCCTAACCACATCATGGGTGAAGGCCCAATCCCAGCTACTAAGCTTGCGCTTGAGCGTGCTGGTCTGAAATTGGATCAAATGGACGTGATCGAGTCTAACGAAGCCTTTGCTGCACAAGCATTGGCAGTGACTAAAGGCTTGGGCTTAGATCCAGCCAAAACTAACGTAAACGGCGGTGCGATTGCATTGGGTCACCCAATCGGTTGCTCTGGTGCAGCGATTGCAACCAAAGCCATCCACGAATTACAACGCGTTCAAGGCAAATATGCTTTGGTAACGATGTGTATCGGTGGTGGTCAAGGTATTGCTACGATTTTCGAGCGCATGTAAGCGCTAAGTACTATTTACGAGAGATCTCTTAAGTCACTTCTTAGGAGATCAGCAGTAAAGCAGCATCCAAGCCGACATGGTCAAAAGCCGCGTCGGCTTTTTCTTTAACTACGGGCTTGGCTTGATAAGCAACGCTAATGCCTGAGCCATTCATCATGATTAGATCGTTGGCGCCATCCCCCATGGTGATCGCATTCGCCTTGCTGCAACCCAGTTTTAAACAGGCAGCTTCAAGATGTGCTGCTTTTGCTGCGCCATCCACAATATCGCCGAGCACTTTGCCGGTGAGTTTGCCGTCAATGATTTCCAATGTGTTGGCTTGAGTTTGCTTCAGCCCAAATTTCTCGCGCAGTTTTTCGGTAAAAAAGGTGAAGCCGCCAGAAACTAGGAGGGTATAAATTCCAAGCGCATGTGCGCCTGCTAACAGCTCTGCTGCGCCTGGATTGGGGCGAAGGCGCTCGCGATACACCGCTTCAAGTGCATCGGCTTGAACGCCCTCTAATAAGGCAACTCGCTTGCGCAAACTTTCTTTAAAGTCTTTGATTTCGCCACGCATAGTTGCTTCGGTAATTTGTGCAACAGCAGACTTTTTGCCGGTGAAGTCAGCTATCTCATCAATACATTCGATATTGATCAATGTGGAGTCCATATCCATCGCTAGCACTTTAATATCTTGAGGCTTGAGATCGGCTTTTAAAAAGCACAAGTCGACATTAAAGCGAGCGGTAATCGAGCGCAATTCCTCTCTTGCGCTGGTATCAAGATGGATGTTGCAATCCCAGCGTTCTGAAAAATAACTTCCGTTGCTGAGTTGTCCGCCAACAGTATGCAGGGATGCCCCAAATCGTAGAGCATGATCCTTGAGATCAAAAACCATTTTTTCTGGAATTGGGTCTCTAGAAAGGGCGACTATCGTTTGATGTGACATGGTATTAATCATAATCGGAAAGCATAAGTTATTTCGTCTTCATAGGGCTTAGGACGGCAGATTCATTCAGGCGCCTGAGCACCTGCCTGATCGCGTCTAGGCGTTGCTCAAGTTTCTCAAATTCACGTTCTTTCTGGGGAAGAACCTTCAGCTTATCCTGGCCATTCAGTTGTATGTGCTTGGAAGATTGAATGAGTTGAATAATCTTCATCGGATCAATCGGTGGATTGGGGATAAATTGAATTTGTATAGATGCAGGTGTTGCATCAATCTTCTTAATACCAAAACCAGTCATCTCTAATCGCAGGCGATGGGTTTCATAGAAAGATTTTGCTTGGTCAGGTAAATCCCCAAAACGATCAACTAATTCCTCCCGCAAACCCATTAATTCAGAAAAATCGTTTGTTCCGGCAAATCGTTTGTACAAAGACAGACGTTCATGCACGTCAGGACAGTAGTCTTCTGGCAGTAGCGCCGGAACACCTAGGTTTACATCGGTTGTTGCTTGTAGTGGCGAAAGAAGATCTGGTTCTTTTCCACTGCGTAATGACTTCACGGCTCTGTTTAGCATCTCGGTGTAAAGCTGAAAGCCGATTTCATGAATTTCGCCGGACTGCTTGTCGCCTAGAACTTCACCAGCGCCACGTATTTCTAAGTCATGCATAGCCAAGTAAAAACCAGAGCCCAGCTCTTCCATGGCTTGAATAGCGTTTAGGCGTAATTGGGCTTGCTTGCTAAGAGCCTCTGGGTCTGGAACCAAGAGGTAGGCATAGGCTTGATGGTGAGAGCGACCCACGCGACCACGTAGTTGATGTAATTGGGCTAAGCCAAACTTATCAGCGCGATGCATGATGATGGTGTTGGCGGTAGGAACGTCAATCCCAGTTTCAATAATGGTCGTGCATAACAAAATATTGGTGCGCTGGGTCACAAATTCACGCATTACTGATTCGAGTTCGCGCTCGTGCATTTGACCGTGAGCAACGCTGATTCTGGCTTCTGGAATTAATTCTTGAAGCGCATGCTTGCGGTTCTGAATGGTTTCTACTTCGTTGTGCAAGAAATACACCTGACCGCCACGCTTGATTTCACGCAGGACAGCTTCACGAATAACGCCATCACCTTCGCGTCTTACAAATGTTTTGATGGCTAAGCGTTTTTGAGGGGCGGTGGCAATAATGGAGAACTCTCGTAAGCCTTCCATCGCCATACCCAATGTTCTAGGTATAGGCGTTGCTGTCAGAGTCAAGATATCAACTTCAGCGCGTAATGCTTTGAGCGCATCCTTTTGACGTACCCCAAAGCGGTGCTCCTCATCCACGATTACCAGACCTAGATTGGCAAACTGAGTTTCCTTTGAGAGAAGTTTATGGGTGCCAATAATGATGTCAGCCTCACCTTTAGCGATCGCCTCAAGTGCTGCATTAATTTCTTTAGTAGTTTTAAAGCGTGAGAGTTCGACAATGCGCACAGGCCAATCTGCAAAACGGTCTTTCCAGGTGGCAACGTGCTGTTCAGCAAGTAGGGTAGTTGGCGCCAATATTGCAACTTGTTTGCCACCCATAACCGCTACAAAGCTAGCGCGCAGTGCAACTTCTGTTTTTCCAAAACCAACATCTCCGCAAACCAGGCGATCCATTGGAGTGCCGCTAGTCATGTCGCCAATGACAGCGGCGATTGCGTTAGCTTGGTCTGGCGTTTCTTCAAAACCAAAGCTTTCAGCAAAAGCAGCATAGTCATGCGCAGAGAATTCGAATGCATGACCCTTGCGAATTGCTCTAGCAGCATAAAGCCCCAGTAACTCAGCAGCCGTATCGCGAATTTGTTGGGCCGCCTTGCGTTTCGCCTTGTCCCATTGACCTGAGCCAAGTTGATGTAATGGTGCTGAATCAGGATCAGAGCCAGCATAGCGAGTGACCATTTGTAACTGCTGGACAGGCACATATAAAGTTGCTTGTCCTGCGTATTGCAAATGTAAGAACTCTTCAAAAATAGGGGCTTCTTTAGGCGGCGCCAAATTCAACAACACAAGGCCTTGATAGCGTCCAATGCCATGTTCAGCGTGCACTACTGGGTCGCCAATTTTGAGTTCAGATAAATCCTTGAACAGCATGTCAGGATCTGCAATCTCAGACCCTTTTCCCTTGCGACGCTGCCGTGCGGTGGTAGTAAATAATTCAGCTTCAGTAATGAGGATTAAGTTTTCTGCTGGCCAGCAGAAGCCGTTAAATAGCGGAGAAGTTACTAGGCCAAATAACGAATCACTCTTAATGAAATCGGATATACCTTCAAAGCCTTCGGGCTTTAATGGGTAGAGAGGTGTTCCATCTTGGCCAGCAACTGAATTGCTTTCATCTAGCAATTGCCGAATAGACTCTTTGCGTCCAGCGCTGTCACAGCAAATCAGTACGCGAACTTTTTCTGTTGATACTAATTTGCGCAAACGGTTAATGGGATCTGCATCACGTCGATGAACTGCAATATCGGGTACCGACAAAAACTGAGGGGCCTCGACCGGTTCTTTTTCTAGATTGAGGCGGGCGTAAGGTTTGGATGTACTAAAAAACTCATCTACATCCAAAAATAATTCTTTAGGCGGCAGTATGGGCCTATCGAGATCATGCTTTAAAAATTCGTAACGTGAAGCAGTATCTTTCCAAAACCCTTTAATAGTCTCCTCAACATCGCCAATATTGAGAAGCCAGACAGGGTCACCTGAACGCGGGAAGTAGTCGAATAAGTTTGAACGCTCTTCAAAAAAAAGGGGGAGGTAAGACTCAATGCCTGCGCTAGGAATGCCTAAGTTGGCATCCTTATAAATAGAGCAGCGTGTTGGATCACCCTCGAATACCTCTCGCCAACGACCCCTAAATGCAGTGCGTGAAGCATCATCGAATGGAAACTCATGTCCCGGCAGTAAGCGAACTTCTTTGACTGGGTAAAGACTTCGCTGGGTATCGGGATCGAATGCTCTGATTTGTTCAATTTCATCGCCAAATAAATCTAAGCGGTAAGGCAAAGTCGAACCCATGGGGAATAAATCAATCAAGCCACCTCGAATGCTGTATTCGCCAGGGCGCATTACGGCACTTACGGGGTCATAGCCTGCTTGTTGGAGTTGGAGCTTTAAGGCCGCTTCATTCAGCTTGTCACCTTGCCTAAAGAAAAAAGTATGGCCAGATAAAAAGCTGGGAGGCCCCAATCTCTGTAGTGCGGTAGTAATCGGCACCAAGACAATATCGCAGCTGCCATTAAGTAATTCATAGAGAGTGGCAAGTCGTTCGGATACTAAGTCTTGATGAGGCGAAAAATGATCGTAGGGAAGTATCTCCCAGTCAGGTAGTAGCCTGGTCCTAAGCTGGGGGGCAAAAGCAGGAATCTCTTCCAGTAGGCGCTGAGCTTCTTGTGCCTGGGCACAGAAAATGACCATGACCGAAAATTGATTGCGATAACGTAGGGCGCTTTGAGCTATTAAGGCTGCATCCGCTGAGCCAATCAGCCCTGAAAAGGTAAAGCGCTGCCCAGCCCGTGGCGCGGGTATGGGGGGTACTAGATTTAATGCATCTGACATCTGAGCTCATTATAGAATCAGGCATGGGTTCTGCAAACACATCCCCCTCAAAATGCCATGTCCTCCTGCCTACCGCAGGGACGGGTTCTCGCTTAGGTGGTGAGCTGCCTAAGCAGTTTCAACAGTTAGCTGGAAAGCCGATGCTAGCTTATGCGGTTGAAGCCTTTTTGCAATCACCGCTAATTGAATCCATATGGATAGGTGTCAGCCAAGGTTTTATTCACAACCCAATACTTCAATCCTTTTCAAACTCTAGTAAGCCAATTTATTTTTTGCCTACTGGTGGACCCACGCGCCAAGAAACTGTTCGTAATACATTGGCTGAAATGCTCAAGGCAAATCTTGCCCCTCATGATTGGGTTTTGGTTCATGATGCAGCCAGACCCGGCATTACTCCTGCGCTAATTGAAAAGTTAATTTCAGCAGTGAGCGCTTCTGAATCTGGCGGCTTGCTCGCTGTTCCATTGGCCGATACCTTAAAGAAGGCCGATCTCGACTCTGTGGTGGCAGGCAACGTGCCTCATGTAGAGCAAACCATTCCTCGCGACCATTTGTGGCAGGCTCAAACCCCTCAAATGTTTGCCCTAAAACAATTACATGCTGCTCTAGAGGATGCAATTCGCCTGGAGGCGGATGTTACTGATGAGGCAAGCGCAATGGAGTTGGCAGGATTTAAGCCGCTACTGATTGAGGGTGCAACACGCAACTTCAAGGTGACTCATCCCGCTGATTGGGATTTAATGCAGTTTCTCTTAAGCAGCGCTGGTAAATAAAAAGACGCATATGACGACATCAAATTCACATATCCCTCAGTTTCGTATTGGTCAGGGCTATGACGTGCACGCCCTGGTTGTTGACCGCAAGCTTATTCTGGGTGGTGTACATGTTCCTTATGAAAAGGGCTTACTAGGGCACTCTGATGCAGATGCATTACTGCATGCCCTAACCGATGCGTTATTGGGGGCTGCTGGGTTGAACGATATTGGTCAATTATTCCCTGATACCGACCCACAATTTAAGGGAATGGATAGCCGCATCTTGCTTAGGGCTGCACTTCAAAAGGTTCAGGCCGCAGGCTTTCATATTGGAAACGTCGATGCCACCATCATTTGCCAGAAGCCAAAATTAGCGGATTTTTTACCTGAAATGGTCCGAAATATTGCCGCCGACTTAGCGGTCACCCCTAGTCACGTCAATCTAAAGGCTAAAACCAATGAATCCCTTGGCCATCTTGGAAGGGGTGAGGGGATAGCCGTCCACGCCGTGGCTTTGCTCTATAAGGCCTAAAAGATCCTCTAAAACCCTAAGCATTGTAGAATTACGGTCTTTAGAGTGAAGTTTAAGCTTGGCAGTGTTTGCGGAAATTCGCGAGGATGGCGAAATTGGTAGACGCACCAGGTTTAGGTCCTGACGCCAGAAATGGTGTGGGGGTTCGAGTCCCCCTCCTCGCACCACAAGATTGCTACTTGGCTTGGACTTCACATACCCTGATCTTCAATTAAGAGACGAGAATGGCTGTGCAAATAGAAAACTTAGGTTCCTTGGACCGCAAAATGACTTTGGAATTCGCTCGTGCCGATTTGGCAAAAGCGCGTGAGGCCCGTTTGGCAAAAGTTGGTAAGACCATGAAAATGGCTGGCTTCCGTCCAGGTAAAGTTCCGAAGAACCTCGTTGAAAAACAACATGGTATGCAAGTGGACTTTGAGTTGCAGTTTGATAAGGCTGCCGAAATATTTTATGAGTTAGCTCAAAAAGAAGGCGTTGCTTTAGCAGGTCAGCCACGTCTTGAGCCAAAGAGCGAGCTGGATGCAGACAAGATTGTTTTTGATGCTTACTTTGAAGTGTTGCCAGAAGTAAAAATTGGCGACTTCAGCAAAGCAGAAGTAACCAAGTACACCACCGAAATTGGTGAAGCGGAAATTGATCGTGCGCTAGATGTATTGCGTAAGCAGCAAGTTCACTACCACCCGCGCGGCCAAGCTGGTGCGCACGGCGATGGCGGGGCAAACACTGCTGCACAAAGCGGCGACCAAGTGGTGATTGATTTCGTTGGCAAGATTGACGGCGTTGAGTTTGCCGGCGGTAAGGCTGAGAATTTTGAATATGTATTAGGCGAAGGACGCATGTTGCCTGAATTTGAAGCTGCTACCTTGGGTCTCAAAGTAGGCGAGAGCAAATCTTTTCCATTGAGTTTCCCGGCTGACTACCACGGCAAAGATGTTGCTGGTAAAACAGCAGAATTCACCATCACTGTAAAGGCGGTCAATTGGGCGCACTTGCCAGCCGTTGACGATGCATTTGCATTGTCCTTAGGTGTAACTGAAGGCGGCGTTGCAAAAATGCGTGCCGAAGTTAAAGATAATTTAGATCGTGAAGTAAAGCGTCGTATTACTTCTTTGTTAAAGAACGAAGTAATGGACAAGCTCAACACTTTATGTGAGTTGGATGTTCCAAAATCTTTGGTTGCTTCAGAGCAAGAACGTTTGGTAGAAGGCGCTCGTCAGGATTTGATGCAACGTGGCGTTCCTAATGCAAAAGATGCTCCAATTCCACCAGAAATTTTTGCTGAGCAAGCCACCAAGCGTGTTCGTTTGGGCTTGATTCTGTCTGAATTGGTGAAGAAGCAAAACTTGGCGGTTACTGCCGATCAAATTAAGGCTGAAATTGATGAGCAGGCTGCTACCTACGAAGATCCTAAAGAGGTAGTTCGTTGGTTTTATAGCAACCCAAGCCGCTTGAAGGATATTGAAAACTTGGTTCTTGAGGATAACGTAATTAAGTACTTCACTGCGCAAGCAAAGGTATCTGATAAAGCAGTTAGCTTCGAAGAGTTAAGCAAGCTAAACTAATCGCTAACGCTACTAATTTACCTACAAGGGGTCTCGCAATGCACCAAAACCATTTTCAGACTGAAAATCTAGAACCAAAGGGCTTAGGTCTGGTTCCAATGGTGATTGAGACCTCTGGTAGAGGTGAGCGTGCGTATGACATCTATTCACGCCTGCTCAGAGAGCGTGTGGTTTTTTTGGTTGGCGAGGTGAATGATCAAACAGCCAACCTGGTGATTGCCCAATTGCTGTTTTTGGAGAGCGAGAATCCAGACAAAGAGATTTCTTTGTATATCAACTCACCTGGTGGCTCAGTATCAGCAGGTTTAGCGATCTACGACACAATGCAGTTTATTAAGCCTCATGTAAGCACCTTGTGCATGGGTATGGCCGCAAGTATGGGCGCATTCTTGTTGTGCGCTGGTGAAAAGGGCAAGCGCTACGCTTTGCCAAACTCACGCGTCATGATTCATCAACCATTAGGCGGTGCCCGCGGCCAAGCTTCTGACATTGAAATTCAAGCTCGTGAAATTCTGTATCTGCGTGAGCGTCTTAATAAGATTCTGTCCGATCGCACCGGTCAATCTATTGAAACTATTGCAAAAGATACTGATCGCGATAACTTCATGTCTGCTGAGCAAGCACGTGAATATGGTTTGATCGATAAAGTTATCGAGAAGCGCCCTTAATTTCCCATTTAGATATCTACTGAGTTCATTTTGAGCGATACAAACACCACAAATTCAACCGAAAAAGTTCTGTATTGCTCATTTTGCGGTAAGAGTCAGCACGAAGTTAAAAAGCTTATTGCTGGCCCCTCAGTATTTATATGTGATGAGTGCATTGATCTTTGTACTGACATCATTCAAGAAGAAATTGCCAAGCTCCCAAGGGAAGAAGGCGATGATTCATTACCAACACCACATCAAATTCGCGAGAACCTGGACCAGTATGTAATTGGCCAGGACCACGCCAAGAAGACATTAGCGGTTGCAGTTTATAACCACTACAAACGTTTACAGTACCTGCCTAAGCCAAAAAAAGAAAAATTAGATAAAGACGGTAAGCCGGTAGAGGGCAGTGATAAGAAAGAATCCAAGCAACCGGCCAAGGCCATGGTTGACGGTGTTGAACTGGCAAAGAGCAACATCTTATTGATCGGACCTACTGGTTCAGGCAAAACATTGCTCGCACAAACTTTGGCGCGTATGCTTGATGTTCCGTTCGTGATGGCTGATGCAACCACATTAACTGAAGCCGGTTATGTTGGTGAAGACGTTGAAAATATTATTCAAAAACTTTTACAAGCTTGCGATTACAACGTTGAAAAAGCGCAGCGTGGCATTGTTTATATTGATGAGATCGATAAGATTTCTCGTAAATCCGATAATCCATCCATTACCCGCGATGTATCTGGAGAGGGCGTTCAACAAGCTCTGCTGAAGTTGGTAGAAGGAACCATGGCATCAGTACCTCCACAAGGCGGCCGTAAGCACCCTAATCAAGATTTCTTGCAAGTTGACACCACCAACATCTTGTTTATTTGCGGTGGTGCCTTTGATGGTTTAGAGAAGGTTATCCAACAACGCACAGCTAAAACAGGTATTGGATTTAATGCTACCGTTCCAGGTAAAGATGACCGCGGTGTTAGTGACTTATTAATCGAAGTAGAGCCAGAAGATTTAATTAAGTTTGGCTTGATTCCAGAATTGATTGGTCGACTGCCGGTGGTGGCGACCTTGGCCCAGCTTGATGAAGAAGCGTTGATTCAAATTCTTACTGAACCTAAGAATGCATTGGTTAAGCAATATCAAGCGCTCCTCACTATGGAGGGCTCTGAACTTGAAGTCCGCCGCGAGGCTTTGTCAGCCATTGCTAAAAAGGCTATCGCTCGCAAAACTGGTGCTCGTGGCCTCAGGTCTATCTTGGAAGGTTCTTTGATGGATGTCATGTATGACTTGCCCTCTTTGAAGAATGTTCAAAAGGTTGTTATCGACGAAAGCAGCATTGCTGAGGGCGGAAAACCGCTTCTGGTCTATAAGCAGGATGCTGAACAGGCAGATTTAAGCAAAAAAGCCTAAATTCTTAGGGTTTTTGCTATTTTTGGGGCATTTTTGCCCCTTTTTTGTCTTTTTACCCCTTGTTTTTCTCTAAAGCCTACCCATATAGGTAGTATGCTACTCATGAATAATGTCTCCATATAGTGGTTCAGCTGCTTTTGGAGACTTTTGAGGATTGATTACTTTGGAGGAATTGCCCTATGCCTGGCCACTTATTACTACCCTCTGAACCCATTCAACTACCTTTACTCCCCTTAAGGGATGTAGTTGTGTTCCCTCATATGGTGATCCCTTTGTTTGTGGGTCGCCCAAAATCCATTAAAGCGCTTGAAGCTGCAATGGAAACGGGTAAAAACGTCTTATTGGTTGCGCAAAAAACGGCCGCCAAGGATGAGCCAGGAATTGAAGATCTCTATGAGGTCGGATGTATTGCCAATATATTGCAAATGCTCAAGTTGCCTGATGGCACTGTCAAGGTATTGGTTGAGGGTGTGCAACGCGCAGAAGTCAGCCAGATTGAAGATAGCCTTGGTTACTTTAATTGCGAAGCAACGCCAACCGCTATAAACGCAATCGATGCGCATGAGACCGAGGCATTACGCCGCGCAATCATGGCTCAGTTTGATCAATACGTAAAACTCAATAAAAAAGTTCCGCAAGAGATTCTGTCTTCACTTGGCGGTATTGATGACCCAAGTCGCTTAGCAGATACGATTTGTGCTCACTTGCCAGTCAAGCTAGAGCAAAAGCAACGCTTGCTTGAAATGACTGATGTGGTTCAACGTCTAGAAAGTCTATTGGCTGACTTAGAGAGCGAAATCGATATCTTGCAAGTTGAGAAGCGTATTCGTGGGCGTGTGAAGCGCCAGATGGAAAAGAGTCAGCGTGAGTATTACCTCAACGAACAAGTTAAAGCCATCCAAAAAGAATTAGGTGAGGGCGAAGAGGGTGCTGATCTTGAGGAGCTTGAGAAGCGCATTAAGGCTGCTCGCATGCCAAAAGAGGCGCTCAAAAAAGCAGAATCCGAATTAAAGAAATTAAAACTCATGTCACCGATGTCTGCAGAGGCAACCGTGATTCGCAACTTTATTGACACATTAGTTAATCTTCCTTGGAAGAAAAAAACTAAGATCAATAATGATTTAACTAACGCCGAAAAAGTATTGGATGAAGATCATTACGGCTTAGATAAGGTTAAAGAACGCATCTTGGAGTATCTCGCGGTTCAACAGCGCGTTGATCGTGTTAAAGCCCCGATTCTTTGCTTGGTTGGCCCTCCTGGCGTTGGTAAAACTTCTCTCGGCCAATCTATTGCGCGTGCTACCAATAGAAAATTTGTTCGCATGGCCTTAGGCGGCGTTCGCGATGAATCTGAAATTCGCGGCCATCGCCGTACATATATTGGCTCGATGCCTGGCAAGATTTTGACCAGCCTTACTAAAGTGGGTGTACGTAATCCTTTATTCCTCTTGGATGAGGTTGATAAGATGGGCATGGATTTCCGCGGTGATCCAGCAAGCGCCTTATTGGAGGTGTTGGATCCAGAGCAAAACCACACATTCCAAGATCATTACGTTGAGGTAGATTTCGATCTTTCTGATGTGATGTTTGTTGCAACATCAAACTCATTGAATATTCCCGGCCCATTATTGGACCGTTTGGAAATTATTCGTTTAGCGGGCTATACCGAGGATGAAAAGACTAGCATTGCTGTCAATTACTTGATTCCTAAACAAATCAAAAATAATGGTTTGAAGAAGGATGAGTTAAAGATTGAAGAGAGTGCCGTTCGCAACATGATTCGTTATTACACTCGCGAAGCTGGTGTGCGCTCCTTGGAAAGGGAAATTAGCAAGATTTGCCGCAAGGTAGTCAAGCTGTTGCTATTGAAAAAAGAAGCTGCACCAGTTGTGGTGAACGCTGATAACCTTGAGAAATTCCTTTCAGTTCGGATGTATGACTTTGGTCTTGCAGGCAAAGAGAATCAGGTGGGCCAAGTTACTGGCCTTGCTTGGACCGAAGTGGGCGGCGATTTATTAACAATTGAAGCCGCTGTTATGCCTGGTAAAGGCGTCATCACTCGCACTGGTTCGATTGGCGATGTAATGAAAGAGTCTGTTGAGGCTGCTCGTACTGTAGTTCGCTCTCGAGCTCGTCGCCTTGGTATTACCGACGAAGCGTTTGAGAAGAAGGACATTCACATTCACTTCCCAGACGGTGCGACTCCCAAGGATGGTCCTTCAGCAGGTATTGCGATTACTACTGCCTTGGTATCAGTTTTCACAGGCATTCCGATTCGATCCGATGTGGCGATGACCGGTGAAATTACTTTGCGTGGCGAAGTACTTCCGATTGGTGGGTTGAAAGAGAAGCTTTTGGCGGCTCACCGCGGCGGTATTAAGTTGGCCTTGATTCCAGAGGAAAACGTTAAAGACCTGATTGATATTCCGGATAACGTGAAGAATGCAATCGAAATCATTCCAGTTCGCTGGATTGATAAGGTCCTTGAGCTGGCGTTAGAGCGTATGCCTGAGGCCTTACCGGAGCCAACCCCAGAAGAGCTCGCCAAAAAGGCGGCAGAGGCTAGCAAGGCTAACGAGAAGTTATCGTCCGGAGAGGTTCTGAAGCACTAAAAAGTACGGCCTGTGTGCATATTTCCAGCCTTTTCTGCCTGAAATTTACGGGTGGATTTGGCGGTTTCTATGCTTACTAGCCGCGCTTAGGTTACAATCTCAGCTGTAATATTTTGGGGCGCTTAGCTCAGTTGGTAGAGCGTCTGCCTTACACGCAGAATGTCGGGAGTTCGAGCCTCTCAGCGCCCACCAAAACATTACTTTTCTCAGCCTTAACTCAGGCATTCCACACCCCTCAATTCTGATAGCCTAGTAAAATCATTCAATTGATATTTATTACTAGCGACCCCATTCATGTTTGATACCGTCCGTAAGCACCAAAAGATTCTTCAGCTCGTTTTAATGCTGTTTATTGTTCCTTCGTTTGTGATGTTCGGTATTTCAAGTTATTCCGGCTTTATGGATAAGGAAACTGACCTTGTTAAAGTCAATGGCAAGCCCATTACTTCGCAGGAAGTCGATAATGCAGCCAAGCGTCAAGCTGAGCGTGTTGGCGGAAACGTGCAGATTGCCCAAAGTCTTCCGTTTAGACAGGCGATTTTGAATGAGCTTTTACAGCAACGCATTTTAGGTTTTGCCGTAATTAATTTGCGTTTGCAAGTTGGCAAAGATGCCTTGATTAAAAGTTTGCAAAATATCCCACAGATTCGTGCTCTGTACAGACAAGATGGCAGCTTTGATGATGTTCGTTTCAAACAATTATTGGCAAATAATGGCTTAAATGAAGAGCAGTTCTATGCCAGCCAAGCATTTGACCTAAAGATTAGTCAATTAGTAAATTCAGTGGCTCGTACTGAGCTTGCAAGTCCCAAGCTTTCTGAAATTGTTTCAACCTTATATGAAACTGAGCGCCAAGTTCAGGCTTTGAAATTTGATGCCAAAGATTACTTGTCTAAGGTAAACCCATCTCAAGAAGAGATGCAGGCTTTTTATAGCGCCAATTCAAAGCTGTTTGAGAGTCCCGAGTATGTTGATGTCGAATACATCGTATTGAAGGCTGATCCTAAGGCGGATGCCAAAGTCTTTAGTGAAAAAGCCGATCAATTTGCGAATATGACTTACGATCAGTCCGATAGCCTTAAGCCTGCAGCGGATAAATTAAAGCTGAGTATTCAGACGCAAAAGGGCCTTACAAGGTCTGGCCCTGCCGGCGTTTCACGAGATCATCCGCTCGCCAATCCTAAGGTGGTTCAAGCCCTTTTTGGTGATGAGGCTGTTAAAAATAAACGTAATATTGAAGCCGTTCAAGTTTCACCTGGAGTATTTGTATCTGCACGCGTAGTCATTTTCCATCCAGCACAAACTCTTCCTTTTAAAGATGTGGCTGGTGAGGTGAAGCGTCAAGTGAGTCAACTTGCAGCTGAAAAGCTTGCAATCAATGCAGCGGCCGAGCGTTTTTCATCTCTAGAAAAAGATCCCAAAAATGCAGCTGGCTTTGCTGCGCCAGTTTGGGTATCGCGCAACAAGCCCGCTAATTTAGTTGGTTCCGCAATCGATGATGTCATGGCTACAAACCCGAATAAGTTACCTGTTGTTGTTTCCGTGAAAGATCCTGGAGCAGGCGTTACCTTGTATCGCGTTGATCAGGTGCGTCAACCATCAGGCGGTGATGCGAAAGTTCATAAGGCTCAAGCTCAGCAAATCCAGGCTTTGGCGGCTCAGTCAGAATTCGCAGGTTTTATGGCTTATTGGCGTGATGCGGCTAGTGTAAAAACAATCAACCCTCTAAAGCAAAACACTTCAAGCTCTGGTAGTTGAGTTACTTTCCTAAAAGCATTGATTGATATGGGGCCATAGCGCCCCATACGTTTTTGTAGAGTAGTGTCTGTGCCTGCTCGTTTGGGTGAATATTATCTGCTTGAAATAAATCTTGATTGCTAACTACGCCACTCATAAAGAAGGGGAGTAGCGTAATATTTTCGCCATTGGCAAGCTTGGGATATAAATCTTTAAATTGTTTGGTGTAGTCCTGGCCATAATTTGGCGGAATTTGCATACCAAAAAGCAGTACTCTAGCCCCTGATTTTTTACTAAGAACAATCATGGTGCGAAGATTTTTTTCTGTTTCACCAATTGAGAGCCCACGAAGCGCATCGTTTGCGCCGAGCTCTAAAAATACGATTTTGGGTTTCTTTTGTGCAAGTAAGGCAGGTAACCTAGTTAATCCGCCCGCGGTAGTTTCACCGCTAATACTGGCATTGCTCACTGTCCACGAGGACCCCTGCTTTATTAGTTGATTCTGAAATAGGCGAACCCATCCTGTTCCCCGCTGAATGCCGTACTCGGCAGAAAGGCTATCACCCAGAACCAAAATCGTTGGGTTGGACTGGGCAACGGTGACAATCGGAATTAACAGGCAAAATAGGCCTAACAATAGATTTTTTCTACTCACTAAGGTTGGCCAATTACTTTGATTCATTTATGAGCATTTCAACAAAGGTTCTAAGCGCAAATCATCTAGGCAAGGATGTAGTGTCTAGCGATGGCTCTTTATCTATTTTGCACGACATTTGCTTTGATATATTTTCAGGGGAAAGTATTGCCATCACGGGCGCCTCTGGATCAGGTAAAAGTACCTTATTAGGTCTTTTGGCTGGACTTGATCTGCCAAGCAATGGACACGTTGATTTAATGGGTCAGAATCTTAGTGAGCTTGATGAGGACGGTAGGGCTAAATTACGTGGTTTACATGTTGGGTTTGTATTTCAGTCCTTTCAACTCCTGCCCCACTTAACAGCCCTAGAAAATGTCATGCTTCCAGCCGAGCTAAATGGCCTCGAAAACGCAAAAGAGCAGGCATTGAATTGGCTTAAAAAGGTCGGCCTCAATGAGCGTGCAAAACACTTCCCCAGAACGCTTTCTGGAGGTGAGCAGCAACGGGTCGCCCTAGCTAGAGCATTCATTACGCAGCCGGAAATCTTGTTTGCCGATGAGCCTACGGGAAGTCTGGATGAAGCCAGCGGAAATAGGGTGATTGAGCTGCTTTTTGAGCTAAATCAGGCCAATAACTCAACCCTTATTTTGGTGACCCATGATCCAGCCTTGGCCAGCCGTTGCCAGCACCAATTACGGCTTCAGGGTGGCCGCTTACTGTAGGCAAAACCTTATAATCTAGGGATGTCCTCCTACCACTTTTTACCCGGCGCCGATGCGCTATCCCCATTCCGTCAACAGCGTCTTTTGGCCTCTTTAGCGTCTCAAGGTGTTGATTTAGAGTCAATTGAAGGTCAATACCTTCACTTTGTTTGGTCTGACCAGGAATTAGATGCAAAGAGTCTAGAAGTTTTAGCTAGCCTCCTGACATATGGGCAACCATTTTCATCTGCCATTTCTAAGGGCAAGTCATGGTTCGGCAAAGGCTCTGGAGATGCGCAGGGTGCAATCGCTATACCCCGATTTGGAACTGTCTCCCCTTGGGCAAGCAAAGCAACTGATATTGCTCGTCAGTGCGGCCTAAACGTATTGCGAATTGAACGTGGAGTTCAGTTTGCTTGGAAGAGCAAAAAACCATTAAATGCCGAACAGACTCAATTAGTTTTGGCGGCTCTGCACGATCGTATGACTGAAACAGTTATTGATTCAGTTGAAGATGCAAACGAGCTGTATCAATCGCTGGATGATCGACCATTGAAGCGTATCCCCGTCCTCTCCGATGGCAGGGCGGCCCTGGACAAGGCAAATCAGGAGTTGGGCTTAGCTTTATCTGATGATGAAGTTGCTTATTTAACTGAAAACTTCATCCGCCTAGAGCGCAACCCAAGCGATGTCGAGCTGATTATGTTTGCACAGGCAAACAGCGAGCATTGCCGACATAAGATTTTTAATTCAAGCTGGACAATTGACGGGGATGATCAAGAGCGTTCTTTGTTTGCCATGATTCGTAATACGCATCAGTTGAAACCAGAAGGCACTATCGTTGCTTACTCTGATAACTCTGCAGTGATGGTTGGTTGCGAAGCTGAGACATGGGCTCCACAAGGAGATCAACAGCAATATACAAAAGATACGCGTCTAGTACACACATTGATGAAGGTGGAAACTCATAATCACCCAACAGCTATTGCTCCATTCCCTGGAGCCTCTACTGGCGCGGGTGGTGAGATACGTGATGAAGGCGCTACTGGTGTGGGCGGGCGTCCTAAAGCTGGTCTAACGGGCTTCTCGGTTTCCAACCTCAATATTCCTGGTACAGATCTTCCGTGGGAGTCTGAGCAGTATGGCAAGCCTGAGCGTATAGCAACACCATTGCAGATCATGATTGATGGTCCATTAGGTGGCGCAGCATTCAACAATGAATTTGGCAGACCAATTTTGGGTGGTTACTTCCGGGTATTCGAGCAAACCTTGGATGGCACGCGTCGCGGCTATCACAAGCCCATCATGATTGCAGGTGGCATTGGTAGCATCGACTCTATTCATACGGAGAAAAAAGCCATTCAAGCGGGTCATTTGCTGATTCAATTGGGTGGTCCTGGAATGCGTATTGGCATGGGCGGTGCTACTGGTAGCTCTGTTGCAACCGGCACCAATACCGCTGATTTAGACTTTGATTCTGTGCAACGCGGCAATCCTGAGATGGAGAGGCGTGCACAAGAAGTGATTAATGCATGCCGTGCTTTAGGTAAAAATAATCCAATTGTTTCTATTCACGACGTAGGTGCCGGCGGCTTATCCAACGCCTTCCCTGAACTTGCTGATGGCGCTGGACTTGGCGCGAAGTTTAAATTGCGCAGCGTTCCTCTTGAGGAGAGTGGAATGAGCCCGGCTGAGATTTGGTGTAATGAATCTCAGGAGCGCTATGTTTTGGCGATTGAAGCAAAAGACTTGAATTTATTCAAATCATTCTGCGAGCGCGAGCGTTGCCCTTTTGCCGTTGTTGGGGAGGCTACTGCTGAGCGCCAATTAAAACTAACCGATTCCAAACAAAGTGCTGGTGCAGATGCCGAACTTCCAATTGACATGCCAATGGAGGTCTTGTTGGGCAAGCCCCCACGCATGCATCGTGACGTTAAGCGTGTTGCGCAAGAGTTTTCTGAGCTAGACGTAACAGATGCTGATTTAGCGAAGTCTATTGCTTGGGTATTGCAACAACCTACTGTTGCTAGTAAATCTTTCCTAATCACTATTGGCGATAGAACAGTCGGCGGATTAAATGCTCGCGATCAATTTGTTGGTCCATGGCAAGTTCCGGTAGCAGACTGCGCGGTAACTATGATGGATTACCAGGGTTATCGCGGCGAAGCTATGAGTATGGGTGAAAGAACTCCGTTGGCTGTTATGGACGCTCCTGCAGCAGCTCGGATGGCGGTTGGTGAGGCTGTTACTAATTTATTGGCTGCTGATATCGCCAGTCTTGAGAGCGTTAAGCTTTCTGCAAACTGGATGGCGGCATGTGGTGCGCCGGGTGAAGATGCCAAGTTATACGATTCAGTTAAAGCCGTTGGTATAGAACTGTGTCCTGCGCTGGGAATCTCTATTCCCGTTGGTAAAGATTCTTTATCAATGGCTACTGAATGGCGTGATGGCGATCAAGCCAAGAAGGTTGTCTCACCGGTATCGCTCATTATTTCTGCGTTTGCTTCTGTGCAAGATGTTCGCAAAACATTGACGCCACTCCTAAGTCTTAAGACCGCTGACGGTGCTAGTCTTGAAACTGAATTAATTCTGATTGACCTAGGTCGTGGTAAGAATCGAATGGCGGGCAGCATTCTTGCTCAGGTTCTTAATCAATCAGGTAAAGATACGCCAAACGTTGATCATCCCGAGGACTTGAAGGCACTAGCCTCAGCGATTATTGAGCTAAGAAAAGATGGCAAGTTATTGGCTTACCATGATCGTTCTGATGGTGGTCTTATGGCCACTATTGCTGAAATGGCATTCGCATCACACTGTGGCATTTCCATCAACGTTGATATGATCGCAGTTGATGTTGGCCAAGAGCCTGATCATGGCGATGCTAAGAATTGGGCTCAACAGGTATCTGGCCGTAGACATGAGCAAACCCTACGAGCTTTATTTAATGAAGAACTAGGTGCTGTTATCCAAGTACGTAGAGAAGATCGCGATGCTGTATTTGCGGTGCTGCGCAAAGTTGGCTTAAGTGCTTATAGCCATGTGATTGCTAAGCCTAATACAAACGGTCGCATTGAAATTTGGCGAGATGCTAAAAATATCTTTGCCGAGCCTCGCGAGGTTCTACAAAAGATGTGGACCAATACCAGCTATCAAATTGCTCGTCTACGAGATAACCCAGCATGTGCAGATAGCGAATTTTCTCTACTAGATAATCTTGCTGATTCGGGTATGACTCCAAACTTAACGTTTGATATCTCCGAAGATGTGGCAGCCCCTTATATTCAAAAAGGTGCGCGTCCAAAAGTTGCCATTTTGCGTGAGCAGGGTGTTAACTCACATGTAGAAATGGCTTATGCCGTAAATTGGGCTGGATTTGATAGTTTTGACGTTCACATGTCAGACTTATTGAGCGGCAAAGCAAAGCTTGATGATTTCCGTGGTCTTATCGCTTGCGGTGGATTTAGTTATGGAGATGTATTGGGAGCGGGCGAAGGCTGGGCAAAAACGATTCTCTTTAACCAGCAATTACGCGATCAATTCTCTACATTCTTTAGTCGCCAAGATAGTTTTGCTTTGGGAGTTTGCAACGGCTGCCAGATGATGAGCAATCTTTCGGGGATCATTCCTGGGGCGCAAGATTGGCCTAAATTTACTCGCAATCAATCGGAGCAATATGAAGCGCGACTGGTTATGGCTGAAGTATTGGCGTCACCATCGATCTTTACACAAGGTATGGAAGGTAGTCAGCTACCTATTGCGATTGCGCATGGCGAAGGTTTTGCTAACTTTAGTCAGCAAGGAAGCTTAGGGCAAATTGAGAAACAAGCATTAGCGACCTTACGATTTGTTGATAACCAAGGCAATCCTACCGAGGTCTATCCAATGAACCCTAATGGATCACCTGGTGGCTTGACAGGTGTAACCACTACCGACGGACGCTTCACAGTCATGATGCCTCATCCTGAGCGCGTATTCCGCGCTGCACAAATGAGTTGGTGTCCTCCAGAATGGCTAAACACCTCAGATGGTGCAAGCCCATGGATGCGTCTATTCCGCAATGCACGTCGCTGGGCTAAATAACTATGCTGATGGAGCCTGTAACTTTTTCTGAGAGTGGCGGTGTTCGGTATTTGCACTTTGGTACTGAATTGATTCAAGGTGCAATGCGTATACGTGACCCCGATGAGATCTATCTTGAGTACAACCAGCAAATGATGGCTTGGCTACTGTTCCTGGAGACAAAGCCTGGCATGCGCGTAGCACAACTCGGTCTTGGTACTGGTGCTTTAACTAAATTTCAGCATCGATACTGCCCAGCAGTAAAGACAACGGTAGTGGAACTCAATCCCGCAGTGATTGTTGCCGCTAGATCCATGTTTTTTACCCCAGATGACGACCGTAAATTAGAAACCTTGCAAGCTGACGCAAAAACCTTTGTACAGGATAAAAAATATAAGGGCGCTTTTGATGCGGTGCAGGTAGATCTGTATGACGCAATCTGTGATGGTCCAGCGGCTAGCTCGTTGGATTTTTACAAGGGCTGTTACAACATTCTCAAGGGACCAGGCGTTCTGACGGTGAATTTATTTTCAAGGCATAAAAGCTTTGATGTGAATTTGAAAAATATCTGCGAAGCTTTTGATAACCGCGTGCTGCTTTTTCCTGAATCTCACGACTGTAACGTTGTGGCTATTGCATTCAAGGGTCCTAAATTGGAGGCTCAATGGAAAGACGTATCTAAGCGTGCGAAGTTGATACTTGAAAAAACAGGGCTTCCAACGAACAAGTGGGTATCGGGCATTAGTCGCGAGAATGCACGTCAAGAAGACATGCTCTCGATTTAAACTGATTTATATCTAATAAAAAAGGCGATCATTTGATCGCCTTTTTTATTTCTCAGCCTTATAAAGGGCTGAGGCTTGTGGTCAATTAAACCGTTACAGTATCCGCAACATCGCTAAATGATTTGAGCTTGTCAAAACTCATGTACTTATAAACATCACCAGCTTTCGCATCGAGCGCCTTCACTTGCTCTAAATACTCTGCAGGAGTAGGTAGGCGACCTAAGAGGGCTGCAACAGACGCTAATTCAGCGGAAGCCAAATAAACGCGAGTATCAATACCCAGGCGGTTAGGGAAGTTACGTGTAGATGTCGATACTGCTGTAGAGCCTTTGCGAATCTGAGCTTGGTTACCCATGCAAAGAGAGCAACCAGGGCTTTCCATACGAGCACCAGCTGCGCCCAACATGCCGTAGTAACCTTCTTCCATCAAAACCATGGCATCCATCTTGGTAGGAGGGGCTACCCAGAGGCGAGTAGGCATATCTTTTTTGCCCTGAAGAACTTGACCTGCAGCACGGAAGTGGCCGATATTGGTCATACATGAACCAATGAACACTTCATCAATCTTGTCGCCAGCAACTTCAGACAATACTTTGACATCATCTGGGTCATTAGGGCAAGCAAGAATTGGCTCTTTGATTTCATCAATATTAATTTCGATGATCTCTGCGTAATCAGCGTTTGCATCAGCCTTGAGAAGTTGTGGATTAGCAATCCAAGCTTCCATAGCTTTAATACGACGACCAAGAGTGCGCTTGTCTTCATAACCATTCGCAATCATCCACTTCATCAAAGTGATGTTAGATTGCATGTACTCAATAATTGGCTCTTTATTGAGGTGAACTGTACAGCCACCAGCAGAGCGCTCGGCTGAAGCATCAGATAATTCAAACGCTTGCTCAACTTTCAAATCAGGCAAACCTTCGATTTCTAGAATACGGCCTGAGAAAATATTCTTTTTGCCTTGTTTTTCAACAGTCAACAATCCTTTTTTGATTGCATACAAAGGAATTGCATTCACTAGGTCACGCAAAGTAATACCAGGCTGCATCTTGCCTTTGAAGCGCACCAATACAGACTCAGGCATATCCAATGGCATGACGCCAGTTGCTGCAGCAAACGCTACTAGGCCAGAGCCAGCAGGGAAGGAGATGCCGATTGGGAAACGAGTGTGGCTATCGCCGCCAGTGCCGCATGTATCCGGCAGGAGCAAGCGGTTTAACCAGCTGTGGATCACACCATCGCCTGGGCGTAAAGCAACGCCACCACGATTGGTCATGAATGGCGGCAACTCATGTTGCGTGCGAATATCAACAGGCTTTGGATATGCTGATGTGTGGCAGAACGACTGCATTACGAGATCGGATGAGAAGCCAAGGCAAGCCAAGTCTTTCAATTCATCGCGAGTCATTGGGCCTGTGGTGTCTTGTGAGCCAACAGTAGTCATGTGTGGTTCGCAGTAAGTGCCAGGGCGAACGCCTTGACCCTCTGGCAATCCACATGCGCGACCAACCATCTTTTGCGCCAAGCTGAAACCTTTTTTGTTGTCCGCTGGATTTACTGGTAGACGGAATTCTGTAGAAGCCGGCAAGCCAAGAGCTGCACGTGCTTTGGCAGTTAAACCACGACCAATAATTAAAGGAATGCGTCCGCCCGCACGAACTTCATCCAAAATCACCGGTGATTTTAATGAAAAGCTAGTGATTTCACTACCGTTCTTAAATACTTTGCCTTCGTATGGGCGAAGTTCGATCTCATCGCCCATGTTCATTTGAGAAACATCTAATTCAATTGGCAAAGCGCCTGAATCTTCCATGGTGTTGAAGAAGATAGGGGCGATATTAGTGCCCAAGCACACGCCACCAAAACGTTTGTTTGGCACGAATGGAATATCTTGACCTGTCCACCAAAGAACTGAGTTGGTTGCAGATTTACGTGAGGAACCTGTACCAACCACATCTCCAACATAAGCAATCTGATTGCCTTTTTTCTGGAGGGCAGCGATTTGTTTCATTGGGCCGCGAACACCAGTTTCATCAGGCTCAATACCTGGACGTGGATTCTTAAGCATGATCGTTGCATGCAATGGGATATCAGGACGGCTCCATGCGTCTGGTGCAGGTGAGAGATCGTCGGTATTAGTTTCACCTGTTACTTTGAAAACGGTGAGCTTCATGCTTTCTGGAACAGCAGGGCGGCTTGTAAACCACTCTGCATCAGCCCAGCTTTGGAGAACGGATTTAGCGTTGGCATTACCTTTTTCGGCAAGCTCTTGCACATCATTGAAGTAATCAAACATCAAGAGTGTTTTCTTCAGCGCTTCTGCAGCAGCAGCACCGCACTCAGCATCAGCAAGTGACTCTACCAATGGTTTGATGTTGTAGCCACCGAGCATGGTGCCCAGCAATTCAGTTGCACGGATGCGAGTAATTAGCGGTGACTTTTCTGTTCCTTTAGCAACGGCGTCTAAAAATTCAGCCTTAACCTTAGCGGCTTCATCAACGCCTGCAGGAACACGATTGGTAATTAATTCAATTAGCTCAGCCTCTTTTCCGGCCGGAGGATTTTTGAGTAATTTCACTAACTCAGCGGTTTGATCCTTGGTTAAAGGAAGGGCTGGAATACCGAGGGCTGCGCGTTCAGCTACGTGGGCGTTATAGGCTTCTAACATTGTGTTTCCTATGAGGTAAAAGTGATCAATAGAAAGGCCAAAAGGGAATTCTCTCCCGTTTTCGAAATTATAGTTGTTAATTTAAGTCTTATATAAGAGTTTAAACCCTTAAAGACACTGAAAAACTACTTTTACTAATAAATTCAATGACTTATAGTATTTAAATGGGTGATTTTGGCAATAATGATCATCCATTGTTTGATTAAAGGATCTGTTCATCCTTCATTGCCCAGACCAGGGCCACAACCCAGCCAATGAGCGACCATCCTAAAAATAGGTTGAGGGCAAAAATAGCCCCAGAATTAGCCCGTCTTTTGTTAAATGCGATGGCAAAAGGGAGAAAGTAAAAGAGGGACAGTATTGTTACTAAAACAGCGAAAAATAGGCGCATTTGGGGTTTAAAAAGTCAGATTTGGTGGGTGTCATGCAATATTACCGACTTTCAATTTCCAAGTTCTATTCTTGGTGTCGTTATAATTACTTTTTCCAACAGAGCTTAAGCGATGACCAAATACGTTTTTGTCACTGGTGGTGTGGTTTCTTCTTTAGGGAAAGGAATCGCAGCTGCCTCGCTTGCCGCGATTCTTGAATCCCGCGGCCTGAAAGTCACCCTCCTAAAATTAGACCCTTATATCAACGTTGACCCAGGCACAATGAGTCCGCTGCAGCATGGCGAAGTTTTCGTTACCGAAGATGGTGCCGAGACTGACTTAGATTTGGGTCACTACGAGCGCTTCGTTTCTGCGAAGATGCGCAAAAGCAATAACTTCACTACTGGACAGATCTACGAATCAGTCATCAGCAAAGAGCGTCGTGGTGAATACTTGGGGAAAACCGTTCAGGTAATCCCACATATCACCAATGAAATTCAAGCATTTGTAGAGCGCGGTGCTAAAGCTAGTCACGATGGCAAGGCTGATGTAGCAATTTGTGAAATCGGCGGCACAGTTGGTGATATTGAATCCCTCCCGTTTCTAGAGGCAGCAAGGCAGATGAGCTTGCGTTTGCCACTGCACAGCTGCGCCTTTGTCCACTTGACCTTGGTGCCCTATATCAACAGCGCTGGCGAGTTAAAAACAAAGCCAACCCAGCATTCGGTTCAAAAGCTCCGCGAAATTGGCATCATGCCAACAGTGTTGCTATGTCGTGCTGATCGCCCAATTCCAGAAGATGAGCGCGCCAAAATTTCTCTTTTCTCGAATGTTCGTGAAGAGGCAGTTATTTCCGTATGGGACGTAGATACGATCTACAAGATTCCTGAAATGCTGCACGCTCAAGGCATGGATGATTTGATTTGCCGCGAACTAGAATTAAATGCAAAGCCTGCTGATCTGTCGGTATGGGCCCATCTTGTTTACGAAATGGCTAACCCACAGCATGAGGTGACTATCGGCATGGTTGGTAAATATGTCGAGCTAACTGAGTCATACAAGTCGTTGATTGAAGCCTTGCGTCATGCTGGCATTCATACTCATACACGAGTCAACATTAATTACATTGATTCGGAAGTGATCGAAAAAGATGGCATCGATTGCTTGACTAATTTAGATGCAATTTTGGTGCCAGGAGGCTTTGGTAAGCGTGGCACTGAAGGAAAAATTGCAGCAATTCGCTATGCTCGTGAGAATAACGTTCCTTATTTGGGTATTTGTTTGGGCATGCAATTAGCTGTTATTGAATTTGCACGTCACGTTGCAAACCTATCTAAGGCAAACAGTACCGAATTTGATCCCGCATCAGAACAGCCGGTTGTTGCGCTCATTACGGAGTGGCTTGATAGAGAAGGGCGGGTTGAGAAGCGTACGAATGATTCTGATCTGGGCGGCACAATGCGTCTTGGGTCACAGCGTTGCCCTGTTAAAGCAGGTACATTAGCTCACCGTATTTATGGTGCAGAGGTTAATGAACGTCATCGCCATCGTTATGAAGTCAACAATACTTATGTTCCCAAGCTGGAAGAGTCTGGATTAATCATCTCCGCAAGAACGCCAAATGAATCTTTGCCAGAGATGATGGAGCTACCAACATCAATGCATCCATGGTTCTTCGGAGTCCAGTTCCATCCAGAATTCACATCTACTCCGCGTGATGGCCACCCCTTATTCTCTGCGTTTATTAGTGCCGCACTTGCACATCAGAGCCAGTCTCTCAAACAAGTTGCCTAAGAGGAAGAAATGAGCGCATTCAAGCTATGTGGATTTGATGTTGGCCTCAATCAGCGCTTTTTTCTGATTGCCGGCCCTTGCGTAATTGAGTCAGAGCAATCGGCCATTGATATTGCAAGTGAGCTGAAAGAAATCACTGCCTCCTTAAAGATTCCTTTTATCTACAAGTCATCATTTGACAAAGCCAATCGCTCCTCAGGTACATCCTTCCGTGGTCTTGGAATGGAAAAGGGTCTCGAGATATTGGCCAAAGTTAAAAAAGAAGTTGGCGTGCCTGTTTTAACTGATGTTCATGACATTAGTGAAATTGCGGCTGTTGCAAGTGTGGTGGACGTTTTGCAAACCCCAGCATTTTTGTGCAGACAAACTGATTTCATACGTGCTTGTGCGCAAAGTGGTAAGCCAGTGAATTTCAAAAAAGGCCAGTTTCTATCACCTCATGAAATGCTTAATGTGGTGGAGAAGGCCCGCGCTGCTGCCAAAGAAAAAGGTCTTGCTGATCAATTTATGGTTTGCGAACGTGGAGCCTCTTTTGGCTATAACAACTTAGTTTCCGATATGCGCAGCCTTTCTATTCTTCGTGAATCTCAGGCGCCTGTTGTCTTTGATGCAACGCATTCTGTGCAACTGCCAGGTGGACAAGGAAATTCTAGCGGCGGGCAGCGTGAGTTTGTGCCGGTGTTGGCTCGAGCCGCTGTCGCTGTAGGCATCAGCGGCCTATTCATGGAAACGCATCCAGATCCATCAAAGGCATTGTCTGATGGCCCGAATGCGGTGCCTTTAAATCGGATGAAAGATTTACTTGAATCACTTGTGGCTATCGATACAGTCGTTAAATCAAGCGGTTCATTTTTAGAAGACAGTTTTAAGTAATTTAACCAAACCAATTCATATTGTTTTAAGGAGAAGGTGCATGAGCGCCATTGTTGACATCATCGGTAGAGAAGTTTTAGATTCACGCGGCAACCCAACAGTGGAGTGCGATGTACTACTTGAATCTGGCGTAATGGGGCGTGCTGCTGTGCCTTCAGGTGCATCGACTGGTTCGCGTGAAGCAATCGAGTTGCGCGATGGCGATAAAGCTCGTTACTTAGGTAAGGGCGTATTAAAGGCCGTTCAAAATATTAATGTTGAAATTGCAGAAACCATTCTTGGTTTGGATGCAAGTGAGCAAGCGTTTTTAGATCACACCTTAATTGAATTGGATGGGACTCATAACAAAGCTCGTCTTGGCGCTAACGCTACGCTTGCAGTTTCAATGGCGGTTGCCAGAGCGGCGGCAGAAGAAGCTGGTTTACCTTTATATCGTTATTTCGGTGGATCTGGCGGCATGCAATTACCTGTGCCAATGATGAATATTGTCAATGGTGGCGCTCACGCAAACAATAGCTTAGATATACAAGAATTCATGGTGATGCCTGTAGGCGCGCAAAATTTCCGCGATGCTTTGCGCTGTGGCGCCGAAATCTTTCATGAACTCAAGAAAATTATTGGCGCCCAAGGGATGCCAACAACAGTGGGCGATGAAGGCGGCTTTGCTCCAAACTTCAAGAGTAACCAAGAGTGCCTGCAGACCATTATGAAGGCAATTGAAGGCGCAGGTTATCAGGCCGGTGAAGATGTTGTCCTGGCTTTGGATTGCGCTGCTAGCGAATTCTATAAAGATGGCAAATATCATTTGTCTGGCGAGGGTCTGCAATTGAGTTCAAGCGAATTCTCAGACTATCTGGGTAATTTGGCGGATCAATTCCCGATTGTTTCCATTGAAGATGGAATGCACGAGAGTGACTGGGACGGATGGGCAGATATCACCAAGAAATTAGGTAAGAAAATCCAGTTGGTCGGCGATGATCTATTTGTTACCAATACACGCATCTTGAAAGAAGGTATCGATAAAGGAATTGCGAATTCAATCCTGATCAAAATCAACCAAATTGGCACGTTGACAGAAACATTTGCGGCAATCGAAATGGCTAAGCGTGCCAATTACACAGCAGTGATCTCCCATCGCTCAGGCGAGACAGAGGACAGCACTATTGCTGACATCGCTGTTGGAACCAATGCCGGTCAAATTAAAACAGGTTCTTTGTCGCGCTCTGATCGTATTGCTAAATACAACCAGTTATTGCGCATTGAGGAAGATTTGGGTGATGTAGCTAGCTACCCAGGTAAATCCGTTTTCTATAACCTTAAGCGTTAAATTCAGTAGAACACTTTTAAAGCATGCGTATCGTCATCTACTCTATGCTGGTATTGCTTATAGCAATCCAGTTCCCGCTTTGGTTGGGAAAGGGTGGATGGCTTAAGGTTTACGAGATGGAAAAACAAGTGGAGCTACAAGAAGCTAAAAACAGCCTCTTGGCGTTACGTAACGCCAAATTGTCAGGTGATGTTAAAGACTTAAAGGATGGAACCCGGGCTATCGAAGAGCGTGCAAGGGTAGAGCACGGCCTCATCAAAGAGGGCGAATATTTTGTCCAAATCTTGCCTGCTGATAAATCTACTGAAGCCTCGGCTACTAAACAATAAGTATTGATTTATTAGTGACCACTTGATGGTGGTCGCGTGGCATCGCTCAGTAAGTCTGTCTTAAATACCTGCAAGCAATCTACAGCATCGAAGCGGTAGGGCTTTGCGCAGAAATCACAAACGGTTTCTACTGCGCCTTGTTCGCTCAGAATGCTTTGAACCTCTTCTTCACCAAGCATACGAAGTACATCGGCTACTTTATTCCGCGAGCAACGACAGGAAAAATGAATAGGCCTCGGTGGAAAACTGCGAACACCATTTTCAGAAGATTCTTCCAAAAATAAGCGCCTGAGAATAGTCTCGGGTGCAAGAGTGAGTAATTCTTCATCGGTAATGGTTTCACCTAAAGTCTGAATGCGAGACCAACCCTCAGAAGCAGTCTGAGGATCTAAATGAACGTGACCACCAGAATCAGGAAGTCTTTGTAGCAATAGGCCGCCAACATGAGTATCGCTAGAGGCTAGCCAGATGCGGGTGTCTAATTGCTCCGAATTTTGCATATACAGTGCAATTGCCTCTGCAGCACTTGAAACGGGCTTAATAGCGGTGCCACGATGCTCTTGAAGAGCGACTATGCCTTGATAGGGTGGTTGGCCTGGCTCTCGATTGGTTGGATCCAGGGTAATGACAAGCCTTCCCGTATTGCTGGCGTCCAGCAGCTCGCCAAGAGTTGCATCTGGCGAGATTTCAGAGGCATCAACAGAAAGCTTGACTGTGGCCCTCATAGATAAGTTTGAGGTGCATTCGATGACCATTAATTGAATCGGCCCCTTACTTTGGGCCTGAATGATGAGGGTCCCATCAAACTTTAAGCTAGCGCTCAAAAGGGTGGCTGCACCCACAAAGTCACCTAGTATGCGGCGAACTGCTGGGGGTTCGTTTCGACGCTCTAAAACGGCCTGCCAGGCGCTGCTGATCGAGACTATTTCACCTCGGACGGGGGCTCCGTCACACATAAATACAAGTAATTCATTCATAGAGCAAAGTATCCACTTTTTTCAAATTTCATGTCAATTTGTGCGACCTGAGATAATACGTTTTATGCATATTCGTACACGTTTCGCCCCAAGTCCCACGGGCTTCATTCATCTGGGAAATCTTCGCAGCGCACTTTATCCCTGGGCTTTTGCTAGGCACAATAAAGGCGACTTTATTTTGCGCATTGAAGATACTGACCTAGAGAGATCAACCCAAGAGGCTGTTGATGTCATTATCGAAGGAATGTCTTGGTTGGGTCTTGATTTGGATGAAGGTCCAATCTATCAAATGCAGCGTATAGATAGATATCGCGCAGTGTTAAAGCAAATGCTGGATGCCGGCTTGGCTTACCCGTGCTACATGAGCGAAGAAGAGTTAAACAAGCTACGCGATGAACAAATGGCTAATAAAGAAAAGCCTCGCTATAACGGCTTGTGGAGGCCTGAACCAGGAAAAATCCTCCCCGCAGTACCCGAGGGCGTACTTCCAGTAATCCGATTTAAAAATCCAATCGGCGGTTCCGTTATTTGGGATGATGCTGTTAAAGGAAAGATTGAGATTAGCAATGATGAGCTTGACGATCTAGTAATCGCTCGTCCTGATGGCACCCCAACTTATAACTTCTGTGTAGTGGTGGATGATATGGATATGAAAATCACCCACGTTATTCGTGGCGATGACCACGTCAATAACACCCCAAGACAGATCAATATCATGAGGGCTCTAGGCTGTGAACCGCCTGTTTATGCTCATTTGCCAACAGTTCTCAATGATGCTGGCGAGAAGATGAGTAAGCGTAATGGGGCTATGAGCGTGCGGGATTACCAAAAGGCAGGATATCTACCAGAGGCAATTTTGAATTACTTGGCACGTTTGGGTTGGTCTCATGGCGATGCTGAAATCTTTACTAAAGAGCAATTTGTAAATTGGTTTGATTTAGAAAGTTTGGGACGCTCTCCAGCACAACATAACCCTGAAAAATTGCTTTGGTTAAATCACCAATATATTCAAAATGCAGATCCAGTAAAGCTGGCTGAAGCGACTAAGCCATTTGCGCATGAGCTTGGCATCAATACAGAGGCGGGTCCGGATTTTGTTCAGGTGGTTGATTTGCTAAAAGGACGTGCAAATACTCTGATTGAAATTGCGGAAGGCGCAAAATTGTTTTATCTACCAGCCCCAGAATTAACTGCACAACAAATCTCAGAAAATATCCCTGAGACCATCATTCCGGCGTTTAAAGATCTGGTATTGGCCATTCAGAATGCTGAGCCAAATAAAGAGGCTTATGGGGCTGCATTTAAGCAGGTATTGGCAGCGCATCAGCTTAAAATGCCAGCCTTAGCCATGCCTGTTAGATACGCATTATTTGCCACAACTCAGACTCCGGCGATCGATTCTGTATTGGTTGTTTTGGGTAAGGATGAGGCTGTAAATAGGCTTTCCAAGGTCGTTCAATAAGCAATTTGCGCACTTGCACAAAAATAGGCTAAAATCTTGGATTGTTTTGAGTCTCTTGTAGTTTTATTGCGAGATTTCGGGGGTATAGCTCAGCTGGGAGAGCGCTTGCATGGCATGCAAGAGGTCAGCGGTTCGATCCCGCTTATCTCCACCAAGAACTCAAAAAATAGAGTTTTGTAGTAGTCCAGGTCCCCATCGTCTAGAGGCCTAGGACATCACCCTTTCACGGTGAGTACGGGGGTTCGAATCCCCCTGGGGACGCCAGATCTTTCTGGTAGCTGTAAAGATGTATGATGTTGCGTTACTCGATGTATTTTGGAGCGGTAGTTCAGTTGGTTAGAATATCGGCCTGTCACGCCGAGGGTCGCGGGTTCGAGTCCCGTCCGTTCCGCCAAGACAATAAAAAAACCTCCCACTAGGGAGGTTTTTTTGTTTATCAAGCCCTTGTTCTAATGGCTTTGGGGGACATATCTGTGTAGTAGTTGTCTAGGCCAATATTTCCGCCAGCGGCTCTAGTAAAGAACCTCAACACTTCATTCAGCACAATCTCTCGCTCATTATCAATAGTGATGATGTGATAGCTATTGCCAAGCCATATGGTTCTGCGTAGGTCAGACTTTGTCCTGGATAGAATTTCTTCTGCAGACCAAATGCTACAGGTGTCATCTTCTACCGACTGCATTATTAATAATCTTGAGGTAATCGAGTCAAGATTTTTGGATACGTAAGACATTAATCCCTTGGCCTCATGCAGATGTCTTGCGGTGATAAGAGGGGCACCAACTTCGGACAATTCATGTGCCTTAAATTTATCCCTTACTCGTCGTCGTAAGTCAGGATTTTTAATACCAAAAGGCTCCCGTTCTGAGTATTCCCAGCTCCTAACGCCTAGGTTATAGGCAATATCCAGTAGGAAGCGATACCAGGGGACGGACCAGCCGTCATAGCGTAGCACCGGGGATAGGAGGGCGATCGAAGAAATATCGGTCCTTTGGGTTGTTACAGCTAAAGCCAAAGTAGCGCCCATGCTGATTCCAGCTAGGTTGATTGTTCGATATTGACCTTTGAGCTCATCAATCGCGTTATGAACCTGACCAATCCAGTTCTCATAGCTATCCGCAGCGCTACCATATAGATAGCCCTTAATTTCTGGGATGAAAGTATTAAAACCATTGGATTTTAGAAAATTAGGCAATTGGCCTAGCTCCAGGCCGCCCCCATTAAGGCCAGGAAGTAATATTGTGATACTTTCGTTTCTAGAGTCTATAGTTGTGTCTCTATATGGCATCTCTTACACTGTCTCAAATAGTATTATTTAGCTGCGATTTTATTAAAGCATACACCTACCAGGGGACACATGAAACATAATCTGAACGCCTATAGATGGTGCAGTAATAAAGGTGCCGGGTACCGCAATGCGGTCATAGGCGTCTTTTTTGCATTCTGCGTCCGCTATGCTCTTCAGCCACAAATTGAAGAAGCCTTGCCATTATTCTTTTTCCAAATTAACACCATTGTGATTGCTTTCTTCTTTGGCGCTGGCCCGGCAATATTGACGGTTTTACTCAGCGTCCCATTAATGTCATATTTTTTCATGGCACCATTTGGAGAGTTTACGGTTGTCGATTCTAGGGATATTTCAGTTTTATTTGTATATGCAACCTATACGCTAGTGGTATGTTTTTTGGTTGAATGGCTAAGAAGAGAGCAGTACAACGCGAAAATGGCCATTTTAGTTAGTGAATCTCGATTTAAGTTAATGGTGGAGGGTGATGCGAAGATCCGCGAATTACTAAATCCCCCCCCAACACACAGGCCTAACTAATTAAATACTTCCCTTAGGCAGTACTCAACTACTTCTTGGGCGTGGTGATTGATGCGGCCATAGCGTCGTAGTAAATCACCTTAACTTGTTCGCCGACATTCACATCCGCCAATAAAGCCGGGTTCTTGACGGTAACGGTGGTAATTTTCCCACTAGGGCCTTTTACAGACACCAGTTTTTTCTCGCGATTCACTTCAACGATATCTGCAATGATGGTTGTTGTATTGGTAATCTTTTCAGACGGCTTTTCATTTGCCTTAGAGGTTGAAACTGTGTTGGTCTCAACCTTGCTACGAATGCCATCACTTTTTGTTTTGATGAGTTCAATTGCAACAGCTAGCTCATAGGTGACATTAACGCGATCCCCTTTTTTGATTTGATCAAAATTGGTAATTTCAGGGCCCGCAATAAATTTAGAGGTGCCTTCTTTGTTCTTAAAGGTAATAGTGCGCGATTTTTTATCAACTTTGACAACTTCACCTTCATACAGCTGATAGCGGTTATCCGTAACTGCCGCATCAATTACCACTGGCTTATTGGCGCCAGATTGGGCTGCATTAGGCTGAGCAATCGCAATTGAGGAGCTTGCCAATAAAGCCGCCAAAAGCATGCTGACTGAGGTAGATTTGATGATCATTATTTTCCTTATGTATAAAAGCTGACAAATTCAATATTAGCTTACTTTCCAGGGCTTTTGATAACGGGGCGAACGAAGTCAGGGCCAGCCATAAATCCAGTTCTTTGTTAACATCTTTAACTCTTGATTTAACCTTTAAAGGGTTTTAAATGCCTCAATTTGCTGCCAATCTCACCATGCTTTTTAATGAGGTGCCATTTTTAGAGCGCTTCAAAAAAGCGGCTCAAGCCGACTTTAAAGCGGTCGAGTTTTTATTTCCCTATGCCCATTCGGTAGATGAAATTAAACAAAAGCTAGATGAAAATCATTTGAAAATTGTTTTGCATAATTTGCCAGCAGGAGACTGGGATGCCGGTGAACGTGGTATTGCTTGCATGCCAGATAGGGTCGACGAGTTTAGAGCTGGAGTTAGCAAGGCGATTGCATACGCAAAGGCGCTTGACGTTTCTCAGTTAAATTGCCTTGCCGGCAAGACTCCCGCGGGTGTTGATACCCAGATTCTCCATGACACCTTTGTGAGTAACTTGCGTTATGCCGCTGCAGAGTTAAAAAAGGCAAATTTAAGATTGCTTATTGAACCTATAAATACCTTTGACATTCCTGGCTTCTTTTTATCTCGCACTAAACAGGCAATGGATATTCTTGATGAAGTCGGTGCTGACAATGCTTTTGTGCAATACGACATTTATCATGCCCAACGCATGGAAGGCGAGCTTTGCAAAACGATAGAAAGTAATTTATCGCGCATTGCACATATTCAGCTAGCAGATAACCCTGGGCGCAATGAGCCTGGAACTGGTGAAATTAACTATGTGCATCTCTTTCAATTTCTTGACCGCATTGGCTACAAGGGTTGGATTGGCTGCGAATATAAACCAGCCACCAATACCGTTGATGGGCTTGGCTGGATTAAAGAGCTGAACTAAGCAAATTAAATCTATAAATATTCTTGGAGACTATATGAGCGATAAATTAAAACTAGGTTTTGTGGGGCTGGGCATTATGGGCGCACCCATGGCAGGTCATTTGATAGCTGCAGGGCATGATGTGTTCATCAATACCCGCAGTAAAGTGCCTGAGACCCTAGCTTCATCAAATGCACAGGTTTGCGCTTCACCTCAAGAAGTGGCTAGTAAGGCTGACATTATTTTCACTATGGTGCCCGATACGCCTGATGTTGAGAAAGTTTTATTTGGCGAAAAAGGAATTGCCGCTGGACTCACCAAGGGAAAGATCGTTGTTGATATGAGCTCGATTTCCCCGATTGCCACCAAAGAGTTTGCCAAGAAAATCAATGCGCTAGGCTGCGATTATCTTGATGCGCCCGTATCGGGCGGAGAGGTTGGTGCTAAGAATGCAACGCTTTCGATTATGGTTGGGGGTGATGAAGCCATATTTGAAAAGGTAAAGCCCATATTTGAATTAATGGGAAAAAACATTAATTTAGTCGGCGGAAATGGCGATGGTCAAACTGCAAAGGTTGCCAATCAAATTATTGTTGCATTAAACATTGAGGCTGTTGCAGAGGCACTGCTGTTTGCGTCTAAGGCTGGAGCAGATCCGGCAAAAGTGCGCCAGGCATTGATGGGTGGTTTTGCGGGCTCAAAAATTCTGGAGGTGCATGGTGAAAGAATGGTCAAGCGTACATTTGATCCAGGATTCCGAATTGAGCTGCATCAAAAGGATTTGAACTTGGCATTAAATAGTGCCCGCGCTCTCGGGGTTTCGCTACCCAATACCGCTACCGCTCAAGAGTTATTCAACTCTTGCTCAGCGCATGGAGGTAAAGCATGGGATCACTCTGCAATGGTCAAGGCTTTAGAAAAATTAGCCAATTTTGAAATAGGGCAGAAGGCCTAAATAGTCATGACAATAACTTTAGTCGTGTACTTGCACGGTTTTCGATCATCACCCAGATCTAGTAAGGCAGTAATGACTGGCGAGGCGGTTGGCGCAGCATCTGTCGATGGCAATTCTTTTGAGTGGTTTTGCCCGCAATTACTCGCCTCTCCAAAGGAGAGCATGGATTTGGTTATCAATCGAATTGAATCCTCCTCATTTGATCGTTTAGTTGTCATTGGTTCTTCCTTAGGTGGTTTTTATGCCAATTACCTGGCAGAAAAATATAGTTGCAAAGCAGTGGTTCTTAACCCGGCAGTAAGAGCTCCAAGAGAGCTGGCGCCACACGTCGGAATGATGACGTCTTATGACAGCGATGAACCATTTGATTTTCGTCCTGAATATATTGAGCAATTACAGGCGCTTCAGGTTGAAAAAATAACTGATCCAAAACGTTATTTTTTGATTGCCGCTAAAGGTGATGAGTTGCTTGACTGGAGGGAAATGGTTGAGTTTTATAAGGGGGCCAAGCAATTGGTTCTAGAAGGAAGTGATCACGGCATTGCCGATTATGCAGACCACCTTCCAGTAGTTATGAGCTTTATCTCTACCTAGCCATTTGATTGCAGCAAATTTCTTCTGTAAGATGATTCCAATGATCTACGCCACATGGTGAGATCTCGAAAGGAGGATTTGTGCTGAGCATCTTGAAATTAGACGCAGGTGGGATTCCCCAAGGTTGGGTTAATGCTGAAGAGGCTACTAAAAACTACGCTGATAAGAGCGTTCTTTGGACTCTTGGTGAGCCCATCTTTAAAATGCGCGGCGGAATCTCTAGATCTAGCGGCCTCCAATCAATTATCGAGCTACATTCTATTATTGCGGTTAAAGGAACGGCGAAGATCAATCTATTCGATGTTGTTCCTGTAATTACGCGACACAAATTATTTAAGCGAGATCGTGGTCTTTGCGCATATTGCGGAGATGCCATACATGAGAGTCAAGCAGAAGCTGAACACATCATCCCTAATAGTCGCGGCGGAAAATATAGTTGGATGAATTTAGTTATCTCATGTAGACCTTGCAATCAAAAGAAGGGGAATCGCACACCTGAGCAAGCCGGCATGAGTCTTCTTTATGCCCCTTACTTGCCAAGTCTTTATGAGGATATGATTCTCAAAGGACGCAATATCTTGGCTGATCAGATGGACTTTCTTGCGGCGAACTTACCAAAAAATAGTCGTCTATTAGAGGGCGTACTCTGATTCTGCATTGGTTGCCCAGCTTTAAAGATTTTGCGTGTATGAAATCATTGCGGATCGTATTAACTGCATTGGCGCTTTCCTTGTTTGGGCACCTTATTCTTTTTTTTGGAATTCCATTCTTATCGTTCAATTCTGCCCCTCAGATTCCAGAGGATCTCATCATTCGCACAGAACTTAAGGTCGAACCCCCCAAAAAAATTCAAATGAGTAAGTCTTTAAAACAGACTCCTAAGCAAACAAGCAAAAGCTCACAAATAGCTGATGACAAGAGCCAAATACCTGGCGGGCAGGGCGGCTCCTTTGATCAACAGGGCGCAGCATTTAAGCTCCCTGAATCAGGGGTTATTTATTACGATTCTTACGTAGATGGGCAGAAATACCAAACTGGAGAAATTGACTGGATCAATGAAGGCGGCAACTATCGCCTCTACATCTATATTCCCTATGCATTTGTTGGCCCGTTTGTATTTGAATCTCGGGGAACAATAGATTCATATGGAATTGCTCCTTTGATTTATTGGACTCAACGCGGAACTAAAAGCCCTCGCTATTCTAGATTCGATAGGAATGAAAAAGGGGAAGGGCAGATGTTTTTCTCGGAGAAGCCAGAGTTCACGCCCAAAATTCTCCCAGGTACCCAGGATCGTTTTAGTCTGCTATTTCAATTTGCCTCTTTGCTCAATGGGGACAATAAGATTGATGAGTCTGGCAGCATTCGCTCCATACCGGTAGTTGACTACAACACGCTTGAAATGTGGCAATTTAAAAGTTATGGCGAAAGTCTGTCTGATGATGTGCCTTCGCTGGGTAAGGCGGTAAATCGTCATTACGCCCTTATGCAACGCGAAAATGACCCCTACAAGAGGCAGGTAGATATTTGGTTCTCAAAGGACTTGGATTGGCTTCCTGGCCGCATTCGCTCTCTGGAATCCAATGGAAGGGTTTTAGAGTTGGTCTTTAAGCAGAGGAATCCGCTTCCAAGCCCTGCAAAGGTAAATTAATACAGCCTTTAAAAACCCGTTCCAGATCGTGGATTTTGATTTGTTCTGCCTAATAAAGCACCCATCATTGAATATAAGGCCGCCCCGGACATCGAGACAGCAAATATTCCCGAGAACGAGATGATGATGGGTAAAACCCTCCAGTGCTCAGATAGCGTGTAATCGCCATAACCAACGGTTGTATACATTTCACCGGCAAAGTAAAAGGTCTGAGGGTTGGTTGGGAATACCTTGAGTGCAACACATATATAGGCCCAGGCAATGATCTCGACAAAATGTACGGCAATGATCAACAAGATTGCTATGAAGTAGGAAACAAAGTTCGCCCCATATACGCGTTTATTTTCGAGCTTCTGATCGATCCAGTGAAAGGTACCGGCAATCATCAAGACTGCTACACCGTGCAAAGTCAGCATCAAGCAAGCCAAAACCAATACTAGCCATATTTGACTGTTTCCCATGTCTGTATTGATCTCTGAGAAAAGAGTGTGGAAGCTAGGAAGGTCTGAATTACGAAGGAAGTCTAGAAACATGGTTTTGCCATCAGGGTTGTACTACAGAAATATCTTATTTGACATAATAATGATTATACGCAGATAGACATTATCAAGGTTTGGTTGGGGCGGCCTTCATATTGCTGACATAAGGCTGTTTATAAAGCTTAAGCCATCTGGCTCTGAGTCCATCTCCTATCCAAGGCTTTTCATAGATGTCAGCAATGTCAATCGCTGTGAGGCCTAAGTTATTGCGTATTTGGATGTCTGCTCCTTTATCAAGGAGTAACTTTACTAATTGCTCATTACCCGACTGCACAGCCATCATTAAAGGCGTTGTTCCATTTAAGCTTCGTGAGTCTACGGTGGCGCCATTGGCGATTAAAAATTGAGCAATCTCAATATGGCCATTCGTGCAGGCGTAATGCAATGGAGTCCAGCCGACATGGTCGACCATTGCTTTCTTTTGAAGCACAAAGGTCTTTACCAGCGGCAAATCACCATTAATTGAGGCGATCATGAGGGGTGTTTCACCATATTTATTAGATAAATCTACATCGGTCCGTTTATCGGCAAGAAGCAGCTCAATAACCGCATTTGACTTATCCTTTATCGCCAAAATAAGCATTGGATTGCCTTTTGGGTCTGTTGTATTGGGGCTGACACCATTCTTTAACAGGGATTTAACCTCAGAGGCATCATCAAATTTTGCTGCCTTTGTGAATGCGGAAATTTGGTCTTCAGTTTGCCCAAATGAAGGCGAAATAAAGAGTGTTAAAAGGATTAAAAATGAAGCCGTTAACTTAAATAGAATTCTCAATATTAATCCCTAATTATTTGAAAACATTGATAAAAATTATCCGATGTTTGCTTGGCTAGATCATCAACAGACACCCCCTTCAGATTGGCAATAAATTCACCTACCTTGGATACCCAAGCGGGTTCGTTTGTCTTTCCGCGGTATGGAATGGGTGCCAAATACGGTGAATCTGTCTCAATCAGCATGCGATCTAAGGGTACCTGTATGCAGGTCTCCTGCAGATCTTTAGCGCTCTTAAAGGTCACAATCCCAGAAAAAGAGATAAAAAAACCCATTTCCATAGCTGCCCTGGCAACCTCAAAACTCTCTGTAAAGCAATGCATCACACCGCCAATGCGGTCTGCGCCCTCTTCTTTCAGGATCTTGATCGTATCCTCTGAAGCTGAGCGAGTATGAATAATGAGGGGCTTTTTAGAGGCAATAGATGCCCTAATATGAGTTCTAAAGCGCTCACGCTGCCATTCCATTGACTCATAGCTGCGATCTCCCATACGGTAATAGTCCAGACCAGTTTCACCAATGGCTACTATTTTGGGATGCTTTAAAGCGGTTTCTACCAAGAAATCAAAGCTTGGCTCAGGCGTATCCTCATAATCAGGATGGACGCC
Organism: Polynucleobacter sp. AP-Kolm-20A-A1; assembly: GCF_018688315.1. NCBI lineage: Bacteria > Pseudomonadati > Pseudomonadota > Betaproteobacteria > Burkholderiales > Burkholderiaceae > Polynucleobacter > Polynucleobacter sp. AP-Kolm-20A-A1. The sequence continues at coordinate 956,618 of NZ_CP061315.1, forward strand.
CACTGAGGCATATAGATGAGAATGGTCTTGCGCCAGCTTCAAGACATTTGGAAAGTCGGGTAAATCTACCGAAACACACAGCGCATGACTAACTTTTGCGGCCTGCATGTTGGCGAGGACCTCAGGCAAGCGTGCTTGAAATTCCGGAAAATCGAGGTGGCAATGGGAGTCTATGAACATGACTCGCTATTTTAGTCTTCCTAGCGATAGCTTAACCGCCAAACAGCTGTTGGTATTGAGAAAGCAGCGCCTCTAGTTGAATTCGGTTAGCCAGTGGATGGTTCTCATGACGGCGAGCCTGCGTTAAGGATTTCCAAAAAGCGAGTAACTTTGGCAAATTCGCAGTCTTGGATAGATTTTGTAGGGTTGGAATGTGCTTTGGGTAGTAGCGGGGATCGCCTCCTTGCGCCACTGACTGAAGGTCCGAAACCCAGCGTTGCATCGTTGCCAATAAAAAGGAGTAGCGAGCCTTGTGAATTTTTTCAGCTGCATCAAGCCAGTTAATGCGGGCACCTTGCGACATCGATTGAAGTAAATAACGCGAGGCTTGAATAGAAATGGTTAATTCATCCTTCTCATCTTTGTTGTGGCGCGCAACCAAAGATTCCAGCACTGAAAATGGTGCCCCGCCCTGCTCATCATAAATTGTTTCGATATCAGCATCGGCCATCTTTAAGCCGGAGATGCCTTGAACTTTATCCCGCAGCCAATCTAAGCCAAGCTGACGATCTGGGCGAGGAGCTGTTAGCAAACGACAGCGGGAGCGAATGGTGGGCAATACCCGATCAACACGATCTGCTAGCAACAGAAAGATGGTGTTTGGCGGTGGCTCCTCAAGTGATTTGAGTAATGTGTTTGCCGAATCAGAACGCAACATCTCTAGCGGGTAGATCAAAATAATTCGGTTTCCGCCGCGATGAGAGCCTATAGAGAGGCATTCAATCGCGCCACGAGTTTCCTCGATAGAGATATTCTTCTTCTCTTTCTTTTCGCTGGCCTCTCCATCACCTTCATCACGTGCAGCTCGCCCTTTTTTGGGAGCATCATCGCCCTCATATTCGGCGTGGGGTAATAGCTTGCGGTGAGTCTCAGGTACTAGAGAAATAAAGTCGGGATGATTGCCGGTATTAAACCAATGACATGCCTCGCATTGGTTGCACGGTTTTTGAGTACCTTGACTACTCTCACATAAAAGCGCCTTGGCTAGTTCAACTGCAAAAGGAAATTTCCCGATACCAGATTGACCATGCAGCAAGATCGCATTAGGAAGATTTTCGAAGTCCAGACTATTCCATAGCGATTGCAGCCATGGGGCAATATGAGAATTTTCGTGTTCAATGGTAAGCATACGAACGACTTAAATCTTAATCTCTATTGACTGCAAATCACCCCAAATGAATTCCGGAGTTTTGGTTGCATCAACTAAATAGAAACGCTTGGGATCCTCTTTTGCGCGACGAAGATATTCTTGACGTACCTTTTCAAAAAAATTCAAATCCATTTTTTCAAACTTATCGGGCGCCCTTACCTTCGATCTACGCCCCTCGGCAACCTCGCCAGGAAGATCAAATAGGATGGTTAAATTTGGCTGAAGTAGCTTGCCATCGGCACTTCCTTGTACCCAGCGCTCTAATTCATTGAGCTTATGGATGCTAAGGCCACGTCCACCGCCTTGATAAGCAAAGCTCGCATCTGTAAAGCGATCTGAAATCACAATCTTTCCGGCGGCAAGGGCCGGCTCAATGACTTGAGCGATATGTTCGCGTCTAGCAGCAAACATTAATAACGCTTCAGTCTCAAGATTCATTGGTTCATCAAGTAGCAGGCTACGAAGTTTTTCGCCTAAAGGTGTACCACCGGGCTCCCTTGTCAAAACAACTTCTCTATCCGGAAAGCGCTCTTGCATCAGCTTGCAAAATGCTTCTACGTGGGTACTTTTTCCGGCGCCGTCTATGCCCTCAAAGCTGATGAAATAACCTGGAAAAATTGTTGTCATAAAAATTTCTATTGATTGGCTTTATTTTGACTTGATTTACGTTGATAGCGATCTACGGCCTCTTCATGTTGACTTAAATTATGAGAGAAGTGACTTGTTCCATCCCCTTTAGCTACAAAATATAAGACATTGCTTTTTTCTGGATGAGCCGAAGCCTGAATAGACTCCATGCTCGGCATTGAGATCGGGGTTGGTGGTAAACCTTTGTGCATATAGGTATTGTAGGGACTGTCCTTGCGAAGATCCGCTTTGCGTAAATTCCCATCAAATTTAGGTCCAATTCCATAAATGACGGTTGGATCAGTCTGTAAAGGCATATTTTTATTAAGTCGATTCACAAAAACTGCTGAAATCAAGCCCCTATCGCTGGAACGCCCAGTTTCTTTTTCGACAATAGAGGCCAGGATTAATAGTTGATATGGCGTTTGTAGCGGTAGGCCTTCGGCCTTTTGATCCCAAATTTTTATTAATTGCTTTTGCATTGCTTGTGAGGCCCTGCGATAGATATTGAGATCTGGTTCGTCTGGATCAAAAATGTAGGTATCGGGTAAAAATATGCCCTCAGCATTTGCATAGCTTAAGTTCAGGCTCTGCAGCAAATCCTTGGTAGTCATTCCTTTAGTTTGGTGAATTAAGGCTGGATGTGCATCTACAAGAGCGCGTAATTGCCATATTGTCATTCCCGGAATAATGGCAATGCTCTCTCGGACCCTATCCCCGCGCGCGATCTGCAAAAGGACTTTCCCTAAGCTTGCTCCAGTTGGTAAAAGATAGGTTCCTGGTTTTAGCTTGGAGCCTATAAATAGAGCCTTAGCGGATATCTGAAAGCTATAGATGCCTACCGAAATACCTTGCGCTTGAAGTTGATCCGCAATACTCCGCAAGCCTGACTGCGGCTTAATTTGAATCTTGTACTGAGGTGAACCGACGATATTAGAATCTTTGGGTACAACCGGTAATAAGAAAATGGCGCCGTAGAAGATGCACGCCAGAATGGCGGCAATCGAGAGTAATGTTTTTAACCCTTTGACGTTGAGCCGCTTTTTTCTAAAAAACGATCTCCTCTGAATTTTTCTGCTCATCAGGCTATGATAAAAGGGTCATGACTAATTCCCCCCAAAAACCCCTGCTTTCTGGACAATTTAACCCCCATAAACCATGCCAATTGCCGCAATGGGGCTTAATTATGGTTGAGGGTGCTGATGCTGCCACCTTTTTACAGAACCAGTTAAGCAATTCTGTTTTGAGTCTAAAGGTCACCCAACCGACTGAAGTCGCTAAATATAATGACGCAGTAAGGCTGATTGGCTATTGCAACCCCAAAGGCAGACTTTTAGCTAGTGCTTGGGTTGGACTTTTTCCTTCCGAAGGATCATCAGAGGATCGCTTTGGATTATTTATATCAGCAGATATCGCTTCGTCTGTAGCGAAGCGCTTATCTATGTTTGTTCTCCGTTCAAAAGTGAAGGTTTTGGATGTTTCTAGCAAATACACAATTTCTTGCTTGGTCGGAAGTGACGAGCAAATATCTGGCGTTAGCTTAGGTGCGGAGCAGCTTGGTTTGCGTCTACCAGATGTGTTGTTGAGCGAACAAACTTTGGCAAGGATTTTGATTGCCGATCCAGGCAACAATGACCTCAACTTTGACGAAGAAAATTTGAGCAACTGGAATTATCTTGAAGTGATCAGCGCTATACCAAGAATTGTTCTAGCAACCCAAGAACAGTTTGTGCCTCAAATGATTAACTTTGAATCCGTTGCTGGCGTAGACTTTAAAAAAGGCTGCTATCCAGGCCAAGAAATAGTGGCGCGCAGTCAATATCGTGGTGCAATTAAAAGAAGACTCCAGCTTGCTCACTGTTCTACAGAGAGGATAGATCTAGCTTTACTCGTACCCGGTACCGAAATCTTTCATTCCGATGATCCATCTCAGCCTGCAGGCATGGTTGTTCTAGCATCAGAAAATCCAATCGAATTGCATAGGGCTGATCTACAAATTGAATGCAAATTAGACGCTCTAGAAAGTGGAAATTTATATCTTGGTAGCTCTCAAGGACCTGTGTTAAAAATAGATGTATTGCCCTACCCGCTACTGGAAATCTAAGCTTAAAAATGTGCCTCATCCTATTTGCCTGGAAATCTCACCCAGACTACCCGTTAGTGGTGGCAGCAAATCGCGATGAGTTTTACGATCGCGATACCGAGGGAGTGGCCTGGTGGGCTGAGCACCCACACATTCTGGCAGGCAAAGATCGCGCCGATGTATTGGGCAGTCCTGGTACATGGCTGGGCTTTACCAAAACCGGTAGGTTTGCTGCCGTAACAAATGTAAGAGCCCCAAGCGAAAAAAATCCTGATGCGAGAACCCGCGGCGAACTTTCATTAACGTACTTGACTGGCAAAGATCGCCCAGTTGATTTCATTCAAAACAATGCCAAACGCTTTCAACAGTACAACGGTTTTAATTTGCTGATGGCAGATTTCAGTGATCCTGCAAATGCCGAAATGCATTGGGTAAGCAATCGCATGGCAATGGGGCAAAGTATTCGTCCTCGAAAAATTTTCCCTGAGCAAGCCCTAGAGGCTGGAGTTTATGGTTTATCAAACGCTATGTTGGATACACCCTGGCCTAAGGTCAATCATCGTGTCGCCGCATTTGCGCAAGCATTGGCAATGGACCAAGGCCAATTAAAAAATGTCGATCAATACCTCAAGTTACTAGCTGATACACATCCGGCGAGCGATCATGAGTTACCCAATACGGGTGTAAGTAAAGAATGGGAAAAAGCGTTGTCGCCAGCGTTTGTTAAAACCCCCTCCTATGGAACTCGTTCAAGCACGGTCCTAAGAGTTCGTAGGGATGGTCAATTTGAGATGGTTGAAAGGCGTTTCGATGCAACGGGCACTATTGGGCACGATGTCATCACCGGAGCCCTAAGCGCAGTGCCGGGCTCTAATCTGTCCGTCTAATTATCGTGAGCGCTGATCGTCGTTTACAACACGTTCACCATCAGCATTTCGAGTTGCTAGGCGCTTAAGATACTTAAATGTGCCTGTAGCCATGCAACATACCTCACCTTGATCGTTGTACAACTTAGCTTCACAGAAAGCCATGGTTGCTGTGCGGCGTACCGTATCTGCTTTGACGCGCAGAACACCATTAGCGGCCTGCATAAAGTTATTCTTTAATTCTATTGTCACAACACTGCGATCACCTGGATCTCCAGATCTAGCGGCAACCGCCATGGCAACATCCATTAGGGTAAGCAAAACCCCACCATGAGCTACTTCCCAGGTATTGGTGTGCTCGGGCTTCAAGGCGAGCAGTATTTCGCCCTTGCCCATTTCCGCGCTTAAACATCTCACACCCAAAAGCTTTAGAAAAGGGACATTGAGTTCTTCACCTAAATTAGCGAGCTGGGTTTGGGGGTTAATTTGGACTTGTTTGTTCATATTTTGATTTTAGAGGCTTGTACGCGAATATGGAAATCCCCATAGAATAAGTTCTATGGCCTTTACGTTAACTGGCGAAGACGCCTGCGAAAAAACCCTACCGACTCCGATACCCAATCCATATTGGGTAGCTTTCTCAGCGGCATCAGCTCGCCTGGTTGATATACCCCTTGGTAAGGATCATTTTCCAGCCAACCCAGAATGGCTGGAAGTTTTGGCTGGTAATAATCCATCTGGGTTTTCAGAGGTATTTCCTAATCCAATTTCTACGGCATATAGCGGCCATCAATTTGGTGTATGGGCAGGACAGCTTGGAGATGGCAGAGCAATCTTGTTAGGAGAAAAATCCGGTCAAGAGTTGCAGCTTAAGGGGGCAGGAAAAACACGGTTCTCTCGAATGGGTGATGGACGTGCAGTCTTACGATCTTCTATTAGAGAATTTCTATGTAGCGAGGCTATGCATGCATTAGGCATTCCTACAACAAGAGCCTTATCAATTGTTGGATCAGATTTGCCGGTTCGGCGTGAAACTATAGAAACTGCGGCTGTATGCGCACGTCTTGCGCCAAGCTTTATTCGAATCGGACATTTTGAACACTTTGCCTCTTTGCAAAATATTGAACGTTTAAAGGAATTGGCTGATTTACTAATTGACGAACATTATCCCGGGTGTGAGCAAAGCCAAAATCCTTACTTAGAACTATTTACGCGTATATGCGAAAGAAATGCCACTCTAGTTGCCCAGTGGCAATCAGTCGGATTTTGTCACGGCGTTCTCAACAGCGACAACATCAGCGTGCTGGGCTTAACTATGGATTACGGCCCTTTTGGTTTTATGGATCAATTTCAAATTGACCATATTTGCAATCACAGTGACCAGGGAGGTCGTTATGCCTATCATCGGCAGCCTCAAATCATGCATTGGAATATGGCTTGTCTAGCCAGCGCAATGATGCCGCTGATTGAGTTGACAGTGGATGCTGAAAATACAGAAAAACTCCTTAGATCTGCGCTAGAGCAATTTCCCTTGATCTATGCCAAAACATGGCAATCCCTCTTCCGCAACAAATTAGGCCTCATAAACCCTCAAGAGCAGGATGTGGATTTGATTGAGCGCTTGCTACAGGCAATGCATGAGTCAAGCGTGGATTTCACATGCTTCTTTCGCAAGTTAAGTGATGTAAGGACAAATGCCGCAGTAGATCAGATCTCATTAAGAGATGAGTTCATTAATCTCCCGGCTATAGATCAATGGTTCTCAGATTATCTTCTGAGGTTGAATGAGGAATCGAGTGATGACGTGCAGCGCAAGCTAAGAATGGATGCTGTCAATCCTAAGTACGTCTTGAGAAATCATTTGGCCCAAGCCGCAATCGATAAAGCAAAAGACAGGGATTTTTCTGAGGTAGCTAATTTGCTGAAGGTGCTTGAAAAACCCTTTGAGGATCAACCGCAGTACGAAAAATACTCAAATCCCCCTCCACCAGACTTATCTCAGATAGAGGTAAGCTGCTCCTCTTAGTCAAGAAAAAACCCTTATTAATACAAGAATCTCCATGAAAAAAACAGATCAAGAATACAAACAAGAACTCACTGATATCGAATATCGCGTTACTCGTGAAGCTGCGACCGAACGTCCTTTTTCTGGGAAATATTGGGATCACTGGGATCAGGGTCGCTATAAATGCATTTGTTGCAATACCCCCCTCTTTTTATCTGAAACTAAGTTTGATGCTGGTTGCGGTTGGCCAAGCTATAACGCACCTGAAAATAACTCCTCTATTAAGGAGATACGGGATACCAGCCATGGAATGGTTCGTACCGAGGTGCGCTGTGCTCATTGCGATGCCCATCTAGGACATGTTTTTGATGATGGCCCCAATCCCACAGGTCTTCGTTATTGCATTAATTCTGCATCTTTGAATTTTGAGCCAAGCAGTAATGCAAAGCTTGCAAATTCAGACCAATAAGTAAATAGCAGGATAATTGAACCTATGAAATTTTTATTCGACCTCTTCCCAATTATTCTTTTCTTTATCGCCTTTAAATTTGGTGATATTTACACGGCTACGATTGTTGCTATGGTTGCCACCATCGGGCAAATATTGTGGGTTTATTACCGCCACCGCAAGATTGATGTAATGCAATGGGTTAGCCTGGCCATGATCTTGGTATTTGGCAGCCTAACGATCTTTCTACACGACAAAACCTTCATTCAACTTAAACCAACTGCACTCTATTGGCTTTTTGCTGGAGTTCTTTTTGTTAGCGCCCAGTTCTTTAGAAAGAATTGGATTCAAGTTTTAATGGGTAAGCAAGTAACCCTCAAGATGGAGAGTGCGCATTCAGTTTGGCATCAATTAAATATGGCCTGGGCCTTATTCTTTTTTGCGATGGGTGCTCTTAATCTATATATTGCCTTTGAGTACTCGGAAGAAACCTGGGTGAACTTTAAGTTATTTGGTAGCACTGGCTTATTGGTTGTGTTTGTCATCATCCAAGGCATTTGGCTGTCTCGGCACATGGAGCATCCTGCAGAATGAGCATTAATCAACAGCGCATCTCCCTATTTGAAGCCGACTTACGCAATGCTTTTGATGTACAGAGCCTGATCATTGAGGATGAAAGCCATCTTCATGCCGGCCATGCTGGCGCTGCGACTGGCGGCGGGCACTTTAAGCTTTCGATTACAGCCCCAGAATTCAAGGGCTTGAGTCTTGTAGCCCGTCATCGCGCAGTCTACGCAGCCCTTCAGCGCCATATTCCCAAAGAAATACATGCCTTGACCATTTCAGCCCTCTCTACGGATGAGGTTTAGTTTGGCCATGATTTAAACTGAACAAGCCTTTTACTATTTAACTTTACATATCAAATGCTCAATAAACGCCAAATCTTTGCTATCAGCGTACTCAGCGCTTCCCTAATGTCTAGCTACTCATATGCGCAAAACGCAGTGATTGTGAATGGCAAGTCGATCCCCAAAGCTCAGCTCGATAAGCTGGTCCAAAAATCTGGTCAACCTGAAAACCCGCAGGTACGTGACCAAGCGCGTGAAATGTTGGTGACACGTGAATTAATTCTGCAAGAAGCGGATAAACGCGGCGTGATCCAAAACGAATTAGTTCGTGAACAATTAGAACAGGCACGCATGAGTGTTTTGATTGCGGCCGTATTTGAAGACTATGTAGCAAAAGAAGGTGTTGCAGAGGCAGATCTTCAAGCTGCTTATGACTCCGTGAAGTCTCAATATACCGGCAAGGAATACCATGTCGAGCATATCTTGGTAGAAAAAGAATCTGATGCTAAGGCAATTATTGCGCAGTTAAAGTCAGGCGCTAACTTCGAAGAGATTGCTAAAGCGAAATCTCAAGATCCTGGATCAGCAAAAAATGGTGGTGATCTTGGTTGGGTTAGCGACAAGGCTCTTGTGCCTGAATTCTCTAAAGCCATGGTGCAACTTAAGAATGGACAAATCACCGAAAAACCAGTGAAGTCTCAATTCGGTTGGCATGTGATCAAAATGATTGATGTGCGCGATGTGAAGGCGCCTAGCATAGATGAAATCAAAGATCAGCTTAAGCAAATGATTATGTCTGACAAGAATTGGCAGAAAGCGAAGTTTTCAGAAATGATGCAAAAGCTCCGCGCTAAAGCCAAAATTCAATAAGACGAATTAGCTGGCGGGATAGCGACGCGGTCTGAGTTTCTGGATTGCTGTTCCCGCCAATCCGCATGCAAAGGCGGACATGACAAAGACATCTCTAGGTTGAGATAACTCCCATATCCAACCAGCACAGAGCCCCCCTAGCGTTCCGCCAAGTCCATAAGAAATGGTTGCCATAAGCGCTTGCCCGCGAGCTTGCAAAGGACCGGTAAACCAGCGCTGCAGCAATTTATTCGCCGCACTGTGGTGGGCGGCAAACGTTCCGGCATGCATTAGCTGCGCCACAATCAAAACAGAGGTAATGGGCAAGAACGCAATCAAGACAAAGCGTATGACGCCAATTCCAAATGCAGCCTGAAGAATGACTTCAGCATCCAACTTACTGAGAAACTTACTTTGAAAGTAGAAAAATACAACTTCAGCTAGTACGCCGAGAGCCCAAAATAGACCAATCTGAAACTTGTCATACCCCAGATCAGAGAGATACAAGGAGTAAAAAACGTAAAAGGATGCGTGCGCAAAAATCATGAAAAATCCAGACACCAGGAACCAGCGAACATCAGGATTAAATAGCACGATCAATAGCTCGCCCTTAACCATCTTGCGCCGCTCCATCTTAGGTTCGTGCAGCTGGAAGCTAATAAACGCAAGCGCTAGCAAAACAGTGGCACCAACAAATGGATAAAGTTCAATGGACTTACGTTGAAATAATTCGCCTGCAGCAAGAACCATTACGATAAAACCAATAGAGCCCCATAGACGAAGGCGGCCGTAGCGCTTATCAAAGGAATTGTCTTTATACAAAGCATGAATGGTGGCCGATTCACCAAGGGGCATAAGGCTACTCAGGATGGTATGCAACACAAACATCCAAATGAAAAAACTAATGTAGCTTTGTAGAAAAAAGATTAGTAGAAATACAATGGCTGCCAAACATGAGCAAAATCGAATAATGCCAACTCTATTCGACAGATAGTCTGATAGCCAACCCCATGAGAATGGGCCAATGATTCTTGTAATTTGCAGCATCGACATCAACGCGGCAATTTCAATAACGCTAAAGCCGCGGTCTTGAAAAAATAGGCTGGCATATGGCGAAACCAGTCCAACATAAGCAAAATATAAAAAGAAAAAGGACCCGAAGGCCCAGCGAAGTGAAGGCGTCATCTCAGCTAGTTCGCGTTAATCTTTGCTAGAGCCTGGTTGGGATGACGGAATAGATTTGGTTGGCATGATGACATCTGCGCATTGAGCGCGATGACGTAATGCGTGATCCATTAGAACCAAAGCCAGCATTGCCTCAGCAATAGGCGTTGCCCGAATTCCTACGCAAGGATCATGACGCCCTTTGGTTTGGACGGTAATCGGATTGCCCGCTAAATCTACCGATTGCTTTGGGCTCAAAATGCTTGAGGTGGGTTTAATAGCAATCGAAACGCGTAAGTCTTGACCGCTGCTGATGCCGCCCAGTGTTCCACCAGAGTTATTGCTTGCAAAGCCATCAGGATGCAGCTCATCCCCATGCTCGCTTCCTCTCTGGGGTACTGATTTAAAGCCGGCACCAATTTCAACGCCTTTAACGGCGTTGATACCCATCATTGCATGTGCAATATCCGCATCCAACTTGTCGAATAAGGGCTCACCTAAGCCAATAGGAACATTTCGGGCTCGCACTTCAATCCGCGCGCCGCATGAGTCCCCTGCTTTGCGCAACTCATCCATATAGGACTCAAGTTGGGGAATCATTTCAGCGTTAGCCGCAAAGAATGGGTTGTTTTCGATTTGGGATGCATCTTTAAATGGAATTTCCAATTCACCGAGTTGACTCATATAGCCATAGAACTCGGTTCCATACTTTTCATGCAACCATTTTTTAGCAATCGCTGCTGCTGCAACAACAGGAGCGGTTAAACGTGCTGAGGATCTTCCGCCGCCACGAGGGTCGCGAATGCCATATTTGTACTGATACGCATAGTCAGCATGTCCAGGGCGGAAAGTTTGCAAGATATCGCCATAGTCTTGACTGCGCTGATCGGTGTTCCGAATGAGTAAGGCTATCGGCGTGCCGGTAGTCTTGCCTTCAAATACGCCAGATAGGATTTCAACCTTATCCTCTTCTTTGCGCTGGGTAACGTGTCGTGAAGTACCAGGCTTACGACGATCAAGATCGAGCTGAAGGTCCGCCTCAGAAAGATTCATTCCTGGGGGACAGCCATCAACCACCGCCCCAATAGCGGGACCGTGGGATTCACCAAAGGTGGTAACTGTAAAGAGGAGGCCTAAAGTATTTCCTGACATATCGACATTATGTCATTTGTCAGGAATTTTGGGCTAGAACAGCTTAGTTAGAAGCCTTTTCTGTGTCTTCCGGCCAATCGCGAATGTAGGCCTTGAGCATCGTATTTTCGAAATCCTGAGCCTCTACAACGGATTTTGCGACGTCATAAAACGAGATTACGCCCATGAGCATTTTTTGGTCCACAACGGGCAAATAGCGAGCATGGTCCACCAACATCATGCGGCGAACCTCATCGATCTCAGTTTCCATATTGCAGGTGAGCGGCTTTTGATTCATGACGTTGTTAACCTGCAAACCATCAAGCTTGCCATGATGTTTTGCTAACGCAGCAATGACCTCGCGGAAGGTCAATATCCCAACCAGCTTGTCGTATTGCATTACGACTAAAGAGCCTATGTCATGTTCGCTCATCACCAATACGGCTGTTTGCAAAGCAGTATCAGGGGCAACGGTAAACAGAGTGCTGCCCTTTACCCTCAATATGTCACGAACTTTCATTTTGTCTCCGGAATTGATCCATGTATAGACTCAATATATCCGCAAGCCCTCTTTGAATCAAGGCTTAAGCGCTAACTTTTAGTAACGAATAACCCTAATTACCCCACTTCGGATATCGGGCAGGTTAGCCACCAAAACAGCGCCAGCTAAGGTGATCCACCAAGTCATATAGATCCAAATTAGACCCAGGGGAAATATGGCAAAGGCGCCATAAACCGTTTTGTAAAAGGCTGTATTACTTAAAAAGATGGCAAAGCCAAACTTCATCAGCTCAAAAGCCAAGGCGGCAAAAAATGCGCCGGTAAAAGCGTCAACCCAGAGAATCTTGGCATAAGGCAATATCTTGTAAACGACCGCAAAGACGCCCACCGCCAAGAGTATTGGTGCAAATGTAGCAATTAACTTAAAGCCAAAAGAAACTGCCTTAATCCAGCCTTCCGAAGCGCTAAATAGAACACCGCTTAAATAGATGCCTATACCCAGAAGAACTGGCGCTACGAAGGTGGCAGCGCTGTAAATGACTATCTTTTTGAGAAGTGGGCGGCTCTGTTTAACCTTAAAAATTTGATTAAAGGCGCCCTCAATCACTGCAAGGGTCATGATGGTGGTAACCACCAATCCAATTAAACCAACGAAAGTAAGACCACTGGCTTTTGAGGAAAACTGGTCTAAATACATAAAGACCTGCTGATTTAAGCCGCCGGGCATGTATGTATCTAGCAACCAAGTTCTGAAGGTGTTTTTAACCTGAATAACGCTTGGCAGGTAACCTATCAACATCGTGGCTATGGTGATCATTGGCACAAGCGATAAAGTTGTCGTAAAGGACAAACTGGCAGCAATTTGCTTTAAATTTTGATCGCGGTTCCCCTCCCAGAGCTCTTTGCCCAGGGAGAGCCATAATTGGGGGTTACGAATAATGCGCATCGCCGTATCATAAGAGAAGAATATGAGCCAACAAGATATTTTAGTTTTGTACTACTCCCGTTATGGTGCAACCAAGGATTTGGCGCGCCTTATTGCCGAAGGCATTGAAAGCGTTCCTGGGGTTAATGCGCGCTTAAGAACTGTTCCAGCAGTTTCCACGGTTTGCGAGGCATCTGAGGCCCCGGTACCCAGCGAAGGCGCTCCTTACGTCGAATATTCTGATTTGAAGGAGTGTATTGGTCTAGCCCTTGGATCGCCTACCCGATTTGGCAATATGGCGGCTCCAATGAAATACTTTTGGGATGGCAGCTCATCCGAGTGGCTTAACGGCGCTCTCATTGGAAAACCTGCTTGTGTATTTACCAGTACCGGTAGCATGCATGGCGGCCAAGAAAGCACCCTATTGACCATGATGATTCCCCTACTTCATCACGGCATGTTGATCACTGGTTTGCCCTACAGTGAGCCAGATTTAATGTCATCCAGCACAGGCGGAAGTCCCTATGGGGTAACCCATTTAGCGCATGCGGATGGAAGAGCGCCTATTAGCCCCGAGGAACAGCGATTGGCAAAAGCTCAAGGCAAGCGCCTAGCTGAAACAGCATTAAAACTTTTCAAGAATTGATGACCACTTTGCAAGTTATGAACATGTATCAAAAAATTCTAGACAAGAATCCGTATCAGCTAATAGCAACAGCGGCATTTATCGATCTATTCATTCTGTGTGTTTGCTGGGAATGGTTTGTCTCCCCTCTTCGTCCTGGCGGATCCTGGTTGATCTTGAAGGGCATTCCCTTGTTGTTTGCCATTCCTGGCCTGTGGAAAGGCAAGGTTTACACCATGCAATGGGCATCGATGTTAATTCTGCTTTACGTGACCGAAGGTTTGGTACGCATTCTAGAAACAGGCGCTAACTTTTGGCTCGCTCTGCTGGAAACAATTCTTGCCACTATTGGCTTTGTTTGCTTGCTGATTTATTTAAAGCCTATCAAGAAGGAAGCCAAAAGCCTTAAAAAAATGCGAGAGGCAAATCGCTGATGCAATCATTCATCCAGCAGCTTCATGGCATTTTGAGTCCGCAATATATCCTGGCCGATGATGCAGATAAGGTACCTTATCTAACGGATTGGCGTAAGCGTTATACCGGTAAAGCTTTGGCTGTTGTACTACCTAAAAGTGCTGAAGAGATTGCAAAGATTGTTCAAGCATGCGCCCAGAGCAATGTCGCGATTGTCCCTCAAGGTGGCCATACTGGCTTTTGCGGCGGAGCTACGCCCGATGACAGCGGTAAGCAGATTGTTTTGAGCTTTAAGCGCATGAACCAAATATTAGAGATTGATAGCGCCAATCAAACCATTACTCTAGAGGCCGGCTGTATTTTGCAATCAGTGCAAGAAAAAGCTGCGGAGCATGGGTTTTTATTTCCCTTAAGCCTTGGGGCGGAGGGAAGCTGCATGATTGGAGGCAATCTAGCAACCAATGCAGGCGGCACAAATGTATTGCGTTATGGAAATACGCGCGACCTGTGTCTTGGTCTAGAGGTGGTTACCGCCAAAGGTGAAATATGGGACGGTTTAAAAGGCTTGCGCAAGGACAATACAGGCTATGACTTACGCGACTTATTCATTGGTTCTGAGGGCACGTTAGGGATTATTACCGCTGCAGTTATGAAGCTCTATCCCCTACCCATTTCGCAATGGACAACATTGGTTGCTGTCGATAGCGTTGCATCTACCATCGATTTATTAAATTTATTTCAGAAACGCGCTACATCATTGCTCACCGGATTTGAAATGATGACGCGGGAGTCTTTGGAATTAAATACAAAGCACTTCCCGCACATGGCTAATCCACTACAAGGTAATCCTGCTTACACGGTTTTGATAGAACTTTCTGATCACGAGAGTGAGGAACATGTAAGACAATTGCTGGAAACTGTTTTAGAGGAAGCATTTGAAGCAAATCTCATCTCGGATGCCGTCATTGCCAGCAACTTAAGTCAAGCCAAATCGTTTTGGCAGATGCGTGAACACATTACCCTAGCCCAAGCTGAAGAAGGTGCGAATCTAAAACACGACATCACCATCCCTCTTTCTGCGCTCGAGAGCTTTATCAAAGAAACGGATGATTTAATGCGTGCGAAATATCCTGGCATCAGAATCATTAATTTTGGGCACTTGGGTGATGGCAATCTTCACTACAACATAGCCCCGCCGTTAGGAATTGATCCCAAGTCATTTAACCAGGCCAATGAAAAAGCTATACATGAGCTGGTTTACAGCCAAGTGGAGCGCTGCAAGGGTTCCATTTCGGCAGAACATGGCGTGGGACAGCTTAAATTGGATGGCTTAAGGGCTCACAAAGGTGCGGTAGCCCACGACCTCATGAGGACCCTTAAAACGGCTCTAGACCCCCAAAATATCCTCAATCCCCACAAAGTCGTCTCAATTTAATAAAAAACCCCATTTTTTATTAAATATTTTGTAATTCCTGTCATCCCCATCGATTTATCGTGCGTTGTATGGTCATGGAGGTGACAAATATGTCAACAAGACTCAAACGTTGGGCCCGTGCAATTCAACAGATCGACTTGTCTAAGAGGACGCCTGAAGTCGCTATTGGCTACTTGGATAGCAAATATCGTGATATTGCTTGGCGTTACATCCGCATTCTTGGCTTTGAGCGCACCATCAGCTTCATGGCTAGCAATAATTTCCACCCAGAATAATCCCAATAAAACCCTAAATAACTGATTTATTTAGGGTTTTTTGCTTTTATTGGGCTTTATTTAGCAAATTTAAGCAAAAAAACGCTTTGATTCGGCGATTACTACCTCAGGAAGCTCTTCAGGTATGTAATGCCCACAAGGGACTGCCATGCCGGTAACGTCAGTTGCCACCCTCTTCCAGTCCTCAATAGGTTTAAAGCACTTATTTACCAGGCCATGCTCACCCCACAGTACTCGCAAGGGGATCTGAAGCTGCTTACCTTGGTCGCGGTCTGCGCGATCATGAACTAGATCAATGCTTGCAGCGGCTCGATAATCCTCACACATTGCATGCATTCCGTCAGGTTTGCTTGCTCCAGCCAAGTACTCCGCCCATCGCTCTGGTGAAAAAATACCCGTACCTGCGTGGCGTCCCATGTGGTTCTTTAGCCAAAATTCGGGATTGGCTCCAATCATGGTTTCAGGCACAGGTTCGGGTTGAATTAAGAAGAACCAATGCCAATAACCTTTAGCAAATTCCATCGAAGTGTTTTCATACATGGTGAGGGTTGGCGATATATCCAAGACCATCAGCTTCTTAATGCTCTTAGGAAAGTCCATTGCCAATCGATGAGATACGCGGCCCCCACGATCGTGTCCAAGTAAGAAAAACTCCTCATGACCTAGCGCCTGCATCAAAGCATGCTGATCAGCAGCCATAGATCGTTTTGAATAGCTTGAATGATCCGATTTTCCATGCGGTTTCGAGGACTGGCCATACCCTCGAAGATCGGCAGCAATCACGGTAAAGGATTTAGCGAGTTCTGGTGCAACTTCGTGCCATATGGCTTTTGTCTGCGGAAAGCCATGAAGCAATAGTAATGCGGGACCAGCGCCCCCAATTTGATAGGCAATATCAATTGGGCCATCCCCCGAGGTAACGGTAGCTACCCCATTCTCAAAGCCAGGAAATATGATTGCCATAACAACTTATCTATCAGCCACTGCTTGTATTTCGGCAACGGTTAAATAACCTTTGTTACCAGAATCCAAGTAAGAAAAATGATCGTAAATACGCGGCATGCAGCCTTTTGCCTCGTCTTTGGTTAACTTGCCATCATGGTTAACATCGCACTTAGCAAAGCGCTGGGCTATTTCACGATTTTTACTTGCATCGTCTGCATAGCTAGTAAGCGAGAAAAATAGAAGGCTTAAAAAAATAGCCCCCAGTTTTGAGAAATGATTTACGGGCATTTTATTTTCCAGTGGGGGTTGGATTTGCAGAAGTTTCCATTGCAACACGAACCACTTTCTTGGCCATTTCAATGAAGGACTCAACGGAGCCTGAACCAGTTCTAAAAGATTCGCCTTGGATTGTTACCAAGCCTTCACCTAACAATTCTTTCGATTGGCTATCGGTAATCTTGCTCTCTACAAGTAAAGCAGGAGTTTTAGAGTTAACGCCGCCAGCAAAGGCTGCCGCATTCACCGCTAAACCGATTGGTGTGAAATTCCAAGGCTGCAAACTATTTACAGAGCTTTCAGCCCCGGTAATGCCAACCGTGATGCGTGCTACACCAGGACCAGGGCTGTTAACAATGCGAATATTGCCGCGAGAATTAATTGCAGCAACCATTGAATCTTGCAGTGTGATTTGCGCCTGGGAAATAGCTTCTGCGCTAATTTCTTGTGTAGCGCTTTGATTTAAATAGATTGGATCCAGAATGACCGCAGTGTAGTTGCCAGGATTTACGCCTGCCTTACGGTATCTCCAAATGCGGGCATCTGATTGGTTTGTAGCCATTGGTACCAATACCGAATAATTTGGTAAGAAGCCCGATCTTGGCATTGGCTCTGAAGCTAGCTTTGGTGTATTGCTACATGCCGCCAAAATAACGGCGGCAGAAATTGAAGCTGCTACTACGGTGAATTTGCGCATCTTAATTCCTTTAATAAAATACTAATAAGTATTGGACTAATTAATCCGGGACGGGGCATGGCAACATGCCCCCAGTTTTTTTGTGAATCTGTGGCTTGCAATCGGATGAGGATGCCGGGGTTGCAACTCTAGGTGCTGAAGTTGTAGCGGGTGCAGTTGCTTTACTGGCTGAATCACTTGTTGAAGAGGTGTTCGCAATGGTAGTGGCTGCAGCAGCTGCGATAGCGGACGAAGAAGGCCTTTGCGGCTCAAGACCAACAGAGCGATAAAACGATTTATCCGTTCCAGGGCAAGGCATAACAGATCCAGTCTTTGGATTAATCACATCCTTGCATTGAGGGTTTGCCTCAAGCCGTGCTTCCAATTTGGCAACACTACATGCACAGAGCGTCAATAAGCCAAATACGCAAATAAATGACTTAATTGACGAAAGCATTCGACTAGCCTGAATCTTTAGTGGGCTAGTATTTTGGAAAGGAAGTCTTTTGCGCGATGGGATCTTGCATCGGGATTCCCAAAGAACTCATCTTTGCTGCAATCCTCAATGATGCGACCTTGATCCATAAAGATCACACGATTGCTAACTTTTCTTGCAAAGCCCATTTCGTGAGTTACGCAGCACATGGTCATGCCTTCATTAGCTAACTTCACCATAACGTCAAGAACTTCGCCAACCATTTCTGGGTCAAGCGCTGATGTTGGCTCATCAAACAACATCACGATTGGGTCCATGCTCAATGCACGTGCAATAGCAACGCGTTGTTGCTGGCCGCCTGAGAGCTGGCCAGGAAACTTATCCTTTTGTGCCATCAAACCAACGCGCTCAAGATACTTCAGGCCATGAGCTTTAGCTTCATCAGCGGAGCGGCCCAATACTTTCATTTGGGCTAGCGTGAGATTCTCTGTAATGCTCAGATGAGGGAATAACTCAAAATGTTGAAATACCATCCCTACTCTTGCCCTTAACTTAGGAAGATTGGTTTTCGGGTCGTGCAAGCGAATGCCATCAACCGTAATTTCGCCAGCTTGAAATGGCTCTAGCGCATTGATTGTTTTGATGAGCGTTGATTTGCCGGATCCGGAGGGGCCGCAAATAACAACTACCTCACCTTTTTTGATTGAGGTGCTGCAATCAGTGAGAACCTGAAAGTCGCCATACCATTTTGAGACATTTTGAAGTTCAATCATGATGAATTGCTTGTCTAGAATTAAAGATGAATTAGCGAATAATCGCCACTTTGGACTGCACTCTTCTCACAATTTTTGAGAGCGAGAAGCAAATGATGAAATAAGTAAATGCAGCGAGGATATAAGTCTCGATTGGACGACCATAATTTTTGCCAGCAATTTCAAAACCTTTTAGTAAATCGTATGCTCCGATGGCGTAAACCAAGGAAGTATCTTGAAAAAGGATGATGGTCTGGGTCATAAATACTGGAATCATGTTTCTAAACGCTTGTGGCAAAACAATGAAGCGCATGTTTTGCCCATAAGTCATGCCAAGCGCTTGCGCTGCATAGCCCTGCCCTTTAGGCACAGACTGAATACCAGCGCGCACAATTTCAGAGAAGAATGCACCCTCAAATGCGATAAAGGTAATTGTGGCTGAGAGGTCTGCTCCAATAGGTCTTCCAATGAGCATTGGAATCAAAAGGAAGAACCATAGGATCACCATAACCAGCGGTATCGACCGCATAGTGTTGACGTAAATGGTTGCTGGATAAACCAAGCTTGGTTTTCCAGATAAACGCATCAATGCCAAGAAGGTCCCAAAAACAATTCCACCAACTGTAGCGATTACAGTGAGCTGAACACTAAAGAGCATGCCCTTTAGGATGTAATTAGTAAAAAGATCCCAATTGTAAAAACTCAGGTCTAGGCTCAGCATGTGGTCACCATTAATTTAGTCATCTAGTGGGCCGCCGCTTCAGAATTTGAAACAATGAAACCGGGAATACGTGAGCGCTTCTCAATATAGGCCATCACACGATTGATTGCGAATGCAGAAAGCGCATAAAGGAAAGTAACAGCTAAATAAATTTCAACACCATGCGCGGTTTCTTCTTGAGCCTGCATCGCAAACAAAGTAAGCTCTGGAACAGATACCGCAAATGCTACTGAAGAGTTTTTAATCAGATTCATACTCTCAGAAGTTAATGGTGGAATCACAATCCTTAAAGCCATTGGCAAAATGATGTAGCGGTAGCTTTGAAATGTTGTGAGCCCCAGCGCCGTTGCTGCAGCCCTCTGTCCCGAAGGCAGAGATTGAATACCTGCCCTAACCTGTTCTGCAATACGAGCCGAGGTAAAAAAGCCCAAGGCAATACTGACCAATAAGTAGGAGGGGAAACCCTTTAATACTGGAATAAAAGCTGGAATCACGTGATACCAAAGAAATACCTGTACCAAGATGGGGATATTTCTAAAGAGCTCTACCCAGGCTGTAGAGAGGCGCACCAAAAATCTGTTCAGAGAAGTTTCGGCTGGCAATGTGCGTAAAGTTCCCATCACGGCGCCAAGAGTAAGTGCAATGAGCAAACCAAGGCCTGCAACAGCCAAAGTCCATCCCCATGCCTTCATCAGCCAATCTAAATAACTGGGATCTGCATTTTGTCCAATACCAAGTAAAGCGGAGAAGCAGTGGTCTACCACTTCTCCGTCTAAGGTACTTTTACAAAAGATTCCTAAATCCATAAATACGATCGCATCTATATAAACCTATCTATCAGCGATTCGAATTATTTCTTGTTGTAGTCTTCTGCAGGTTTGTCGTTCAAGTTAGCCCAAGCATTTTTAGTTGCTGGAGACAACTCTAGACCTACTACGATATTTTTTGGTGGAATTGGAGACAAGAACCATTTATTCCAAAGCTTAGGCATATTGCCATTGGCGACGATTTTCGCAATCGCAGCATTCACAGCGGCCTTGAACTCAGGGTCATCCTTGCGAACCATAATAGCGATTGGCTCTGTAGCCAAAACTTCGCCAACAATTTTGTAGTCTTTAGGATTCTTAGAGTTAGCGATATTGCCTGCCAAAATAGAGCCGTCCATCACAAAGGCGTCAGCACGGCCAGACTCCAAGAGCAAGAAGCTATCAGCATGGTCCTTACCAAATACTTCATCAAAGTTCACGCCATTAGCCTTCTCGTGCTTACGCAACAATTGAACTGATGTTGTACCAGTGGTAGTCGCCACTTTCTTGCCGGCCAACTGAGAAATGGAGGTGATGCCAGAGTTTGCTTTTACAGCAATACGAACTTCTTCAACATACAAGGTGTTTGCAAAGCCAACATCTTTTGCGCGATTCACGTTATTTGTAGTTGTACCGCACTCAATATCTACTGTACCGTTTTGCACCAATGGAACGCGATTCTGAGAAGTCACTGGTTGATAGTTGATACGCAAAGTGCTCATACCGAGCTTGTCTTTAATGTCACCCAAAATCATGCGGCAAATTTCTACGTGGTAACCATCAAAGCGGCTATCGCCTGTGGTGTATGACATAGGAATAGAAGATTCACGAACGCCCATAGTTACGGCACCCGAAGATTTGATCTTATCCATGGTTTGGCTAGCGGCTTGAACATTCAATGCACCCAATAACAAACCTGCGGCTACCAAGCCTGCTTTAATTAAATTCTTGCTTTTCATATGAAATCCCCTGTCTTAGACTTTTGCTTATATTGATACAAATGTATTTATAGCAAATTTAGCAAACCTAAAGCGGTTTTAATGCACGTAAATGATGATTACCCCAATAAATTGAGGGTATAAACTTGAAAAATTAGGGTAATGGAGGGAGGTTTGGCCTGCCCAGCACGATTCGAACGTGCGACCTACGCCTTAGAAGGGCGTTGCTCTATCCAGCTGAGCTATGGGCAGATAAATGCTGGAATTTAAGCTATATAAAGAGAAAGTGGTCGGAGTACAAGGATTCGAACCTTGGACCCCCTGCTCCCAAAGCAGGTGCGCTACCAGGCTGCGCTACACTCCGACGGAATCGATATTCTACACCGAGAGCGTCATTAGAGGCAAATCCTGTAAGATTCGCCTCATGGTTGCCTATTTTTACAGCAAATTTACCAAGCAAATTCAGACTGCTCTAACAGTCTTTTTGCTGCTCTTTTGCTTGCTTGGCACCCACTGGATAGGTCTTGCTCATAGCGTTTCTCATGCAGAACTACAAAGCAAAGCCTTTGCCACCCAATCTGAAGACATCGCTGATAACGGCATCACCCATAGTTCTGATGTATGCCACCTATTTGATGCGCTTACTTTGGCAGTCTTTATGCCAAAAGACAGCTCAAACTTTCTGGATATTGCAGCACCCTCTTCCTTGGCCAGTGATTTTGAAATTTTAAGAATTCAGAAATCAAGTTATCGGCCATATCAATCGCAAGCACCTCCTACTTTCATCCTCTAAAGCTTCAGCGCTAAAAACGCGCAACTAGTTTTTGTTAACTTGCCATGGCATGGCACAACAGGATGAATATGTATTACCGCTTACCTTTCCCTCTTTATGCATTTCTATTAATCGCTCTTCTTGCTATTAATGGTGCCGCCCACTCTCAAACGCAAACTGAAGCCTTGCCTCAGTTAGATGTCACTGGTGTACGAGAAAATACTGCCTCATCATCCAATAAGGTTCTAGCTGGCGATGAATTACAAAATAAACTCTCAGGCACCCTCGGAGCTACGCTTGCTAATGAACTGGGAGTATCTGCGACAGGATATGGTTCAGGCGCCTCCAGGCCAGTTATACGAGGTCTGGACGGAGCGCGCGTGCAAATATTGCAGAACGGTTTATCTGTTGGTGATGTATCAAGCATCTCAGCAGATCATGCGGTTGCAAGCCCTATGCAAAACACGCATCAGATCGAGATACTCAGAGGTGCTTCCGCCTTGCTGTATGGGTCTGGATCCAGTGGCGGCTTAGTTAATGTAGTAAATGATCGTATTTTGACAACAATGCCAGATGCGCTATCTGGTGCATTGAATACCAGTTATGAAACAGTCAATCAGGGCAAGACGGCGAACATTGAGCTCGATGCTCCAGCTGGCCCCTTAGCATTGCATTTTGATTCAATTATCAGCAACTCTAATAACTATCAAATTCCGGGCTTTGCAGAGCAAGGCGGCCCTAATGCTAATTGGTCAATTAATCCTGGCCAACCAGTCAATATTCTTTATAGTGGAAAGCTACCATTTTCATTTAGCAATCAAAACAGCTTAGGTTTGGGAGCTTCTTATTTGCATGCAGATGGTTATACAGGCGTTTCAATGGAGCGCATGAATCATAACTACGGAATACCAACAGCTGAAGGCGGCTTCATACAGCAATCACAGAATCGTTACGACTTCGCCCATCAAACAATGAATCCCTTTGACGGCTTTAGCTCCATCAAAGTAAGCGCTGCAAATACCAATTATCAGCATACCGAATTTACCAATAGTGGCACGGCATCTACCCAATGGAACAATACTGCGACAGAGGCTCGCCTTGAGTTGGCCCATAAAGAAGTTGCCGGATCAAAGGGGATTTTAGGAGCACAAGTAACTGGCTCGACCCTCAACGCAACAGATCTATCAACCAATAGCTTTGCCATTGTTCCGCAAACCAAATCTAATTCCACGGCATTATTTTTGGTTGAAGAAGGTCGATACGGACCTTTAAAAACGAACTTAGGTCTGAGATATAACAATGCAATTCAGAATCCTAATTCCGGCACCCAATTCC
This sequence comes from Polynucleobacter sp. AP-Kolm-20A-A1, assembly GCF_018688315.1. Lineage (NCBI taxonomy): Bacteria > Pseudomonadati > Pseudomonadota > Betaproteobacteria > Burkholderiales > Burkholderiaceae > Polynucleobacter > Polynucleobacter sp. AP-Kolm-20A-A1. The sequence goes on from NZ_CP061315.1 coordinate 979,840, forward strand.
CGAGCGCCAGCAGTCAAGAATTTGCTCCAAACGTATATGGACCGCCAACACTTCAAAGTCGCCAATTCAATTTAATGTCGTATTCAGCTGGCGGTATGCTTGATGTGGCAAGAGGATATGGCATTGGTTTAGCCTACACCGTTTCACAGCGAGCACCATCGGCACAAGAGCTCTACTCCTATGGCCCTCATGACTCTACCGCAACGTTTGATATCGGTAATTCCAATCTCGGCGTCGAAACTTCTCATAATTTAGAGTTGAGTCTGCAGAAAACTATGGGCTTAGTACGCAGTAAAGCGAGTATTTATCAAAACCAATTTAATAACTATATCTACGGCTATTACACTGGTTCATACAGTCAGGCTAATGAAAACTTTTCAGTTGTCCAAGCATCTCAAGCAAATTCCAGCATTCGGGGAGCGGAGGCTGAACTTACTTACAACTGGAATGAGGTTGGTATGGGGGGTAGAATTTTTGGTGATATTTCTCAGGGTGTATTTACCTCAGGAGGAAATCTACCTTTACAGCCTGCTCCCCGCCTAGGTACTGAATTGGCTTACCAACGTAACGGTTGGCTTACAAGCGCCACTTATGTATATAGCTATCAGCAAAATAGATTGGCAAATTGGGAGATAGGTCCAACACCATCCTATAACTTGCTAAATGCGAATCTTTCATATACTGAACGCATTGGTAAGGTGAATTGGACTGGGTACCTGATGATGAAAAATCTTCTCAATGAAGAAATTCGTTATGCAACTTCTCCAATGGCAGTCAGACTGTATGCACCGCAACCCGGTAGAAGTCTCATGGTTGGCGTGAGAGCCGCTTTCTAAGGATTTAACTATGCCGTTGGCACTAAGTCAGCAATACTCTTGGCTGCGCTCATTGCCATAGCACCATCTTTCGTCTCTACCATGACGCGAAGTAACGGCTCAGTCCCTGAGGCGCGAATTAACACCCTACCGATATCTTTGAGCTTATTCTCAACCAAAGAAATTTGTTCTTTGAGCGCCTCATCAGACTTCCAGTCGTATCCAGGCTTAAATCTTACATTTAGTAGCACTTGTGGAAATATGCTGACTGCATCCAAGAGCTGCGCAAGACTCTTATTAGATTGGCTCATCACAGTTAAGACCTGCAGTGCTGCGATGGTGCCGTCACCTGTGGAATGGCGATCCAAGCAAAGTAAATGACCAGAGCCTTCTCCGCCGACATGCCAGCCATTCTTTTTGAGAAGCTCTAAAACATAGCGATCGCCAACATTGGCACGCTCAAATCCAATGCCGAGCTCTTTAATGGCGTTTTCAACAGCCAGATTGGTCATCAATGTACCAACAACACCGCCAACCTTGTCGCCACGGTCAACACGATCTTTTGCCAACACATAAAGCAACTCATCGCCATTAAACAATCTGCCGGATGCATCAACCATTTGCAAGCGATCAGCATCTCCATCTAAGGCTATTCCTATATCTGCTTTTACTTCCTGAACTTTTGCAATCAAAGTCGCAGGTGCTGTGGCGCCACAGCCATCATTAATATTACGGCCGTCTGGATGAACGCCTATAGAAATTACCTCGGCACCTAATTCATGGAAAACATGTGGTGCAGTATGGTAGGCAGCGCCGTTAGCGCAATCAACCACGATCTTCAATCCCTTTAGATTTAGATGGCCAGGTACAGTTGATTTACAGAACTCAATATATCTACCTGCTGCATCATCTAAGCGAAAAGCTTTACCCAAATCTTTAGAACTTACGCAGCCGATTGGACTTTCTAGTTCTTTTTCAATAGCGAACTCAAAATCATCTGAAAATTTATCCCCTTCTGCAGAGAAAAATTTAATACCGTTATCTTGATAAGGATTGTGAGAGGCAGAAATTACCAATCCCGCAGACAAGCGTAAGGCTCTCGTGAGATAGGCAACTCCGGGCGTTGGTATAGGACCGCAAAGCATCACGTCGACGCCTGCAGCTGCAAAGCCCGCCTCCAATGCTGCTTCTAACAAATATCCTGATACGCGGGTATCTTTGCCGATCAAAACCTTGCAACGTTGGCCTGGCTTTGTATTGCGTGCTAATACCTTGCCAGCCGCATAACCCAAGCGAGTCATAAATTCTGGAACGATAGGAAATTGCCCCACCTCCCCTCGGATTCCGTCAGTGCCAAAGTATTGTTTTTTCATGGGATTAATTATAAAACTTAGGCCGACTTATCTTCATTAACGGCCTCCCATAGCTTGAGAGCATCAACTGTCTCAGCTACATCGTGAACCCGCACAATAGTAGCTCCACGATCTGCCGCCATAATGGCCGCAGCTACGCTAGGGGCCACACGATCATTGGTGTCCTTGCCGGTTATTTTGCCAATCATGGATTTGCGAGAGATGCCAGCCAATACAGGAAAGCCCAATGATGAAAATTCAGCAAAATTAGCCAACATATTGAGGTTGTGCTCCAAGCTCTTACCAAAACCAAAGCCTGGATCTATAGCAATGCGATCTTTTGTAATACCAGAAGAAATCAAGAGATCAGCCCGATCCTTTAGAAACTGTTTTACTTCAGCAATCACATTGATGTATTCGGGATTAAATTGCATCGTGAGAGGATCGCGTTGCATATGCATCAATACAATGCCGCAACTTTGGCTTTCCAGTACTGCGTCTACAGCTCCAGTTTGTCTAAGCGCCCAAATGTCATTGACGCAATCAACACCAGCTTTTAGGGCTTGGCGCATTGTTTCGGCTTTATAAGTATCTATAGAAAGTGGAACGCCACAATCTTTTAAAGCCTCAATCACTGGTAACACTCGATCAAGCTCTTCTTGAAGTGAAACCGGTTCGGCACCAGGTCTTGTGGATTCGCCGCCAATGTCAATAAGATCGACTCCATTGGCAATCATTAACTCCGCATGATGAACGGCATCTTTTGCAGTTCGATATTGGCCGCCATCTGAAAATGAATCTGGTGTGGCATTCAGGATGCCCATAACAACTGGACGACTACGTTTGGAAAAGTCAAAAAGAAAACGCCCACAACGCCATGTCGTGGGCATATCTTTCATACCTTGCTTAAGCATCAATTACTAAGCTTGGTAATAAAACTTAGGCAGTCGCAGGCGCGCTACCGGCAGCAGGACCAGGCGCTCCGCCAGCAGAGTTTCCAAACTGGGTAGCCGGTGGAGGCAGAGGTGCACGTGGTGGTCGACCTTCCATGATGTCATTTATCTGCTCCGCATCAATGGTCTCCCATTCGAGCAAAGCGGCAACCATTGCCTCAACCTTGTCGCGGTTTTGCTCCAAGATCGAACGCGCCAATGCGTATTGACTATCAATTAAGGTACGAATTTCTGCATCAACTTTTTGCTGAGTTAATTCAGAAACAGTTTTGGTGCTATTGCGACCAAAGATGCTTTCTGATTCGGTATCAACATAGACCATCGTACCTAAGCTATCACTCATGCCGTAACGCGTCACCATATCACGCGCCATTTTTGTAGCTCGCTCAAAATCATTTGAAGCGCCAGTACTCATGCTGTTGAGAAAAACTTCTTCAGCTGCACGGCCACCAAACAAAATAGCCAATTCTTCTAGCATGCGATCTTTGTAAAGATTGACGCGATCAAACTCTGGTAATTGCCATGTCACACCCAAAGCCATGCCACGCGGCATGATGGTGACCTTATGAACAGGATCGGCCTTCGGAAGAACCTTAGCAACAACCGCATGTCCAGACTCGTGATAAGCCGTATTGCGACGCTCTTCTTCACGCATGACTGCAGACTTACGCTCAGGACCCATATAGATCTTGTCTTTAGCGTCCTCAAAGTCTTTCATGTCAACTGAGCGCTTATTGCGACGAGCAGCAAACAAAGCAGCTTCGTTCACTAAATTTGCTAAGTCAGCACCAGAAAATCCAGGAGTGCCACGAGCCAAAACTGCAGCATTCACATCTGGGTCGATAGGAACTTTACGCATATGAACTTGCAAAATCTGTTCACGGCCACGAATGTCAGGCAAACCTACGTGCACCTGACGATCAAATCGTCCAGGGCGTAATAAGGCCTTATCCAAAACATCAGAACGGTTGGTTGCCGCAACAACGATTACACCGCTATTGCTTTCGAAGCCATCCATCTCAACGAGCATTTGATTGAGTGTTTGCTCGCGTTCGTCATTGCCACCGCCCATACCAGCACCGCGATGACGTCCAACGGCATCAATCTCGTCAATAAAGATAATGCAAGGAGAATTCTTCTTGGCATTTTCGAACATATCACGCACGCGTGATGCGCCAACGCCAACAAACATTTCTACGAAATCTGAACCTGAAATTGAAAAGAATGGAACCTTGGCTTCGCCTGCAATGGCACGTGCCAAAAGAGTCTTACCAGTACCTGGAGGGCCTACAAGCAATACGCCGTGCGGAATACGGCCACCCAGTTTTTGAAACTTCTGCGGGTCTTTAAGGAAATCCACTAATTCAAAGACCTCTTCCTTTGCCTCGTCACATCCAGCAACGTCAGCAAAAGTTACGGTGTTGCTATTTTCATCAATCAGACGCGCTTTGGATTTACCAAAGGAGAAAGCTCCGCCTTTGCCGCCACCTTGCATTTGGCGCATCATGAAAAACCAGAAGCCAATAATCAATAAAGTTGGGCCAAGATAGTACAAAGCTGATACCAACATATTTGGTTCATCATCTGCTTTGCCGGTTACTTGGACGCCATACTTCATGAGATCGCCAACCATCCAGATATCGCCCGGAGAAATAATGGAATATTTATTGCCATCAGCAGGCGTCACTTGCAATGTGCGACCTTGCACATCAACGCGCTTTACTTTTCCTGCTTTCGCATCATCCATGAATTGGGAATACGTGACTTGATTCTGGTCCTTGGGCTTATCAAACTGCTTAAACACAGTAAAAAGCACCAAGCCCACAATGAGCCATACACCGATTTTTTGGAACATATTGCTGTTCAAAATGAGTCCTTTTCTGGATTAACCCAGGAGTTAAAGCGAATCGCTACCTATGTATTTGATTCTACTACCACCCTTTTTCAAGGGCTAATGGGATATTTATTTAATAAAACCCTATAAATTAAGGGTTATTGAGGCGGTAGAGAGCTTATTTTGGCGGCTTTAGATTTCTGCCCAATAAGAATATCTCTGATGAACGAGCCCTGGAGGCCTTGGGCTTTCTGGAAGCGACTATCTTAAAAACCTTTTTGAAGGACTCAACAATCTGGCTATAACCACTACCATTGAAGCACTTAATCAGCAATGCACCCTCTGGTTTTAGATGGGCAACCGCAAAATCTAGCGCGATTTCCGCTAAAAAGGCCATTCTGGCTGCATCTGCCACACCCACTCCAGAAAGATTAGGAGCCATGTCAGATAGCACCAAATCTACTTTACCCTCTGCCTCCTTGGGCAATAGCGCCTCTAGAGCGGCAAGACCTTCATCCTCTCTAAAGTCCCCCTGAATAAAGCTCACATCTGCAATATCTTCCATTGGCAGAATATCAATCGCAATAATCTGTCCATCAGGCTTGCCAGATTCAATTTTGGGATTGCTTTTGCCAAGCTCGGTTAAGCGATTGCGAGCATATTGAGACCAGCTTCCTGGAGCGCTACCCAGATCCACAATGGTCATGCCCGCTTTAATGAGGTGATCCTGCTCGTCGATTTCACTGAGCTTGTAAACAGCTCGCGCGCGATAGCCCTCTTTCTGAGCCATCTTCACATAAGGATCCGTCAAATGATCCTGCAACCAACTTTTATTAAATTTATTCTTTGCCACAACTTACCCACTTTCGAGTTCCATTTTCCTGGTTTCCGCCCTCTAAAGCAAAAGGAATTGAGAAAAATACCGTCAAATTCGACCGAATAGACTGATTTTGACAACGAATGCTCTATCATCGAGCCCATGACTGCACTCATTCTTACCCCCGCACAACGTAAATCCCTTAAAGCCGATGCTCATGACTTAAGTCCTGTAGTGATGGTTGGTGGAGATGGTTTAACGCCTGCCGTAATCAAAGAAGCTAAATTGGCTATTAATCACCATGGATTAATTAAGATCCGTGTTTTTGGTGATGATCGTGAGGCTCGCGTCGCTATCTATGAAGAACTCTGCGACAAGCTAGATGCAGCGCCTGTTCAGCATATTGGTAAGTTGCTCGTTCTCTGGAAGCCAAAAGATGTAGTTGATGAAGCATTTAGCAATCTTGGTCGCTCCAGCAAGCAAACTAAGAAGACATTGCAAGCTCCGCGCACAAAACGACAACCTAATCGCACTGCGACAAAAACGGGTGTTCGTACCAGCACCTCAGAAAGATCCGATCGACGTTCTGCATCTAATGCTTCACCATTTGCGCGTGCCGCAGCAGTTAAATCTTCAACACCTAAGAAACGTGTTTTACGTTCAGAGGCTGCAGAGTCAAAAATTGGCTGGTCATCTCCTGGCTATAGAAAAGCAGTAGCTGCTCCGGCGCCAATCAAAAAACGTAAAGTTAGAATGAGCAGCACCAAGAAGAAATCATTGGGCTCTTAAGCAGAATAGCAAACAAAGGAACGCCGCTAGTCGGCGTTTTTTGTTGCCCGCCAAACCAGAGTGAGCCCAAGTAAAGCTTGAATCATAAATAAGATGCTGGATGTGCCATGGAGGCGGCCAAACAAAGATGCATGCGTAGATTCTCGCACTGACAGGCCCAAGTAAAGAGCTTGATCCCGTAGTGAATTCATCCAGGGAATGATGATAAAAGCAGCGCCAATAGTGCATGCCAACATGCCAAGTAAAATCCAGCGTGTAATGCGGTGGGAGTGTAAATTTTCTCTAACGAGGTAGTTTGCCATCACCATCAAAATGACACTCATCACAACGCCTGTATAAGCAGTAAGCTCAAAAAGTCTTGCTGCAACCATACCAGCGACCTGTCTGTCGCCAAGCGATGAGAACAGCACGGGCACCACTAGAAATCCTATTGTGATGAAGCTTCCAACCCAGAGTCCTGATAGAAGACTAAATAATCTCTGGGTACGTTCAATACGCATTAGACGTAACGTACCGCCAAGATTTCTACTTCGCGATTACCACCTGGAGCCTGAACGGCTACAACATCACCCTCTTCTTTGCTAATTAATGCGCGGGCAATTGGGGAGCTAATCGAGATCTTGTTGAGAGCGATATCTGCCTCATCGTCACCAACGATTTGATAAGTAAGCTTGGTGCCGTCTTCAAGGTCTTCCAAGTCAACAGTAGCGCCAAACACCACTCGTCCAGTCACATCAAGCGATGCAGGATCAATAATTTGGGCTGCAGAGAGCTTGCCTTCCAACTCTTGAATACGGCCCTCTATGAAACCCTGTTTTTCTTTAGCAGCGTCGTACTCAGCATTTTCAGAAAGATCGCCTTGAGCGCGAGCTTCAGAAATAGCGTTAATTACTGAAGGACGCTCTACATGCTTGAGGCGATGCAGCTCCTCCTTGAGGAGTTCTGCACCACGCTTGGTAATTGGAATTGTGCTCATGCTACTAACCTAACTTAAATTCTTGCGCGAAATTACGCATCTAAAAATGAATTTTAGATTAAATAAGTTCCCGATGTAAGTTTTGTAGTGAATAGACCTCAAGCGACTCTAGCTTGCCATTTTGCGAGGCAAGTAAGCCATCCATAACAGCCCTTGCCGCGCTAATTGTCGTGTAGTAAGTCACGCCATTAGCCTGAGCACTGGTACGAATTGATCTGGAGTCAGCAATAGCAGTCCGTGTTTCATCCACCGTAGTAAATACCAGCGAAATTTCCCCGTTCTTAATGAAATCCACAATATGCGGACGACCATCTTTTACTTTATTCACTACGCGAACCGGTAAACCAGCCGCTTCAATAGCTGCGGCCGTACCTTTGGTGGCAACCATAGGGAAGCCAAGCTGATGCAGTAGCTTTGCTACTTCGATTGCCTTTGGTTTGTCGCTATCTTTAACGGTTAAAAGCACGGTACCGCTCTTAGGTAATTTAATGCCTGCACCTAATTGGGATTTAAATAAAGCTTCGCCAAATGTTTTGCCAACACCCATGACTTCACCAGTGGATCGCATTTCAGGTCCAAGAATTGGATCAATGCCTGGGAACTTATTAAATGGGAACACCGCTTCTTTAACAGAGAAGTATGGAGGTTTGACTTCTGACTTGATGCCCTGCTGCGCCAATGTTTGACCAACCATGCAGCGAGCAGCAATCTTGGCCAACTGCAGACCGGTAGCTTTAGAAACAAATGGAACGGTACGAGATGCACGTGGGTTGACCTCAAGAACGTAGATTACGTCCTTGCCATCCACATTTTGAATGGCGAATTGAACGTTCATCAAACCAACTACGTTCAGGCCTTTAGCCATGGCAGCCGTTTGACGCTTAATCTCTTCAACTGTTGCATCGGATAATGAATATGGCGGCAACGAACATGCTGAGTCGCCTGAGTGAACGCCTGCCTGTTCAATATGTTCCATCACGCCACCAATGAACACTTTTTCACCATCGCTAATGCAGTCAACGTCACACTCAATAGCATCATTGAGGAAGCGATCCAAAAGAACTGGCGAATCATGGGAGACCTTTACAGCTTCACGCATATAACGCTCGAGATCGCGGCCATCATGAACGATCTCCATAGCTCGACCACCCAAAACATAGGAAGGCCTTACTACTAGTGGGTAACCAATTTCTTCAGCGAGCTTGAGAGCCTCTTCTTCAGCGCGAGCCGTACGGTTAGGCGGTTGACGCAAACCAAGGTCTTGCAATAATTTTTGGAAGCGTTCGCGATCTTCTGCAGCGTCGATCATGTCAGGTGAAGTTCCGATAATTGGAACGCCATTACGCTCAAGGTCTAAAGCCAATTTCAAAGGCGTTTGGCCGCCGTACTGAACAATCACACCCTTCGGCTTTTCTTTGGCAACAATCTCCAGCACATCTTCTAAAGTGAGTGGCTCAAAGTACAAGCGATCAGAAGTATCGTAGTCAGTAGAAACCGTTTCAGGATTGCAATTGACCATGATGGTTTCATAGCCATCATCACGCATTGCTAAGGCAGCATGTACACAGCAGTAATCAAACTCAATACCTTGGCCAATACGATTGGGGCCGCCGCCCAGAACCATGATCTTTTCTTTATTGGTCGGTTGCGATTCGCACTCACCATGCTCAGCTTCATAAGTTGAATACAGGTACGCAGTATTTGTTGAGAACTCAGCCGCACAGGTATCAACACGCTTATAAACAGGAACAACCTTAAGACGATGACGTGCGGCACGCACAGAAGCTGGGTCAATGCCGAGCAATTTAGCTAGGCGGCGATCTGAGAAGCCCTTTTGCTTAACAAAGCGTAACTCAGGAGCAGTCAGGCTATCAATTTTGCGCTGCTTAAGTTCCGACTCAATCGTAATCAGCTCTTCAATTTGCTCGAGGAACCAAGGATCCACTTTGGTTTCGGCATAAATCTCATCCAATCCCATGCCCATACGGAAGGCATCAGCGAGATACCAGATGCGATCTGGTCCTGGCTCGTTAATCTCATTAATGATGTCATCTAGATCCGTAGAAACTTCATCGAGACCGTCAACACCAACTTCCAGGCCACGAAGGGCTTTCTGGAAAGACTCTTGGAAAGTTCTACCAATCGCCATCACTTCACCAACGGACTTCATCTGTGTAGTTAAGCGTGAATCTGCCTGCGGGAATTTCTCAAATGCAAAGCGAGGAATCTTCGTGACGACATAGTCAATTGAAGGTTCAAATGATGCAGGTGTTGCACCACCAGTAATGTCATTCTTTAATTCATCCAAGGTGTAACCCACTGCTAGCTTGGCCGCAATCTTCGCAATTGGGAAGCCAGTTGCCTTGGATGCCAGAGCTGATGAGCGTGAAACACGTGGATTCATTTCAATCACGATCATGCGGCCATCAACTGGATTAATGGAGAACTGAACGTTAGAACCGCCGGTATCTACGCCGATCTCTCTAAGTACAGCAATCGATGCATTACGCATGATTTGATACTCTTTATCTGTCAAAGTCTGTGCAGGAGCCACGGTAATAGAGTCACCCGTATGCACACCCATTGGATCTAAGTTTTCAATAGAGCAAACGATGATGCAATTGTCATTGCGATCGCGTACCACTTCCATCTCAAACTCTTTCCAACCCAAGAGAGACTCTTCAATCAAGAGCTCGCGAGTTGGTGACAAATCTAGGCCGCGTTTACAAATCTCTTCAAACTCTTCACGGTTGTATGCAATACCACCGCCTGATCCACCCATGGTGAATGAAGGGCGAATCACTACTGGGAAGCCTGAACTACCGGTTTCCTGCTGAATGCGCTGTTGCACCTCATGCGCCTCATCCATTGAGTGAGCAATGCCCGATTTAGCGGAGCCTAGACCAATTTTGGTCATCGCCTCTTTAAATTTCTGACGATCTTCAGCCTTATCAATTGCTTCTGGCGATGCGCCAATCAATTCACAGCCGTATTTCTCTAAAACACCATGACGATGGAGGTCCAGTGCGCAATTAAGCGCAGTTTGACCGCCCATGGTTGGCAAAATCGCATCCGGTTTTTCGGTAGCAATAATGCGCTCAACTACTTCCCAAGTAATTGGCTCGATGTAAGTCACATCAGCCATTTCAGGATCAGTCATGATGGTTGCGGGATTGCTGTTCACCAAAATAACTTTGTAGCCTTCGTCACGCAAAGCTTTACAAGCTTGTGCGCCTGAGTAGTCAAACTCACAAGCCTGACCAATCACAATTGGGCCGGCACCAATAATTAAGATGCTCTTAATGTCGCTACGCTTAGGCATTATTTGCCCTCCTTCTTGCTGGCAGCATTCATGAGCTCCACAAAACGATCAAATAAATAGGCAATGTCATGAGGACCAGGTGAAGCCTCAGGATGTCCCTGGAAGCAGAGAGCCGGCCTGTCATTCCAAGCTAGGCCCTGTAAAGATCCATCGAATAAAGAAACGTGCGTTACACGAATATTGGCAGGCAAGGTATTAGCATCAACTGCAAAACCATGGTTTTGTGAAGTAATGGCTACGCGACCAGTATCCAAATCTTTTACAGGGTGATTAGCGCCGTGATGACCAAACTTCATCTTCAAAGTTTTTGCGCCAGCAGCCAGACCCATAATTTGGTGGCCCAAGCAGATGCCAAATGTTGGGACGCCCTTCTCAATAATTTCCTTGGCGGCAGCAATAGCGTAATCACAAGGACCAGGATCGCCAGGTCCATTTGAGAAAAATACGCCATCTGGATTCATGGCTAAAACTTCAGCTGCACTGGTTTGTGCAGGGACAACCGTTAGCTGGCAACCGCGCTCGGTAAGCATGCGCAAAATGTTGCGCTTTACACCAAAGTCATAAGCAACAACTTTTTTAACTGGTTTGCTGGCATCCAATGTTCTGTAAGCAGGCTTGCCGTTAGGGCCATGCAGATCCCATTCGCCCTCACGCCATTCATAAGATTTTTGGGTGGTAACAACCTTTGCAAGGTCTAATCCAGCCATTCCAGGAAAGGCCTTAGCAAGCTCTAAGGCCTTTTTACCCAAGGACTCATAGTCATCGCCAATTTTTCCGGCAACGATAGAGCCAGATTGAGCGCCCTTATCGCGCAATATTCTGGTGAGTTTGCGAGTATCAATACCAGCAATGCCTAAAACACCTGCTTTTGCGAGGTAATCATCTAGGGAGCCCTCGGAGCGGAAGTTAGATACGCGCTTTGGAAGATCTTTCACAACCAAGCCAGCAGCATGAATCTGATCAGACTCCGCATCCTGGGCATTTACGCCAACGTTACCGATATGTGGGTAAGTCAATGTCACGATTTGGCGTGAATAACTAGGATCAGTAATGATCTCTTGGTATCCAGTCAATGCGGTATTGAAAACGACTTCGCCGGTAGTTTCGCCTGGGGCGCCAATACTAAATCCGGGAAATAAGGTGCCGTCGGCTAGAGCCAACACGGCGGGAGGAAAAGAAGGAAGCAAGGGTGACAAACCATCTCCAGTCCCTGCTCCATCCGACGCTCAAAACCCTCAAAAAGACTAACCCGAGGATGTTTTTGCGGGAGGTGAGTGTCTTTAAGCGCTAGGGTATTTAATTAGTTTCGAACCTTGCAATCATACCATTTTTGCTCGTAAACCCTTGAATACCAAGCCAAATGGGGCTTTGAAAGCAAAAAGCTCCCCCAGCCACAAAGCTAGGAGAGCCTTTTGGCCAAAATTACCGGTTTTTTAGGCTTTGGCGCTTTGCTCAATAATCGTCTTGATTTGAGCCAATACAGACTGATCGTCCATAGTGCTGATGTCACCAGGATCACGTCCTTCCGCAACGGCTTGGAGCGCACGACGCACAATCTTGCCGGAGCGGGTCTTAGGCAAAGCTGTGACGATATATACACGTCCGGGTCGAGCGATCGCACCCAAAGTGGTGTCTACAGTCTTCATGCACTCTGCTTCTAAAGTGGCTGTATTTGAAGCGTCCTTAGGGATCACGAATGCAATCGCAGCCTGCCCCTTTAGTTTGTCTTCAATACCTACCACGGCAACTTCTGAAACATTTGAGTGACTAGAAATACTCTCTTCAATTTCACGTGTACCAAGACGATGCCCAGCAACGTTGATCACATCATCCGTGCGGCCCAAGATGAAGAAGTAACCGTCTTTATCTTTGATACCCCAGTCAAAGGTTGAATAAATCAATTTGCCAGGAATCGTTTCCCAATAGGTGCTGATAAAGCGCTTATCGTCACCCCAAACGGTTTGCATGCAACCCGGAGGCAATGGGCCTTCAATAGCAATCACACCTTTTTGATCTGGACCCAACTCTTCAGAGGTCGCATCATCAAGTAACTTCATGTTGTAACCAAATGAAGGAACGCCTGGTGAGCCAAACTTATGAGGCATTACTTCCACACCGCGTTGAATAGCTAGCATTGGCCAGCCTGTTTCTGTCTGCCAATAGTTATCGACAATCGGTTTATTAATGGCACCATGAATCCAACTTGCTGTTGGCTCATCCAGTGGTTCACCAGCTAAGAACAAAGCGCGCAATTTAGAAAGGTCATACTTTGTTAAGAATGCGGGATCTTGTTTTTTGAGAACGCGCACCGCAGTTGGAGCGGAGAACATGACTGAAACTTTGTACTTATCTACCAACTCCCACCAAATGCCAGCATCAGGACGCAATGGCGTACCTTCATACATGATGGTTGCCATACCCGAGAGCAAAGGCGCATAAATAATGTAGCTGTGACCAACAACCCAACCGATATCTGATGTACAGAACATGGTCTCACCGGGGTTACCGGTAAAGATGTGCTTCATTGATGCAGCAAGAGCTACCGCGTAACCACCTGTATCTCGCTGAACACCCTTAGGTTTTCCGGTTGTACCAGAGGTATACAAAATATAGGAAGGATGCGTTGCATCAACCCACTCAACCGGCACAACATCATTGAGGTGCTTTTGACGCTCACTAGCGTAATCTAAGTCGCGACCAGCTACGGTTGTGAATTCGGTTAAACCGCGATTCACAATCAATACCTTTTCAGGCTTGTACTCAGCCAATGAAATTGCTTCGTCAAGTAAAGGCTTGTAAGGAACCGCTTTACCGCCGCGTGCACCAGCTTCAGCAGTCACAATCAGCTTTGGTTTGGCATCATCAATACGTGATGCAAGACTGTGTGATGCGAAGCCACCAAACACAACAGAGTGAATGGCACCAATACGAGCGCAGGCAAGCATTGCAAAACATGCCTCGGCAATCATTGGCATGTAGATCAGTACACGATCACCCTTCTTGACGCCGTTTGCTTTATAGATAGCAGCCATACGATTGACTTCTTCGTACAACTCTTTAAATGTGTATGCCTTCTCTTGATTGGTTTCTGTGGAAACGGCTACAAGAGCGATTTGATCTGCGCGATCTTTTAGGTGGCGATCTACTGCGTTAAAGCAAAGATTCGTTAAGCCACCCTCAAACCATTTTGCAAATGGCGGGTTATCGTAATTTAGAACTTTGTTAAATGGTTTTTCCCAGTGAATCAATTGCGCTTGCTCACCCCAAAATCCGTCTGGGTCTTTAATTGAGCGTTCGTGATGTGCTTTATAGGACATGGTCAACCTAATTTCTTTAAAAAAGTTACTCAAATTACTGGCTTTTGCTCACCCCTTTACTGCCGTTATTGCTACTGGTGGTGGCTGAACTAGCATTTTTCGCAGATTTTGCAAGCCCTGTCGATGCGGATTTATGCTGAGATGCAGCATTTTTTCCGGAAGAATTACCCTTAGAGCTGCCTTTTTCAGCAGTTTTGCCGCTATTGGCTGGTGTGCACTTCACAGGCTTTGCCCCTTTTACCGGTTTTGGGCACTTGACTGCCGGAGGTTGAGGCTTTTCTAGGCTAAGGCTCGCATTCTCTGCCATTAAGGTCGAAACATCTCCTGGGCGGCGACTGGTTTTTGGCACCAAAACCGTTGATCCAGCACGAATTCTCATGCCCTTAGGAATGCCGTTGATTTCCCTTAGTGTGTCAACATCCACTCCTAAGGTTTTTGCGGCTTGATCCACACTCTCTGTTTTGGAAACCTGCACCGCAGTCCAAGACGAAAGCGGTTTGTTGTATTGCTTAAGATTTGCTTGAAAGATTTCAGCATGTGCAAACGGTAGCAAGATTTGCTGATTGGCATTACTCAATATCACGGGCTTATTAAATGAGGGGTTGAGATTTTGAAATTCATCTGCAGGTATCTCAGCCAATTTAATCACTAGAGCAACATCAATATCGCTGCCGACATCGATCGCCACAAAGTACGGGTGATTCTCAAGCTCCGGAAGGACAATTCCGTATGCTTGAGGATCAAGAACAATTTGGCGATACGCCATTAGCTTAGGCACATAATTTCGTGTCTCGCGCGGCAAAGTAAGACTTTCATAATCTACCGGTAGACCAGCAGCAGCATTGCGCTTTTGAGCCTTGGTGATATTCCCAGCGCCCCAGTTGTATGCAGCTAAAGCCAATTCCCAGCTACCGAATTGCGTATTGAGGCGCTGTAAGTAATCCAAGGCCGCATCCGTAGACTGAACGACATCTCGCCTTTCATCACGGAAAACATTCTGTGTAAGTCGAAAATCTTTACCTGTCGCGGGCATAAACTGCCATAAGCCCACTGCCTTTGCGCTAGATTTTGCATTAGTTACAAATGCGCTCTCCACAAAAGGTAGTAAAGCAATTTCTGTTGGCATATTGCGCGCATTGACTTCTTGCACGATGTAAAAAAGATAGCGTGATGATCGCTCCATAGAACGATGAACATAATCAGGGCGAGCGGCCAGCCAACGAATCTGTTCTATCTCTAAGGGCGTATTCATTGGCTCCATCTGAAAGCCATCCCGAATACGCAGCCATAAATTATCGGAGGGTGCGTAGAGCTTGCTAACGGATTGATTTTTGAGATTGACGCGCGCAGCCTTTGATGATTTTGGGTTAGACCTCGTTGGCGTGTCTGAAGACCAATCGCCTGAGCTCGCGCAACCAGAAAGAAAAACGGCAATCAATATTGCCGCAAATACTAAGCGCATTAGAAGCGATCTTTCCAAGCGCGGATGACAGCCAAAACATGTGCGGGCGTTGGTAATTGCTCTTGACCCGATATCTCTTTCGCCATTGCAATCACCTCGGGTTGATCGCAGCGCATAAATGGATTGACCTGCAGCTCTTGTCCAATGGTGGTTGGCAAGGTTGGTAACTTTTGATTGCGCAAAGCCTGGGCTCTATCAGACCAGGAAATAAGGTTCAAATTATTTGGCTCTACTGCCAATGCAAATCGAATATTAGATAAGGTGTATTCATGGGTGCAGTACACCAAAGTATTTTTGGGCAACGAAGCAAACTTACTCAATGACTCTGTCATTTGAGTTGGGGTTCCTTCGAAAAGTCGACCGCATCCCGAAGCGAATAATGTATCACCACAGAAAAGCATTGGCTCAACAACGTTCGCTTGCATATTTGCAAAGTAAGCAATATGAGTCAAGGTATGACCAGGAACTTCAAAAACTTTCAGGCTAATACGAGGGGATGCAATTTCAATCTTGTCATCCTGGATTGCAACCAATGTTCTGCCGGGTATGCCATCACCAACAGGACCATAAACAGGAATACTTGACCCCAGAACCTCAAGCAACCTCATAATGCCGCCAGTATGGTCTGCATGATGATGAGTTATTAAAATGCCAGATAAACTTAATTTGTTCTGCTCTAGATACTTCAAGACAGGCTCTGCGTCTCCTGGGTCAACAACCAATGCTGCGCTTCCATCGTGAATGCACCAGATGTAATTGTCATCAAAGGCGGGTATAGGCCAGACCTGCAATAAAGTATTCTTATCCATAGTCCGATGATACCAACCCCACTTACCCCCTCTCAGACGCCTGCACCCCCATGGAGCTCCTGGGAGAAATGGCTGCAGTCGCCACCCGGCCAATACGTTTTAGGCTGGGAGCAAAAATGCTTTGATCAGATTGTGGCCGATGTCTTTGGGTTTCATGCCGTACAAATTGGGTTACCCCAAATCAACACATTGAGTGAAAACCGGATGCCCTTGCAGGCCCTACTTTCTCACTCCAATGATGGTCGCGAACACGCACGTCGCTTTAACTGGCATTTAATAGAAGGTGAAGCCGCTGAGCTGCCCTTTGCATCAGAAAGTTTGGACTTGGTTACCCTCCCTCATGTTCTTGAATTTGCTGCTGATCCCCATCAAATATTACGTGAAGTAGATCGTGTTTTACGGCCAGAAGGTCGCTTGGTGATTTCAGGCTTTAACCCCGCAAGCTTATGGGGTGCCAGACAATATCTCAGCAGGCTAATTGGCAGCCCCTATCTGCCGCGCGATGGGCAATTTATTAGCCTAATTCGCATTAAAGATTGGCTCCAATTGCTTAATTTTTCTCTAGATCGCGGCCACTTCGGATGCTACAAATTTCCTCTCCATGGGCTGTCGTCCATGTCGCGGATGGATTTTTTAGAGCCCATGGGTAATCGTTGGTGGCCTATTTTTGGTGCAGTTTTTGTAGTTTCGGCCATAAAACGCCACAAGGGGCTTAGGCTCATAGGTCAAATCACCCCTGTTCGCGTGCCAGTGGTTCCCAATCTGAGTCCTGCTGCAGAACGCAATAAGATCAAGCAAGCCCAAGACCCAGTAAATTAGCCTTATGCCCCATTCAAAAAGCACTGACCACAACCCACAAATGCCCCATATCGTGATTTACACAGATGGCGCATGTAAAGGCAACCCTGGCCCTGGCGGTTGGGGCGCAGTACTTAGGTCAGGCGGTCATGAGAAACATATTCATGGCGGCGAAAAGCACACCACCAACAACCGCATGGAGATTAGCGCGGTGATCTTTGCTTTACGAGCCTTAAAACAACGCAGTTCTATAGAGCTATGGACCGACTCCCAGTATGTACAAAAAGGGGTTACAGAATGGCTTGAAGGCTGGAAAAAACGGGGTTGGAAGACCGCCAGCAGAGATCCTGTAAAGAATGCAGATTTATGGCAAGAATTGGACGCCCTCCTGCCCGGGCACGACATCTCCTGGCACTGGGTCAGGGGGCATAACGGCCACCCCGGGAATGAACTGGCTGATCAGCTTGCCAATAAAGGGGTTGAAGAGTTTTTGCCTTAGGGCCAATACTGCTCAGCACTACGCTTTTATGACTCTATTATGAGAGAATGCCTAAGCTGTAAATAGGCTACAAATGGCATTTAAACCATAAAAAACTAAGAAAACGAGACTGTGTCAAAAATAGAATCTTCTCTCGATAAAGCGGCTGCAAAGATAGTTGAGTTGAAAAACACTGGGAAAGCCCGTTTGTGCGCTCTTTGGCAAAAGCACTCGCCTAAATTCAATAAGCTCAATAAACTCAAACAGCTGGATTACCCAACAGTCAAAAGTTTTGCCATCAAGTTCAAGTGGCGCATTCTGCTGGTATTGATTGTTCTGTATGCAGGCTCAAAGGCGTACGATTATTTTTTCCCTGCCTCTGAAAAATCTGGCGGCCCGGTCACAATAACCTCCGTTGTTGTTGAGAAGAAAGACATCCCACTCATTATTGAAGCTACGGGAACGATTGTTTCCAATAGCATTGTGGATATCCGTCCAATGGTTACCAATACCGTTGCCAAAATTAATGTCAAGGATGGTCAAGAAGTAAAGGCTGGCGATCTACTCTTTACATTAGATGACCGTAATGACAAAGCAAATTACGAAAAACTAAAAGCATTGGCTGACGATGCTCAAAAGCAATACTTGCGCGCCAAGGAACTGGTGGCCAAAAACTTTATCTCCAAAGCGGGTCTTGAAACCTCTTTAGCGAATGCCAAATCAGCTCAGGCTGCTGCACGCTCTGCCGAGGTTCAGCTCTCCTTTGATTACATTAAGTCACCGATCGATGGTCGCGCCGGCATTGTGAATGTATTTCCTGGCTCTTTAGTTCAGGCAAGCAACGTTGTAACAACAGCCACTAGCTCTACCGCTACATCTAGCGTTGGTTCAATGGTTACCATTACCCAGCTAAACCCTATTAACGTTCAATTTGTCATCCCCGAAAAAGATATCCCCATCATGCTGGAGAACCAGCTGGATGGAGAGGCAATGACAGTTAAAGTCAATGTTGGTGATAGCGGCAAAAAAACGTATGAAGGAAAGGTGCTTGTAATAGATAACCAAGTTGACCCTTCAATTGCTGCAGTTCGAGTTAAAGCGCAAATTCCAAATGACGATAAGACATTGCTACCCGGTCAATTTGCTCGCGTCTCTCTTGTTGCCAATACATTAAAAGATGCATTAGCTATTCCATCGCAAGCCGTTGTTATTAATCCGCGCGGCAAGATGGTCTACGTCATCGACAAAGATGGCAAAGCAGCATCTAAACCAGTCAAAGTTGTTTATGAATATCAAGGCTCAACGGTAGTTACCGGAATTGATGCGGGCGATAGAGTGGTTGTAGAAGGCAAGCAAAACTTACGACCAGGAAGCAAGGTTCGGGAGGCAAAAGTAAGCCCTCCTGCAGCGTCAGCTGCTCCTAGTACCTCGCCTGCCCCCGCCACCGCTGCGGCCCCAACCCCAACAACCCCTTCAGCAACAGATAAAAAATGACGCTCTCCGAATTATGTATTCGGCGTCCCGTGATGACGGTATTGCTTTCAATAGCAACCGTTGTTGCAGGTGCTGTCGCCTATGTAAAAATTCCTGTTGCAGCCCTACCTAGTTTTAATACGCCGGTTATTTCTGTAAGTGCATCTTTACCGGGTGCCTCGCCAGAAAATATGGCCTCTGCCGTGGCGCTTCCTTTAGAAAAAGAGTTTTCAACTATTGACGGTATTACCGTTATCAGCTCCACGAACTCATTAGGCAGCACAAGCATCACCTTAGAGTTCAATAACGATCGTGATATTGATAAGGCGGCTGTGGATGTACAGGCCGCCTTATTGCGTGCACAAAAACGCTTACCGATTGAGATGACTGTTCCACCGTCATATAGGAAGATCAACCCTTCAGACACTCCAGTACTCGTAGTGCGGATGAGCTCTCCATCCATCAGCCTTTCAGATATTAACCAGTATGCGGAAAACTTAGTATCGCCAAACTTATCTACGATTAGTGGCGTTGCACAGGTTCTGGTTTATGGAGCAAAGCGTTATGCAGTTCGCGTACGTGTTCATCCCGATGCTTTAGCTAACCGCAATCTCACTGTTGATGATATTGCGATTGCAATTAATAAGGCTAACTCCAATAGTCCAGTCGGTGTTCTCGATGGTCCACGTCAAGCAATCACCATTTATGCAAATCCTCAGTTAGTTAGACCCGAAGAATTTGCAAATTTGATTGTTAGCCAAAAGAATGGCTTGCCGATCTACTTAAAAGATGTCGCTGATGTAATTGAGAGTTATGAGGATGTCAAAACCCTTGCAAGCTCAAATGGCGAACGCTCTATTGCCGTTGCCATTCTTCGTCAGCCCGGCGCGAATACTGTTGAAGTGGTTAAGGCTGTGAAGCAGCTTTTGCCGCAGCTTCAAAAGCAAATGCCAGAATCCATTCGTTTGCAGCTCTTAAATGATCGATCACTATCGATTATTGAAGCTATTCATGACGTTAATCTGACGCTTGGATTAACGGTGCTGCTCGTTGTTCTCGTGATCTTCTTATTCTTGAAGCATGTATCCGCAACGGTTATACCCTCTATCAGCCTACCAATCTCGTTAATTGGAGCATTCTTTTTGCTCTACTTTATGGGCTACAGCCTAGATAACATTTCCCTACTGGGTATTACGTTAGCCGTTGGACTTGTGGTTGATGATGCGATTGTGGTGCTTGAGAACATCATGCGCTACATCGAACAAGGCATGGATCCACTTAAAGCCTCCCTTAAGGGCAGTAAAGAGGTGGGTTTCACCATCATCTCGATCTCAATCTCGCTGGTGGCTGTATTTATTCCCCTGTTTTTTATGCCAGGTCCTATTGGACTTCTCTTTAGAGAATTTGCGGTCGTAGTTTCACTCTCTATCCTAGTGTCGGCAGTAGTTTCATTAACGGTTGTGCCAATGCTCTGCAGCCGCTTCCTACCAAAACCTGGAGAGCATGCAAAAGAATATGCTATCAATAAAAAGTTTGATCGCTTTTTTGATTGGATGCTTAAAACCTATATTCACTACCTTGACCTTGCTTTAAGAAATCGCAAAAAGGTTCTTTGGGGTGCCTTGTCTACATTCGTTATCACGGTGGTTCTTTTTGTAATGAGCCCTAAGGGATTTTTCCCAGAAGAAGATATTGGGCAAATTCTAGCTACCACTGAAGCCTCTGAAGATATCTCGTTTAGAGCGATGCTGGCACTTCAAGATCAAGCTGCCGAATTGGTTAATACCGACCCGAACGTAGCCAGCTCAATTTCCGTCATCGGTGGTGGTGCAAGCTCAGGCTACAACACGGGACGTATCTTCATCATCCTTAAACCTAAAAGTGATCGTGCAAAGATGGCGAAGATCATGGAAGGCTTGCGAACCAAATTTAAAGAAATTCCTGGCCTGCAGGTTTACATGCGCCCCGTTCAAAACCTACAACTTGGCGGAAAAAGCAGCAAGAGTCGTTATCAGTTCACCCTCCAAAGCGTTGGTTTTGAGGGTGTTAATGAGTGGGCGGACAAGCTCATGCAAAAAATGCGTGCTGATCCAATGTTTCGGGATGTTACAAGTGATTCACAGCTAAAAGGGCTAAACGTCAAGATTAATATAGACCGAGAAAAGGCTGCCAGTGCTGGCGTCAGCATTGCTGATATTAGAACAGCTCTCTACTCTACATTTGGTGAAAAGCAAGTCTCCACCATCTACACACCAGTCAATACTTATTACGTCATCCTAGAGGGTGCAGTCGAAGATCGTCAGTATGAAACCGACCTCAATAAGATTTTTGTACGCGGTCGCGCTACTGATAAGTTGATTCCCCTTTCGAGTTTGGCAAGTTTTACGAGAACCGTTGGTCCAACAGCCGTAAACCATCAAGGGCAAATTCCGGCTGTAACACTGTCATTTAACTTGGCGCCAGATGTTTTCCTTGGTGATGCCACCAAGCAAATTGAATCCTTTACCAAAGCCATTGATTTGCCACCTTCTATTATTACGAGTTATGGCGGTGATGCTGCGGTCTTTAAGGGCAATCAATCGGGGCAGCTAATTTTGATTCTCTCTGCACTGGGTGTAATTTATATTCTGCTGGGCGTTTTATACGAAAGCTATATCCACCCACTCACCATTCTTGCAGGATTGCCATCTGCCGCTATTGGCGCAATTCTTGCGCTACGTATTTTTGGCTTTGAGCTCACCATCATTGCGTCGATTGGTATTTTGCTGTTGATTGGTATTGTGAAAAAGAATGCGATCTTGATGATTGACTTCGCCTTGGATGCGCAACGAAACCAAGGGATGACTCCGGAAAAAGCCATTCGCGAAGCCTGTATTTTGCGTTTCCGCCCGATCATGATGACAACCTTTGCAGCTTTAATGGGCGCCCTTCCTATTGCTTTCGGCTTGGGTGCTGGCGCTGAGTTACGTCAGCCGCTTGGTATTAGCGTAGCTGGCGGCCTGATCTTCTCTCAATTTGTTACCTTAATCATTACCCCTGTTATTTATCTGTATTTAGACAAATATGCAGGCAATGGCCCTATGGAAATACCGCCATCTGTCTTGGAAGGAACCTAATGCGTCAAGTTATTCTCGATACCGAAACAACAGGTTTAAATCCTGCCACAGGTGACCGCATCATTGAAATTGGTTGCGTGGAAATGGTCGGCCGTCGTTTAACAGACCGAACATTTCATTACTACATCAATCCCGAGCGCGATATTGACGCTGGCGCGTTTGCTGTTCACGGTCTATCTAGAGAGTTTTTATCGGATAAACCCGTTTTTGGGAATATTGTTGAACAATTAATTGAATTTGTGGATGGCGCAGAAATTGTTATCCACAACGCTGCCTTTGACTTGGGCTTCTTGGACAATGAATTTGCCTTACTCAAGCGCCCTCCATTCAGAAATCTTGCAAGCAAAGTCACCGATACCTTGCTCGATGCGCGCCAGATGTTTCCAGGCAAACGTAACTCACTCGATGCTTTGTGTGAACGCTTTTCCATTAGCAATAAACATCGTACATTGCACGGCGCGCTATTGGATGCTCAGCTACTAGCAGAAGTCTATGTAGCAATGACTAGGGGTCAGGAAGATCTCTCGATTGATTTAATTGACTATACGGTTGGCGCAGACTCTACCGGCCATAGCAAAGCTTTGCCAGTGAACCTTAAAGTTTTGGCTGCCAGCACCGAGGATCTAGAGGCGCATGAAAAAATTCTGGCTGAGATTACCAAGTCGGCAAAAAAAGATGCCGTTTGGCAATCTGCTATCAGCGCTTAGTGCGATTTAGTAACGGCCGACAAATATAGGTCTTCTAGATCTTTTACATACTGTTTTGTATCAAACAGCGCTGTAGTGAGTCGATTGCTCTCTTGTTTTGCCTTCACCTGGCTAATCTTATCTGGATGTGAAGCTAAATCGAATGCCTTGTTGTAATACTCTTCTTTTGAGTTGACGATCATCTCATTCATGCCAAGCGCAGTAAGCATGCTTGATGCCACCCTACTTGCAAAGGTATTCCCAAGAATACTGAGCACCGGCACCCCAGCCCATAGAGCATCAGCAGCTGTTGTATGGGCATTAAAGTGTGAGGTATCCAAAAATAGGTCAGCCAATCGCAGTCTACTGAGGTGATCCTTTCTTGCTGGAACACGTATCGCAAAAATGATTCGAGATGGATCAACCCCTCTTGCAGTTACCTCTTTTTGTAAATTCTCAATAGCCTTTTCCGATGGTCTCGAAAGCCATAAAACACTATCGGGCACATCTTTTAGGAGCTTCATCCAGATATCGAAAATATCGGGAGTAATTTTGTAGGCATTATTAAAGCAAGCAAAGATGAAGCCTGACTCAGGCAATCCTTGGGATGCTCGGGTTGGCATATCCCCAAATTCTTCTCTGGATATCAATGTGTCTGCCGGGAAAAATGAATTCGGCAAGTAGGCGATCTTTTCACTGTAATAGGACTGATGCTCCGGCGGAATTGCAATCTTATCAGCTATGAGGTATTGATAAAAATCTGACCCGGAAGTACCGGCATATCCCAAATAATTCATCTGGATAGGGGCAATTTTTCTTGAGAATAGCTTTGTCCTTGCTGCTGCAGTATGCCCATTAAGATCAATTGCGATATCTAGATCCTGGGATATCGATAATTCATAAGCCTCAAAATCATTTAATCCAAAAAGATCAATCGATTTATCAAACAACTCAGTTAATCGATGCTCTACGGGGTCTCCGACTCTTTTATTTAAAAAGAATCCATAGATCTCAAAGCGCGAGCGATCATGTAACTTAAGAATATTTTCCATCAGCATCCCTACGGGGTGCGTTTTAAAGTCAGATGAGAAATAGCCAATTCGGATTTTTTGATCGCCACTACGAGCGCGGAGTTTAGGGAAACTATTATTAAATGCTGGTATTCGGATCTTGGTAAAAATTTCGGCGGCTTGTTTTTGTAACTCAAGAGTTGCACTGGTTTGCAGCATGATGAAAGGCGGAGACGCTGGCTCCATTTTTGAAGCGCTATCCAATAGCTTAGGCACTAAAAGATCTCTATTAGCCCAATCGCAAAGATTGCCATAACCATCAACAAGTTGACCAATTAAGAATGGATGACCAGGAACAAGGCTATAGGCCTTTTGATAACTCACTAAGGCCTCATCATTACGCTTTAATTCAAGTAATGCATTGGCGTGATTTGACCATGCCTCGCCATAATTTGGATCCAGTGACAAAGCTTTTTCATGCGCCAAACGCGCATCTTCATACCTACCTAAATCAAAGAATGCATTTCCATAATTTGTCCAGGTTTCTGGGTAATTAGGATTGAGTTTTAAGGCAGTTTCGTAACTCTCAATGGCCTTTCCTGTAAAGCCCAAATCTGACAATAAATTACCGCGATTAGACCAGACCAAAAAATAATCTGGACTTAATTCAATGACTTTGTCATAACAAAGTGTTGCTTGATCATATTGACGGAGCTTTGCATGGGCAGTACCCTTATCCATAAGGATTTGGGCATTATTGGGAACAATTCGATTTAATTTCTCGAATGTACCAATTGCATCCTGAAATAATCCAGCCCCATATTGAGCTCGCGCCAAGTTTGAAAGGAGCTCTGGGTTTTTTGAATCCTGTAAAGCAGCTTTAGAGAGTGGATCAATAGCCTCTAAAACTCGCCCTTGCATTGCTAGCACCAAACCAAGGACTTGAAGTGCAATCAAATCCTTCGGATTTATACGAAGAATGGATTGCGCAATACGTTCAGCTGCATCATGGCGCTGACTCTGAAACTCCGACAACATTTGTTGGAGTAAAGGGGCGTAAGGTTGCGCCATGATTAATACATCAAACGGCTGCGGCGATTGCCTTGCCTAAGTCATCTGTTTTAGCTGTTCCACCTAAGTCAGGAGTTAATGGGGAGTGTCCCGGGCCAGAGGCCAATACTTTTTCAATGGCCGAGAATATAGCGGCGCCCGCTTCGGGATAACCAAGGTGATCGAGCATCATCGCCCCACTCCAAATCTGGCCGATTGGATTGGCAATCATCTTGCCGTAAATATCGGGGGCAGATCCATGAACTGGCTCAAACAGCGATGGGAACTTACCTTCAGGATTAATACTTCCAGATGGTGCAACGGCGATCGTTCCTGTGCAAGCTGGACCTAAGTCAGAAAGAATATCGCCAAACAAGTTGCTTGCAACAACCACATCAAAGCGATCAGGGTTCATGACAAAATGGGCGGCCAAAATATCGATATGGTATTTGTCCGTTCTTACGTCGGAAAACTTTTTGGACATCGCCTCTACGCGCTCATCCCAATATGGCATCGTGATAGCAATACCATTTGATTTGGTTGCAGAAGTGAGGTGTTTCTTAGGGCGGCTCTGGGCCAAATCAAAAGCGTATTGCAAAATTCTATCTACGCCTTGACGCGTAAAGATGGATTCCTGAATCACAAACTCACGGTCAGTGTCTGGGAACATTTTTCCGCCAACGCTAGAGTATTCACCTTCTGTATTCTCACGAACTACAAAGAAATCGATATCGCCTGGTTTGCGATTTGCCAATGGGCAAGGAACGCCTGGAAGCAAACGTACCGGACGCAAGTTCACATACTGATCAAATCCGCGACGGAATTGAATTAAGCTTCCCCACAACGATACGTGGTCAGGAAGAATGTTTGGCATACCAACAGCGCCGAAGAAGATGGCGTCATACTTCATCAAGGTGTCGAACCAGTCATCCGGCATCATCTTGCCGTGCTTTAGATAGTAGTCGCAGCTCGCAAAATCAAAGTGATCGAACTGCATGCCAATATTAAATTTACGATTAGCAGCCTCTAGTGCGCGCAGACCTTCAGGCATCACTTCTTTACCAATACCATCTCCCGGTATCACAGCGATCTTTGGATTTTTAAATATTTTTTTGGCGTTCATAAAGGTATTGTCTCGAATGAATGGTTATTGTTTTGAAAATGCTATTTTACTAATATTAAAACTAGCTAATTGCCCTGCGGATCTCGTCAGGCGCTGATTTTCCGCCCTTACCTACAGATTCGCTGTCATAGTCTGTTGTGTTTTCAATCGTCTCAGGCACAGCCTCTAGCATGCGAATATTGTCCTTGGGACAAATTGGCGCGCCATAACTAGCCCACTTTTTAAGTAAAGTGACCTCATAGCCACATTGGCCGCATTTAGCCTTACTTCGACTGGCATTGCTAGGTCTAGGTGGCGGAAAAACGATAGCTTGATGTGGATACGGTCCCAGCTCCTGGCTAATCATCATGAGCTTTACCGTAAGCTCCTCCGTCGCATGAGCCATTCTTGCAGGACCTTCAAGACCAACCGTCTGCGCAATGCCTTTGAAATCCTCGCCGTGACCGCTAAAACAATCATCGACCGCATGACATAACTCGTGAACCAAGGTATCGAGCAGTTGTACAGGCTCATCTAATTTTGGGGAGATAAAGATCTCATTGACACCACCACCAGAGCGCTCCCTAGGCCAGCATTGCCCTAAGGTTGTTCTGGGGCTACTAGAGGCCGGAAAACCGCATGAAACTCTCACTGGAGGGATCGCATAACCCGCCTTTGAAAATACTGGCTCTAGGTGTCTGACAGCGTCTTCTAGCCAGGCTTCACGTACTGTGTGTTGCTTCATATTGCATCTCTTTAAATACAGGTCTAAGACATAAAACGGTAAATTGCGATCATACGCCACCATCAGTAGAATGAGCTGATGAAAGACCTAGAGAGCCTGAGCGCTACCCAAGCCATTCACGCCTTAGCCAGGAGGGAAATTAAGGCCTCAGACCTTCTTTTATCCTGTTTAGACCGCATAGGCCAAAAAGAGAGTCTGGTGAAGGCCTGGGCAAGCCTGGGTAAGGAAAACGCCCTATCCCGCGCTAAAACGCTAGATAAGGGCACTGTAAAGGGCCTATTGCATGGCCTACCTATTGGGGTCAAAGATCTTTATGACACCTATGACCTCCCAACGGCATATGGATCGCCCATATACGCAAATCACTACCCTGCTACGGATGCTGTATCCATTGCATTGATGCGGCAAGCGGGCGGAATTATTCTTGGAAAAACCAAGACCACTGAATTTGCATCCTTTAAGCCCAGCCAGACAACCAACCCCCACAATCCTTCACATACGCCCGGCGGATCATCTAGCGGCTCTGCAGCTGCAGTGGCAGATTTTATGATTCCTTTGGCTACAGGTAGCCAAACCGCTGGTTCAATTATTCGCCCCGCTTCATTTTGTGGTGTCGTTGGTTTTAAACCTAGCCTCGGAAAAATTAGCATCGCAGGTGTCAAAAGCCTGTCGATCTCTTTAGACACCATGGGATGTTTTGGCAGAACTGTTGAAGATGTTGCGCTAGGTGTAGCGGTCATGAGTGGTGATCATGCTATGGCAAAGGTTCAAGAACTACACAATAAACCGCGCATTGCCATATGCAAAACTTCATTATGGTCACTAGCAGGAAAAGAGACCGCCACTGCCTTAGCGGTTGCTCGACATGCAGCTGAATCATTATGCAAGGGTTCCGTCTTTGACTTAGTTCTGCCCAAATCTTGCAATACCATTGATCAAGTTCAAACCCGCATCATGATCTCTGAAATGTCTCGCAGCCTAGCATTTGAAAAAAATCACTATGCTAAAAAATTAAGTGTGCAACTAATGAAGCAACTCGATGATGGCGCCGAAGTTTCATATGCACAATATGCGGCTGACCTTACATCTGCCATCGACGCAAAGGCATCTATTCAGAAATTATTCAATGACGAAGTCGATATCCTAATGGCGCCAAGTGCGCTTGGTGAGGCACCTCTAATTAAAGAAGGCACCGGAGACCCCATTTTTTGTAGAGGATGGACCTTATTGGGATTGCCTTGCATCAACATCAATGTCACAAGCGGACCAAATGGTTTGCCTGTTGGAGTGCAACTGATAGCTGGCCCTGGAAAAGATCATTTATTGCTCAGCACCGCAAGAGCGTTTGCAAGGGCATTGCCTGACCCCGTTTTGCGAGATCAGGCGTAACACTTTGTCTCGAAAAAGAGATTAGTCCAAAGTAATATTTGCGGATTTAATTGCCTTGTTCCAATAAGGCAATTCTTTCTTCACAAGAGCATCGGTAGCGGCTGGAGTCAGGTAGCGCAACTCTACGCCAGCGGCATCAGCGCGCTCTTTAATTTCTGGCAAGGACAAACTTTTCTTTACAGAAGCGGTTAATTTATTCACGATTGGAGCCGGCGTACCCGCAGGCGCGAATAATGCCACCCAAGACTCTAGTTGAAATGAAGGTAAGCCGGCTTCTGCTGTTGTGGGCACATTAGGCATCCCAGGATGACGGTTTTTACCTGTCACTGCAAGACCTTTGAGCTTGCCGCTTTGAACGTGCTGCATCAATGAAGGTGGCGTACTGATAAATACCTGGACCTGTCCAGCAAGCACGTCTTGAATCGCGGGGCCAGAGCCTTTATAAGGAACGTGCACCATATCAACACCAGTAGTTTGCTTAAACATCTCGGTACCAATATGCGATACAGAACCGTTACCCTGTGAGGCGTAATTTAATTTCCCTGGGTTTGCCTTTGCATAAGCTATGAATTCTTTTAAATTATTCACTGGCACAGATGGATGAACAGCGATGACATTAGTAGAGACAGTTAATAACGCAATTGGTGAAAAATCTTTAATCGGATCCCAAGGAAGTTTATCCATTAAGGCTGGGTTTCCTACGTGATAACCAGAATAGGAAATTAATAACGTATAGCCATCAGGCTTAGCATTAGCAACATACTGATACGCAATATTGCCACTTGCACCCGGCTTGTTATCAACCACTACCGTCTGACCGATAACTCTAGATAATGGCTCGCTTAATAGTCGCGCTGAGGTATCAACCAAACCACCTGGTGGATTAGGAACTACCAAAGTAATGGGCTTATCTGGATAGGTTTGTGCGCTTAGGATTTGAGTGCACGCAGCAAAGACAAAGCCAACTACCAGCTTATGCGAAAGGTGAAGTTTTTTCATTCCAGGCTCCTGTATATTTTTTAGTTATTTGTAATTTATCTTTGCCCAACTTTAACGCTTCCAAATACAGCTTGCGCTTCTCTGGGTAGACAGCGCCAATAACGCTCATTACCAACGACAGTACCATCTAAAGCTGCGGCAGCTTCCCAGGCCCAACGTGGCTTATAAAGAAATGCTCTTGCCAATGCAATGAGATCCGCATCGCCCTGCTGCAAAATTTCTTCTGCCTGATGTGGGTCCGTAATTAATCCAACCGTCATAGTTGGCAAACCTGATTGGTCTTTCACAATCTTTGCAAAGGGAACCTGATAGTTTGGCCCAATAGCTATTTTTTGCTTAGGCGAAATACCGCCTGAAGAAATGTGCACAAAATCGCATCCGAGTGGTTTTAACTGTTTTGCAAATTGCGCAGTTTCCTCTGGGGTCCAACCACCCTCAATCCAATCGCTTGCTGAAATTCGAATGCCTAAGACGCCTTGATAGGCTTTGCGTACCGCTGCAAAGAGCTCAAGCGGAAAGCGAATGCGGTTTTCGAAGGGGCCGCCATATTCATCAGTTCTTTGATTGGCTATTGGTGATAGAAATTGATGCAATAAGTAGCCATGAGCACCATGAAGCTCTATACCATCAATACCAATTCGTTCAGTACGAATAGCTGCCATAACAAATGCATCGATGATTTCCTGTAGTTGATCTTTAGTGAGCTCGTGTGGCAAGCGTTCACCGTCAAGCTGAGGAATGGCTGAAGGCGCTAAAGTTTCCCAACCGCCTTGTTCAGCCGGCAACAACTGTCCACCATCCCAAGGGGTAGCACTTGAAGCCTTACGCCCTGCATGTGCCAATTGGATAAACACAGGTGTTGTAGGCGCCAATTTACGAGCGCGGGTTAACTTATCCTTTAAGGCGGCCTCAGTGCGGTCATCCCATAAGCCTAAACAGGCGGGTGTAATACGAGCCTCAGGGGTAACGCCTGTAGCCTCAATAATGAATAAAGCGGCCCCACCATTCAATAAATTACCCCAATGCATTAAATGCCAGTCAGTCGCCTCGCCATTATTTGCCGAATATTGGCACATTGGGGCAATCACAATACGGTTTGCCAGCTCCAAGGGGCCACGCGGAGAATTGAGGGTATAGCTTGAAAAGAGGAGGCTCATGAAATGCCTTAAAAGTCCAAAAAAGGGGTCAAAAATACGAAAATTACCGTTAAGCGATAGAATACTTAAAAAGCAGAATAAACGAGACAGCGAAGTCGTGCAGACCACCAGGTTAAGCGGCTTTTTTTGATAAATATCGATACACACTACTCAATATAAGAGACTATGAACGCACCTCAAGCCTTTGAATCTAAAGAAGATATTGGCCACTACGTTGGCGGCACTGTACTGAACCCCAAGGATGGACGCTTTGCGGACGTCTATAACCCAGCCAAAGGCGCTGTTGCCCGTCGCGTTGCCCTTGCAAGTCGCAAAGATGTCGACTCTGCTGTAGCAGTTGCTCAGAAGGCTTTTTTGACCTGGAGTCAAACTAGCCCCCTGCGCCGCGCTCGCATCATGTTCAAGTATCTCGAATTACTCAACGCTAACCGTGATGAGCTTGCCGCAATCATTACTGCTGAACATGGCAAAGTTTTTACCGACGCCCAAGGTGAGGTTACGCGTGGAATTGAAATCGTTGAATTTGCAACTGGCATTCCAGAGTTACTCAAAGGTGAATATACCGAACAAGTTTCAACTGATATTGATAACTGGGTAATGCGTCAGCCTTTAGGCGTAGTTGCAGGCATCACGCCATTTAACTTCCCCGTCATGGTTCCTATGTGGATGTTCCCAATGGCAATTGCCTGCGGCAATACTTTCATCCTCAAGCCAAGCCCTACCGACCCATCCGCATCATTGTTTATGGCCAAACTCTTAAAAGAAGCCGGTCTTCCGGATGGCGTATTTAATGTGGTGCAAGGCGATAAAGAAGCTGTTGATGCCTTGATTGAAAATCCAGATGTAAAAGCAATTAGCTTTGTTGGATCAACCCCTATTGCAAACTACATCTACGAACGTTGCGCCCATTTTGGCAAACGCTCGCAAGCATTGGGCGGCGCCAAGAATCACATGGTCATCATGCCTGATGCCGACATAGATAAAGCCATTGATGCTTTGGTGGGTGCCGCTTATGGTTCTGCCGGCGAGCGCTGCATGGCAATTTCAGTTGCAGTACTAGTAGGCGACGTTGCTGAAAAAATTATGCCTAAACTGATTGAGCGCACCAAAACACTCAAAGTTAAAAACGGCATGGAATTAGACGCTGAAATGGGCCCAATCGTTACAAAGGCTGCTTTAGAGCGCATTACCGGATACATTGATAACGGCGTTGCATCAGGAGCAAAACTCTTGGTTGATGGCCGCGGACTAAAAGTACCTGGCTGTGAAAATGGATTCTTCTTGGGCGGCACCCTATTCGATGGCGTTACTCCAGATATGAAGATCTATCTCGAAGAAATCTTTGGACCAGTTCTGTCTTGCTTACGCGTTGCCAACTTTACTGAGGCTTTGAATCTCGTGAACTCTTGTGAATACGGCAACGGTGTTGCTTGCTTTACAAGTGACGGAAACATTGCCCGCGAATTTGCTCGTCGTGTTCAAGTAGGTATGGTTGGTATTAACGTACCTATTCCTGTGCCAATGGCTTGGCACGGCTTTGGCGGCTGGAAGAAATCTCTCTTTGGCGATATGCATGCATATGGCAAAGAAGGTGTTCGCTTCTATACCAAGCAGAAGAGCGTAATGCAGCGTTGGCCTGAGAGCATTGCTAAGGGCGCAGAGTTTGTGATGCCAACCTCTAAGTGATGTTGGCTTGATACAAAAATAGCGATCTTCGGATCGCTATTTTTTTGCCCTCTTGAAGAGGCATTGATGTAAGGAGACTTATTGAAGGGTATTTTTTAAAGCCGGCATCAGAGGCATAGCCATCACTTCAATACCCTCATCCCTGAGAGCTTCCGCCTCATCCAAAGTAGTTTGACCGCGGATACTTCTCTCCGGGGATTCTTTGTAATGAATTTTTCTAGCTTCTTCAGCAAATGCAGTGCCAACATCTTCAGATTTACCCATCAAATCACGCATACCCTTGAGAAAAGCAGCTTGAACCTGAGCCTCCAGTTGAGAATGGTCATTACCCGTAAGGGCAACAACATCACCGCTGATGCTACCCATATCCGCCTTAGAAACAGTCAGTTCATTGGTGCCGCTAGATTTTGCAATATGTGGCGCTGAGGGCATGCGCGTGATTTCAGTGCTCTCACATACAGGGCAAGCAAGCATTCCACTATCTTGTTGATCAAGACAGTCCTGCTCTGAGGCAAACCATCCTTCAAAACGATGGTCCATGGGGCAAGCGAGGTTATAAACTTTCATAAAACGTATATATGGGCAAAATCATTAAATTCAATAGCCCTATTTTAATCGGGATTAACTTTCGACTATTTAATCGGGGTAGGCGTCACCAATCCACGACGATAGCGGTCCAGCCAATAGGCGGATATCGTGGTTTTTACATCGGTAATCTCACCCTCTTCGACCCAGGATATTAGCCGCTCAAGTGGGGCTGCAAATACGTCCAAAAACTCTTCATCATCCAGATGACTTTTTCCGGGAACTAAATCTTCAGCCAAATAGATATCAATCAATTCAGTTGAATATGAAATCACGGGATGAATGCGACGTATATAGCTCCACTTTCTAGCGGTATAACCAGTCTCCTCCTCGAGCTCACGTTGGGCACACAACAAATGATCCTCGCCAACCTCTAACTTTCCTGCGGGTATCTCAATGCATGCCTTAGCGATTGGATAGCGATATTGGCGCTCTAAAAGCACTCTGCCATCATCCAAGATTGCAACAATGGCCACAGCTCCTGGATGCGTTAAATACTCTCGCGTGGCTTCTTGTCCATCAGGCAATGAAACTGTATCGCGCTTCATGTGCAAAAAGATACCGCCGTAAATATCTTCTCCAGAGATACGCTCTTCTCTTAAGTGCTGGTCACCCGCCGGCAAATCTTCAAATGTTTTTTCAGCCATCAAATATCTCTTTAAAAGTAGGATGATTTATCTTATAAAAAGTAAGTGTCATTACGATGTCACAAATAATAAAGGCTCCACTTAGGAGCCTTTATATATACCGTTACCGCGGTCCTTAGGAGCCTAGTAATGTGCGACGCATTGCATCCAAGCATAGACTCATTAAGCCGGCGGGAACAATGCCAATCACCAGAACCAGAATGCTGTTTAGGCCTAGGATGCCTTTAGCAAAACCAGATCCAGAAACAGTGATCTCGTGTTCAGGCTCATCAAAATACATGACCTTCACAACACGAAGGTAGTAGAAAGCGCCAATCAAGGATGCAATCACAGCAATGATTGCCAAGAAGGTATGCTCCGCATCAACCAAAGCCTCAAGCACGCCTAATTTAGCTGCGAATCCAACAGTCGGCGGAATACCAGCCAATGAGAACATCATCACCAACCCAATAAATGCAAACCAGGGGTGCTTTTTATTAAGGCCTTTTAAGCCATCCAGCGTTTCGCAGTCATAACCCTTGCGAGATAAAACCATCAATAAACCGAACGTACCTAATGTTGTCAAAACATAGGTGATTGCATAGAACATAGATGCGCTAAATGCGTGATCATCGAATACCGACAACATACCTAATAAAACAAAGCCCATTTGTGCGATAGCTGAATAGGCCAACATACGCTTCACATTGGTTTGCGCAATCGCTGTAACGTTACCAACCACTAGAGATAGCAAAGCTAGTAATACCAACATTGGCTGCCAATCACCCATCAATGGCAATAAAGTATTTACGAGCAGGCGGAATAACAAAGCAAAAGCAGCCAACTTAGGTGCGGCAGCAATCATCAAAGTAACAGCTGTAGGAGCGCCTTGATAGACATCTGGCACCCACATATGGAAAGGTACGACACCTAGCTTAAACGCTAAGCCAGCAACAATAAACACCAAACCAAATGCCATTACCAAGTGATTTACACGTGGATCAGCAACTGCTTTGAAGATCTCAATCAGATCAAGCGAGCCAGTTACGCCATAAAGCATAGACATGCCATACAACAAGAAACCAGATGCCAAAGCGCCAAGGATGAAATACTTAATGCCGGCTTCAACGCTCTTTTCGCTGCTATGACGCATCGCTACCAAAGCGTATGTTGGCAATGCCATCAATTCCAGGCCAAGATACAAAGTTAAGAGATTGGCACCTGAAATTAAAACAAACTGACCGAGTAAAGCAAGCAACGCCAGAACAATAAAGTCAGGACGGAACAATGCGCGATCCATAAGGTATTGCTTGGAGTAAATCAAGCTAATCAATACCGCCACGCAAGAACAAGCTTTCAGCAAATTAGAGAATGGGTCTGACTGAAATAGGCCATTCATCGCCACTAGAGAGACGTCACCCATGCGTCCAATGAAGGCGAACGCCAGATAGCCCAGCAGAATGATCGAGAAAAAATATACAAATCCAACGCCGCGAGGGGTATGGAATATATCTTGTTCTACACCAGGAGTGGAAACCGCCCTCTCGCGCACATAAACACTAGCCACCAACAAAAGACAGGTGGCAACTAATAAAACGAGTTCCGGCAGGATGGCGTATAGGTCGAATGCTTGCATTTGCTTTTACTCAGAGTTTGCTAACAGCAACGTGCTGCAGCAGATTAATCACAGCAGGATGAATGATGTCGGTAAATGGTTTTGGATAAACGCCCATTCCAATCACGCAAACTGACAACACCACCATCATGAAATATTCGCGAGCATTGAGATCTTTGAGAACCTCAACATGCTTATTTGTTACGGCGCCGAAAAACACGCGCTTTACCATCCACAAGGAATACGCCGCGCCAAGTATCAGCGCTGTGGCTGCCAGGACACCGATAAAGAAATCGTAGTCAACTGCCGCCAAGATCACCATAAACTCGCCAACGAAACCAGAAGTGGCAGGCAGGCCGCAATTAGCCATCGCCATCAATACTGCAAATGCGGTAAATGCAGGCATGCGATGAACCACGCCGCCGTAATCTGCAATTTGACGTGTATGCATGCGGTCATACAAGACACCAATAGACAAGAACATTGCGCCGGCAACAAAGCCGTGTGAAATCATCTGCACAATGCCACCCTCTATTCCCAATGGGCTAAAGAGGAAGAAGCCAAGTGTTACAAAGCCCATATGCGCAACCGATGAATAAGCCACAAGCTTTTTCATATCTTTTTGCACTAAAGCTACCGCGCCAACATAGATAACGGCCACAAGCGATAGGAAGATAACAAACGGGCCTAAATACTGGCTAGCATCTGGTGCGATAGGCAATGAGAAGCGCAAGAAGCCATAGGCACCCAGCTTGAGCATGATTGCAGCCAAAACCACAGAGCCGCCTGTCGGCGCTTCAACGTGCACATCAGGCAACCATGTATGCAATGGCCACATTGGCACCTTTACAGCAAACGCCATAAAGAATGCGGCGAACAATAGGATTTGCTCTACGATATCAAGTCGTGCGTTCTGCCAAGCCAAAATGTCGAAGGTATTTGTAACGTTATACAAATACAACATAGCAACCAGTGTTAGTAATGAACCTAACAAGGTGTACAGGAAGAACTTAAATGCTGCGTAGATACGATTATGACCACCCCATACACCAATAATGATGTACATCGGGATCAATGTAGCCTCGAAGAATACATAGAACAACAAAGCGTCTAGCGCGCAAAATACGCCGATCATTAATCCAGAGAGGATCATGAATGAAGCCATGTACTGCGAAACCTTGGTATCAATAACTTCCCAAGCTGCAATCACAACAATGATGTTGATGAAAGCGGTAAGGACGATAAACCAAACAGAGATTCCGTCGATACCTAGATAGTAGTTAATGTCGTAGCGCGGAATCCAACTTACCTTCTCAACAAACTGCATACCAGCGTTGGCTATATCAAAATTGATAACCAATGGAAGCGTGGCAATGAAACCAAGAACGGCGCCAACAAGCGCTAACCAGCGAACGCCGGCAGATGGTTTCTCAGACCCATAAAACAGAATAATGAGTCCAAAGAGAATCGGGGTCCAAATTGCGTAAGAAAGAATCATAGTGGCTACTTAAGTAACAAAGGCCTAGCGAACAAAAGGCAGGTAAGCATACAAAACCCAAGCCAGCAAAATCGCCAAGCCTGCAATCATTGCAAATGCGTAGTGATAGAGATAACCGGATTGCAAATGGCGAATAACACCAGCAAAGCGGCCTACAGAGTACGCGCTGCCGTTAACAAAGAATCCATCGATAACCTTTTGATCGCCACGATGCCATAAGAAGCTGCCAATCCAGATGAGCCCCTTTGCAAATACTGCTTGATTTAACTCATCAAGGTAGTACTTGTTATCAAATAATTTCTTGATTGGCGCAAAAGTCTCTGCAACCTTTGCTGGCAATTTAGGTGCCCATAGATAACCAACTGCAGCAGTTAATACACCAAGAACGACCAACAGCAATACTGGTGATGTGAATGCATGAATCGCCATTGCTACAGGACCGTGGAACTCATCTTCCAACTCTTTCATGACTGGGTGACGAGCCAGATCAATAAAGATGGAATCGCCAAAGTATGTACCGAACAACAATGGTGAGATTGTGTAGAAACCAATGATGACTGAAGGAATGGCCAAAAGGATTAAAGGCAATGTCACCACGAATGGTGATTCGTGCGGCTTTTGACCTGGAGCCAATCCATGATGAGCGTGGTCATCGCCCTGCTCTGCATGATCATGATGGTCGTGGGCATGTGAGTCAGCATGACCCCAGCGTGCTTTTCCGTGGAATACATAGAAGTAGAGACGGAAGGAATACAAAGCAGTTACAAATACACTGGCCATCACGGCAAAGTAGGCAAATCCAGAACCTGGAATATTGCTTGCAGCAACAGCTTCGATGATGGAATCTTTTGAATAGAAACCTGAAAAGAATGGCGTTCCAACTAGAGCCAAATTACCAAGCAGCATCATGAGGCAGGTAACTGGCATATATTTCCAAAGGCCGCCCATCTTGCGCATATCTTGTTCGTGGTGCATACCCAAAATGACGCTACCTGCAGCAAGGAACAACAGGGCCTTAAAGAATGCATGGGTCATCAAATGGAAGATTGCTACTGGGTAAGCAGAAACACCCAATGCAACAGTCATATAACCCAACTGGGACAAGGTTGAGTAAGCAACTACACGCTTGATATCGTTCTGGACGATGCCAAGGAACCCCATAAAGAGCGCAGTAATAGAGCCGATAACCAAGATAAAGCTCAACGCCGCATCTGAAAGCTCAAACAGTGGAGACATGCGTGACACCATAAAGATGCCGGCGGTAACCATGGTTGCAGCGTGAATCAATGCAGAAATTGGTGTTGGGCCTTCCATCGAGTCAGGCAACCAAACGTGAAGCGGAAACTGTGCAGACTTACCCATTGCGCCAATGAACAAGCAAATACAGGCAACCGTCATGAGGTTCCAGCTGGTACCGGGCAATGTTTGCGCCGCTAAAGCAGAGTTCTGAGCAAAGATCACGTCATATTGCATTGAACCAGTGCTGGCAAGCAAAATACCGATACCCAAAATGAAGCCAAAGTCACCGACGCGGTTAACTAGGAAAGCCTTCATATTGGCAAATACCGCAGATTGACGTTCAAAGTAAAAGCCAATCAGCAAATAAGAAACTACACCCACCGCTTCCCAGCCAAAGAAAAGCTGCAAGAGGTTGTTGCTCATTACGAGCATCAGCATGGCAAAAGTAAAGAGTGAGATGTATGAGAAGAAGCGGTTATAGCCCTCTTCCCCATGCATATAGCCAATGGTGTAGATGTGAACCATCAAAGACACGAAGGTCACAACGCACATCATGGTTGCCGTTAACGGATCAATTAAAAAGCCAATATCTAAATTGAGTTCACCCAACTGCATCCAGCGATAAACGGTTCCGTTGAAATAGAAGCCATCCATTACCTGAACGAGAACATTGCATGACAAAACAAAAGCAATCGTGACGCCCAAGATGGTCACAAATTGACTGGCGCCATGTCCAATGCGGTTACCGCCTAATTTGGTGCCAAAAAAGCCAGCAATCATTGAGCCAACTAATGGCGCCAACGGAATTGCACAGAGAACAGGGATATTTAAGGTCAATTGCATGACTAGCCTTTTAGGTGGTCAAGATCTTCGGCATTAATGGTGTCTACCTTACGGAAGAGCACAACCAAAATTGCCAAACCGATAGCTGCCTCAGCAGCCGCCACAGTCAAAATAAAGAATACGAATACTTGACCTGCCATATCACCCAAATAATGAGAGAAGGCAACAAAGTTCATGTTTACCGACAAGAGCATCAACTCAATTGCCATGAGCAGAACGATGACATTCTTACGATTTAAGAAAATACCAATCACGCTGGTGGCGAACAAAATCGCACCGAGCACTAAATAATGGGCGAGAGTGATATTCATTTCTTCTCTCCTCTTGTATCTTGCTTTGCAGCCATATCTGAACCCATCTTCACAATGCGCATACGATCTGCAGCAACCACATTCACTTGCTCATGGATATTCTGAGATTTTGAGTCTTTCCGATTGCGTAATGTCAAGGCAACAGCAGCAATGATGGCCACTAACAAGATCACACCAGCCACCTCAAAGGCATAAACATAATCAACAAAGATCAACATGCCCAAAGCTTGAGTATTGTTTGCCATTACCTCTTCCGGCATTGGTTGAACTGGTGCGTTAGTACCAATAAAGCTACGAATGATGACGATGGATAACTCCAACACAATCACTGCACCCATTAAAAACGCAACGGGTAAGAATTTTTTGAAATCTCGGCGTAGATGCTCTAAATCCAAATCCAACATCATCACAACGAATAAGAAGAGAACCATTACAGCGCCGACATAAACCAAAATTAAGGCCAAGCTCAAGAATTCTGCTTTAAGGAGCATCCAGAGACCGGATGCACAGAAGAAAGCCAATACGAGGAACAGCGCAGCGTGTACTGGGTTACGTGCAGTAATCACGCGCAATGCTGAAATCACCAGCAAACCAGCGAAACCGTAAAAGAAAACTGCGAATAATGTAGATGGATCGAATGTCATATTAGTTAAGCTCGATTCGATTAACGATAAGGTGCATCAACTGCACGGTTAGCGGCGATGTCTTTTTCATACTTGTCGCCGACTGCCAAGAGCATTTCTTTAGTGAAGTACAAATCGCCGCGTTTGTCGCCGAAATACTCAAAAATATTAGTTTCTACAATCGCATCAACCGGGCATGCTTCTTCGCAAAAGCCACAGAAAATACATTTAGTCAGATCAATGTCGTAGCGACTAGTACGACGTGTTCCGTCATCACGTTCTGCTGTTTCAATTGTGATGGCATACGCTGGACATACTGCCTCGCACAATTTACAGCCAATGCAACGCTCTTCGCCATTTTCATAACGACGTAGCGCATGCAATCCACGGAAACGATTAGACAAAGGAGTCTTTTCGTCAGGGTATTGAACAGTAATTTTTGGTTTAAAGAGATAGCGACCTGTAATAGACATACCAGTCAAAATATCTTTAAGCATCAAGCTATCGAGGAATTGGGAAATTTTCTTAAACATGATTGATCAACTTATTTCCAAATATTCCATGGGGATACAACCCATGCGCCGATAACAACCACCCAGAATACGGAGATGGGGATAAAGATCTTCCAGCCCAAACGCATGATTTGGTCATAGCGATAACGCGGCAATGTGGCACGCAACCAAATAACGCATGACAAAAGGAAGAAGGTTTTGCCAAACAGCCAGAAGAAACCTGGAATGTCGCGCAAGATAGGCAAATCAACAATTGGTAGCCAACCGCCCAAGAACATGATTGACGCTACAGCAGCAATCAAAATCATATTGGCGTATTCAGCTAGGAAGAACATCGCAAAAGACATGCCTGAGTACTCAACCATGTGTCCAGCAACAATCTCAGACTCACCTTCAACCACGTCAAATGGGTGACGGTTTGTTTCAGCTACACCGGAGATGAAGTAGATCAAGAACATTGGCAACAATGGGAGCCAGTTCCATGACAAGAAATTCAAGCCCATTCCCGCAAAGAAGCCCTGCTCCTGCGAGGCAACGATAGCGCTTAAATTCAAAGATCCAGAAGTCAGTAGTACAGTAACTAATGCAAAGCCCATAGCAATCTCATAGGAGATCATCTGAGCTGAAGCGCGCAT
This sequence comes from Polynucleobacter sp. AP-Kolm-20A-A1, assembly GCF_018688315.1. Classification (NCBI taxonomy): domain Bacteria; kingdom Pseudomonadati; phylum Pseudomonadota; class Betaproteobacteria; order Burkholderiales; family Burkholderiaceae; genus Polynucleobacter; species Polynucleobacter sp. AP-Kolm-20A-A1. The sequence goes on from NZ_CP061315.1 coordinate 1,020,462, forward strand.
TGCGCCAAGGAATGGGTATTTAGAGTTTGAAGACCAACCAGCCAAAATCACGCCATATACACCAATGGATGAAATGGCCATGATGTAAAGAAGTCCGGCATTGACATCAGCTAAAACCATCTTGGCTTGGAAAGGAATCACTGCCCACGCTGCAAACGCAGGCATGATCACCATGATTGGGGCAATGAAATACAGCACCTTGCTAGCTTGAGCCGGAGAAATGATCTCCTTCATCAAGAGCTTTAAGGCGTCTGCAATTGGCTGCAACAAACCTAATGGGCCGACGCGATTTGGCCCAAGACGAATATGCATCCAACCGATTAATTTTCTTTCCCACAGCGTTAAGTAGGCTACGCAGCCAAACATTGGCAATACGATGATGACGATACGTACCAATGCCCAAACCAATGGCCATAAAGAACCAAAGATAGCCTCGCCTTGGGTGGTAATGAGGTTCAAGAAATTATCCATCTCGTACCTTATGCCTTGCTTACAGTTACCGGACCAAACATCGATCCTAATTTCGCACTAGCCATAGTGCCAGCAGAAATTCTGATGGCGCCTGGCGCTAGATTTGCCTCTAATGTCGCAGGCATATCAACAGACTGTGAACCCTGAGTAACGCGCACTGCATCACCCTCCTTTAAGCCCAACTCTGTAAATGTGGTTTGATTCAATCCGGCTTGGTTTCCGCGCTTCGCATCACGTGTTAATTGCAATGCAGATGAACGACGCACAATTTGATCGCCAGAATAAATATTGACGTCGGCTACGCGCTCTAAACCACTATTAGCAATTGCATTGGCACCGGCAACAGAACTTGTCAAAGGTTGATTGCTGAGTCGAGTGCAATAGTTATCACCCAACGCCTCACCAAGCACTTCTTCTGGCGCATTAAACAAGAAACCATCTAAGCCTAAAAGTCCACCAAGAACTCTAAGCACTTTCCATGCCGGACGTGAATCACCCAAAGACTTAACAGCAGGTTGAATCGTTTGTGCTCTACCTTCTAGATTAACGAAAGTAGATACTGTTTCGGTAAATGTGGAGATTGGCAAAATGACATCAGCCACTTCCATCAAGTCAGCACTCTTATAAGCACTCAAAGCGATTACTGTGTTTGCTTTAGCTAAAGCAGCACGAGCAGCTACTGGATTTGGTAAGTCGGAGTCTGGTTCAATATTCATCAGCAGCACTGCACGGCGATCGCCAGACAACACTGATTCAACACCAGAGCCATTTGCATTTACCAAAGCAGCACCAACTGCGTTACCACCAACAGGCAAGAAACCAAAACTAGCACCTGTCTGCGCAGAAATAAATTGAGCCAGCACCTGAATGTCAGAGGCTTGTGGATGGGCAATAGCAGCAGATCCAAGCAACACTGAAACTGCAGAGCCTGAGAGTAGGCTATCAGCCAGTTTTTGAGCTTGCGCTGAAACGGTAACGTTAGGCGTACCAGATGGAGCAGATACAGATTTTGCCTTCGCAATCGCTAATGCAACCTCACTTAATGTATTGAGCCATGCGCTTGGAGCGGCAGCAATGGCGCTGCTTGAGATAAGCCAATCATCGCCACCAGCATCGATCCGAAGAACCTGCAGACCCCGCTTGCTAGCAGTACGAATACGGGCTGCTAATACTGGCTGCTCTTTACGTAAGAAGCTACCAATAATTAAAACGCGATCCAACTCATTTACTTTTGCGATTGACATACCTAGCCAAGGAGCGGCTGCTGCACCCTTAATATCGGTTTGACGCAAGCGAGTCTCAACTTGACTTGAGCCAATACCACGCACTAATTTTTGCAAGAGATGCAATTCTTCCGTGCTGGAAATTGGATGCGCTAAAGCGCCGATAGATTCAGGTCCGCTTTCAGCAGAAATTGTCTTCAAAGAGTGAGCAACGTAATCCAATGCTGACTGCCAGTCAGTCTCAAGCCACTGACCGCCCTGCTTAACCATAGGTGTTGTGACGCGATCAACACTGTTTAGGCCTTCATAGGAGAAACGATCACGATCGCTAATCCAGCATTCGTTAATTGCTTCGTTCTCCAAAGCAACTACGCGCATAACCTTATTCGCTTTTGTTTGTACCGTTGTATTAGCACCCAAGCTATCGTGTGGGCTTACAGAGCGCTTACGACCGAGCTCCCAAGTGCGAGCTTCATAACGGAACGGTTTGCTTGTTAATGCGCCAACTGGACATAAATCAATCATGTTTCCAGAAAGCTCTGAATCTACAGTCTGACCTACAAAGGTTGTGATCTCAGAATGTTCACCACGGTTAATCATGCCCAATTCCATTACGCCTGCAACTTCTTGGCCAAAGCGTACGCAACGGGTGCAGTGAATACAGCGTGTCATCTCCTGCATGGAGATCAAAGGGCCTACATTTTTATGAAATACAACACGCTTCTCTTCATCGTAGCGTGAATTGGACTTACCGTAACCAACTGCCAAGTCTTGTAATTGACACTCACCACCTTGGTCGCAAATTGGGCAATCCAAAGGATGGTTAATGAGCAAGAATTCCATCACGGAGCGTTGCGCTTCTACCGCTTTAGCAGAATGCGTAAACACCTTCATACCCTGAGTAACTGGAGTTGCGCATGCAGGTAATGGTTTAGGAGCCTTCTCTACTTCAACCAAACACATGCGGCAGTTAGCGGCGATAGACAACTTCTTGTGATAGCAGAAGTGAGGAACGTAGGTGCCAAGCTTATTCGCGGCATGCATCACCATCGAACCTTGCGGAACCTCTACTGCCTTACCATCTAATTCGATCTCTACCATGCTCACTTTAAGATATCCCGTGCTCTAAATCTTTATAAAGGTTTCGCAGAATCTAAGCAGCGCTTATGTTCTACGTGATACGCAAATTCATCCATGTAATGCTTCAACATGCCACGTACTGGCATCGCAGCTGCATCACCTAAAGCGCAAATCGTACGACCCTGAATGTTGGCAGCCACGTCATTGAGCAAATCCAAGTCTTCAGGACGGCCTTGACCATGTTCAATGCGGTGAACGATGCGCCACAACCAGCCAGTACCTTCACGGCATGGTGTGCACTGACCACATGATTCTTCGTGATAGAAATAAGACAAACGCTCTAATGCACGAACCATGCAACGCGTCTCATTCATTACGATCACGGCACCTGAACCCAACATAGATCCAGCTTTAGCAATGCTGTCGTAATCCATTGTGAGTTCCATCATCTGCGCACCAGGCACAACAGGAGATGAAGATCCACCAGGAATTACTGCTTTTAATGCCTTGCCGTCACGCATGCCACCAGCAAGCTTTAACAGCTCTGCAAAAGGTGTGCCCAGCGGAATCTCATAGTTACCAGGATGAACCACGTCACCAGAAATAGAGAATATTTTTGTTCCACCGTTATTCGGTTTGCCAAGGTCTAAATAGGCCTGACCGCCGATGGCCAAAATAAATGGCACAGCAGCAAAAGTTTCGGTGTTATTAATCGTTGTTGGTTTGCCATACAAACCAAAACTTGCTGGGAAAGGTGGCTTAAAGCGTGGCTGCCCTTTTTTGCCCTCTAAGGATTCGAGCAACGCAGTTTCTTCACCGCAAATGTATGCACCCCATCCAGGTGCGGCATGCAACTGAAATGAAAAATCGCTACCAAGAATCTTGTCGCCTAAGTAACCAGCAGCACGCGCTTCTTCCAAGGCTTCTTCAAAGCGTGTGTACACCTCAAAGATTTCGCCATGAATATAGTTATAGCCCGTTGTAATGCCCATGGTGTAAGCACCAATGATCATGCCCTCAATTAAGGCATGCGGGTTGTAACGCATGATGTCGCGGTCTTTAAAAGTACCAGGCTCACCTTCGTCGCTGTTACAGACTAAATACTTTTGCCCAGGGAATTGGCGTGGCATAAAGCTCCACTTCAAGCCAGTTGGGAAGCCTGCACCACCACGACCACGCAGTGATGAAGCCTTTAATTCAGCAATGATGGCATCCGGAGCAACTTTATCGTTAATTAAACGACGGAGCTGTTGATAGCCGCCACGACTTTCATAATCTTTTAAACGCCAGTTATCTCCATTTAATCCGGCGAGGATTAAAGGTTTGATGTGGCGATCGTGCAAGCTGGTCATGCTGCTTTCCCCTCTGCACGTAACTCACTTAACAATGCATCAATTTTTTCTTTGCTCATAAAGCTGCACATGCGCTTGTCATTTACCAACATAACAGGAGAATCGCCGCAAGCACCCATGCACTCACCCTCTTTCAAGGTAAAAGTGCCGCAAGGTGTAGTTTCGTTATAGCCAATACCCAATGTTTCTTTTAAGTAAGTGGCTGCAGTTTCACCATGCGTCAACTGGCAAGGCAAATTGGTGCAAATAACCAATTTGTATTTGCCAATTGGCTTTGTGTTGTACATGTTGTAGAAAGTAGCAACTTCCTCAACAGCAATGCTAGGCATTTCCAAAATTTGCGCTACTGTGGCAATCACCTCAGGTGAAACCCAACCTACTTCAGTTTGAGCTGCAATCAAGCAAGCCATGACAGCAGATTGCTTTTGCTCTGCTGGATATTTAGCGATATTACGGCGCATGTCTGCGAGCGTTTTATCGGATAGTTGAAGAGTGGTAGTCATTAAATAATCCTTGGCCCGCTGATTTAGCGGTCAATCTCCCCAAACACAATATCTTGGGTACCAATAATAGTTACCGCGTCAGCCAGCATGTGGCCGCGTGACATCTCGTCCATTGCAGATAAATGAACAAATCCTGGCGCACGAATCTTCATGCGATACGGCTTGTTGGCACCATCTGAAATGAGGTAAATACCAAACTCGCCCTTAGGATGCTCAACAGCTGAGTAAGCCTCACCATCAGGAACGTGAATACCTTCTGTAAAGAGCTTGAAATGATGAATCAACTCTTCCATATTGGTCTTCATGTCTACGCGCTTAGGCGGAGAAACCTTGTGGTTGTCGCTCATGACTGGGCCTGGGTTCGCTTTCAACCAAGCCACGCATTGTTTAATGATGCGATTAGATTGGCGCATTTCTTCCATGCGAACTAGATAGCGGTCATAAGAGTCGCCATTTACGCCTACTGGAATATCAAAGTCCAGGCGATCATAGACTTCATATGGCTGCTTCTTACGAAGATCCCACTCAATACCAGAGCCGCGCAACATTGGGCCAGTGAAGCCAAGCTGCAAAGCGCGCTCAGGAGTCACAATACCGATATTGACTAAACGCTGTTTCCAAATACGGTTATCAGTTAAGAGATTGCAGTACTCATCAACGTTTGCATCAAAGCCATTGGCAAACTGCTCAATGAAATCAAGCAATGTACCGCTACGGTTTTCATTCAAACGCTTGATAGCTGAAGTGCTGCGAATTTTGTTCTTTGTGTACTGAGCCATCTGGTCAGGTAAATCACGATATACGCCACCTGGACGATAGTAGGCAGCATGCATACGGGCGCCAGATACTGCTTCATACATATCAAAGATGTCTTCACGATCGCGGAAGGCATAGAGGAATACTGCCATCGCACCAACGTCAAGACCATGACAGCCGATCCACAGCAGGTGATTTAATAAACGGGTTAACTCGTCATACATCACACGGATGTACTGTGCTCGCAAAGGAACATCTACCTGCAACAGCTTTTCAATTGCCATTACATAAGCATGTTCATTGGACATCATAGACACATAATCCAAACGATCCATATAAGGAACGTTCTGAATCCAAGTACGGGTCTCCGCTAATTTTTCAGTAGCACGGTGCAATAAGCCGATATGAGGATCAGCGCGCTGGATCACCTCTCCATCGAGCTCAAGCACTAAGCGCAGTACGCCGTGCGCAGCAGGATGCTGAGGGCCGAAATTGAGGGTGTAGTTCTTAATTTGTGCCATGACTTAAACCGGACCTCCGTACTGCTCTTCACGAACAATGCGTGGAGTAATTTCTCTAGCCTCAATCGTGACAGGCTGATAGACAACGCGCTTCAATTCTGGGTCGTAACGCATTTCCACATTGCCGCTGATTGGGAAATCTTTTCTAAATGGATGACCAATAAAGCCATAGTCTGTGAGGATACGACGTAGGTCGTCATGACCATCAAACAAAATGCCATAGAGGTCAAATGCCTCGCGCTCAAACCAGTTAGCTGAATTCCAAACCGGCGTGATTGAAGCCACTAATGGATAACTGTCATCTGCTGCAAATACGCGCACACGTAGGCGCCAGTTGTGCTCAATGGAGAGTAAGTGACTAACTACGCCAAAACGCTGACCGCTCCATGCGCCGTCACGGAAATCTTGATAATCCACGCCACATAAATCAATCAATTGCGCAAATGCGAGTGATGGATCATCGCGCAAGAGCAAGGCGGATTCTAAGTAGGTATCTGCATTAACAACAACAGTCACTTCACCAAGGGCGGTTTCGATTGATAGAGCGCGCTTACCTAAAACTTTTTCTAGATTGGCTACTAATTGAACTAAACGGTCTGACATGGTTTAAGCCTTCCGCGCAATCGTGCTAGTGCGAGCGATCTTTGATTGCAATTGAATGATTCCGTAGATCAATGCCTCTGCAGTTGGAGGGCAACCAGGAACATAAATATCCACCGGCACAATACGGTCGCAACCGCGCACTACTGAATAGGAGTTATGGTAATAACCGCCGCCGTTAGCACATGAGCCCATCGAGATAACCCAACGCGGCTCTGGCATTTGATCGTAAACCTTGCGTAAAGCAGGTGCCATTTTGTTACATAACGTACCAGCAACAATCATCAAGTCAGACTGACGCGGAGATGGGCGGAACACCACACCAAAACGGTCTAAGTCATAGCGGGATGCGCCAGCATGCATCATTTCCACAGCACAACAAGCCAAACCAAAGGTCATAGGCCATAAAGAACCATTGCGTGTCCAGTTAATTAACTGGTCAGCAGTAGTTGTAACAAAACCTTCTTTGAGAACGCCTTCTAATGCCATATCTATCACTCCCAGTCGAGAGCGCCCTTTTTCCAGATATATACAAATCCCACAATGAATTCCAAGAGGAAAATCACCATAGAGGCGTAGCCAAGCCAACCAATATCACGCAGAGCAACGCCCCACGGGAACAGGAATGCTGTTTCTAAATCGAATAGGATGAAGAGAATGGCAATGAGGTAATAACGCACGTCAAACTTCATACGCGCATCTTCGAAAGCTTCAAAACCACACTCATATGGTGAAAGTTTTTCAGCATCGGGCTTTGAAGGAGCCAAAATTTTTCCGAGGAACATGGGGACTAAACCGACCCCAATACCTACGAGGATGAAAAGCAGAACAGGAAAGTAATTAGCGAGATTCAAAATAGCCCTGATTCGTTTGTCTGGTAAATCCTAAAAGCAGCAAATTATTAATTATTCCACTTCATTCAGTATTGATTTAGAGCAAAAACCCTAAGCAATACTCATTTTTGGTGCCGACGGCGAGACTCGAACTCGCACAGCCTAAGCCACTACCCCCTCAAGATAGCGTGTCTACCAATTTCACCACGTCGGCATCTTGCAAAACCCATCAATTCTACTGCATTGCACAAGCTGACTACCCCATTTTTAGGGCAGATAAATCTGTAAAAACCTACTTTTTTACTTAGGAACTGCAGGTTTTGTTGGGTCCTGAACAGGCGCTACTGGAGCAGCTGGCGCTACCACCGGGGCTACTGTTCCAGACAGGACTCCAGGACTGACTTCCTTTTTATTGCCAATCCAGGTGATGCCTAGAGTGGAAATAAAGAAAACAGCTGCAAAAATAGCAGTTGCGTGGGAAAGAAAGTTGGCCGAACCACTGGCGCCAAAGAGGCTACCAGAAGAGCCTGATCCAAATGCAGCACCCATATCAGCGCCCTTACCTTGCTGCAATAACACCAGCAAAATGACAGCAACCGCTGAAATTACCTGCAATACGATTAGTAATGTCTTAAACCATTCCACAGCTTATCTCCAAATAAAAAATCTATGCCTGACAGATGGACAGAAAGTCTTGCGGGTTCAAAGATGCACCCCCAACCAATCCACCATCAATATCTGGCATGGCAAACAATTCCACAGCATTGTCCGGCTTAACACTGCCGCCGTACAAAATACCTACATGTGATGCAACATCTTCATTAAATTCCGTTAATTGCAGGCGAATAGCGCGGTGCATATCTTGCGCTACCTGAGCGCTTGCAACCTTACCAGTGCCTATTGCCCATACGGGCTCATAAGCAATCAAACAATCAGCCAAGCGATCCTGCAAAACCAAAACCTGCTTAGCAATCTGACCACAGACAATCTCTTCTGCCCTGCCAGAGTTTCTTTCGTCTGCAGTCTCGCCAACACAGATCACTGGCGTCATACCTGCGTCTAAGACCTGCAATGCCTTTGCTGCAACAGCCTCATCAACCTCGTGATGCATTTGACGACGCTCTGAATGGCCAACAATGACATAAGTGCAGCCAAGCTCTTTGAGCATTGGAGCAGCAACTTCACCGGTATAAGCACCAGAGATATGAGCTGAGGCATCTTGAGCGCCAAGGCTCAAAAATGCTAATGAATGCTCTTTAATCAACTGAGCACATTGCGATAAGTACGGGAAAGGCGGACAAACTGCAAATTTACGACCGGAAGGCATGCCACTTTCCATCCCACGGGCAACGGTTTTGATCCAGTCTTGATTGCTTGCAAGACTGCCATTCATTTTCCAGTTACCAATAATGATGAGCGGGCGCATAGTAAGTAAGCAGTCGACCTAAACCGTTAAAACAATCTTGCCTACGTGCTCTGATGACTCCATCAAACGATGTGCATCAGCAGCTTGATCAAGGGTAAATGTTTTATAAATTACCGGCTTGAGCTGGCCAGCATTGAGCAATGGCCAAACATTATCAAAGAGTTGTTTGGTGATTTGCTTCTTGAAAGAAACTGGACGCGGACGTAATGTAGAGCCTGTAATCGTAAGACGACGACGCAAAATTTGATTGGTGCTAACTTCCGCTTTTGATCCACCCTGAATTGCAATGATCACAATACGGCCATCATCTGCCAAGCAATCGATTTCACGTTGTACGTAGGCGCCCGTCACCATATCAAGGATGACGTTGACACCCTTACCATCAGTCGCTTTTTTGATCTCTTCGACGAAGTCTTGCGTCTTATAGTTAATAGCAAGATCAGCGCCTAGGGCAACGCAAGCAGCGCACTTTTCATCTGTACCAGCAGTGACAAATACCTTGTGACCTAATGCCTTTGCAATCAGAATGGCTGTCACACCGATACCACTGGAGCCGCCCTGCACTAGCAAGGTCTCACCCTTTGATAGTTCACCGCGCATGAAGACGTTGCTCCACACAGTGTAAAAAGTCTCAGGTAAAGCCGCAGCCTCTTGATCTGTAAAACCTTTTGGATATGGCAAACATTGTGCAATTGGCGCGGTACACATGTCAGCGTAGCCACCACCTTGAACCAACGCACAAACCTTATCGCCAATCTTTAAGCCAAATGCATTGTCTGCATGAGCCAAGTCACCGCCAACAATCTCACCAGCAACTTCAAGACCAGGAATATCGGATGCACCAGCAGGAACTGGATAGTGGCCCTTACGTTGTAAAACGTCTGGGCGATTAATGCCTGCCGCTAAAACCTTAATCAAAACCTCGCCAGACCCAGTGCTTGGTAAAGCAGGATCTGGACGAGTGGTTGGCACCAACATTTCTGGTGCGCCAAATTCTTTGATCTCAATTACACGCATTGAAAGCTCCGAATGATCTTGATGAAATTGCTTAAGCTGATTCGTTGGTTGGAGCAGCTTCTGCCACAACTTCAGCAGCGCCAGCCAAAGGAGCGATCGTGCCACCCTCATCAGCCATTGCAGCTTTGAGCGATAGACGCAAACGACCACGCTCATCAGCAGCTAACAACTTCACGCGAACCACTTGACCTTCCGCCAAATAATCCTTAACTTCTTTTACGCGCTCATTTGAAATTTCTGAGATGTGCAAGAGGCCATCTTTACCTGGAAGAATGTTTACCAATGCGCCGAATTCGAGCAACTTCACAACTGGGCCTTCGTAGATCTTGCCTACTTCAGCTTCAGCAGTGATACCTTCGATGCGCGCTTTAGCTTCAGCCATACCTTCGGCAGAAGTAGAAGCAATTGTTACTGTACCGTCATCTTTGATGTCGATGCTGCAACCAGTTTCTTTAGTCAACGCTTGAATTGTTGCGCCGCCCTTACCGATTACTTCACGAATCTTGTCTGGATGAATCTTGAAAGAAACCATACGTGGAGCATGTGCTGACAATTCAGTGCGAACTGAACCCATCGCTTCTTGCATTTTGCTCAAGATATGCAAACGACCTTCTTTAGCTTGCGCCAAAGCTACTTGCATAATTTCTTTAGTGATACCTTGAACTTTAATGTCCATCTGGAGAGCAGTAATACCATTTGCAGTACCCGCTACCTTAAAGTCCATATCACCTAAGTGATCTTCATCACCCAAGATATCGGTCAACACAGCAAAACGGTTGCCATCAAGGATCAAGCCCATTGCAACACCAGCAACGTGAGCTTTAACTGGAACACCAGCATCCATCATCGCCAAACAGCCACCGCAAACAGAAGCCATTGAAGATGAACCATTGGACTCAGTAATTTCTGAAACAACACGGATGCTATATGCGAAATCTTCTGGGCTTGGCAACACTGGAATCAATGCGCGCTTAGCCAAACGGCCGTGACCAATTTCACGACGCTTTGGGCTGCCTACACGGCCAGTTTCACCAGTGGCAAACGGAGGCATGTTGTAGTGGAACATGAAACGATCGCGGTACTCACCTTCGAGCGCATCAATGATTTGCTCGTCACGTGCAGTACCTAAGGTAGCTACTACGAGAGCCTGTGTTTCACCACGAGTAAACAATGCAGAACCGTGTGTACGTGGCAATACGCCGTTACGAATTTCGATTGGACGAACAGTGCGTGTATCGCGTCCATCAATACGTGGCTCGCCGTTCAAAATCTGGCTACGAACAATCTTCGCTTCGATTTCAAACATAATGTCGCTAACAGCAACAGCATCAACGTCACCTTCTTCAGATAACTTAGCCATTACTTCTTTAGAAATTTCTTTGAGCTTGTCTGAACGAGCGCCCTTTTGACGAATCTGATAAGCCTCACGCAATGGCGCTTCAGCCAATGCAGTTACCTTAGCGATAAATGGCTCGTCTTTAGGGGCAGCAGTCCAATCCCATTCAGGTTTGCCAGCTTCACGCACTAAATCATTAATTGCGTTGATCGCTGTTTGCATTTGGTCGTGACCATATACAACTGCGCCCAACATTACTTCTTCAGATAATTGATTTGCTTCTGACTCAACCATCAATACAGCCGCTTGTGTACCAGCAACGATCAAATCGAGTTCGCTAGTAGCTTGTTCTGTACGAGTTGGGTTCAAAAGGTACTGGCCGTTAGCGTAGCCAACACGTGCCGCACCAACAGGGCCAGCAAATGGGATGCCTGAAATTGCCAAAGCTGCTGAAGCAGCAATCAATGCAGGAATATCAGAAGGAACATCAGGGTTGATGGACAACACATGAACAACAACCTGAACTTCATTCAAGAAGCCTTCTGGGAACAAAGGACGTAATGGACGGTCGATCAAACGGGAGATCAATGTCTCGCCTTCAGATGGACGGCCTTCGCGACGGAAGAAGCCACCAGGGATCTTGCCTGCAGCGTAAGTCTTTTCTAGGTAATCAACAGTCAATGGGAAAAAGGATTGGCCTGGCTTTGCAGACTTAGAGGCAACAACTGTGCCCATTACTACTGTGTCATCCACGTTAACGATTACGGCACCGCCAGATTGACGAGCGATCTCGCCTGTTTCCATTGTTACTTGGTGGTTACCCCATTGAAAACTTTTTACTGCTTTTTTAAACATAGTCATTCTGATCTTCTCCAAATTGTTCACGCAAAACTCACATGAGCATTACGCTTGTCGTGGGATAAAGCAGTGTCACGACAACACTGGAGCGATTTAGGATTACAAGGGATGCCATTCCAGGGAGGCTCTGCATAAAACTCAGAAACTCATTGGAATGACACAATCCCCTACACAAATAATCTAAAAGCGCTCAAAAAACATGCCACCTTCTTAAGACTGATTCTGCGAAGAAACAACCCTAAGATAGATGGCATTGCATACCGATAAGAATTACTTACGGAGACCTAATTTCTCAATCAATGCGCGATAGCGATCCAGATCTTTGCCTTTGAGGTAATCCAAGAGGCGACGGCGACGTGAAACCATCTTCAACAAACCGCGACGGCTGTGATGGTCTTTAGCGTTAGCCTTGAAATGGGGGGTTAATTCATTGATGCGGGCTGTTAGCAATGAAACTTGAACTTCAGGGCTACCCGTATCGTTTGCGCTGCGCGCGTTTTCTTTGACGATTTCCGCCGTTTTGATATCAGCAACTGCCATTTTTAATACTCCTCACTTGCGAACACCTGAGCTTTCACCCAGTCTGTGTCGTGCGTTATTAACAAAATAAAACAAAAAAGCTTTATAAATCAAAGCCCTCGAATTGTAGCAGATCAAGCTAAGTAAAAGCCCTCCTACAAAAAAACCGCCAAAATAGCGGTTTTGATGAAATTACCCTTATAAAACAATAACTTAGATATATTTAAGGGGTCATTTGGGCATTTAACTTGGCCTGGCTGGGGTCATGAAGCTTATTTAAGGCCGATAAATAGGCCTTGGCAGAAGCTGCAATGATGTCTGGATCGGTACCAACACCATTCACAATGCGCCCCCCTTTGGCCAATCGGACAGTTACTTCACCCTGAGACTGTGTGCCTGAAGTAATTGCGTTTACGGAATACAGCAATTGCTCTGCCCCGCTTTTGGCAATACCTTCGATTGCGTTCAAACTGGCATCAACTGGGCCATTGCCCTCAGCTTCTGAGCTGATTTCTTTATCACCCATGCGGAAAGTCACACGTGACTTAGGGCGCTCCCCAGTTTCGGAATGCTGACTTAATGAAATAAATTTGTAGTGCTCGCCCTCTTCAGCCGCTGCTGAGTCTGACATGATGGCAATGATGTCTTCGTCAAAAATTTCGGATTTTTGGTCAGCCAAAGCTTTAAAGCGTGTGAATGCCTCATTCAAGTCTGCTTCAGCTTCAACAGTAATGCCCAACTCCTGCAAGCGTTGCTTAAAGGCGTTGCGACCTGATAACTTTCCTAAGACTATCTTGTTTGCAGACCAACCCACATCTTCAGCGCGCATGATTTCATAGGTGTCGCGGTTCTTTAAGATGCCATCTTGATGAATGCCAGAGGTGTGTGCAAATGCATTGGCACCAACCACTGCCTTATTGGGCTGAACCACAAAGCCAGTAATTTGTGAAACCAATTTAGATGCCGGAACAATTTGAGTGGCATCAATACCGCAGACCATATCAAAGTAATCTTTGCGCGTACGCAAAGCCATCACAATTTCTTCCAAGGCGGTATTGCCTGCACGCTCACCCAAGCCATTAATGGTGCACTCAATTTGACGGGCGCCACCAATCTTCACGCCAGCCAAGGAATTGGCTACGGCCATACCTAAGTCGTTATGACAATGTACAGACCATACGGCCTTATCTGAGTTTGGCACGCGAGTACGCAACGTCTTGATAAATTCACCGTATAACTCCGGGGTTGCATAACCAACTGTATCGGGAATATTAATAGTGCTTGCGCCCTCGTTAATGACAGCTTCAACAACCCTGCACAAGAAATCCATCTCTGAGCGGTAACCATCTTCAGCAGAGAATTCAATATCAGAAGCCAAGTTGCGAGCAAAACGAATTGAGCGTTTGGCTTGCTCCAAGACCTCTTCTGGAGACATGCGCAATTTAACCGCCATATGCAATGGGCTCGTTGCCAAGAAGGCATGGATACGCTTGGCATTAGCAGCCTGTAAAGCATCGGCAGCGCGTGTGATGTCCTTGTCATTAGCTCTTGCCAATGAACAAACAATAGAATCTTTTACCGCAGCAGCCACAGCCGAAATCGCCTGAAAGTCGCCTTCAGAGCTAGCTGCAAAGCCCGCTTCGATAACATCCACCTTTAAACGTTCAAGCTGACGTGCAATGCGTACTTTTTCGTCTTTGGTCATAGATGCACCTGGAGACTGCTCTCCATCGCGCAAGGTGGTATCGAAAATAATTACTTTGTCGCTCATCACTACTCTCCAATGTGGATACTTATTAAGTTACTGCTTAATTCAATCTCTAAAACAAAAACCCCAGCAATTTGCTGGGGCTGGTATGTGGTGGTTAATGGATTCTATTCAGTCTCATCAACTCAGGCCTTACCCGCCCCAAGCTTTAGGCTTAGCGCTAGCAGAAGAAGGCTAGAAAGAAGTGAGAAATTCATCAACATGGAATAAATATACCCGAAAAATAGCTAATTAGCTAAAACGCCGACCCCGGAGACGTTCCCAGGCCCAAATTACATAACCAGAAATCGAATACACCACAAACAAACCAAACAAGGTTAAGGGTGGATTAGAGGAAATCAGCACAAAGGTCAGGATCATGAGAACCATGACGCCAAAAGGCACTCGATAGCGTACATCCAAGGCCTTACCGCTATAGAAGCGAGCATTGGAAACCATAGTCAGGCCGGCATATACCGCGATAAAGAAGGTAATCCAGGGAATCGCTGTATCACGAACCGGAATCTTATTGTCATCGGCCAACCAAATGAAACCAGCCATCAAAGATCCTGCCGCTGGGCTTGGTAAACCTTGGAAGAATTTCTTATCAACAACGCCAGTGTTAACGTTAAAACGAGCTAAACGCAAGGCGGCGCCAGCGCAATAAGTAAAGGCGGCCAACCAGCCCCATTTACCCAAATCTTTTAAGGCCCACTCATAAGCAACCAGAGCTGGTGCCACGCCAAATGACACCATGTCAGCCAAAGAGTCGTATTGCTCGCCAAAAGCACTTTGTGTATTAGTCATGCGCGCAACGCGACCATCCATACCATCCAGAACCAAGGAAGCAAAAATTGCAATGGCAGCAATCTCAAACTGATGGTTCATCGCATTGACAATAGCGAAGAAGCCGCAGAACAATGCGGCGGTAGTAAATGCGTTTGGTAATAGATAGATGCCCTTGCTTCTTAAGCGGGGCTTTTGTGGGTGAAGCTCTTCTACTTCGTAATCAACTCCATCGCCCAACTCTTCTACCCAGTCATCATGATTGCGATCAACGCGATGACGTGAAAGGCGACTGCGATCTAAACGGCCACGACGGCGAAATGTAGTCAATGAATATCCCAGTGAATAATATTTCGAATCAATCTAAGCCAGGCACACGTGCCAAAGCGGTATTGGTTGCAAACACTTTATCCCCAACACTGACCAAAGGCTCAGCAGTTAGGGGTAAATACACATCCACCCGTGAACCAAAACGAATAAATCCATAGCGCTCACCTGCTTTGAGGCGGTCGCCAACGTGGATATAGCAAAGAATGCGACGGGCAATTAAGCCAGCCACTTGAACCAAGGTCACGGTTTGACCGTTAGCATCAATCACAACTGCGTTACGCTCATTCTCGGTAGATGCCTTGTCTAAATCCGCATTAACAAACTTACCAGGGAAATACTGCACCTCTTTAACCAAGCCATTCACTGCGCTGCGGTTCGAGTGCACATTAAAGACGTTCATGAATACGCTGATCTTGAGCGCTTCACGACCAGCATACGGATCGTTGGCTTTTTCAACCACAACAATTCGACCATCTGCCGGAGATAAAACCAAATCGCGGCCCAGAGCAGGAATACGCTGTGGATCACGGAAGAACTGCAGAACAAAGATAAAGATGATCCACAAAGGCCATGACCATGCAATGCCACCCAAATAGTGGACTAGTAAAGTCACTGCCCCCACCAGAGCTAAATACGGCCAACCTTCTTTCGCAATAATGGGGTGTGGATACATCATCTTTGTTCTGAGCCTTTTAATGAACTTCTATTAATTTGATGCGTACTTCTTAGTGATTAATTAGTTCTTGGTTTGATCCACTAACTTGTTCTTAGCAATCCAAGGCATCATGGCGCGCAATTTAGCACCCACTACTTCGATGTCATGTTCTGCATTCAAGCGACGACGTGAAATCAATGTTGGAGCACCAGCCTTGTTTTCAAGGATGAAGCTCTTAGCGTATTCACCAGTCTGGATGTCTTTCAAGCACTGACGCATTGCATTCTTAGTGTCTTCTGTAACAACACGTGGGCCAGTCACATACTCACCGTACTCAGCGTTATTAGAGATTGAGTAGTTCATGTTTGCGATACCGCCTTCGTAGATCAAGTCAACAATCAACTTGAGCTCATGTAAGCACTCGAAGTAAGCCATCTCAGGAGCGTAGCCAGCTTCAACCAAAGTTTCAAAGCCAGCCTTGATTAACTCAACTGCGCCACCGCAAAGAACAGCCTGCTCACCGAACAAGTCAGTTTCAGTTTCTTCACGGAAGTTAGTTTCGATGATGCCGGCACGACCGCCACCGTTTGCTGTAGCGTATGACAAAGCAACGTCACGTGCTGAACCAGATTTATCTTGGTAAACAGCGATCAAATGAGGAACGCCGCCGCCTTGAGCATAAGTACCACGTACTGTATGGCCAGGAGCTTTAGGAGCGATCATGATCACGTCTAAGTCAGCGCGTGGCTGAACTTGACCATAGTGAACGTTAAAGCCGTGAGCAAAAGCCAAGGCTGCGCCCTGCTTGATATTGCCATGCACTTCTTTGTTGTAAACATCAGCGATTTGCTCGTCAGGCAAAAGCATCATCACTACATCAGCGTCTTTAACTGCTTCGCCAACTTCTTTAACTGTCAAACCAGCATTCGCTGCCTTGCTCCAGGAAGCGCCATCTTTACGCAAACCAACAGTAACGTTAACGCCAGAATCTTTAAGGTTCAATGCGTGTGCGTGACCTTGTGAACCATAACCAATGATGGTGACTTTCTTGCCCTTAATGAGGGACAAATCAGCGTCTTTATCGTAAAAAACTTTCATGCTCTTTCCTTGTATTGAAAATGTAATTAATGCAGTAATCAGTTAATAAAAAATTAAACCTTGAGGATGCGTTCGCCACGACCAATTCCAGAGCCGCCCGAACGGACAGTTTCCAGAATCGATGCGCGATCGATCGAATCAATAAAGGCATCCAATTTGGCACCATCACCAGTTAACTCGATGGTGTAACTCTTGTCGGTCACATCAATGATGCGACCGCGGAAGATATCAGTAGTGCGCTTGAGTTCTTCACGTTCCTTGCCTACAGCCCGCACCTTAATCATCATGAGCTCGCGCTCAATGTGTGGGCCTTCGCTCAAATCAAACACTTTCACTACTTCAACCAAACGGTTTAAGTGCTTGGTAATTTGCTCAATAACGTCATCAGACCCAAAGGTCACGATCGTCATGCGAGATAAAGAAGGATCTTCAGTAGGCGCAACACTCAAGGTGTCGATGTTGTAACCACGAGCTGAGAAAAGACCTACTACGCGTGACAATGCGCCCGGCTCGTTCTCAATGAGTACAGAAATAATATGTCGCATTAGAGATCCTCGCTACCCAAAAGCATTTCAGTAATACCCTTGCCCGCTTGAACCATTGGCCAAACGTTTTCTTCTGGGTCGGTCTGGAAATCCATGAATACGGTGCGATCCTTTAAGCGAATTGCTTCTTTAAGGGCGCCCTCAACATCAGATTTCTTTTCAATACGCATACCAACGTGACCATAGGCCTCAGCCAACTTCACAAAGTCTGGCAATGAATCCATGTAGGAGCTGGAATAACGCTTGTTATAGGTAAGCTCTTGCCACTGACGAACCATTCCGAGGTAACGGTTGTTCAATGACACGATTTTTACCGGTGTGTCGTATTGCTTACAAGTAGATAGCTCTTGAATACACATCTGGATAGAGCCTTCACCAGTAATAGTGAAAACATCTTTCTCAGGGAAAGCCTTCTTGATGCCCATGGCGTATGGCAAGCCAACGCCCATGGTACCAAGACCACCAGAGTTAATCCAACGACGTGGTTTATCAAACTTGTAGAACTGTGCAGCCCACATTTGATGCTGACCTACGTCAGAGCAAATGAAAGCATCACCGCCGGTGAGCTCCCACAACTTTTGAACAACGTACTGCGGCTTCACAATTTGAGAAGCTTCGTCGTATTTCAGGCAATCTTTTTTGCGCCACTCATTAATCTGGTCCCACCAGGCGGCAACTTTATCGCCATTCTTGCGTGGGCCAGCAGCTTTAAGCTGAGCAGTCATCTCCACCAAAACTTCTTTGAGATTACCTACGATTGGAACGTCTACCTTAACGCGTTTAGAAATAACGGAAGGATCAATGTCAATGTGAATAATCTTGCGTGGGTGACTTGCAAAGTGTGCAGTGTTACCGATTACGCGATCATCAAAACGCGCGCCGATAGCAATCAACACATCACTGTGCTGCATTGCCATATTGGCTTCATAGGTACCGTGCATACCGAGCATACCCAAAAACTGTGGGCTTGTTCCTGGGAATCCACCTAAACCCATCAGAGTGTTAGTTACTGGATAGCCGAGCAAGTCTGCGAACTCTTTTAGCTCAGGCGCTGCATCAGACAAAATCACACCACCACCCGTATAGATGTATGGGCGCTCTGCCTCTTGCAATAAAGCAACTGCCTTACGAATCTGACCGCTATGACCCTTAACTACAGGGTTATAGGAACGCATTTCCAGAGTCTCTGGGTAAACAAATGCGCCTTTGGCCGCAGATACGTCTTTAGGAATATCAATCAACACGGGACCAGGGCGACCTGTCTGTGCAATGTGGAAAGCCTTCTTCAAAACCAATGGAAGATCTTTAACGTCTTTCACGAGGAAGTTGTGCTTCACAACTGGGCGTGTAATGCCAACGGTATCTGCTTCTTGGAAAGCATCTTCACCAATAGCGTATGTTGGTACGTTGCCGCTGATGATCACCATTGGAATGGAGTCTGTGTAAGCAGTCGCAATGCCAGTAACGGCATTAGTTACACCGGGACCAGAGGTCACCAGGGCAACACCAACCTTACCGGTTGCGCGCGCATAGCCATCTGCAGCGTGAACCGCTGCTTGCTCATGGCGAACAAGAATATGTTCAAACTTGTCCTGCTTAAAAATTTCGTCATAGATAAAGAGAACGGAGCCGCCTGGGTAACCCCAAACGAATTCAACACCCTCTTTGTGTAATGCATGCACGAGCATCTCTGCGCCAATCATTTCTGGAGGCGCTGCATCATTATTTGTATTTGTTGAGTCTTTATTAGCTTTAGTAGCTAAAAATTCGGCGCTGCTTGTATTCATTTTCTTTCGTCCTTTGCAATTTTCGGCAAAAAATTGTTTGGTCTGTTCTGTCTCCTGCTTATGGCCTGAGTTCGAACGGCGCTGCTACCGGAAAAAACCACTTCTTGAATGAGATTCTAGGTAGTAAGCCCTATATTCTATAGCAATCCCCTAAAATGAATGAATTCTTACCGATTCAGGTCTAATCCATTGCATGGCATCAGCCCAAGAACTATCTGACTTTTTGAGTAGTGTCGAGCAGCGCGCTTTTAAGCAGGCTGTCTACGCCGTGCGTGATGATGACGCCGCGCTCGATATTGTTCAGGATGCCATGATCAAATTGGCCGAAAAATATGGGGACAGACCCGCCGCTGAGCTCCCACTAGTGTTCACCAGAATTCTCCAGAACCGTATTCATGACTGGTTTAGACGCCAGAAAGTCCGAAATACCTGGGTCACCCTGTTTTCAAATATGGGCAAAAAAGCCGATGAAAACGATGATTTTGACCCCCTGGAGTCACTTTCAGCCCCTGACGATAGTGAAATTCACCAAGATGGGGCCCAAAAACTAGAACAAAGCCAGCTTTTACAGGCTTTGGAGTCAGAAATATCTAAATTACCTGTACGTCAACGAGAAGCCTTCCTGATGCGTTATTGGGATGAGCTAAGCATTACGGAAACCGCTAAAGCCATGAGTTGCAGTGAAGGAAGTGTAAAAACTCATTGTTCTAGAGCCACCCAAACCCTAGCTAAAGCATTGAAATTAAAAGGAATTACGCTGTGAAAGACTTTGATAAGCAACTAACCGACGCCCAGGCCGATCAATTTGGCCGGACCAGTGCCGCCCTGCTTTCTCAAGGCGCTCACAAGCTGCCAGCAAATATTAGAGATCGACTTCATGCAGCTCGCATGAAAGCCCTCTCTGTTAGAAAGCCTGAAAAAGCCCTGGTTCGCAAACCAATTTTTGCAGGATCTAGCGGCACTTGGACTTCTGGCTCTAATGGCGTTTGGGATACCGTTGGTTGGGTAGCCCCATTAGTGGTTTTGGTTTTTGGCCTTATTGGCATCGCTCAGTGGCAAGATGATTCCCGTATTAACGATATCGCTGAAGTGGATGCGGCATTGTTATCGGATGACGTTCCACCAGATGCCTATGCTGATAGCGGATTTATGGCCTTCCTAAAAAATGGTCCTCTATCCGATTCTGGCGATAGTGCTACTGACTCTGCGCTCAGCAAGTAATTCTTTCGACCTTCGCCGAATGCTTGCGCAAAAACGTACATATACAGCAAGTTTATTGGTGCTACTTGCTACGGCATGTTTTGCACTCAATATTTCTTCAGCCCTTGGACAGTCATCGCCGCCGCACGGCAAAGCTACTGCCATTCCTGAAAAGAAACCGGATGGCACATGGGATAGCCTAAAGCCCGCTCAACAAAAGATTCTTGCTCCGCTTGAAGATGATTGGGACTACATGCTCCCCGATAGCCGCAAGAAATGGATGCAGGTTGCTAATATTTATCCCAAGATGAGCGCTCAAGATCAAGAGCGTCTGCAGTCAAGAATGACTGGATGGTCAAACCTTTCACAAAAAGAACGTCGCATTTCCCGTGAAAATTATTTAAGCAGTCTCAAGTTCCCGGCCGAGAAAAAGGCTGAAGCTTGGAGTGCCTACCAAAAGCTCAGCGATGAGCAAAAAAAGAAGTTAGCTGAAACTGAATCAAAGAAAAAGCCTAGCGCTACAAATGCTCCAACCCTTCAGCAACATCCTATCTCTTCAAAAGCGACCTTACCGCCAGCAGCAGCAACCGTACCAAGCGCGCCAGCACCTGCCGAGAATTCAGGATCTACTGCTGAATCTGGCTCTAGCAGCAATTAATTTACCCTACAAATAAAAGCAGATTCATGACGCCTGCTGAATTAGACATTCTGCCTTCACCTCAATTTTGGCGACGCGTTTCTTGCTCGCTCTACGAACAATTGGTTTTGTTGGGCGTGATCGCCTTTACCTTCCTTGTGCCCAACTTGGCTTTAGGAATTTTATTTGGCATCTCCCTGCCGAGCTGGCTTACCTTTATTTATCTCTACGCAGTACTAGGAATTTATTTTGTTTGGTATTGGACTAAATCCGGACAAACATTGGCAATGCAAACTTGGCGTGTACGTCTTATCGGTAAAAATGGGTACACAGTCAATCGTCGCCAAGCTATTTGGCGCTATGTATATGGCTCACTTTGGATTGCTCCCTGCGTTTTATTGCAATGGGCTTTTCATTTAGAAAAGTGGCAAATTATTGAAATGCTTTTCACGGTGGCATTGTTTTTTTGGCCACTGAGTATTTACCTTGATCGCACAGCACCTCTGTTTCGTCAGAGCCTTGCAGACCGACTGGCCGGCACCCGCCTCGTAGAACTCCCTAAGAACCTAGTAACTCTCTCTTAAGCATTCGATTGCAGTAGCACTCTGAATTCTTTTCTGGGATCGATATCCAGCCGCTAGACTTGCAGCAACGCCAAAGAGCACACCCATCATCAAGGCTTGGCCAAAGGCATTGAACTCAATTTCCATGACGTAACGCCCTAGCAGCCAAGCAGCCAGCCCTGATGCTAAGCCTGCCAGCGTCCCCGATATCAAACCCACCACTAGCAACTCAAAGCGAGAGATACTTGCCAGCACAGCTCGTGAAGCACCAACCGCTTTTAGCAATGCAGCATTTCGATAGCGCTGATCTTGAGTTGCCGTCATAGCTGCCATCAGAACCAAGATTGCGGCTGATAGGGTTAGGCCAAACAACAGGCCTAAGGCAGAAGATAATTTATTCAGCACATCCTGTATTTGGCCCAAAGAAGCAGAAACATCCACCACCGTTAAGTTTGGATAGTCCTGGCTAAGTTGAAAATCCAAAGAGCCCACGCTTGGAGCTTGATAGTAGGAGGTGATCCACGATTGCGGCAATCCACTCAGTTGAGCAGGCGGCATGATGACAAAGAAGTTCACTCGCATTGAACCCCAATCCAATTTACGCAATGAAGTAATAGGTGCAGTGATCGATTCGCCTGCCACCTCAAAAGTTAGCGTATCGCCCAGCTTGAGCTTCAAGGTTTTGGCGATTCCCGTTTCCATGGAAATTTGTGGTGCATCACCCTTAATCCACTCACCAGCAAGCAGGCGATTACCCGCTGGCAATTGATCCGTATAGGAGAGATTGAATTCTCTATCCACTAAACGGCGGGCATTTTCTTCGACAAAATCGTTTGGCAAAACGTCACGCTCATTAATGGCGGTAAGGCGGCCGCGAACCATGGGATAAAAAGTAGGCGTTGAAACTCCAGCATCCTCTAGAGTCTTCAAGATTTTCTGCTTTTGATCACCTTGGACATTAATCATGAAGCGATTGGGGCTATCAACAGGAATACTTCCTTGCCAGGTACTCAACAAGTCCTGACGCAACAACAAAATGATCACCAAAGCCATCAAAGCAATTCCTAAGGCCGTAATTTGCATAACGGCATAACCGGATTGTCTAGCTTGAGCAATGATGGCAAAGCGAATAGCAAAGTTACTAGTACGCCAACGTGAAAGCAACAACAAACAAACCCAAGCAGTAGATGCAAATAGGACTATGGCCCCACTAAAACTTAAACCAGTCCAAAGTGCCAACTTCCAGTCACGAGCAGCAATGCCAATTAATGCCGCACAGGTAATAAAAGCCACTAATACCAACCAAACTTCTGCAGTTTGAAAAGAGGCGAATTCCTTACGAATAAGGCGGATAGGCGAAACCTTAATTAAACCCAATAAAGAAGGTCCTGCAAAGCCTAGCAACAGAGTCCATGCAAAGAGAACGCTCCACAATGCAGGCGCAGGTGAAATCATGGGTAAGTTAGCGATTAGCAAACCACCTAAGAGCACTATCAATAGATGTTGAACTAAGTAGCCCAATAGCAATCCAAAGATAGCCGACATCACACCGATGCAAAGCAATGTTTGCAACTGTCTTTTCAGTATCTCGAATTGAGTTGCACCAAAACATTTCAGTGCTGCGCAGGCATCTGCCTGCTTATAGGTATAGCGGCGTGCACATAAGGCAATAGCAACGGCTGCCACTATGGCTGTTAATAAAGAAAGTAAGGATAAGAATCGCTCAGCCCGCTCTAAAGTCTTGCGCATGATGGGTTGAGCATTCTCCAAAGTCTCAATGCGAATGCCGCGCAGATGCTCGGAGTCAATAAACTGAGTGGCCCAGCTTTGATAGGACGCAATCAGATCATCCGACCCAGCCAGAAGAAGTCGGTAAGTCACCCTACTTCCTAGTCCGATTAAACCTGTAGCCGGCAAATCCTCTAAGGACATCATTGCGCGTGGGGCAAAGTTCATAAAGCCAGCACCGCGATCGGTTTCTCGCTCTAAAACTCCAGCAATTACAAATTGTTTTTGACCTAGCTTGATGGTGTCGCCAAGTTTTGCTCGCAAACTTGATAGCAAAGCTGGATCAACCCAAACAGTACCCGCCTCTGGTGAGCTTATTTGCCGCGAGCTATTGGGCTGTAAAGTTACTTGTAGCGACCCACGCAAAGGATATAAAGAGCTAACTGCTTTAAGAGAAGTCAACTTGCTTTGAGATCCTGCAGTTGCCATGCTTGGAAAGACCACGGTTTGCGCAAGCGCAAGTTGCTTAGTCTTTGCCTCGCTAAGGAAGCGCTCAGGTAAAGGTTGGTCTGATGCAATCAGTAAGTCAGAGGCAAGCAATTGCCGCGCATCAAATTCAAACGCGCGTTGCATGCGATCAGCTAAAAAGCTAACCCCACTTAACGCAGTCACCGAAAGCGTTAAGGCAACCAATAGCCAGACCAGCTCCTTTGAGCGAAGGTCTTGGCTAAGGCTCCGTAAGAGCCTCGCGAAGAAGGAAATCAAATTGCCTGAATCTGGCCGCCATCAACACGCATGACGGTGCCAGTGATGAATGAAGCATTTTGGCTCGCCAAAAAGGCGGCAGCATCACCATACTCGACGGGATCTCCATAACGGCCCATCGGGATTTGATTGATTGATGCTTTTACGACGGCTTCATAACTGCTGTTTTCACGTTTTGCTTTTGCTTCATCGAGTTGACGCAGGCGATCCGTGGAAATTCTGCCAGGCATGATGATGTTGACCGTAACGCCATCAGCAGCAACTTCCGCTGCCAAGGTTTTAGACCAGGCTAGCAAGGCAGCACGCAAGGTATTGGATATCGCTAGATTTTTAATTGGGGCAATTGCGCCAGAGGTGGTACTCGTGATCACGCGACCCCACTTGCGCTCTCTCATGCCTGGGAGAACGCGATCAGTAATCGCAATAAGCGATAGAACCATGTCATTGAAAGATTTCTGCCATAAAGCAGGGTCTTGGCCAGCCGCAGGTGTTGGTGGAGGACCGCCGGTATTGTTAATCAGAATATCGACCGGACCTAATTCTTTTTCCACTTTGGAAACGAGGCCGTCAATTACGGAGGCGTCAGAAAGATCCCAGTTCAGAGCCAACGCTTTACCGCCAGCAGCCTCAATCAATTCAACTGACTTTTGCAGTCCCTCAGCACTGCGTCCAGTAACAGCTACCTTCACACCTTCACGCGCCAAAGAAACGGCCATAGCCTGGCCTAAGCCGCGACTAGACGCAATAACCAATGCAACCTTACCTCGAATACCTAAATCCATACTGCCTCCAAACGACTATTTATAGTTTTTATTAATCTAACTGCAATTTTTGTTTTGCAACAACTTCTTTATAAACGGTGTATTCCGCTTTAATTTCTTTTGCAAAAGCGTCTGGGCCATTCACGTTGATGATTGAACCAGTATCTTCAATCCGCTTTTTCACCGCAGGATCTGTAACCACCTTTTGTAATGCCGCATAGTATTTATCAACAATATCTTTAGGCATTCCAGCAGGGCCCAAGAAGCCGTAATAAGCCATGCGGTTTACTGGTGCTAAACCCACTTCAGCAAATGTCGGAACATTGGGAAGCTGAGCTAACCGTTTAGGCGCCGCAATCACAATCGGCACAAGCTTGCCATCCTTGATGAAAGGCAAAGATGAAGGCAGATTGTCAAAAATCATAGAAACTTGACCGCCTACGGTATCGGCTAGCGCTGGCCCTGCTCCACGGTAAGGAATGTGAACAATAAAAACGCCAGTTAGGCTCTTAAACAATTCTGTTTGCAAATGACCGATGCCGCCAGTGCCAGAACTTGAATAGGAGTACTTACCTGGATTAGCTTTCAGCACTTCCATGAAGGCCTTAAAGTCTTTTGCCGGAAAAGATGGATTCACAGCAATGATGTTCGGAGTAGCAGCAATATTGCTGATGGGCGTGAAATCGGTAATAGGGTCGTAACCAATCTTTGGATTGATCGCAGGATTAGCTGCTGTTGTTGATACGGTAGCCATACCAATCGTATAGCCATCCTTAGGGGCTCTCATGACTTCAAGCGCACCAACAGAACCACCGCCACCCGCTTTGTTCTCAACAATGACTGGCTGGCCTAATTGACGACCTAAAGCGTCACCAACGGCGCGAGCAATGATATCGGTACTGCCGCCAGGCGCAAATGGAACCACCAGACGAATAGGCTTAGTAGGAAAGCTTTGCGCATGCACCAAACCAAAGGCACCAACAGCAAAAGAGGTAAGCAATAATTGCGCGAACTTAAGCGGCATAGTTTTACGAATAGAAAATTTAGTCATTTACTGTCCTAAAGGCGTTGGTAAGTTTGCGGAATACTTGTAAAGCCGCTCTTCATACTCTTTAAAGATTTCTGCAAGCGCTTGTTGTTGACCCAAAACGAGGGCCTCAGGGGTATTGTCTTTGAGCACTACGCGCTTGGTATAGCGATTTGCACCAAGTAAGGGATTCCCTTTTTTACCGCCATGCTCTACCGTTAAGAAAAATTCGATGCTCACAACAGCTTCTGGTCTAACGCGATAGTCGCCATAAAACTCGTTCACAGTTGCCTGCACAGTGTAGTAAGGGAAGAAGCTATTTCCCTGCCCTACTGCAGCCGCAAAAATATTCGCCTTATTCAGCCATTGGCGTTCAGCATTGCCGATCATCTCGGCTGGAATAGTTGCGTAAACATTGTAAAAATCCTTCTCGTAACGCTGATCACTCAAGCGATAGACCAAAGACTTTCCATCAAATGGTGGCGCAACAGACACTGAGCCCACCTTTAACCAAAATTGCGTGCGAGCCTGCCTAGGTTCGCCAGTTCTGTCCGGAGAAACCATCCAACTTGTGGGGGTCACTGGGGAGCGGGTTGGCAATGAACATGCGCTCAGAACAAAAATAGCAGCAAGCAATAGGAAACGTTTAATCATTTTTGGGCTCCCGCTTGTCCTTGTGTGCCATTCATGGGCAAGGTGATTTTTTGTGGTGGCTCACCCCAAATCAGGCTTGAAGGTGATTGGCTAGCAATTCTTGAGAATTCATTAAGCTGCTCGCTAGTCTGCTTCAGATTTTCCATCGTCAAATGCGTATCACCCTGGATGCTGGTTACGGTTTGACGCAATGCGACCATCGTACCGACTAATTCGCGCATCAAAATATTCAACTCATCTTTATCGGTGACTTTGGCTATGCGCTCGAGAATGACATTCATCTCCTTAACGGAGCGCACTAAGCCTTGATTGTCTTTACCATCGCCAGCCATTAATGTATTGAGGTTACCCAATAACGCATCAAATTTCTGTTGCGTACCGCTGATGTTGAGTTGATTCATTCCGTCAATCAACTTTTGGACACCCTCAATAATTTGGTCGGCTTGATTAGGTAAAGAAGGAATGACAGGGTATTTGGGCTTCCATTCGTATGGCAATGGCGTATAGGTATTAGCAGTTGGAGTGAAGTTAAATTCAATATAGTTCACACCAGTAATGCCCTGAGATTTAACTTGGGCTCGCAAATTGTTTTTAACAAACTCTTTAATGAGATCTTCGTTAACTGTTTCGCCAACAATCTGCATCCGTACTACAACATATTGACGGCGCTCCTGAAATGGCACGTCATCTTCGTAGATGTCGCCTGATAGCCCAATCATGGTTACTTGACCAATCTTTACACCCCTGAACCTGACCGCAGCGCCAGTATCTAGGCCCGTCACAGACTGCTTAATGTAGGTTTCCACCATGAACGATTTTTTGAATAATTGACCCGAGCCAAAAATTAATATCACGGCAATCAAAACACCGATTGCTGCGAGCACAAAAACGCCTAAGCGAAAATAATTAGGATTGGAATTATTACTCATGCTGCGTCCCTAGTCGTAATGCGATTAAAGAATTGATGCACGCGTGGATCGGTGCAGGTATCACGTAATACTTTTGGATCACCTTCGGCAATGATGCCCTTAGCAGTTTTATCTAGCATGATGACCTTGTCGGCAATGGCATAAATGCTTGCCAATTCGTGCGAAACAATTACAAAGGTAATTCCCAGGTTTTTAGACAAATCCATAATGGTTTGATCTAAGTCTGCCGATGTAATAGGGTCAAGACCGGCAGATGGCTCATCCAAGAAGAGAATCTTCGGATCAAGCGCCATTGCTCTAGCAATCGCTGCCCGCTTTTGCATACCGCCGCTGATCTCACTGGGCATGTAAGTCTCATACGGCAACAAGCCCACTAAATCTAATTTGCAGCGAGCCAAGAGATCCATTTGGTTTTGCGTTAGCTGGGTGTACTCCTGCATAAACAAGGTGACGTTGTCGAGAAGATTCATCGAACCGAATAAGGCGCCCTGCTGGTACATCACTCCAAAGCTGGTCATAATCTTTTGACGCTCAGCTCCTACAGCACTAGTAATGTTTTGACCTTCAATCAACACATCACCGGATAAGGGTTGATATAAACCAAAGAGGTTTTTGAGTAGGCTAGATTTGCCACAGCCAGATCCGCCCAAAATGACAAAGATCTCGCTGTTATTCACTGTGAAGTTGAGATCCTTCATCAGTACATTGGATCCATACCCTACGGTAAGATTTTTTACATCAATGGCGCATGCGCTTGCTGGAGTGGTAACTGGTGTATTCATCAGAAACCCGTCTTGTAGGAAATAACGGCGAAGATGCCATCAACAATCACAATCATCACAATACTGCTAACCACAGCACGCGTTGCAGAGATACCTACGGCAGCTGCCCCGGTTCCTGTCTGCATACCCCTCAAGCATCCCATTGCCGAGACAACGACGCCAAACATCGTTGCCTTAACCAAGCCGGAAAGCACGTCTTCCACATCAACTGCACTAATCATGCCGTTGTAAAAGTTAATAAATGGAATGCCGTAAATTAACATCGTGAACATCGATGCGATGACGCTCACAATATCTGCAAAGAGAGTCAAGATAGGCGCAACCAAAATGCCAGCCAATACTCTTGGTACCACCAAGAATCGAATCGGACTAAGGCCGCCGGTTACCAATGCATCCACCTCACTGTTGACAGTCATCGTGCCAATCTCCGCAGCAAACGCGGCGGATGAACGGCCAGCCAATAAGATGGCGGTAATTAAAGGGCCCATCTCACGAACAATCCCAAGCGCTGCCAGGGGGCCTACAAAGGTGGTTGCCCCAAACTGCTTCATGCCGATAGCCGCCTGAAAGGACAGAATCACACCGATCAAAAAGGAAACCAAGCCAATGATTGGTAAGGCTGCAATGCCCGCCTCTACTGCGGCATTCACAAAATCACCCCAACGCACTTGTTTAATGTGACGAATAGACCAAACTAAGTCTGCTGCTAGATGCCCCGTAAATGTGATTAAGCCTTTTGCATCATCTAATAGATTTTGCGTAGCCATACCAGTGCTGACCACGAAACTTCTTTTGGGCTTTTCTACTGGAGCCGGAAATAAATTTGCAATCGGATCAAATTCTTTAAGCAATGGCTGATAGCGCGTATCAAGACCCTGCACTTCAAATTTAGCGCCAGCCTTTTGCTGCGCCTCTTGAATACCAATCAAAAATGCAATGCCGGCACCATCTAAGGAAGCAACTTGTGATGCATCAAAAACTAAGGATTTACTTTTTGCGTCGCCTTGCTTTAACCAGGCATCTTGCGATTCACGAATGTGAGACCACGTGCCACCCAATGAATAGACATTTACGGTCCCGCTCAGAGTCACTTTTGCAGTTGCGTTGTCTGGTTGGGACCAAACCGCAACCGGGGACTCGGAAACAGGGGAAATGGCTGTAGAAATGCTCATAGACAAACTATAAGGGATCTGTGTGAAAGATATAAAAAACGCCAAAAAAAGAAAAAGGGCCTAGTTTTTCAACTAGGCCCTGTATGAGATGGTGCGGCTGGCAGGAATTGAACCCACGACCCCTTGGTTCGTAGCCAAGTACTCTATCCAGCTGAGCTACAGCCGCAACAGCCATAATTATGCCATGGAAGAGAAGAACTACATCACACCCGCTGGTCACGAACGCATCAAAAGTGAGCTCCTACAGCTCCTAAACCTTGATCGGCCCGAGGTTGTAAAGGTGGTTCACTGGGCAGCCAGCAACGGCGACCGCTCTGAAAATGGTGACTATATCTATGGAAAAAAGCGCCTTCGGGAGATAGACCGGCGGATTCGCTTCCTCAATAAACGCCTGGAATTTGCTGTGGTTGTCGATAATTCAGCCCGAAAATCCGGGGAATCCGATGCTGACCAGGTCTTCTTTGGGGCTACAGTTACCTACTCCCCGCTAGACGGTCCAGAGAGCGGAAAAGAGACTGGCATCACCATTGTTGGCGTGGATGAGGTCGATCTCGATAAAGGGCATGTCAGTTGGGTTTCACCCATTGCCAAGGCGTTAATCAAAGCAAGAATTGGTGACTGCGTATTTATCCAAACGCCAACCGGCCCTTGTGAAATTGAAATCCTAGATGTTCAATATCTGTAGGGCCTTGGTGCTTTAGTTTGATTTTGGTTTGTTACTAGGTAGCTCTAGTACGGGTAACGCGCATCACATCTGGATTGGTACGCAGACTACGCATTACCTTAGAGAGATGCAAACGATCGTAGACCTGAATCGTAAATCGAATAGTGACTGAATCTTCTTTAAAACGGTCCTCCATCGACACATTCATGATGTTGGAGTCTGCGGAAGTGACGCTGCTAGCAACGCGTGCCAATACACCCTTACCCTGACGGGTATCGATTGCAAGATCTACCTCGAACTCGCGATTGACATCTTTGCCCCACTCGACCTCGACCCACTTGTCATTATCTTTAGAAAGCATACGCAAAGCGATTGGGCAATCATTAGTGTGAACCTGCAACCCCTCGCCCTTGCCTAGATAGCCGATGATGTTATCGCCAGGGATGGGATGACAGCAACTCTGAAAGTGGATGGAGTTCCCCTCGCGGCCATCCACCAGAATGGCTTGACGCTGATGGTGATTCATCTCCTGATTCGGAGCTACCCAATCAGCCGCACCAAGGCGCATTTGCTCTGAGCCGCCCTCATCGTCAATCAAAATCTTAAGACGAATTGCCAACTCTTGAGCTGAGCGACGACCTAAAGCAATATTGACGCAAGCTTCCTCGCGCGTTTTATCGCCCGTCCAATGCATCAGCTTTTCCCAAATCTCTGGGGTCAATAGCGCCGCATCAACACCTTGTTGGCGCAGGCCGTTGGCCAAGAGTCTTTCGCCTAATTGGAGGGACTCTGAATAATGCTTTGTTTTTAATGAGTGGCGTATTGAGGCGCGTGCTTTACCGGTGCGTACAAATGCCAACCAACCTGGATTCGGTTGTGAGCTAGCTGAGGTAATCACTTCAATAATGTCGCTGTTTTTTAACTCACTGCGTAATGGCAACTGCAAGCCATTAATTTTGACGGCGACACAGGTATTTCCGAGGTCACTATGAATGGAGTAAGCAAAGTCTAGAGCGGTAGCGCCTCTTGGTAGAGCGCGAATTTGTCCAGTTGGCGTAAACACATATACCGCATCCGGGAACAAATCAATCTTCACATGCTCCAAGAACTCCTGAGAGTCGCCGCTACTATCCTGAATATCAATCAAGGATTGCAACCACTGATGAGCGCGGTTTTGCACCTCACTCATATCAGGAGAGCCATCCTTATAAGCCCAGTGAGCCGCTACACCCGCCTCCGCGACCGCATGCATATCGGTTGTACGGATTTGAAACTCCACAGGAACGCCAGAAGGCCCCAACAAGGTGGTGTGCAATGACTGATAGCCATTGAGCTTAGGGATAGCAATGTAATCCTTAAACTTGCCAGGCATAGGTTTGTAAAGCGAATGCAATATGCCTAGAGCGCGATAGCACTCATCAATACTGCCGACCGTTACACGGAATGCATATACATCAAGCACCTGAGAAAAACTGAGATGCTTATTGCGCATTTTGGTGTAAATGCTGAATAAGGTCTTTTCACGCCCGCGCAAATCAACATCGAGATTGGCTTTTGCAAAAGCCATACGCGATGCTTGCAAAATCTTTTCGACCATCTCCTTGCGATTGCCACGCGCCCGTTTAACAGCGCCTTCGATAACCCGAAAACGCATGGGCATGGAATAGCGAAAGCTCAGATCTTGTAAGTCGCGATAAATAACGTTAAGGCCAAGACGATGGGCGATAGGCGCGTAAATCTCAATTGTTTCAGCAGCTACCCTACGGCGCTTGGCCATGGGTACAGCATCCAAGGTGCGCATATTGTGCGTGCGATCAGCCAGCTTGACCAAAATAACCCGCACGTCACGGGCCATTGCCATAAACATCTTGCGAAAGCTCTCAGCTTGCGCCTCTGCATGACTCTGAAACTCTAATTTATCAAGCTTAGTAAGGCCCTCAACGAGCTCAGCAACCTTGGTACCAAACTTCTCCACTAAATCGGCTTTGGTACAGCCGGTATCTTCAATCACGTCATGCAGCAATGCAGCCATGATCGATGGCGCATCAAGACGCCAAGTGGCGCAGAGCTCAGCCACCGCTACTGGATGGGTAATGTAAGGCTCACCACTATGGCGATACTGACCTAGATGTGCTGCATCTGAAAACTGAAAAGCTTTTTTAACTTGTGCAATTTCTTCTGGTTTGAGATAGCCCAGTTTAGAAATCAAACCTTCAATAGAAACAACTTGATGTTTTAAAGGTGTGCTCGGAGCCGAAGTTGGGCCGAACAAATGACGACTCGATTGCGCCAACAAAGACGCAATGATTGATTTTTTACCGCCTTGAGTATCTGAGTCTGATGGAGAGTCCAACAGATCTGCTTGGAGGTTTCCAAGCGAGGCCTCGGTGGACGAGACCCCTCCTGCTAATTCCGATGTTTTGGTTGTTCCTAAAGGGAGCTCCACACCGGAACTCCTAAATTACAAAGGAACTTTGGTCAACATGTCACGGTCAGTCACGCCAGCTGCAACTTCACGTAAGGCAACTACAGTGGCTTTGTCTCTTGACTCAACACGTGGAGAGTGACCTTGAACTAATTGGCGAGCGCGATAAGTCGCAGCCAAAACTAATTCAAAACGATTTGGGATGGTTTTAAGGCAATCTTCTACAGTAATACGGGCCATGCGGAACTCACTTAATTTAGCTTCAATACCTATAGGATAACTGATTAGACCCCGAGTCGCTTTAAAAGGGCTGGGTTTCTAGCCATACTGGGCCCTGAGCGCAGGCGGCTGGAGGCCAAAATATGCTTCAGGTCTACCAAGGCCTGATCAAAGGAGTCATTTACCACGATGTAATCAGCCTCATGGGCATGCAATAACTCTACATGGGCAGCCGCCAATCGGCGCTGAATCGTCGCCTCATCATCCTGACCACGTTTGCGTAGGCGCTCTTCTAAAGCCTCAATAGATGGCGGGAAAATAAAGATCCATTGCACCGCTGGAATAATTTTGCGTATTTGTTGTGCGCCCTGCCAATCGATCTCCAACATGACATCGCTACCTGCTTGCATTTGAGATTCGATCCAAGGTTTTGAAGTGCCATAAAAATGGCCGTGCACTTCTGCCCACTCCAAAAAGTGCCCTTGATCTCTTTCGCTAATAAACTCTTCTTTGCTAGCAAAGCGATAGTCCTTGCCATCTACTTCACCTGGCCTTGGCGCACGTGTAGTGGTGGATAAAGAAAGTTTGAGTCCAGCATCATCTTTTAGCAATGCATTCACCAGCGAAGATTTGCCTGCACCAGAAGGCGCAACAATCATCAACATGCTGCCTTGGTATGAGGGGGTCGAGATGGGGCTGGTCATTTGTAAATTGTACGGATTACTCTAAGTTTTGAACTTGTTCGCGCATCTGCTCAATTAATAGCTTGAGCTCAAGCGCTGCTTGAGTGCACTCTTCAGAAACAGATTTAGAGCTTAAGGTGTTAGCTTCACGATTGAGCTCTTGCATCAAAAAGTCTAAGCGCTTGCCTACAGGGCCTTTGCCAGCCAGTGCATTATCTACTGCCTGTAGGTGGGTTTTGAGGCGCGCAAATTCTTCGGCAACATCAATACGTACCGCATAGAGAACAACCTCTTGACGAATGCGCTCCATCAGTTCTGCGCCAGATTTAGCCTGCTCTTGTGCAGCCAACGCTTCCGATAAGCGCTCAGTCAGCTTTTCTTGATACTGGGCTACATAAACAGGCACTTTGGGTTCAATCGTTTTAACGATCTCCCGCATTTTGGTAGTGATATTGGTCAGAACGCCAATCAAGGCCTTGCCTTCTGCATGACGGCTTTCCATCAAAGCGCCCAAAGCAGCGCGACCGGCCTCTACCGTTGCGCTCATCCAGCCATCTTCTTCGCCTCTAGGCTCGGATACAACACCAGGCCAACGCAATACTTCTGCAATGCTGAGTTCTTGAGCCTTTGGAAAGGCATCCTGGGCCTTTTCTTGCAAGGTATAAAGTGCGTCTAAGCGGTCTTTATTAATTGCACCGAGGGCATGCGGATTACTCTTGGCGGCACCAGCAGCCCCGCTGTTTACGCGCCAAGCGGCCCGAAACTCAACTTTGCCTCGAGAAAGGCTTTGTGTAGCCATCTCACGCAAGGCAGGCTCCGCCCCTCGACACTCGTCCGGAAGACGAAAGCCCAAATCCAGAAAGCGGCTGTTAACAGCCCGACATTCCACCTGCAGATCAGCAACTACGCCCGCTCCTAGGGAGACTTGGCGAGAAGCGCTGCCATAACCAGTCATGCTCGATATCATATGGACATTGTAGATTCTTTATAGACGCATAGACCGAATTTCAAACCAATTGCAGCCCACCCTTAGGACTTGACCCATGAGCACCCAAACCAGCCCCTCTACAGCCAATATCAGCCGTCCCAGCGGTCGCAAACCGAAAGACTTAAGACCGGTCACTATTTCCAGGGCTTTTACCAAACATGCTGAAGGTTCTGTACTAATCGCGTTTGGCGATACCAAGGTGCTTTGTACGGCCAGTATTTTAGAAAAGGTTCCGCCACATAAAAAAGGCTCAGGTGAAGGTTGGGTTACCGCAGAGTACGGCATGCTCCCCCGCTCTACCCACACTCGAAGTGATCGCGAAGCAGCCCGCGGCAAACAATCTGGTCGCACACAAGAAATTCAGCGTCTCATTGGCCGCTCTATGCGCAGTGTTTTTGATCTGAAGATATTGGGTGAGCGCACTATTCATTTGGATTGCGACGTTTTGCAAGCAGACGGCGGTACTCGCACAGCCTCTATTACAGGCGCCTATGTTGCGGCAAGAGATGCAGTGAACCAATTACTCAAAAGTGGCACCCTAAAACAAGATCCAATTATTGATAGCGTTGCAGCAATTTCTGTTGGCATCTATCAAGGCACCCCTGTATTAGATTTAGATTATCCAGAAGACTCTTCTTGCGATACCGATATGAATGTTGTTATGACTGGCAAAGGCGGCATCATCGAAGTTCAAGGAACAGCAGAGGGCGCAGCCTTCTCTAGAGCAGAACTGAATGCCTTGATTGATCTTGCAGAGCAAGGCATTCATGAATTGACGCAGCTACAAATTGACGCATTTAAATAACCGATTCTATTGATGCAGAAAATTGTTCTCGCCTCCAACAATGCTGGCAAGCTGAAGGAATTTCAGGCGCTTTTAGCCCCACTGAATTTTCAGGTCATCACGCAAGGTGAATTAGGCATTCCGTCAGCCGAAGAGCCTCATTTAACTTTTGTAGAAAATGCCTTAGCCAAGGCACGTCACGCTAGCTCTGCTAGTGGCTTGCCCGCTCTGGCGGATGACTCCGGCATTTGCGCGCATGCCTTAGACGGAAAGCCAGGCGTGTTCTCTGCACGATTTGCAGGCGAGCCTGCAAACGATGGCGCAAATAATCAAAAGCTTGTTTCAGACTTAAATGGCCAAGCAGATCGGGGTGCGCATTATGTATGCGCCCTCGTTTTTGTAAACAGTGCAAATGATCCAGAGCCACTGATTGTGCAAACGCGCTGGCATGGGCAAATCATTACGGAGCCCAAAGGGTCTAATGGTTTTGGCTACGACCCGCACTTCTATATTCCCGAGCTCAATCTCACTGCGGCCGAACTGGATCCTGCGCAAAAGAATCTTATTAGCCATCGCGGCCAAGCTTTGCGAGAGCTTATTGTGCAATTGAAGTCACGCGCTTAAAGATTCTGATCGTGATTAACAGTAGCCCCAATACAGTCACGCTCACAGCGTTGCCGCCACTGGCCCTCTATATCCACTTCCCATGGTGTGAAAAGAAGTGTCCTTATTGTGATTTCAATTCTCATCAAATTAAAGATGGATTTGGTAAAGCGGGGTTTGATGAGCAGCGCTATATCAAAGCACTCATTACAGATTTAGAAACTGAGCTACCTAATATTTGGGGTCGGCATGTCCACAGTATTTTTATTGGCGGCGGTACACCAAGCCTACTTTCACCAGAGGGTATGGATGAATTACTTTCCGCCATTCGCGCCAGAGTGACTTTAGAGCCTGATGCTGAAATTACGATGGAGGCAAACCCAGGCTCTGTAGAGACAGATAAGCTTGTGGGCTTTGCAAAGGCAGGCATTAACCGAATCTCTTTGGGTATTCAGAGCTTTCAAGATGAACAACTTAAGGCGCTGGGTCGCATCCATAATGGCGCCGAAGCAAAACGTGCGATTGATATTGCCTTAAAACACTTTAAGTCGGTGAATTTGGACTTGATGTACGGCTTACCCAATCAAACTCTTGCAGCGGCTAAAGCCGATATAGAAATGGCGCTCTCCTTCAATACTCCACACCTGTCTTTTTATAACCTCACACTAGAACCCAATACGTACTTTGCCAGCTTTCCGCCCAAGCTACCAAATGACGATGAGATTGATGCCATCTTTGAGCAAAACTTAGCTTTACTTGAAAAAGCTGGATACAAACGTTATGAAGTTTCGGCGTATGCCAAAAAAGAACAAGAGTGCAAACACAATCTCAACTACTGGCGCTTCGGAGATTACATTGGCATTGGTGCTGGGGCGCATGGGAAGATTTCTTTCCCCGGAAAAATTACCCGCCAGGTGCGGGAGCGCCACCCAGAGACTTATATGCAGGCGATGGAAACTCAAGGCAATGCCTTAATAGAATCCAAAGAAATAAACGCGCAAGATCTCCCCTTTGAGTTCATGCTCAATACCTTGCGACTAACTGATGGTGTCGACACCCATACCTTTAGCGAGCGTACGGGCCTACCTTTAAGCGTTATTAGCAAAGGTCTTGCTGAAGCCAGTAAAAAGGGATTGCTGGATGAAAACCCCCTCAAACTCAAGGCAACTGATCAGGGTTTACGCTACCTCAATAATCTCCAAGAGATATTTCTCGGTTAAAGTAAACCGCTTAATAAATATAACAATCCGCCTCGGAGACAATTCATGATTCATCACGATTTAAAGAGCCTTATCCGCTCTCGCCTATTGGTTTGCATCGCCTTCGCAATAAGCTCCTTTTCGTTTTCACAAGCCGCTATTGCTCAAGCAAGCTGGCCAGACAAACCGATCAAACTCATCGTTGGCTTCCCCCCTGGCGGCGGCTCCGACGCTATTGCACGCGTCATTGCAATCAACCTCTCTCAAATGTGGGGCCAACAAGTTGTTATTGATAATCGCGGCGGTGCAGCTGGCACGATTGCGGCTGATCTTGTAGCCAAATCTGCTCCTGATGGCTATACATTGGGCCTAGCTCACGTCAATGCAATGTCCATCATTCCGGCTTTAGGACAAAAAATGCCCTATAACGCGAGCACAGACTTTACCCCCATCGTTCTATTAGGAATTACACCCAACATTCTGATTGCCAATGTCGATGCACCCGCTAAAAATGTAAAAGATCTTGTTGCCTACATGAAACAGAATCCAGGCAAGGTGACCTTTGGCTCTGCCGGCAATGGCAGCACACAACACCTGGCCTATGAACTCTTTATGCATATGGCTGGTACACAGGCCTTACATATCCCTTATAAAGGTAGTGGCCCTGTGTTAGTAGATCTGATGGCTGGTCACATCAACTACACCTTTGAAACCATGGGCGCAGCGACACCACACATTCAAAGCGGCAAAGTTATTCCAATGGCGCAGACCCGCACAAAACGTTCACCTGCTTACCCGAACGTACCAACCATGGAGCAATTGGGTTATGTTGGTTTTGAAGCTACCGCTTGGTACGGATTGATGGGCCCTGCTAAATTGGATCCAAAAATTGTGGACAAAATTAATGCTGACGTAAATACCGTTCTACGTAAACCTGAAATCCAAGCTAAATTGGCCGAGGTTGGCGCAGAAGACGGTGGCGGCACACCGGCAGCCTTTAGCAAATTCATCACCAAAGATCGCAATCAGTGGGCGAAGTTGGTGAAGGATGCAAAACTCCAGGTAGACCTCAATTAACTACTGAGCACTTGGTTTGCAGCACACAATAAAAAAGGACTTCTTCAAGTCCTTTTTTATTTCTTTCTCAACCTTCTTAATCAACCTTCTTAATCAACCCTTACTCTCCAGCAGTAATTGCCAATTCTTGGGCAGTAAACGGATCTTGTGGTTTTGTATTGACCGGTTTTGGTGTCTGCTTAGACTTAGTACCTGGCATTAACTCAAAATCTGGCTTAAATACAGTGAGCGCACTCTTGAGTTGGTCAAAAGCCTTGCGATCACCATCAAACTTCGCCTTACCCTCAGCCTGCAATTGCTCAAACGTTGTTTGACCGCCCATCACTCGCTCTAAATCACTGCGATTCAGAGTTATAGATAGCGTTGGATTCTTGGCTTGCTGACCCTTAATGTTAGTCAAAGCAGAGTTGCTCATCTCCACAATGAACTTTTCGCCGTTATCCGGTGTTGATAAGTTAATTGTGAAGTTCATACCGGCAGCCTTCTTGCTATCCAAGCTGATTCCCAATGAATTGAGCCATAACTCCGTGTTCATCGCTTTAATCATGTCAGGGCCATTTGATTTTGGCGATGCGCCTGTTGGCATACCGTGGCGTAGTTCATAGGCAGCACCCAAGAAGCTATTGCGCATACTGGGGCTTTCCTTTTGATAGCCAATTTGCTCAAAGATATCAGCCAGTAAGTCTTTAGCGGGAGTGTTGTCAGGCTGTGCGTAAACCAGCTTATTCACAATCTCCATTGCTTCGCGATACTTACCTTGTTTATAAAGGTCCCTACCCTTGGCGAGAATCTTTCCAGATCCACCCATCATCTCTACATATAAAGGGGCGGAATCTCTAGGCGATAACGGCGCCAAGGTTGCAGGGTTTGCATCCCAATAGCCAAGATAACGGTTAATGACGGCGCGACTGTTGTGCTCTTCTGAGCCGTGATAGCTATGAGCCGCCCATTGCTTCTTGAGGCTCTCTGGTTGCTTATAGACATTCTGAATCTCATTAATCGTGACGCCATTGTTAGCCAAATGCAAAACTTCGTTGTGTAAATGTGCATAACTATCTCTTTGGGTGCGCATTACTTCCTGAATGCGCTCATTACCCCAACGTGGCCAGCTATGCGAAGCAAACATGACTTCACTTTGCGTGCCATAACGATATAAAGCATTGTTGATGTTTTTAGACCAAGCGAGAGAGTCTCGCACCAAGGCGCCGCGCAAGGTATAGATATTGTGAATCGTCGCGGTAATATTTTCAGCAGCCCAAAATGCTTTAAATTGCGGGAAATAGGTATTCATCTCCGCAGGCGCTTCTGTACCAGGCGTGTTCTGGAACTCCATCTCCACGCCATCGACGTTCATAGTTTCGTATGGCTGAGTAATGTAAACGTTAGGCTCGATTAAACCTAGATTACCGGCTGCTGTATTTTTACCAATTGACTGGTCAACGTGACCAAATGGGCTGCGGGGCAATAAGACGCCATATTGAAAATACATGCGCCGGGTCATGGCATTGCCGGCATAGACGTTCTCAGCCACGGCATGATCCATAAAGCCAATAGGTGCAATGACTTTAACTTTGCCGCTTTTTACATCCGCTTCATCCACTACGCCGCGCACACCACCGAAGTGATCCCCATGTGAATGTGAATACACCACTGCAACCACTGGTCGCTTGCCTAATTTTTCATTTACAAGCTCAAGTGCTGCGCGTGCAGTTTCTTTGGCAGTCAATGGATCAAATACGATCCATCCAGAATTTGTTTTGATAAAGCTAATATTGGCCAAGTCAAAGCCACGAACTTGATAGATCTTTCCTGGCACCACTTCATAGAGGCCGTAGCCCATATTCAGAATGGCCTGACGTTGCAACGAAGGATGCACGCTATCAAAATCTTTACCTTGCAATAAGAACTCATAACTGCCCATATCCCAGGCAACGTTTCCAGCATCGGCCATGATGGTTTTATATGGAGGTGCAGCGATAAAGCCTTTTTTAGATTCCTCAAAATCGCGCTTATCTTCAAATGGCAATGTCTTGCGTAAACCATTCTGGAGCTCCACCGTAAAACTAGATGGCGCCTTACCCTTGGTATCAAAGTGTTTGCCCTGCATTGCGCCTGGATCAGCAATAACACCGCCCCCACCAGCAGCCATCAGAAGCCCGGAAGAAAGCAATGAAGCTGCCAATGCAATTTGAGTAAGCTTGATATTCATCTCAATATTCCTAAAAAAGTACTTAATACTTTGAATGATATGTTTGGATGCTTCAATGGCAATTAGCTTAAGAGCTAATAGATAGTTGCAACTGTAGATTAAAACTAGATTGCCTTAGATGCAATAGGAAGCTGAATGATGAACCTTGCGCCACTTGGCAGATTGGGTTCGTAATGAATCGTTCCACCATGGCGCATCACGATGTGCTTGCATAACCAAAGCCCTAAACCCATACCCTTCTTCTGACTATCAACTAAGAGTTCAAATAAATTGGCCTGAGCCTGAACAGGAACACCGTCGCCATTATCAGCAATCGACAATTCCACGCCGGACTCGGTGAAGCGCCCTTCAATCACAATTTCTTTAGCGGCCTGCTTAGAGGCTGCTAAAGCCTGGATAGCGTTATTGAGTAAATTCAACAGCACCTGCTGAATTTCGCTACGATTTGTTTGCACAACAAGGTTTGGCGGAAGTGATTGCCTTACTTTGATTTGCTTTGAAACAATCTCCGGCCTTGCAATACTCAGCACGTCATTAATTAAAAGACTTAAATCGACGTCGGCACTTTCAATGCGCTCGTCTGCAAAAACAGATCTTAGGGTGCGAATAATATTAGCTGCTCGCTCATTATCTGAAAGTAAGGTATTTAATATTTCTGCCTGGAGCTCGGGGTTCATCTGTCCATCAGTTAATTTCTTTTGCAAAAACTGAATATTTAAGCTGCTCGCCCCCAAGGGCTGATTTAATTCATGAGCAATAGAAGCTGACAAAGCCCCAGTGGCCGCCGTCTTGTTGGCCTTTAACAATGAATTAATCAAATTTTCGCGCTCTTGCAGTAGCGCCCTAATCTCTTGGTTCTCCGTTTTAGATTGAGCATTACTAACTGCTATACGCTCCGCCCAATAACCGCCGATAGCGATATAAGACAAGGTATTCATGACCAGCTGCGTAATCGTAAAGAGAATCAATATCTGAGGGATTTGCTCTACTTCACGTATGGCCAGTGAGGTAATAATGAGAATGGCCAGACGCCCCATTGCAAAAAACAACTCTCCAGTGCTGGCGAATTGCAAATACAGTAATTGCCGCGATGGAGAATTCTTTCGCTTTGTCTTTAATTCAATAATTTGCCAGGCATATAGGATGCTAGTAAGAATGCACATAAATGCAGTGCGAATTTCAAAATTGGAATGAATACGTAACAATTCAAAAGTAATTGCAAAAAGGATTGCGGAAGCTATAAAAATAATGGTGATCTTCTTAGAGATCTCTCGATTTAGAGACCCACAGAAGAGTCCTTGCAAAATGGCGGCAATATAAAAAAGCGAATTTGCAATTGTGAAATTAAATTCTGGTTTAGCAACGTCCGAAATGGTGACAATGCCCGCCCCAAAAATAATGAGCGCAAGAATGCTCGTTAACAGCGACCCCATCCAATAAGGACTAGGCCTAACGGATCCCTGGGAGCGGTAATAGTGATAAACACCCAGGAACAAGCCCGTCTGAATAATGGCCAGAATGAAAAAGTACAGGGCGATCAAGATCTTCATGGCTATATCGTAACTCGACGGACATGATTAGCTAAAATTCATGCCAATGCATTTTTATCTATCCCGACTTCTCTTTTCTTGCGCAGTGCTGATGGGCATCACCCTGGGAGAGGCTTATGCCCAATCTGCCCTCTACAATGCGGCAAATAACTACCTAAAGAAAAGAGCGGATGCCTTTATGACGATTACAGGCTATTCGTTGACGCCAGATGTCACCACTGGATCACTCTCTATACGCAATAACGGCGGAGATAACTCTGATCTACAAATGATCTCCTTAGGTGGTGGTGACCGCATTAGCGCCAATTTCCCTCTTTACCTTGAGGGAACTATGGCAATCAATCGATACAACCCAAACTTTAGTGATGGTATTGGGAATAGCTCGGTTACCGTTCCCGTCCACTGGAACAGCATCACTGGTACGGGTGGTATCGGCTGGGACTTCCCAATTACCAATGAATTGCGTTTTAGACCTATTGCCAACGTGATGCTAGGTCACTTAGAGAGCGATATATCAATTGCCTCACGAGTGCTGCAAAATCGCACCGGCGTTGATATGCAATTTTTGAATGGTGGTCGTATGAACTCATACGGCCTTGGTGGTTCGGTCATGCTGGATTATGAAAACTACAAGCCTGATCAAGAAATTGATATTGAATTGCGTTACACCAATATTCCAGTGCAATCATTTGATTCATCTACAGCGGTTAAAGGATCCGCAGATTCTCAAAGTGCTGCAATCTGGGCTCGCAGTCGCGTTCCAACACCAATCACTCTTTTGGATAGGCCATTAAGGGCGGTGTTTGAATTAGCTCACACAGAATTTCTCGGGGATCTCCGTGGTGCACTAGGCTTTAATTCACTCTCATCGGTCGGCACTGGCATTGAGTTAGATAGAAGTGCATCTGATCCGATATTCTCTAGAATTCGTTTAGTTTTTCGCTACCAATTTGGTCAGAACGTACACGGCACCTCTATAGGTTTAGCCGCAAGCTTCTAATAAAAAACCACCCGAAGGTGGTTAGCAGGGCTTCATCAGGCATAACCCATTTACGGTAAGGCGTCCTTTACCAAGCGAAATCCTAAATGCGACATTGGGCTATAAGGATCGGCACCTCGCCGAGCGCTAGGACGATAAGACTGGCAGTAGTCTTCATTACATAAGAACGAGCCTCCACGCACTACTCGTTTAGGCGCATTCGCTGGAGCGCTAGAATCATCTGGGTCATAGGAGTCGCCTGGTCCTTTTGGATCATTAATAACGCTATTGCCGAATTCTTTAGCCTGCATTGCAAAATAATCCTTGCGATACCAATCAGCAACCCATTGCCATGCATTGCCAGTCATATCAAACAGGCCATACCCATTCTGTGGATAGGTTCCAACCGCACTTGTACCAATAGCGCCACCAGCTTTTGGACTCACTACCGGAAATGCCTGTTTTTTGACATCCCAAATATTGGCTGGCAATTTACCATCCTGCTCTAACTGATCGCCCCACACATACGTCGCTTGATTCAATCCTCCGCGCGCCGCAAACTCCCACTCAGCTTCAGTAGGTATACGCTTGCCCACCCACTTTGCATAAGCCAAGACATCTTCATAGCTCACCTGCACCACTGGGTGGTCGCCCTTACCATTGATATTGCTTTGGGGGCCGGTCGGATGGCGCCAATTCGCGCCCGGAACATATGCCCACCACTGCGAGTAGTCATTGAGATTAACCTTCGCTTTGGTGCCAACAAAAACCATTGCACCTGGAACAAAAACCGAGGCTGGCGGCTTAGGTGTACCAGGTGGCAACTGCACACTAATGGTTTCCCAATCCGGAACTTGCTCTGCCGTAGTTTTGTAATTGGTAGCTTTTACAAATTGTGCAAACTGGTCATTTGTGACATGGGTAGTTTCCATCCAAAATCCAGCCACCTTCACTTTATGCGTTGGTTTCTCATTGGCCTGCGCCTTCTGATGATCGCTTCCCATCAGAAATTCACCGCCAGGAACCCAGGCCATGCCTTTAGGTCCATTTGCCCCGTCGCCCAAGATTATTTGTGGAACTGCCTGTTGAGGTTTTGCAGAAAATGTATTCCAGGCTAAATATGCACCAATTGTGATTGCCACTAGTAAAGCTGCATACAGGAAACGATAGTGAAATCTTTTCATCAAATCACTTTCCTAGAGGAATGCTGACAGTTGCAATCGTCGCATAGCCTTCGACCCGATTTTGCGCCCAGAACTCTTTATAGGCCCGAACATT
The DNA here is from genome assembly GCF_018688315.1 of Polynucleobacter sp. AP-Kolm-20A-A1. NCBI lineage: Bacteria > Pseudomonadati > Pseudomonadota > Betaproteobacteria > Burkholderiales > Burkholderiaceae > Polynucleobacter > Polynucleobacter sp. AP-Kolm-20A-A1. The sequence goes on from NZ_CP061315.1 coordinate 1,064,781, forward strand.
AATATAGGCCTGCTTGGCCCCAATATTAAACAGATATCCGATCTGTGGACCAACAGCAGACACGCGTGATTTAAAGGCACCAACGTTATCTCCGCTGCCAGTATCTGCAGTTAATTGATAGTAAACATAACCCGCAATACCAACTTGCCAGCTTTGAGATACAAATTGTGAAATAGACCAATCCAAGTGTGAGTCAATACCGTTTTTGTAATTGGTTTGATTGTTTTGCCAGTTATACGTCGCACCAACGATGCCAGAAAACTCAAGGCCAGTGGTATTGTTTAAATAGGTATAGCCACCGCCAGCATCCATCGCCGCATGCCCGATACCGATACTAGATAAACTCGTTGGGCTATAGGTGCCAACGGGAATATCGCCAGTGATATAGGTTTTGAAATTATTATTTCCCTTATTCCAGGTCAGGCTTGCTAGCGGATAAATATCGGTACTTCCGTTACTGGTATTCGAGCGATTCAATTGCACATTTGGATTGATAACGCTAACTGATGCCGTTGTGGTGTTTGTACCAGGCCCCCAACCCAAACCAACGTAAGGTTGCCCACCAAGTACCTTTTCCTCTGCGACATATCCAAGCTGAATCAACATAAAAGATTCTCTTGCGCTCAATCCAGCATTCACACTTTGCCCATGTTGGAATGTTTTGGATTTATCTGCGCTACCGCTATAGGAGTATGGCATTGCCACCAGAGACCAGCCAGTAGCCATAGGAACGGCCGCCATACTGGCGTATTGGCCTGAGAGCCAAAATGGCACGCCGCCCTCATCGGCCTGAGCCATTATCGGCAATAGCGATAGTATTGCGAGAAAAAAGGACTCGAACAATACATGTTGAGTCCTTTTGAGTTTATTCATTCTATTTAATTCGTGAATTCAATTGAGAATAAAACTTCTATTTTCCTAATGGCTGTGAAAAATTAGTCACATTAGAAGGTGGCGGATTAGGGAATTTTTTAACAGAAGCCAAATACTCCTGAACCACTTTAAAGATTGGCTCTGCAGTCCATCCATAATTGGTCATTTGTAGATCTTCGTGTGGATCCATTTCAATGTTGTAAAACTTTGGATAGTACATCGGCGCAGCATTCGCATAGATACCGCCAACCATCTGTTGCCCAGTACCTGTTCGTGCCATGTCTTTGAAATAATATCTCCACTGCTTCCAGCGCCCAGCAACTAAATCAGGACCAATAAAGGTAAGCAAAGATTCGCGATTGCCAGTGGTACTTTTTCCATTCAGCACATCTATCTGATTAACGCCATCAATGGCGCGATCTGACGGCAGCTTTGTACCCAGAATATTGGCAAAGGTCGGCATAAAGTCCATGGTTGAGAACATGGCATACGAAGTGCTTCCTGGTGCTATATGACCAGGCCAACGAATAATGCAGAAGGTACGAACAGCACCCTCAGTAGGCTCACCGAGATCGCCGCGAAACGGACCGTTCGATCCCATGTCTGGCGCGCCCAAGCCCAGACGATCCCAATTCATAAAGTATTGGCCGGTGCCACCATTGTCAGACGCAAATACAAGAATAGTGTTGTCCTCTATATTCATTTCTTTGAGGGCATCCATTACTTGTCCAACGTGATAATCGCCTTCCATCATCTTGTCTCCATACTGGCCAATGCGAGACTTTCCAGCAAACTGCTTTGATGGGAGGTTCGGTGAATGCCCCATTGAAAATGGGAGATAAAGGAAGAATGGTTTGCCAGCTGCATTTTGCTGCTTCATGAATGCAATCGACTTATCAGTGAGCTCATTGTCAATTTCTGCACGCACTGCCATGGTGTATGGCTTCACACGCTCTAGCGGTCCATTTCCCTTTTGCTGATTAATCCACGGACCTTTGTCATATAAGGCTTTATCTGGGACATTACCAAATGAGTGTGTTTGAATCGCCATTTGCACATATGCCGCCGAATCCCATGAAGTATCAGGCGGAATTCCGTAATACTGATCAAAGCCATGAGCGCCTGGCAGGCTTTGTGAGGCCCCACCAAGATGCCACTTTCCAAAGATAGCGGTTGCGTAGCCTGCATCTTTAAATAATTGGCCCATTGTGTAGGCTTTGCTTGATAGTGTGTTTGGCGTACCTGGTTCAGCAACCAGTGATAAGCCATTACGTATAGAGTACTGCCCCGTCATCAATGCAGCGCGTGATGGTGTGCATGCAGGCTCCACCAGATATTGCGTCAACCGCAATCCACTTTTAGCCAATTCATCTGCACGTGGTGTCGGCGCACCGCGTAACTCACCGCCACCATAGGAACCCAAATCACCGTACCCGACGTTATCCGCCAGAATGAAAACAACGTTGGGTTTCTTTTGTTTGGGCTCAGAGCTTGTCTGTGCAAATACTGGTGAAGCAATAAATGAAATTGACAATATTCCAATCAGGATTTTCTTCAAGAACATCGCCATCTCCACTTTGTAATATTTTTATAATCAGCCCACACCGCTTATCTGCAAGCTGCTTTGAGGCGCTTGATTTGCCTAAGAAATCATACTGCAATCAATAACGATAACCAATAAAAAACCACCCGCAGGTGGTTAGTAGAATTTGGCGGAAGAGGTGAGATTCGAACTCACGGAGGACTTTCATCCTCGCCAGTTTTCAAGACTGGTGCATTCAACCGCTCTGCCACTCTTCCATTTCTTGAATCCGATTCGATTCAAGCCCTAGATTATAAAGAACTTTTGATTTGACCCTCTAAATACCTGGCTATGGCCAAGCTAGAAGTAAGCCCAGGGGACTCAAAGCCATATAGATTAAAGAGTCCATGCAAACCGTGTTCTTTGGGGGTGTCAAAACAGAAGTCTCCGGCCGGGGCATTTGGGGGGACAATTTTGGCCCTAACCCCAGAATAATCAGGTTGCAATGAGCCATCCTTGAGGTCTGGCCAATAGCGCCTGACTGCCTCATAAAAGCCATCTCCGCGCTTTGGATCGACCGTGTAGTCAATCTGCCCTTCCGTCTCGATATCGAGCCACTCTACGTCGGGACCAAACTTAGCCTGCCCTCCCATGTCCAATGTGAGATGAACGCCTAGCCCGCCAGGTTCTGGGATCGGATAAATCAAATGTTTGAAGGGTGACTTACCAGACAGAGAGAAATAGTTTCCTTTTGCAAAATAGGCTTTCGGAATTTGATCCTTTTCTAAGCCCTCAATTTTTTGAGCCACTGCAGGCGCACTCATACCTGCGCAATTAATCAGCAGCTTCGTTTGAATCTTCATACCATCGGGCCCGCCGATCTCTAGCTCAAATCCACCTTCTGCATTTACGCCAATAGGCTTAGCACTTAATAAAGGGGATTGATAAGCAATCATGCCGCCTGCATCTTCAAAGCCACCCAGCAATGACAACATGTAACCATGACTATCCACAATACCGGTTGAGGAAGACAGAATCGCTGCCGAGCACTGCAGATTAGGCTCTAGCGCCCTTGCCTCATCACCTGAAATCATTTTGATCTCAGGCACTCCATTGTTTTGTGCCTTATACAGAATGGCTTGCAGATCATCCATCTGAGTGGCATCACTAGCCACAATCAGTTTTCCATATGGTTGAGTAGCTACCTGGTGACTACGGCAATATTCATAAAGGAGTCGATTACCTTCGACACAGAGTTTGGCTTTGAGAGAATCTTTGGGGTAATAAATACCCGCATGAATCACTTCGCTGTTTCGGGCGCTACTAATCGTGCCAAAGGCATTCTCACGCTCTAGCAAGATGGTTTCTCGACCCTGAAGCGCCATTTCGCGAGCGACAGCAAGCCCTACCACTCCGGCCCCAATCACTACACAGTCAATTTGCTCCATGAATTTGTCTCACTTATTTACCCACTATTGTCCAATTTTTATGGGTTTTTCATTCCTTGCCTGGAATATACCGAAATCCTATCATTTTCAGTGTTTTAGGGGTTTTTCCAGCCCTTCTTGATAAAATCAAGAAATGTCTTCTAGACCCATGCAATCCCCAGACAATTTGCCCAATAGCGCGCATACAGCTGTAGACGTAGTGCTGGACACTGCCTATCAAAATATCAATGACGCGCAGTGGAGCGATTTGTTTGCTGCCGCCAGAAAATCCAAGCTAGAAGAATTCATTGCCGACATGTTTGCCGGCAAGCACATCAATTTAAGCGAAGATCGCCCAGCCCTGCACTCTGCGCTACGCAATCTTTCTAAAGCACCAGTTTTGCTCGACGGTAAAGATGTCATGCCTGCGGTAACCAAAGTCTGGCAGCGCATTGAAGCACTCTGCAATAAATGGGTTGGCGTTACCGATGTCATTCATATTGGTATCGGCGGCTCTGATTTCGGACCACGTCTGGCTATCGAAGCTTTGGCACACGTTCCCGAGATTGAAAGCCGCGGTATGCGGATGCATTTTCTTGCCAATATCGATACTGCTGAATTAGCGCGCATCCTAGATCGTGCGCAACCCAATAGCACCCGCGTCATCATTGTTTCTAAGTCGTTTACCACCCTAGAAACCACCATGAATGCCAAGGCAGTCGTTGCCTGGCTTAAAAACAGTGGCTGCACCCAAAGCCAGATTGCACGTTCTTTGTTTGCTGTTACAGCGAACGTTCCTGCCGCCAAAGAGTTTGGCGTTGAAGAGGACAACATCTTCCCATTTTGGGATTGGGTAGGTGGCCGCTACTCAGTATGGTCTGCGGTTGGCCTACCAATTGCCTTGCAATATGGCTATAAGACTTTTGAAGAATTTCTAGCCGGCGCTCATGCCATGGATTTGCATTTTAAAAATGCCCCGCTTGAGCAAAACCTGCCAGTGATCATGGCGCTTGCCCTACTGCACCAACAAGAAAAACGTGGCATCAAAGCTTATGCAGCCATTCCGTATGCGGATGCCTTAGATTGGTTTCCAAAGTGGCTACAGCAGCTGGATATGGAAAGCAACGGCAAGAGTGTTGGTCGTGACGGTAAACCCGTTAAACACTCTTCACCAGTAGTATTTGGTAGCGCAGGAAGTAATGCTCAGCATTCCTACTTTCAGCTTTTCCACCAAGGCCCTGAAGTCATCCCCATTGACTTTATTGCTGTGCGCAAACCGATGAGTGATCGGCCTGAGGCGGTGGCGCATCATCGCATCCTGCTCTCAAACTGTCTGGCTCAAGCACAGGCTTTGGCACACGGTAAGGCAGCCGCCAACCCAAATGATGTTTACCCCGGTAATCGCCCAAGCAATCTCTTATTCTTGCCTGAGCTCAATGCGTTCTACCTCGGCGCCCTTTTAGCGCTATATGAAAACCGTGCAGCCACTCTTGGCGCGCTATGGAATATCAACAGCTTTGACCAACCCGGTGTTGAATACGGCAAAGTGCTCGCTAAACCGATTGAAAAAGCCTTAGTAGGCGGGTCAGATCAAATTAGCCCAACAGATAGCATCGACGCAGTTACAGCGGCTCGCATTAATTTCTTAAATTCTTAGTTAGAAGGTTTTCATGCAACTGTCTTCATCTATTTTTAAAGCCTATGACATTCGCGGCATCATCGATGAGACGCTAGATCCTTCTATTGCCAAGCTGATTGGCCAAGCGTTTGGCACTGAAATGCGCAAGCTTGGCGAAACTGAGATTGTTATTGGTCGCGATGGACGTTTGTCTGGTCCTAGCCTGATTGAAGCCTTAACTGAAGGCTTACTCTCTACAGGCATTAATGTTATTGACTTAGGCATGGTTGCGACACCCATGGTGTACTTTGGCGCAAACCAAGTGCTCGATGGCAAGAAGCCAAAGTCAGGAATCATGATTACTGGTAGCCACAATCCACCAAACTACAACGGCTTCAAAATGGTTTTGGGTGGCGCAGCAATCTACGGCGATCAGATTCAGGCTTTACGTCAGCGCATTGAAGCCAAGAAATTTGCCTCAGGCCAAGCTAGTCGCTCAACTTTTGACATCTTCCCGATGTATCTCAAGCATATTGTGGGTGACGTGAAGTTGGCTCGTCCCATGAAGATTGCTGTGGATTGCGGTAATGGTGTTGGCGGTGCATTTGCGGGCCAACTCTTTAGAGCCTTAGGCTGCGAAGTCCAAGAATTATTCTGCGAGGTTGATGGCCATTTCCCGAACCACCATCCAGATCCAGCCCATATTGAGAACCTGCAAGATCTCATCAAGAACCTACAGACTACCGATAACGAATTAGGTCTTGCTTTTGATGGTGATGCTGACCGTTTAGGTGTAGTCACTAAAGATGGTCAAGTGATTTTCCCTGATCGTCAAATGATGCTGTTTGCCAAAGACGTTCTTTCCAGAAATCCAGGCGGTCAGATTATTTATGACGTCAAGTGCACCCGCAATCTCGCCACCTATGTAAAACAACACGGCGGCGAACCGTTGATGTGGAAAACGGGTCACTCATTAGTTAAAGCAAAGCTCAAAGAAACTGGCGCTCCTTTAGCCGGCGAAATGTCAGGCCATATCTTCTTTAAAGACCGCTGGTTTGGATTTGATGATGGGCTGTATACAGGCGCCCGCCTTTTGGAGATTTTGTCCAAAGAAAAAGATCCTAACAAAACACTTAATGACCTACCGAACGCAATCTGCACCCCTGAATTACAACTAGCCTGCGCTGAAGGTGAGCCTTTTGCTTTGCTCGAAACCATCAAAGCCAACGCTAAGTTCCCTACTTCTGAATCCATCAACACAATTGATGGTGTTCGCGTGGAATATGCCGATGGGTTTGGTCTTGCCCGCCCATCCAATACGACTCCAGTAGTGGTAATGCGTTTTGAGGCTGATAGTGAAGAGGCAATTGCCCGTATTCAGGCAGAATTTAAAGCTGTATTGTTGGCTGCTAAGCCTGGTGCGAAGCTGCCGTTTTAAATCTTCTTAATCTAACGATGAAGGTTCGATCTAAGGGCCTCTAAATGCCCCTCTTTTTATTGAGGGGCATTTTTTATTTCTTATTTGTCGCCGCAATTCATATCACCGTTGGAATCAACGGTACAGACTGCATCCACGCCATCTTTGCTAACCAATGCGTTGGCGGCAACTGATCTGCTACGCACAATCTCAGCCCTTACAGGAGCACTTACAGAGACGGCTGCTATTAAGGCGCGCTCATCCACGGTCATTTGCACTTGATCTGCGTGGAAGTCTATTGCCTCCCTGAGTGAACCAGCATCCACGATTGAAGGCGTAAATGCAATAGATGGAGGCGCCTGGTATGGATCAGGGGGTACATATCCAAGAGCATTAGCCAAGGTTGGCGCAGACCATTGATTGGGGGTGCTTCCGGTATTTGGATTATTTGCATAGTTGCTCGATCCATAGATGGCTAATGATGCAGAGTTACCGTTGTAAAGATTGAGCTGTACCTCACCATTGCTTGTGTGGGTTGGCAGAATGAAGTTGATTGCAGCTGCTGGATCCCAGACCGAGAATGCAACAACTCCACCACTTGTAGCGGCAGAAGCCGTCATACTTGCCGCGCCGTAGGTTTGACTTGAATAAGTAGCTGCACCACCAACAATGCTGATGCTGCCAACATACTGACTATTGCTGTTTGCAGGCACGGCGCTGTGGTTTATAGCTGTTTGGCTGTTCACGCTATAGAGTGGCGCAATTGCACCCACAGGCTCACCATACACAATGGCTGGCGGGCTGGATGCAGCCGAGGCAATTGAAGGTGCAATCGCAGCTACCAATAAAGTATGCGTATTCGCTATGACATCATTTACTGAACCATTAAAGACAACGCTAGGATCTTCAGAAATCAAGGTTCTGATGTACATTGGGTTTGTATTGAGGTAATCAATCGAGCTCACTAAGGCGCCGCGCTGGTATTCAAAATACTCACGATAGCCGTTAAACAAGAAACCGAGTGCCCTTGGTTTATTCAAATAAGTAGCATCACCAATCAATACGTTGCCAGTATATGTTTGTGATGCTGCAGTCAGGATATCTGCCAACACATATATCGATCTACCTGTAATCTCGATGGAGTTAAGGCGTGCAATGGAGCCAATGCTGTCGCCCAATGTAACGGTCGCGGTACCTGCATCAACTGATAACGATTGCGTCTTAGAGGCTGCCCCGTCAATGGTGCCTAGCAAGCTGATATTGGCATTTTGGGTAGCCAGGCTAATAGTATTTACGCCTACTGTGGAGGCGTTTAAACCAGCTGCGGTTGTAGCAAGCCTTAAGTCACCATAAGACTGTGCGCCTGTAGTGGTGATACTACTCAAGAGCGTCATAGAGCCTGTCGCATTAACGGCAGGTAATGTCACGCCGCTAGCTGAACCAAATAAACCGCCGTTGGACTGGATATTGCCCGCAGCAATCGCATTATTTGACCCTGCAATTAACGTTGCACCTGAATTGATGGTTGTGCCACCGGCAAATGAATTGCTTCCAGATAGGGTTACTGCGCCAGTATTCATAATCGTGACACTACCAACACCACTAATTGGCATTGCTAGAGTTGCAGCGCTTGGCAGGTTAATTGAAATATTGCCGTTATCTTCAACTGCAGATGTGACGGGCATACCTACCGCCGCATCGTAAACAACATTTTTTCCCGCTGGGATGATGACATTTGCCACGTTAGGCGTCCCTACGCCAACCAATCCAACTGGAGATTGCGTTGGCACCGCGCCAACTATAGAGGTACCGGTAGTTGTCCAGCTTGCAGGATTAGACCAATTGCCTCCATTAGGCCCTGTATAGGTAACTGAATTGAGTTGAGTAATCTCACCGTTCGCAGGTCCATTACCACCAGCTCCAGCAATATAAACAGCACCACCAGATACAACGTAGTTGGAGGCACTGGCACCAGCACCTGAGAAAGTAATGCCAACCGTGTAACCCAAATTAGCACCTACGTTCTGAGTGCTGAAGGTACCCGTAGCTAATACACTCACATTATCGCCATTGAAAAATGCTCCGGGACTTGTCGTTAAGGCCAAACCAGTCATATATACAGAACCGTCATATGGCTTGGTAATACCGGTAATACCAAGGTCATTGAAGCTTAATACCTTAGGCGTTACATTAATCAAGCCTAATACAGCAAGTCCATTGCCAAAATTAGCGCCATTCAAACTGAGACTATCAATCGCGATGCTATTTGCATTTTGATAAATTGCTCCATTGGTATTTTGATAACCAATGTTGTAACTTCCAACATTAATATTGTTGGAGCCACTCTTTATGGTATTGCTCGGGTTGAGAGTAAATTGAGCGCTGCCTCCAAGGCTATCGCTAACGCTAATAGTATTGTTGTTAATAACAGAAACCGTGAGGTTATTTGTCAACACTACCGGATTATTACTGCTGTCGTAGATCAAATAGGATGCGGTGGCAGCACTGTAGTTCGGCGCAGTGCCGTATACAGTGTTTACAGAGCCTAACTTAACCACGAGTTGATTGGCTGGCGAAACTGTGTAGTTACCTCTCTGAGTGACAATTTGATAATTTGTGGATGTCAGTCCAGATGGAAGCAATACATTGATGTGTGTTCCCACATCTTCAAAGGCAAGGTTAGCTCCTGCAGCATCGGCGACACGCGTTATGACAAGTTGCCCAGAGATAGCACCACTTGTTGCATTATCTGAATTTACAAACCCTGAATAAGCTACACCTGCATAGCCACCAACGCATCCAGAGCCACAATTCGTTGCTGAACCAACAGCATCCGTTTGGGTAATGAATTTACCGTCGTTCACAGCGGTTACTGTTAGGACCGCCTTATTCACAATCAGATTTCCAGCCGTATACGTAATGTTGTAGTTACCTGCAAAACCACCCGATCCTACTGTTGATCCTGCTGGATTGCTAATGAGAAGATTGCCGGCATAGCCCGTTGGATTAGCATTAATCAGTCCAGAAACTACTTGGCTATTGCCCCCCGCTTGGCCTGTTTGTGAGGCATTACTCAAAATGACGGCGGTTGATACATAGTCACCATTTACTAGGCCTGTAGCCGTAAGGGCTGATTGGGACAGCACCAATGGGGATCCATAGGTTGTAGTTTGATTACTTGCAGCAATGATTAAGTTCGCCTTCGTAATGCTGAGCACACCATCTGGAGCAGTAATGATGTAATTAGGATTGCTGGTAGCGGTTGCTGTAATTGGGTAGTTAGCTACGGGAGATGCTGAACCAGCCGTTCCATCAAAGGAGCGCGCTGTTGTTGTTAAAGATACCGGCGTGGAATCGCCATTGACTAATCCTTGACCAGCAATTGAATACGTAAGCACGGGTAAGGTGGATGCGCCATATACCATCGTTTTATTGTCAATTGCAATTGTCAAAGCCCTAGGCGTAATAGTCATCTGTCCGGCCACATAACTAATGGTGTAATTGCCCAGACCCACTCCGGTAGCAGAACTTGGTGTTATTGCATAAGCCAAACCGTTATTTACTGATGCTGTAACGAGACCTCCTGCGCTACTGAGGTTGACGGAATTCACCACATCTCCATTCAACAAGCCAGAGCTTGTATAGCCGACAACAGCGGAAGCCACTACCCCACCGCTGTTATAAGTAACGCTATTAGTACTTGTAGCAAGATTGCCGTAGACCTTGCTATCGTTTGCAGCAGTAATAACAAGTGGTGCAGGCGTAATCGTGACGTTCGCTGGAACATAACTAGTAATAGTGTAGTTTCCGCTTGCCGCTACACTTCCTTGACTAATGACATAGCTTGATCCGACATTAGCGGTATTGGAGGCGTTTGTGGTGAGGCTACCGGCTAAGGTGGCAGATGCATCACCCCCAACTAAACCACTATAGGTATAGGCCAAGCTTGGAACTGCGGAACCGTAAACCATGGAGGCAGCCGTAGCACGCACAGTTAATGGTGCTGGCGTAATGGTCACGCTACCAAAAGTTGGGTTAATTACGGTGTAGTTGGAAGCTAAACCCGTACCATTCGCCAAAACGAGATTGTTCAGACTTTGCAAAGCCGCAGATCCTACATTCGGGTTGGTTAAAACGGCTCCACCAGAAACAACCCCAAGAGTTTGACCCAAAATACCTGTAATAGTTAAACCAGATGCAGCTACTGCGGTGGAAGCGTCATAAACTTTTGCCGCTGAGACTGTGATTGACGCTGGAGTCACCGTAATATTGGCTGGCACATAGCTAGTTAATGCGTAGTCGCCGGAAACTGCCAAAGTTCCGCGGCTAATTAGGTAATTTGAACCTACATTGGAAGAGTTTGTCGCTGTTGTGAAGAGACTGCCACTGAAGTTTGCAGATGCATCACCGTTTACTAAGCCTGTATAGGTGTAGGCCAAACTTGGAACGCTAGATCCATAAACCATAGATGCTGCAGTAGCGCTTACTGTAATTGGCGCCGGCGTAACTGTCATCGCGCCATCAACATAAGTAATGTTGTAGTTTGCAAGTCCACTTCCTAAAGCTGCACCCGGGGTAATAGTGTATGTGTTGCCACCATTGACGCCTGCACTTGCTTGGCCACCGGAACTACTCAAAGTAACTGAGCCAATAGTGTCAGCAGTTCCAGCAATGAGACCTGAGACGACGTATCCAGAAGATGCTGAAGAGGCCCCTAAGATATTGTAGGTAACATTATTGGTCGTGGTGGAGCTGCCGTATACCTTGCTATCGTTAGAGGCAGCAATCGTTAATGGCGCCGGTGTAATTGTGACGCTTCCGAAGATTGGATTAAGCAAGGTGTAATTGGATGCCAATCCAGTGCCGTTAGCCAACACCAAATTACTAAAACTTTGTAGCGCAGCAGCACCAACGTTTGGATTTGTCAAAATTGCGCTTCCAGAACTAGCACCAAGGGTTTGGCCAGCAACACCCACAATAACTAGACCAAATGCATTTACAGAAGTATTGCCGTCATAAACCTTAGATGCTGTCACCGTGATAGGCGCCGGCGTAATATTGGCATACTGACTCAGGGTTAAACCACTAACTGTGTAATTGGTATTGCTTAGCGTCAGGCTGCTGTTATCAAATGTAGCTGCAATGTTGTTTCCTACGTTAGCCTGAGCAAAGACAGCAGATGGGGTGCCGCTTACTGTGACCGAGTCGCCCAAAATAACGCCGATTAAGGTTGGCGTTCCGGAGAATGTGGCTGCCGTAGTTGCGTCATAGACTTTGTTATTAGCGCTGATGCCACTCACGGTTAATGGAGCTGGCGTGATAACACCGTTGGCACCCGTAACCGCCCCACTAAAGGCATAGTTAGCTGCATCGGCACCACTTATAGCTAGACTATTGATGGTGTAGGACAAGCCAGTACCTGCATTAGCCGCGCCATAAACTCCTGACCCAATCAGACTAATTAAATCGCCCGATTTTGCATTGCTTGCAATGAGAGCTGTGCCAGTGATTGCATTGGTTGCGTCATATACCTTAGAGGGTGCTGAATTAGCGACATTTAAAGCTAATGGTGTAATTGAGATAGTTCCAGCTAGGCTCACTACTGGATAGCTAGTGGCATAGTTTGTGGAATACCCAGCATTAGTAACAACCGCTGTCGATGGCGTAAAGGTGTAATTGCCAACCTTTAAGAATCCACCCGCACTACTGTTTGCAGCAGTAAAGCTTGGAGGTGTCACGGTTAAGGTGTAGTTACCTTGGGCGCTGCCAACTTTATCGTCCACAGCAATCCAAGTGTTAGCGGAAGCTCCTGGAGTAACGGCGAGATTCACGATGAATGGAGCCGAGCAGTCACTTCCAATCGTGCAATAGGATGCGGTTACTGGGACGGAAGCGGTAATATTACCCGCAGTCGAAGTGCCATATGCAGTAGAGGTATTGGTCACCGTCAACAGCAACTGACCTTGAGCAATGATCGTAAAGGTAGAGGTTACAGGGGTAATCGTGTAATTAGCTGCAGTAGCACTTGGAGTCAAGGTATAGGTAGCGCCTGCAGTATTGCCTGCGGGGCGTGTCACCACCGGATTAATCAATACGTTAGGAGTATCACTACCCTTAAGACCTGACAAAGTATAGGTAAAGACAGGATCAGCCTGTCCAATAAACTTCGCCGCTGCATTGGCAGACATTGTTAGGGTTGCTGGTGTAATAACCCCATTACCGCTTATAGAAAGTGGTAATGAATAGTTTGATAAGTTTGTACTACCAGTAGCGATATAGTTCGAGTTACTCAATGTTGTCGCTACCGTAGTAGCACCAGCTACGTCCGCACTGTTATAAGTTGCGCTAGTTTGATTAATGTATGCGCCCTGCCCTGTGGCAAATCCACTCAAAACATAACTTCCAGCGTTTCCACTGCTGCCCGCAGTTAAGGTAGCAGTATTAGTAGCGTCATAAACCTTGGTTTGATTAGCAATTGATACCGTAATTGGGGCCGGTGTAATAGATACGCTGCCGGTACTCGCTGGCAAGACATAGTTGATTGCTAAACCACCATTTGTACCGTTGGCAATTTGCAAACCGGATGTAGTAAGACTGCTTACACCGAGAACATTGGCGCTATTAGCTGTTGCTGAGCCAGTCAGGACAACCGTTTGAGAACCAATGCCAGTACTTGATGAGATGGTGCTACCTGCAAAGGCGGTTGTGCCGTCATAAACCTTGGTTGCGGAAATTGTGAGTGTGATCGGAGTAATGACATAGGCATTATTGGCCGTATTTGCAAAAGCGATTGTGTAGTTGGAGTTGCTACTGCTACCCGCAAGGGTTCCTGCTGCAAGGCTATAGCTAGCCGCATTCTGAACATTAGTGTTAACGGCTCCTCCAAAACTCATGCTGCCTGTCAAAGCTACAGGAACATTGACTACTGAATCTGAGTTCTTGTATCCAGACACTGTGTAATTGCCAATTGTTTGTGAATACACCGCATTATCTAAAGCAGTACCGTTATAGGCCGTTGAAACAGCGTTTGGTGCAATGGTAAGGGTGGCTTGCCCTACGGTTAAGCTGCCTGGCACATAGGTAATTGCATAGTTAGATAATCCGGTACCAACCGCAGCACTAGGAATAATGCCGCCACTATAGGTTCCCGCATTGGTAATTGCTGAAACAGTATTAGCGGAAGCATAGGACAAAGTGACTGAGCTAATGGTATCGCCGGCCACCAAACCACTAGTTGTATATGCTGCTGTTCCCAATGCATAAGCAGTACCGTAGGCAGCATTGCTTACGTCATTGGCAGCAATTGTTAAGGCTTTCGCATCAATCGTTGCTGTATTTTGCGTGCTTCCTGATGTGCTGTTATAGGCCTGAGTAATAGCGTAATTGCTTATAACTGCAGTACCGTTGCCGATGGTGATGGCTTTTACATAATTGCTGCCATTAGCTGCTACGGTAGCGTTATTGAAGACGGCACTGCTGATAGCGGTAATCGTTTCGCCATTGACAAGACCTGTCACGGCGAAGGAAGTCGGGGTAACCGTCACACTAGCGCCATATGTGGCAGTAACTACTACACCTAATGGTGCAGGCGTGATGTTGGCAGTTAAGCCAGTCGGTTGAGTTAAGGTGTAGTTGCTAGCTGCAGGCCCACTGAGCACATTAGCTGCGGTTACTACGAGGTTATTTCCTGCGTTAGCCTGACTAAATGTTGCAGCCTGCGTCAGGGTTAAGCTAGCACCATCAGAGCCCATTACACCATTGAGCGTGCCCGCACTGAATGTAGCCACGTTATTACCGTCATAGGTCTTGTTAGCTATTGCGGCCCCAGTAATGGTTAGAGCCTTAGTTGTAATGTTTGCAGTTAAGCCCGTTGGTTGAGTCAATGTGTAGTTACCAGCTGCGGTGCCGCCGATGGAATATGCTGCAGTGACCGCTAAGCCATTGCCAACGCCTGCCTGACTAAAATCTCCAGCACTAGTCAATATGACGTTTGTGCTATCAGCGCTTATAACCCCATTCAATGTGCCAGACATTGTGGCAGTGGTTGTGGCGTCATACACCTTATTGGAAACTGCTGGGGCTGTAATGGTGAGCGCCTTTGCAGCGATATCAGCCATCAAGCCTGTTGGTTGTGTCAGCGTGTAGTTACCCGCTGCAGCACCACCGATTGAATCGGTAATAGTAATTGCGAGATTACTGCCAACGCTGGCTTGGCTGAAGTTACCAGCTTGAGTCAGCGTTACTACATCACTACCCACTTTACCGACTAAAGAACCGCCAGTGACAGTTGCAGTAGTTGTGCCGTCATAGGTTTTATTTGTTACCGAAGTGCCAGTAACGGTTAATTCTTTAGGGGTGATGTTGGCTGCAAATCCAGCTGGCTGAGTCAGGGTATAGTTGCCAGCCGCATTATTAGTCAAGCTATCAACAATCGTAACTGCAAGACCTGAGCCAACATTAGCAGAGCTAAAAGTACCCGCTTGGTTTAAACCGATTACCTCACCAGAAATTACTCCTACCAAGCTACCGCCAGATACCACTGCAGCATTGCTACCGTCATAAACTTTATTTGCTACTGTGGTACCGGTAACCGTTAATACCTTCGCAGTAATGTTGGCGCTCAATCCTGTTGGCTGTGTCAGCGTGTAGTTACCAGCTGAAGCACCAGTTAGAGAGTTGGCAATAGTGACAACCAGTGCAGTGCCCACGTTAGCCTGGCTAAATGTTCCGGCTTGCACGAGCGTTACTGTATCTCCAGAAACTTTTCCTACCAAAGTACCACCGCTTACAGTTGCAGTTGCTGTGCCATCATAAGTCTTACTTGCGACGGTTGTACCGGTAACAGTCAAAGCCTTAGCCGTAATATCGGCAGTTAAGCCTGCTGGCTGTGTCAATGTGTAGTTACCGATACTATTGTTTGTCAATACATCTGAAATAGTCACCGCTAAGCCTGAACCCACATTTGCAGAGCTGAAAGTACCAGCCTGAGTTAAACCAGTAGTGGTATCGCCAGCAATACGACCGACTAAAGTACCGCCCGTTACAGTGGCAACAGTTGTTCCGTCATACGTTTTATTGCTTACCGTAGTGCCGGTAACAGTTAATTCTTTAGGGATGATATTTGCCGTCAATCCAGTTGGCTGTGTGATGGTGTAGTTGCCAGCAGCTGAACCACTAAGAGTATCTGCTGCGGTGACCACCAAGTTATTGCCAACGTTTACCTGACTAAATGTACCAGCCTGTGTCAGGGTGAGATTGGCACTATCGGCACTCACTACACCGTTTAATGTACCGCCACTAAAGCTTGCTGCATTGGTACCATCATAGGTTTTATTAGCTACAGTTGCGCCGCTAATTGTCAGCACTGCTTTAGTAATCACGCCGTTTGTGCCAGTCACGCTAGCTGGGAATGAATAGTTTGCAGCATCTGCACCACTAAGAACAATAGTGCCGATGGTGTATGACAAGTTAGTGCCAGCATTGGCACTTGCATATGTACCAGACCCAGTGATTGTCATTTGATCGCCGGCCACAGCATTGCTTGCAGTCAAGGTCTTGCCAGTAATTGCTACGCTAGCGTCATACACCTTAGATTGCGTTGGTGCATTAATACTCAACGCCAATGGAGTAATTGAAATCGTGCCTGGCACGACGAGCACTGGATAACCAGTCGCATAGTTTGTAGAGAAACCAGGATTGGTCACTACGGTGGTTGATGGAGTAAATGTATAGCTGCCTACGTTTAAGTAGCCACCAGAACTACTATTAACCGCAGTCAATGTTGGCGGTGCAATAGTCAGCGTATAGTTGCCTTGAGTGGCGCCTGGCTTGGCATCCGTTGCAACCCATGTATTTGCTGATGAGCCAGCCACCATGTTCAAGGTAATGATAGATGCAGATAGAGAGCAATCTGCGCCAATCGTGCAATAGGATGCTGACACAGTCGCGGCAGAAGCAATATTGGCGGCCGTTAATGTGCCATACGCTCTTGATGCATTGGCAACGGTTATGAGTAGCTGACCTTGTGCCATGATCGTAAAGCTAGCTGTCACCGGGACAATGGTGTAGTTTGCCGCTGTTGCGCTAGGGGTTAATGTATAAGTAGCGCCCGCAACCTCACCCGCAGCCCGAGTAACGCTTGCATTACTTAATACGCTCGAGGTATCCGCACCCTTGAGCCCAGATAGTGAGTAGGTAAAACTCGGGTCAGACTGTCCATCGAATTTTGCTGAAGCATTAGCCGTCATCGTCAAGGTAGCTGGAGTGATTACCCCAGCAGCACTTACAGATGTTGGTAATGCATAGTTAGATAGATTCGTATTACCAGTAGCAATAAAGTTACTAGGGCTTAGTGAAGCTGTGACTGCTGTTGCGCTAGCAATGTTTGCGCTGTTATAGGTGGCATTGGCTTGATTAATATAAGCGCCCTGCCCGCTAACAAATCCAGTGAGAGTGTAACTACCAGCATTGCCACTAGTTCCAGCCGTTAAGCTAGCGGCATTGGTGCCGTCATATTCTTTGGTTTGAGATGCAATAGAAACCGTAATTGGTGCGGGTGTAATGTTGGCGGTAAATCCAGTTGGCTGAGTAAGCGTGTAGTTACCAGCTACATTATTAGTGAGTGCATCAGCAATAGTTACTGCAAGACCTGTACCTGCATTGGACTGACTAAAGCTTGCGGCCTGAGTTAATCCAACATTATCTCCAGAAATAACCCCAACTAAGCTGCCTCCAGAAATTACAGCAGCTGTTGTGCCGTCATAGACCTTATTCGCAATCGAAGTTCCAGTCACCGTAAGTGCTTTAGGCGTGATACTTGCGGTAATGCCGCCAGGTTGGGTCAAGGTGTAATTGCCAGCAGCAGAACCACTGATGCTGTCATTCATAACGATGGCAATGGCGTTACCAGCATTAGCAGAACTAAATGTTGCTGACTTTATAAAAGTCACATTAGCTGTATCAGCGGCCACTAGACCAACTAAGGTGCCCGCTGTTACGGCAGCTGATGTCGTACCGTCATAAACCTTGTCTGAAACAGTGGTTCCTGTAACGGTCAGCGCCTTTGGAGTGATATTGGCGCTTAATCCGCTTGACTGAACAATGGTGTAGTTGGCTGCAGCAGTACCTGTGATGCTATCGATCACGGTTACTGGAATGCTATTTCCCACATTAGCACTTGAGAAGTTGGCTGTTTGTGTCAATGTGACATTTGCAGCATCAGCACTAACCAAACCGACAAGTGTTCCTGTTGTTGCTACGGCAGCAGTAGTTGCGTCATACACCTTATTGCTGACTGTGATACCAGTCACGGTCAATACCTTAGGGGTGATGCTTGCAGTAAGACCAGTAGGCTGAATAATAGAATAATTGGTGGCTGATGCGCCGCTTAACGTGTCGACAGCAGTAACAGCAATTGAATTACCCACTGCGCTTTGAGCAAAGCTACCTGCCTGAGTGAGACTTACGACATCAGAACCAATTACACCAACCAACGAACCACCGGTAATCGTTGCAGCCGTCGTGCCGTCGTAGACTTTATCGGCAACAACTGAGCCGCTACCCACAGTTAGCGCTTTTGCAGTAATGGTAGCAATGTTTTTAGTGTTGCCAGCAGTCGCGTTGTAGGCAGAATTAATACTGTAGTTGCTGAGTGATGCGGTACCACCGCTGCTCACAATCGAGGTAACGTAGTTGCTGCCGTTATTGGCTACGTTCGCATTGTTTACTGTGGCGCCAGATAATCCTGTGATAGTCTGCCCTGCTACCAAGCCTGTTACTGTAAATGCACTTGGAGTGACGCTAGTAGTGCCGTTGTATTCCGCGGTAATCGTGATACCTAATGGCGCTGGAGTAACGATAGCTGTGATGCCGCTTGGCTGAACCAAGATGTAGTTTGCGGCAGATGCCCCAGTAATAGTGTCACTGATGATTACAGATGCAGTATTGCTGACATTGGCACTCGTTAGAACTGCAGATTGGACTAAATTGACTGTATCGCCTGATGTGACACCCACCAGGATTCCGCCAGTAATGGTAATAGCAGTAGTGCCGTCATACACCTTGGTCACTGCAACAGTACCAGTTACAGTCAACACCTTTTGACTTGCAGCCACTAGGGTTGCGATATTTTGACCAATACCTGATGTTGCGCTATAGGCCGGAGCAAAAGTGTAGTTAGTCGCCAGCGCTGTTCCACCCGAGATCACAATGCCGGTGACAAAGTTACTACCATTACTACCAATACTTGAGCCGCTGACAGTGACGCTGCTTAATCCAGTAATAGTTTGACCACCAATTAAGCCATTAATCGTATAAGAAATTGGGGTAATGTTATTTGTACCATTAGCCACACCTACCACCTGAATGCCCAGCATAGCTGGTGTAATGTTTGCTGTAATACCAGTTGGCTGAATTAAGCGATAGTTACTTGCTGCAACACCCGTAATGGAGTCATTCACAATAATGATGATGCCGTTACTGACGTTAGGTGATGAGAAAGTACCAGCCTGAACTAAGGTGACCTTGCCAGCGTCGCTAGCCAGAAGACCAATTAATGAACCGCCAGTTAATACTGCATTATTAGTACCGTCATAAGTTTTGTGGGCAACAGTACCATCGCTGACAGTCAAGGTCTTAGGTGTAATCGCTGCGGTAACCCCGGTAGGCTGAACCAAGGTGTAGTTACCACTAGACGCGCCAGAAATACTATCGCTTACCAATACAGTTACCGCTGAAGCCACATTAGCACTATTGAATGTACCAGCTTGCTTGAGGATTACCACATCACCACCCACTACCCCCGCCAAGGATCCACCCCAAACGTTGACACTGGTTGTGCCGTCATAGACTTTTGAATCAGCCAACGTGCCAGTGACAGTCAATGTTTTGGTAGAGAGTGTTACGGTATTTAAGCCTGTGCCTGAAGTTGTACTAGCAGCAGTGTTGAATGCATAGTTACTTGCTAGCGCTGTTCCGCTGCCAATGACAATCGAACGGACAAAGTTACTGCTATTAGCAGCGACGTTGATATTAGCTACAGTAGCGCTTGAGATAGCGCTAATAGTTTCACCATTCACCAAACCAGTAAGCGTGAATGATGTCGGGGTAACGGTGGTTGAGCCACTATATACGGCAGCTAACGTGATACCCAATGGTGCAGGAGTGATATTGGCAGTAATGCCTGTAGGCTGCGTTAATGAATAATTTGCACTAGCACTGCCGCCAATACTGTTGGTGATAGTGACTGCAATACCGGTTCCCGCATTTGCAGCAGCAAAGCTACCGGCCTTCGTTAAAGCCACATTCGCTGTATCGGCACTTAGAACACCTACCAAGGTGCCGCCAGTAACAGTGGCTGCGGTTGAACCGTCATACACCTTGTTTGAAACTGTAGTGCCAGTAACGCTTAGTGCTTTTGGCGTAATACTAGCGGTCACATTAGCTGGTTGGGTAAGAACGTAGTTTGCAGATGCGGGGCCGCTCAGACTATCACTCATTGTGACGGTGATAGCATTAGCCGCATTGCTTTGAGCAAAGCTACCCGTCTGAATTAAGTTCACATTAGCGATGTCAGCAGTAACCACACCAACCAAGGTTCCTCCAGCAATGGTGGCCGCTGTAGTGCCGTCATAAACCTTATTTGCAGCAACTGTTGCACCACCTACCGTCAAAACTTTCTGCGCAATATTGGCAGCAATGCCTGTAGGCTGAATTAATGTGTAATTACCGCTTGCAGATCCAGAAATACTATCCACCATCACCAGGGCTACATTATTGGCCGCATTTGGAGATACAAAAGTTGCGGTTTGTACCAGAGTGACATTGGCTAGGTCTACTGTTGCTACGCCAACTAAGGAGCCTCCGCTCACGGTAGCGTTCTTAGTGCCGTCATAGGTCTTAGCAGCGATAGTGATGCCTGTCACTGTCAATGCTTTTGGTGTCAGCGTGACGGCATTTTGGGTGTTGCTGCTAACCGTGTTGTAAGCAGGATTGATAGCATAGTTACCAATAGAGGCAGTGCCGCCGCCAACAGTAATTGCTGTGACATAGTTGCTGTTATTGGCCGAAACATTGATTGCATTAATCGTTGCAGCACTAATACTGCTGATAGTTTGGCTATTCACTAGGCCAGTGATAGTAAATGCTATTGGAGTCACTGTAGTAGTGCCGGTATAAACAGCATTAATAGTGACGCCTAATGGTGCTGGAGTAATAACGACCTTATTGGTCGCCGTACTTTGTGATGCATTAACTGGTACGCCGCTAGATAAAGTGCCGTTGTAGGCGCTATTAATTAAGTAATTGAGTGAAGAAAAGCTATTAATTCCGGTAGCGGTACCGGCAATTGCTGTCACGTAGGCACTTGCAGTATTGGCATTTGCAGAGCTCACTGTGACATTTGTAATCGTATCCCATGCTGCCAGACCTGTAGTGATAATGGTGGCATTCTGATTTGAATATGAAGTTGTACCGTTATAGACACCGCTGATGGTAATGCCTAATACCGTTGGCGTAATGGAGTATGTTCGTCCTGCTGGCACTACGGTAACCGCTGAACCATCCGTTGCCGATATGCTCACTGCGGTAAGAGCTGTACTAGTCTGGACTGAATTGGCATTTGTACCGTTTGAGACTGTAGTGCCCCCTACTGTTGGGCTAAACATCAGTACAGATTTAACGTATGCCAATGATGTCGTGGCCACACCAAAGCTCGCTGTAATGGAACCTGTATAGCTCACTGTCGCATTAGCTTGCAACCATGCATTTGCTGAAGTTGAGTTATATCCTGTGCCATACACAGCAGAATAATTTGCATTCAGGGTGACAGAAATTGCCAGAGTGTTAGTAAGTCTCTGGCGATAGTTAATAAAGTTGCCGCTGACATAGCCAGAGGCCTTCACCAGTGCGCCACCCAGAATGCCATAAGAGATATTCTTAGTCGCATCAGCATTGGCAGTTGTAATGCCGATCGCATTAGCAATCGTACAACCAGTAGTGCAGGCTGCATTTTCAGGAGCAGCCATAGAAATACCCACTACTCCACCAGTATTGTTGATGGTGCCGACAGCTGTAACATTGCCACCCGTAGTTGTCCCCGCAGCTATACCATCACCACCCGTAATCCGAATACCCTCTACACCAGAGTTAGTTAGGCCAGCAAGGCTAACGCTACCAATAGCATCGACCACAATACCGCCGATGGTTCCTGAATCCTGAATGAGTGCGCCCATAGTGATATTGCCACCAACACCCAAGCCGGTTAAGTAGACGCCAGCAGCACCAGTAATGGTTGCAGATGCAGCAGTGTTGATAGCCTGTTGACCGCTAGTGACTGCAGTACCAGTCATCGTTATAACGCCAAGCGTTGAGCTAGTTGCGCCAACAATTGCCGCAGCAGCGCTGCCGTAAATACCGTAATTAGTGCTCGAAATACCAGTCATGGTGATAGCACCACCAGTGGTTTTGATGGCTACTGAGTAATTAATTGCATGAGAACCGCTTGAAACACCGCTTAATGTGATGTTTCCAGTGTTGTAGATGGCGCCATTGATTGTTAAACCAGCAGAGGCTGTTGCCAAGGTACCAGAAATATTATTCGCTGTAATAAAGCCAGTAACTGGTGTGCAGCCAGTGCCAGTACAACCATAAGTGTTATCAATGAGAACATAGCCAGGCAAAGATGCTGTGGACGTTCCAATTGCGCCTGGATTTATCGCAGATCCCGCTGATTTAGCGATGTAATTAATAACCGAGCTTGCACCGGTTGTAAATGTTATGGCGCCGCCAGTGATGTTAGAAGCTTTGTTACCTCTGGTAGCGTCATAAATCACGTTGGCTATTGGTACGCCCGTATTCGCTACTAAAGCAATCGCACCAGTTTGGTTGATGACGTTGTTTGAGGTGAAGGTGATGTTGCTACTAACAGCGTTATCTGCAATGGCGCCGGTTTGGGTAATACCAGTGGTGCCCCCTCCTGCAACGTTATTAGCTGTCACTGTGAGGTTGCTACCGCCCGCATTAATGGTTACCGCACCAAGCGAGACGATTGTGCTGGCTGCGCCACCATTACCAGTGATCGTGACGTTGTTGGCTGTAATGAGGCCAGTTGCTGTTACTACGGTTGCAGTTGCAGCTGCCGTTGTTTGCAAACCAGTGATCGTCACTACTCCACCAGTGATCGCGCCAGTGTCATTGATAGCTGAACCGGTGGTGACAGTTGCGTTGATCGTAACCGCTTGGCCAGTAGCGGTAATAGCGCCTGAGCCGGTATACCCAGTGCCAGTTTGACCATTCGCAGTAATGGTAACGCCACCAGCACTAGAGGCGATGGTATTGGCGCCTTGCACAAAACCTACGCCAGTACCGTTAGCCACTGCGTTAATTGTCACACCGGTAGTGCCCGCTAAAGCACCGGCAGATAATGCGCCACCTAACGTAATCGCATTGCCGTTCACCGCTGCATTGGCTGGCGTTGTCGCTGTTGCGCAACCCAGGCAAGTGTTATCCAGCAGGATGTAACCGGGAACGCTAATCGCTGGTGGTGAGATCGTGCCACCATTAGTATTAATAATGTAGTTAATCGCTGACGTGGATCCAGCGGTAATTGTTAAGGCGCCACTACTAATAGTTGATGTCTTATTACCGGTAGTAGTGTCATAAACGATGTTTGATGCAGTACCGCTGGTATTGGCAACTAAGGTAATTGCGCCGTTTTGACTGATGTTGTTATTCGAGATAAAGCTGATGTTGGTACCACTCACTCCAGTAATAGCGCCAGACTGGTAGATGCCACCAGCAGCGCCCGGAGCAGCAATCACGTTACCGGTAACCGTGATGCTGCCACCCGTTGCGCCAGTATTAATTGTCAGAGCGGCAATCTGCGCATCATAAGCAGGCGCACCAGACGAGGTACCAGTAATCGTGATGTTATTGGCAGTGATTAAAGTAGTGCCATATACGCCATAACTAGTCGTCGTGCCTCCAGTCAAGATGACATTACTACCCGTAGAAGTCATTGCTGCTGTGTAACCAATACCTTGATTGGCGCTAGCAACACCATTAGCAGTAATAGCTCCAGCGGTATAAATCGCGTTATTAATCGTTAAACCAACAGAAGTGGTTGCTAATGAGGCTAGATTATTCGTAGTGGTATTAATAAAGCCACTTGCAGGGGTGCAGCCTGTACCGGTACAACCGAAGGTGTTGTCTATCAATACATAACCAGGCAATGTTAGGGTTGAACTACCGATCGTGCCTGGATTAATAGCTGAACCAGCAGACTTCACAATGTAGTTAATGCCTGAGGTATTGGTACCAGCACCAATCGTTAAGGCGCCAGTAGTAATGTTGGAAGCCTTAGTACCAGAGGTCGTATCGTAGGTGATGTTTGCTGCAGTACCTCCCGTATTGGCCACCAAAGCAATCGCACCGGTTTGGTTGATGATGTTATTTGAGGTGAAGGTGATATTGCTGCCAGCTGTATTGTCTGTAATAGCACCAGTTTGGGTAATACCAGTGGTGCCCCCTCCTGCAACGTTATTAGCAAGCACAGTAATATTGCTGCCGCCAGCATTAATCGTCATCGCACCTAAGGAAACAATGGTTGATGATGCCCCGCCGTTACTAACAATAGAAATCGCATTAGCAGTAATCAGGCCATTTGCCGTAATCACTGTTGATGTAGTTGTTGCATTTGTCTGAGTACCAGTGATATTGACAGTGGCTGCGGTGATTGCCCCTGAATCAGATACGCCAATACCGGTTGTTGTGATGGTCGTAATGTTGACTGCTTGACCGGTGGCAACAATCGCACCAGTACTGTAGTAGCCATAACCACCCACTTGCGCATTGGTAATAATCGTTACGCCACCAACACTGGTGGTCATGATGTTTGCGCCTTGGTTAAAGCCATTGCCAGTGCCATTAGCTACTGCATTAATGGTAATGCCAGTAGTACCCGCTAATGTTCCCGTAGTTAATGCACCACCTAAGGTAATTGCACTTCCGTTTACCGCAGCAGTAGCTGGGGTTGCTGCAGCGGCACAACCTAAACAACTGTTATCCAGGAGGATATAACCAGGGATGTTAATTGCAGGCGGAGAAAGAATGGACCCATTGCTCTTCATTATGAAGTTCACGGCAGATGTTGAGCCGCTCGCAATTGTGAAGGGGCCTGTACTGATAGTAGAGGTCTTATCACCACTAGTGGTATTGAAGATGATATTGCTTGCAGTGCCACTTGTGTTGGCTAGCAAGGACATCGCACCATTTTGGCTGATGTTGTTATTGGAGATAAAGCTGATATTGCTTCCGCTAACCCCAGAAATGGCGCCCGCTTGGTAAATACCTCCATTGGCGCCGGGTAAATTGATAGTGTTACCAGTCACGGTAATACTGCCACCAGTAGCACCAGTGTTGATGGTCAGCGGCCCAATCTGGACATCCCAGGTTGCTGCAACCGTTGACGTACCGGTAATGTAAATATTATTAGCTGCAATCAAAGATGATGCGGTGTAAACACCGTAGGTATTTGTTGTGCCGCCATTCAACGTTACTGAATTATTGGTAGATGTAATTGCTGCAGAGTATCCAATACCCTGATTAGCGCTAGCCACCCCATTTAAGGTAATTGGGCCAGTCGCATAAATCGAATTATTAATAGTCAGACCAATCAATCCTGTAGCCAGTGATCCCAGGTTATTGGTGGTCGTGTTGATAAATCCGCTCACTGGGGTGCAGTTGCTTCCAGAGCAGCCAAAGGTGTTATCAATCAACACATAACCAGGTAGGGCTACAGTACTGCCACCGATCACATTCGGATTAATGGCCGAGCCCACAGATTTAATAATGTAGTTAATAGCCGAGCTGTTCGTTCCTGTGCCCACACCAATCGATCCAGTAGTGATATTGGATGCCTTGGTTCCAGAAGTCGTATCGTAGATAACACTCGCTGCAGTACTGCCCGTGTTCGCTACCAGTGTGATTGCACCAGTTTGATTGATAACGCCATTACCCATGAACTTCAGATTTGCACCGACTGCATTAATCGTAATTGCGCCGGCCTGATAGATGCTATTGTCGGTGTTTGTGGTGACATTTCCAGTGACATACAAGTTACTACCGCCTGCAACAATCGTCATGGTATTGAGATAAACCGCTGAGCCACCACCCACTACTGAGCCTACAACATTAATCGCTTTTGCGCTTATAGAATTATTAGGGCCAAGCTCAACCCCGTTTCCGGAAATAGTTGAAATACCGGTGATATTGACTGACCCGCTATTGGCAACAATAGGGCTTGTGCCCCAAGCACCATTTAGGTTAGTAACACCCTCACCGGTTGTACTCAATCCAGACAGATTGATGTTTCCAGTATTAGATGTCAGGCCGGCAATGATCACCACCCCACCCCAACCGGCAGTGCTGCCAGCGGCTGCAGCACCATTGATGGTGATGGAATCCCTGGCATAAATAGCGCTTTGTACGTAGATGCCGTAGTTATTTGCAGTCAACGGCGCCCAACCTGAGAGCGTACTGTTGAGAAATCCACTAACAGGAGTGCAGCCTGTCCCAGTACATCCATAGGTATTATCTAAAATGACGTAGCCCGGCAATGGGATGGTGCTACTACCAATTGCCGAGGTAGTCAGTGCCGCACCTGCTGCGACTTCAATATAGTTGATTGCCGATGTTGAGCCTGCGGCAATTGTCAAAATACCAGTTGTAGAGATGGTTGATAACTTATTACCCGTTGTCACATCAAAGGTAATGTTAGCCGCTGTACCGCTAGTATTGGCAACCAGAGTGATAGAACCATTCTGATTAATATTGTTATTAGAGATAAAGCTAATGCTGCTGCCATTGGCGGTTGTAATGGCGCCCGCTTGGTAAAGTCCACCATTTGCACCAGGGGCGCCAATCACATTAGCAATCACTGTTATGCTGCCGCCAATCGATCCAGAATTAATGGTTAATGGGCCCAGATAAACGGCCCAAGCTGGCGTAGCGCTTGACTGACCTGTGACCGATATATTGTTAGCAACAATTAAGGAGCTACTTGCAAAAACGCCATAGCTAGTTGTTGTAGCTCCATTCAGGGCTACATTACCATTGGTCGAGGTCAGCGTAACTGAATACCCAATACCTTGATTGGCACTAGCTGCGCCATTGGCGGTGATCGATCCCGTCGCATAGAGGGCGTTATTAATCGTGATGCCAATAGAGCCAGTAGCAAGCGATCCTAGATTATTGGTGACAGCATTAATAAAGCCAGTAACAGGCGTGCAATTGGTACCCGTACAACCATAGGTGTTATCTAGCAAAATATAACCCGGTAGTGCCACTGTACTGCTAGCAATAACACCTGGGTTCAGAGATGATCCTGAAGATTTGGCAATGTAATTAATTGCAGAAGTGTTGGTGCCGGCCGCAATCGTGAGATTACCAGTCGTAATATTGGAGCTCTTGTTACCGCTAGTGGTGTTGTAAGTGATACTTGCAGCGGTAGACGCAGTATTGGCCACCAAGCTAATGGCGCCACCCTGATTAATGATGCCGTTCGTAATAAAGCTAATGTTGGATCCCGCTGCATTATCCGTAATTGCGCCAATCTGATAAATACCAGTATCGCTGGTTGTTACCACCGTACCTGTCACATTCAGGTTGGTACCACCAGCGACGATGGTTAAGGTATTGAGATAAACAGCGTAAACACCGCCAACTTCAGAACCGATAATCGTGATCGACTTAGCGCTGATAGAGTTATTTGGGCCTAGCTCGACACCATTACCGGTGGTCGTTGAAGTTCCAGTGATATTGACTGCACCACTATTCGCGACAATCGGACTGATTCCCCAAGAACCATTGAGGTTTGCAACACCAATACCTGTGGTGCTTGTACCAGTGATATTGATATTGCCAGTAGTTGCAGTAAGACCAGCCATCACCATGACTGCGCCACCACCAGCTGTTGAACCACCAGCATCAATTCCATTCACGGTGATTGCCGTACCACTGAGAGCCCCGTTAATAACAATACCGTTGCCAGTTGAAACCAAGGTGGCCCAGTTGGACAGATTTTTATTGAGATAGCCGGTAACGGGGATGCATGCAGACCCAGTACATCCATAGGTGTTATCTATAGTGATAGAACCTGGAACAGATACTGCTCCACTAATAGTTAGCGTACTACCCGAAGATAGTACAGAGTAATTGATGCCCGATGTTGAAGTTCCTGCAATTGCGATTGCAGCGGTATTAATTGTCGATAGCTTATTACCGTATGTAGTGTCATAAGTAATGTTGGCTGCAGTGCCACTGGTATTAGCTGTTAATCCAATTGCACCATTCTGACTAATATTGTTATTCGATATAAAGCTAATACTTGAACCATTGGCGCCGGTGATCGCACCGGATTGATAGATACCGCCTGCAGCACCCGGTGTATTGATCGCATTGCCCGTCACCGTGATGCTGCCACTAGTAAATCCACTGTTAATTGTGAGGGGACCAATTTGGACATCCCAAGTGGCGGCAGCAGAAGAAGTTCCAGTAATCGAAATAATATTGGCGGTCACCAAAGAAGATGCGCTATAGACACCATAACTATTGGTAGTGCCGCCATTAATAGTTACCTTGCCGTTCGTAGAGGTAATCCCAGCTGAGTAGCCCACACCCTGATTGGCATTTGCTACACCGTTGGCAGTAATTGCGCCGGTCGCGTAAATAGCGTTATTAATCGTAAGGCCAACAGATGTTGTGGCCAAAGAGGCTAAATTATTTGTTGTCGTGTTTATAAAGCCAGTTACTGAAGTAGTACCGCCATAAGTATTGTCAATCAGAACAGCTCCGGGCATAGTCACTGTAGAAGTGCCAATGGCTCCTGGATTGATTGCTGAACCATCTGAAATCGCTACGTAATTAATAGCAGATGTCGAGCCTGTGCCAACAGTTACTGGGCCGCCGGTAATATTGGCTGCTTTATTGCCAGTAGTCGTGTCATAGGTAACGGCGCTTGCTGTACCACTGGTATTGGCTGCTAGAAGAATTGAGCCAGATTGATTAATAACTCCATTGCTGGTGAAAGTAATATTGCTGCCACTTGCGCCATTAATGGTGCCAGAATCAGTAATTCCAGCAACACCTGGATTGGCGGTATTGATTGCTGTTAAAGAAATTGGGGCCCCTACCCCAGTTACCGTCATTACTCCAGACATGTAAATGGCGGCATTGCCGTTACCCGGCGCAGAGGTGCCTGTGATCGAGATGCCTGTTGCAGCGGTGATCAGAGCATTATCGAAAAATGCATAGTTACCAGTGGTGTTTGACCCGGTAATAGTGACTAATCCCGTAGTTGCCGTGATCACTCCATTCAAGTTCACTGCGGCATTACCAACTAACTGATAACCATTGATGGTGACATTGCCTACGCTTGTGGTAAAGGTAGCCCCAGCACCACTAGCGTATACGCCACTTCCAGTATTTGTAATGCCGAACACATTGATGTCGCCGGTTGTAGCCGTAACTGCAACGGTGGAATACATTCCATAGTTTCCGCTATATGAAACACCATAAAGATTTACACCAGCACCAGCCGTTAAAGCACCGCTCACTGTCACGCCAGTAGATGTTGTTGCCAAGGTAGAGAAATTACTAACAGTAATATATTTATCTACAGCAGTGAGCTCAGTACATGGAGACGATGCGCAACCGAAGGTGTTGTCTACTGTAATGACACCATTTACGCCAACCGTATTAACAGTCAAGGCTGCACCGACAGAAAGAATAGAGTAATTGACTAAGGAAGTACTACCGGTACCGAGCGTTAATGCTGCAGCACTTATAGAAGAAGTCTTGTTGCCTGTACGAGTGTCATAGAGAACGGTTGTTGTATTACCGCTAGTATTAGCTACTAGAGTGATCGCCCCTGATTGCGCAATCGCATTATTCGAGATAAATGAAATACTGCCGCCATTGACGTTGTCAATGATTGCACCGGACTGGGTAATGCCAGTATTGCCTCCTGCCGCGGTATTGTTTGCTGTAATGGTAATGTTTCCAGACGCAGTATTTCTGATGAAACCCGAACCACTAAGGACAAGATTGGCCGCCCCATAACCCGCTGCTGACGGGGAAGTTGCCAATGTCATTGTTAGGACAGTTCCCGTACCACCCGCTCCAGAACCATTCCATAAAGATAATAGGTTTGTAGTGCCTCCCAATACATTGGCCGCCGACCCTGCGCCCAATTGAGTGGAGTTGTATTTTGATGCAAGTTCAGTTGCGTAAACATACCCTGCACTAGAAGTTAATACCAACTGCACCATCTTGGTATAAGTCCCATCAGAAAACGCAACTAAATAGGTGGCGGTTGTTGTAGTTGAACTCTGTAAGGCGGCGGCTGTAGCGACAATTGTTCCGGGAACGGAGGTGCCTGAGAGAGCGGCTGAACTAATTACAGGAAGCACCGATCCAGTAAGAGAGCCCATGAGGCTTCCAGATGTACCAGCGGCATTAGAAATCATATTAGGGCTTGCGGTTGTACCAGCAAAATAACCAGTGCCAAGAGTCATTGCGCCAGCAGTCACAATCGTTGCTGCCGTTGTTCCTGCACCATTAATCGTGATGCCTGTTTGGGCTGTAATTGCGCCTGCGACCTGAGCCGCTTGGCCAGTAGTAGAAGTACCGTTGATCGTTACGGAACCTGTTGATGCAGTCAAAGTTCCAGCGGCGGAACTATAAACGGAGTAATTAATACCTGAGCCTGTAATGGCAATGGAGCCCTGCGATGTTGCAATGGCAGCGGTCATACTGACTGAGTAATAACCCGTCTGCGAGGCACCCATTAAGGTAATGCTCTTAGTTGCAGTGATTGCTGAATTAATGTTCACCCCAACAATTGCACCTGTTAATGTTCCGGAATTCGCATTCGTAATATAGCCAGATACAGGTGTTCCACTCGCAGCGCCGTAAGTGTTATCTAACAGCACATAACCAGGCAAAGCAACGGTAGCAGAACCAATACTGCCCGGATTAATTCCAGAGCCAGCAGATTTAACAACGTAATTAATATCACTGGTGGAGCCAGCTGCAATTGTTAAATTGCCGCCAGTGATATTGGCCGCTTTATTGCCGCTTGTAGTGTCATAAGTAACGGCGCTTGTATTGCCACTAGTATTTGCTGCTAAGTTAATGGCACCAGTTTGATTAATGATGCCATTACTGATGAATGTGATATTGCTTCCGCTGGCACCAGTAATGATGCCTGTTTCAGCAATACCAGATACGCCAGGGTTTGCAGTGTTGTTACCAATTAAAGTAATTGGTGCCCCTACTCCAGTAACCGTCAAAGCACCGCTCATACTCACTGCGGCATTACCATTTCCAGGGGCAGATGTACCGGTGATAGAAATTCCGGTTGCAGCCGTAATAAGGGAGTTATCCCAGAAGGCAAAGTTACCAGTCGTACTGGAGCCTGTAATACTTACCGAGCCTGCTGTTGCGGTAATCACGCCATTCAAATTAACTGCGGCATTACCAGCAAGCTGATAGCCGTTGAGAATAATATTGCCAGTGCTTGCGGTCAATGTAGCGCCAGCACCGCTTGCAAAAATCCCGCTTGCACTTGCTCCGCCATTGGTAATACCTAAGATATCAATATTACCTGTAGTAGCCGTTATTGCTACCGTGGAATAGACACCATGATTTCCGCTGTAGGTAACACCATCAAGATAAATGCCGGTTCCACCAGTTAACGCACCTCCAATGGTCACGCCTGTTGAGGTAGTAGCTAACGTTGAGAAATTACTTAACGTGATGTAGTTATCTACTGCGCTAAGGGTAGTACACGGAGCGGATGCACAGCCATAGGTGTTATTAATAGTAATTGTGCCGCTAACATTAACTGCACCAGTTGATAGCGCCGCACCGGCCGCAAGAATCGAGTAATTCACTGCCTTAGTGCTGCCAGCAGCCAATGTTAGAGATCCCGCTGTAATAGTGGATAACTTATTGCCAGTTCGTGTGTCATACAAAATAGTAGATGCACTAGCCGCGTTAGCTGCCAGAGTGATTGCACCAGTCTGGTTAATCACATTATTTGAAATGAAGCTGATGTTGCCGCCGCTTGCATTATCAGTAATGGTGCCAGTTTGGGTAATGCCAGTATTGGCACCTGCAACTGTATCGGTAGCTATTACAGTTAAATTAGAGCCGCCAGAAACGATTGTCATTGCCCCCAAAGAAACAATGGTGCTTGCCGTAGTTGCTGTGCCAGTAATTGCAATACTTTTTGCTGATAAGGCTCCTGCTAG
This sequence comes from Polynucleobacter sp. AP-Kolm-20A-A1, assembly GCF_018688315.1. Taxonomy (NCBI): domain Bacteria; kingdom Pseudomonadati; phylum Pseudomonadota; class Betaproteobacteria; order Burkholderiales; family Burkholderiaceae; genus Polynucleobacter; species Polynucleobacter sp. AP-Kolm-20A-A1. The sequence goes on from NZ_CP061315.1 coordinate 1,096,948, forward strand.
TACAACGGCAGAACTTGCATTAGAAGTGGCGTTAATCGAAATTGTTCCAGCGTTAGCTGTTATTGTTCCCGCTGCAATTGAGCTAATTCCTGGATTTGTGGTGGAAGTCGTGCTGATAGATGTTGCGTTTAAGGTGACATTACCAGTTGTAGAAGTTAATGCGGATGAGATATAGATCAAACCATTACCAGAGCTGGTAATTCCATTGCTAGTGATATCGATATTACCGTAAGCAGTAATTGGCGAAGTGGTCGCATAACTTGCTACTACAAAGCCATAGTTAGCAGCGGCATTACTCTTTAATTGAAAGCTGGCATTCCCACCAATATTGAGCGCGCTTGCATTGGGCTCAAAGGAGCCGACGCCACTTGCTAAATTGTTTGATCCCGCTAGTGCAAAATCGCCTCCAGCACTACTGCCCGCCCCACCAGAAGTGGTCGTATTAATGCCGGCGTTGAGATAAATGGGTCCATTCAGAATTGCGCCTGCAGTAATCGTTGAGCCGCTGAGCGTTCCCCCAGTGGCATCCATCACAACATAACCACCTTTGGTGGTGATGCTTCCTGAAGAGCCGTTATAAATACTTGCACATGCTCCAGCTGAACAGGTTGTTAATGTATTTGTGGCATAGAAAGATTGCGCTACAACGTTAATTTTTCCGGTGCTTGTTGAATTGATTGCGCCATTGATGATGATTTGACCACTGGATAAATAGTTCAGCGTCAGATTGCCGGCACCTGTATTGGTTGTAGTGCCCGTCAAGGTGATTGACTGTGCTGTACCTGTTCTCGTGTCGTAAGTAAGACTGACGTTTACGCCGGATGCGGGGGCAAATGTTAAGTTTGATGTTTGGGTAATAGTGCCATTGGCAATAATAGTAACGCTAGTGCCAGCATTGATTTGATTCTGAATATCAGCAGCATTCACTACTGATGCTGTTGCTGTAGCCGTGTAACTAGGCAGTGTGCCACCAGAGGTTGCGGTAGCACTAATCGTGACGTTATTAGGATCCAATAGCCACATCCCCCCTCTACCCGCATTAATGCTAGATAGAAGTGTTAATGTGCTGCCGGAAGTTTCAATTAATCCGCCATTGGTGTTGCTTTGATTGCCATCCTGCTGAGCAGCATTAAGGCTAGTGTATTGATCAAGTGATACTGATAAAGCAAAAGGCAATGTGCCGTTGCTTGCATCATTGCCTATCTTGATTGCGCCACCGTTTGTAAAGCCTATTGCAGCAATAGTGCTGCTAGTAATGGTGACGTTATTGTTTGCAGAAATGCCAATGCTTCCGCCACGACCTGTAGAGCCGTTCGTTTGAATAGTGCTAGTTTGAATATTGAGGTCGCCGTTATTGGCAATGAGTGTGATGGCGCCGCCATCTGTAGTTCCGTTTGCTGCAATGCTGCCTGCTACTGTAATTTGATCACCTGAGAATGCAATTACTCCACCGGGGCCATTATTGCCATTGGCCTGCACTACGCTGCCAGCCTGAGAGTTGATGCTGGGGGCCGATGCATAAATGGAGCCACCGGTTGTCCCGTTCGCCTTGACCTCTGCTGTTGCTTGTAAGTTCAGCAAGTTGCTGCCCGTGAGATAAATCACATTGCTATTACTTTGTGTTACTGACATTGCTTGCAATGAGGTCTCGTCATTAGCGGCAGTAGCGGCATAAACCTGGTTCAGATTCTGATCTGCGTTCAGAGCAATGAGATAACTTGGCAACTCATCTGGACGCTTAGCTACGCCATTGACTGTTATTACAGTAGCACTATTAACTGGCAAGTTGGTACTGAGGTTGAGCCCACCCGACACATAAATCGCCTGTGCCAACAACTCAATTGCATTACCCAAGGAGCCTGCATTGCCTGCGAGGTTGTAGTGGCTAGTATTAATAGTGCCAGCGGCATAGATGGTCTGGGCTTGTACGGTGACCTTAGAGGCAGTGATGCTGGTGCCTACGTTTAAGTAAGCAATCGAAGAGCTGATGATCACATCTAAGTTCTGGCCGCTAATGTTGGCATTGAGGTTAAAGATGCCACTTGAGGATAGGGTCAAGGTGGTGTAGTTATTACCGCTCTTGAGGATATCTGCGCCGCTAGCAATCGTTAGGCTACCCGTACCGTTTTGAGTGCATGAGCCGATTGGGCAGGCAGTGGTATTGGCAGTTACCGCAATGGTGACATTGCTATTGGCTAGTACCGCAGAGATCAGGCTTGCAGTTGCTTGGTCAATAGTCAGATCAATCGGATCTAAGAGCCAAGTACCGGCTTTGCCGTTAGCCGCTGTAGTGAGGATTTGGGTTTGAGCAGCGATGCTCACCTGCCCTTTTGAGCTTGTCTCAATAAAGCCGCCATTACCTGATAGCGCTCCGCCCAAGGATTTGAGGATGCCCGCTACGGTGGTTTTTACTTCAGACCAGATGGCAATAGCGCCGCCATTGCCAGTCTGAGTGGCGGAGGTATCAATCAGGGCATTGGCTTCTACGGTCACACTCTTGGCCAGTTGATTGTTATTGGCTGCTTGGGTGGCATTAGCGGCAATACCGGCTGGGGTAGCGCTATTGATCTGCGTACCACCAGATACTTGGGTGCTGCCTAAGCCGATATTGACCTGGCCACCAGCGGTTGCGCCAGTAGCTGTGGTTTTAGAGTTTTGAGCAATGGTGATGTCATTGCCCACGATATTGATCTGACCGCCCTGGCCTGTTTGGCTGTTAGCTGATACGGTACCCGCTTGGGTCACAGTATTGGCTACAAGCTCAATCACCCCGCCGTTGTTTACGGCAGAACTAGCCGAGATACGGCCGGTGTTCTTAATCACGGTAGCCATGAGCTGGTTTGCTGATCCTGCTGCAATCACAACCAGGCCACCACCAACCTCTACTAGGCGCTTGTTTTCGATTAAGGCGCCATAAGCAGCCTTATCTACCGCAACGGAGATTAAGGCGTTGCCCTTAAAGTCCAGGGTAATTTGCTCACCAGAAGCCATAACTACAGTACCAGCACCTTTTCTGGCGATCAGGTAACCGTCATTGCGCACTTCGGGGGCTAGCAAGGCAATGTAACCACCATCAACATTGGTTTTGATTTTGCCTTCGTTAATCACTGCGCCAGTGCCATTACCTTTGTAAGTGGACTTACCTTCCATGAAGTCTTTATCGGCGATGTTCATGGTCGTTGCTACAACACCAGCAGCGTTTACTTGTGATCCTTTGGCAAAGGTCACACCGTTTTCATTAACGAACACTACTTGGCCATTTGCTTTGACTGAACCTTCAATCACAGAGGCATTACCACCTGTGATGCGATTTAAGGTGACTGCACTAGCGTTTGGCTGATTAAAGTTGACTGTGGCATTTTTGCCCACGTTAAAGCTGTCCCAATTGATCACCGCACGTTGTGATGTTTGGTTCACATTCATGGTCGCTGCAGTAGCAGTTTGTGATTGTGAAATGGTGGCGTTACCGGCGACGACTTGGCCGTTAGTTGGAAGTGCTAATTTTGGTAGAACTGGTACTGCAGGATTAGCAAATACTGCAGCTGAGGTCAGCAATGATGCGAGTATTGCGATTGAAGAAAAAGCGTGCGAAATTTTGCCTGCGAAATTGACTTTCGCAAAACAATTTTTCAACGATGTATTCAGAAAAAGGAGCGACCTTTCCTGATGGGCTTTTTTCAATACAAACTCAAGGTTTTTTCCGGAAGCAGAATTTTCCCAAAGCCTTATATCTATTGATATTAGCTATGGGGATAACGCTCTGAAAGCCTTGAATTTAGGGGGTCTTTTTATCCCCAAAATATGTCAGGAATGCAAAAAATGCTTACATCTAAAAATTGGGGCTATTTTGGGGTGTTTTTGATGCCATGTAGGAAAGGCTATTTTTGGTAGATTTTGCTCGCAAAAATGACTCGAAAATTGATGTGTCTACTACTTAATGAATGGAAATATTTTCACTCATTTTGACTTCTGAATTTTGTTCTTCTGTGGGTGAATTTTTTATCTGCAAAACAGCTTCACCCCACCCCGCTTGCAATCGCAATTGATCGAGCAAAACACACATGGTTTGCAATGTGTTTGGAGGTAATTTGAGGTTCAAATTTGCACCGCCTGGAAGAGCAAAATCAATCGATAAATCTGGGTCAATTTCTCCCTCTTTGAGGTCACTCATTTGCGCTAATTTTTCACCATTTTTGGTTAATGCGCAGGTGACATCTTGCACCAAAATTGGATCAAATCCCAAGGGGAAATTTAGACCGCCTTCATAACTTGGCGATGCAGATTGTTCGCTTTTGGCTGCATCCAAAATGGCTTGTTTTTCAAACTCATTGAGCGCTTTTGCAGCATCAGGTGAATATGATTGTTCTAACTTTTTTGCTAGCAAATGGGATGTCGCTGCAAGAATAAAAAGTGTGACTCTGCGTGTAAACCAGAGTCGATACTCTTCTTGATTTTGCGTATTAAATCGAAACAAAATACGGTCTTCGCTAACCAAATAGGTACCGTTAAATTGTTTGATTCCCATAAAAATTTACCTAGATAGAAATGTCTTTTGAAGGTGCTTTTTGGTTCAAATTAGGGGTACTTTTGGGTGTCATTTGAACTGGTGGAGGCGCTAATTTTGGAGTCTCTTTTTGTTCTTTTTGCTCCCTTTGTTTACTGGTGGCTGCCTCTACAAGAACCCGCTCAATGGCAGGTTTTGCACCAACCAAACTGAATCGTGTAACCGCAAAAGCGCCGGATTGGAGAGCTACAGCAAAGCCAATAGTATCCCCAACCTGGGTAGCCTTTAAGACCACCTCAAATGGACTCAGTATCTGAAAGACATTGCCGTTGATGACCGTGCATTCCATTGTCAAGGCAGTTGAAACGCTAGGGCTATTCATGAGCACGGAGTACTTTGCCCCGGGGCTACAAGCAAAGCTTTGGTGTAAATAGAAAAGGCACTGCTCGCCAGAACAAAAGGATCCAAAGGAGGTATTTGGGTCTGCAATCGTATATGCCTCATTGGTCTTGCCGCCCAGCTCAGCAATCCAGTTTTGGTAGGCTATCTTGTCCCCTGCCCAGGCGAGATTAGCCATCAGCAGCAGAAATGACAGGGCAAATGAATACATCAGCTTCATTGAATAATCTTAGCGGACTCGCGCAGTCGTTTAATGGTTTCACCCAAATATTGCTGAACAAGGGCCTGCTTTAGTTGGTTTTGGGAGGCTTCGAAAGTCGGCAGCTTGGAAGACTTAGTGTCATCCACGCGTACGATGACCCAAGCATCAGACACCCGAATAGGGGACTTACTAAAGTTTCCCTTGCTAAGGTTAGCAACGACGTTGGCTACCGGTGGCGCCAGTTGTTGAACAGAAACCCACCCCAATACACCGCCTTGGGATTTGGTGGCCGCATCAAGAGAGACTTCTTTAGCAGCCTTAGCGAATGACTCCCCCGCCTGCAATCGCCCAATCACTGCAATGGCCTCAGATTCGGTGCCGAGCACAATCTGGCTAATCTTGAATTGGGTTGCAGAGTCTGTGCCATTACCTAAGAATTGCTTTTGCTTGTTGTACTCTTCGCGCAACTGCTCCGTGGTGATGGGATTTTTGGTGAAATGGTCTTCAATCAATACCTGCAAGTAGAGATTTTGTTTTAGCTGTGTAATTTGATCTTGCAGGTCAATCTCTTTATCAAGGCCCTGCTTTACCACTTCTTGGGCTATCAGCTGGCGATTGATGAGTTCATTCCTAATGGCCTCTCTGAGCTGAGGGGTATCTTTTTGCCCTTGCGCTAGTGCCGCTCTGAGATTGATCTCATATAAGCCTTTGCTAATGGGAGCACCATTAACAGTAGCAACGAATTCAAAGCCCTTTTCTGGGGCAGCAAAAGAAAGGCTACTTACTAAAGATAGCAAACAGGCAATAATGACAAAACGGTATTTCATGAGGACTCTCAAGGGTTAGATTCCAAGGCTTGGTATTACTCAATATTACCAAGCTTGCTCAATGTAGCTTATAGAGATTGAATAGCAGCGCAGCCCTCTTCAGACTTACAGTTATTTTCTGGGCTGGTTACCGAAACCCCAGCGCCGCTAGACTGCTTGCCAATCATGAGGAGCAGATCAAAATCTTTGGGCCCGTTATATGTCATCTGTAATACACCAGCTGTAATTGCTTCAACTGGTTGGTAGATGGCCATAGTATTTGCCACAACTGGAGGCTGCCAATTAATCTCATGACGACGGCTAGCATCTCCTGTTGAATCTGAAACAAGAGACTGCGGTCCATAGGTGGTGATCTCTGCGTGCTCGATGCGACCAATATTGGTGGTGGTTTGGGCGATTGCTGGCGCATCGGCGACATTTTGATTTTGATAACCCGTTCTTACGGTCAGTCTTGCCAGCGGATTGAGGTCGCCAACATTGCCAATAAATTGGACTACTGGCATTTCTGATGCATTAGCTGGAATAGATGTAGTAATAGCCTCTACGATCAAATGATGGGTATTAGGCGCAACGTCATCTACCGTACCGTTAAAGACCACGCTTGGATCTTCTGAGAGCATGATGCGAGTCAGGCCATTGCTGCCGTTATCACCGATCAGCACACGACCCCAATATGCCTGGTTAGCAAAAGTGGTGATATCTGCTTTTGCAAGAATAGTATTGGCTTTAACGTTCAAGCTATAGATATTTGGGCCTTGGAAAAACGCGTTACTAAAGAGCACTCTTGAGCCATCAGGATTGGTAGTAGATGCGCCAACGGTGTCGTTAAATACAACCTGACCATTGAGAGCCTCGATATCCAAAGATTGCTTATTGGCAAATGAAGATGTGCCGGCCTGCAAACGACCATTAAATGTAATGTTGCCGTTATCTGATTTGAGCAACATTGGTGTGACCACGCCACCTACCGCACTACCTGCACCCAATGTAACTGTGTTGTTATAGATTTGATTGCCGAGCGTACGAATATCACTACTTAAGGTAACTGGACCATTGACAGTCAGCGCTGGAATAGTGATGGATGGGTCAAGTGCGATTGAGCCGCCATTAGAGGTGATTGATCCTGAACCCAATGCATTAGTAGAGCCAATCATTAACTTAGAAGTGTTGATGTTGGTGCCACCAGAATACGTATTGTTTCCTGAAATCGTCGTAATGCCAGCGCCAGACAGACTAATGGATCCAGAACCAGAGACTGCATTAGCAAAGTTAAAGTTATTGCCGCCAGTGAAGTTAATCACACCGCTATTACTAATAGCGCTGCCAATTTGCCCAACAGCGACGCTATCGTAGTTGACGGTGATGCCATTTGGAATAATGACGTTGGCTACGTTGCTCAAGGTTGGAATGGCGCCGCCTGCCCAGTTTGCCGCATTGGACCAGTTGCCGCCAGTTGCGCCTACATAGGTGACGCTAGAGAGCTGAGTAATCGTACCGATATTGCCAGTTACCTGGGTATTAGATAGGCTGTAGTTACCTGCATCGGCACCGCTTAAAGATAGATTAATCGATACCTGCTTATTAGCGCCAACGTTCTGGTTATTAAATTGGCCTGTCGCAGAAATCGCCACTAAATCATTTGGCAGAATCGCGCTGCTTAATTGATTGATATTCGGTGCAATTCCACTAATAGCTGCGCTACCGTTATAAACCTTGGTAATGCCTGCGATACCCAAATCGGCTGATGACAACTGTAGCGGAGTTACAGTTAAGGAGCCTACTACCATCATGGATAGGAAGTTCTGACCAGTAATGGTGGTGGCTGTATTCACTAAGTTATAGGCACCTACTGATAAATAACCAGCGCGGCTCATGACGGCATTAGCAGCTGATAATGCAAACGCTACAGAGCCGCCAGCACCATCGTTAATCGTAATGAGACCGTTATTAATTGGTGTAAGGTTCACCGCTGGTCCAGTCAACGGCAAATACTGAGCAGTAATATGGTAGCTAGGTGCGCTACCGTAGGTTACGGTTGCTGGATTGGCAAAGTTACCAGGCACACCAGAAGTCACACGAATCAACAATGTCTGGGCAGGAACGATGGTGAAGTCACCATTGGTATAGGTGATGTTGTAGTTTGGAGATGTATAGCCGCCAGGCTGCAATACACCTACGTAGTTACCTACCCCATTTTGGCTAGCATTGGTTCTGGTAATGCTCAACGAACCTACGAGGTTAGCTGGAGTCTCACCGTTTACAAAGCCATTAATGATGGCTCCTGCATAGCCAGAGGTATCGGCAATCGTTACAAACTTAGCGTCATTGGTTGCTGAAATACTCAATGCCGCTTTAGAAATCACGCTAGTGCTAGAGCTGGCCAATGAAACGTTATAGTTTGCCCCGCCATTGCCATCATTGATTACTGCTGATAGCAAGTTAACCTGTTTATTGCTTCCAGCAGTACTAGAAGCAAAGGAAACAGATGCAGATGTTACGCTATCGCCGCCTACCAACTGAGCCGACATATTTGCTAGATCGGCTGTAGTGACGTTATAGGTATAACCGCCGTCATACACCTTAGTAATCGTTGGCGCACTGAGAGAAATTGGCAAGGCTGTTACAGAAATAGTCGTATTCGCTACAGTTACCGGCTCATAGTTGGCAAATGAAGCTGCGCCTACTGGGGCTAAGCTTAAGCCATTGATATTGAGAAGACGTTGATTAGTCTGAACATGCTTGGTCGATAAGTCAGCAGAACCTGTAAGGCTGAAAGTTTCACCATTTACACCTGATGCCACAAGGTTAGCTGCATTAAAGGTTGTTGTGCCGTTATAAGCCTGAGTTCCTGTGATGGCCAGCGTAGCCTTACCGATGGTGATGCCACCATTGGTGTAAGTAATAGCGTAGTTGGTCGCTTGTGTGCCAGCTACTGGTGTGGCTACCAAGTTATCGGCGTACGCTGTGGCGCTGGCATTGGTACCTACGCCATAACCGGTGATCGTAAAGCTATTGCTATTTTTAAGACCGGATACAGTTGCTGCGCTATTGGTTTGTGCAACACCAGAGTAAGTAACGTTGCTATTAGCACCAGTAATGGTTAGTGGCGCAGCAGTAATGGCTAAGCTGCCATTAGCGTAGCTAAAGCTGTAGTTGGTTGCTGCCAGGTTATTGGCCGCTGCGCTAATCGTTGCAGTACCGACGTTAGTTGTTGCGCTAGCAGTAGTACTGATGGTTGGCGCGCCAGTAATCACGCTAGCGCTCTCCCCGTTCACATAACCGGTAATGGTGTAAGTGAGCGCTGGATTAGCATCGCCGTAGACCTTAGTCTTATTGTCTGCAGTCACCGTTAAGCCTGCTTTACCGATGGTGATGCCACCATTGGTGTAGCTAATGTTGTAGTTGGTTGCCAAGGTAGAGCCGGCAGCAGACGCTACTAAGGTATCGGCGTACGCTGTTGCGCTGGCATTAGTACCTGTTCCGTAACCAGCTACCGTAAAGCTATCGGTACCTTGCGCGCCAGTGACGGTAGCAGCGCTATTGGTTTGTGCTTGGCCGGTATAGGTTGCGCTGCTATTGGCGCCGACGACTGCTAAAGAGGCTTTAGCGATTGCTAAGGTGCCGTTCACCAGTGTGAGGTTGTAGTTGCTATCAGTACCGGTCACGGTATTGGTGTAGTTACCGTAGTTCTTACCAGTAGCACCAGAAGCAGTCACGCCAGCAAGCACTGCTGCGCTTTCATTATTAACAAGGCCTGTTGCGGTAAATCCAGAGACGCTTTGATCATTACCGTTGTAAGTCACGCTAGCGCCATTACCGGTAACCGTCGCGTTGGCTTTAGCAATCGTTAAGGCGCCATTCACTAAAGTCAGGTTGTAGTTGCTGTCAGTACCGGTAACGGTATTGGTGTAAGTTCCGGCATTAGTACCCGTAGCGCCGCTAGCAGTCACACCAGTCAAGACCGCAATGGTTTGGCTATTTACGAGACCTGTTGCAGTAAAGCCAGTCACGCTTTGGGCTTGGCCGTTGTATGTTGGGTTGGCGCTATTGGCTGTGACAGTCGCGTTCGCCTTACCGATGGTGATGCCACCATTGGTGTAAGTAATAGCGTAGTTGGTCGCTTGTGTGCCAGCTACTGGTGTGGCTACCAAGTTATCGGCGTACGCTGTGGCGCTGGCATTGGTACCTACGCCATAACCGGTGATCGTAAAGCTATTGCTATTTTTAAGACCGGATACAGTTGCTGCGCTATTGGTTTGTGCAACACCAGAGTAAGTAACGTTGCTATTAGCACCAGTAATGGTTAGTGGCGCAGCAGTAATGGCTAAGCTGCCATTAGCGTAGCTAAAGCTGTAGTTGGTTGCTGCCAGGTTATTGGCCGCTGCGCTAATCGTTGCAGTACCGACGTTAGTTGTTGCGCTAGCAGTAGTACTGATGGTTGGCGCGCCAGTAATCACGCTAGCGCTCTCCCCGTTCACATAACCGGTAATGGTGTAAGTGAGCGCTGGATTAGCATCGCCGTAGACCTTAGTCTTATTGTCTGCAGTCACCGTTAAGCCTGCTTTACCGATGGTGATGCCACCATTGGTGTAGCTAATGTTGTAGTTGGTTGCCAAGGTAGAGCCGGCAGCAGACGCTACTAAGGTATCGGCGTACGCTGTTGCGCTGGCATTCGTACCGGTGCCATAACCAGCTACCGTAAAGCTATCGGTGCCTTGCGCGCCAGTGACGGTAGCTGCGCTATTGGTTTGTGCTTGGCCGGTATAGGTTGCGCTGCTATTGGCGCCGACGACTGCTAAAGAGGCTTTAGCGATAGAGCTGGTTGAATTACTTGCGTATGTGATCGTATAGTTATTGCCGCTATTACCATCACTAATAGTTGCGCCGCTAACGTTTGCCACCTTATTAGACGTTCCTGCATTGCTATTGGCAAAAGACAGAGTTGCAGCGGTAACTGTATCGCCTGATACCCCAAGTTGTGAGCTAAGAGATGTTAAGTTTGCTGCTGTTGTTGTAAATGCAGTGGTTGCATCGTATGTCTTGCTAATGACTGGAGCAGTTAATGTCACCGCCTTTGGATTAATTGTCGCGGTAGTTGAACCAGAAATAGAGGATGTATAGTTTGCGGCATCAGCACCACTGAGAGTTCCACCGGTAATGATGAGATTTTGCAAGCCAGCGTTCTTAGTGGTAAATGCTGCAGAGACGCTAGCTACTGTTACAGCATCACCACTAATCTTGCCACTTACAGTGCCTGCATTTGTAACGGTTGCCGTTGTGCCACCGTCATAAGCCTTGTCAGAAACTGCAAAGCCAGAAATTGTTACGGCTTTTTGTGTAACCGTCAGGGTGCCATTGGTTGCAGTAGCGTTATAACCCAAAGGTGTAAGTCCGCCACCCACAATAGTGTAAGTACCAACCTTGAGAGTGCTCGAAGTAGAATATAAAGGGCTGCTAACTGAATAAGCTCCCACATCACCATTAACCAAACCGGTAGTAGTTCCAGTCAGAGCCAGTGAATCTCCATAAGTGATTGATTGACTGGTAGCAGCAATAGTGGCAACCGGTCTCTCACGATAAATTGCATACATCCCCGATGAGAGAGTTGTTGTGTAATTTGTAGTTGTCTCGTCGCTGTAGTAACGGAAGCGGCCAGAACCTGAGGTCACAAGCGATGTTAATCCTGTACTGCCAGAAACACTACCAGAGTACATGGTCACGCGACCACCAGCACCTGTAGTGAGGGCAGGCGTAGTGCTGCCAGATGTAGTTGTAATAATAATGTCACCACCAGAACTGGTTCCAGCAGCTGTGGCACTAGATGCATTAAGAATGATCGCATTACTTGCAGTACTGCTAGTGGTGATGTCTTCGCTGATTGTTAAGTTGCCACTGACCGTTGAAATGCTGATAAGGCCAGTTGCTGCGACGCCAGTCGGATTTACAACCCCTACTGTTAGCGCATTACTATCCACATAGGTAAGCGATGTGAGTGACTGGCCTGCAAGAGTGCCAATATTATTGCTGGTGTTATCCAGGGTAACGATGCCGCCAATTAGGGCCAATTTATCTGCTACGAGGTAACCACTAGCCCCATCAGTTACTGTGCCTGAAGCGTATAACCAAATCGTATTGGTGCCGGTTGCAGTTAGTGCTCCATTAATAGTAATGTTGCCACCGTATAGCTTGATCGGGCCAGCAATGCTTGTTGCCGATCCAATGGTGATGTTTTGAGTATTGGTCGATTTGCCAATCGTCAAGCCAGAGAGACTGGAGCTTAAAGTTAGCCCTGAAACCGGCCAAGTTAGCGCAGAACTAAAGCTATTGCTAATAGACTGAATAGTTAGCGCGCCTGAGCTTGCCACATTACCGGCCCAGCTTGTTGATGCCCCTGCATTGGCAATGATTGAATCTGCATTCAGGTTAATGGCACTTGTACTACTTGCCATGCTGACGCCGCCAACAGTGACTGCAGCTTGCCCCAAAGTAACCGCATTACCGGTAAGGGTTCGGCCGCCCATTGAAATTCCATAGGTTGTTGAATTGCCATAGCCATTTAGGGTGATGTCGCCAGAAGAGGCCAAGATACGAGCGTTGTTGATATCGATGCCATTACCATAGCCACCCGCGTTACCAGTTGTTGCGGATGTTCCTTTGCCGGTTAAAGTGATGCCACCACCATTCGTTGCCGCAATAGTGGTTCCAATAGCTCCAGTACCAGCGCTTCCACTGTAAAAAATCATAATTCCAGATGAATTAATTGAGCTTGATCCACTGGAGTCGCCAATAAGTTGAATCGCATTGGCAGTTGTATTTGAAGAAAAAATTGTTGTTGAGCTTGCATCGCCACCTGAATTCAGGTGGATTGCATATGCATAACCAGTGCTAGTTGCAGTTGCTACGCCTCTACCAGATAAGTAGATTGTGCCCTGACCAGAATTAATCGTGCCGGTTGCAATATTGATGCCGTCTGCATTTGATATGTTGAGGATATTGGCACCCTGACCTTGCATCAGAATATTTCCGCCGCCAGAATACATAGCCAAGCCACTTTGCGTGCTTACGCCAGATGCATAATAAGTAGTTCCGCCTATTGGCTGTGCGCCAACGCCAATAGCATAACCGCCAGGCAATCCACTGCCGTTATCTGCACCACCAGCAAAAGTAATTGCCCCGCCACCACTTAAATTGTTGGTTGTTAATCCATTGGTGGAATTAAAGGTGTTATTGGTGCTGATCTCAATACTGCCAGCAGAACCCGCAGCAGAATTTGCCCAGAACGTGATTGGTGCTTTATTTGTTTGGAATGTAAGGCCAGTTGCGGTTAATACATGTCCAGTAGCCTTTGCCATCAAACCGTTACCAAGACCAGTAATGGTGATGCCATTACTAAAGTTCACGTCGCCGTTTACGGCATTTAGCGTAATTGCCCCTGGTGTTGAAACAGTGCTAGTTACATCTATTGAGCCGTCAGTTAACGCAACGGGGCCATTAATTGAGATTGGCGAATTAATCGTAATCTTTGTAGCAGTTGGCATTGTTACACCTGCAACAGAAGCGGCGCCAATTGTTAGGCCAGTTAAGTTGTTGCCACTTACAAAATTCCACCAGCTGGTTGAAATACCTTGAGCCGAGGCAGCTGACACCGGCAAAATTGAAAGAGTTCCAGAATTGTAAAAATCAAACGCAGTACCAGCACTATTGCCATTGCTATTCGTCCACCAACTCCATTGATCAAACTTAACTGTGACATTACTGCTTGATGTAGCCACCGCAGATGCTGATGAGCCCAAAGCAGTCGTAACGGCAGCGGCTGTTGATGCTCCAATATTAAAAACGCCTGCACTAGCATTCCCAAGCCTCAATCGACCAGCTGCAGTAGTCCCTAGAATATTAATTGGGCCAGAATTAGCCAGAATGTAGTTAGTGCCACCAAAATACATGTCGTCCTGAATGCCGGCTGTATTTCTGGTGCCCTGAAGTGTTATGCCACCACCAGCACCGGTAGCCGCTATAACAGTATTGCCAGAGTTATAGAACATCAGCCCATAATTCCAGCTATTGTTAGCTGCAGTTGCTCCATTACCAATAATTTGAATCGCATTAGCTGTGGTATTGGCAGATGTAATTGTTTGTGTGTATGAGCCCGCATCAAAGACAAACAGAATGCCTGAGGTGTAATCCCCAGCATTATTAGATTGGCCTACGCCATTGAGGTAGATGGTGCCAGTTCCACTATTAATTGTGACGTTACGGTCAAATGAAATACCGCGGGCACCAGAACCACCGCCAGAACTAGAGGTCCCCGATTTACCCTTAATAGAAATATTTCCACCTGCCGTATTAAAGTTGATTGCAGCACTTGCATTAAAGCCATCAGACTGAGTTGAGGTACGGCCTTGAGCGTAACCCGTGTCAGTAACAACACCGTTTGCGTCTGTTGTAAGAGCGCCACCGCCAATAAATAAATTCCCGCCATAAGTATTAATCGTGAGCGTTTGGACATTAACGCCGCCATTGCCTGCCCCAGCAGAATCAGAGACAAGCGTTACGCCTCCATTATTAGTGCGGAATGTTTCAGTGCCCGTTACATACATTGATCCATAGGACTGAACAAAAATACTTGCACCAGCAGCGCTGGTTGTGATGTTATTGGATAAATTTACAGCCCCACTAGAATCAGTCAAGCTGATTGAACCAGCGGTTGAAGTGAGCGCTCCTGCAAGCGTTAAGCTACCGGTAGAGGCTACCGTCACACCGGTTCCAGCAGAAATAGCTCCGGCGAAATAAACACCACTTGTACCATTGGCTCGATTCGCTGAATCCGCTGTAGCAAAAGTATTATTCGTAATATCCGTTGATAAAGTAGCGCTAGCAATTGTTGCGCCTTGGAAAGTAACTGCTCCGCCAGCAGTTACTGAATTATTGGTGATAGTGGTACTACTATCAATGGCTTTGCCAGATATGGATTTCGCAGAAAATATCACGTTTCCGCCAGCGCTCATGTTGTAGCCAGCATTACTATTTAACCAAAGACCGGTGCCAGAACTAGCGTAACCAATCAGATTAATATCTCCCGAGGTAGTCGTTAGTGAGGCATAGTAGTCATTAGATAGACCGTAACCACCAGCACCGCTAATGGTGATGCTATTAGCGGCTTTGGTTGGCAAGCGCCAGAGATTACTCCAGTAGTTACTATTGTTATTCAAGCTGTTCACAAAAACACTGCCGGACTCAGATGTAACACCACGCCCTGCAGCCGTGCCACTGTCACTCACCATTGAATAAATACCTAAACCTTGAGAGCTTGTACCTGATATCGTGACATCTTGTTTAGCCATCAAGGTTATATAAGAGTCATAAAAAGCAACCCCAGCGCCGCCGAGACTCACATTATTAAAAGTATTTGCAGCGCCATAGGTATATCCAGTCATACTCAAGGAACCGTTATAGGATCTAAAGTAAGAATTAGTCGCACCCCCTACCCAGTTAATGATTCCATAGGAGCCGCCAGAGTTATTGGCACCAGCATAAGCAGCCGTACCCGTTAGAGAAAGATTGCCATATGCGTATATCTTTGGAGCAATGCTATTCAAAGCTATAAAGTAAATTCCTGAGGCGCTAGCATTCGTTGAAATTTCTTGAGCATTAATAGAGATGGCGCCACCACTCGTTGGAGCAATAGTAGTAATGGTTGATGGATTATTCACCGCATATAAGCCACCTGTCCATATGAGACCCCAGTTATAACCGGTTGCTGCATAACCTGGTTTAGCAGCGGCAAATCCACTGACAGCGTAATTTGTTGGGGTTGCAGCAATGGCCGCAGTTATATTTGTTACAGCTGTTGCAACAGCCGTATTGGCGCTACTGTAAGTGTCAGAACCACCGGTTGCATTCCAAGTATTAGTTGATAAGGTGGCGCCTTGGAACGTAATATTCCCGGCCAAGGCAACGATATTAGGATTATTATCGTATCCGCGAATGGCCTGGTCATATGCAGAGTATCCAGATACAGTGATATTGCCATTCGTTGATCTTAATACGCCGCCTGCATTTACTGTAATTGCTGGCCCAGCCACTGTGAAGTTAACGCCATAACCATTTGATTGAGCGCCATAACCAATAATGTCAATATTATTTTTTGCGCTTACAGAGCCACTGAAATCAAAGTAAATCCCGCCATAGTAACCAGCGGCTGAAATACTCACAGAGCCATTGATGGCAATGATGGGTGTACGCAAATAGATATCGTACCAAGTGGTATTAGTTTGGGTTGAAATGCCTTGAATAGTGATATTTCCGTTTGCTGATGTAACGGAACCGCCACTACCGCTATTGTTGTATACCCAAAAAGCGATGCCTCCAGAAGCACCCGTAGTCACGCTATTGATATTAATATTTCCACTTGCCAAAATCTTTACAGATAAGTCATTAAGCGTAACTCCATGACTTGTACCAATAGCATTTATATTAATAGCGCCACCAACAGACTGTAGCGTGGAACCTGAATTCAAGTTAACACTATAGTTGCCTGATGTATTGGCATAGATATTGACGTTACCATCCACGCCAAGAGTGATATTGCTATTTAAAACAAAACCGCCTAATGCATTTAACGTTAATGAGTTACCAGTTGCACTAGAAATATTACCGGCGATCGTAATAGTTTGAGTATTGACGTTAGTAGCAAGCGTTGTATTGCCATTAAGCGTACTCGCGTTAACCGTTAAAGACGTATTGTCCTTAAAGTTAGCGGATGCATTGTTAAGAACTAGGGTTGAAACAGCATTTGAAGCATTGGTTGCCGTGAGATTGACATCCTTCAAGGTCAATATGTAGGTGCTAGCAGATATTGCGCCACTCAGAGTAAAGGCACCCACCCCACTAACCGTAGAATTTGCTGTCAAGCTGATAGCATTGGAGGCGCTACTTCCGTTTGTATTGCCAAACAAAATTCCGCCGTTCAGCGTAACAGTGCCAGACGACATATTAGAACCACTTGCTCCGCCGGTATTCGCGGATAATGTGCCGGCAGTAATTGTTGTTCCACCCTTAAAGGTGTTTGCACCAGACAAAATGACGGTGCCAGTGGATGTGCCATCAGTATTAATCTTTAGAGGGTTTGCATCACATCCGCATGAAGCTGCCTCAGTAGTAGAGACAAAAGTTCCGCTGACAGTAAGAACTTTACCGGCAGCGACATTCAGAGATGTGCCACCTGATTTTGTTAAGGTCATACCGGTGGCGCTAATCGTTGAGTCAGCCGTAACGGTAATATTGGAATCCAAATTCCAGGATCCCCAAGCGGATGTTGTACCACCCCATGCCAGCGTTCCACCAGCTAACACTAAACTACCTACATTTAAATGGTAAGTATTTGCACCTAATCCAGTTAATGTACCGCCAGAGTTAAGAGTAAGCGTTAAACCGCTATGCAGTTGACTACCAATAAATCCATTATTTGCAGCAGTAGCTAGGATGGTTATTGCTCCGCCATTATTAATATTTATTGCCGATGCATTTCCTAAGCCGCCAGCAGCAGAGTTTGTTCCGGCAGTCATGCTAACTGCCTGAGCAACGTTTAATGTTCCGGTAAAGGCTTGATCACCGCTTAGTGTGACGGTATTTGATCCACTCAAATTCACTGTACCAACGCCTGCCGCTAAGTTTGAGAAAGTTTGAGCTGCAGAACTTGAGTAGGTAAAGATAGCTCCAGATGCCGTTGTAAGCGCTTGCGAATAATTACCGCTACCTAAGCTTCCTGAGCCACCAATCGCAAGAGTTCCATTGGAAACTGTTGTGGTACCGCTATAGCTATTAGCAGCTGTGAGCGTTGTAGTTCCAGAACCTGACTGCGTTACAGAGCCCGTTCCAGAAATAATATTTGCCTCTGTAATGGCATTGCTTCGGTTGTAAATTAAAGAGGCATTATTCAGAACGCCACCCGTTCCAAGTGCACCCGTTGTACTACCAGATCCAACTTGCAACGCACCCGCTGAAATCGTAGTGCCGCCGCTATAGCTATTAGCAGCAGTGAGCGTTGTAGTTCCAGAACCTGACTGCGTTACAGAGCCCGTTCCAGAAATAATATTTGCCTCTGTAATGGCATTGCTTCGGTTGTAAATTAAAGAGGCATTATTCAGAACGCCACCCGTTCCAAGTGCACCCGTTGTACTACCAGATCCAACTTGCAACGCACCCGCTGAAATCGTAACGCCACCACTAAAGTTATTTGTGTTCGTAAGGATAACGGTGTCGGATCCAATTTTGGTTAGCGCACCCGTACTGCCAATCACACCGCTTAATGTGATATTGCCATTTGAGCCGCCAACAGATGTATCCGTTGCCAAGGTAATTGCGCCGGCATAGGTGGCCGCTGTACCCGAACTATTAGTAAGCGCCCCGCCACTACTAATACCCGTACCGTTTAAAGATAATGGATTGGTATTGGTCATGGTGATGCCATTGAGATCTAAGACAGCACCACCTGTTACCGAAACAGCTGAGGATGAAGCACCTAACGCTGCAGCATTGGCAACCTTCAAGGTTCCAGCTGAAATTGTTGTGCCGCCGGTGTAGGTGTTCGCGCCTGAAAGCGTTAAGGCACCGGATCCAGCCTTGTTAACACTAATCGCCCCAGTGTCATTGCTGATAATTCCAGAGAAAGTAGTGTTGGAGTTATTTCCGCCAACTGTGAGTGTTACTGGAGTTAAAGCAGCTTGTAGCTGCGTAGCAGTCAAGTTGGTGTTGTACACCTGAACAGAGTAGATATTTCCGCTTAAGAAATAACTTACAGCATTGTTGTTATAAGAAGCACCAATTAAGGTGTTCATTAAATTCGATGCCGAACCAGCGCCGGGGGATACCGAACCAGATGATATTGAGCCCTGTGATACGCCATTAATATAGGAAGTTAAGGTTGCGCCGTCGTAAACCATAGATACCTGAACAAGCTGGTTAGCGGTAATTGCATTTGCACTAGCGAAGTCCCAGTTTGGACCCACTTCACGGTGCGCTTGAATTGTTCCATTGCCATTCAACATCAAAACGTAATCGCCTTCTCTGCCAGAATTTTGTCTACCAATGAATGCGCTAGATTGGAATGTTGGGACGCTGACCCATAAGTTCATCGTGAATCTTGATGTGCCATTGAGCAAGAGTGATTGAGAATTCCCCAAATCAAAATACTGATTGGTACCGTTCAGCGTGAAATACTTGCCGGTCGCGCTATATGTTGGGCTGCCAATAATGGTTGCATTGACAGAGCTATCAACGAGATTGTTCCAGGTAGTTCCAGAGCCAGAGTAGGAAGCAGGATTTGCCGCATCTAAGGCCAACACTAAATTGCTGTTGATGTAAGGGTTTATGGTGGAGTTAACTGAGCCAGCCCCAGAAAGAGATCCAATGGAGACTGAATATCCAGAGAGGTCTAAAACTGCGCCCGATGCAATTGTCAAATCTGTTGCAGACGGCAGCGCATTAGCAAGACCCAATCTAATCGTGCCAGCACTAATGGTTGTTGCTCCAGTGTAGGTATTTAAACCAGCCAAAGTCAGAGTGCCAAGACCAAGCTTGGTTAGCGTTGCGCCAGATCCTGACATTACGCCTGTGAGAGTTCCATAGCCGGCTACCGTAAAGCTAGCAGAAGTAGCAGGAATTAGATTTCCTGTGATTGCCATTAAGTTGGCATTTAAGGCAATCTGGTTTGCAGTGACGTTACCAGTGATATTGATATTGGAGAATTGGGTAGTACCGCTGCTGGTAATCGTTAAGTTTTTGCTAGCGCCTGCATCCGATACGTTACCAGTGATATTCACGTTTTGACTTGGGGCGGTAATTACGGCGCTATTATTTATAGTAACGGGTCCAGTTAAGTTAACACCCGCAAAAGCGTTGCCTGTGTAGTAATAACCCGCTCCATTTGACACAGCAATACCATTGGATGCCGTTGAAGAGGCAACATAGTTCGCAGAAGTTGATAACTTAAAGGCTACATACAACTCATCTCCGCCTCCATTTTCTGAGAAATACGCATAAATTGGATATGCCTTGCCAGCGACCAGTGAAGGCGTATTGCCGTTACTAGTTACACAACAGTTGAACTGGCCGGAGACATAACCAGTGGTGCTATTACTGACATTGGTGTTTGCTTGCAAGGAGGAAACCAATGACGTAATCGATTGCCCCTGAGTACCCATAAATAAGTAGAATGGGTCATCGCCAAAAGTGGAAAACGTATATACGCCCGATACCTTTGGAACAAAATATCCAGTTACTCGATATGAATACGTATCGTCGCAAGACCCAGAGTTACAAATATTGATGGTGGTGCTAGTTACAGAAGTGGTAGCACCACTAGCACCCGCCACTTCAGTTGCTTGAACGTTTTGTCTTGTGGCTGTATTAAAAGAAGTGAGGTTTGCTCCAATATAGCCATCAAATTTCTCGAATAACAGACCGTCTGATAAGCCAGTTACGGTGGTAATGTTTCCGTTAATAGTGATACCACCGCTAGCAGTAACCGTCAGATTGGTTAGAGCCTTGCTTCCGCCGACTGCTCCATTAAAGATTGCGGCACCAGAACCAGCATTAACTGTTAGCCCAAGAGGAGTTGCCACAGCATTACTATCAATCGTGCTCGCGAATTGAATCTGGCCGTTACCAGTTGATCTTAAGGTGATAGTTGAATCATCGACCCAGCTAGATGTACTCAAAAGTATTGGGGCGTAATAATCTTGATTGCCAGTTGTGGTAATGTTTTTTGCCAGGATCACGCTACCGGTATTACCACTCTTGCCTAATGTCATACTACTTAAGGTATTGCTAATGGTGACGTTTGAAAGGTCAACAGTGCTGGTGAAATTAGCTCCACTAGATTGAATCGTTAATGGACCAGTTGCGTTGATAGTCGTTGAGTTAAACGTTAAGGCATTGCCGGTGATGGTGATATTACTAGTACTACTAGCCACACTAGAGCCATTATTGCCAAATATGCCGCCAAGAATCAGTCCTGTACCGCCAGTGCCAGACAAGGAAATTGGACCGCTCGCAGCGTATAGCCAAAGACCGGAAGAATTAATTGATCCGTTTGTATTGCCACTAGTATTTGTACCAGTAATACTAATACCACCTGTGCCAGTTTCAACGGCGGTAAGGTAACCCTGATAACCCGCATATGCGCCAGTAGAGGCGGTTGTAGTTCCAGAAATTGAAATTGCCGTAGCTGAGGAATTGCTAGATTGCAAAACTGGTGTTGGGCCGCCAGACCCGCCGTAATTAAGCTCAATTCCGTGGCCCGTTCCAACGCCTTGGCCATTTAGCGTAATTGTTCCTGCACCTGCATTAATAATTTGTGTTGAGCCTGAGCTAGCACCTCGCCAAGAAATGCCAGGCGCACCATCAGCAGCTTTTCCTTGAATTAATACGTTGCCGCCACCACTATAGAGTCGAATATCATTTGAAGAAGTGCCGTATCCAAAAGCAGCAAGCTGAACCCCTGCCGGCACAGAATCTCCCCAGGATGCAGTTCCAATTGCAGCGTAGGCATAACCCGTCGGGAGACCAGTATTTATATCAAAACTGCTACCACCAGCTAGTGTAATGGCGCCGCCGCCAGAGGTTTGATTGGTTGAGCCATTTGCAGAGTTAAGTCGAGCGCCTGTTTGTAAACCAATCCATCCATCACTATTTCCATCAGAATCAGCCCAGATAGTGATGTTGCCATTATTGGTTTGTAGGGTTTTATTTTGTTCGTTATTAATGTAACTGGCGGCTTTCAGCAAAATACCAGCGCCAGCAACATTGGTTGTTAAATTGGCATTAAAGTAGATAGAACCATTATTGCTAATGAAATTAATCGGACCTGCAATTGTGAGATCTGAGGTGATATTCATAGCAGAGCTTCTTCTATAGGAATACTCACTCCATGTGCCCGCTGGTAAAACAAGATAGCCACCATAGTTATTGGAGACCGCCCCAATTGTCATGATCGGTAGCGCTGTTGAACTGCCGCCCAAGTAAGAAAAGGTTGGGTCAGAAGAAGTACTATTGCTAGAAATATTTAAACCGAAACTCGATCCAGCCGCTGCAGCGCACTGCCCGCTACATGTAGAGACATAAACTTTGGGCTGGTTAAGCTCAATATTATCCGCAGTCAGCTTTAAATTATTGGTGTAGATGTAAATTGAATAATAAGTTTCTGCAGCCACACCAAGCTTGATACCTACTTGATTGGTTGGGGTAACGCCAACAAACTCAACTGTAGGTGCCCGCAATTCAGCGCCAACCAACCGCACCCCTTCACCTACATCAGATTTACCTGCAATAAAAATCTTACCTGTTACTGATGTAGCACGCATATCAAAACTTGTAGCACTACCCCAGCCAAGTTGCATGGCACTACTTACCGTCCCAATTGCATAAATTGAAACGTTTTGAGCATAAATTTTAGAACCCGAAAACAAGGTGGCGCCAAGGGTCGATGCGCTAATAGTGTTTTTTCCAGCAGCTACAAAATTACCGCCAACACGAATATCTACAGCGGCCGTGCCAGCACCTTGCGTCCCTAAATTAATCGCTGAATAATCAGCACCATTTGGACCGCCAGAGACTGTTGTGGCGTAACAATTATTGCAAGAAGCATTCCAATTTGAAGATGTGATGGAAGTAACATTTGTACCGCCCATGTAGAGCGATCCCGTACCTGTTGATGCAGTGTAGGTAGAATTGTCTGAAGTATTTAACCAAATCTTAACGCCACCATTAACTGTGATAGCACCACCAGCCTGAAAAATTAGATCTGCATTGGTATTTGTGGTGATGCTGGCTGAGATAAAAATTGAACCAGTTGCAGTAATGGTAACTGTTGCCCCTGCCGCCAACTGACTTTGAATGGTTCCCGCATTAACGTTGGTAGCGGTGTCTCCAGAGCTAGAAGCTGTGCCGTTACCAACAATGCTCACGTTATAAGGGTCCAGCAACCACATACCACCCCGACCAGCATTAATCGTTCCGAGTAAATTTAATGTGTGTGCAGAGGTTTCAATAAATCCACCAACACCTGCCGCACTTAATGCCTGGGTACCTAAGGCTGTTCTTGTATCTAGGCTCGTATAAATAGAAAACGGCAATGTGCCATTCTTAGCATCATTGCCGATTAGGATTGTTCCGCCTTGATTAAAACCAGTTGCTTCTACTGTTGTATTTGCAAGAATGGTTTGATTAAAGGCTGCAATACCAATGCTTCCGCCACGACCAGTAGAGCCGTTCGTTTGAATGAGTGCGTTTTGTATGTTGAGGTTGCCAGCATTGCTGACGATGGTGATGGAGTCACCATCTGTGTAACCATTAGCGCTGATCAGCGCTTGGTTGATTTGAATGTCTTGATTTGATGTGAGCGTAATCGTGCCACCTGGACCAGCTTGGCCATTGGTTTGCACTACTGCTGCGTTATCAATTGTTAATGTGTTTGCTGTAACAGCAAAAGAACCACCC
This sequence comes from Polynucleobacter sp. AP-Kolm-20A-A1, assembly GCF_018688315.1. Taxonomy (NCBI): domain Bacteria; kingdom Pseudomonadati; phylum Pseudomonadota; class Betaproteobacteria; order Burkholderiales; family Burkholderiaceae; genus Polynucleobacter; species Polynucleobacter sp. AP-Kolm-20A-A1. Next base: position 1,120,376 of record NZ_CP061315.1, read on the forward strand.
TGCCCATCATTACTGCTATTGGCTGCAACTGTTCCCGCTAAATAAACATCAGTGCCGTTAATAGCAATTACGCCGCCGGGGCCGTTGTTACCGTTAGCCTGGATCAGTGATCCACTTTGGGCATTAAATTGCTGTGCTGATAAGGTGATATGGCCGCCAGTTGTGCCATTAGCCAAAATTTGGGCGGAGCTATAGATAGTTAAATCATTCGCCGCGATCAAACTAATGACATTGCTCTGATTATTTTGATTGCTTTGGTTATTTTGTGTGCTTGCATTTGCATCATTGGCAGCGGTGCTCGAGTAAACAATATCGAGTGCTGTTGCAGTGATGTTGTTTGGATTATTTTGCGCAGTCAAGAACGTTGGTAAATCTTCTTTGCGAATGACGTTGCCGTTGTACGTGACTGATGCATTTGGTGTGCTGTTGCTTGGTGTTGTTGAACCAGCATTGAGTACGCCACTCACATATAAAGCTTGTGCTAACAAACTGATTGCAGAGCTTAGTGGTGAACTGCTATTACTTGCATAAGTATTGATTGTGCCATTCGCATAAATAGTTTGCGCTTGCACGGTAACTTGATTAGCAGTGATGCTTGTACCAACGTTCAAGTAAGCAATTGAACTATTGATGATCACACTTAAATTTTGTCCGGTGATGTTTGCATTGAGATTAAAAATTCCGGAAGAAGTTAATGTCAATGTTGTTGGTGTGAGACCTTGCTTGAGAATGTTTGCACCACTCGCAATGGTGAGTGCCCCACTACCCGCTTGCGTACAGCCGCCAAGGCTTGGACAGACATTGCCGTTCACAGCAATGCTCACGTTGTTGTTTGCAAGCGCAAGTGAAATCACATTCGCTGCAGATGCATCAATGATTAAATCAATTGGATCTAAGAACCATAAACCAGAGCGACCTTTTGCAGCACTTGTATCAACAACCATTTTTGGCGCGAGGTTTACTGCACCCTTAGAACTTGTCTCAACAAATCCACCGTTACCACTGAGTGCACCACCAATTGCTTTGAGTGTTCCAGCAACTGTCGTTTTAACTTGTGACCAAATCGCAATGGATCCCGCGTTACCGTTTTGTGTTGCGGAGACATCAATCACTGCGCCTGCTTTTACAGTCACTGTGTTTGCCATTTGTTTTGTGTTTGCCGCTTTTGTTGCATTACTTGCAACGACTGCTTGATTTTGTTCTGCGGTATTAGCTGACGGTACTTGTGCATTTTCTTGTGTGCCACCAGAAACTGCTGTTGCAGCCAGACCTACGTTAACTTGACCGCCACCTGCTGTGCCGGTAGCGCTAGTAGTCGATTTTTTGGTGATCTTGATGTCATTTGCTACCAAGTTCACTTGACCGCCTGTTTTACCCTCTGCCGTGGTGTTTGCTTCTACGGTGCCAGCCTGGGTGACGGTATTGGCTACCAATTCAATGACGCCGCCGTTATTTACGGCTGAAGAAGCTGAAATACGGCCAGTATTCTTAACTACGGAGCTCATGAGCTGGTTAGCAGCCCCAGCAGCAAGGACGATCAAGCCGCCATCGGTCTCAACAACCCGTTTATTAGTAATTAAGGCCTTGTAGGCCGCTTTATCTACGCTAACCCCCACCAGAGTGCGATTTCCCTGGAAATTAAGGGTAATACGCTCGCCGGCAGCCATGACTACAGTGCCCTGGCCCATAGTGGCTAGGACATAGCCCTGGTTTTGGACCTCTGGAGCCAATAAAGCGATGTAGCCGTCGGCCACATTAGTAGAAATAGTGCCCTTATTGACGATTTTGCCGGTTCCATTGCCCTGATAGGTCGATTTTCCGTCCATGAAGTCCTTATCGGCAATATTCATGGTGGAAGCGACCACCCCAGCAGCGTTTACTACGGCACCCCTGCCAAAAGTGACGCCGTTTTCATTTACCAGGATGACTTGGCCGTTGGCGCGCATCGCTCCGTTGATAACAGATGCGCTAGGACCGGTTACGCGATTGAGTGTGACTGCATTCGCGTTCGGTTGATTGAAATTGACCTGCGCGTTTTTGCCAACGTTAAAACTATCCCAGTTAATCACTGCGCGTTGTGATGTCTGATTAACGTTCATCGTTGCAGCAGTCGCAGATTGTGTTTGTGAAATCGTTGCGTTACCTGCAACAACTTTGCCACCAGTTGGAAGTGCATTTACTGCAACTTGAGAAAATGCATTTGGCATCTGGAAAGCCAAAATTAAAGTTACCGAAATGCTCTTCGCTAAGGTGGTTTTTTTAATCGCGTTTTTGAGCGAATTTTGAATCGCTTTTTTGCTCAAAATTTGTTGAATATTTTGTGCGCATTTTTTGCACAACTCAACACCATTTTTTACGGTGATTTTTTGGAATGTTGTTGCGCTGAAATTTTGCTGTAATTGGATTGAGAATTTCTTTGCAAAAATTTCTACCTTGCTAAATAGATTTTTTGTATCAACAACAATGATGTTGCGTAGTACGCTTGCATCTACTGTGTTGATCGCTGCGCGCAGCAGCTCGCAGCGCTTGCACAAGGCAGCGCTTAGGGTAGCGAGTTTTGCGATAACAGCCTGGATCACTTCGATGTCTTTTGGTTCTAGTACGCGTTTACAGAGGAATATTCCATGCGCGATTGTAGAAATTTGAGGGTTTTTTCATAATGTACTTAGGTACATAAATGGGCTAAATACACCCCCTGTTTTTGGCCGAAAATGGGCTATTTTTCGTATGGTGAATTTTTAGCGGGAATCAGGTCGTTTTTGGTGGTTAAACTGAACCCCATTAGCCGAGTTCCAAAACCCTCCAAAAAGAGCCCAATTTAGTTCTAATTTTTATCAATAGGTCCATTTAAAAAGCATGCATCCAATCAATTCTTTAGCGATCACATACCTGCTTTTTACACTCGTTTCTAGTGGCATTATTTACGGTGCATTTAGAAAAAATTTAGACAATTCTGCTAAGTATTTTTTGATTGCAGAACTCTTTATGGCGATCACTTCTGCGATCATTTTTATGCAAAATCATTCGCCCGATTGGTATAGAAGCGAAACTCTTGCAGCTGGAAATTTCTTCTCCATTGGCTCTGAAATTGCAGTGCTTTTTAGTGTCCAATCTTTGGCCAAAAATGTCGCCATTCGACGCTATATTTTTTCGCTTTTTGCACTACTCATTTACGTATTTTTAATTGAAGTAATTCGCCATTACTTCGGTTCAAAAATCATCATTCTCATTCACAACACTGTGATTGCGAGCATCTCGATTTCGATTTTTATTACGTGTAAATTTAAGAGTGATACATCACTTGCGAACAATCGTTTCATCAAATCATTTCGCTTTTTTGAAATGGGTTTAATCATTTTTTCTGTAGTGCGCGGCATAGGATATTTCGCAAACACAGTGATCGTTCCAAGAGACAATCCAAGCACTTTCGTGATCTTCATGTTTACGCTTTATGTCACCATGAGCGTATTCCGTTACATGTCTTATATTGGTCTTCGAATCACCTGGGTTGACCCCAAAAATTGGTCAATAAATCCGCTTAATCGGGACCTTGCTAAAGCCATTGAGGAAAAAGACCATCTTTTAAGGGGGTTAATCGCCTCCAACCGGGTCATAGGTATTAGCGCCCTGGCTAGCTCCCTCGCCCACCAATTAAGCCAGCCTTTAACCGCGATTTCTTTGCAGGCTGACCGCTCTAGACGCGAGCTTGCTAAAACGTCCGATAACCCGGTTTTAATGAATTCCTTAGACGAAATCAGCACCCAATCCGGTAAGCTGGCTGAATTGGTTAAAAACCTGCGCCAACTCTTTAGCTCTCGTAACTATGAGTTTCATTCCTTTAGCCTGCATAAAGCCTGTCATGAAATCCTGGATATTGTGGAGCCCACCCTCCAGTCCAAGAGAATCACCCTCACCCAGCGCATTGATACCGACCCTCTGGTACATGGTGATGCCATACAGATTCAGCAGGTATTGATTAACGTCTTTAATAATGCAATTGACGCTATCTCTACTGCCCCCGAAGGTCTTAATGGCCCTCGAGAGATTGTGCTAAGTATTGGCCAAAACGAACAGAACGCCGTTTTGCGGATTGAAGATAGTGGAACTGGTATTGATCCATCCCTGCTACCCTCGATTTTTGAGCTCTATAAGACTACCAAGCAAGGCGGCCTTGGCGTTGGTCTCTGGCTTAGCAAGACCATCATGGAACGCCATCATGGCAGCATTACAGCGGTCAATGGATCAAGCGGCGCCGTATTTGAGATTCAGATCCCTTTGGCTAAAGCCATCAGCGAATAAACTACTGATTCATGAAAAATTCTAGAGTCATTATTGTTGAAGACGAATTGGCAGTCCGCCAAGGTTTAACGGATTGGCTATCCCAGGAACACGAAGTCTCAGGCTTTGAATCGGCAGAAGCTTTTTTAGAGGCCTTAAATGACTTTGAATTTGAGGATGGTCTGCCGACCTGCATTCTGTTGGATTTCCAGATGCCGGGCATGACTGGGGTTGAACTTCAATCTAACCTCAAAATAATGAATGTGCAGTGCCCCATCATCTTTATGAGTGGCAATGCCCAGCAAAGCGATGTGATTGATGCTTGGCGTGGCGGCGCTATTGATTTTCTATTAAAGCCGTTTACAGGCGCACAGGTTGATCAGTTATTAGAAAAGCTATTTGCCAAAGCCGAACAGATTGCTAGCGCTCAAGAGCCTGTCGTTCAAGAAAAATCATTGATGCAGATTCCGATTAGCCAACGCGAAGCAGAAGTTCTTGCCTTGCTTGGCAAAGGACATCGTCAAGCAGAAGTATCAGAAATGCTAGGCATTACCTTGCGCACTGTGAAGATGCATCGCGCTAGCCTGAAGAACAAATTGGGGCTCAATACGATCGTAGAGTTAACGCGCTACTACGACGAACACATGCCTTCTATTCAATTTATTGCCAAAGGCAACTAAGCCTTTGGTCTTTTGATATCACTTGTTTTAGAAGTTGTAGCTGCCAGTGATCCAGCCTCTTGGCTGAGTCGTAGTACCGTCGGTATTCACAGGCTGGCCATAGGAGTTATAGAGCGGGTTTTGACCAACTTTCCAGGCAACCATAGCACCGAGGTTCCAACCTTCGTAATCCCACTTCACACCCAAGCCTGCACCCATAAGTGAATAGGTATTGTTAGCATTAGTAAGACCCTGCCAGCCTGGGTACATAAATTTGTACTGCTGCACTACACCGGCATCAAAAAAGGCGGATACGTTTACTTTAGGCTGTAATTCGTGGCGCACTTCCATAGTAAAGAGGCCGCCTTGGGAACCGCCAGATTGAGCTACTGGGTAGGCACGCACACCATATGGGCCACCAAGGTAAAACTGCTCAGCGGAGTTCAAGTTGGTTGAAGCAAATTGGCCTGATAGTGCTGTGTATAGGGTTGTTGAGCCATCCTCAACCAACTGTTGATTGCGGTTACCTGAAAAGGTTAACTTACTAAAGTTCGATGGCGTAATCAACTGATATACCAGGGGGTTAGAGCCCGGCACGGGATACTGGCTATAGTTAGCAATACTAGTACCCAAGATATCTAAATGGCCCAATATTGCGGTCACAGATCCACTGTTCACCGCGCCGTAACCAAAGCCATCAACAAAGTTTCCAGACATACCCGCTGAAATGTTATTGATGTTGTAAGCGCTAATCGTTGTATTAGAAATAGTATTTCTATTGTTGTAGCTCTTTACGTCGTAGTTAACAGAGCCGTTTAAGTTAGCGCCCTGACTACGAATCAAGGGATACGCGGCACTGACGCCAGTTGTCCATGCATCACCAGCGCCACCAGTAGAAGCGTAGTTGCTAACGTTCTTATATTGCAAATAGGTGCCAGCCAAACCCAGTCTGAGGCCGTTCTCAGAGCCTGGCACCGAGATTGCGCCTTGCACGTACTGTGAACCTTCAGAAAAGATGCCATTGACTGAAGCGGAGTCACCGATTCCTAAAGGGCCATTTAAGTTCAGGGCAAACACACCTTGGTTAGCACCAGTAGTGCGGCTTCCGTAGTTGTTTGCCTCTACTCTGCCCTGCACTAAGTTTGGTTGTGTTAACTGAACGCGTACATTCGTTTCGCCATCTTTATCGCCTGGTTCTAGCTGACTAGAAACCATAACACCTGGAGTTTCATTCAGAATCACAATAGCGCGCTCAAGATTATCCATATTGAGTGGATCGCCCTGAGGGTTGGCGTAAGTAATGTACTCGGCAGCGCGCTCTTTGCTAAAGCGTGTTGGTCCTTGCGGATTTTCAACAACAACTTTTCCTAGCTTGGCTTCGGTAACTAAAATCTTCACAACGCCATCGGCGATTTTTTGCGGAGGCAAAATAGCTTGAACTGTATAGCCCTTGCTGCGATATAAATTCTGAATCGCATCACACGCTCTTTGTAAATCATCAAAACTAACAGGCACTCCAACCCATGAGCGAATGGCTAACTGCACTTCTGCCTCTGGAAGAATCTTGACGCCTTCAATGGCAAATGACTTCACCGTGAAGCGCAACTCACCTTCTTTGGGTTGGGCAGGCTGAATGGGGGCTGCCTTGCCGGGTTCTGGTAACGCTAGTGGTGAAGGCAAAGGAAGCTGTTGCTCCAAGCCTTGCTGCAAGGCACCAGCATCAACCTGGGCATAAACATTTGCAGAGGAAATTAAGCTGATTGCAGCCAGCGCAATCAACGATCTTTTGTTGCGTACGAAATAGGTATTGGAGATCAAAGTAGTCATTCTTATTAAAAGCAAATCAAGCTAAGGTCTTGATAACGCGAAGATTTTAGCATTTTATGAGGGATTTTCCCATTGGCTGTGAGGGTTACAGCTACAAGCCTAGCTGGCTATGAGAGCCCAATCTAACCAAGCGTAACAAGTCCAAATTGGGTTTTTGATAAATCAATATGAGATCTGGCTTGATATGGCAATCCCGAAAATCGCTCCATTGGCCGGTAAGCGCATGATCAAAATACCTGGCAGGCAATGCCTCATCAATTACCAGGAATTCCACGGCCTCTACCAAAATAGTTGATATGGCAGCTTGATACCTTCCTTTTGCTTCTCTTTTGTAATCCCTTTTGAATTGAGTTGTACGCTCAATCCTCCGCATTCAGATCCTTCATTAAGTCCTTGGCAGAACCAAATGACATCAACTGCCTCTCACGCGCTTCACGCATGGCTGCAATGGTTTTTGCGTTAGGCATTAACGGCTCAAATGGCAATGACTTTTCTGTTGCCACTCGTATGAGCATCATTCTCAATGCATCTGAAACAGTTAAGCCCATGGCCTCGAGAACAAGACTCGCCTCTTTCTTAATGCCCTCTTCAATTCGTGCTCTTACAACTGCGTTTGCCGTCATGCTTGTCCTCCTAAATTACTGATTAATTAACTATTTACTCTTGTCATCTATTCTGTAGCTACATTGTAGCTACAGAATAGATGACAATCAAGCGACCAGATATCGCTTTGGACGCTAAAATTGCGCATGACTTCACCGATCTCCTTTGATTACCCGCAGCAAAATGCTGCTGGTGCTACCTGCACCGCTCAGGCTTGGGCCAAAACCCCTCCCCAGCTTCATGGTACTGAAAAGGCTGCCGTCATTTCCCGCATTAAACAGCTTTTGGTGGAAAAAGATGCGGCTTTGGTTGCCCACTATTACGTGGATGGTGATATTCAAGATTTAGCGCTAGAGACTGGTGGCTATGTTGCCGACTCATTAGAAATGGCGCGCTTTGGCAAAAATCATCCTGCCAAGAATTTAATTGTTGCTGGTGTTCGCTTCATGGGTGAATCTGCCAAGATCCTTAGCCCTGAGAAGCGCGTCTTCATGCCAGACTTAGATGCCACTTGTTCTTTAGATTTAGGCTGCGACGCTGCTGACTTTGCTAAATTTCGTGCGGCACATCCTGATCGTGTTGTTGTCGTCTATGCCAACACTAGCGCCGCAGTCAAAGCACAAGCGGACTGGATGGTCACGAGCTCTTGCGCTTTAGCAATCGTTCATCAACTTAAAGTTGAGGGCAAAAAAATATTGTGGGCACCGGATCGCCACCTAGGCAGATACATTCAGGAGCAAACTGGCGCAGATATGTTGCTATGGAATGGTGCTTGCATCGTTCATGATGAATTTAAAGCTGTCGAACTCGAAATGCTCAAGGCAGCACACCCTAATGCCATGATTTTGGTTCACCCAGAATCTCCGCAAGCCGTAGTAGATCTCGCTGATGTGGTCGGCTCTACTTCAGCCATGATTAAAGCGGTAGTCGAAGGCAGTGCCACCGAATATATTGTGGCTACTGATAACGGCATCTTGCATCGCATGCGCCAATTAGCACCCAATAAGAAATTGATTGAAGCCCCTACCGCGGGAAATAGCGCAACCTGTAAAAGCTGTGCGCACTGCCCTTGGATGGCCATGAATGGTTTGCAAGGAATCTTGGATTGTTTAGAAAATGCGTCTGGCGAAATCTTGATTGACGAGCCGATTCGCGTGGAAGCCTTGGGCTGCATTGAGCGCATGCTCGACTTCACTAAAAACCATCCCGATCTTTTGGCTAAAGCCCAGCATGGCTTTGTGAAAAATATTGGCGCCGCTTAGTTTTTTAATTCTTTTTTTGTGACTGATCTTCATGTTTGAATACAACGAATCACTAGAGCAAGCTCGCCAACGCAATATTCATGACGCTCTCATGGAAGATATTGGTACTGGTGACTGGACTGCAAAGCTCGTGCCTAGCAAATCTGTGAAAGCGCAACTTATCGTTCGCCAAGAAGCAGTTTTGTGTGGTGTGGATTGGTTTGAGGGTACGCTGAAAAAATTAGACCCCAATGCAAAAGTGAGCTGGAACTACATTGAAGGCGACCTCATGAAGCCTGATACCAAGGTTTGCGATATTGAAGCAGACTCTCAAGCCCTACTCTCTGCAGAGCGTACTTGCATTAACTTTTTGCAAACACTCTCATGGACAGCCAGCATTACCCGTCAGCATGTGGATGCCATTGCCGGTGCCAGCCCCAATCCCAAGGGTTGCGCTGTTTTAGATACCCGCAAGACTATTCCTGGATTACGTCAAGCCCAGAAATACGCAGTGCGTGTTGGCAGCGGTCAAAACCAACGCCTGGCTTTGTGGCACGGCATCTTAATTAAAGAAAATCACATTGCTGCAGCAGGCAGCGTCACAGCAGCACTCAAGAATGCACAAGCACTCAATGCTGGGGTAGATATTCAGATTGAAGTAGAAAACTTTGCTGAACTAGAAGAAGCCTTGGCTGCTGGCGCTAAAAGCATCTTGATCGATAACTTCAATACCGATCAAATGAAGCAAGCGGTTGCTCTAACCGGCGGACGTGCATTACTAGAAGCTTCCGGAGGCATCAACTTGGATCAAATGCGCGCTATTGCTGCTACCGGCGTTGATCGCATATCACTGGGTAAGTTAACGAAGGATGTGAATGCGGTTGATTTTTCAATGCGCATTCTGTAGTAGCCTCTAAACCAACAATACTTGAACACCCTTTGTTTCAATTAGCTGCAGTAGCTTAGCAGCCGCTCCACTTGGATGTTTGCCGGATCCCGTCGACTCCCATTTTTGAACTGTTGAGACGCTAACGTTAAGTAATGAGGCAAAAATAGATTGACTCATTCTTGCTTGATTTATCCGTATCGAGGTTACTTTTTTGGGTGTAAATAAAGGCGGCTTTCCCAAACAAAGCGCCTTCATTTTTGCAAAATCATGCTTAGTCAATAACCCATGCTCGTCTAAGTCCCGAGCTATTTCCAATAGCTCATCGAGCACTCTTTTATCTTCAGATTTTATTTTTTACTCATGGCAAATTAGCTCCTTCAGCACTCCTGCATCAACCAATTCTCTCAATCTTTTTTTATCTACTTTCTCGAGCGACCTAGCAACAATGGTTGCCGCATCTTGCTCGATATCACTCTAGGTTTCTGAGAGGTTTTCAACACCCTCTGATTGAGGGGTCAAAATAGTTGGGTAAGAAACGGCCCAAGTTCCAGGGTAATCGCGGCTGTAATGCAGGCCCCGGCTCTCTCTTCGCATGAGTGCGGAGCGTACGATTAATTCGGCACATTCAAGCAGATTACGTAGCTCGATTAGATCTCGGGTGACCTTAAAGTTAGCGTAATACTCTTGCACTTCATATCTAAGCAACTTGATTCTGTGTAGTGCGCGTTCTAAGCGGCGATTGGTTCTCACAATGCCTACATAGTTCCACATCAACGAGCGTAATTCATCCCAGTTATGCGCAATCACCACCTGCTCATCCGCATCTTCAACCTGACTCTCATCCCACAAAGGCAGATTTGGCATTACTGGAGTTTTTAATGATGAGATATCCTCTGCCGCGGCTTTACCAATCACGACACACTCTAGAAGCGAGTTGCTTGCCAATCGGTTAGCACCATGCAGGCCGGTATAAGTTGCTTCGCCTACTGCGTATAAACCTGGTAAATCGGTTCTACCCTTTAGATCAGTTACGACGCCGCCACAAGTGTAGTGAGCAGCTGGCACGACCGGAATAGGTTCTTTAGTAATATCCAAGCCCAGACTTAAGCAGCGCGCATAGATCATCGGGAAATGTTCTTTGATAAATGCTTCGCCTAAATGGGTTGCATCTAGATGTACGTAATCTAGGCCATGCTTCTTCATTTCAAAGTCGATGGCACGGGCAACGATATCGCGTGGCGCTAGCTCGTTACGATCATCGTGGTCAGGCATAAAGCGTGTGCCATTAGGTAGCTTTAATAAGCCACCCTCACCTCGCATTGCCTCAGTAATCAGAAAAGTACGATCACTGGGGTGGTACAGGCAAGTTGGATGAAACTGAATAAATTCCATATTGCCTACACGACAGCCTGCGCGCCACGCCATGGCAATGCCGTCGCCTGTAGCGGTATCAGGGTTACTTGTGTAGCGATAAACCTTACCAACGCCGCCAGTAGCCAATACTACGGACTTCGCCTGAATAGTTTCGACACGGTTGTTTTTGATGTCTAAGGCATACACACCATAACAACGATTTGGTTTAGTGCGCTGTGTTTTGGCATCTAACTGACGATTCGTAATGAGATCCAGAGCAATCCAGTGCTCCAGAATCTGAATATTTTTATGCGCTCTTGCTTTATCTAGCAAGACTTCATGAATGGCTTTACCGGTTGCATCAGCAGCATGCGCAATACGACGATGACTATGTCCACCTTCGCGGGTTAAATGCAAACCCATCGGCCCAGACTTATCTTCAGTAAAAGGTACACCCTGCTCTACTAGCCAACGAATAGCATCAGCACTTTCTTCAGCGATGTAACGCGCGGTTGATTCCACGACGAGGCCTGCACCGGCATCTAAAGTATCAGCAACGTGTGAATCAATGCTGTCATGCTCTTTATCGACTACGCCAACGATGCCGCCTTGAGCCCATGCGGTGGCTGCTTCACCTAAGCCGCGTTTAGCCATCAAGATCACTGGCTGGGTATCAGCCATATGCAGAGCTACGGTTAAGCCAGCAAGGCCCGCCCCAATAATAAGGACTGGTAGCTCAGCTTGAGCTTGGGATGGAGATGGTTTGGAACTGGCCATAGAGGGTTCATTCTAAAGGGCAAAGGGGAAACTTGTTCTGATGTGACCTTAAATCAACTTATATCGATCCAATAACCTGCGAGTATCTAAGCAAAACCAAGAAAATAACCATGTAAGACCCTACCAAACCTCTTTGCCAACAGGTTTTGCCTCAAGCCATTCATCATCTTTATTTAAACACTTCATTTCGGAATTCCAATTTGCAAGCAATCCATCTAGCTGAAATTGTGCTGCCTTAGGCTCTAACAGGGAGGCTAATGAGTCAGCAATGAAGGATGCGGGTAAATCGGGATTATCAATCGCTGCTCGGCCCACTTTTATCCAAAATTCAACTTGAGCTTGAATAGTACGGCGCTCAAACCTTGCCTCTCTCTTTGCCGCCTCATATAAATCATAATTAATTTTGACTAATCTGCTCATCAGATACCCCCATAAAGATGTTTTACTACAAAACTGGGCATCTTGAAAACAAGGTCTTTTAACAAAAAAGCTCCCATTTGGGAGCCTTCTTGTTGTTGAGTAAAGCTGGGTTTAAACAATAGCCGCCTTATTCATCTTGGGATCATTGGTGCCGTAACCCATGTACTTGGATGCCTGGCCACCCTTTGCTAGCTTGACCGCGCAGTACTTAAATTCAGGGATCTTGCCAAATGGATCTAAGGCTGGATTCGTGATTAAGTTAGCTGCAGCCTCGAAGTATGCAAACGGAATAAAGACCACTCCTCTTGGCGTGCCGTCATCCCTTCTCACGTGGATACCAACTTCGCCGCGACGAGATTGCACGGTAATGACATCACCAGCAGAAACACCTAACTGGGTCATATCTTCACCATTCATAGAGACAGTTGCCATTGGCTCAATCGCATCAAGCACAGTCGCCCGGCGCGTCATACTGCCGGTATGCCAATGCTCTAGCTGACGACCTGTGATCAACACAAATGGGTACTCAGTATCGGGACGCTCATTTGCCGGAATGATGTCAGCAGGAACGAGTTTCACCTTTCCATCAGCAGTTGCAAATTTGTCATCAAATACGATCGGACGACCTGGATCATCGAGTGACAGACATGGATAGGTCACGCTAGATTCTTTTTCTAAGCGCTCCCAAGTAATGCCATTGATAGCAGCATGCATGGCTTGACGCATTTCGTCATATACCTGCGCCACCCCAGCATCAGGGCCTTGGTAATTCCAATTCAGGCCCATACGCTTGGCGATCTCCTGAATGATCCAAAGATCCGGCTTCGCATCGCCTGGGGGATTAATTGCCTTCTTACCCATTTGGACCATGCGGTCTGTATTGCTTGCCGTACCAACCTTCTCAGGCCATGCGCTTGCTGGTAATACAACGTCAGCGAGCAATGCGGTTTCAGTCATAAAGATATCTTGCACAACCAAGTGCTCTAAAGATGCAAGCGCATGACGTGCATGATTCAAATCGGGGTCACTCATCGCAGGATTTTCACCCTCGACATACATGCCGCGAATCTTATCGGGATCACTATCGGGCGCAGTGATCTTATGCATGATCTCAACCACGGTATAGCCAGGTTTTTTGTCTAACGGTGTATCCCAGAACTTTTCAAACCAAGCATGCGCTTCTGGATTATCAACACGCTGGTAGTTCGGGAACATCATCGGGATCAAACCGGCATCACTAGCGCCCTGCACGTTGTTTTGACCACGCAATGGATGCAAGCCTGATCCAGGCTTACCGATTTGGCCTGTAATACTGACCAAGGCAATTAAGCAACGCGCATTGTCAGTACCATGTACGTGTTGGCTGACACCCATGCCCCACAAAATCATCGCTGACTTGGTGGTTGCAAACTCTCTAGCCACTTCACGCAAGGTCTCTGACGGAATACCGCAGATTGGTGCCATTGCTTCAGGGCTATAGCCTTTGATATTTTCTTTTAAAGCTTCAAAATTGCTCGCACGATTTTGAATGAAGTCTTTATCAGCCAAACCTTCTTCAATGATCGTGTAGATCATGGCGTTCAGCATTGCCACATCAGTGTCTGGCTTGAACTGCATCGTGCGCCAAGCATGCTTACTAATGTCTGTTTTACGAGGATCGCAAAGTACGATCTTGGCTCCCCGTTTAGCGGCATTCTTAAACCAGGTGGCTGCCACTGGGTGGTTAGCCGTTGGATTAGAACCAATCAACATAATTAAGCTCGAATGCTCAACGTCATTCACTTGATTACTTACTGCACCAGAGCCTACGCCCTCCAAAAGCGCTGCTACTGAGGATGCATGACAAAGACGGGTGCAATGGTCTACGTTATTGCTACCAAATCCAGTACGAACCAGTTTCTGGAACAAATACGCTTCTTCGTTACTGCCTTTTGCAGAACCAAAACCTGCCAACACTTTGAGACCATGTTGATCTTTGAGTTTCTTGAGGCCGCCACCTGCAAAATCAAGCGCCTCTTCCCAAGTTGCTTCACGGAAGATCTCTGACCAGTCCTGATCTTTTTCCAATAAAGACTCGTCTTTAGGTACACCTGGTTTGCGAATGAGTGGTTTCGTTAAGCGCTGTGGGTTATGGATGTAATCCATACCAAAGCGACCCTTTACACAAAGACGATTGTGGTTGGCTGGGCCATCACGACCTTCAACGCTAACAATTTTTTCATCTTTGACGTTATAGGTGATCTGACAACCTACGCCACAGAATGGACAAACTGAATCAACCTTGCGATCAACTGTTTGTGAACCAATCAATCCCTTAGGCATCAATGCGCCGGTTGGGCATGCTTGCACACATTCGCCACAAGCTACGCAAGTACTGTCACCCATTGGGTCATTCAGGTCAAAAACGATTTCGCTGTGGGCGCCGCGCATTGCGTAGCCGATCACATCATTGACCTGCTCTTCACGGCAAGCGCGTACACAACGATTACATTGAATACAGGCATCCAGATTAACTGCCATCGCTGGATGGGAGATATCGCTCGCAACTTTTTCACGGCGCAAGGCCTTGAGTTCTGGACGAACACTAACGTCCATACGCGCTGCCCAAGTGCTCAGCTCGCCATGTTGATTTTTTTGCTCTTCTTCTTTGCTATCGCCAACCCATTTAAAGCCTTGGTCTGGCATATCGGACAGCAACATCTCGAGCACAAGCTTTTGACTCTTTAATGCACGTTCGCTATTGGCCTTCACATCCATGCCTGGAGTAGCGCTTCTGCAGCAACTCGGAGCTAATGTACGCTCGCCATTAATTTCAACTACGCATGCACGGCAATTGCCATCTGGGCGATAGCCGTCTTTAAAGCAGAGATGCGGAATATCAATACCGTGACGTTTAGCAGCCTTCAGAATTGTTTCTCCTTCATAGGAAACAATCGTCTTGCCGTCTAGCTTGAACTCTACGGTTTGGAGTTCAAGTTCTTTTGGATTAGTTGGTGCGTTCATATTTGTCTCGTTCTTCCCTATTTTTTATAAGTGGCCTACTTCACTTCTTCTGGGAAATATTTATGAATACAACGAATTGGGTTTGGTGCTGCTTGACCAAGGCCACAGATAGAAGCATCCACCATCACGGTAGCTAAATCTTCCAAGGTCTCTTGATCCCAAGATTTGGCTTGCATTAATTGCGCGGCTTTACCGGTGCCAACACGACATGGTGTGCACTGACCGCAACTCTCATGCTCAAAGAAGTGCATGACGTTTAATGCCATGTCGCGCGCTTTATCTTTGTCACTAAACACCATCACGGCAGCAGATCCAATAAAACAACCATAGGGCTGCAAGGTATCGAAGTCGAGAGGAATGTCATTCATAGTGGCTGGCAAGATGCCGCCTGATGCGCCGCCAGGTAGATAGCCGTAGAACTTGTGACCATCTTGCATACCACCACAATACTCATCAATTAATTCTTGAATGGTGATGCCAGCTGGAGCCAATTTCACGCCAGGCTGTTTCACACGTCCGCTGACGCTAAAGCTACGCAGCCCTTTACGATCATGGCGACCAAATGAACTAAACCACTCTGGTCCACGCTGCACAATATCGCGCACCCAATAGAGAGTCTCAAAGTTGTGCTCTAAAGTTGGACGACCAAATAAACCTACCTGAGCAATGTATGGAGGGCGCATACGTGGCTCACCACGTTTACCTTCAATACTTTCAATCATGGCAGATTCTTCACCGCAGATATAGGCGCCAGCACCACGACGCAGTTCAATGTTCGGAATCGCAAACGGAGGGTTGGCCTTAAGTTTGGCAAGTTCTTTTTCTAGCAACTCACGGCAACCGTGATACTCATCACGCAAGTAGATGTAGCAAGCATCAATGCCCACTACATTGGCTGCAATTAACAAACCTTCTAAGAAGCGATGTGGATCGCGCTCAAGATAAGTACGGTCTTTAAATGTGCCTGGCTCACCTTCGTCAATATTGACGGCCATGAGCTTAGGAGCCGCTTGATCTTTCACAATGCGCCATTTACGACCTGCCGGAAATCCTGCGCCACCTAAACCACGCAAGCCAGAATTTTCCATGGCTTTGATAATGCTCTCAGCATCTTTCTTACCTTCATGAATTTCTTTTGCCAAGGCATAACCACCCTGTGCACGATAGGATTCATAACCAACATAGTCAGGAGAAAGCGCTTGATTCTCGCCTTGTGGTGAAACACCCTTCTCTGCCAATGTTGCTGGTTCAAAGTTGGCATTGTCTTTTGCCATAGGTTGAGTGGTCAGCTTGTTCTTAACGGCTGCTTGCACCTTATCAGCGGTGGCAAAGAGCACTGGGTACTGATGTACCACGGCCACCGGTGCTTGTTCACAACGGCCTACGCATGGGGCAGCAATCACTTTGACATTTGGGTTGCCTAAGATGGCTGGTAATTTCGCGAGTAAGTTTTGTGCACCGGCTAATTCACATGCGATGCCATCACATACACGCACAGTGATATCGGCTACTGGATCATTACCGCGTACCACTTCAAAGTGGTGATAGAAAGTAGCAACTTCATACACTTCTGCCATTGGCAGATTCATTTCTTTTGCCAATGCAACCAAATGACGATCATGCAATGCACGATATTCATCATTGAGCTTATGTAAATTTTCAATTAACAAATCACGACGATGCGGTGCATCACCAATTAATTGACGCACCTCTGCAAGAGAAGCGTCATCTGCTTGACGACCTTTTAACTTGCTCTTGCGTCGAATGGTTTCCCTCAAATCATCTGCTGTGGCAACAGCCACTGCCTTGATTTCTCCAGAAGGCTTTGGGTGATTCATAGTCTTTAGTCTCTAATTGTTCTTTTTCTAATACTTTTTCAAGGCGAGTCAACGACTTACCTCATCGCCAACAGGCAATTTCAACACTGATTTTGGTGTATTTCCCCCCTCAAGTCCTTGACGGCGCTCAAGGGAATAAAACCAGGGTTTACCCTAGTTTAGAGGAGTGATGGGGACGGCTTGTCGCCAGGAGGCAAGGAGTAATCGAGCTTACGTTCGTAAAGGCGCGCCTTGTAGCAGTCGTTGTAGCCAGGACTGCCGATTTGCCATCCGATTGAGGTGCAATCATCTTGCGCTGCAGACTCAATAGAGCCACAGCCAGACAGGGTTAGCGTAGCAAGAGCCATGGCAGCGAAGAGGAGGCGTAATTTTGTTGAATTCATAGGCTCAAGTCTACTTGATTCTGACCTCAACATCGAGAGGAATCCCCTCTTTTCCAGCCTCTGCAGTCTTCACGTCACCCACTTGAATGCGCTCTTTGAGGGTGGGATTAGCCTTCACCATTAAGTCGTATGCCAACTTAGCGCGATTGGTCGCCAATTCTTTTAACTCGGCATCACTTATAACTATCCCAGCGATTAATTCGTTATGTAATTGTTCGTTACGAGCCTCGCCATCTGGAAGCGTTAACAAGCGCTGTCCTAACTTGATGCGGCCGATATATTGAGCGTATGCCGCTTTTAATCCAGACTGAATGCGTGGATCAGTCAAGCTTGGTACTGGCACAGGCTCTCCCAGTGATAACTTAAACCCAGCATCTTTCAGAATGGCAGTGTCGGCTTTTGCTCTAGCAAGCGCTTGCTTGTCTTGCACAGGATCATAAGTGCCAAAAATTTCTAAACTGGAATTCGTACGCTTAGACAAGTACTCGCCAAACTTTTCAAGACGCTCTTGGTCAACTGGCAAAAAGACTACCTCGCCTGGAACTGCATTTACGCCCTCTTCACCGCCCATGCCCAATACAGCTGCTAAGGCCCTAAACGGTGCAGTAGCCACATTGGTAAGCACATTACTAATGGCCTGCCATACCAAACCGCTGGCGCTAAATTCTGGGGAGTCGACATTGCCTGCAATGCGAATCGTGACATCGATCGTGTCATCCGAATCTTCTAATAATGCAATCGCCAATCCCAGTGGTAATTTTTTACCCTGAAAGTCTGCGACCTCATCACCTAACTGCACTCTCTTAATAATGATTTGATTGCTACCGTTTAATTGGCCATCTTTCGCGCGGTAGTTCAAGTTCAGATTGAGATTGCCGCCAGTGATTTGATGGCCCGCATAAGTCATCACAGCAGGATTAAAGGTGGTGAGCGGTAAATTCCGAAAGCTCATCAAGATATCGTGATTACGACGTGGATCATCGAAAGAGGCTTGACCTTTTGCGCGCATACTTCCGGAGCCCGCCACTACACCATCCATCGCAATGGAAGTAAAGCGTCCAGGAACATTGCTGGCACCCAAGAATGTAGCATTGAACTTTTTAATGTCGACTTTAAAGTTAGGTCGCATCGCTAAATCCATGAAGTAGACCTCGCCATTTTTGAGATTGACCGTACGAATATCTAAATTAAATGTATCTTTGCTTACTTGCGTAGCGGCGACCTTTGCAGGCTCCGCCTGAGGACTTTCTGAATTCACCTCAGCCGTTTTGGTTACCTGTGGTTTTGAGAATAAGCGGCGGAAATTCGATAAACCCTGATCATTAATTTCAAAACGCAAATTCGGATGATCCAAGATCACTTCATCAATTGCGAGTGCAGTCGACTTAATGCCGGAATTTTTACTGCTCTTATATTCAAGCTGACGAATATCCGCGCTATCCCAAGTAATCAGCGGTGTTTTTTCACCCTTCTCGATGACAGACAAATTGCTTAACTGCGCATCGCCAGAAATTACTTCAGCTTCTCCGCCCAACTTGACTGCAAGATCTGCATTCAACACTCCGCTGGTACCAACTAATTCCTTATTCGCTGGCAACAAGGCAATCAATGGCGCTGTGGAGATATCGACAATCTTGACCTTACCCTCTAGGGCTTTCGATGCAGTGTTCAAATCCCAGTGAGAGCGAATATTGCCACCATCCAACTGAAGATCTAATTGAAGCCCCAGACGATTAGGGCTTGGGTTATCTAGCCCTCCGCCAATCACTACCTTATTAAAGGCGATCGTCTTGTTCATGCCAGGTATAAGCAATTGCAAGGAGCCCAGATTGAAGTCGTACTGCCCTCGTACACCTGAAACCACGCCATTTTGGTCATAGTTCGCTACGTCGAGCAATTTGATAGAGAACGGTTTGAGATCCTCTTTTAACTTTGAAGAGTCATCTATCAAACTCAGAGATCCCGCCTTTACCAAAAACTCATCTACCGAAATCTTGATAGGCTTTTTTTCCGCCTGAGGATCTTTTGGCGGAAGGTTTTTTTCTACTGCATGAATAAACTCTTGCCAATTCCATTGCACTGCTTGCTTGCTCTGTTGCCTTATTGCCGCGCGCTTCTCAACCAAGATCTTTGGCTCATCTAGCAAGATCTCATCAAAGCCCACTTCGCCCAATAGCAGCTTAGTCCACTTTAGAGTGATCGCTAGTTTCTTAAACTCCAGCAGCTTTGCGCTACCGCCTTTAGCAATATGCAAACCATCGAGCTCTATATGTAAGCGCAATGGAGAGAGGCTTAAGTCTTGATAGGCAATTTCATAACCCAGCTTGTCACCATACTCAGCCACCGCCTTTTTAACCAGCCCAGGTACAAATGCATGGCTGCCCGCCCAAAAAAGAGCCAGCATAACCATTGCGGCACCCACTAGACGTAGGCCCCATCGTTTTATCTGAGGGTTTTGGAGGGAAAGCATGTACTTGTCTTTAGCAATCGATATGGGTCACAATGAAAATTATCCCAGAACAATAAATATACCCTTTAGGAGACCCTATGAAACCAGTATTGAATAAGCTACTGTCGTCCACCCTCTTTTGTCTTTGCCTTATGGCTAATGGACCTGCAGCGTTCGCCCAAAATCAAGATGGTTTTACGAGCTTGATTGATGGAGTGAGTCTTAATGGCTGGAACATCATCGGTAGTGCTAACTGGGTAATTGGCAATGGGATGATTGAAGGCAATAAACCCAATGGATTTTTAGTGAGCGATAAGAGCTATAAAAACTTTGTGATCAAAGCAGAGTTCTGGGCAGAATCCAATACCAATAGCGGCATTTTTATTCGCTGCCAAGATCCCAACAAGGTAAGCCAATACAGCGCCTATGAAATCAATATTTGGGATACGCGCCCTGAGCAAGCATATGCAACCGGTGCGATTGTTGACGTTGCTAAGGTAAACCCCGTTCCTAAAGCTGGCGGACGTTGGAACACAATGGAGATTGTTGCCAATGGTTCCCATTTCAAGGTGAGCTTGAATGGGGTTGTTACTGTTGCCGATGCGCAGGATACTAAGTTTACCGATGGACCTATTGCACTGCAGTCCGCAGGTGGCACCATCAAATTTAGAAAGCTAGAAATTAAACCCCTTTAAAAATACGCCTGCAATGAAGAAAGCCACCCTAGGGTGGCTTTTGTTTTATCCGGGTTGCTTATGCCGGTGGAAATCCCACCTTTTGTGCCCACATATTATTAAAGACATGAATCACTGGCTTCTCATACACACCAGCCTTGGTGAAGGGCTCATCTTTTAACCAAGCATCAGCATCTGCCCTACTCGGAAAATCGATTGCCAAAAGACTGCCTACAGTTGTCTGACCATCTTCCGATGTTAGTGGGCCAGCAAAAGCCATGCGATCTGCCAACTTCGCTAAATAGGCGCGATGCTCTGGGCGCACCTGAACGCGTAGGTCTGCAGTGCCAGGACGGTCCATTAATAGAATTGCAAAAATCATTGTTATCTCCCAATGTCGTTATTTAAGTATTACTCTCGACTGCTCGTTCTTTTGCGGCATGAATGAGATATTACGGTAAAACCAATTTCCCAAAAGAAAAAACCGCCCGAAGGCGGTTTTCAATAAAGCGGTTAAAACGAATTAAGCAGCTTTACGTGTCTTAGCAGCTGGCTTAGCAACAGCATATTGACCTTGAATGTTTGCCATTGCAGCGTCAACACTCTTCTCAAAGTTAGCAAATGCGTCAGTTGCAGTTGCACGAACTTGGTCGAACTGTTGGAGTGAAGATTCGAATGCAGTTTTGAATGCAGATACAAATGCCTCAGAACCAGCAGGAGCTGTTTTAGTAGCTTCTTTAACGAACTTAACTAAGTCGTCACGTGCGTCGTCGATTGAAGCATCGATAACTTGAGCAACTTCTTTATTGCCATTGCGAACAACTTTGTTCACTTTAGCTTGGTAAGCAGCAGCGTACTTAGCAGCTTCTTGAGCAACTTCAGGCTGAGCCAATTTAGTTAATTGCTGTGGATCCTTGATTGCCAACAATTGTGTGCTTGCATCTTGTGCAGCAGCCATTGCATCTTTAGCAGCAGCTTGGTTGATTTCTGCCAACTCTTGCGCGCTTTCAACAGCAACTTGTGCCAAGTGTTTTGCGTTTTCAACTGCTTTAGCTTGAGCTTGAGCGATCTGGTCGTTTAATTGTGCTTGAAACATGATTTTTCCTAACTTAAGTAATTTGGTTAAATTTTATTGCGATGCACCATTATAAAAAGAAAAATGGTGCGCTGCAAGATATTTGTACTGCACCGCACCAAATAATTGAAAAACCGCATTTTTGAGCCAAAAATCGATATTTTAGGGCGCCATGAGCTGTTGTTATTTTGCTTGGGCCATGGGAATTAGCCTAAAAGACAATAAAAAACCACCCGAAGGTGGTTTTTGACTACTTGGCGGAAGAGGCGGGATTCGAACCCGCGGTAGGCTATTAACCTACGCACGCTTTCCAGGCGTGTGACTTAAACCGCTCATCCACCCTTCCGTACAGTCGTTGATTATACGATTGCCGAAAGGGTTTGCCTCTAAAAGCCTATTTGGCTAGTTATAGAGACTCTTTGAGCTGGTCCAAGATGTGTGGGTTTTCCAAAGTTGAAGTGTCTTGAGTAACCTCTTCGCCTTTAGCGATCACACGCAATAAGCGGCGCATGATTTTGCCGGAACGGGTTTTAGGCAAGTTATCGCCAAAACGAACGTCTTTTGGTTTAGCGATTGGGCCAATTTCTTTGCCAACCCAGTTACGCAGTTCAGTAGCAACCTTCTTCGCTTCCTCACCAGTTGGACGGCCGCCTTTGAGAACCACGAATACGCAGATTGCCTCACCGGTTAACTCATCTGGACGACCAACTACTGCCGCCTCAGCAACCAATGGGTTAGCAACTAAGCAAGATTCGATTTCCATTGTTCCCATACGGTGACCGGAAACGTTCAACACGTCATCGATACGACCAGTAATGGTGAAGTAGCCAGTATCTTTGTTACGGATTGCGCCGTCACCTGCAAGATACAAAGTACCGCCTAACTCTTCTGGGAAATAAGACTTCACGAAACGATCGGCATCATTCCAGATCGTACGAATCATAGAAGGCCATGGACGTTTAACAACCAAGATACCACCCTGACCGTTTGGAACATCTACACCAGCTTCGTCAACAATTGCTGCCTGAATACCTGGCAATGGCAATGTGCATGAACCTGGAATCATTGGTGTTGCGCCTGGCAACGGGGAGATCATGTGACCGCCAGTTTCGGTTTGCCAGAAAGTATCTGCGATTGGGCAACGTGAGCCGCCAACGTTTTCGTAGTACCACATCCATGCTTCAGGATTGATTGGCTCGCCTACAGAACCCAAGAGACGCAATGAAGATAAGTCATAGCTCTTTGGATGCACTGCTTCGTCATTGCTTGATGCTTTGATCAATGAACGAATTGCTGTTGGTGCTGTATAGAAAATAGATGCTTTGTGTTTTTGGATCATCTCCCAGAAACGGCCAGCATTTGGATAAGTTGGAACGCCTTCAAACACAATCTCAGTAGCGCCTACTGCGAGTGGGCCATAAGTAATGTATGAGTGACCTGTTACCCAACCGATGTCAGCTGTACACCAGAACACATCGTTAGGCTTAATGTCAAAAGTCCACTTCATTGTGAGAATTGCCCACAAGAGGTAGCCACCGGTTGAATGTTGTACGCCCTTTGGCTTACCAGTCGAACCAGATGTGTAAAGAATAAACAATGGGTGCTCTGCACTTACCCACTCTGGCTCACAAGTAGTTGCTTCATTAGCAACGATTTCTTGCATCCAAACATCGCGACCAGCTTGCATCGCAACATCTGTGCCGGTGCGCTTGCTTACGATCACATGCTTAACCTTAGGGCACTCTCCAGTAGAAAGCGCTTCATCGCAAATAGCCTTCAATGGCAGAGCTTTACCGCCACGGAACTGGCCATCAGCAGTGATCACTGCAACCGCGCCAACGTCCATAATGCGATCACGCAATGCTTGTGCGGAGAAGCCGCCAAACACAACAGAGTGAATTGCGCCGATACGAGCACACGCTTGCATCGCAACAATGCCTTCAATAGTCATTGCCATGTAAATGATGACGCTGTCACCAGACTTAACGCCCATTTTGCGAAGTGCATTTGCCATTTTGCAAACGCGCTCGAGCATTTCTTTGTAAGTAACTTTAGTAACCGTACCGTCATCTGCTTCAAAAATGATGGCAGTCTTGTCGCCAAGGCCTGCTTCAACTTGACGATCTAAACAGTTATAAGAGGCATTTGTTGTGCCATCTTCAAACCATTTGTAAAAAGGTGCCTTGGACTCATCCAACACTTTGGTGAATGGCTTTTTCCAATAGATATTTTCTTTAGCGAGACGACCCCAAAAGCCGTCATAATCTTTCTCAGCTTCAGCGCAAAGCTTGTTATAAGCCTCCATGCCTGGAATAGCCGCGCCCTTAACAAAATCCTCTGGTGGGTGAAATACGCGGTTTTCTTGTTTTAATGGTTCCATGCTTCTAGGCCCTCTATCTAATAATCAATAAACTAATTAAATCTACAAATGCGCGAAAATATCGCAAAATGAAGGGTGTACGCCCTCAAGACCTTAGAAGATAAGTGAAAACACCCGGGATTTGCTCTATGGCAAACCCTTAAAATAGGGCAAACCTTACTAATAATGTGGAAATAAGCCAAAAACCATGACAAATATCAAACAAAACGACCTTATTCAAAGCGTTGCGGACGCATTCCAGTTCATTTCCTACTACCACCCAAAGGACTTCATTACCGCCATGGGCAAGGCTTATGAGCTCGAACAAGGTGAAGCTGCCAAGGATGCGATCGCTCAAATTCTGACCAATAGCCGCATGTGCGCCGAAGGTCACCGCCCAATGTGTCAGGACACTGGTATTGCAGTGGTTTTCCTCAAAATCGGTATGAACGTTCAGTGGTCTGATGCCACGATGAGTGTTACTGAGATGGTGAATGAGGGTGTGCGTCGCGCTTACCTCAACCCAGACAATATGCTGCGCGCTTCAGTATTGACTGATCCTGCAGGCAAACGTAAAAACACAGGCGATAACACCCCTGCTGTTGTCCATTACGAAATCGTTCCCGGCGATGATGTTGAAGTCATTTGCGCTGCCAAAGGTGGTGGCTCAGAGAACAAGGCCAAGATGGTCATGCTCAACCCTTCTGACTCTATTGTGGATTGGGTTCTGAAAACTGTTCCGACCATGGGCGCTGGCTGGTGCCCTCCCGGCATCCTTGGCATCGGTATTGGCGGCACACCAGAAAAAGCCATGTTGATGGCTAAAGAATCTTTAATGGGTCCGGTCGACATTCAAGAGCTGATCGCTCGTGGCGCGAAGACTCGTGCTGAAGAGTTGCGCTTAGAACTCTACGAGAAAGTAAACAAGCTGGGTATTGGTGCACAAGGCCTCGGTGGTTTAGCTACTGTTCTCGATATCAAGATTATGGAATACCCAACGCACGCTGCTTCATTGCCAGTGGCGATGATTCCGAACTGTGCTGCCACCCGTCACGTGCACTTCCACTTACACGGCGATGGTCCTGCAAAATTAGAGAAGCCTTCCCTCTCTGATTGGCCAGATGTCACATGGACACCAGATACCAAGAAATCTAAACGCGTTAATTTAGATACCCTGACAGCAGCAGAAGTAGCCAGCTGGAAACCAGGTGAAACCTTATTGTTGAACGGCAAGATTTTGACTGGCCGTGATGCAGCGCATAAGCGTATTCAAGACATGCTCGCCAAAGGCGAAGAATTGCCAGTGAGCTTTAAAGACCGCGTGATCTATTACGTTGGCCCAGTAGATCCAGTTCGTGAAGAAGCGGTTGGTCCTGCAGGTCCTACTACTGCAACACGCATGGATAAGTTCACCGAGATGATGCTTGCGAAGACCGGCTTGATCTCCATGATCGGTAAAGCAGAACGTGGTCCAGTTGCGATTGAAGCAATCAAGAAACATAAGTCTGCCTACCTGATGGCTGTTGGTGGCGCCGCTTACTTAGTGTCTAAGGCAATCCAGACTTCTAAAGTGGTTGGCTTTGCTGATTTAGGCATGGAAGCGATTTATGAATTCGATGTCAAAGACATGCCGGTAACAGTTGCCGTGAACTCAGAAGGCATCTCGATGCATGAGACTGGTCCTAAAGAGTGGCAAGCCAAAATTGCTGGTATTCCAGTAAAGATTGCTTAAGAACTTACTGGCCCGACATTGGCTCTCATAGGAGTATTTGACTCTGGCGTTGGAGGCTTATCCATTTTGGATGAGTCTTTGCGCCAGCTTCCGCAGCATGATTACATCTATCTAGCGGATTCTGCCAACGCACCCTATGGCGAGAGATCGAGCGATTGGATTGCGCAGCGCAGTCTTGCTTTATGCCAATACTTAGCGAGTCAGGGTTGCGATGCCATCGTAGTCGCCTGCAATACGGCGACTGCTGAAGCGATCAAACAGATTCGTGCTGATATTTCTATTCCAGTCATCGGCGTAGAGCCGGGCATTAAACCTGCTTCCATGAAAACCCAAAATGGCATTGTGGGTGTCTTAGCCACTGAAGCTACTTTAAAGAGCGACAAGTTCAATGCGCTGTTGGCAACGCTGCCCGGCAATTGCCAGTTCATCAAGCAATCGGGTGCTGGCCTTGTTCCCTTGATTGAAGCAGGCAAGGCCGATAGTGAAGAAACATTTGAGTTATTGGCAAAACATTTAGAGCCGATTCAAGATGCGGGTTCAGATACCTTGGTGCTAGGCTGTACCCACTACCCTTTCTTGCGAAAATCTATTCGCAAATTGTTGGGTGACTCCATCAGCCTAATTGATACCAGTGATGCGGTAGTAAGGCAACTCAAAAGACAGCTGGAATCAATCAATCAGTCGGTTGATGCAACTGGCAAGGGCTCGGTTACATTTGTCAGCAGCAAAGACGGCCCTGCACTTTTAAATATGGCACAAGATCTTTTATCTGCCGATTTAAATCTGCATGCACTAGAAACAAAAGCATTGGGCGCTGTATTGGGTGGCGTGTAATGAGCGCTTTTTTAGACAAGATCTCTTCTCACCTACCGTTTAATAAAACGGAACGCATCATCATTGGTATTGTGATTTTGCTGCATGCTTTACCCGCACTAGATCTTTTGCATTGGAGTGCTCCACCCCCCAAAATGGATGACACGCGTGTCATGGCCAATTTAGTAAGCCCAGATACTGCAGGTCAAAAAGCGGCTGCTCCAGCTCCTGTTCCTCCCCCAAAGCCGAAGCAAGAGCCGAAGAAAAAGCCGCCCGAGAAGACTACTGAAAAGCCTTCGCCTACCCAAGCTCAATCAAACCCAACCCCACAAAGTCAGCAGCAAAAAAGTGAGTCTCAGACTCAAAATGCTTCTGTAGCGCCAGCAACCAGCGGCGGGGCTAGTGGCACACCCATTCAGACGGACATTGGTAAACTGGTCGTTGTATATCAGCCTGATGCGGATGCTTATTACCCTTCGTTCTCCAAGAGATCTGGCGAACAAGGAACCGTGGTTGTACGTTTGATTATTTCTGAAACAGGTGAGGTCGAGGATGTTGCTATATTGCAATCAAGCGCCTTCCCTAGACTCGATCGTGCAGCCACTGATATTGGCAGACGTTACCGCTTTAAACCTTTTTTGGTGAATGGCTCACCTCAACGAATTTCCACCAATCTCTTAATTAAATTTAATCTTAAGAATTAATCATTATGAATACACCATTTGGCATTGCAAATCTTTGGCTCGAAGGAGATGCAATTACTCGCTTTGTAGCATTGGTACTTTTAACAAGTTCGATCGTAACTTGGGTGATTTTGCTAACCCGCCTATGGGATCTGCGCAATCTACGAAAACTCAAGCCTGAACTCGAAAAGTTCTGGCACGCTACTTCTTTTGAGCAAGGCATTCAGTCATTCTCTGATCATGCCAACAACCCTTACTATCAGATTGCGAGATCAGCAACCAAGGCTTCAGCGCACCACCAAAGCCAATCAAGCAATCACCGCGAACTATTGCAAACCTTAAATTACTCTGAGTGGATGGCCAGAAGCGTTAAGAACAGTATTGATGGCATTGCAGCAGGACTTCAAAAGGGCCTCACCTTTTTAGGTTCAACCGGTGCAATTGCTCCTTTCGTTGGTCTGTTTGGTACCGTGTGGGGCATCTACCATGCCTTGATTTCCATTAGTAGCTCAGGCAGTGCTCAGATTGATCAAGTGGCTGGCCCAATTGGCGAGGCACTCATCATGACGGCCCTTGGTTTGGCAGTGGCAATTCCAGCGGTATTGGGTTTTAACGCGCTAAACCGTGCAAACAAATTATTTGTCGCTGATCTCAATCGCTTTGGTAATGACTTGTTAGCGTATTTTGTGACTGGCGCACGCGTTAACTCCGGGGAATAAGAATGTCTTTTCACATTCAAGACGACCAAGGCGATGATGGCATCATGGCCGAGATCAACATGACTCCTATGGTGGATATCATGTTGGTGCTATTGATTATCTTCATCATCACCCTGCCCGTTATCCAACAAGCAGTCAAGGTGGAATTGCCTAAGGCTAATAGCGTACGCAATGAAGTTAAGCCGGAGTCCGTGCAACTATCAATTGATGCGAATGGTCAAATCTTTTGGAATAGCACCGCGATTGATCTCAAAACCTTCGATGGCTATGCTGAGAAAGCTGCACAAAAGGATCCGCAACCTGAGATTAACTTGCGTGCAGATAAATCTGTTAAGTATGAATATGTAGCGCAAGTGCTCGCAGCCTCACGCAGAGCGGGCCTAACTAAACTTGGATTTGTAACCGAACCTAATTAAACGGATTTGGTGTTTTATTTGGTCTTTTATTTAGCTCTATAGGGCATCTTGGAAGGGAAGCATGTCTCTTCGCTGGTATGAGTGCCATTGCCGATGGTTGCCCCCAAGATACCTCCCTGTATTTTCTCGACCTTCTTAAATTTACCGGTAACTGGATCAAGTGTAATGTTTGTCACTACAGTTCCAGCCGGATATGAAACGCCCATAATTTCTTCTGGTTCAAACTTGGCTTCTATTAAGATCAAAATGTTGGGGCGCGCAAGCGTGACACTTTTAACAGTTTGTATTCCGAAACCATCCGCCTGATCCAAGTCGCGATCATCTAAAAATACTTTAGCTTTTTGGGTGCCAGAAGCGAGTGAAATTTTCATCTCGTAATCTTCGGTGTAGCCTTTTTCAGAACGCTTGCAGTTGAACTCAAGGACATCAACAGCCCACGCAGAAGCAGATGACAGAACTAAGCAAGAGCAAATGAGGCGGCGGATGAAATTCATAAGATAGAGAATAAGGTAAACCAAGGCGTGGACGCAGTGGATACAGTGCGACTTACCCGATATATTGATGGTGCCCGAGGCCGGAATCGAACCGGCACGACTTTTTTGAGTCGGCAGATTTTAAATCTGCTGTGTCTACCGATTTCACCACTCGGGCTCGCACTAGCAGATAACTGCAGCGCTAAATAAATCAAGACAAGCGAAATTTTAGCATGCAAGCCCAAATAGGCACGGGAAACCCCCATCTTGCGGCCCCAGGCTTATCCCGCCAAAACCACTAAAATATTCGAATGAAATCGACTGCCAATCCGGCCGGACTCCGCAAACTCTTGCGCCCCCTTATTTGGGTGCTGGGAATAAGCATCGTCGCCCTACTTGCAGTTGTGATTCTTTATCTTTCTTCCGCAAAATCCAACCCCTCCGGAAAGCGCATCATCAAGGGGATTGGTGACTCTGTTGTTATTACATTTGATGAGTCCGATATCCCGCACATCAAAGCCAATAGCCAAGCAGATGCGCTGTTTGCTCTTGGATATCTGCACGCCTCAGAGCGTTCCTGGCAATTAGAAATGAATCGTCGCATTGCTAGCGGTCGCCTTTCTGAAATCTTAGGTCAAGAAACCGTCAGCATTGATCGCTTCATTCGCACACTAGGAATTAAGCGTGCCGCTGAGCATCAATTTGATCGCTACCCTGTTTCAGCAAAGCGTCTCTTGCAGGCATACGCTGATGGTGTGAACGCAGGCAACGCCCAACTAGGTTGGGCACTTCCCATTGAATACTTTTTGACTGGCTCAAAACCAGGTCACTGGTCTCCTACTGATAGCGTGGCCTGGATGTTGATGATGGCTTACGACCTTGGTGGCAATTGGAATAAAGAATTGCAACGCCTTGAGCTATCTCAATTTCTGACTACCAAGCAAATTTGGGAGGTCATGCCATCTTTTGAGAACGACCCCGTCAGCAACGTCGATTTTGCAAAAATGTATCGCGAGCTAAAGGTGTTTAGCCAGACCGACAGACAACCAGTCAACCGCTCTAAAAACCTCCCCACTACTGAGCTGTCTGGCCTTGACCTTGCAGGTGCTACGGATGGCGTGGGCTCAAATAACTGGGCTTTGAGTGGCAAACTCACTGCCAGCGGCAAGCCCTTATTGGCCAATGACCCCCATTTAGGTTTATCTGCGCCAGCAATTTGGTACTTTGCCCACATCGATGCTCCTGGGCTCAATGTGATTGGTGGAACCCTTCCTGGAATTCCGGCAATTGTTTTGGGGAGAACGGATAAATTTGCGTGGAGTTTTACTAACACCAATCCCGATGTCCAAGATTTATACATCGAGCAAATTGATTCCAAAAACCCGGGGATGTATCGCGGACCCGATGGACTACTGCCATTTAAAGTGCGCCAAGAAATTATTGATGTCAAAGGATCACCCTCCATTACCTTCTTAATTAAAGAAACGCGTCATGGGCCAGTGATCTCCGACTCCTATGCAAGAGCAAAGAAAGCAATTGATACTGATCGCTATGCTCTAGCGCTTCGCTGGACTGCGCTTGATGTTGAGAATCAATCGGTTGTGGGTCTCTTAGAAATGAATCGCGCAAAAGATTTGGATTCGCTTAAATTAGCCCTGCGCAAAAACTATGCGCCTATGCAAAATGTGGTGATGGCTGATAGTGATGGAAACATTGCCTATCAAGCTGCCGGTGTAGCGCCTAAGCGCTTGCTCCACCACGGACTCTATGGTGTAGCACCAGCACCCGGATGGGAAAAGCAAAATGATTGGAATGGCTATGTTCCATTTGATCATTTGCCATCAAGTAACAACCCTGAGCAAGGGTGGATCGCTACAGCTAATCAAAGAATTATCTCTAGTAACGACCCTAACCCACTGACTGGGGACTGGGATCTTTCAGCCCGCTACGACCGAATTTCCGATTTAATTAAATCCAGAAACAGTCATGACCTGGAATATATGAAAACTATGCAGGGTGATACGCTCTCGCTAACCTCGCTCCCCCTGCTGCCGCTCTTTAAATCGAGCCAACCAAGCCATCCACTGGCAGCGCAAGCGCTTGAACTTGCCCAAAGCTTTGATGGTGACATGACGGTCAACAGTCCTGGCGCGCTCCTGTTTAATGCTTGGGCAGATCATCTCACTCGAAATCTATTCTCAAGATTGAGTTATTTATTTACCGAGAATTATGGCAACCGCAATTACCGTGGCGCACTAATTGCACAGCTTCAAAATCCGAATAGTCCTTGGTGTGATGATGCAAAAACACCGACAGTAGAAACTTGTCCCGAGTCATCGAACAAGGCTTTTGATAAAGCTTTGGAATATCTATCTAAGGAGTATGGCAACGATCCTAAGAAGTGGTCCTGGGGTCAAGCACATACAGCCACTTCAGAACATCGCCCGATTAGCAAGGTTCCCCTGCTTGGCAAACTATTTAACATCACGACGCCTTTTCCTGGCGATAGTAATACCGTGAACGTTGGAAGACTAGAGTTACTTCGCTCCAGCAATCCCTATGAAACCGTACAGGCCCCAAGCATGCGCGCGGTTTATGACTTTGCTGATCTTGAAAAATCGATCTTTATTTACCAAACAGGCCAATCTGGCTGGGTGCAAAGTACGCTATATCGCAATATGAATTCGCTTTGGGCTAGCAACCAGTACCTCCCACTGCAAATGAAGCCTGAGAACACCAAGCGCCAGCTTGAGCTCAACAACCGATAAAAGCACCTCCAGCGCCTTTTTCAGGCGCTAAAATACGGTATTCGATTGAAATCGTCGCCATTTAAGGATTCTGCAATGAAAAAAATGAAGCTTTCACTTCTCTCTATCGCATCACTCGTACTGACGTTTGCCAACCCCGCTCATGCTGAATGGAAAGAGCTAGGATCAAATGAAGTGATGGCTGTATATGTAGATATGGAAACCGTCAGCACATACGAGGAACTCACTGCAATTGTTTCGATGTTGGATTTCAAAAAACCTGGCGTGAATCCCACCAATAAAAAGCCTGTTGGCTCCATCATTGGATTGAATGAGTACAACTGCCCCGAGGTTAGCTATCGCCCCATTGCTTACAAAGAATATTCTGGCAATAAAGGGAAAGGCAAAATCGTCTCTGACGTCAGAACGCCTGATAGCAAATTTGAGCCTGTCGTTAGCGAATCATGGACGGCTGGGGTGTTTAATGTTGTTTGCAAGATTAAACAATAAATTTTCACTAAGCCTAGCTAAGCGCTGGGCTTTTGTATTTTCATTTATAGGCTTACTGCTTCTGCAAGGGTGCGTAGCGCCAATTGCAGCGATCGGCGCCAGCGGCACTGCTGTGGCAAGCTCCGCAGGCACTACAGCTGCAACTGCAGCAGTAGCAAACCCAATGACAGCAACCAGTCTTGCGTCCACGGCCGCTACTGGTAAATCCCCTTTAGAACATGCTGCCTCAGCAGCCACCAAGAAAGAATGCAGCTTTTTTAACGTCGTGGGCGCTAAGCCAATCTGCATCGACGTTGTCCTACCTCCAGTGACCGATAAAAGCACGCCACTGCTTGGCCCAAGCGACATCACCACAGAGACCGCCAAGCAATAAGCTGGAACAGTCTAAAATCAGGGTTTACACGCATTTTTGATGAATTAGCCATGACAACTGAAAACTACTACCTCACACTCACCTGCCCTAATAAGCCAGGCATTGTTGCCGCAGTATCAACCTACATCTTCGATGCAGGTGGCGACATTGAGGAGGCACAGCAATTTGATGACAAAGCATCAAAGCGTTTCTTTATGCGTGTGAGCTTTAGTTGTCCATCCGATGCCAATGCACTGAAGGCTGGATTTTTAGAAATCGCCAAGCGTTTCGAGTTGACTTGGGAATTGCGCGCCGTTAAAGATCTTAAGCGCGTACTCATCATGGCTTCCAAACTAGATCATTGCTTAGTAGATTTACTCTACCGCTGGCGCATCGGTGAATTGCCGATGATCATTTGCGGCATTGTTTCTAATCACCCGCGCGACGTATATGCCAGCATCGATTTTGCCGACATTCCTTTTTATCATCTGCCAGTAACTGCTGAGACAAAGCCTGCTCAAGAAGCAAGGCTCTTAGAAATTATTGCCGACTCTAAAGTAGACATGGTGATTTTGGCTCGCTATATGCAAATCTTGTCTGATGATCTCTCTACCAAGCTTTCTGGTCGCTGCATCAACGTTCATCACTCCTTCCTACCGAGCTTTAAGGGTGCAAAGCCTTACCACCAGGCCCATGCGCGCGGCATTAAGTTGATTGGCGCAACCGCACACTTTGTCACTAGCGATTTGGATGAAGGCCCAATCATCGAGCAAGACGTGACCCGCGTTACTCATGGCGATACTCCAGAAGATCTCGTTCGCAAAGGTAGAGATCTTGAGCGCACAGTACTCTCCAGAGCATTGCGCTACTACCTACATGATCGCGTGTTGATTAACGGCGCCACCTCAGTAGTCTTTTCAGACTAATACTCCTAAGGCCTCACTCCTGGAGATTCCATGGGGAGGCCTTTAGCACGCCACATCAGAAATAGTTCTAGCTGAGCCATTTCTGATGAACCATAGTCAAACTGCTGCGCTCTGACGCCACTCATGCAGTTGCGCAGTCTGCGCTGAACTGATCCGAGAGTCTGCCACTCCAGCCGATAGATGGGATAGGCATTCGGATGTCCCTGAGGAATAACACTTCCTCCAAGCTTAAGACCTGCCCTGTCTTCGTGACACTGAGCGCACGATAGGTTGAGCTGCCCCATTCTTTTATTGAACCATTGCTCGCCTTGATTCATCTGCGCAGCATTGGCAGCATTCTTTTGCACTGTAATCGGCATACCTTTGGACTGCATCGCAATCAGCGCCGTGAGCGATAGCAACTCTTTGCTTTCATAAGCAAGTTGAGGTGCTTTTTGGGTATTCATTCGGCAAGCGTTAATTTGCCCCTCGAGTGTCTGCAATTTTCCCTTGATCATTTTCGGAAACTGAGCCGCAACACCACGCATAGATTGCTTGACGTCACCATGACAGCTGGCGCATGCAGCATTTTTAGGGCCCAGCTTTTCTTGCCATAGCGCTTGGCCGTCGGTTACCCAGAATATCGCTGGATTAAGGCTGGCATCGTCTTGCATAGCCTTGTTCTCAGAAGACATCAGCTCATAGCTAGATTGTTTTTGCTTAGTTTGAACCTCAGCAGATAGGCTGGATGTTGCCCCTAAAATCAATAGGCTAAGAACACTCGCCGATAAATACGTGCTGATGTTTTTCACGAGACAGTGATGCGCGCCTGACTTGCTGACTCATAGCCATCGTCACCAACCCACCTACATTCAATTGAGCCTGATTCAGTAGCAATCGTTGTGAAAATGATCAAGGGGTTTGCGCCTATACCAGGATAAAAGTCCGCCTTAAAGACTTCAACGTTGTTGTAGGTGCAAGTAAAGACGCGAATAATGTCGCGAGGTATGAGCTTACCGCCTTCTGTATAACGAAAGCCTGACTCCATGTCATGCTGAGCAATCGCACGAATCTCAATAATGGATCCTTTTTTTGCTGTCGCAGGTACTGTGATCGAGGTGCGTGAAGTTTTACTCATACCATCTCCGTACAAGCAGACAGGGTCACTAAAGTTTCCGCTGAGCCACTCCAAAAACTTCCATCACTCATTTGGGCAATAGCCCAAACCGTCTGACTATCCGCCAGACGTACGCGTGTGGTGATATTTGCCGTACCTGAACGGGGCGTTAGATAAGCCGTGAAGATATTGGGCAACGGATTACCTTCTGCAATGACATGAATTGCTTTGACATAGTCATCGGCAGTCATTGGGCTATCTACACTCACCTTCAATACCACCAAGTTACCGTTTTCCACCAAGGGTGGAATGACTAACTTCACTCGCCCATCTTTGATTGGGGCATTTCCAGTGATTTTTTGGATAGCCTCAGATGCATCTTCTTTTTTAGCGAATGCAAATTGAGGAGTAAACCACGCGCCCGCAGTCAATAGAGATAACTTTCCAAGGCCCGTTAGAAAAATACGCCGACTGTTGCTTATGAAATGATTGGTGTGCTTATTCATTTTGGATTTGAATTATTCATGCTTGCTAGAAAGGCAACAACATCTTCGATCTCTTGGCCACTCAAAATAGTTTCACCTTTAAATTTGGCGGCTACTCGATACAAATGATCATCCCGGTAATAACTTGGCATGATCGTATTGGGATTAAAACGGCTGGCGTCCATAATGCGTGCACGCAGCTCGGGAACCGTATATCGCCCTGCACTCACACTTAACTCAGGAGCAAGATTGCCCTGAAAGCGCTCCTCTGGAAATGGCCCGCTATGACATAGAAGGCAAAGACCAGTTTGGCGATTAGCAACAATGGCTCGCCCACGAATAGGATCACCTGGGGTGCTAGTAAGGGGCTGCAAAACTGCGCCCCCTCCATTCACTCCTTCTGCCTGTACTCCGCTTACGGTTTGTGCACCCACTAAACTGAGATTGAGGATGCCCAGCAAAAATATTGCTGGGACATACCTCTTTCTCATGAGTAAAGTTTCAAGGCGCTTACGTCGTTAAACCAGCTTGATGCCGCTGTTCTTCAAAGGAACGGTGCGTAAACGCTTGCCGGTAGCACGATAGATCGCATTGAGCACCGCTGGTGCTGCAACCGCAATCGTTGGTTCACCAACACCACCCCAGTCTTTACCGCCACCTTGAATGATGATGGTTTCAACCTTAGGCATTTGAGAAAGGCGAATTGAATTAAAGGTGTCGAAGTTCTTTTGAACCACCGCGCCTTTTTCAATTGTGATTTCTTCTTCAAACAATGCCGACAAGCCATAAACAAATGAACCAGATACTTGGCGAGCCACTTGAGCTGGATTGACCACATAACCAGGATCAGTAGCAGCAACAATACGATGAATCTTCACTTCGTTACCATTGGTCACTGATAGCTCACAAGCTGCAGCAACATAGCTTCCGAATGAACGCATCTGCGCTACGCCACGATATACGCCTGGTGCAGCTGGCTTAGTCCAGCCGATGCCATCAGCCACAGCATTGAGCACTGCAACAGCACGTGGGAACTCTTTCATATGCTTGCGACGGAATTCAACAGCGTCCATGCCAGTAGCTTCAGCCATCTCATCCATGAATGTTTCAATAAAGATCGCATTTTGGTTGACGTTCACACCACGCCAGAAGCCTGGAGGGACATGAGTATTGCGCATTGCATGATCGATATTCAAATTAGGGAAGCTATAGGTAATACCGTGCTCACCAATTGGCTCTACACCTTGAAACGCCAACGGATCTTTACCCTTATTAGCAGCCACAACCGCAGGACGCACTGCCGCCAAAATAGACTGGCCTGATAAGCGCATATTTACAGCGGTGACATTCTTCTTATCATCAATTGCTGCAGACATTTTGCACATCATGACCGGATGGTAGCGACCCTGAGTCATATCTTCTTCACGAGTCCAAATCAATTTGATTGGCGTGCCTGGCATTTGCTTGGCAATATTGACTGCTTGAGTGGTGTAGTCCTGGAAGGCGCCACGACGACCAAAGCCGCCACCCAAGTTGACCTTGTAGACATTGCACTTCTCTGCAGGCAAACCTGATGCAGCAATTACCGCAGCCAATGAAGCCTCGCCGTCTTGCGTTGGCACCCAAGCTTCGCATGAGTCAGCCGTCCATTTTGCAGTCGCAGTTTGTGGCTCAAGCGTTGCATGATTCAAGAAGGGATAGAAATAGGTAGCTTCTAATTTTTTAGACGCACTAGACATGGCAGATTTCACATCGCCATTGCTGTTATGAACAAATGCATCATCAGCTGTTAAGCCCTCTTCCAGCATCTTCTTAATAGAAGCGCTGCTCACATTGCCGTTGGCGCCGTTGTCCCAAACAATATTCACTTGGTCTAAAGCAGTTTTGGCTTGCCAGAAAGTGTCGGCCACTACTGCTACTGCAGAGTCGCCTACTTGCACTACTTTCTTAACACCCTTCATACTCTGAGCCTTGGCTGCGTCGTAACTCTTAACCTTGCCGCCAAATACTGGAGATTCTTTGATGTTGGCAACCAACATGCCAGGCATCTTCAAATCAATTGCATAAATTTGCTTACCTGTGACCTTGTCAGCCACGCCATCAATACGGTTTACAGACTTACCAATGAGCTTCCACTCTTTTGGATCTTTCAATGGCACATCTTTTGGAACTTCCAACTGTGATGCAGCTACCGATACTTTTCCGAAAGTTGTTTTTTTGCCGGATGGTGTGTGGGTAATGACGCTGTCTTTTGCTACGCACTCTTCTACAGGTACATTCCATTGGTTAGCCGCAGCCTGAATCAACATCATGCGTGCAGCAGCGCCACCTTTGCGAACGTACTGTTCAGAGGTGCGGATACCGCGACTACCGCCAGTAGAGTAACTACCCCATGCGAGTTTGCGCTTTAAGTTTTCTGCTGGTGATGGATAGTCATAGGAAACTTTTTTCCAATCACACTGCAACTCTTCAGCAACCATTTGCGCCAAACCAGTAATTGTTCCCTGACCCATCTCTGAGCGAACAATACGAACAATGACATCATCATTTGGCTTAACTACCACCCAGATACCAATTTCAGGGGAAGCTAATGGTGTCATGGCTGTAGTGCCAGTGCCCATTGCAGCATTTGCTGAAGAAATTAAGGAAAGATCAAAGCCAATAGCCAAGCCAGTAGCAATGGCACTGGAGCCAATAACAAAATGACGGCGGGAAGTATTTGTATTTGTAGTCATGTCTTTCCCCTTATGCCTTGCTTACTGCATGAATAGCATCACGCACTTGTTGGAAGGTTCCGCAACGGCAGATATTTGTAACAGCTGCATCAATTTGCGCATCAGTTGGTTTTGGAGTGTTACGCAAGAGCGCTGTAGTCGCCATCACCATGCCAGATTGGCAGTAACCACATTGCGGCACTTGATTGTCTACCCAAGCCTTTTGCACTTTGGAGAGTTGTCCATTCTTTTCAAGACTCTCAATGGTTTCAATCTTTTTGCCTTCAGCAGCAGAAACTGGAATAGAGCAACTACGAATTGCTTGTCCTTCGAAGAGCACAGTGCAAGCACCACATTGACCTACGCCACAGCCATACTTAGTTCCGGTTAATCCGACTTGCTCACGAATTACCCAAAGCAACGGGGTGTCTGGATCGACATCCAGTTTGTATTTTTTGCCATTGACATTTAAATCTGCCATGAGTGCTCTCCTATTAAGTCTTTTTGTTCTGAGGATTCCTAAGAACCCCTTCTTTTGGTGTGTTTATCTTAACCAAGAATTCATATATTGCTATGCAGCATAAATCAGGGGCAGTAAGATCGGATGATGATCTTCGGCTTCGTACAAATCCTGTTATTTCAAAGTCTTGGGGAGCTTGTATCCAAGTTCTTGCTACCCACCCTGCCGGGGCCAGTAATTGGCCTTGTTCTCCTGGTCTTATGGCTTGTCCTACGTAAGGGCATTCAGGCTGATTTGGCAATGGTTGCCGACGGCTTTAGCCAGTATCTCGGCTTGCTGTTTGTGCCAGCAGCTGTAGGTGTAGTGCTCTTTCTGCCGCAACTTCAGGCCAACGCTTTGGCAATTATTAGCGCATTGGTTGGCAGCGTCATTCTCACGATCGCATCGGCTGCCCTAGTTGCACGCTTTTTGAGTAGGGGTCTCGATCATGACTGAGAAGCACTCTATTGTTGAAATCTGGGTTTACCTTTCTGGCAGCCCACTCTTTGCGCTCTTCATTACCCTTGCTGCATATCAGATCGGCCTGTCGATTTACAAAGCAAGCAAACAGAATCCTTTGGCCAACCCTGTTGCCATTGCCATCTTATTAGTTGCAAGCGCCATACAGCTTATTGAAATGCCCTACTCAACTTACTTTGAGGGCGCTCAATTTATTCACTTTCTCTTGGGCTCCGCAACAGTCTCTTTAGCAATCCCTATCTATCGTGGCCTAAGCAGTCTCAAGGGTAGATCCATCCCACTAATTGCTTCGCTTTGCACTGGCGGCTTGGTTTCGATTATTAGCGCTGTAGGAATTGCAACCCTGCTGGGCGCAGACTCTAGCATCACTGGCGCAATGTATCCCAAGTCCGTCACGGCACCGATTGCAATGGGTATTGCTGAACGCATTGGGGTGTCTCCAACCTTAACCGCCATCTTTGCTGTCAGCACCGGAATCTTGGGGGCTATTTTGGCGCCCTTTGTACTCAATGCTCTGGGTATGAAGCGCTGGTGGCAACGCGGTTTTGCGATTGGTATTGGCGCCCACGGTATTGGCACATCACGGGCCTTTAGCATTCATCC
Source organism: Polynucleobacter sp. AP-Kolm-20A-A1 (assembly GCF_018688315.1). Lineage (NCBI taxonomy): Bacteria > Pseudomonadati > Pseudomonadota > Betaproteobacteria > Burkholderiales > Burkholderiaceae > Polynucleobacter > Polynucleobacter sp. AP-Kolm-20A-A1. The sequence goes on from NZ_CP061315.1 coordinate 1,159,452, forward strand.
GGAGGCAGGTACTTATGCAAGCCTAGCAATGGGAATGAACGGGGTAATCAGTGCGGTAGCGATACCGGTGATTTATCACATATTGAATCGCTAACTTTTTATGCGGCCAACAACTCCGGAATTTGTACTTGCTTCACTTTGGGCTTAATGGTCTTTCTTGCTTTCCACAAGTCGTAAGCAGACTGTTGAGCCAGCCAAATACTGGCGCTGCCGCCATTTTCAACGCCTAACCATGCCTCGATTCTCAATGCCATCTCTGGTGAAATTGCTGCCTTTGCATTTAGCACTCGAGATAAAGCGGCCCTGGTAACCCCCAACTGCTCTGCAGCAGCGGTTACGGTAATACCAAGAGCAGGAAGAATATCGTCTCGCAACGTAAGACCTGGATGCGGAGGGTTATGCATTTTTTTCATTTTTATCATTAATGGCAGGCGTGGTTAATTCACCTTCATTGCCGCATCAATTGCATCACTCAGTGCGCTACAGAGAAACTCAACCTCTTCTGGTTTAGAGATGAATGGTGGGCCAACAGCAATGCAGTCACCTGCTACTCGCACAAGCGCACCTCTTTCAATGCAGGCTTCCAATACTTTCATTGAGCGTAGGCCTGGCTTGCCTGGAACAGGGTCTAGATCCACTGCACCAGATAAACCCATATTGCGAATATCCAGAATTCCCGATTTACCCTTCAGGGCATGCAAACCATTTTCAAGAACCGGCTCTAATGCTTTTGCGCGATTGACCAAATCATCAGATTCAAAAATATCCAAGACGGCATGTCCTGCAGCTGTAGGTATTGGATGGCCTGAGTAGGTGTAGCCATGGAAGAACTCAATAGCCTGCTCTTGCCCACCGTTCGCAATAATGCTGTCGTAGATATCACCTCTCACGATGACGCCGCCCAATGGAATTACGCCATTTGTAATAGCCTTAGCGAAAGTAATCATGTCTGGCACAACCCCAAATCGATCAGCGCCAAAGTTGGCACCCAAACGACCAAAGCCTGTAATGACTTCATCAAATATCAATAAGATGCCGTGCTTAGTACAAATCTCACGAATCTTTTGCAAGTAACCTTCGGGAGGAACAATCACTCCAGTTGATCCTTGTACAGGCTCCAAGATAACCGCAGCAATCGTATTGGCATCATGAAGCGCAACAATCTTTTCTAATTCATCAGCTAAGTGAGCGCCCCAAGTTGGTTGACCTTTTGAAAAAGCCATTTGAGAGAGATTCAAGGTATGCGGCAAGTGATCAACGCCAGGCATCATCATGCTGGCGAACATCTTGCGATTGGCAACCATGCCGCCCACTGAAATTCCACCCATGCCGACGCCGTGATAAGCGCGATCACGACCAATCATGCGCGTGCGTGAGGCATTACCCATGACACGGTGATAGCCAATAGCAATCTTCAAGGCCGTATCGACTGCTTCTGAGCCAGAATTGGTAAAGAACACCTTATCCAATCCCTTTGGCGCCATCGCCGCAATACGACTAGCCAGACGAAATGTTGCTTCACTGGCCATCTGGAATGCTGGGCAATAGTCCATGGTTTCATATTGCTTTTGAATAGCTGCACCAATACGTGGATCAGCATGCCCTAAAGGGGAGCACCAAAGGCCCGATAAACCATCAAATAACTTTCGACCCTGATCGTCAAAGTAGTAAGCTCCCTTAGCAGACTGCATGATCTTAGGATGCTGATGAAAGTAGCGATTTGGTGTGAACGGTATCCAGTAGGCTGACATATCAATTCCGCCACCGTTGACACTGCTATGTTTTGTCTCTGTTTTGCTTGTTGTCATATTTTTTAGTTTTCTTGATCTAAACCACTTACGCAATTTTCTACTACTATATAACTGATCACATTCATGGACACAAAAATGAAAGTATTTAAATCTCTATCCATTGGTTTAGTTGGCGGACTACTCTTATCCGCATCAGTTTATGCAGCCCCAGATATTGATTGGCCTAAAAAGCCTATCGTTGCCGTGGTGTCTTTTCCTGCCGGTGGCTCTACCGATATTTTTGCGCGCAGTGTGACTGCCCCGCTATCCGAAGCACTTGGGCAATCGATTGTGGTGGAGAACAAACCTGGTGCGGGCGGCATGATTGGCTTGCAAGCAGCTGCCAAGGCTGCCCCTGATGGTTACACCATCCACATTAGCGCACTTACCAATCAATCTATTTCAACAGCGCTCTTTAAAAATCCGCCTGCAGACTTACAAAAAGATTTTGCTCCTGTTGCACTCATCGGGACAATTCCACATCTCATTGTTGTGAACCCAACAGTGCCAGCAAAAAATTTGCCAGAGTTAATTGCATTCATTAAATCCAAAAAAGGCGAATTTAATTACGCCTCTCAAGGTAACGGCAGCCTTTCACATCTCGAATCCACTTTATTTATGCAGCGCATTGGCGCAACTGGCACACATATTCCCTACAAAGGTAGCAGCTTTGCTTTGCCTGACTTGATTGCTGGCAATACGCTCATGATGTTTGATAGTGTGACCGCCTCCCTGCCTCATATTCAGAGCGGCAAGCTACGCCCTATTGCTATTGCAGCAGCAGAGCGTTCCCCTTTAATGCCGAATGTGCCAACTTTAGGCCAAGATGGTATGAAGCAGTTTGATGTCGAGAACTTTTACGCCATTTACGTTCCAAAAGGAACTTCACCTGCGATCATTGCAAAGTTAGAGCGAGAAATTCGGAAGATTTTGACCAATCCAGATTTCAAAGCACGTATGGCAACCCAAGGCATCCATCCACAATTTGCAAACTCAGAGCAGTTAGGACTAATTACCGCCTCTGAAGCCAACAAATGGGAGAAGGTAGTAAAGTCAGCAAATATTAAAGTTGATTAAGCCATTAAATAGATAAGCACTTATGTTGATTTCTCCTCCCTTTGGCGGTGGCCGCGCTCCGGTACTCGCCCGCAACACGGTTGCCAGTTCCCAGCCCTTAGCTACACAAGCTGGGATAGAAGCACTACAGAATGGTGGCAATGCTGTTGATGCTGCTTTAGCAACCGCCATCACCCTCACCGTCGTAGAGCCGACCATGAATGGCTTAGGTGGCGATGGCTTTGCAATTCTCTGGGATGGCAAAAAAATACATGGCTTGAATGCTTCAGGCCGAGCTCCTGCTGCCTGGACGCCGGAATACTTTGCAGGCAAATCCGCCATGGATCTCATTGGCTGGAATACCGTCACAGTACCTGGCATGGTTGCAGGCTGGGTTGAGTTATCACGCAAGTTTGGCAAACTCCCCTTCGCACAATTATTTAAGCGTGCGATTGACTATGCGGAAAATGGCTTTCCTGTATCACCGGTAATTGCACGTCAATGGCGTGAAGCGATTCCGATTCTCAAGAATCAACCTGGTTTTAGTGAATCATTCTTGATTGATGGTAAAGCTCCGCAAGCAGGTCAAATCTGGAAGTACCCAGCGCAAGCTAAGACCCTGAAAGAAATTGCCGCCACTGAAGGCGCATCATTCTATAAAGGCCCTCTTGCTCAAAGCATGGTGGACTTTGCACAAGCTTCTGGTGGTTGCTTCACAATGCAAGACTTTGCAGACAATCAGCCCGAATGGGTTGAGCCGCTAGCCTTTGATTATGGCGACTACACCCTCCATGAAATCCCCCCTAATGGTTCAGGCATTGCCGCGCAAATTGCTTTAGGCATTTTGCAAGCAGCAAACGTCAAGCAATATCCTGCAAACTCTGCACAGCGCATTCATTTGCAAATTGAAGCAATGCGTATGGCATTTGCCGATGTCTATGCTTACGTTTCTGATGCTCGCTCTATGCAAATGCCAGTAAGCTCTTTATTAAACAGAGATTACTTAGCTAGTCGCGCAGCGATGATTGATCACAACAAGGCCGGCACTTATGGTGCCGGTGATCCGCATTCAGGTGGTACGGTGTATCTATGCGCAGCCGATGAATCCGGCATGATGATTTCATATATTCAATCGAACTTCAAAGGCTTTGGCTCCGGAGTTGTTGCCCCAGGCGGTATTGCTTTCCATAATCGCGGCATGAGCTTCCGATTGGAAGATGGACACCCCAATCAAGTAGGTCCAGGCAAGCGCCCTTTCCACACCATTCTTCCTGCATTCCTAAGTAAAGATGGCAAACCAACGATGGCATTTGGTGTGATGGGCGGCAATATGCAACCCCAGGGTCATATTCAATTTGTGATGCGCTTTGTGGATGAGTATCTCAATCCGCAGGCATGTTCTGATTCGCCACGCTGGCGTATTGATGATTTAGGCAAGCTCACCGTTGAAGCGTCGATGCCAGCAAGCGTTGTCGAAGGATTAAAAGCGCTAGGCCATGAAGTAGCCGTACAACCAGCCAGCAGCTTGGACTTTGGTAGCGCACAAGCAATTGCCAAAATTAACGATGATGCAGATTCTGCTTACATTGCTGGTAGCGATCACCGCAGGGATGGCTTAGCTGCCGGGTTTTAAACTTCTTAGCGAATGTTGCTATTGAGAATTTGGCAAACAATTTAGGTAGAAGCGCTTAATCTCCTGATCGCAACTCACATCCTTAGGCTCGATCGGCCTTTGCAGAGAAATACCTTCAATTGTTTTGCAGCGACTCAAGGCAACATAAACCTGCCCTGATGCGAATGCGCCAGATGAAAGATCGACCTTCACTTTATCCAGCGTCTTGCCCTGGCTCTTATGAATGGTTACTGCCCAAGCTAGCATGAGTGGTATCTGAACATAAGTACCAATAATGCTGGGAGAGATTTTTCCAGACATCATGTCGTGATCGTAGCGGTAGGACTCCCACTGGTGCCCCATTACTTCAACTGTATTTGAGTACGGCCCATTCTTCACCATGACCTTGACCTTGTCTGGCAGAAGCTCGCGCACCACACCTATCGTGCCATTCACCCAGCGCTTTGGAAATCCCGGATCCGTTGCTGTGAACATCACCTTAGCGCCTACTTTTAAGGCCAGGTTATTAGCAGATGGCAGATTACGTTCATCAATATTGAACTTGCCTGTGGTTTTACCGCTATAAACTTTGACATCAGCGTCAATGGCTCGCAGACCTGCGCCGTTAATTTGATCCGCTCTTGCATTGGTAGTAGTCAGGGTAATGGTTTCTTCATCTACCTCTTGGTTTGCTCTGAAACACTGAGCATTCAGAGTATCAATTGCCTCATCAACATCGTGATTGATCCGAATTCGATTTAATAGGCTTGCAAAGTGCTCGTCTTTTTGGCGAAAGATCTTAGAGAGCTCCACCATCGTTACATCTTTGCGATGCAGTGCCATTGCGCAGAAAAAATATGGGCCCTCATATCCTCGATCAGCCAATACTTGCATATCAGAGCTAGAAACCACCGGCGGCAGCTGAAATAAGTCCCCAACAAACATCACCTGAATACCGCCGAAGGGTTTACCTCTTTGCGGACCGTTCTCGCGCAAAAATAAATCCATTGCGTCCACAACGTCAGCGCGGACCATAGAAATCTCATCAATGATCAGCAAACGAATATCTTTGTAGAGGCGCTTATCCCGCAGCGGCTTAATATCTTCTTCCGGAAAAATTAAGCGTGGTGGCAGACGGAAAAAAGAATGAATTGTCACTCCCTTCACCTGAAGTGCGGCTACGCCTGTAGGCGCCACCACTACAACATTGCCTGGAATCGTGTCGCGCAAATACCCAATGAGGGTAGTTTTGCCTGTGCCAGCTTTACCACTAACAAAGATATAGGGATCGTGACGCTCAATAGCCTCTATGACCGCCTGATAGTCAGGGGTTATCTCAATTCCGGGTGCTTCAGGAGTATTGGCTGGGGTCATGAAAGATTTTGGAGGATTTGAGCCTACAAATGGGCTCAAACTACTGATTAGTGTAACGAAAACCCCATGGTCACAATGATTTAATCTAAAATGCCCATTAGCCCCAACAGACTTAATGGCCCATGAAAAAAATTCACTTCTCCCTGCTCATTGCTTTACTACTGACCAGCTTTCACGCTGCAGCAGAATGGACCGCAATCGATGAGGAAAAAGGGGCTTACTATGATGCCGCCTCATTGCAGCCTGAAGGTCAGCTTGTAAAAGTGTGGGCGCTACAAAATTACAAGAAGGCGCTTCCTCTCGGAAATAAAGTTACCCGATCCAAGAAAATCTTCTTGGAGAATAACTGCCTTAACTCTCAAGTGAGAACGCTGGCCTTTAGCTTTATGACTGAAGAAATGGGTGAAGGCTATCCTATTCCTGGCTTTCCACTCATTAGCACCAGTAGCTACGCTAAATGGCGTGCCGTCGAACCCAATAGCTTTGATCAGATCTTATTTAATAAAGTGTGTCGTCCTAGCGCGCCTTCTACTACTCAGTCACTGCAAGATGGCGAAGAAATCGTTTCTCCAGCTGTTGCGCCAGTGGACGATAAAAACCGAATTTAAGCCCTAGCCCGCTGGAACTTGGTAGGCTCTAAATCTGGAAGTGGTCCAACATCTGGTAAATCAAGGCTGCCAGCTTCTTGCTTCATCTCATAAGCCCAGGCTAATACTTTTGCCACTGCCTCAAACAATTGAAATGGAATAGCCTCGCCAATTTCTAGGCGCGAATACATTAAACGCGCCAAAGGCGGAATACGAGCAATCGGCACTTGATGGTCTTTAGCAATATCCTGAATACGCAGCGCTATATCGTCTGAGCCTTTAGCCACAACCACTGGGGCAGCCATCTTCTCCTGGTCATAACGAATCGCGACTGAATAGTGCTCTGGATTGGCCAGCACGACGTCTGCCTTTTCAATTGCCGCCATCATCCTTGAGGTAGATAGCTGTCTTTGCTTCTGACGGATCCGCGCGCGCATTTCTGGGGAGCCCTCAGACTCTTTAATCTCCTGTTTCATCTCTTCTTGAGACATACGCATTTGTTTGCGGAAATTAAACCATTGGAAAAAAGTATCTCCAAAGGCAATCAAAATCATTGGGATCAATAAAAATAGAAACCCATAAATAATTAATCGATAGGACTCCGCAAAAGCAACGTTAAGATCTTGATTGGCAATCATGGTGAGACTGCCCCACAAGCCAACCATATAAGTCAGGCCAACCGATAACAGCAAAGAGGCTTTGAAAATATTCTTCAGCAATTCGACCAGCGTATTGACAGAGAACATGCGCCCCATGCCACTAATCGGATCTAAGCGATTGCCGTTGAACTTAAATACAAAATAGGGTCTGAATGCGACCAGCGTTAATGGGGACAAGAAAGAAATCACCCACAGTGGAATCACAATCAGCAGGAGCACACCACAGAATGCTAGGAGAGAACCTGAACCCCAAAGCAAGATGTCATCCAAAATACGATTAGGATCGCCGAAGGTTAAGCCGCCCTTCACCATGCGCACCATTTGATCCATAAAGAGCGGGCCAAATGCCAAAAAAGCCATAGGCACAACTGCCAGCATGGCAAAAGTGGTTAAGTCTCTGGATTGGGGGAGCTGCCCCTCCTCACGCGCTTTCTGTAGCCGCCGCTCGGTGGGGTCTAACGACCGCTCTTCGTCCTTATCATTCTCTTCTGCCAAGCGCTTATTTCCTTGAACTCATTTCTTTGAAACAACCCGGAAATAATACCTCTAAATATTGAAACTACCGGTTTTTAGAGCTTATGGCGCTTCTTGTAGTCCTCAACCATGCTTGGGGTCACGGTAATGGAATAGCAAATAGGTGCAGAAGCACTTTTGGAGGAATAAGCACTGCGATAACCACACTGCCTACCGTCTGGATGGGTGCTATAGGGACAAGGACAGATGCCTTTGTAATTTGCGATCGATTCTTTGATGATTTCTTTGGTAATTTCATCATCACTCGGACCGCCATAAGCGAATCCAGAGAATAGCACCAGAGCAGCAAGAATAATTTTCATGATATTAAAAATTATTCAAATTTTTTAAGGCTTACTTGGTGCAGCCCCTTTTGGTGGCTCTACTTTAAAGACAATATCTTTTTCGTTTTCTGCATTCGGATTTGGAGCCTTCACCTTTGCCTTAGGTGTAAACGCAGTAATCGTAATACGGCGATTTAATGGGTTACGTGGATCATCTTTGACAAATAAATTATTGTCGGCATACCCAATCACTTCATAGATCTTGCTTTCAGACAAGCCGCCAGCAAGCAACTCACGTCTTGCAGCATTTGCACGGTCTGCAGAGAGTTCCCAGTTAGTATAGGTTGCACCTGGACGATATGCAGATCCATCCGTATGCCCTTCCACCTTAATCTTAAAGCGGGAAGATGACAGCGGCTTGCCAAGCTTTTGCAATACTTGTGCAGTAGTTGCTTCAAGCGTAGAGCTGCCCAAGACAAACATCGGCTTTTTGTTTTCAGCCAAAGTAATAGTCAGACCATCAGGCGTTTCTTCGATCAGCAGATCGTTACTATTTTTCATCAAATCAGCGTTGTCTTTGATGAATGCTTCAATTTCTCTACGGAGTTCTTTCAGGCGCTCTAGATAGGCCTTAGCTTCCTCAAGATCATCAATGATGGTTTCGTCTTTGGTATCAGACTTATCTTCACCAATGGCATTCGCAGTTGAATCGGCAACTTGATTCTTGGAGTTACCCTTAAAGTAATCCGCAATGCTGTCTTTTTGCGTCTGCGGAATCATACTCACAATCCACATAATCAAGAAGAACACCATCATCGCCGTCACGAAGTCAGCATAAGCAATCTTCCATTGACCGCCATGAGACATTTTTTGGCGCTTGCGCGCACGTCTCATGATGTAGACGATCGGTTGTGGATCTTTAGGATCTAAGGGCACAGTGGCAACTCTTAAAAATGAGAGTAAATCGGATTAGCGGTTGCCGCTACGAAGAATATCGCGGGTACGCAATTCCAAATCATCAAATGTTGGACGTTGGTCAGAGTAAAGCACCTTACGACCAAACTCTACCGCAGCAAACGGCGGGAAATCATTTAAGTATGCCAACAAGATTGCTTTTACAGATGAGAACGGACGCAACTCAACATCGGCATTGTGTTCGAGAATCTTTGCCAATGGGGTGACGATTGAGTATGAAAGCAACACACCCAAGAAAGTTCCCACCATCGCAGCAGCGATCTTTTCGCCAATAGATGGCTGGTTGATGGACTGCAAGGCAATAACTACGCCCATAATCGCAGCCACAATACCAAAAGCAGGCAAGCCGTCAGCCACGGTGTGCACCGCATCTGCAGCTACGCGCAACTCTTCCTCTAATACTTCAATCTCTTGCTCCATCAAGCTCTCAAACTGACCTAAGTTCATTGAGCCACCGAGCATCATGCGCATGTACTCAGAGATAAAGCCTGTTAAGCGTGCATCGTTTAGTACATCAGGATATTTTGCAAAGATTGGGCTGGTGTATGGAGCCTCAATATCTTCTTCAATTGACTTCATGCCATGACGATTGACTTTTTGAAGCAGCTCAAACATCAAGCAAAGCAACTCTAAGTTCATTGCCAAACCATTTGAATCTGGAACGAAAATAGTCTTCATTGAAGCGCCGATTTTCTTCAGTACCCTGCCCTTGTTTGAAGCAACCATCGCTCCAAAGGCAGCGCCAATAATGATGACAAATTCCCATGGCTGCCATAAATGATGAAGCGCATTGATTGCAACAGTTGGTGTGAGAGTCTCACCCATGGAGCTCACGCCAAGATAGCCGCCAAAAATACAGGCTAAAGCGATAAGTAAACCGATCGATAAATTCATGATGAACCTAGTAGCTGTTAAAGCTTCTCAAAAAGGGATGAAGACTGCATTTTCGCAAAAATGCTCTGGGCAGCCTGTAAAAGCGTTTGGGAACGAGCCAATCCTGCTGAAGCCTCAGCAATATCAGTGTCTAACAGGGTTGCGCGTGCATTTTCCAAGTCCGTAAGCTTACCACCCACGGAATCCTGGGCGCTACTCACCTGCTTGCTCATCAGGCCAGCCTTCACTTGGGAAGCCTTTACCTGGGTGATAGCTGCATCAAGGGCGGCCACCTGTGCTGAGGAAGGCTGATTGCCAGCCAACAGCGCATCGGAAACGTCCTTAACGGCTTGCAATACGTTTGTATATCCAGCTACAGGTTTACTAGCATCAGGAACGCCGACATTTGGGTAATGTGTTGGATCTGAAGCTAAAACATAAACACCCATGCTCTCGGACAGGCTGATGCCTTCTGCAACAGTAATGCCTGGCTCAATTTGTACTTGACCCATTGCAGTGTCGAAAGTTTGAGTAGTTGCTGGATCTTTAAGAGGCTTCAAAATTGGCTGGCCAGATGAATCACTGGCAGCGCTAAATTGCATTACTGAATCACTTAAGCTTTTTGCCTTTTGTGCCAGCGCAGCTAAGTCACTTTGACCGGAGGCACCTTGTGCCTGCACCACCACTTGCTTCAAGGAAGCCATTGCACCGTAAATAGATGACAACTGTGAAGTGATGTTATCAAGGCGATTAGTCATCAGCTCTTGATTGGTTTTAAACATGTCATATTGAGCTTTATCAAATGACAGCTTTAAACCCAAAGTCACAGCTTGTGGATTCTCAGAGGCTTGAGTGTATTTTTTTCCAGAAGAAATTTGAGTCTGGAATCTTACTGCCTCACTGGCGTGATCCTGAATGGACTGAACGCCTGCATCGAAAATTTGATTGCTACTGATTCTCATAAATATCTCTCTTTATTACGCAGCATTCATTGCTGACAACAAAGTAGCAAACATTTGATTAGCAGTTTGCATTACCTTACTTGCGGCACCATAGAGCTGCTGGAACTTAACTAAGTTAGCAGCCTCTTCATCTAAATTAACACCAGATACTGACTCTTTGCGATTTTGTAATTGTGTAGCAACCGAAATATTTGCCTTATCTTGAGCCTTCCAAGATGAGATAGTTGAAGCCACGTTGTTAGTTAGCAAAGATAATGGAGTGCTAAAGCTATTACGCGTACTCTCAATTGCGTTTGCTGCAGTTGAATCAATTGATAGGACTGTGTTTGATCCAAAATTGATATTAGAAACAAACAGAGCTGGATCCCAATCCGCGCCATTTACCACCGCAGCAATAGCGGCGTTGTAATTGGCAGACTTCTCATCAGACATATCCATTAATTGTGTTGCAGTGTAAGAACCCAAAACGGCTGGAGTGGTTGTAATCACACTTGGGCCATTAGTAGTGGTGTTCTTAAAACCAAAAATCGAGGTGATCCCTGTTGTGCCATCTTTTTGCTTAACCGCATTTACATCACGTGCAAACACCAAGGCAATTGAACTTACTTGGCGTTGGATCTTGGGTATGAAATCCGTCAGGATAGTAAATGCAGCACCTGCTTGGCCGCCAGTAAAGGCAGTTTTTGCAGCAGCTTGATATGGATTGCCGTTTACTGTTGTTAAAGATGCTCCCTCCGTTGAGAGAAAGCCAATATTGACCTTACGGCCGTCGGAATATTTTGGATCAATATTTTCAGACTGAAGTTGAACGTTGAATACACTGGCGCTCACATCAGTATTTACAAAATGGTTGGCTACTGAGCCGTCCACCAACGCCATGCCACCAATTTGGAAGGTTGCAGTGCCGTCAGTATGAATAATCGATTTTCCACCCAACAGATCTTGCAAGCGAGTCAACAAACGATCGCGCTCATCCAACACATCTGCTGCTGGAGTTGCATTACCTGGTACAGAACCACTGAGAATGTCTAGGTTAATACGCGCTAAAGCTGGAGCAACTGCATTTGCCTCATCCAAAATGGCTGTAAGGTTTGCTCTTGTGCTTGCACCTAATTGATTAATGGTATCGGTAAAGGTGCTGATACGTGTTGCCACCTGTGTTGCCTTGGCAGCAAAGTCTTGAATATTCGTTGTACTGCTCGTATTAGAGGCCAATGTTCCGGCAGCATTAAAGAAGCTGGACATCGCCTCTGCAATTGAGCTAGATGGATCCATCATGGAGGTATCCAAGCCATTTACAGTCTGGAGCAAGCTGGCTGTAAAGCTCGATTTGCTCTTCTGCTCTCTTAATTGAGCGTCTAATAAACGATCCGTGTAGCGAGTAAAGCCTTCTACAGAGAATGCGGTATTGCCAAAACTCCAAGAATTTAAGGCGCGGGTACTGATGATGCTATTGGATTGACGACGTGTAAAACCATCTACTGATGAACCAGCAACGTTCTGGGAAGTTACAGTCATGCCAGCTGAAGCTACTTCAAGAGCAGAATAAGCTGAATTGATGATTGAAATGTTGTTTACGCCCACGATATCCCTGTTTACTGAGTTTTACTTCTGTTCTACAACCAGCATCACCTCTATTGCCTTGGCTATACCTACACAGATATATACGGACATTTAGAGCAAAACTTTAGTTTTTAGCCTTTATTTTGGCGGCTACATCAGCCTGCTGTAACAGCTGTTCTGTCATTTTTTTGGCAAAGCCAAGACCATTACCCTTGGTGATCATTGCAGCGACCTGATCATCAACCATATCGGTATAGCCGGTATTGATTGACTTTTGCTTATCAGGGTCAAAACTTGAGTTACGCATCTCACGGAGCATTTGACGTACTAAAGTCGTCTCAAATCCACGTGCAGCCTCTTCTACCTTCTGGCGATAATTTGCAGCGGTAGTGGGCGTTGCCAATCTATTGGCGGTGGCGCCTAACTCCCATGGTGAAGATGAGGTAGCGACTGTTGTCATGATTAGATAACTTCGATGTCCGCTTTAAGGGCGCCAGCTGCTTTCATGGCCTGCAGAATGGCAATCAAATCTTGTGGCGTAGCACCCAACATATTTAAAGCCTTCACTACAGACTCAAGCGATGCGCTTGGGCCAGCAAATTTCAGAGCATTCTCAGAACCACGATCGACGTTGACGTTATCTACAGCAGTAGATAGTGTGGCCTCACCTGTAAACGGTGGCGGCTGACGCAGTAAACGGGATTGATCAACACGGACTTCTACGCGCAGAGATAAATTTCCATGAGCGGCAGCAAATGATCCTAAGCGAACGCCTTGGTTCATCACCACAGAACCAGTTCTGGAATTCAGAACCACTTTTGCGGAATCCGGTATCAATGGAATATCCAACTCTTGCAATGCTGCCAAGAAGTTCATACGTTGAACTGGATTTTCTGGTGTACGTACAGTAAGTGAGCGGCCATCAATCGGTACAGCAATATTGGCGCCAAAACGACGGGTAATTGCATCTGTTGTTCTCTGCATTAGAGAGAAATCACTATTTTTCAAGTTAATCTCAACAAATGTATTGTTCTCGTCAGCTGGAATACCTTTTTCAATCAAACCACCTGCAGGAATACGTCCAGCAGATAAGTGATTGTTTTGTTTGGTATTTAAGTTGGCAACGCCATGGCCTGAAATGATTAATGAACCTTGTGCTTGAGCGTAAACCTGGCCATCTGCACCGCGCATAGGTGTCATAACCAAAGTTCCACCCTTGAGACTGCGCGAGCTTCCCATCGCAGAAACGGTGACATCAATCTTTTGACCTGGTTTTGGATATGCCGGTAAATCAGCGGTCACCATTACGGCAGCAATATTACGCAACCAAGTTTGGTTGTTGTACTTGTCGGTCTCAGGAATGGTAACGCCCATCGCTGAAAGCATCTGACGAATACTTTGCAAAGTAAATGGAGTCTGAATAGTTAAGTCGCCTGTACCATCCAAACCAACTACCAAGCCATAACCAACTAATTGGTTGGTACGCTGACCAGTAAAGTCAGCGATTTCACGAATACGTTCAGCTTGGGCAAAGTTGCTACCAGCTAATTGAAGTGCCAAAACAGCAAGGGCAATGAGGATCTTTTTCATCATCATCCTTACATCGGGCCATAGCCAAAGAGGAACTTGGTCAACCAACCAGGCTCACGCACATCATCCGTTACACCACGACCACGATATTCAATACGTGCATCAGCTACTTGAGAAGAGGCAACAGTATTGTTAATCAAGTTATTTGGATTAACAGTTCCGCCAAAGCGAATAATCTCTTCTTCGAAACCAACGGCAACTTGCTTCTCACCAGCTACAACCATATTACCGTTTGAGAGAACTTCCAAAACAGTTACAGTGATAAATCCATTAAAGCTATTAGCTGCAGAACTTGCGCCCTCACCCAAATGGTTTGTAGCGCCATCCGCACCTAAGCCCAACTTACCAGTTGGGTTCATAGATACATTGTTTGCACCTGTATTAGTTACGCCTGCGTTCAGGGCAGTACCACCACTCTTCTTCGCAGAGGAGCCAGAATTTTTACTTGCGCTAGTAGTCTCGTTTAACAAGACGATCAATGTATCACCTACAGCACGTGCACGACGATCCTCGAACAATGGTCTGTAGATGCCAGTCATTGAAGTTTGAGCTGCTGGGAAAAGGCTACCAGGATTCGCTGGACGATCATCGCCAGCTGATGGGCGAACGGTCGTAGGCGTAGTCACCAAAGGTGTACGGTTAGCAGAAGAAGCGCAACCCCACAACTGGGTTAGCGCCACTAGTGAAGCAATAATGAGTAATAGTCTACGCATCATAGTTGTCCAATTTTTTGAAGCATTTGATCAGAAGCAGTAATCGCACGAGCTTGAATCTCATACAAACGTTGTGCGGCAATCATTTGCACCAATTGCTCTGCAACGTTTACGTTGGATTGCTCAAGTGTGTTTTGCATTACAGAGCCAAGACCATTAGTACCAGGCACATTGACCAATGGAGCACCAGATGCTGGTGTTTCCAAGAATAAGTTGCCGCCAGCACCGATCAAGCCATCTGGGTTGATAAAGCTTGCAACCACTAAGCTACCAGCAGTGTTAATTTTGGAGATGTCTTGTGTCGTGTACTGAACCAAACCATCTGGAGTAATAGTGATAGAAGTTGCGCCAGGAGGAATGGTGATGCCATTACCAACGGTATAGCCAGAGCTAGTCACAATAGTGCCGTTCTGGTTGGTAGTAAATCCACCGTCACGTGTATAGGCCAATGTGCCATCGGGCATTTGAACCTGAAAATAGCCGTTACCTTTGATTGCTACGTCCAATGGGTTTGCTGTAGTCAGCAAAGGGCCCTGAGTCATGATGCGCTCAGTAGCCTGTAATTTTGCACCAGAGCCTAATTGCAAGCCATCTGGAGTCATAGTTTGAGTCAAGGAATATGATCCTGGCTCACGAATAGTTTGATACATCAAGTCCTGGAACATTGGACGCAATGTTTTAAATGCGGTGGTTGACGCGTTAGCCAAGTTATTGGCAATCGTGTCCAAGTTCATCTGCTGAGCATCTAAACCCGTCTTTGCAATCCACAGTGAGCGCATCATAATGAAATCTACTTTCTTTTAATTAATTCTTTAACCGCGTGACAAAGACATCAAAGCATTTGCTGACTTTGCATTCTGATCTGCAGACTGAATAAAACGCATATTCAAGTCAAACATTCTGTTTTGTTCAATCATCTGAACCATAGCTGTGGTTGGGTTTACGTTACTCAACTCAACAGCACCCTGCTGTACACGAATACTTGTATCGGCAGCTGGTTGGATCATGCCTGGAATATCAAATAAACCGTCAGCGCTGCGTACCAATGTATTTGGATCTACCTTAACCAAACGCAATTGATCAATTTCATCAAAAGGTGTATTGGCCGCTTCATCAAAAGTGGTAATACCGATCATTTGCGAAGAGATATAGCCGTCTTGAGAAATACTTATCTGCTTAATTGAATCAGGGATATTAATTTCGTTGTCTTGACCTAATACAACGTTATCGCCAAGGCGTAAAACGCCCTTCTCATCAATATTGAAGCGACCATTTTTGGTGTAAGCAACAGAACCATCTGGACGACGCACAGCAAAAAAGCCGTCGCGCGTTTGAATAGCTACATCCAACTGATTACCAGTAGTTTGAATCGGACCCGGTGTGAAATCAGTGCCTGGCGTGGTATCCACTACAAAAGCACGTGAAGCTGCGCCCTGACCTTCAATCGGTGCAGAACGAAATGCGGCAAACATCTCACGAAACCCAGGAGTCTGGGCATTCGCGAGATTGTTAGTCGTGGTAGCCAATTGCAGCATTGCCTGCTTGGCACCCGTCATCGAAATATAAGCTGACCGATCTAACATGTTTACCTAATCTCTATATCAATATGCTATTGATTAACCAACCATACGGATGGTGTCTTGCATTGTTTGGTCAAATGCACGCAAGCTTTGTGAGTTAGCAGAGTAAACACGCTGCAACAACATCAACTTAACGAGTTCGTTTGACAAATCAACGTTTGACTGTTCAACCGCTTGAGATTTGATTGCACCAAATGAGCCTTCACCTGGGCGACCGATGCGAACACCGTTGTCACCTTCAGTACCTGAACGATAGCTAGGAGCAAACGAGTTGCCACCAGTTGGAACCAATTGCTCTGAAGCGTCAAAGTGTGCCAAAGCGATTTGGCCGGCGATCAATTTACGGCCATTACCGTAAACACCGACGATTGTGCCGTTGCCATCGATGCTAACGCTAGACAATTGTGAGCGTGGCTCGCCGTCTTGTGCACTTTGATTTACTTGGAATGATGAAGCTTGAACTTGTGTATCAGAAAGATCCAAATCAAAGATCAAAGGAATGTTAGTTCCCTGCTGTGAGCCATTGCTTACGCGAGTAGTCAATTTAGCGATTGTGCTAAATACTGGCTTGCCAGAAGCATTGTCAACAACCAATGAATCGATATTACGCCCACCGATAAAGCCCATTGTTGCAACAGTTTGATAACCACCAGCACCTTGGGTTTCTGCGGCCTGCCCTTTATTAGAAACAGTGCTTGGATCGTTGTAGTTATAGAACACACCATCAATCGCTGCATAAACTTCAACGTTTGAACGAACTGCAGTCAAGATTGAATTAGACGCAGCTTTATTTGTTGTACCTTGAACTACTACAGCTGTTCCGTCTGGAGCTGTCAAAGTCATATCAAGAGTCTTCTTGAATGTAACTGCAGCGCTAGTTAATGTAGCAGGAATTCCGCCGCTTAAAGTTGCAACTTTTGTGCCGGAATTGTATGCAGTTACAGTCAAACCGGTATCAGTAGAGCCAGTAAACAATCTTCTACCAACCAAGTCACTAGAGCCAGTTGTCAGGGTGATGGTTGTAGCTGCAGCTGCAGCAGACGCAACTGTATCAGCTGCATCTGCAGGATAGAAGCTAAATGCTGCGCTAGCCGGTACATCAAGTGCGCCACCTGCGGTAGCAATAGTTGCGATTGAATCACCTAATGCAAAGCCAGCAGTAGCAACAGTCAAGCCTGTATCGCGACCATTCATGAAAATCTTGCTTCCCAATGGAATAGCTGCCGCAGCTAATTTGCCAGCATCAAATGTCAAATTTCCGCCGTTAGTAACGGTTTGGCCTGTTACCTTACCCAATACGGTTGTGATTGCAGGAGTTTGCACTGACAAAGCAGATGTTCCTGGGATTACAACTTGAGTATCAGACAATGTATTTGGAGCTGATGCTTGACCAGGTGTGTATACGTAGCCTGTTGAATTAGATGTGATGTTCAATGCGCTATCAGTAATGCGACGATAGTAAACCTCTAATGTATGAGCAGCGCCATTGGAATCAAAAACAGTTTGAGTTGTTTTTGAGTTAAATGTATTTTGTGCTGGATCGAATGCAACACCACCCGCTTTAACGAATGCGTTTTCACGAGAATCCAAAACTGCTGCAATTTTTGATGTGTGTGTTTGTGTGCCATTAGCAAAGTCAGCAGGCATCTTCAGCTTGCCATTAGTAGTACCAAGACCGCGAATGTCGTCAGTCACTGATGTGCCATCTTTGCTTGGCTGATAGCCAGTCAAGTACATACCATTTTCATTTACGATCCAGCCATTCTTATCTACAGCAAACTGACCGTTACGGGTGTAGTTCAATGATGTTGGATCATCTGGATTGGTCAGCACGCGGAACCAACCGTCGCCAC
This sequence comes from Polynucleobacter sp. AP-Kolm-20A-A1, assembly GCF_018688315.1. Lineage (NCBI taxonomy): Bacteria > Pseudomonadati > Pseudomonadota > Betaproteobacteria > Burkholderiales > Burkholderiaceae > Polynucleobacter > Polynucleobacter sp. AP-Kolm-20A-A1. The sequence continues at coordinate 1,177,436 of NZ_CP061315.1, forward strand.
CAATAGCCATATCCAATGGGTTAGATGAATTGTTGATAGTGCCGTATGTCAAAGGACGACGCACTGCTAAGCGCTCGGAACCTAAACCAACGCGATTAACGTCAGAAGGATTAACGGCCTTGAAATACTGGTCAGCAAACACGTAGTCGCCGGCTTTGTAGCCAACGGTATTCGCATTAGCGATATTGCTACTAGTCGTATCAATAGCCAATGAGGTGTTTTGCAAGCCAGATAAGCCGATTGTGTAGTTAGCCATGTTTTAGGTTCCTTTTGATAATTTAAATATCAACTGCAATAAATGAATGAATGTTTCTGTTTTTAAGTCTGTAATTCGTTAATTCTTAAGCGATCCACTGAGCAATGTCTGTAGGCGCTACTGCTCTGCCGTCAGCCAATGTCAATAAAGCGTTTTTATTTGAATCTTTACCAATAGCTGCAACCATTGAAGCTACATAACTATCAGGAGTAAAAGTGTTACCTTCAGTGCTTAATGCGCTCAAGGCGATGTTGTATTTACCAGCCGCTACGGGTTGACCATTGCTGTCAGTGCCATCCCATGAGAAGTCAACCATGCCAGCAGAGTGAGCGCCTAAAGTTTCTTGAGCGACAACGTTGCCGTTGGCATCAGTAATTGTTGCCAACACAGAAGAAACGTCATTTGCTAGCTGTGCACCCAAGTTAATTGGTGTTTGGCCGTCAAAGCTCATTGACTTACCTGCAACCATTGCGTACTTACCAACAGATGAGGAGTAGTTCATGAAATCGCTAGACTGAATCTGTGACAACAATGAAGTCATCGTGCTCTTCATTTGGTTGATACCGTCAACCATGTTCAATTGAGCCAGCTGAGTAGTCATACTCGCTGTATCGGTTGGGTTCATTGGGTCTTGATTCTGTAACTGGGCAGTTAGCATCTTCAAGAAGTTCTGTGTCATATCCTTCGTTGAAGTAGGATCGGTCGCCGCAGCTGTTTTAGCGGTTGGATCGTACTGCTTGATCAGACTTAAGTTAGATACAGTTGCCATCGTTTTTTCCTTTATTAACGGCCTAAATCGAGTGTCTTTAACATCAACTGACGTGTGGTGTTCATCATTTCCACGTTAGCTTGATATGAACGTGATGCAGAGATCATGTTCACCATTTCTTCTACTGGGTTTACGTTTGGCATTTCTACGTAACCGCTTGCATTCGCCATTGGGTGAAATGGCTTGTATTCCATACGCAAAGGCTCTGCGCTTTCAACAATTGCAGATACCTGTACACCAACACCTTGAGCCTTCTCAATTGGTGTTGGGCTAAATAACACTTGGCGTGAGCGATATGTGCGGCCATCAGGACCAGCAACGCTCTCTGCATTGGCTACGTTAGAAGCGGTCACGTTCAAGCGCATTGCTTGAGCAACTAAACCGCTTGAACCGATATCGAATGCGCCTAATAAACTCATGAACCTTGTCCTGTAATTGCTGAGATACGAGTACGAATCTCAGAGCCTAGGAAATTCAATGTGGCTTCAGTGAAGAATGAGTTCTTCATGAACTGACTTCTTTCCACATCGGGATCAACGGTATTGCCGTCCATCGCAGGTTGTACTGCGCTACGGTATAAAACTGGGATTGCTGCATGGCCTTGAGCAACCATGTGGCCGCTATTGCTTACTGCCATTGGCAGGCTAGCGGACTGAACTTCAGCATTGAGGTTGCGTTTGAGCACTTCGCCAAAGCGAATATCCCTAGCTTTGTAGCCAGGGGTGTCTGAATTCACCAAATTAGATGCGAGCAGCTCTTGACGGTAGCTGCGCAACTTCAATGCGGCTTCGCCAAACTGGATCGGATCATATTGTGGAACCAAGCTCATTTACCTTTTACCTTCAGTTTGTTGAGACACATGTCCCAACTTCACTTCTTAGTATGCAAATGGCGTGCCAGAATTGAGAAATATTTAAATATCTATATAAATCAACAACTTAAGATATTTAAAAGAATCTATTCTGGTGGTTATTTCTAATAATTAGAGTTAAAACGGCAAAAATTGCAGGGGTCTTTGAGGGGGCTCGGTAAATAATGCCCGCCCTGCCCTGGAGCCCCTTACATGCCAGGGTTGAGGCCTTGGCGGACAAGGGCAACCGGACCCTGAAGTACTCGGATCACAATTGCTGTCATATCGGGCAGCAAAATGATGATTAATAAAAAGGCGATAGGGACGGTCACAGCAAAACCTACTGAGAATAAGTTCAACTGTGGGCTGGTTCTTCCCAAAATAGCTTGGAGCATATTGAATACGAGGTAAACAATAATCCCGGGCATGCTGATGACCATGCCAAATTGAAAGGCTTTGACCACTAGAGCAACGATTGCTTGCGCATCCCATGCACTTGGCCAAGCACCAAATGGAACCGCCTTAAAACTCGTGAGAACGATCTCAAACAAGACCAAATGAATGTTCAGAGCAAATGACAAGGCAATAGCCGTTAGGAGGAGCAACTCACCAATCAAGCCAGATGAAATGTTCGGGTCACGACCCACTGTAGAGGCAAAGCTAAAGCCAGCCAACATTGATAAGGTTTCAGAGAGCACATCAAAGGCCATCAAGCCCAGGCGTATCACGTAACCAGCCATCAGGCCAATAGCCAGCTCGGTTGCAGCTACAAAGAAAGTTACGGTAGTGCCTGAAAGCACCGCCGGATCAGGCTTAATCATCGGTGAGAGCGAGAGACCAATCACCACCGCCAAGAGCACACGCAAGCGCATTGGCATAGATCGGAAAGCAAACATCGGCGCAGAAATTAATAGTCCAAAGATGCGCAATGAGATGAGCATCACAATTGCAACGAATTGAGGAATGATGTCGGCGCTAAATTCCAAGATAGATCTCGGATCTGACTTAGTTCAGGATTGTTGGGATGCGCATGATGATCTCGCGCACGTAATCAATAAAGATCGCCAAGCTCACTGGAAACGCCACCAAGAGGACTACCGCCAAAACGAATAGCTTCGGTACAAACGATACTGAACTCTCGTTAACGGAGGTGGCTGCTTGCAAAATACCAATCACCAAACCGACGATGAGCAGCGCAATCAGGGTTGGACCTGCCAGTACAAACGCCATGCGCATGGCCTGGAAAGTCAATTCGATAATGAGACCCGTATCCATTAGAAGACCTTGTAGCTCTCAATGAGGGAGGCAGCCAGTAAGGCCCAGCCGTCCGCCAATGCAAAGATCACCAGCTTTAATGGCAACGAGAACATCATTGGTGAAATCATCACCATACCTAAGGAGGTCAAGATACTGGCTACTGCAAAGTCAATCGCAATAAATGGCAAATAAATCATGAAGCCAATTAAAAAGCCCGTCTTAATTTCAGAGATTGCGAAGGCCGGAATCAATACTGTCATCGGCACATCTTCTTTAGCTTGAATTGGCTTGTCATACAGCCTGACAAATACCGCCAAATCTTCTTGGCGAGTTTGCTTAAGCATAAATGACTTAATCGGCTTTGCACCTACCTCAACCGCTTTCTCAAAACTGATTTTTTGCTGTGTGTAAGGCAAATAGGCATCTTGATAAATGGTTTCAAAAGTCGGATTCATCACAAATAAGGTGAGGAAGAATGAGAGTCCAATCAACACCATATTGGGTGGCATGCTTTGCAAACCTAAGGCCTGGCGCAGCAAAGAGAAAACAATCAGAATGCGTGTAAAGCTAGTCATCAACATCAACGCAGCCGGCAAAATACTTAAGGCAGTTAATGCAATAACAGTTTGAACGGGGATGGAATATGTGGTTCCGCCCTTACCTGCACCGCTAGTGACTAGCGGAAGGGATTGGGCAAATACGGCTCCGGAGACCAATAACAGTAAGGCGGCGCCTAACCAGGCATAGTGACGGCGCTTCATGCTTTACCGCCTTTACGGAGTAGGTCTGAGAGCTTCTTAGCAAAGTCTGGGGAATAGCTTGTCATCTTTGGCAAGTTCGCCACTTCTGCTGCTTCTAACTCGGAAATGAGATTGATTTGATTGGGTGTGTGGCCCAGCACATACACGCGGCCTGCAACTTGCACTACTACTACACGCTCACGTGGACCCAAACCTTGGGCTGCCAAAATACGAATAGCTGAATTCGGAACATCGAGCTGTAAATTGCGTTTGACGAACCAGGCAACCAAGCCAACCAAAATGGCGGCGAGAACTAAAGTTACTAAAGTAAGCCAGATGAAACTTCCACCACCGGCATTCGGATAGGAAGATGCTCTAGAAGCATCCTGCGCAAAGACAGAAGCTGAGCTGAATAAGGTTCCAAATAATGCTATTTGGATGATGGGGAGTTTGGGAGAGACTCTGCCAAACGTACTTTTAATTAAATGCCCGTTGCCAGCCTTCTCACCCATCTAAATCCTCAGCGGTTAATTTTTCTAATGCGCTCCGCTGGGGTAACAATATCAGTTAAACGAATACCGTAACGGTCGTTCACGATTACCACCTCGCCTTGCGCGACTAGGCAACCATTGACCACCACTTCCAAAGGATCTCCTGCATGGATATCCAACTCAATCACTGAGCCCTGGGTAAGCGCCAAAAGGTTGCGTATTTGCATTTTAGCGCGACCGAGCTCAACCGTAACCTGAACTGGTACATCCATCACCAAATCGATATCGTTAGCCATTGGGGCAGTAGCTGAGGCACCGCCCAAATCATCAAAACTCGCCCGGCGGACCGCTGCGCCAGCGTTTGCAAACGCCTTCGCCAGATCGTCACCAGAGTGAGATGGGGTGTTTTCAATCATGATTATTCGCCTTTTTGTTGCATATAGAGGTCACCCCGCTCTTCGCTGCGCATCACGCTAGACTCAGAGGCTGGAGTATTTACCGGATTTTTGAGAAATTCAGCTGGATGTTGAATGGATTCAACCTTCACAGAATATTTATTGTTCTTAACGCCGTATTTGCCCTGGATCATTGGGAGCCCGTCCACATACATCGTGACAGGATCATCAATATCAATTGGAATAATCTCACCAATCGACATTCCCAGGATTTCACGAATAGTCATTTGTTTGCGAGCTAATACTGCGACCATCGATACAGAAGCTTCTTGCAATTGAGTCTCCAGTGAAGTTGCCCAATACAAATCGGTTTCACGCTTAACTTTGACTTCATTACTCCAAATCTTTTCCTTAAATGGCTCAAGGACCCAATAAGGAACGCAAAAATCTAAATGGCCTTCGTTGCCATTGACGTTAACTTTAAATTTGCTGTGAAGTACCTGCTCTTCAGGAGCAGCTAAGCGCAAGTCATCAAACTGCTCTTCATGTCTCGCAAAGCCAAAGCGGATGTCGGCTAGCGGCTTCCAGGCCTTTTCATATTCTTGTACGATCACTTCCAAAATGCGGCGTGCAATACGCATTTCTGTAATGGAAAGTTTTTTCGGATTGCTATTGTTGCTTGGCGGGAAAGTGCCATTGCCACCGAAGATGGTGTCGACTGCAACATTGAGGGTATTCATATCCAAAGACCAGCAGCCATAACCTTCAACGTGGTCAAAGCCAACCACTTGAATATTAGCTGAAGCTGGAACTGATTGAATGAACTCTTGGTAATTCTTCAGGCCAGCAAAACTGGAATTAACAACCACTGAGCTGCCCACAATATGCGTAAGCTGAATTCTCAAGCTACGTGCAAATGCCTCATGCACAATTTCGAGCGCAGGCATACGTCGCTTGTTAGCAACTTGGGCCTGACTGAAAAATACGGCTTGTTTATTTGGATTCATACACTACAAGTCTTTGCTTATTAATGATTCGATTAGGCGTATAGATTAATTCTACCGTCAGCAGCCGGAATTGCAGAACTCAATATACCGGCGGCTACATCTGCGTTTGCAGCTGCTGTTGAGCTATTACCGCCATTGCTAAAGGCAATGCCTTCGGCCATAAATTGGGGTTGGCCCGCATTATCAGAGTGCTGGCGCATATCTAAGCTTAAGGAGAGGCCCATTTGTGCCAATTGCTCTTTTAACTGTGAACTACCCTGCTCCAGGCGTGCACGGGTTGAATCGCTTGCGCCATCCACCACCACAATTGCACGACCTTGGTTATCCAAGCGCAAATCAATGCGAATGGTGCCTTGGTCTGGAGGAGTTACTTCCATCACCACGCGACCGCCACCCTCTTTGAGGACGCGCATCACTTCAGCATTTAGAGGGCCAGTTGCTAATGAGGCATTTTGTGGCTCTAACTTTACTGTCGTGGTTTGGGTTAACTTCACTTCTTGATTAAGGGTAGAGATAAAGCTGGTTTGCTTAGCATCTGTTGCATTAATGCCGTTGTTACTAGCTTGTGCCAATGAGTCGTCTTTTTCAACAACGCGAATTGAACGCTCTTGTTTTGTCACCGCAGTAGCAGCTACAAAACTTTCCGCATTTTGTGTGCGCACCTGTTTAGAGAACTCACCCTCTTCTACCGTTGGCAGATTTACTGGCTTAGGTGCAGACTGAGCTACCGCCTGATCAGCTGGCTTAGCGATGGTGGCAGCAGTATTGACTGAGGCCGCCTGATCAATTGCTGCTGTATCTGAAGATGAACTTACCGCCTGAACCGCGTTCTGTACTGCTGGTGTAGCGGCGACATTCACAGCCGTCTGAGTGCTGGTAGTGGGTAATTCAATCTTCTGAATAACCACTTGATCTAAAGGCAATTCTTGAGCGCCTGCTGAAGCATTCGCTGCAACCTGCTCTGTATTTGCCTGCACTTGTGCTGCTACTGTCGAGCTTACTTGCACCGCTTGACCAGGATTAATTTTGACTGACTCTACTCGAGCGCTGGATGTTTGAGCCTGCACTGGTGCACTGCTCACGTTCGCTGCCGCTTGATTGAGGGTTGCAGCAAATGCTTGTGCATTGCCTGAGTCCACTGGATTTTCCAGGGTGGTCTGGGCAGCTACATTGTCACTTTGGGTATTTGCAATTGTTTGTGTTGTCGCTGCATTGGCATTTGCAGCAGCCACTTGCGCCACCTCAACGGTAGACGTACCGGTATCAGCCGCAACCGCTTGAGCAACCTGAACTACTGGGGCAACTGCAACCTGCACCACGTTGGCAATAGCAATTGGATTTGCATCGACCGCAACGTCGGTAGCAACAACATCAGTTTGAGTATCTTGTGTTTGCAATGAATCTGTTAGCACAGCTACTTCTGTAGCAACAGTGGTGATAGATGGATCAACCACAGTAACTTGAGCGTCAGCGGTTACAGCAGCTGCTGCAACTGCACCAGCTTGAAGTGCTGCTGCATCAGCAGCGGCTTTTGCAATGGCTGCCTGATTTTGAGCATTGAGAGTAGCGGCGGCGATTTCCTGATTGCCAGCCTGCTGCGCAACACCATCGGCTAGAACGGCGCTTAATGCGGTATCCACTACTGCCAAGGTCTCTGAAGCGGTGGCTGCTTTAGCTTCCACTGCCAAAGCTACCTCTACCTGCCCTAAAGTGGCTTGATCAACACCTTGGGGTGCAGGAGCTTCTGATGGGGTTTGAGCATTGGCCTGAGGGGCCTCTGCCTGAGAATTTGTTTGGGGGGCGGCAATATTTGCAGCATCCTGCTGCGCCTGATCGGTCGAAGGCGGCAAATTTTGCGGCTTTTCTTCGGTTGCCTGGGTGTTTCTAGCCTCTGTTCGAGGGGTGTCCTGGGTGGGATTCTGGCTCTGCTGCTTAGCCGCTCGCAGTTCGTCCGGGAAGCTCGTAAGTCCTTGATCTGAAAGATTTTGTGAAGAATCGAGCGTAGACTGATTAGCGAAAATCAGGTTATCGCGAGACTGTAAAGCTTGGAGCGGATTCAAATTTGCCATAAATATTCCCCGTTTAGGTAAATATTACTAAGCAGATTTCGTGCCAGAATCTCCGTGAAGTCGAGAAATAATGCAATCTTCTAGTTCTAGGCGCTCGCGACGGGCCCTTTCGGCCAGTGCCTCGGCCTTTTTCCGGGCCAGCACCTTTTCGATGCCCTGAACCCTCAATTTGGACTCAATTGCCTGCTCCCGGGCATTGACCATAGCCACATTGAGCTTGGCAATCTGCCCTTCCTGCTCTTCTACACCAGCCTGCAATCTATTCCTAAAGGAGCTGGAATCTTGCATAAAGGCCACTGTTGCCCCTTTAGTGGCGGTATCAAGCATCTGCTTCTCATAGTCCTGAACATACTCAACCACCTGCTGATTAAATGCCTCACTTCTGCGAAGCTCACCATTCAAGCGTTTTAATTGATTGCCAGTACGGGTTTCGTGAGTTTTGGCAAATTGCAGAATGAGTTTTAAGACTTTGCTCATGCAGCCTCCGACACAATATTCATCAAATCACCAACAGATGTATCGAAATGAGCAACTTCAGCAATGTCTTGCTGCAAAAACTGTTGCATCTTGGGCCATAAACGAATAGCCGCATCAAAATCAGGATCGCTGCCTGGCGCATACGCTCCCATACTCAGTAAGTCACGTCCACGCATATAGCGGCTGTACAACTGCTTAAAGCGACGTGCAGCCATCAAATGCTCAGGCTTCACAACCCTTGGCATGGCGCGAGAAATGGATTTCTCAATATCAATTGCCGGGTAATGACCTGAGTCAGCTAGTTCACGAGAAAGGAAGAAGTGGCCATCTAAGACGCCGCGTGCTGTATCAGCAACGGGATCATTAATGTCATCACCTTCTAGCAGCAAGGTATAAAAAGCAGTAATGGAGCCATCCGGGCTTTTGCCATTACCAACTTTTTCTAGCAACTCTGGAATTTTTCCGAAAACGCTTGGTGGATAGCCTCTGGATACCGGGGCTTCTCCCAGGCTTAGGCCAATTTCACGCTGCGCCATTGCAAAGCGTGTGAGCGAATCCACAATTAATACGACATGTTTATTTTGATCTCTAAACCAAGTAGCAATTTCAGTTGCATACCAAGCACCTTTGGCACGCGCTAGCGGGGAAGAGTCTGCTGGTGCAGCAACTACAACAGCACGTTTTGCAGTTTCCGGGTCCAGGATGTCTTCGCAGAACTCGCGGACCTCACGACTACGTTCACCAACTAATGAAACCACAATGACATCGGCCACACAATTACGGCATAGCATTCCGAGCGTCACACTTTTGCCAACGCCAGATCCAGCAAAGATTCCGATACGTTGGCCACGGCCGATGGTGAGCATACTGTTCACACTTCTTAAGCCAGTATCCATAGGCTCATGAATCGGGTGACGCTCCATTGGATTTAATGAACGTGTATTAACAGGCTTAGCTTGCAGCTCGCCCTCACCTTTGCCATCTAGAGGTCTGCCAAAACCATCAACAATACGGCCAAGCAAGTCATTACCAATTGCTAGCGGTTTTACTGAAGAGCGAATCGTATAAACGCCATCCGCCATAAATGGTGTATTGGCTGGATAAACCAACGCACCAGGAGAGATGCCATCGATTGAATCTACGGCCATCAAATAGGTGATGCCGCCATTAAAACCAATGCACTCAGCGTCAATGAAATACTCTGAGCCCTGAGACAAGATGCAGGCGCTAGCACCGATTGGTAGAGGTAAGCCCTCTACTTCAAGAACAAAACCAGAAACCTTTTTTAAACGGCCTTCACGAATCGATTTAGGGCCAGCGCGCAAAAGATCTAACGCATTATTTAATTTGGAATGAACTTGATCAGCGCGGATCGTCATGGGTGATTACTTAGAAGTTTTCTTCGCCAGACGATGGCAGGTAATTCGGCAATCCCAGCAATGAACGTGCAATTGCTTTTCTGGCTTCAAAGCCAACATCAATACGAGCATGATCAAGCTCTGCAAATGCATGGCCTGATGGCACATCAGCATCTAGCAATAAGCTGCAAGAAAAAGGCAGGCCTGGATCTTCAACAATGCGCTTCCAAATAATGGCGTCTGCTTCAGAGATGCGCAGGTGCAAAGTTTCGCCAGGTCTAGGCAAACGCATTAAGGCTTCTTGAATAGCGGCAACAAATGGCGCACGCTCAATTTCTTCTTTGCCAGAGATACGCAATGCAACTTCATAAGCCAATTCATTGAGTGGCTGAGTAATTGCTTCAGGCAAGCCTTGTAAGGCGGCCAAAATATCCTGCAATGACTTTGTTAGAGAATCAATATCGGCTTTGGCATCGTCATACGCTTGCTTATAGCCAGCTTGTGCACCTGCAGCTTTGCCTGTTTGCAAGCCCTCTACCTCACCCTGTTGATTGCCTGTTTGAAAACCCTGGGTGTAGCCTTCCTGAAAGGCTGCAGTACGAATGGCTTCGATTTCTTCAGCGGTAGGTAGTTGCAGCGGTGGCTCAACTGGCTCACTGGCAGCAATAATTTCTGGTTCAAGACGTGGAATGACAACCGGTTCTGGCGGTTTTGGATCAAACGACGGCGGCATCCACTTAATAACCATGGGAAGCGCTTAAATAAATTCGTCTAGATGCTTACCAGACTGTAGAACAATCAATTTCTTGTCAGCCATCGCACGCGCAATACGCACCATCTCTCGTTGACGGTCTTCTACATCAGATACCTTCACAGGAGGCAAGGTGTCCAACTCATCACGAGTACGCTCAGCAGAACGCTTGGTCATATTGCTGAAAATCTTTTCGCGCAATTTAGGACTTGCGCCCTTCAAGGCAATGATCAAGATATCTTGCGGCACTTCAAGCAAGACTGTTTCAAGAGATTTGTCAGCAACATCCAAGAAGTCTTCAAAGCTAAACATTCTTTCGATGATGGCTTCTGCCAAGTCGCTGTCGTAATCACGAATGCAATCAATTGCACTCTTATTCATATCGTCAGCCATGTAATTGAGAATGTCGGCAGTAGGCGCGATACCACCGCTACCAACATCAGACTTCTTAGCGTCTGGGCCAAGCAATTGCATCATGACTTCATTGAGAACCTGAATTGCTTCAGCGTCCACTTTTTCTAACAACGCAACACGCAACATCAATTCATTGCGACGATCTTCTGGGAACATCGCCACGAATGCAGAGGTTTGCTCAGGGCGCAAGAATGTCATTAAGCTCGCCACAATCTGTGGGTGCTCGTTGCGCACTACTTCGTATAACTCTTCAGGCGTTGCAGAAGCAACAGCTTCAATGCCCGCCAAAGTGGTTGCGTTTTCTAGGCTTTCTTTGTCGCCCAAAACACCCATGATGGAACCAATATCACCGCCTACTGGCGCATGCCATGAAGTGATTTCTTTAAATTCAGATAGCACTTTTGCAGCGGTGAGCTTGTCTATGAAGCTCATGCCCGCCATACGCACAGATAGTGCCTGCACATCTTCTGGACTGAGCTTACGCAGTACTTCAGCAGAGAACTCGGGGCCTACTAGCAACAAAATCATTGCTACTTTATGCAGGTTATCAAACTCATCTACTTCACTTAATGAGTTCGCCTGGGCGCTAGATTGCTCGAGGCCACGCTTCATTGCATCACTTAAGGATGGCGTTAAATCCATCCCTTGGTGCAAACGGTATTGATTAGCAGGTGTACTCATTAGATGTTACCTCCGGCAGCTTTAGAGTCGCCGGATAGATTGTTGCGAGCCGCATCAATCTTTGCTTTCGTTTCTTGCCAGTTCTTGAGCAAGCTTGCCAATACTTGTGGGTTCGCTTTTACAAAGTCTTCGGTGTAGTTCACCAAGTTATCGTACTCAGCACGCAAGGCTTCTTCAGCAGCACGAGCATTTTCTCTCGCCTTCTCAACCTGTTGTCTAGCTTCATCTTGCTCACGTAGATTTCTCTCGCGAATGCGGGCTTGTTCCATCTGCTCCATCACATCCTCCGTAGCTTGTGCTTCCTGCTCAAGTTCCTTCACTTTCTTCGGCGCAATCAATGTGCGCATGACGGTGAGGTAAGCCAGGATTAATGCCAACAGCAAAATACCAAACTTCAAAAACTCTTTAATCAAATCTGTAAGTGATGCATCTTTATAGAAAGGAACTTTTTCAGTTACTTCCGGCGCAAATGCAATATTCGCCACGCTGACTGTATCGCCACGTTTCTCTACAAAACCAACTGCATCACGCACGATATTGTTAATTTGCTGCATTTCTTCTGGGGTATAGGGCGCTGCAGGCTCTACTACTGTGCCGTCCCTATCCAAAATTGCTGGCTTGAAGTTCACCACCACAGCAGCAGCTACGCGTTTGAGTTGACCTTTATTAGCCTTCAATACTTCAATTGCGCGATCAACTTCATAGTTGATTGTGCTGTCACGCTTACCAGAGGAATTCGCGCCCATCGTGCTAGATGGAGAAATCAATTGTTGTGCTTCGTTATCCGCAGCGAGTGGTCCACTTAATGGAGCGACTGGCTGAGGTGGCGCTTGATTGGTAAGTGCGCCAGGTACAGCACCAGTCGTAGATTGCTGACCAGTGGATTCTGAATTTTGCTGACTACGAATACTTGCTTGATTCGGTGCAGAATTTTTGCCGAATGTTTCTTGAGTCAGCGTACGCTCATCAAAGTTCAAGTCTAGCGTTACTTGTGCACGTACATTGTCTTTGCCAATCACCGGCTCAAGCAAGATACCAATACGTTTAGATAAGGCATGCTCTAACTCAGCAACATATTTAATCTGGGAAGAATCAAGGCTATCAGCACGCTGTGGTTGATGAGACAACAAGTTGCCGTCTTGATCAACGATGGATACCTGCGCTGGAGATAGTTTTGGTACGGATGAACTTACTAAATACGTGATTGCCACAACTTGCTGCGGATCCAGGAAACGCCCTGGATACATGGTTAAGACGACTGAAGCGGTAGGCTTTTCCTGGTCGCGCACAAAAGCAGTTTGCTTAGGTACTGCTAAGTGCACTCGCGCACTCTTAATAGAGCCAATAGAAGTAATGCTCTTTGAGAGCTCACCTTCTAATGCACGCTGATAGTTCACTTGCTCTACAAATTGGCTAGTACCCAACTTTTGATTTTCGAGAACTTCAAACCCTACTGTTCCAGATTTTGGCAATCCTTGGCCAGCCAGTTTTAAACGCGCATCGTATACAGAAGATTCAGGCACCATGAGTGCGCCGCCACCTTCGGTAAATTTATAAGGGATATTCATTTGCTGGAGCGAGGCAACGATAGCTGCTCCATCGGTATCAGTCAGATTTGAAAATAAGACTTTGTATTGACCACTTTTGTTTCCACTCATGGAAACACCGGCAACTGCAACAACTAAAAATAGAACAGCGCCAGCTAGACCCATTTTTTGACGCATATTTAAACTGTCAAAACGGTCTTTAATAAGATTCATTGCATTGCTAAATGAGTTTGTGCCTGCAGGAGCGCTTTTAGCAGCAGCACCAGTCGCACTTGAGCCCAAATTGACAGAGGCAGCGCCGCTATCTGGGTCTAATAATTTAGGCTCTTGTCTATCACTCAAAATAAAAACTTTATAAAAAATAAGGCGAAAAAAATGTCATCCCTAAATGCACCATCATTAGGCAGATAACATTAATGTGAAAAAGTATATATGAATGTCATAATTGTTATCTAATTATTTCTTGCCCTATTGGTGCAAAAGCCCCTAAGAATCAGTAATTTATGCCCGATCCTCAAACCGATACAACAACTCAGAAATCGCAAGGTTTAGAGGAAGCGTTCGATCTTTTTATTGAGGCATCAAAAGCTCTAGAGGCCCAACAGGCGGTGCTTCAAGGGCAACTCACCGAACTGAGTGGTCAATTGATTGCTGCTAATTCAAGGCTCTCGAGCCTTCTCAATTCATTGCCTGCAGGCGTAATTTTGGTTGAGCACGACGAGTTAATTGACTTCAATCCAGCTGCTGCACACTTCATTCCAGAGCTAACTAAGGGTATGCCCTGGAAAATCCCTGAAAATTGGAGGTCGTCTAATGGCCCTGGGGGGTATGCAAGGCGTCAGGATGATAAACAGCATTCCACTCAAATTTATGAAGTAAAGGCTGAGAGCAACGTCAGCGGCGAATATTCAAGAAGACTGGGTGATAAACAGCAAATCTTGCAAATCTTGGAAGTAAAGACGGGTGCGCGCAGCGTTATTCAGATTCAGGACATTACTAGCGCAATTGCCAATCGTGCCGAAGAGGAGCGCATTAGCCGCCTCACGGCTATGGGCAAGATGAGTGCAGGCATCGCCCACCAACTGAGAACCCCGCTCTCCACCGCCCTGCTCTATGCATCCCATCTGGCCGACCAAAACGTCGCTGACGACCAAAAGCAGCTATTTGCCGATAGATTGCGTAAGCAATTGATTAGTTTAGAGAAATTAGCCTCAAACATGCTCTTGTTCTTGAAGCAAAGGCCTCAGCAAACTAGCCCTGTAGCAGTTCATGAGGTCTTGGAAGAAGCCTGTCAGTCAGCCCAGGGCTTGAGCCAGGAGCGCAATATCGAGCTTAAATTAAGCCTGAATTCGCCAAAAACCCTCATTAATGTTGAAAAACACTCCATTATTAGCGCTTTAGTGGCTGTTTTGGAAAATGCCATCCAGGTAAGCGAACCTGGTCAATCCGTAGAAATTCACTGTCGTGACTGGCCCAATCGCACCGAAATCACGATTGAGGACCATGGTCCAGGCATTGCCGAGAACATGATGGACACCATTTTTGAGCCTTTCTCCAGCGGTAGGGTCACCGGAAACGGTCTTGGCCTGTCGATCGCCAGAAGCAATATCGAAAGCCATCGCGGCCAGATCCTGGTTCGCAACCGTCCAGAAGGCGGCGCACGCTTTACTATCAACCTTCCATCCTTAACTGAACTCTAAGAACACCAATAATGTCGATTTCCGAAGCCAGCACATCCAATCTCCCGCCAGTCCTGCTGGTCGAGGATGATGACGACTTACGGGAGGCTATCGCCATTACCCTTTCCCTAAAGGGCATTGAACACAAGATTGTGGATCGGGCTGAACTTGCCTTAAGCCTTATCCAGCCCAACTACCCCAATATCCTGATTACCGACTTTCGCCTGCCAGGCATGAATGGCATTGAGCTCCTTAGAGAAGCTCGCAAAATCCAGCCAGACCTGCCCGTAGTGGTCATGACTGCCTTCGCCGATGCCAAACTCGCAGTTGAGGCCCTTAAATCAGGGGCCCGGGACTTCTTGATTAAGCCTTTTGTGCCGGATCAGCTTGTTGAGGTGATTGGACGGTATCAAAAAGAGAGTTCCAACCCGATTGCCACCAAAAACGGCAACGTCCAGGAAATTATTGCCGTAGACCCGGCAACTCTTGCCGTTATGGCACGCTGTGAACGGGTTGGGAAGACCGATGCCACCGCTCTTTTGACCGGGGAATCGGGTGTTGGTAAAGATATTTTTGCCAAAAGAATCCATGAATTATCAAACCGGGCCAATAAGCCCTATGTAGCTATTAACTGCGCTGCCATACCGGAAACCCTGCTTGAATCCACTCTCTTTGGCCATGAAAAAGGGGCATTTACTGGGGCAACTAAGACCTCCCCAGGTAAGTTTGAGCAAGCCAATGGCGGCACCCTTTTCCTCGATGAAATCGGTGAAATGCCCCTGGAATTGCAGGCAAAGCTGCTTCGCGTACTGCAAGACAAGGTCATTGAGCGTCTAGGCAGCCGGGAGTCGATTTCTTGCGATGTCCGCATCGTAACCGCTACCAATAAGGACTTGCAGGCCAGAGTGGCTGAAGGCAAGTTCCGTGAAGACTTGTACTTCCGCATTGCGGTATTCCCAATTCGCATTCCTGGCCTACGGGAACGTGCTGGCGACGTACTGCCATTGGCTGAGTCATTTTTGCGCCGTTACGGCAAAACTATGGGTAGAACCGATTCAAGCCTTAGCAAGAGCTCCAAGGCCCTACTTCAGAGTTACAGCTGGCCTGGAAACGTCCGGGAGCTGGAAAATGCCATCCAAAGAGCCCTGCTGCTTTCCGACAATCCAGCGATTGAACCGGCCGATTTGGAGCTGGATGAAATTTCTGGCACAAAAATTGCTTTAAATCAAAGTGTTAGTAGTGCAAGTGTAGTGAATGCACCACAAACCGGCCCTGAAGGGGGTTCCGATATAAGTAGCCTGGAACGAGACCATATCTTGAAAGTCTTGGCCCAGGTAAACGGAAACCGCAAAAAGGCCGTAAGTGTATTAGGAATATCTGAAAGAGCCCTACGCTACAAGCTGAAAGCTTATAAAGATGCCGGTTTTGAATTTGAGTGAAAGTAACCTAGAATCCGATCATGAGTATTGAAAAAGTAAACGCGATGCTTGCCCAGTTGCAAGCCCTTGAACAAGCTGCAGCATTGAGCCAGGGTTCAGGCGTTAACGCACCTTCAACAAACTCAGACCCTGCTGGCGTTGATTTCAAAACTATTCTCAAGAATGCCGTTGCTGAAGTAAGCAGTGCGCAAAATACTGCTCAAGCTAAAGTTCAAGCTTTTTCTACTGGCGACTCCACGATGAGCCTAGAAGAAGTGATGGTTTCTTTGCAAAAAGCAAACATCTCCTTCCAAGGAATGTTGGCTGTTCGTAACCGTCTCATTGACGCTTACAAAGACGTAACCAACCTCCAGGTTTAATCCCTTAGTTTTAGTTCTTAGGTTTTTGTAGTGCCAGGTCTTTGGCCGGGCTGCAGATTCTCATCTAATTGATGTGCCCAAGCAATCACCTCAGCGACTGCTGCGTATAACTCTGGAGGCACTAAATCATTCAAGCGTAACTGCATTAAGAATTCCACGAGCTGTGGCTCTACACGCGTTGGTATACCTAGCTCTGCAGCCTTAGCCAGAATGGCCTCGGCTAAATAACCTTCGCCCTGCCCCACTACTCGTGGCGCAATTGAATTCATTTCATAGGCAAGCGCTACAGCTTTGGTTTGCTTATCGGGATTCATGCATCACCTTCATCCTTGCTGGCAAATGCATAGTTCACCGGAATAGCAACTTGATCTTCTAGGCGCTCACTCAAATTTTTCAACTGATCTTGAAATGCATTCTGAAAATCAGGATTCGGGCTGAGCTTGACGTTAAGCCAATCGCCGAACTGCAAGCCTACAACTTTGAATGTTCCGGTATTTGGCAAATCCATCTCAATTGAGATCTTTGAGCCACGCATAATTTGGCCCTCATTCTGAGGATCTTTTTCCCAGGCATCTTCACGCTTAATACGCGCTTGCACACCTGGCATGATTTGTCCTTGCCACAATAAATTGCCGTACAAGAGCAAACGCGCACCATCTTTTACAGCAGGATTATCAGAGCCGAGTTTGTCGAGCAACTGCGCCGCACTATCTCGCAACTTGAGATCTGCTGGGCCACCAGTGACCTTTTGACTTAGATAGGGCTCAAGCAATTGCTTAAGATCACTCGCTGCAAACATCGACGATCCCGCTAAACCTTGCAAGATTTTCTGAAAGTTTTGAGCAAGAGCTACTTGCGGAGGAAGATTATCAGGAGCATCAGTGCTAGTTGATAGATTGACTGCAGGCCATTGCGTGACAAGCTCAGTAGATTTTTTAGCAGAGCCAACATCACTTAAGATGCGCGCCAGGTCTTGAGGCAAGCCGCTCTCGTTGCCGTCAACGCCCGTATTGGCCAATAAGGCGCCTTCCAAGGTTGCCGCAGCACCAGGGTCCATGCCGGGAGTAACTACCACCCCTGGTTGAGCCAAAGGATTACGCGCAACCGTCGTGCCATCTAATAGCGCAGTTGGAATGGCTACATTAACAGCTGTACGAGGATCTACGCTAACGAGATCATTCAGAACAACTGGGCCAACTTTAGAAACTGCATCAGTCCGCAACTTATTTGCGGGTGGAGTGGCTATGTCAGGAAGCTGTGGTCCTGCGATGGGAAAGACCATTCATCCCCCTTCGCAATGTTTATGCGGGAACGTGATCAGTTAAGAGCGTATGCCAGGCATCATTAACCGGAAGCAATACGTCATAAACCTCACGAATCATGGCGGGATCTTTGGCAATACGCGCTTTCAGAATAGTCCGAATAGACCAGTCATAGAGGCGGCCAAGGTTAGCGGCGATTTCACCGCCCTTTTCAAAATCAAGGGCAGGCATCAAACCAATCTTAAAAATATCTAGCGCTTTATCCAAAGGCTCTATCGCTAATTCGCCTGCTTGCATTTGCTTTTCCGCGGTCAACAAATGATCAAGTAGCTTTTCAAACACCAGAGCAATCAAATTCTCAGGACGCGCACTCTCGACCGATGTTTGCGCGAAGATGTTTTGATAACCTTTGAGGGCTTTATTGGACATAGATAACAAAAGACCTAATTAATTACTTTTTTGATTGTTCAATGCATTAAAGGTTGCAGACAATGAAGTATTCATAGACTGTAACTGATAGAGCAAGGCGTCCAGTGCAGCATATTGAGCGCGATACTTTGCCATCTTCTCATCTTTGCGTGTTTGCAAATCTTTCACGCGATTTTCAAGAATAGATTTCTGGTCTGTGAAGCTGGCAATATCGGAATCCATCGCCCCGCCATAAAGCATGGCTGAGTCTACGTACGTTCTGGTTGGGCTTGTAGTACCCTGAGAAACCTGGTCAAAGGCACCTGCCGCTACAGCAGCATCATACATAGAAGAGTTGAACTTCATCATGCCATCGAGCTGAATCTCCAAACCAAGAGATGTCAGGCTAATTGACTTATTGTTGTTGTCTTTTAGAGTCGTGCCGGATCGAGTTAACGAAGTGGTAAATGACAATGAGATGGAATCCATCATGGATTGCAGTGCGCCATCACCATACAAGGATCCCCGCTTTGTGGGATCGCTATCGTATTTTGTCAAAGCGGTAAAAGAAGACATTAAATCGTTATAGGCCTGACCAATGTTCGACAGCATCGTTTGCGCTGAAGTAGTGTTGGCTGAGGTGATGGTGAGCGTTGACAATCCCGCAGCTTGTAATTGCAAACTGACACCAGGTATTGCACCGGTGACAGTATTGGATGTGCGGGTAAATGTCTGATTATTTACCTTGAATACGGCATCAGCACCAGCCTGCGAGCTAGTTGCAGTAACAGTCGCTCCACTGGCATTGGTTGTTTGCACCGTTACTGCATTTGCAGAGCCACCAGTTGTGGAGGTCAACACCAATGATGAGCCAGATCCTGTATCAACTACAGCAGCTCTAATCTTTGAAGTACCTGAGTTAGCATTAATCGCATCACGCAAAGCGGTCAAAGATGTCACACCAGAACCACCAAGACTAATGGTCTGACCCGTGCCATCAGTAGCTTTTAAATAAATACTATTAGTTGTTGTGAAATCGAACTTGCTAGAAACAAAGCTAGATGTATAAGCAGAAGCGATTGAAGTAACATCAACCTGATATGTACCAGCACTCGCCTCTAAGGAATTAGAAATCGATGAAGAAAGAACGGTAGTGTTACTGCTAGAAACAGACTTGTTGAGATAGCTCAACGGGTCCGTGAAATCTTGTAATGCCGCCTGAAAGATCGACATCTTCGACTTGATGGTGCCCAAGTCTGTAATCGATACCGCTTGCTTTGCAATGGTCGAATTCAGTTTATCGATTGGTGCTTGCTCTACTGAGTCAAGCTTAGTAACAATAGCGTTAACGTCAATGACAGTACCGCCACCCAGGGTCCCGCTGGATCCATTGAGTGTTGATGTTGTGGTGGAAGAAGTTGAATTAACGGCCATAATTAATTAGAGACTTTCGAATTGGTATGGCGACATTTGCAGTAAGCAAATAGAAATCTTAGGCGATGTGATCTACAAAGACACCTTGCAAACTATCCATATTATGAGCAATGCGCACTGCCTCTTCTGATGGTAACTGCATCACCATATTGCCAGCATTGTCTGTCACACGAATAATATGATATCCGGTGGCGTGATCAACTGAAATATTAAGGTTAACGCCTTTGGACTGAATAAAAGTCTGGATCGCATCAGCTGCAGCTTGCACGACCTTCTCAACTGGACGAGCACTTTCGCGAACGCTGGCGTTAGATTTTCCGGATGTATCCAAAACAATCTCAGCGGGTTTGAGAGAAACAACTTCGGATGGCTTGACAATAGGCTGCGCAGGATTAGCAGCGCTTAATCCAGGATTAGACGGTAATGCCACAGATGACTGTGGCATTACTGACTGTGGTGCGGAAGAAATTGGATTCATATGAAACCTCTTACTTGGGTCTATTAGCCTAGCCCTTAGGCTAATAGACTTTCCTTAATAAATCAACAGGTTATTACTTCAACAAGGTCAAGATGACGTTAGGCATTTGGTTTGCCTGTGCCAACATGGATGTTGCAGCTTGCTGCAAGATCTGACCACGAGTTAGGTTTGCTGTCTCAGCTGCATAGTTAGTGTCAACGATACGGCTTTGAGCGTCTGCCAAGTTATTGGACAAAGTCTGCATGTTGTCAACGATGTAGTTGAGGCGATTTTGTTGCGCACCAAGGGAAGCACGGTTAGCGATGTTATTTTGTACGGCTGTCATGATGTCACTGGAGCTAATCGAATTAACCGATGTTTGCGTAGTTGATGCCGAGGCCATAGTCTCAGTACCAGCCGGAGTACCGGAAATTGTAATAGCTGTACCTGCAGTGGCAGCAGCTGAGCTAGTTGCAAATTTCAAAGTATCGGCAGTGCCTTTAATAACATAGTAAGTGTTCCCAGATGTCAATCCAGTAATGGCGCTACCTGTATAAATAACTGCATCGCCAGTAGAAAAACCATGAGCAGTAGAAGTAACAGCATTTGCTGCAATCACGGTATTACCAATAGTTTTACTTGACGAGCTTGCTGCGGATAATCCTAGAGCTTTTATGTTCAATGCATCAATGTTTACTGTTGTGCTAACACCGTCACCAGTAGCAAAAGATTTGGTTGTATTAAAAATTGAAGATTGGCCACCCTGAAATACGGTACGAGAATTAACTTGAGCGACTTCATTAAGAAGGGTAGAAATTTCAGTATTGATTGAACCAATCTGCCCGGTAGTAGCATCACCAGTCAAAGAACCGTTTGCTTTTTCAGTTACTAATGTCAAAACACGTTGGAGCATCTTGCTCACAACATCTAATGCACCTTCAGCAGTTTGCACCATGGAGATTGCATCTTGTGTGTTCTGGATAGATTGATCAGTTACGTTCTTAGTTGCTTTTACTGCTTCAGCAACTGCATAACCAGCAGCATCATCTTTTGCGCTGTTGATACGCTTGCCAGAAGATAACTTCTGTACTGAACCAGCTAAGTCAGCTTGTGCAGTTGAGAGGCTCTTTTGTGCGTACAACGACGCCATGTTTGTATTAAGGACTGCTGGCATGTTTAGTTCTCCTGTGTATAACTAAATTTAATATTCAAAAATTACTTCAACAAGGTCAAGATGACGTTAGGCATTTGGTTTGCCTGTGCCAACATGGATGTTGCAGCTTGCTGCAAGATCTGACCACGAGTTAGGTTTGCTGTCTCAGCTGCATAGTTAGTGTCAACGATACGGCTTTGAGCGTCTGCCAAGTTATTGGACAAAGTCTGCATGTTGTCAACGATGTAGTTGAGGCGATTTTGTTGAGCACCAAGGGAAGCACGGCTAGCGATATTATTTTGCACCGCCGTCATCACAGTTCCTGTAGTTAAACCATCAACAGAAGTTTGGGTGGTGTCATTTACTTTTGTAAAGGTACCTGGCGCAGCTGTAATTGTAAGTGCAGCACCGCCGGCAGTAGCTGCGAGAGTCATAGTTGTTGCAGATCCAGCGGTCTTAACATAATAAGTCTGACCATTGGTAAGGTTAGATGCAGCACCAGTACCCTTGTAAAGAACAGCATCGCCAACTGCAAAGTTATGAGCTGCTGTTGTAGTAATTTCATTTGTCGCAATACTTGCAGTAGTGGCGGCCGCTCCATTCAAACCAAGCCCTAGGTCAACAAGGGTTAATGAATCAATGTTTACAGTTGAAGTTACGCCATCACCAGTAGCAAATGAACTTGTTGTTCCAAAGATTGAAGATTGGCCACCCTGGAACTTAGTTCTTGCTCTGATTTGATTTACTTCATTAAGAAGCGTAGAAATCTCAGAGTTAATTGAGCCCTTTTGGCCGGTTGTTGCATCACCAGTCAAAGAACCGTTTGCTTTTTCAGTTACTAATGTCAAAACACGTTGGAGCATCTTGCTCACAACATCTAATGCACCTTCAGCAGTTTGCACCATGGAGATTGCATCTTGTGTGTTCTGGATAGATTGATCAGTTACGTTCTTAGTTGCTTTTACTGCTTCAGCAACTGCATAACCAGCAGCATCATCTTTTGCGCTGTTGATACGCTTGCCAGAAGATAACTTCTGTACTGAACCAGCTAAGTCAGCTTGTGCAGTTGAGAGGCTCTTTTGTGCGTACAACGACGCCATGTTTGTATTAAGGACTGCTGGCATGTTTAGTTCTCCGTAACTTATTAATGCTTCATAAATATGTTTCTTACGTACCTAATACGGATGGCTGGGTAAATATGTTTAGGGGTATTTAGTAAATATTTACTAGAAATTTATAAGTTATTGTTTTTATTGGTTATTTTTCTTTAATTTCTTTCGATTTTTCTTCGTTTAGTCGTTTATTTGTCGAT